>CAVZJU010000003.1:0-276579 GCA_963775695.1 uncultured Actinomycetes bacterium | reverse complement strand
CGGAGGTCGCGGGTTCGAGTCCCGTCGCTCCCGTTAGAAAGAGCCTGTAAATGGCGCTTTTTGTCTCTGGGATGGCATTGCACCAGTACGGGTTCTTGGCAAGCAATTGGCAAGTCTCGGCGGGACGCCTGAGACAACCTGGCTAATCTATCCTTCGCAAGGGTAGGCGTCCGTTACGTTCGGGGGGAGAACGGGTTCGCGTCAGACTTGATCTGTGGCTCAAGCCACTCCGTGCGACGGAGTTTGCAATTGCTGACCGATCATCAGAACACGTCTAGTGGTCCCCCCGGGGGCGCCGCGTACGGTTTGTCCTTGCGCGAGCTCCTCGATTTGATCCGTGAGGACTACGTGACGCACGACCGGGACTGGGCACTGCCGGGTCTACATGCCGTCATCCTTCAACGCGTCGGCGCGTGGAGACTCGGGCTCCCTCCCGGCGTGTGGCGGAAGACGGTGAGCCTGGTCTACCGGGTTCTATATACGCTCGTTCGCAACGTCTACGGGATCCAGATCCCCGCCGCGACGCGCCTCGGCCGCAAGGTCAAGGTCCTCGACCAAGGCGGGATCATGGTCGATTCTGCCGTCAGCATCGGCGACGGATGCACCATCGGCCACGGGGTCACGATCGGGCACGCTACGGTAGGAAGCGGTACACCGCAGATTGGCACCGATGTGGAGATCAATGTCGGAGCGGTGCTGATCGGTCCGATCACTGTGGGCGATGGTGCGAAAATCGGTCCGAACGCGGTCGTTCTCGCTGATGTTCCCGCGGGCTCCACCGTCTTCGCCGTGCCCGCCCGTCGAATGCCGGCGCGAGGAGATCGCGACCAGTCGGAAAGTGTCGCTCGCGACGACGCCTCAGCCGCGAAATGACCGACGCAAGAGATGGTGGTCTGCTCCCGGTCGAGGATCATCTCGTCGCAGGCTTCCTTAGATCGGCCGCGGCCGCACCAGACGCGACAGCCGTCGAGGTCGACGGTGAACGATGGTCCTACGAGCGTCTGCTGCGTGTCTCCGCGGCCATTGCACACCGGCTCGAAATAGACGTTGCCGGCGAGGCTCCGGCGCGAACTGCTGTCTTTGCGCACCGCTCCTGGGTCGCCTATGCGGGCTTGCTGGCTGCGTTGGTGCGCGGTCACGCGTACCTCCCCCTCAACCGGCGCTTTCCCGTTACCCGCACCCGTGAGATGTTCATGCGCTCGGGCAGCCGTGCCATCGTCGTTGACGACGCCTCGCTCGTCCAGTTGGAAGCTGTCTTGGCCGACGTCGCCGAGAAGACGGTCATCATCGCGCCGGGCGCGGACGATGTGGGCGAACTCAGGCGCCGATTTCGCCGACACGATGTGCTCGGGAAAGACGATCTCTCCCGCAACGCGGACGTCTCGCTCCGGCCGCCGCCGCGGGACGATCCAGCCTACCTGCTATTCACCTCCGGGAGCACCGGCGGGCCGAAGGGCGTTCTCGTCGGCCATCGCAACGTCACGCCGTTCATCCGCTTGATGGCCGGCCGGTACGGCGTCGAGCCGAGCGATCGCTTCTCGCAGGCGTTCGACCTCACATTCGACTTGTCTGTATTCGACATGTTCGTCGCGTGGGAACACGGCGCGTCCGTCCATTGTCTGCCGGACAAGGTCGTGATGAAGCCGGACCGTTTCATCCGCGAACGGGAGCTGACGATCTGGTTCTCGGTCCCGTCGGTTGCGGTTTTCCTCCAGCGTTTCGGCGCTCTGAAGCGTGGTGTTTTTCCGTCGCTTCGCTGGAGCCTGTTTTGTGGTGAAGCTTTACCAGCCGAGATGGCCGAAGCATGGCAGAGCGCGGCGCCGAACTCGACGCTGGAGAACCTTTATGGCCCGACAGAGGCGACAATCGCCTGCACGGCGTACCGCTGGCGGCCAGGGCTTCTCGACCAGGCCCGCTACCAGAGCCTCGTCCCGATAGGTGAGCCTGTCGGCGAAACGTCGGTGATTGTCGCCGATTCAGACCTGCGCGAGGTCGGTTGCGGCGAGGAGGGCGAGTTGCTCGTTGGGGGGCCTCAGGTGACGTTGGGTTATCTCGATGACCCTGCACGTACAGCGACGTCGTTCGTCGTCCCTATCGGATGCGACGGTGTGCACTATCGCACGGGCGACCGCGTCGTCCGAACGACGGACGGCAATCTCCACTATCTGGGCCGAATGGACGAGCAAGTCCAGATCCACGGCTACCGCGTCGAACTCGGCGAGGTCGAGGCAGCCATTCG
The DNA here is from genome assembly GCA_963775695.1 of uncultured Actinomycetes bacterium. Classification (GTDB taxonomy): domain Bacteria; phylum Actinomycetota; class Thermoleophilia; order Gaiellales; family Gaiellaceae; genus DATBLE01. The sequence continues at coordinate 274,340 of CAVZJU010000003.1, read as the reverse complement.
CGACGTATCCGGCGTGCTCGGCGCCGCGGCGATCGCGTGGCCGCTTTCGGCAACGGGCGCGGGAGGAATCGTCGCGTTCGTCTCGTCGAGTGACGCGTTGGACGTCAGGGATGTCCGAGCGATGCTGGAGGCGCGCCTACCCACGTACATGGTCCCGCAGGAGATTCGAATACTCGAAGACTTGCCGCTCAACCCCAATGGCAAGATCGATCGCAAAGCGCTGCATGCTCTGATGGAGGCAGCCGAATGAGCGAAACGAGCGAAGCTGAGATTCGCGAGTTCCTGCTCGAACAGGTGATGGAGCGATTGCAAGTCGCCGGCGTTGCGCCGGAGGACGTTGACGACAGCACCGATCTGCTCGGCTCCGGGATCGTGGACTCGCTCGGTGTGCTCGAGTTGATGACGGTCGTCTCTGATCGATTCGGCGTCGAGGACGACTGGGAGGACCTCGACCCCGAAGTTCTCCTGGTCGTCGGGCCGTTTTGCCGTTATGCCGCAATGCGCGCTCAGGGCGTGCGCACCGACGACACGTCATCATGATTCTCGCTGGCGTGTCGGATGATCGAGGAGGCACTCAAACGAGACACTCGCGATGGGGCACTGGCGGCTGCGCGCGCCCTCGATGCCTGACGGTTTGCCGGTCTTGAGGGAGCGCGACCAGCTCTAGCCGGGCGCTGTTACACCGTTTCGTACCTCATACCGGTCACCAGGACGCCGCCCCGCGCAACCACCTGGCGAAGGATCTGAGCGTCTCCTCGCAGTGACAAGGCTCCATCTCGATGGGGCTGGAACACGCAATCGCAGGAGTCCTCGACGCTTCTCGCTGTTTCCACCAGCGCTTTCCGCTCGGCCCAGGCCGACTATTGCAGTCCGGGCGTACCGTCAGCCGCGAGGCGAGGCGCGGCGCTTTACCCGCGCCCCTCGAACCGGTGGCCGCTGATCGGCGTCGATGTCAGCTTCCCGCCCGTTCGAATCAGTAACGGTCCGGATGCGTGGTGGGCTCTTGAGCGCGAGCATGGCGAGGCGAGGAGGTGGGGATAGTGAAGTACGCACTGCGTGGCCTGGGGCTTGCGTTGGGTCTGGCCGTCGTCGTGGTCGGGCAGGGTGGCACGGCAGCCGGTCGTCCTGGTTGTCTGGTGTCGAATGAGCGCACCGGCGTCGCGGCGCTGTCACTTCAGGCGGCCGTCGATCTCGCCGCTGACGGTGACACGCTCGTCGTCAAGGGCAGGTGCGTCGGCTCAACGACGATGACGAGGGGCGTCGTCACGCTCAAAGGGCATGGCCACGCGATTCTGGATGGTGACCACCAGGGGCCGGTCATCCAGTTCGGCGCATTCCTGGCTGTTCGTAACCTGACAATCACCAACGGACTCGGCGATTTACAAGGATTTCCTCCGGTGGGGGGCGGCATAACGAGTTCGGGTGGTGGGGTGCTGAGTCTCGATCACTCGGCCGTGATCGGCAACGCCGGGATCGGCATTTCGATGCTGGAAGGCGGAACCAGTGTCACGCTCACTCACTCCACGGTTGCCGATAACGCCGGGGTGGGAATCGCCGTGGTACACACGACGGGCTTTGTCACGCTGACCGCGTCGAAGGTGCGTGGTAACACTGGCGGCGGCATCTCTCTGGAAGACACTGCCCTGCGGGCCACCGACTCCTCGATCAGCGGCAATAGCACGACGGGCATCTACGGAGTCGACGGATCCGCTGTTCTCACGAACTCGACCGTGAGCCGGAACAGCGCCTCCCAGCAGGGCGGAGGGCTCTACCTGACAGAGCCTTTCAGCCTGACGCTCGCCGGGAGCAGCCGAGTCACCCACAACACGGCAGGTGTCGCGGGAGGCGGGCTCTTCGGCGGGGGCCTGGACGTGGTGCCGGATGGCATCAGGCTCACCGGCGCGGACCGCATCAAACACAACACGCCCGACAACTGCTACCCGCCCATCGGGCCGCTCGCAGCCTGCCCCGAGAGGTGACCGCGTCTTCGGTCATCTTGCTCTTGCCACCGCGCCCGGGACGCCGAACCCTAGGGAACAGCTAATCGCCGCGGGCGATACCGGCTTCCCGATTCTCAGCCGTGAGAGAGGTGCCCAAAAAGTCATGGGAGGGGGCTTCCCGGCGGCCCTCCGCCCGTGGTGTAGAGACGGCCGGCCGCGGATGGTTTGTTGGACTGCCCCGAGGGGCTGTCCCTTGTCTCTTAAGGGGCTTGGCCGGCGCGTCGGACCCATGCTTTGCAGCGATCGATGCCGTGAGTGGCAAGGACTCGAGCTGTCGATTGCACGGCTCTTCGAGCTCGGCGGGTCGGACCGCCTGGAACGAATAAGCGGCTGCGAGAACGGATAGCGTCGTCTCGCAGGAACGTCAGAATCGTTTCCGCGGGCATCACGCCGTGGCTTGCATTCGGAACAACGCACAGTTGTGCACCGGGAATCGTCCTGAACATCTCGACGGCGTGCTCCGGAGTGACGATGTCGCGGTCACCGATGATGAGAAGCGTGGGCGCTTCGACCCGCTGCAGCTCCTCGTCCGTGAAGCTCGGCTCGGCCGCCCACATGGTTTTCAGACGTTCAAGAAAGACGGGCCAGTGCTTCGCGCCGTCGGGAGAAAGCCGCATGTAGTCGTCGGACACCGGCTCGCTAACGGGATCGAAGCCGTGCACCCAGTTCTGGTACTCCGTGGTGTAGCCGTCGAAGCGGGCGTTCGCGCCGGTGAGCGCGAGCTTGATCACACGCTCGGGGTGATGGATCGCCATGTCAAGGCCGATGATGCCCCCGTCGCTGTAGCCGATGACAACCGCGCCCTCGATCCCCAGCCGGCGCATCAACTCGACCGTGTTCTCGGCCATGTCGTGGTAGTGAAACGGACGGTCGACGCGATCGGCAGTGCGTCCATGACCCATCTGCTCCGGTGCGATCACCCGGAAGTGGGACGTGAAGAGCGGGAGCCACTGCTCGGGGATCGAGCCCCATCCGCCGTGAAGGAGGAGCAGCGGCGGGCCGTCCCCGTGGACCTCGTAGTACGTGCTCAGCCCGTTGACGGCGATGTGGGGCATCGGCTCGGCGAGTATCGGAAACGAACGGTAATCGAACCCGACATGGGAGGAGAGCTCTCGGGGGCTCGGTTGCCTGGGGACCGCTCAGCGTGGCGGACCGTTGGCGAGGGACAGGCCGCTGATCGGCGTCGACGGCAGAGGCGGAAAAGCGGCGATCGGAATCAATCGTTTGCTGCCTGCGACGGAAACCGGTCGTAATGGGCCGCGCCTCAGATAAGCCGGGTCGAGGGTTTGACTGGGTCACGCCAAGCTCGTAGCCGGGGTCGCGCTCCCTCGCTCGGGCTCGTACGTGATCCCCCGTGCAGCTCGACAGGTCGTCCCGGCGGCACGCGTCGTCGGCAACAACGGTGTCGGCACGTTCAGAAGTGGCTTCTTAGCGGGACGCGGAACGCTGCGTACATGGCGTGGAATGCCCACGCGCCCAGACCGAACATCGCCACGATGGCGACGCCGCGATGAACCCCGAACCGCCGCGCGGATCGGCGATCCCGTAGGCGAGGCCCGCCCCGGCCACCGGCACGATCTGCAGCCAGCCCTGGGTGATCCAGCCCCGGCGGCGCGCGAGGATCACGACGGCGGCGGCCAGCGCGCCGGCGACGACGCCGCCGAGGATTCCGTAGCCGATCTCCTCGAGCACGATGCGGACCGCGTGCGAGTCGCTCTCCGCGCCGGCCTGCGCCTCGGCTGCTGCGAGCGCGATCAGCAGGAGCGGGACACAGATCCCGTCGTTGAGACCGCTCTCGACGTTGAGCCCCTGCCGGATCCGGGAGGGCAGGGTGGGCAGCGTCACCACCGCCTGCCCGAGCGCGGCGTCGGTTGGCGCGAGCACGATCCCGAGCACGAGCGCCTCGAGGAAGGTCAGGCTGGAGAAGAGCGAGACGGCCGCGACCGCCCCGGCGATGATCGTGAGCGGAAGACCGATCCCGAGCAGCCGGACCGGGACCGCGTATTCGCGCCTGAGCGCGGTGAGGTCGATCCGCGACGCGTCGGCGAAGAGCACGAGCGTCAGCGTCGCCTCGGCCAGGAGCCTGATCGAGTGGCCGTTCGAGGGCGTATCGAGCTTGTCGAGGACCTGCGGGCCGAACAGTAGGCCGATCCCGACGAAGACCATCGGCGACGTGATCGGCGTCCCTTCGAGACGCCGTGACACGGCCGCATAGACCAGCAGCGAGACTCCGACCACGGCCAGCGCCCAGGTCACGGGCTAGCCCGAAGTTCCCCTGAGGCGGCAGACGGTTTTTCGCTTCTGGTGCGGGGTCGCGGGCTGCGGCGCCTGGATCGTTCGTGACTACGTCGTGAGCGTGTAGTTGTCGATCAGCGCGAGCGCGCGGGCCTGGGTCGGGGTCGGCTGGGTGAGCTGGTCGAAGCTGCGGCCGCCGTGGAGGTGGATGGTGTTGCGGGTGCGGGTGGCGAGCTCGTCGAGCAGGGTGGGGAGCGAGTGGCAGCGCTCGCCGGTGATGGTGCGTTTGCTGCGTGCCTTCTGTTCTGCCTGTGGAGAGCGGCGCGCTTTGGCGACCGGGTCGGTCTGCAGCGGTGGCTGCTCGTCGTCGAAGAGGAGCGGTTTCCAGGCTTGGCGCAGGTGCCAGGCGAGGTAGTAGGCGAGCATGCAGAGGAAGACGTGCGCGCGGACGCGGTCTTCGAGGCGGTGGTGGATCGGGCGCAGCTCGAGCGGGCCTTTGAGCGTGCGGAAGGCTTTCTCGACCTCTTTCAGCTGCTTGTAGGCGCGTACGACGTCGGTTGCGTCGAGTGCGGCGGCGGTGACGCTGGTGCGGAGCACGTAGATGCCGTCGAGCGCCGCTTCCGCTTCGATCTGCTCGGTTTTGCGCTCGAAGGCGAAGCTGGTGTCGGTGATCGCGACTTGGAAGTGCTTGCGGACGCGCCAGCGGTTCCAGATCGCGCCGACGGCGAGCCCGATCGCGGCCTCGCCGCGGAGCGTGCCTTGGGCGACACGGCCTTGGATCTCGGCGAGCGCGCGCTCGGTCGCTTGGAGCAGGTCGTTGCGCTTGCGCGCCCGCTCGGCGGCGACGAGCGGGTTGCGGCACACGACCAGCCGCTCGCCGGGATAGTCGTCAGCGACGATCTCGGCCAGGTTGTGCTCGTCGAAGAGCGATAGCTGCAGCGCGCCAGCGGTGACGAGCTTCTTCACCTGCGGCGCTTTCAGGGCCGTGATCCAGGTGGCGCCCTCGCTCTCGCGGAGCAACTCGAGGTTGGCTTTGGTGACCATGCCGCGGTCGGAGACGACGATCACCGCGGCCAGCCCGAAGCGCTCTTTCGGCTTTGCGATCTGGGCCGGCAGCGTCTTGTCGTCGTGCAGCGCGCCTTCGAACACCTCGACCGCGACCGGGCAGCCGTCCGGCGCGCAGAGCAGGCCGTAGATGATCTGCGGCGTGCCGCGCCGCCCGTCGCGGGAGTAACCCAGCTGCGCCAGCGGACAGCTGTGGCCCTCGAAGTAGGAGGAGGAGACGTCGTAGAGCACGAGCGTGCCGCCCTGCAGGTGCCGGCGGGCGAGTGCCCGCTCGATCCGCCCCTGCCGAGCGAGCAGCCAGTCGAGCGCCGCGTACAGCTCGTCCTCGTCCGCGTCCTCGACGCCGAGCTCCGCCGCGAGCGTCGACTGCGCAAAGGCGCGCGACATCGCCAGCTTCGAGCCGGGGCCGAGCAGCCGCTGCATGAGCATCGCCAGGCAGAGCGCCCGCTCGCGCGACGGCGACCGGTCGAGCAGGCGGGCGAGCTCGAGCCGCCGTGCCATCAGAAGCGCCGCCTCGACGTGCCCCGCCGGCAGCGAACGCTCGACCCGAAGCGCCTCCCCGGCAGCCACGAACCGCTGGCCGCGCAGCGCGCCGCGGATCAGCGCGATCACCTCGTCGGGCAGGTGCGAGAGGTTGGCAACCGTCTCCTTTTTGACCTTGCCGCCCTCGCGGTAGGAGCGCCGGAGCAGATGCGCGACGTACTCGCGATGCGGCCCCTGCCGCCTTGTCGTAACCACGTGGAAGGGGCCCTCGGCGCGCGGCTTCCTGCCCATGCACACATGATCCCAGACCCACCGGACGGATAACTACTGACCACACAATCCAGCCGAAGAGAGGCCGCGATCCAAGCAACGGAGCCGGATCGCGGCCACTCAGACGAACGTTATTGCAGGGAACTTCGGGCTAGCCTTGCACACTGATCCTCCTGGCACGGGGTCGGTGGACCGGAGCCAGGCGGCGAGCAATTCCGGCGGACGGGATTGTCACACGGACTGCTGCGCGCGGGCTACGTGCTCGATCCGCCGGTCGGCGGTGTCTCGACCTGGGGCGGCGGCGGCGTCTTGGGCTCGGGCTTCGGCTTCTCCGGCTCGCCTCGATGCCTCCACCGGTAGCGGACGCGTAAGCAGGCGATCACCAGGATCGCGACCGCCACTCCGAGGGCGATCCACGCCCAGCCCGTCTGGAACTCGTTGTCCTTGATCAGCTTGATCAGCGTGCAGAGGACGAGCAAGGCCGAGAGCGCCGCCGTGACGATCGCGGCGGGCCAGCCGCGCATCGAGAGCCGGGTGACGAAGACCGGTAGCAGCTCCCAGAACAGGATGATCGCGACGAGCGCCATCGCGTAGAGGCCGACGTCGCTCCCCTCCCACGCGAACGTGCGGCCGCAGATCAACGGCTGGCCCGGGTCGTTGCGCACCTGGCAGGGGCGCTGCCACGGCGCGACGATGAAGATTCCGAGCAATACGAGGCTGAGGATCAGGATCAGCTTCGAACCGAGCGGGCGATTCCACGCATTCCGCACGGCCCGAGTCTATGCCCCTGCCCGCGCCGGATGAAGAGCCGCGAGGCGGCTCATGTCGCTGGCGCGATGCCCGATCGGATTTGCTGGCCTCCTACACTTCCCACGTGCCGGACGTCTACCTCACGATCGGGGACGCCGAGGCCGCGGTCATCGAAGAGCTTGCGCGCGTCCTGGAGTTGCGGGCGGCCGATCCGCAGCAGCAGGCGATGCGCGACGCGTATTTCTCGGACATCGGCTTCGAGGACGGCGCACGCGTGCTCGAGGTGGGCTGCGGGACGGGAGCGGTGACCCGCGCGCTCGCCTTGCTCCCCGAGACCGCGTCGGTCGTCGGCGTGGACCCTTCGCCGGGATTCCTCGCCGTCGCCCGAGAGCTGTCGGGCGGTATCCCGAACCTCGAGTTCATCGTGGGAGACGCGACGGCGCTCCCACTCGAGGACGGTTCGTTCGACGCCGTCGTCTTCCACACGACCCTGTGCCACGTGCCCGAGCCCGATGTCGCTCTGCACGAGGCCTTCCGGGTGATCCGGCCGGACGGCAGGCTGGCGGTGTTCGACGGCGACTACGCGACCGCCACCTGCGCGTCAGGCGACTCGGACCCGTTGCAGGCGTGCCTCGAGGGGATGATGGAGTCGCACGTCTACGACCGCTGGTTCGCGCGGCGGCTGCCGAAGCTCGTGCTCGACGCAGGCTTCGAGGTCGAGCAGTTGCGGGGCCACAGCTACGTCGAGGCGCCGTCCTCGGCCGGCTACATGCTCGCGCTGGTCGACCGGGGCGCAGCCGCCCTGACCGCCTCCGAGAGGATCGGGGCGGAGACGGCCGAGGCGCTGAGGGCCGAGGCGCGGCGCCGGTCGGACGCGGGCGAGTTCTTCGGGCACGTCGCGTACCTGAGCGTCGTCGCCCGCAAACCCGCCTGAGCCGTCAGTGCAGGCGGGCGACCGCTTCGGCCAGCTCGGGGCGGGAGTGGATGCCGAGCTTCCGGTACACGTTGCCGGTCGCCTCCAGCTCCGCTCGCGCGAGGTCCGACCACGGCGCAGCGCCGAGCGCGTCGAAGGCGTCGATTGCCTCGCTGAGCTGCTCTGAGGCGGCCGGGCTACGGATCTCTGCGCGGGAGGCGCGGCTCTACGACGCGGGAGAGGTGCACGGTCACCTACGTCCTCGGCTCGACAACCCTTGTCACGACCCAGCGGTGCTTACCGATCTTGCGATCGCGGACGAAACCGAGCTTCTCGTACGTCGACAGAGCACCGTTGTAGAGAAAGCCGGCGGGCACCGAACCGGCATCCTCCGGGTATCCCTCCACGGTGCCGCCACCCAGGCCGGCGATCAGGTCGAGCGCACCGGCGAGCGCCGTGAAGGCGACGCCCTGACGCCGGTGCCCCTTGCCGACGTAGCAACACGCAATCCGCCAGTCTGGCAAGTCCGTCTGACCCTTTTCGTACGCCGCGCGGCTCTTGATCCGCGGCACCTCGTCGGGTGCACCGAACTGGCACCAGCCGACGCAATCGTCTCCGTCGAAAACAAGAGCAGCATGGGCAGCGCCTGCGCGAACACGTTCGCGTTTCCGTTTGCGGTTCAGGGCCGGCGTGGTCTCCTTGCCTGTCCCCTCGGGGTGGAACCCCATGCACCAGCAGCCGCCGAAGATGCCGTTGTTCCGCTCCACCAACGCGGCGAACGCCGGCCACGTCGACTCGTCGAGCGGCTTGACGGTGTGCGCTCTTTCGACCATGAAGCTGAGCCTAACGGCGGGCCTCCGGTAGGTCGGTGGGCGGTAATGCGCTGCCCGTCGAGCCGCCCGCTCGCGGACGTGCGAGGATCGGCCATCGACGAGAGGAGACAGAAGTGGCCGAGCCGCGCGCGACCCACTACCGCTGGGACGACTTGCCCAAGGAGCGGCTGAAGCCCGACCTGCACCGCCGCCTGATCCCGGCCGAGCGGATGACCATCGGCCACGTCTACCTCGACCAGGGGTGCGTCGTCCCGCTGCATTCGCACGAGAACGAGCAGCTGACCTACATCCTCGAGGGGACGCTCCGCTTCTGGCTCGGCGACGACGAGGGCCAGGTCGTCGACGTCAAGGCCGGCGAGGTGCTGCACATCCCCTCGAACCTGCCGCACCGTGCCGAGGCGCTCGAGGACACGCTGGACGTGGACATCTTCTCGCCGCCGCGAGCGGACTGGTTCGACGGCTCGGACGCGTACCTGCGGGCCGCGCGCTAGGAATCGTCCCGCACACCGGTGGTACGCTGCCGGCGGCGTGGAAGGGGACGCCGCCGGGTCCGCGGGAAGGACTGAGTCCACCTCTTGCACGGCCGAGGATCGACCGCTCCACCGGCGTTCTCCTCGAGGCCCGGCTTGCGGACCGCGGGGCCGTGAAAAGGAGACGTCATGCCAGATCTTCCTGCCCGTCCCGACCTCGAGCAGCTTCGCCGTCGGGCGAAGGACTTGCTACACGCCGCCCGTGACGGGGACCGGGCTGCCCTCGACCGGCTCGCCGCCGTGTCGAAAAGCCCGCGGCTCTCGTCGGCCCAGCTGGCGGTCGCGCGAGAGTACGGCTTCACGAGCTGGCCCCACCTGAAGCGGGAGGTCGAGCGGCGCGAGATCCTCGACGACCGCGACCTCGACCGCCTGCAGGTGCTGCTGGCCGAGGAGCCGAAGCTGGCAACGCGTGCGCTCGAGCACTGGTCCGATCACCCGAAGGGCGCCTCCCCGCTCGGCTACTTGGCCATGCTGCGCTACGACACCTCGCGCGGCGTCTGGAGGGACGTGGCCGACACCGGCCCGGTCGCCGAGGCGCTGATTCGCGCCGGTGCGCCCGTCGATCCGGGCGGGGAGGAACCGGAGACGCCGCTGATCACTGCAGCGAGCTACGGCGACGCGGAGGTCGCCAGGGTGCTGATCGCCGCAAGCGCCGACCTGGAGGCGACCTCTGCGGAGGACGCCGGCGGCGTGCCCGGCGGCACGGCCCTGCTTCATGCCGCGGTCTTCGGCATGACCGAGATCGTCGACCTGCTCGTCGGTGCCGGCGCACGGGTGCGGAGCGTCGAGGAGGCGGCGGCGGCCGGCGACGTGAGCGGCTGGCTCGACGCCGCCACGCCGATCGACGCGCGGATCCGGGCGCTCGTGATGGCGGCCGACCACCAGCGCCTCGAGGTGATCGACCGGCTGATCGAGGCCGGGACGCCCGTCGACGCAATCGACCAAGCGTTCGGCGGGCACCCGCTTCGAAAGGCGGCGGGCAACGGCCGGCCGGCGAGCATCCGCCGCCTGCTCGCACACGGCGCCGACCCCGCCCTGCGCGACGAGCGCGGCCGGACGCCGCTCGACCTCTGCCGGCGCGGCCGCGCCGGAGCCGCACCCAGCGCTGTTGCGGCCTTCGACGAGGTCGAGTCGGTCCTGGAGCCGCTCACGCGGAGCGACGCGGCCGGCGCGCCTCCCGGCTGATTGCAGCGCAGGCGCTTCCCCCTGGAGCGCGGTCGACCGTTCAGCCGGTGGCGAACAGGCAGACCATCGACAGCAGCGCCAGGGCGTGGCGCAGCCGGACGGCTGCCGAGCGGAGCGCCGTCATGCCACCAGAGCGGCCAGCCGCTCGATGCCCTCGTCGATCAGGGTCTCGTCGACCATGCTGAACGAGAGCCTGACGTTCTCACCGCCGCGGCCGTCGGCATAGAAGAGCGCTCCCGGGACGACGCCGACCCCCGCCTCCGCCGCGCGCGCGGTGAGCGCGGTCGTGTCGCAGCCGGGGATCGTCAGCCAGGAGTAGAAACCGCCGGTCGCGCGCGTCCACGAGACGCCCTCCGGCATGGCGCGCTCGAGGGTGGCGAGCAGCCGCTCGCCCTTCCGCCGGTAGAGAGCGCGCGACTTCACCAGCTGCTCGTCGATCCAGCCGCGCCGGATGTACTCCTCCAGCATCCGCTGGCCGAGCGCACCCGAGCACTGGTCGGTGTTCTGCTTGCCGGAAACGAGCTGCGAGACGATCTCCGCAGGCCCGGCTGCCCAGCCGAGCCGGACGCCCGGGAGGAACGTCTTCGAGGTCGTTCCCGCCTGCACGACCACGTCCGGAGCGAGCGACCACAGGCTCGGCAGCGATTCGTCGCCGAAGGTCAGCTCGCGGTACGCGACGTCCTCGACGACGAGGAATCCGTAGCGGCGCGCCAGCTCGACGAGCGCCTCGCGGCGCTCGGCCGAGAGCGAAACGCCGGCCGGGTTCTGGTGGTCGGGGATCGTGTAGAGCAGCTTCGTCCGCAGGCCGGCCGCCAAACGACGCTCGAGCTCGTCCACCTGGAGCCCGTCCTCGTCCATCGGCACGGTTTCGATCTCGGCTTCGAACCCCCGGAAGGCCATGATCGCGCCGAGGTACGTCGGCCCCTCGACGACCACGGTGTCGCCGCGGTCGAGGAACGTCTTGCCCACCAGCTCGAGCGCTTCGATCCCCCCGCTCGTGATCAGCAGCTCGTCGTCGGCGGGGCGCCTGCCTTGGACGGCGTCGAGGCGCCCGGCGACGGCGTCGAGCGTGCCCGCCAGCCCCTGTGTGGGCGTGTACTGGAACGCCGTCGACTCGCCGCTCTCGGCGAACTCGGCGAGCAGTGCCGCCGCCCGGTCCCGGGGGAACGTGAGCGGGTCGGGAAAACCGCCGGCAAACGAGATCAGGTCGGGCCGGCCGAGGAACCCGAGCACGAAGGCGATGCCTTCGCCGACGTCGCCGCGCGTCCTGGCCGCGAACAGCTCGTCCCAGCGTCCCGTCTCGGGCGTGACCGCCATCGGCCGACCTTAGCGGTGCCGTTACGCCGTCGCCACTCCGATGACGATCTTGCCGAGATAGCCCCTGGCACCACCGGGCCTGCGACCGAGCTTGACCACCGCGCGCGAACCGCCCGCCTGCGCGTAGATCAGGTCCTGCGCGTGGGAGGTGTCCGCCTCGCCGCGGCTCCTGTACACGCCGCTCCGGTAGACGGATGCCTGGATCGCCTCGTTGAAGAAAACCTGGCCGGTGTGGACGACCCGGTCGGCGGAGCCGACGTGCACCTTCATGTGGATGTGGGGGGTCCTGCCCCGGTACCAGCCGGGGAAGACGGTGAGGAAGCCGGCTTTGCCGAGCGCGTCGGAGCGCTGGTGACCGCGGAGGTAACGCGTCTTCGTCTGCGGTCCCGAGCCGCTGCCCGGGCCATCCGGGCCGCCGCCTGACGAGCCGCCGTCGAAGCCGGAGTAGTTCCCGGAGGCGTCGGCGTGCCAGATCTCGACGTCCGCTTTCCTGATCGGCTTGCAGGTCTTCGCGTTCACGATCGCGAACTGGAGCACCAGCGGCAGGCCGGGCCTGCCCTCGCGGACGTCGTACCGGGTCAGCTCGTTGTCGATCCAGTACGGGCCTTCGGTCACCTCCGGCGTCAGGATGCAGGTGGCGACGTCGGCGTTGTCGGCGCCGAAGGCGTCGAGCGCCCTCGCGCCGAACGCGACCGAGGCGAAACCCCCCCCGAGGACGCCGATCAGCCCGCGCCTGCTGAGCGTCGGGTGGTCGGTGGACATGGTTCCTCCTTCGTGGTGGTGGTCGTCCATGCCCGGCACCGTAGAGCGGCCACGTGAGACGAGCCTGAGAGTTGCCATAGGATCACCTGAGTGCGCGAGCTGCTCGCCGGCAAGCCGATCCTGGGCATGATCCACATGCCGGCGCTGCCCTCCGCGCCGCAGAACGACAAGACGATGGACGAGCTCGTCGCCTTCGCGCTTTCGGAGGCGCGGAAGCTCGAGTCGGCCGGCCTCGACGCCTGCATCGTCGAGAACGTCGGCGACGTGCCGCTCTTCCGCGACCACGTTCCTGCGGCGACGGTGGCCGCCATGGCGGTGCTCGTCACCGAGGTCCGCCGGGCGACCTCGATGCACGTCGGCGTCAACATCCTCCGCAATGCCTGCACGGAGGCGCTGTCGATCGCGCACGTGTGCGGGGCCGACTTCATCCGCTGCAACGTGGTGATCGGCGCGTACGTCACCGACCAGGGGATAATCCAGGGCTGCGGAGCCGAGCTCGCCCGACTCCGGCGAGAGCTCGACTCCGACGTGCTGATCTTCGGCGACGTCCACGTCAAGCACGCGCACCCGCTGTTCGACGTCCCGATCGAGTACGCCGCGCAGGACCTGGCCGAACGCGGCGGCGTCGACGCGGTGATCGTCTCGGGCCCGCGCAGCCCGATTCCGCCGACGTGGGAGCGGCTCGACACCGTGAAGGACGCGGTTGAGCTGCCGGTGCTGATCGGCAGCGGGATCGGGCTCGAGAACGTGAAGGAGTTCTACGAGCGCTCCGACGGCGTGCTGATCGGCGAGCCCGATTTCAAGGTCGGCGGCGTCTGGGGCGGCGAGACGGACGAAGCCGCGTCTGCGAAGGCAGTGGAGCTTTGCCGCGGCTAGAGCACGGGGGAACCCCTGGTTCCCCCGTGAACCCCCTCCTTGCGTACGGACTCCCGCTTCCGGCGCGAGCTGAGCCGGCGGCTGAATCGCCCTTCTGCCGTTGCCGCTCCGTGCCGTGCCTCCCGCCGGGCAAAGCCCGGCTCCGGCGGCGACGGTCTCGTCTTCAAGTCTTGTCCCAAGACGCGCTGAGGTAGTCGCAGGCGACACTCTGCACAGTTCTTGTTTCGTTACCATAGGTAACGAAATGTCTGTTTCCATCGTCGATTCGGTCGAGCTGGCGAATCGGCTGCGCCCCGTCCTGCTCTTGCTCAACCGGCACCTGCGCCGCGAGGCGCATGCCGAGGGGATCACCGGCGGCCAGGCGGCGCTGCTCGCCCAGATCCGCAACCACCCGCAGCTCGGCGTCCGCGAGCTCGCTGCGCGCGAGGGGATCTCGCCGCCGTCGATGACGCGCTACCTCGACCGGCTGGAGAAGGCGGGCCTGATCGTCCGCTCGCGCTCGCTCGTGGACGCACGGCGCATCCGCCTCGCGCTGACGCCGAAGGGGGTCCGGGTGCTGCGGTCGGTGCGCCGCCGCCGCACGGCCTGGCTCGCCGAGCGCCTCCAGGGACTCCCCCCGGCCGAGCAGCGCGCCGTCGCGGAGGCGATCGAGCCGCTAGCGCGGCTGCTCGAGGAGGACGACCGGTGACCGCGGCGCTCGTCGCCCTGAACTCGCGCACGTTCTCGAGTTTGCGGAGGCACCGCAACTACCGACTGTTCTTCACGGGCCAGATCATCTCGGTGACGGGCACGTGGATGCAGGACACAGCGCTGCCGTGGCTGATCCTCGGCCTGACCCACTCCCCGGTCTACGTCGGGGCGCTCGTGTTCGCCCGCTACGCGCCGTTCCTGGTCTTCGGCCTGTTCTCGGGCGTCGCGGCCGACCGGTTCGACAACCGCCGGGTCGTGATCGCCACGCAGACGGTGTCGATGGTCGTGGCGGCAGCGCTCGCGGTGCTCGCGTTCGCCGGCGTCTCGCAGCTGTGGCCGTACTTCGTGCTCGCCTTCCTCGGCGGAGGCGCCCTCGTCTTCGACGCGCCCAACCGGCACGCCCTCACGTACCAGCTCGTCGGCCGGGGCGAGCTCCCGAATGCGATCGCACTCAACTCCTCACTCTTCAACGCCGGCCGGGTGGTCGGGCCGGCGATCGGCGGCTTGCTGATCGCCGTGGTCGGCTCCGGCTGGTGCTTCGCGATCAACGCCGGCTCGTTCCTCGCCGTCCTCACGGCGCTCCTGCTCATGCGCGTGTCGGAGCTCTTCCCGGTGGAGCGGAGCTCGGCCGAGGAAAAGACGGGCGCGGCGATCCGCGAGGGCCTGCGGTACGCGTGGCGCACACCCGCGGTGCTGACCGTGCTGGTGATGGTGGGGGTGGTCAGCGCCACCGGCTTCAACTTCCGCGTACTGCTCCCGGTGCTCACCTCGAAGACGCTCCACTCGGGAGCCGCAGTCTTCGGCGCGCTGTTCGCCTGCTTCGGCGCAGGTGCGCTGGTCGGGGCGCTCTTCGCGGCGGCGATGAGCCGGGCGAGCTGGCGGGCTCTGGTCTTCGGCGCGGCCGGCTTCAGCGGCACGATGCTCCTGCTCGCCCCCGTCCGGAACGCGGCCGTCGCCGGAGCGCTCCTGATCGTGATCGGCTTCTGCTTCTCGACCTGGACGGCGAACAGCCAGTCCGTCCTCCAGCTGACCGCGCCCGACCGGCTGCGCGGACGGGTGCTCGGCCTCTACCTGTTCGCCTTCGCCGGGCTGACCCCGATCGGGGGGCTGCTGGCCGGGTGGCTCGCCGACGTCGGCGGCACCGAGCTGGCGTTCGGGGTCGCGGGGGTCTGCGGCCTGGCGGTGACGGCATTCGCGGTGACGCGCCTGCGCGACTTGCGGACGCCTGTTCGTCGCGCGCCGGTAGTCGCTGTCGCGGAGGAGCAGCGGACGGTCTAGCTCCAGCTCAGCAGAGCGACGCCGGGCTGCACTCGGCGGGTGCGTCGTTTCCGAGGGCAACGACTTATCGGACTCGCAGGAAGGGCGCGCATGCCGGTTTGCTCGTGTTGCCGGCGGGGTCGCTGGCGGAGACGCAGTAACGGAGCCGACGGCTGTGGAGCTGGGTCGGTACCGGCCAACGCACTCGCACAGTGCGAGTGCCGATCTGGAAGCCCGTCGGTGAGGTGAGAGTGGCGAGGCGGGATCGGTTGTCGTAGACGAGAACGAGTGCCTTGCTGCGGCCGCTGTCGTCGTAGAGGTCGAAGCGGAGGCTGGCGGTCTTGCCGCGGGTGGCATAGGCGGGGTGTGCGGTGACCCGCGGGGCCGTGACGTCGCGGGAGCGAAGCGCTCCGGCCGCGGCCAGACGCTGCAGCGCCGCCGTGGCACCGCGGGCGAGTTCGTCCGGGCTGGTGCCGCTGACGGACAGGCCGCGGAGCGCCTGCTCGGCCGCAGCGGTTGGGCGCCCGCCGTCGTAGACGCCGAACCCGGTCGGCATCACGACGAGCAACGGGCCGACGTACCAGAGGCCGAGCTCGATGCCGAGGAAGTGGGCGTACTCGCCGGGTTGTCCGAACAGGGACGGGATCGCGCCAAGGTCCTCGACGGCGTAGACCAGCGCGACCTTGACTCGGTCGCCGCGGGCGTAGACGGCGTCTGCGGCATGCTCGAGCGCAGCCCGCGCCGCCGGCGAAGGCGCCCGGTACGGGAAGTAGACATTCCGCTCGAGCAGCACGTCGCTGGCCGGGTCACCGTCCGCGCGCGAGGCGGAACCCGCCGGGCCGGCCGCCACCACGACGCAGGCCAGGGCTGCGAGCGACCAGCGGATGCCCGCAGCCCTGTCGAGAAGGATCACTTGCCGCACGTCGCAGGCTGCGGCCTGTCGATCTTGAGCCCGGTGGTCGGAGTGCCGCCCGGGACGACGAAGGTCACCAGCACCACCGCGTCCGCCTTGCTCTCGTTCTTGACCGTGAACGGATTCGCGGCCGTCTCGTAGAACGACTGCCCCGCCGAGAACGTCTCCGACGTGCAGTCCACGTGGTAGCGGACAACCTGCCCGGACACGACCGTGGCGGTCAGGTAGCCCGGATGGACGTGCCAGCCCGAGTAGGAACCAGGCGCGAACTTGGCCTGCTGGACAACGACTTCGGGCGAGTGCAGCAGCCCGATCGGGGCCATCCCGAACTTGGCCGAGATCGCCGGATGCAGGTTCAGCCACTCGCCCAGGTTCGTGACGCCGGCGCTCCGCAGCCGGGCCAGGAACTCGGGTAGCCGGTCGGCGGCGTACGACTTGCCCTGCCATGTGAGCCCGTTCGCCTCCGCCGTGATGCCGGTGTTGAACGCCAGATCGGCCTGCAGCGCTCCGATCGACATGATCGTGTTGGTCTGTCCCTGGCCCGGAGTGGCGACCGCGACCGCAGCCCACACGGCCGCGCCTGCCAGAACGAGAACGACGATCAACCTCTTCATCGGACACCTCCCATCCGTCATGCTCGGATCGCACTTCGCGATCCCGTGGGACGACGGTAGGACGGGCGGGACCGGGCTCCTAGGGTGGACGCAGGCGAGTGCGGAGGGAGCTAGCAGGGCAATAGCCGGGAGGCTGGCCCTCACGGCGGCGCCGCGCGGTGAAGGCGCCGACTTGACGACGCTCCGGCGACTGCGGACAGTGTCCCGACGTCCCCGAGAAACGGAGGTCAGCGGTGGAAGACGGCCTGCTCGACCCGCAGGTCCATGGTCGGCTCGACGATCTGCGCCTCGAGGTCGAGGAGCTGCGTGCGGCACGCTCGCGCCTGATCGTGAGCGCCGACGCCGAGCGCCGCCGGATCGAGCGCGACCTCCACGACGGGGTGCAGCAGCAGCTCGTCGCGCTCGCCGTCAACCTGCAGCTGGCCCGTCAGCTCGCAGACGGGGACCCAGCTGCACTGATGCCGCTGCTCGAGGAGATCGGTCGCGACGTGCAGGAGGCACTGGAGGACGTGCGCCGGCTGGCGTCACGGGTCTACCCGGCGTTTCTCCACGACCGCGGGCTCGTCGACGCGCTGCGTGCGGCGGCAGCCCAGGCCGCCGTGCCGACACATGTCGAGGCGCTTCCGTCGGTCGGGCGGTACTCGACGGAGATCGAAGCAGCGGCGTACTTCTGCTGCGTGGAGGCTCTGGAGGACGCAGCCGGGCCCCCGCAGCCAGGAGAGCGGGCGACCATCCGCTTGCGACAAGCCGAGCGCGCCCTCGTCTTCGACGTCGTCGTCGAGGGCGGCGGTCCCGGACCGTGGGCAGAGAAGGATCTGCTCGGCATCGGCGACAGGCTCGGCGCGGTCGGTGGTCGGCTGGAGGTCTCGCCCGACACCGGGCGAGGCGCCCGTCTCTCCGGGACGATTCCGCTCGCTTCCTGACCGCGCGCAGGCGCCGGCCGGCTGCTATTCCGCCTCGGCGAGGTAGAAGAGCACCGCCTTCACACGCTTGTGGACCGAAGGTTCCCAGGTCAGGCCCAGCTTGAGGAAGATGGAGTGGATCACCTTCTCGACCGAGCGCTCGGTCAGGAAGAGCGACCCCGCAATCGCAGCGTTGTTCTTCCCCTCGGCCATGGCGCGCAGGACGTCCTGCTCGCGCGGCGTCAACTCCTGCAGCGGCGACGAGTCGGCACGGGCCTTGGCCGCAACCAGCGCGTCGACCACCTTCGGATCGACCACCGAGCCGCCCTCGGCGACTGCGCGAACGGCGGCAACGAGCTGCTCGACGTCCTCGACCCGCTCCTTCAGCAGATACGCGCGCCGCGCAGTGCCACCCTCGAGCAGGGCGAGCGCGTAGCCCGGCTGGACGTACTGGCTGAGAACGACGACACCGACCTCCGGGTTCGTCCGACGCAGTCGCTCTGCCGCCTGGATGCCCTCGTCGACTCCGCCGGGCGGCATCCGGATGTCCGTGATCAGCACGTCCGGCTGCTCGGACTCGACCGCTGCGAGCAGGGAGTCGAGATCGCCGCAAACAGCGGCGACCTCGAGATCGGCCTGCGTCTCGAGCAAGCGCCGGATTCCCTCCCGAACGAGGTAGTGATCCTCGGCGAGCACCACGCGAATCGGCACCGCGCCAGAAGGATACGACGCTGGTCGCACGTCGCCCCCGGAAATACGAGCCGGTCGCATCGGGCCGACCGTGCTAGCCCCCCATCGCAGTCACGTGCAGCCACCGTAGGCGATCGCGCCGCCTGGCCGTAAGGTCGTCGCGAGCGAGGACCACTTGATACCTGGCGTCTCGGCGCGTAGCGTCGCGGAGACGTTCCGGAAAGGGGACGCGATGTGGCAGAGCGGACGGATGAGTCGGCAGGCGTTCGGCTCCCGAAGGCGCGTTGCCGCGCTGGTCGCTGCCGCCGGAATGGCGCTGCTGCTTGCCGCCTGCGGCGGCTCGAACGGCGCCACACACTCGAACAGCGTCGCGCAGAGCTCACAGCCGATGCCGCGTGTCGGCCTGATGCACGTCGGGCTCGACCACATTCCCCCGTCGCTCAAGCCGCTGAAGGCCCGTTTGCGAGAGCTGGGCTGGGTTCAGGGACGCAACGTCCAGCTGATCACGCGCGTCCATCTTCCCGACGAGGATGCCGCGAGGGCCCAGGCCAACGCATTCGTGCGCGACCACGTCAAGCTCATCGTCGCGTTCGAGGACCAATCGATCCGCCAGGCCAAGGCCGCGACCGCGAAATCGCACACGCCGGTCGTCTTTCTCCACCCGGTCGATCCCGTTCAGGCGGGATACGTCCGGAGCCTCAGACACCCGGGGGGCAATCTGACCGGCGTCTTCGGCCTTCGGGATCTGGTGGCGAAGCAGCTCGAGCTCTTCAAAGCCGTGGTGCCCGGCCTCCAGCGGCTGCTCGCCTTGGTTGACCCGCACGATCCCTCGACGGCAAAGCTCTGGAAGCAAACCCAGGTGGCAGCCGACGAACTGAACATCGATCTCGTCGTGCGCAAGGCGTCGACGCCCGAGGGTCTGATGCGGGTGTTCCGGTCGCTTCGCCCGGGTGAAGCGGACGGCGTGTTCGTCGTATCGCCCAAGATTCACTTCAACTACGCGTCGCTGGTGCTCGGGCTGGCCCAGGGAGCTGCTCACCTCCCGCTCGAGCTGAACCGCAAGGAATGGGTGCAGAAGGGCGCCCTCTTCTCCTACGGTTCCGATTTCGGGCTGATCGGCCACGAGGGAGCCCGGTATGTCGACAGCATCCTCAGAGGCGCCAAGCCGTCGGACCTGCCGGTTGAGGAGGTGCCGCAGGTCGAGTTCACGCTCAACCTCACCACGGCACGGAAACTCGGAATCCATGTCCCCCGGTCGACGATCCTGCTCGCGGACCGGATCTATCGGTGATGGGCGCGCTCGGCTAGGAGCTGGCGTTGAGGCCGGCCGCACGGTTCCCTGAGCGTCTGACCTGGAAGTACGTTGCGGTCTTCGCCTCGCTCGTCGTTGCAGCGCTGCTCGCGAGCGGGCTCACAGAAGCCTATTTCTCGTACCAGGACAACAGACGCTCGCTCACGCGGATCGAGCTCGAGAAAGCCTCTTCTGCAGGCGCGCTGATCGAGCAGTACTTCCGCGGTCTTCGCACGCAGATCAGCGACGCCGCGCGGCCGCCCGCCAACGAGGGGAGCGCCGGGCTGGCTCAGCGGAGGCTGGACTACGAGCGGCTGCTCATCCGCGAACGTGCGATCTCGAGCGTTCGCTACCTGGACGCAGCCGGCCGAGAGCAGCTGCGGGTGTCACGGTATGCGTTGAATCGACAGGGGCCGGGGCGCGACGAAAGCTCGACCCGGGCGTTCCTCGACGCGAGGTCGAGAGGAACCTTCTACAGCCCGATCTACTTCCTCCGCGGGTCACGACCCCACATGACGCTCTCGGTCAGGGAGAGCCCACCCGGAAACGGCGTCGTGGCGGCGCAGATCGACCTGCAGTTCGTCGAGGGCATCATCAAGCAGGCGCGCGTCGGACCCGCAGGGTATGCCTATGCCGTCGACTCCCAGGGCCGGCTCGTTGCCCACCCCAGCATCGATCTCGTGCTCGCCAGGGCGGATTTTTCGCGCCTGCCGCAGGTACGAGCCGCCCTCTCGGGATCGACGAGAACGGCCGGAAGCGCGGCAACGACCGGACGCAGCCGGCAGGGAACCAAGGTCCTGAGCGCCTTTCAGCGGGTCGCCACGCCCCGCTGGCGGGTGTTCGTCGAGGAACCGCTGAGCGAGGCGTACGCGCCGCTGGAATCCGCGCTGGTACGAACGGCGCTGCTCCTGGTCGCCTTCCTCGCGTTGGCGATCGTCACGAGCATCGTGCTTGCGCGCAGGATGGTTCGCCCGATCAAGTCGATGCAGATCGCAGCGGCACGAGTCGGCGAGGGCGAGCTCGAGCACCGGATTGAGGTCGGGAGCAATGACGAACTGGGGAAACTCGGCGAGGAGTTCAACAGGATGGCGGCCCGACTTCAGGATTCGTACGCGGGCCTCGAGGACAAGGTCGCAGAGCGGACGCGCGAGCTCGGGTCCGCGCTTGCCGAGCTCGACGAGAAGAGCCGCCAGCTCGAGGAGATCAGCCGGCACAAGTCCGAGTTCCTGGCGAACATGTCGCATGAGCTCCGAACACCCCTGAACGCGATCATCGGGTTCTCCGAGGTCCTGCGCGAGCAGATGTACGGAGAGCTGAACGAGCGCCAGCTCGAGTATTTGGACGACGTTCTCCTGGCGGCGCGTCATCTGCTCTCCCTCATCAACGACGTGCTCGACCTGTCGAAGATCGAAGCGGGCCGGATGGAGCTCGACCTCAGCGAGGTCTCGCTGCCGGAGACCCTCGAGACCGGCTTGACGATGCACGAGGAACGTGCCAACCAGGGAGGGGTGACGCTGGCGCTCGCGGTCGATCCGAAGGAGATCGTCGTGCAGGCGGACGAGAGAAAGCTGCGTCAGGTCCTCTTCAACCTGCTGTCGAACGCGGTCAACTTCACGCCGCCGGGCGGCCGTGTGGACGTCACCGCCCGTGTGACCGACGGCGTCGTGGAGGTCGCCGTCGCCGACAGCGGCTCGGGCATCGCTCCCGAGGAGCAGGACCTGATCTTCGAGGAGTTCCAGCAGGCCAGCAGGTCGAACGGCGGCCCGAGGCCGGAAGGCACCGGCCTCGGGCTGCCGCTGGCACGCAGGTTCATCGAGTTGCACGGCGGGCGGCTCTGGGTCGAGAGCGGTCCCGGCCAGGGCAGCACCTTCCGTTTCACCCTGCCTGCGAAACAGGAGGCATGAGCGATGGACGAGCTCGTCCTGATCGTGGACGACAACGAGAAAAACGTGAAGCTCGCCCGTGACCTGCTTCGCTTTTCCGGCTTTCGGACGATCGAGTCGCTCACGGCCGAAGCGGGCATCTCGATGGCCACCCAGCACCTGCCGGATGTCATTTTGATGGACATCCGGCTGCCCGATATGAGCGGGAACGAGGCGCTGCGCCGGCTCAGGGGCGCCGAGGCGACGGTGTCGATACCGGTCGTAGCTCTCACCTCACTCGCCATGAAGGGAGACCGCGAGCGGCTGCTCGCCGAGGGCTTCGACGGGTACCTGGAGAAGCCGATCGACGTCCGGCAGTTCCCCGAGCAGGTGCGGAGCTACTGCCGCCTGGAAGGGGGTCGAGCTTGACGACTCCGCCGAAGGTGCTGGTGGTCGACGACGCGCCCCGGAACGTTCGGCTCCTCGAAGCCGTCCTCACCGCCAACGGTTACGCCGTCGTCTCCGCAGACTCCGGGCCGCACGCCCTGGAACGCGTCGCCGACGACCCGCCGGATCTCGTGCTGCTCGACGTCCAGATGCCCGAGATGGACGGGTTCGAGGTTTGTCGACGGCTGCGCGGAGACGAGGCGACGCAGTTCCTTCCCGTGGTCATGGTCACCTCCAGCGACAGCGAGATTCGTGTGGACGCGATCAACGCGGGGGCAGACGACTTCATCGCGAAACCGTTCAACCAGCAGGAACTGCTTGCCCGAGTGAGGTCGCTGGTGCGGATCAAGCGGTACCACGACACCATCGAGACACAGCGGGCACAGCTCGCCGACTGGAACAGGACTCTGGAGGCCCGAGTCGGCTCACAGGTGGAGGAGCTCGAGAAGATGAATCGGCTGCGGCGCTTTCTCTCCCCGACCTTCGCGGAGCTGGTCCTCTCCGAGGGAGAAGGCATCCTCGAGAGCCATCGACGGGAGATCGCCGTCCTCTTCGCCGACCTGCGCGGCTGGACCGCCTTCAGCGTCAATACCGAGCCCGAGGAGGTCATGAGCGTCATCCGCGAGTTCCACGGCGCGATGGGGAAGCTGATCCGGCAGTTCGAGGCAACGGTCGGCTGGTTCGCCGGCGACGGGCTGATGGTGTGGTTCAACGATCCGGTCCCATGTCCCGATCCGTCGCTCCGCGCGGTGCGGCTGGCCGTAGCGATGAGAGCTGCGATGACCGGCCTGGCGGCGAAGTGGCGGCGACGTGGGCACGAGCTCGACTTCTCGGTCGGCATCGGGCTCGGGTATGCGACCCTCGGCAGGATCGGATTCGACGGACGCTACGACTACGGAGCGGTCGGCACCGTGATGAATCTCGCCGCGCGGCTGTGCGACGAGGCGAAGGCAGGCGAAATCCTCGTCAGCGAGCGCGTCTTCTCGGAGATCGACGGTTCCGTCACCGCCAAGCCGGGCGGCGCCCTCGCCCTCAAGGGGTTCCTCAATCCGGTCGCGGCACACAGGATCATCGATGCCGAGGTTGCGTCCGCGGACGTGTTCAGCTTCGAAGCGCACCAGGGCCGGGGGCGTTGAGCGATCTGCCCGGCACCTTGCAGGCCGCCTGAACCGCTCTCCCGCGTCAGCCCCGAGCCGATACGAGGCCGGCGTGGCAGCTCGTGCTGCCCTGCTTCTCGAAGTACTGCTGGTGGTAGTCCTCGGCCTACGTCCGGGCCCTGGCGGTTGCCCTGGGTAGCGCGCCGGCCGAGTGTTACGAAGCCTGTCCCTCGGAGCTACGAGATCGTCCAGGTGTCGCCGGCGTGGAGGAGCTCGCGGAGGTCGCCCGGCCCGCGCTTCTCCTTCGCCGCCGCGATCTGTTCGCCCATCAGCTGGTCGTAGACCAGGCGCTCGACGTCGCGGAAGACGCCGATCGGTGTCGGCCCCTGCGGCGTGTGGGCGATACGCGAGAGCGCGAACGCGAGGCTGGACGCCTCGTGGTGCTCGTCGTGGACGAGCAGCGCATCCTCCCCCGCTTCGGCCACGTCGACGAGCTCGCACGAGCCGTCGGCGCGCTGGACGACGCCGCGCTCGGCGTCCTCGCCGAAGCGGATCGGACGGGCGTGTTCGAGGCGAATCTGGTTCTCGGGGTGGTCCTTGACCGCGTCGAAGGCGCCGTCGTTGAAGATGTTGCAGTTCTGGTAGATCTCGACGAAGGCGGTGCCCTTGTGGGCGGCCGCGCGGCGCAGCACCGAGGTCAGGTGCTTGCGGTCGGTGTCGATCGACCGGGCCACGAACGTCGCCTCCGCGCCAATCGCAAGTGAAACGGGGTTGAAGGGGTAGTCCAGCGAGCCCATCGGCGTCGACTTCGTCACCTTGCCGAGCTCGCTCGTCGGCGAGTACTGCCCCTTGGTCAGCCCGTAGATCTGGTTGTTGAACAGCAGGATCTTGACGTTGACGTTGCGGCGCAGCGCGTGGATCAGGTGATTGCCGCCGATCGAGAGCGCGTCGCCGTCGCCGGTCACGACCCAGACCGACAAGTCCGGCCGCGACGAGGCCAGCCCGGTGGCGATCGCCGGCGCGCGCCCGTGAATCGAGTGCATCCCGTACGTCTGCATGTAGTACGGGAAGCGCGCCGCGCAGCCGATCCCGGAGACGAAGACGAGCCGTTCGCGCTCGATGCCGAGCTCCGGCATGAAGCTCTGCATCGCGGCAAGGATCGCGTAGTCGCCGCAGCCCGGGCACCAGCGGACCTCCTGGTCGGTCTTGAAGTCCTTCGCCGTCAGCTGGACGAGCCCGTTGTCGTTGCCGTTGCCGTTCTCGCTCACAGCATCACCTCCATCGCCTCCGCCAGCTCGGACGAGGTGAACGGCAGGCCGCGCACGCGGTTGTAGCCGGCTGCGTCGACCAGGAACTCGGCGCGGACGAGCTTCAGCAGCTGGCCCAGGTTCATCTCGGGGACGAGCACGCGGTCGTACGAGCGCAGCACGTCGCCGAGGTTGTGCGGGAACGGGTTCAGGTGACGCAGGTGCACCTGCGCGACCTTGCCGCCGCCGGCCCGCACCTTCTGCACCGCCGCGGTGATCGGCCCGTATGTCCCGCCCCATCCGAGGACGAGCAGCTTCGCGCCCTCGACGTGGTCGACCTCGAGGTCGGGAACCGCGATCCCCGCGACCTTCTGCGCACGGATCCGGACCATGTAGTCGTGGTTGTCCGGGTCGTACGAGACGTTGCCGGTCACGTCCGCCTTCTCCAGACCGCCGATCCGATGCTCCAGCCCGGGCGTCCCCGGAACCGCCCAGGGGCGCGCGAGCGTCTGCGGGTCGCGCAGGTACGGCATGAACGCGCCGTCCTGGTTCGGCGCCGTGGCGAACTCCACCTCGATCTCGGGGATCGAGTCGGGATCGGGGATCAGCCAGGGCTCCGAACCGTTGGCCAGGTACGCGTCCGAGAGCATGAATACCGGCGTCCGGTAGGTGAGCGCGATCCGGCACGCCTCGAGCGTCGCGTCGAAGCAGTCGCCGGGCGTTGCCGCCGCGATCACCGGTACCGGCGACTCGGAGTTCCGGCCGAACATCACGTTGAGGAGGTCGCCCTGCTCCGGCTTGGTCGGCATCCCGGTCGCAGGCCCGGCGCGCTGGATGTCGAGGATGACGAGCGGCAGCTCGAGAGTGGCCGCCAGGCCGATCGCCTCCTGCTTGAGCACGATCCCCGGGCCGCTCGACGTCGAGACGCCGAGCGAGCCGCCGAACGAGGCGCCCAGCGCCGCGCCGACGGCGGCGATCTCGTCCTCGGCCTGGAAGGTGCGGACGCCGAAGTTCTTGTAGCCGGCGAGCTCCTCGAGGATCCCGGACGCGGGCGTGATCGGGTAGGCGCCGAGGAAGAGCGGCAGCCCGCTCTTCACGCCGGCGGCGACCAGCCCGAGCGCCAGCGCCTGGTTGCCGGTGACGTTCCGGTAGACGCCCGGCGCCATCTTCGCCGGGGCGACCTCGTACTGCACCGCGAACGTCTCGGTCGTCTCGCCGAACGCATAGCCGGCCTGGAAGGCGCGGATGTTCGCCTCTGCGATCTCCGGCCGCTTCGCGAACTTCGCCCTGATCTCGCCGACGGTCGCCTCGGTCGGCCGCGTGTACAGCCAGGACATGAGCCCGAGCGCGAACATGTTCTTGGCGCGCTCTGCCTCGCGGCTGGTGACGCCGGAGTCCTTGACCGCCTCCAGCGTCATCGTCGTCAGTGGGATCGCGTGCAGCGAGTAGTCGGCCAGGGAGCCGTCCTCGATCGGGTTCGACGCGTAGCCGGCCTTGTCCAGGTTCTTCTCGCTGAACGCGTCGGAGTTGACGATGAGCGTGCCGCCTCTCGGCAAGTCCTTGACGTTCGTCTTCAGAGCCGCGGGGTTCATGGCCACGAGCACGTTCGGCCGGTCGCCCGGCGTGAGGATGTCGTGGTCGGCGAAGTGGATCTGGAACCCGGAGACGCCGGGCAGCGAGCCCGCGGGCGCGCGGATCTCGGCCGGGAAGTCCGGCAGCGTCGAGAGGTCGTTGCCGAGCACGGCCGTCTCGCTGGTGAAGCGGGCGCCGGTCAGCTGCATGCCGTCGCCGGAGTCGCCCGCGAAGCGGATGATCACCTGGCTGATGCGCTCGACCGTCTTGGCCATAACCGTTCTTAGGTATAGCGCACCGCCGGACACGGCGGCTTTGCCTCGTCTACGGTTCGGCGGTGGGCTGGCACATCGAGGGCGACTACTTCGAGTCGTGCAACTGCGAGGCGATCTGCCCCTGCCGCACCGTCGGCGCGATCGCCGGCGGGCGCTCCACCTACGGCATCTGCTTCGGCGTGCTCTCGTGGCTCGTGCGCGATGGACACGCCGACGGCCTCGACCTGTCGGGGCTCGCTGCGGCGTTCGCGATCCGGTACGACGACGACGAGCCGGGGTCGCCGTGGAGCTTCGTCGTCTACGTCGACGAACGCGGAACCGAGGAGCAGCGCCGGGCGTTGGCAGAGATCCTCACCGGCAGGCGCGGCGGCGAGCTGGTGCTGCGCCTCCCGTGGGTGCGCAAGCCGAGCGACCTGATCGACGTGCGGCCCGCCGCGATCGACCTCCGCCTCGGACCGGACGGCCACGAGCTGCGCGTCGGCCGTGCGATCGAGCTGACCGCGTCACGGCCGGCCGAGACCGACGAACGCGTGAGCTGCGGAATCACCGGCCACCACATCGCCGGCACCGAGTACTACGCCGATCGCCTGGCCGTCGCCGACGAGCCGTTCGAATGGGAGCTCGCCGGCAACTGCGCGTACGCGAGCGCGTTCGCGTACTCCGGGTGAGATGCCGAACAGCACGGTCTGCCTGAGCTTCGACTTCGACGCGCTGTCGGTCTGGCTCGCATACGAGCGGGTCACGCCGGCGATGCTCAACCGCGGCGAGTACGGCGCGCGGGTCGGCGTGCCGCGGATCCTCGAGCTGCTGCGGCGCCGCGAGATCCCCGCGACGTTCTTCGTCCCCGGCCACACGGTCGAGTCGTTCCCGGACGAGACCGAGTCGATTCTGGCCGCTGGACACGAGCTCGCCCACCACTCCTACGCCCACGTGGACCCGAGCGGCCAGTCGCCGGAGGAAGAGCGTACGGACATGGAGCGCGCGCTGGGCGTCCTCGAGCGGATCGGCGTCCGGCCGCTCGGGTTCCGCTCTCCCTCGGCCGACCTCTCGGCAGTCACACTGGAGCTGGTCGAGGAGCTCGGCTTCCTCTACGACTCGAGCCTGATGACGGACGACTACCGGCCGTTGCGGCCGCGGATCGGCGACTGCGTCTCCCGCGAGTCGCCGCTCGAGCGCGGCCGCGAGGCGCGCTTCTGGGAGCTCCCGATGTGCTTCGAGCTCGATGACTGGGTGCACTTCCAGTTCAACTTCGACCCGTACCGCAAAGGCGGCGCGCCGCCCAGCCACGTGCTGGAGATCTGGTGCGCCGAGCTCGATTTCATGGATGCGAACGTGGACGGCGGCGTGCTCACGTACTGCATGCACCCGCAGGTGATCGGCCGCGGCCACAGGATCGCGATGCTGGATGCGCTGATCGGCCACTGCCTCGACGCCGGCGCCCGGTTCGAGCGGATGGGCGACGTCGCGAGCCGACTGGGTTAGCTGTCGGGGAGCGGCCGGTGCAGGCCGAAGGCGGCGCCGGTCGGATCGGTGAGGACCGCGTAGCGGCCGACCTGCTCCATCGATTCCGGCGACACGATCACCCCCGCGCCGAGCTCCATCGCCATCGCGGCGGCCGCGTCAGTGTCCTCGACCGCGAAGTACGCCAGCCAGTATCCGGCCGGCGACTCACCCCGTTCCTGCATCAGGCCGCCGACGCCTGTCTCGCCGAGCTCGAAGAGGCGGTACTCCCCCACGAACGGAGCCGTCGTCCAGCCGAAGAGGCCCTCGTAGAAGCTCGCCGCGGCGTCGGGGTCGGTGGCATGCAGCTCGTCCCAGGCGAAGACGCCGGCCGGGGGCTCCTCCGCCCACCGCATCACGCCGAAGGAGGCGCCTTGCGGATCTCCGAGGGCTGCGAACCGAAGCCCTTCGGAGACGTCGGCGGGCCCGTGATACAGCCGGGCGCCCGCGGCCGTCGCCGCATCGACTGCCCTGTCGACGTCCTCGACGGCGATGTACGGGTACCAGTGCGACGGAATCCCCGCCAGCTCCTGGTCGACGAAGCCGGCGTGCGTCCGGCCGTCCTTCTTCAGCATCGAGTACTGGAAGTCGCCCATATCCGCCGTCTCGAGCTCGAGGCCGAGCAGCTCGGTGTAGAAACGCGCAGCCGCCTCCAGGTCGGTCGTGATCAGCTCGTGCCAGGTGATGGCGCCGTCCAACTCTCATCCTTTCGCCGGCGTGGAGCGACAAGGGCTCCGGCGAGCCACCAGAGGCCGTATGCGAGCCAGGGCACGCCGATGACATCGGTCTGGACGGCGAGCGCCAGCGTTGCGGTCAACGCGGCGGCCACCCCGGCCGCGAACAGGTCGCCCTGCGAGGCGGTGCGGACGAGACCGACGAACAGCGCCAGGCTCCACGCGATGAAGAGCAGCGCGCCGGCCAGTCCCGCCTCCGCTCCCAGCTCCGTGTAGTTCGACTCGCCGGCTTCCGGCTTCACGCCGAAGCGCTGCGCGGTCGTCCCCGCATTCCCGAGCCCGTAGCCCTGCGCGTGGTGGAGCACCGTCCTGATCCCGTCGCGCAGCGAGTCCAGGTGGCTCCTGATCGACGGCTCGCCCAGGCTCACCGTTCCGGACAGGCCGCTGCCCTCCGGCAACGGCCCTTTCGCCTGCGCCTGAGCCTGCTGAAACGGAAGGTCGCTCGCGAACCAGTGCGTTCGCGGCGCGACGTCGTGGAAGATCGCCGCGAAGCCGAATCCGACGGCGACGACGGCGACGGCGGCGCCCGCCGGCCACCAGCGTCGACGGGCCACGGCGAGCACGAGCAGTCCGATCGCGAGCGCGACGATCGACGATCGCGAAAACGTCCACAGCAGCCCCGCGCCGCAGACCACCGCGAGCGCGACTGCAAGGGGGCGCACGCGCCGGAAGGTGGCGAGCAGGAGCAGCGCGACGACGAGCAGGTAGGCGGTCGCGAGCGGCGAGACGAACGTCGAGACCAGTCGCCGGAAGAGCCCGTCGCTCGTGTTGAAGGCGAAGTTCTCCGGCAGGCCGCCGGGCCCGTGGTAGTCGTAGCCGAGCTCCCCGTGGAAGTAGCCGACCGCGCCGGAGTGGCGCCACCACTCGATCGGCACCGAGTAGACCTCGATCAGGCCCCACGCCGCCACGGCCGCCGCCGCCCCCGCAACCAGCCAGCGGACGCGCGCCACGTCGAGCGGCAGCGAGCGGCCCAGGAAGTACGCCGCCACCAGGACGAGGTCGTGGCGAAGGCCGTATGCGATCGCCCGGGCACCGGCGTGGCCGTCGAGCACGCTCTGCGGGATGACCGCGTAGAGCAGGACGACGGCCGCGTACGCGAGCGCCAGCCAGTCGACGAGCTGCGGCCGGAACGGCAGGCGCCGCGCGCGGACGGCGGCGACAGCCACCGACGCCAGCGCCGCCGCCAGCACGATTTCCTTCCACGCCTGGATCGCGTCCAGCGCGTGGCCGCGGATGCCGCCGCCGTAGAGCAGCGACATGACGATGTTGTGCAGCGGCAAGCCCAGCACGAAGACGTAGAGGGCGAGGATCGGCCGCCGAAAGACGGCCACCGCGGTCGCCGCGATCAGCAGCCCGTAGACGGCGAGTGCGAGGGCGGTCATCGCCGCGCGAGCCGCAGGAACCGGTCGCGGCTGAAGCGGTACGCGGACGGCCCATCGTCCTCGGCCACGACCTTCAGCCCGGCGCCTGCCAGCGCGCGGTCGAGCTCACCGCGCGTCAGGCGGAAGCCCCGGAAGGCCGCGCCGGTGTCGGGCCGGCGCCCGAGTGCGATCAGCGGGCCGCGCGCAGCGCGCCAGAGGCGGCCGGCCGAGCCGAGGACGGGGACCTGGACGTAGGCATCGCCTCCGGAGGCGAGCACGCGCGCGAACTCACGCAAGTACCCCTCCACGACCGCGCGCGCGGGGAGGTGCTGGAGCACGAGGTAGCAGACGAGCGTGTCGGCGATCCCGTCCTCGACACCGTCCAGCCGCTCGCCCGAAACCGCGACGAACCGGACGTTCGGGGCGGTGACCGCAACCCGTGCCCGCTCGAGCATCGCCGGCGAGACGTCGACTGCGACCACGGAGTCGAACCGCTCGGCCAGCACGCCCGTCATGCGGCCCGGCCCGCAGCCGACCTCGACGCACGTCCCCCCGCGTGGATCCCCGTCGAGGCGCCCGAACAGGCCCGCCAGCTCCGAAGCGCCGGTCGCTCGGGTCGCCGACGTACACCGCGGTCTCTCCGGCGGCAAGCGCGTCCCACGTGCGGCGCATCTCCAAGCTCGGCAGAGGGTATCCCGCCGTTCCCGCGGACCCCTGTGGAGGAACTGTCACACAAACGTTTCAGTTCCAGTCTCAGAGACTGGGTGGCAAATGCCACTCGGAAGGCCACGTCCATACGGACCGGGCGCCTGCCTCCTCGGCGCCGACGACGACGGCGTCAGGCATCGGCCGAGCGTAATGTCAGGCCCGGGCGGTGGTCACTGGCTCACGAACCACGGTGATCAGCGCGTCGACCACGGCCGCGTCGAACTGCCGGCCCGCCTGGGCTCGCAGCTCGGCGACGGCGGTCGTGACAGGCAGTGCCCTGCGGAAGGGACGGTCGGTGGTGATCGCGTTGAACGCGTCGCAGCAGGCGACGATCCGGGCGATCAGCGGGATCTCCTCGCCGGCAAGCCCGTCGGGGTAGCCCGTGCCGTCGAAACGCTCGTGGTGCGAGCGGACGATCTTCCCGACCTGGCCGAGCAGCCCGCCCACCTGGGCGAGCATCTTCTCGCCCTCCGCCGCGTGCGTCTCGATCAGGGCGCGCTCCTCCGGCGTCAGTGCTCCCGCGTAGCCGCCGGCGGGACCGGCCACTATGCTCGACCCTCCATGGTCGCTGCCGACCTGCGCCCTCGGGGTCCCTATTCGCTCGCCCTATCGGCGAGGCGAGCGTCCGATGCAACGCGCACGTTCCGCGACGGGATCCTGAACGCAGTCGTTCCTGCCGGCCGCGGGGTGGCCTGGCAGCGGCCCGACGGCGTCGTCTGCCTGCGCGCGACCGGCGAGGAGGCGCTCGACCAGCTCCGCTTCTGCCTCGCGCTCGACGACGACCACACCCCGTTCGTCCTCCGCTTCCAGCGCGACCCGCTGCTCGGCTCGACCGTGCGTCGACTGCGCGGGCTCCGTCCCGTGCGGCTGGCGACCGTCGCCCAGGCCCTGCTCCGCGCGCTCTGCGGCCAGCTGATCCTGGCGAGCGAGGCGCGGGCGATGGAGCGGCGGATCGTCCGCGCCGCCACCGGGCGCCGTGACGGGTTGAGCATCCCGCCGACGACCTCCGACCTCGCCCGCTTCTCGCCGGCGGAGCTGCGCAGGCTCGGCCTCCACGCCCGCCGCGGCGCCACGCTCGCGCGGCTGACCCGCTCGCTCGAGCTCGAGCGGCTGAAGGACGAGCCGACGGCCGCGGTCTCCGCCCGGCTCCTGCGCGAGCGCGGCCTCGGCCCGTGGTCGCTCGGCGTCGTCTGCCTCGAGGGACTCGGCCGTTTCGACCGCGGCCTCGAGGGCGACCTCGGTCTCGTGAAGCTGCTGGGAGCGATGCGCGGCCGCCGGGTCGAGGGGTGGGAGACGGCCGAGCTGCTCGAGCCGTACGGCGAGTGGGCGGGGCTCGCGAGCGTGTACCTCCTCGCCGGCTTCTCACACGGCCTGATCCGCACTGCCCGGGCCGCCGCGTGAGCGGCTGCGGGGAGGGGGCAAGGGGAAACCGGGAGGTTCCCCCAGAGAACGGCGACGCAGCCGCGCAGCGGGAAGGGGACCCGCGGGGGAAACAGGGTTTCCCCCGCGCGACCGAGCCGGAGGCGAGGGAGGCCGCGTGAGGCCGCTGATCTCGACAGGGTCGGTCACACGCAACCCCGACTTCGCCGACCACCTGCGGATCGTCCGGTACGTCCCGCCTGCCGACCTCGAGCTGTCGATCTACACGGCCTGGGACGAGGGCGTGGTCGACGACCTGCACGGCCTCCCGATCGTGGTCGCACACGCCGACAAGGCGATCGGCGCCACGCTGTCGGGCGACCATCCGGCGCTGGATCGGTTCGGCCTGAACTGCCGGATCGCGGCAGCGCTCGGCGCGACCACGATCGTCCTCCACCTCTGGGAACTCCCCGACGGCGACCGCTACCTCGAGCGAAACCTGGCGCATCTCCCACGCCTGCTCGACGCCGCCGAGGAACAGGGGCTGACCCTCGCGGTCGAGACGATTCCGTGCACCCTCGGCACGCCGCTCGACAACGTCCGCCGCGCCTGCGAGCGCGACCCGCGCTGCCGGGTCACGCTCGACACCGAGTTCCTCGCGCTCCACGGCCAGCTCGACCGGGCCCACGAGCTCGGCGAGCTGATCGCCCACGTCCACGTGAAGGACTTCGACCCGGCGGTCTGGGGCACCAGGCCACGCCGCTATCTCCTCCCGGGGGAGGGCACGCTCGACATCGACGGCTTCCTCGACCGGCTGCCGTACGACGGCACCCTGACGCTGGAGATGTCCGCGGTGGGCGCGGACGGCGAGATCGACGCCGACCGGCTCGAGGCGGCGTGCGTCTGGCTGCGTAGACTCGTCGCGTGAGCCGGCGAGTCGCGATCCTGGGCTGCGGGAAGATCGGCGAGTCGCTGCTCGGCGGCCTGCTCAGTGCCGGGTGGCGGGAGTCATCCGAGGTCGTGGCCTCGTGCCGTCGAGACGAGCGTGCCGGCGAGCTCCGCGGCCACTACGGAATCCAGGCCACGCTCTCGAACGGCGAGGCCGCCGCCGGCGCCGGGCTGGTCGTCGTCGCGGTGAAGCCGCAGGACATCGAGTCGTTGCTCGGCGAGATCGGGCCGCAGCTCTCACCCGAACAGACCGTCCTCTCCGTCGCGGCCGCGATCCGTACCGCGCGGATCGAAAGCCGGATCGCGGCCGGCGTTCCCGTCGTCCGCGCGATGCCGAACGCGCCGTCGATCGTCCACGAGGGGATCGCCGGCATCTGCTCAGGCGCTCACGCGGGCGAGGAGCACCTGGCGCTGGCGGAGGAGTGCCTTTCTCACCTCGGCGCCGTGGTGCGTGTGCCGGAGCCGTACATGGACGCGGTCACCGCCGTCTCCGGCTCGGGCCCGGCGTACTTCGCCCTCCTGGCCGAGGCGATGATCGAGGCGGGCCTCCTGCTCGGGCTCTCGCGCGAAGTGACCACCCAGCTCGTCGTCCAGACCATGCTCGGCACCGCCAAGCTCCTCCGCGACGAGCACATCCACCCGGTCGAGCTGCGCGAGGCGGTCACCTCTCCGGGCGGGACGACCATCCGCGCGATCCGCGAGCTCGAAGCCGCCGGGGTGCGAGCCGCCTTCCTGAACGCGATCCAGGCGGCGATGGAGCGCTCGCGGGAGCTCGCCGAGGACGGCGGTTGAGCCCGGTCGATCTCCGCATCGTCGACACCGCCGAGGAGGCGGTCGAGGCGGCTGCGCAGCTGATCGCGGAGGCAGCGGGAGGGGGCGGGCACATCGGCGTCTCCGGGGGCTCGGGGCCGCGGCCGGCCTACGAGCGTGTCGGCATCCTGCGTCCCGACTGGAGCGCGGTCGAGCTCTGGTGGATCGACGAGCGCTGCGTCCCGCCCGCCGACGGGAAGTCGAACTACCGCGTCGTCCGCGAGTCGCTGCTGGACGGGCTCGCGCGGGCGCCCGCCGAGGTGCACCGCGTCCGGGGCGAACTCGAACCCGAGGATGCGGCGGCCGAGTACGACGCCGCGCTCCAGGGTGTGACCCTCGGCCTCGCGGTCATGGGCATCGGCCCGGACGGGCACACCGCGTCGCTCTTCCCGAACGCGCCGGCGCTCGACGAGACCGAGCGGCGGGCGGTTGTCGCCGAGGCGGGAATGGAGCCGTTCGTCCCGCGGGTGACCTTGACGCGGCCGGCACTCGCCGCCGCGCGCGTGATGCTCTACCTCGTCACGGGCGAGGGGAAGGCCGAGGCCGTCGGCCGTGCGTTCGCGGGCGAGCCGTCGCCCGACACGCCCGCGAGCCTGGTTCGGGGCGTCGAGACGGTCGCGATCCTCGACCGCGCTGCCGCGGCCGTTCTCTAGGGACAGACTCCTCCGGGTCTGTCCCTGCAGAGCCAGCCAGCCTTCTACTTCGGGTAGTAGCCCCACTTGGCCTTCACCGGCGAGGTGAGGTCACGCAGGCGCCGGGCCTCCTCGGGATCGATCTGGCCGAGCCGCTCGGCCTCCTTGCGTCGTTTGCGCCCGCGGCGCTCCTCCAGCCGTCTCCTCAGGCTCACGGCAACAGATCAGACGTCAGATCCGTGGCCATGTTGCGCCGCGCAGCCAGGGCCTGAAGCACGAGCACCGTGTCGGCAGCCGGCACGTCCTCGAGATACTCCTCGCGCGTCTCGAACGACTCGAGCACCGACTCGACCGCCTCGACGTAGCCGATGACGTCCTCGGCGGCGATCATCGCCAGCGCGTCGCCGACGTCGCGCGGGAAGTCGTCGCGGATGCGGATCGCGTCGGCGTGGATTCGTGCGTGCGCCCAGTCGCCGAGAACGGAGCAGGCGAGCGCCGCGGCGTAGCGGCCGATCGGCGACTCCGACTCGGCAGCCCCCTCGGCGAGTGCCCAGCGGGCCGCCTCCTCGGCTCCGGGCCCATCGCCGGCCAGGACGAGCGCCTTCATCGCGCCGATCGGCCGCCCCCAGCTCCCGGGAGGAGCGTCGGCGTAGCTCTCGCGCCAGCGCCCGGCCGCGAGCTCGAGCCAAGGACGGGCGTCGTCGCCCTGCATCAGCAGGCAGAGCCCGGCCCCCCAGGCGGCGTTTCCCAGTCGCGTCAGCTGCCGCTGGCGCTCGTCGCCCGGATCGCCGAGCCGCTCCTCCCCGTCCCGGTAGCGCCGGGTTTCGTGCTCGAACAGCGCCGCCCAATCCGCCACCCGACAAGTATCGCGATTCACTCGTCCGAGGCTGGCCGCGGCCCCGCCCGACCCGCTATGCTTCGCGGCGTGACGCCCGTCGGGGTGTCGGGCGCCTTCTGAGAACGTCCGCAGCGCACCGTCGCTGCCCCTATGCAGGAAACCACCGCTCAACTCTTGACTGCTCCTGAGGCGACGAGTTCGCTCGTCGCCTCGGCCGAACGCGCCGGCGCGTGGGCCGGCGAGCCGTTCCTCCATCCGGAGGAGGATTTGGGCCAGGTGCTCGCGTCCGGGACCGCCCGTCGCCGCGCGCTCGACGACGCCCTGGCGGAGCTGGACGCGGGCGCGAAGGAGCCCTCGCCCGAATGGAGGATCCGCTACGCGCTGATGCTCGGGCTGGAGCGGGTTCTGAGCGAGAAACCGCCGCACCTGAAGTCGGGCACAGAGCTGCGCCGCCACCAGGTGGACGCGCTCGCCGGAATGTTGACCGAGCTGATCGCCGCGGCGCAGCGCCAGCCGGAGGCGGTCGCCGATGAGGCGGAGGACGAGTACGACGAGGAAGAGGACGAGAACGGGGACAACGGCGACAACGGGGACCACGCCGTGCACGAGCCCCTCGAGGAGCTCGACCCGGCCGATGCGCTCTCGCCGCAGAACGACCCGGGTGCCATCCGCCGCTACCGGTTCCGGCATCCGACCGCGTCGGGGAAGACGATCGCCGCCGCCGGCTTCGTCGAGGCCGCGCGGACGATCGGCGTTCTGATCCTCACCCACCGGCGCCTGCTGGTCACCCAGTTCAACCGCGAGCTGAAGGACGAGGGTTACGGCGAACGGATCACGCCCGAGATCACCGGGACGAGCGCGTCGCCGAAGCGCGATCCGATCACGATCCAGACCTACGCCTGGTTCGCGCGCCACGTCAAGGAGCTGAACCGCGAGGCGTACCAGCTCGTGATCTGCGACGAGGCGCACACGGCGCTCGGCGAGAAGACGAGCGCTGCGATCCGCAGCTTCCCGGAACCGATCTACATCGGTATGACCGCGACGGAGCAGCTGATCGCGAAACAGGTCTCCGACGTCTTCCCTGCCTCGGTCGACGACCTCCCGCTCGCCGACGCCGCCCGCCGCGGTCTGATCGCGCCCCTCCGCTGCCTCCGCGTCCCGCCCGCCGCGGCGATCAACTCCGTGCCGATCGTCGGCGGCGACTTCGACCAGGAAGCGCTGGCCAAGGTACTCGACCATGTCGCCCTCAACCAGGCGGCTGCCAGCCTCTACCGCGACCGTTTCGACTCGACGGCCGGCATCGTCTACGCCGCCGGCGTCGACCATGCCTACAACCTCGCGCAGGAGTTCCGCGCAGCCGGGCTGAAGGCCGAGGCGGTCAGCGGCCGCACGCCGCCCGTCCGGCTGGCCGAGATCCTCGCGGCGTACGAGCGCGGCGAGATCGACGTGCTCGTGAACGCGATGCTGCTCGCCGAGGGGTGGAACTCACCGCGCGCGACCGTGGTCATGCACCTCGCCCCCACCGCCAGCCGGCGCGTCTACCAGCAGCGGATCGGCCGGATCATGCGCCTCCACCCGCGCAAGGAGGCCGGGATCGTGGTCGACTTCGTCCAGAAGGGCGCGACCCATTCCGACCGCGTGGTCACGCTCCACTCCCTGCTCGGCGCCGACTTCTACCGCGAAGGCGCCCGCGTCACGCCGGCGCCGCGCCGTCGCGTGCAACGGCGGGCGCGCCGTCGCCTGTCGCCCGCACCGTGGCTCGTGCCGGTCACACCCGACGTCAGTCGGCGCCTCGCCGTGATCCAGCGCGAATGGCAACGCGTCGACCCGCGCTACCTCGACGAGGAGGAGCAGCGCTTCTGGGCACGGATCGCCGGCCGCCAGGCCCGCTTCGACGACCGCGTCGGGCTGGTCGAGAAGCTGAGCGCTCGCGCCAGCAAGGCGGCGCTCGATCAGTTCCTCTTCACCTGCGCCGCCGAGAACCCGAACCGGCGGCTGCGGCTGATGGCGCTCTCCGATCGGGTGTCGACGCCGGTCGACCGGATGAGCTTCGACGACCTCGTCACCCTCGTCACACAGGCACCTCCGTGGGAGAAGGACCGCGTCCAGGGCGTGCGGGTGTTGCTGCGCGCGATCGGAGAGGGCAAGCCCGACGCGCCCGACCAGATCCTCGCGCGCTGGACCTGGCGCCTCGCGCGCGCGGTGCGCAAGGTGCTCGACCGCAAGGCGAGCGCCGAGTATCAGGAGGCCAAGCGGCTGCTGGGCGCGCTCGCGAACTCACGCGGCCAGCGGCACGAGGAGAATGCGGTCAAGCTGGCCGCCGCCGCCAGAGAGCTCCCGATCGGCACCGCCGCCGCCCTGCTCGCTTCCGCCGACGGCTACACGCCCCGCGCGAACCACCATCTGGAGGCCGCCCGCGAGAGCCTCGGCACGATCAACGAGGTCGCAACCGCGCTCGCCGACGACCTTCCGGCGCCGAAGGCGCATCCGGGCCGCCGTCGGCGTCGCCGGCGGAAGAAGAAGCCGGCCGCTGCAGCTCAGGCCATCCAGCGCGGCGTCGAGCAGACCGGCAAGGAACCGGCCTCCGCGGAAACAAACGAATCTGTAACAACCGGGCAGGCTTCGGCGTCCGAATAACCAGCGATGGTCCTCGCGATCGTCTTCGCGTTCGTGGCGGGACTGATCACGGCTGTTTCGCCGTGTGTCCTGCCCGTGCTGCCGATCGTGTTGGCAGGAGGCATCGGCGAGAACAGGCGCCGCCCGTTCGCGATCATCGCCGGCCTCGCGCTCTCCTTCCTCGTCTCGATTCTCTTCGCGACCTGGATTCTCGACCGGCTCGGCCTGCCGAAGGATCTGCTGCGCAACGTCTCGATCGCGCTCCTGTTCGTGATTGCGATCGTGCTGATCGTCCCCAAGGTGGGCGAGTGGATCGAGCGTCCGTTGACCCGCCTCTCCCGGCGCCCGGCCGGCGACCTCGGCGGCGGCTTCGTGCTCGGCTGCGCGCTGGGCTTCGTCTTCGTCCCGTGCGCGGGCGTTGCGCTCGCGTACGTCACCGCCTCCGCTGCGTCCGGCGACTTCGGTCTGAAGGCGTTCCTCGTCGCGGCCGCCTACACGCTCGGCTTCTCGGTCGTCCTGCTCGCGATCGCGCTCGGCGGACGGGCCGCCAGCCAGCGGTTGCGCTCCGGGATGCAGCGCTTCCGGATCGCCTTCGGCGCAATCGTCGCGGCACTGGCCGTCGTGCTCCTCTTCAACGTCGACGAGGACCTGGCGAAGGTGTCGTTCCCGACGTCTTCGCTGCTGAGCGACCTCGGGAAGGGCTCGTTCAAGCGCGGCGTCAACGTCGTCGATCGCGCCCCTGCCGCGACGGCTTCGTCCGCGCTCCCCGATTACGGACCCGCTCCGAACTTCGCCGGCATCGACGGCTGGCTGAACAGCAAGCCTCTGACCATGCAGGAGCTGCGCGGCAAGGTCGTCCTGGTCGACTTCTGGACGTACTCGTGCATCAACTGCCTGCGCACCCTCCCGCACGTCGAGGCCTGGTACCGCATGTACCGGAAGGAAGGGCTCGTGGTCGTCGGCGTCCACACGCCCGAGTTCGCGTTCGAGCACGTTCCGTCGAACGTGCGCGCCGCCGTGATGCGGCTCGGCGTCCGCTACCCGGTCGCTCTCGACAACGGGTACGGCACCTGGAACGCGTACGGCAACCAGTACTGGCCGGCGAAGTACCTGATCGACCGGAACGGCGAGGTGCGCTACGCCCACTTCGGCGAGGGAAACTACTCCGTAACGGAGGAGAACATCCGCAGCCTGCTCGGCGAGAAGCCGGCCTCGCCCGCCTCGGACCGGCTCCGTGACCTGACTCCCGCAGGCCAGCTGACGCCGGAAACGTACCTCGGGTACGACCGGATCGACCGCTTCACCGGCTCGAAGCTCTACCCGGACAAGGAGGCGGCGTACACGTTCCCGCCGGCGCTTGGCAAGGACGACTTCGCCTACGGCGGACGCTGGACGGTGCGGGCCCAGCGGATCGTGGCCGGGAAGGACGCGCGCCTGCAGCTCCGCTACTACGCGCGCAAGGTCTACCTCGTCCTCGGC
Source organism: uncultured Actinomycetes bacterium (assembly GCA_963775695.1). Lineage (GTDB taxonomy): Bacteria > Actinomycetota > Thermoleophilia > Gaiellales > Gaiellaceae > DATBLE01. The sequence goes on along the minus strand of CAVZJU010000003.1, from coordinate 235,279 downwards.
GGCCACGGAACGGTGCAGGTGCTCGTCGACGGCAAGCCCCACGGGGTCGTGCGCGTCACCTCGGACCGCCTGTACACCCTGGTCGACCGAGGCTCGATCGACGAGGCCGTGCTCGAGCTTCGGTTCTCACCCGGCGTCTCGGCCTACGCTTTCACCTTCGGCTAGTCACATGGGGGAACTACGTTCCCCCACGAGCCCCTCCTCGTTTCGCTCGCTGCGCTCGCATCACCCGCGAAACACGCCGGCGAAACACGCCGCAGCGGGCCGCGCCCGCCATGTCGGTCGCGGCGGCGGAAAACGCCTACTGCTCGGTCGCGGCCGGGCCGTCGCCCTGCTCGTCGCGCTCGCGCAGGAAGCGGGAGAGCTCCGCCGCCAGCGACTCGCCCGAGGGGATGTCCGACTCGTCGATCTCGTCCGCACGCCGCTCGAGCTCCTCGACGTAGGCGGCCGTCTCCTCGTCGGTCGCGATCGCCTCGCTGACCTGGCGGACGTAGGCCTCGGCCGCCTCGTCGAGCTCGGTGGTGTCGATCTCGGCATCGAGTAGGTCGGCGAGCCGGCCGCACAGCGCAGCGGCCGCCTTCGGGCTCGGCGCCAGCGAGACGTAGTGGGGAACCGCGGCCCAGAGGCTCGCCGACGGGATGTTCGCGCGCTTGCAGGCGTCGTGGACGACGCCGACGATGCCGGTCGGGCCCTCGTAGCGCGAGGCCTGGAGGCCGAGTTCCTCGATGAGGGCCGGGTCGGTCGCGCTGCCGGTGACGGGCGCGTCGCGGGTGTGCGGCACGTCGGCGAGCAACGCGCCGAGCGTGACCATCAACTCGACCTGGAGCTCCTTGGCGAAGTCGACGATCAGCCCGGAGAACGTCCGCCAGCGGAGGTTCGGCTCGATGCCGAGCAGGAGGACGGCGTCGCGCCCCAACCCCTCGGGCCGAGCGTGGTAGAAGACCGTCTCCGGCCAGTCGATCCTCCGCGTGAAACCCTCCTCGAGCCGTACCTGGGGCCGGGTCGTCTGGAAGTCGAAGAACCCTTCCGGATCGATCTCGGCGAACCTCCGTGCGTCCCATGCCTTCGCCAGGTAGCCGGCGGCCAGCGAGGCGCCCTGGCCTCCGTCGTTCCAGCCGCGGAATGCGGCGACGAGAACCGGCCGCTCGAGTGTGGGACGGCGGGCCACGTGGAGCTCGGCCATCGAGCCAGTCTACGTCGAACCGGAACGCACGGCGGCAACGGGGCGCCACATGAGCGTCACGAAGGCGACCGTCGCCGCCCACACCGTCGCCGCAACCGCGACGTGGACGAGCACGAGCCCCCAGGGAAGATGCGTGCGGTACTGGATGTCGCCGAGGGCCATCTGCACGAGCACGAGCGCGGCGAGCCCGACGGCGCCGACCGCGTAGCGCCCGCCGATCGTCGAGCGTCGGGCGAGCAGGTAGCCGATCAGGAACATCAAACTGCAGCCGAGGACGGCGACCGCAGCGCCGTGCAGCAGGAGCGCCGGGTGCAGCCGCCAGAGACGGTAGACGTCCTTTCCGCCCGAGTGTGGCCCTGCAGCGGTCGCGATCGTCCCGGACGCGAGCAGCGCGAAGCAGGCGATCGCCACGCCCACGCCCGCGAGCCGCGGCTCGTGGTCGAGCGGCGGGGCGTGGCCCCGGTCGAGGGCCGATGCCTCGACCCCTACGACGACGGCGGCGCCGAGCACTGCGACCGAGAGCAGGAGGTGCGGGATGACCAGCGCCGGATGGAGATGTGCGTAGACGGTGATGGCACCCAGCGGCGCCTGTGCCGCCGTGCCGAGGAACGTGGCCACCGCCACCCAGCGCGCCCAGCGCGGCAGCGCGCGCGTCAACCAGGCGCCGACCGCGAGCGCGAGCGTCAGGACGATCGTCACGCTCGCGACCATCCGGTTCCCGAACTCGATGTACGAGTGGTAGCCCTTCTCCGGGAACGGCTGGCCCGGCTGGCACCCGGGCCAGTGCTCGCAGCCCAGCCCGGAGCTCGTCAGGCGGACGACGGCTCCGGTCGAGACGATCAGCCACAACGCCGCGACAGACAGGATCGCGATGCGCCGGAAGGCGGCGGGAGAGAGCTCGAGTGCGCGCAGCCGGGAGAGGCGCGTGGTCTCGACGTGCACGTGCCCGAGTGTAGTCCGCGTCAGTCGACGTGGACGCCGGAGCCTGCTTCGACGCGCCCGATCCGGCGTCCGAAGAGGCCACGCGCCTCCCACTCCGCCTGCAGAGCAGGAGCGCGATCCGCGGGGAGCGAGACGAGCAGCCCGCCGGCAGTCTGGGGATCCCAGCCCAGCGCAACGGCCCCCTCGTCGACGCCGCCGGCCACGGTCACGTGCGCGGCGGCGAAGTCGCGGTTGCGCCGGTCGCCGCCCGTCCTCTCCCCGGCGCGGGCGACCCCGAGAGCGCCGTCGAGGACCGGCCACCGGTCCGACTCCAGCGCCAGCCGCACGCCGCTGCGTTCTGCCGTCTCGTACGCGTGGCCGAGCAGTCCGAAGCCGGTGACGTCGGTGACCGCGTTCGGCCGGAACGCGCGCAGGACGTCGGCCCAGTCACGGTTCAGCGTGGTCATCCACCCGACGGCGGAGCGCACGTCCTCGTCGCCGGCAAGCCCACGCCCGGCCCCGTGCAGGACGAGCCCCGTGCCGAGCGGCTTCGTCAGGAGCAGCGCGTCACCGGGGCGGGCGCCGGACTTCGGCCAGATGCCATCGGGGTGCACCGTCCCCACGACCGCCAGCCCGTACTTCGGCTCCCGGTCGCGAATCGTATGCCCGCCGGCCAGGATCGCGCCCGCCTCGCGCACCTGCTGGTCGGCGGCCTCGAGGATCGCCGCCACCGTCTCCTGCGGCAGCTCCTCGGGGAACTCGGCGATCGACAGGGCCAGCAGCGGGCGTCCACCCATCGCGAAGACGTCGTTGAGGGCGTTCGTCGCTGCGATCGTCCCGAAGTCACGAGGGTCGTCGACGAGCGGCGGGAAGAAGTCGAGCGTGAAGACGAGCGCCGTGCTGTCGTCGAGCCGGTAGACGGCAGCGTCGTCGGCCGGAGAGAGCCCGACGAGCAGATCCTCCGCCTCCGCGGGGACGAGTCCGGTGAGCAGCTCCTGGAGCCGGGCGGCGGGGTACTTGGCCGCGCAGCCGCCCGAGGTGACGAGCTCGGTGAGCTTCACGGCCATGCCTGGATGGTAGGGACTGTCCCCAGTCGCGGCAGCCCCTGCAGAGGCGAGGCCCGTATCCGTCTGCGGGATCAGACCCCTTCGGGGTCAGGCGCTGAGCAAGCGCTGAACCGCCGCGCTCAGCTCGGCGGCCGACACCGAGCCTTCGAAACGGGCCCTGATCCGCCCGTCGCGGCCGACCAGGAAGACCCACGGCTCGCTCGGCAGCCGCCACTCCCGGAACCAACGGTTGAAGCCCTGCGCGGGGTTGTTGTCGGTGTAGACCTCGACGTGGATGAACCGGACGCCGCTGCCGGCGAAACGGAGCTGGACGGCCTGGGCGACGTCGACCACCGGCCCACAGGTTCGCGAGCTGCAGAACTTCGGGGTCGCGAACACGAGCACGAACGGCGCGTGGGCCTTCACCGATTCACCGACCGAGTACCGGAGCAGCGACCTGTCGGGCGGGTTGGCCGTCGTCAGCGAGGCGACGTCGCCGTGTGCGGAGGCGAGCGTCGGCGTCCGCGACGGGATCGCCCGGTCGCCGACCGCGGGCGCCTGCGGGCGCCGTCGCACGTCGAGGGTGGCGATCCCCTGGATCTTCGCCCCGTCCGGCTGGGCGACGAGCGTGTACTTGCCCGGCTTGGACAAGCTGAAGCGGGCGACGTAGATCCGGGTGACGTCGCCGGTCGCCGACTCGGACTTCCCGGGAATGCCGATCGGCTCGAGCACCGCCTCGGTCGAGGTGGTCGGCGGCGCGTCGAGCGAGGGCCCGACCCAGACACGGGCGTGCGGCCGCTCGATCGATTTCGACTTCGAGTCGATCACGAGGAAGGTCACCCGGACGGGACCGACCGCATAGTCGGACGTGCCCTGGATCAGCGCGATGTCGGGGCCGGTCCGCGCGAGCTCGGCGCCCAGCGTTCCCGGCTCGGCGCTGCCATTGACGTTTGTGCTGCGCCCGCAGCCCGCGACACCCAGCGCTGCGGCCAGCACGACGAGGAGGCGCGCGTGCCGCACGCCTCGAGTCTAGATCCCGGCCGGCCGCAGCCGGTGGCTCGAACTAACGAGGGCCGTCGGAATAGGCCTTGACCAGCACGCCTATGTCTCCTTTCGGCTAGAAGCGGAAATCCTGCAGTGCCTCGGCTGCCCGCCGGTACAGGCGGGCCGCCTCACGATCTGCATTGCGCTTCTGTGCGAGATCGCCTTGCGCGACCCAGGCCGCAGCCCGGTGGCTGACCGAGGACAACTGCTCGAAGCTCTTATCGGCAGCGACAAGCATTTCTCCAGCCTCGTTCAGACGATCCTGCTCGAGCAGCGCGCGGCCCAGCACGAGCTGCGCGGTGCCGATTCCCTGCAAGTAGTCCGGCCGGTCACCGAAGAGCTCGAGCGCCTTCCACGCTTCGCCCTCCGCCAAGCCCGGCTCGGACACGTCGAGATGAACCTGCGCCAGTGAGCACATCGCGAGCCCGGCCTCCGGCTCGTCGCCGGACTCGAGCGCGACCTCGTGCGCGCTCCTGAGCAGCTCGACCGCCCGCTCGGGGTTGCCGAGCGTGAAGTTCAGGCCGCCGAGGTTGTTCAGGAGACGGCCGACATTGGCCCGGTCCTCGAGCTCCTCGTAGTACCCGCGCGCCCGCTCCGCATAGGTCCTGGCGAGCAGCCAGTGCCCCTCCCGCTCGGCCACGAGCGAGGCCTGGAAGTACGCCTGGGCGGTCGAGCGTCGGTCGCGGCCGGCCTCCGCCAGCTCGAGCGCGCGCTCGACGTCCTCCCGAGCGGCCTGCCAGTCGCGCTGCCGGCGGTAGCAGCGGGAACGCCAGTCGAGGATGTCGCCCCGCAGGAGGTCGCAGGGAAGGCCCGAGCGGTCGGCGAGCTCGAGCGCCGAGCTGAGCAGGGAGACCGCCGTCGAGATGCTGGACAGGTGGTAGCGGCACACGCCGAAACGGAACAGGACTGCCGCCCGGTCGACGTCGGAGCACGCCGGGCTTTCGGCCAGGTCGCGGGCATGCTCGAGCATGCCGAGCGCCTCCCGCACCGAGCCGGACTGCGCGAGCGCCCAGGTCTCGCCGAGCAGGGAGCGCAGCTCGAGGTCGGCCGCGCCCGTCTCGGCGACCGCCTGGCGGCCGTTCGCGAATGCCTGGGTCGCGGCCGTGTGCTCGCCCTGCTCGGAGAGCGCCTCGGCCCGGGACAACGCCGCCTCCACACGTCCGCGGTCCTCGGCGCTGACGCCGCCGAGCAGGTAGGCCGGCTCGACGTCGAGCTGAGCGGCCAGCCACTCGAGCGTCTCCACGTTCGGCCGCGTCTTCCCGCGCTCGATCTGGCTGACGTACTCCTTCGAGAAGCGGCCGCGGGCGAGCTGGCTCTGGGTCAGGCCGGCAGCGACGCGCAGGGAACGGAGTCGCTGCCCGACTTCACCGTTTCCGCTCGCCGTCCGCAGATGTTCGCCTCGAATCGCCCTGGTCATGCCTCTCTCCTTGGTGAAGTAAGCCTAGCGCAGATCGCTTCACCCGCCTACTTGACAGAACAGGACATGGCTTCTATAGTCGAAGCCACTTCGACAGCGTCCGCCGCAGGAATCACCCAGGGCGCCTGTCTGCGAAGGTCTGTACAGAAGAGAGCCCCGGGGGCCGCAGCCGGGGCTCTCGGCCTTTTCAGGGGCCGGTGCGAGGCAGGAGAACCGCCTGCAAATCAGGCGATTCTCTCGCCGTGGGTGCTGCCAGCAAGACGCGGTCAACCTCGCCGAAGGCGGGTTCTGCGCCCAAATGCGCCCAATCAACGGCGCGGTCGAATGCGTCCCGCTCCGCTGGAGTGAGCTTCGAGCGGTGGCGCACCGCCTGCGCGTACACCCGCAGGGTGAACGTCGGATCGGTGTGACCGAGCTGGCTAGCGACGTACACCGGATCGTCGCCGCACACACAACGCAGCGACGCGTAGGTGCGCCTCAGCCCGTGTGGTGAGATCCTTGGGATCGGCGGGATCCCGGCCGCCACCAGCTTCTCGTTGGCCTTGTTGATCGCCTTCACCAGCAGCCGAGTGCGCACGTTCTGCCGCGTGTCTCGGTGGCCACGCTGAGTCGGGAACACCAGATCGGTGGGCTGCTTGTGGGGGGAGCGATCCAGCCAGAGAGCAAGTTCCTCCCGAAGCGCCGGAGTGAGGTCCACCACTCGTACGCCTGCCTCCGTCTTCGATTTCGTGACGGTCAGGTGCCCACGGGCGAGATCGACGTGCTGCCGCTGAAGCGAGAGAGCTTCCTCAATGCGTAGACCGGCACCGGCCAGCACAGCGACTAGGGGCCGGCCACGACCGGCGTGGTATTCCTCAGCGGCGTCGAGGAGCGCCATCAGTTGTTCCGGCTGAACGAAGGGACGATGCGGAGTCGTGCCTGGCAGGCGACGGCGACGACCACGAGCAGCATTCAGGGAGACATGGTCGTACTCGACGGCCGTCTCCAGAACGGCGGACAGCATGCGCAGCATTGTTGATCGTGTTCGCTGAGAGCACGCCTTCACGTGCCTTGTAGTCGCGGAAGCGATCAACCTCCTGCCGCGTGATCTCGCTGAGAGTGTGCTTCTCGAACCAGGGCAGGATGTGCCTGGTCAAGCCCCAGTACAGGTCTTCGAGAGTTCGCGGTGCGAGACCTTGGCTTTCCTTTGACGCGTACCACTCGCTGGCGAACTGCCGGAACGTGATTTCCCCAATGGGGGCAGCGACCGGCGTTCGGGTCGGCGGCTGCCAGACGCCACGCCTGACGTCCGCGAGCACGTTGGCGAGTTCTTCTTCGGCCTTCTGCCGCGTCCATCCCTCATCGGCTGAGCCGAGCTTCACGGTGCGGCGCTTGCCGTATGCCTGGAACCTGATCGTGTAGGTGGGAGTGCCGTCCTTGCGGTGCCCGAGGACGACGCTCCCGGTTGGTTTGCGTCCCGCTTTGGCGACCTCGCTCATCGCGGCTCCATCTCCTTCCGCAACTGGTCGGATAGCGCCTGCTTCAACTGCAGCTGGCTGAGCCAGCGACGTGCCTCCTGCCTGTCCGCGAACGCGCGGCTGTACTCGACGCCATCAACTTCGGCGCGTGCCAGCCAGCCATCTGGGCGCTTCGTGAGGGGTCTCTTGGCCACCTTGGCCTCCTCTCGCCCAGCAGGCGCGCCCCCGACCGAGCGCTGTGGACGACAGGCCGAGGGCGCGGCTGCTAGGCGTCACTGAAAGGAGCTTTGTCGTCCACACAGACAACGTTACCTCACGCGGACAGGCCGCGTTGCCACATTAGACGACGCTCTTACAAAGTCGGCGTGCGATGGCACCTCCTTCGAGGCGCTCAACGACACGGCTCCCGACCCCGCGGTCGAGGTACGCTCGGGTCGTGGAGGAGATCGTGTCCGGGCTCTGGCACTGGAAGGCGCTCCGGGAGAGCATCGGCAGCAAGGTCAGTTCGTACTACTTCGCGGCGGAGCGCGTGTTGATCGACCCGATGATCCCGCCGGAGGGCCTCGGGTGGTTCGACGACCACGGCCGACCCGAGCACCTCCTGCTCACGAACCGCCACCACGACCGCGACGCGTGGAAGCTGCGCGACGCCTTCGGCTGCACGGTGCACTGTGTCCGCAACGGGCTCCACGAGCTCGAGGGACGCGGGCCGGTCGAGCCGTTCGAGTTCGACGACGAGCTGCCGGGCGGCGTCGTGGTCTACGAGGTGGACGCGATCTGTGCGGACGAGTGCGCTCTCCACGTACCGGCGCACCGCGCGCTCGCTTGCGCGGACGGGGTCGTCCGCTGGCCTGACGACGGACCGCTGCGGTTTGTCCCCGACGAGCTCATGGATGACCCGGAGCTGACGAAGGCGGGCCTGCGCGACGCGTACCGCCGTCTGCTCGAGCTCGACTTCGACCGCCTCCTGCTCGCGCACGGCGACCCGATAGTCCACGGCGCGAAGGACGAGCTGCTCGCGTTCGTCGCACCCGCCTAGTTTCAAGACGCCAGCGAGCCGGCGGAGGCGATAACGCGGTGAGCTTCTGGCCCTTTTCGCGATCCGCGGCGGCGTCGCGCTCGAGCAGCATGCGGGCGCAGTCATCTTGCGTGGGGGAGAGCCATGGTCTTGCGCCCATCAGCTCGTTGGCCCTGAGCGCCGCTTCCAAGTGACGCTCCGCCTCGTCCCAGCGGGTGATCGTCGTGGCCGCAAACCCGAGATAACGGGACACCGAGCCGAGCGCGCCAGTCTTACGCGCGCGGGAGCACGTAGAACGCGACGACGACGTATTCGCACGCTGCCGCGGCGAGCGTGAGCACATGGAAGAGCTCGTGATAGCCGAACACCCACGGGAGCGGATTTGGACGGCGCCTCGCGTAGATGATCGCGCCCCCGGTGTAGAGGATCCCGGTGGCGACGACGAGCACAACGGCCGCTGCTGAGAGCTTCAGCAGTTGCGGGAACGCAGCGGCTCCGACCCAGCCGAGGGTCAGACCGATGGCTGCCGCCAGCCACTTCGGCGCCTGTACCCAAAAGAACTTGAGGACGATCGCGAGGAACGCGCCGCCCCAGATGATCGCAAGGATCGGGATCGCCCAGCCCCTCGACATAACGATCAACCCGAACGGCGCGTAGCTGCCGGCGATCAGCAAGTAGACGCCGGCGTGGTCGAGCCGTGCGAGCCAGGCGCGCGCCCGCGGTCGCCACATCGGCCGGTGGTAGACGGCGCTCGCTCCAAAGCAGCCGGCGACGCACGCCGCGAAGATTGCACCCGATATCCGCGCCTTCCCCGGGTCGGCGGTGACGACCAACACGACGCCGGCCGCGGCAGCGGCGTAGAAGCCGAGTTCGTGAAAGACGCCGCGTAGTTTCGGCTTCACGAGCTGTTCCGCCGCGGCCACGCCCCCCATCGTAGAACGGGAGAGTGCCCCCGATGAGAGCCGGACTGCGACAGTAGGCCTGCTTCCCCTGGCGGGCCATATCCTCTGGGGGTGCGCAGGTCCAGGTACGCGGCGGCGGATACCCTAGCGGCTCGAGACAACACCCAGGGCGATGCTCAGCCGAGCACGCCGCCACGCTCGTTGCGTGACCGAGCCTCGTCAGCGGGGAGGAGCGCGGGCGCCAATACTCGAAATGCGGGCGGGGCGCTCATGCAGACCGTCGGCAGGCTTGCCGACAAGGCAATCGACAGCGTGCTGCTCACCGACGAGCGCATCACCTCGGCCGCCGACGGCAAGCGACTGCTCGCGGGCAAAGAGGACACGGAGGCACTCGCGGGCGACATCCAACGGGTCGTCGTGCTCGCCGTGCCCGTCGTCCGCAGACTGGCTCGCGGCGCCCGCCTGACGAGGGTGCCGTGGGTGATGGTTGCCTCGAGTGCCGTCTCGATCGGGATCGCCGTTCGCACGGGTGTGCGGGAGCTGCAGGTGCTCGCTTCGTTGGTGGCTCACCGGCTCGAGCAGGCGACCGGCGCGCCCAGCGAACCGGCACTCGTCAAGAAGCTGGCGATCGATCTCTACCTCGATCCGAAGCGCACTCTTCACCTGGCCGACGAGAGGCTGCGCCTCCTTCGACTCACCCGCCAGTGGGTCTTGAGCGGAGCGTTCGGCCGCAAGACGTCGAAACGAACGACGAGGGCGCTCGATGCCGCGGAGCGACGCTTCAAGCGCTACTGGCTCCTGATCGCTCCTTTCAGCGACCTGCTCCGCCGGATCGCATTGCGACTGGTCGCCGCCGGCCTGCGCCGCTCGGGCCACTCGTAAGAGAAGCAGCGGCTTCGGCAGAAGCGGCGCTTGGGTGTCTGTGCGATCGTTGGGCGATGACGAAGGCCTACCGGCTTGGCCTGGCCCGCCGCCTGGTCAACTCGCTTGTGAAGGGACTGCTTCGCCTTGGTCTCGCAGGCGGACACACCTACCTGCTGAGCGTGTCCGGGCGACGAAGCGGCCGCACCTACTCGACGCCGGTGATCCTGGTCGAGAACGGCGAGCGCTGGCTGGTCGCGCCCTACGGCGAGGTGAGCTGGGTGCGCAACGCTCGCGCCGCCGGTCGAGCGACGCTCAGCCGCGGACGCCACCGCGACCAGGTCAAGATCAGCGAAGTCGGCCCCCAGGAGAGCGCCCCCATGCTCCGCGAGTACCTTCGCCAGGTCAGAACGGTCCGGCCGTTCTTCGACGCGTCGCCTGACTCGCCACTCGAGGCATTCGTGGCCGAAGCCGACCGGCACCCGGTCTTCCGCATCGAGCCCCTGAGCTCACCGTGAGGCGAGCTCGACCTTCGCGCATCGAGGACAGGTGGACGCGCTGGCCGGGGTGATGATCCTCACCCCGCGGGGCGAACTGCCCGCCTATCTGGCCACGCCTGCGAGCAGGGGCCCGTGGCCGGGGGTGGTCGTCATCCACGACGCGATGGGAATGAGCCACGACCTGAGAACCCAGGCCGACTGGCTGGCGAGCGAGGGCTATCTGGCTGTCGCGCCCGACCTGTTCTCCTGGGGCAGAAGGCTGACCTGCCTGCGCTCGATCGGCCGCGACTTGCGCGCCCAGCAAGGAGAGCGTTCGAGGAGGTGGAAGCCGTGCGTACCTGGCTGGCCGAGCAGGATGGTTGCACCGGCACGATCGGGGTGATCGGCTTCTGCATCGGCGGCGGTTTCGCCCTGCTGCTCGCCCCCGGCCACGGGTTCTCGGCCTCGAGCGTGAACTACGGCGTCGGAGCTCCGAAGGGCGTGTACGCCGAGAGCTTCCTGGCCGGCGCCTGTCCGATCGTCAGCAGCTATGGAGCGAAGGATCGCGCGAACCGGGGCACCGCCGCTCGGCTGGAGCGGACACTCACGACGGCCGGCGTCGACCACGACGTGAAGGAGTATCCCGACGCCGGCCACGCATTCCTCAACGACCACGACCCTGCCGACGTGCCGATCCTGTTCCTGGTGACCGGAAAGCTCTTCGCTGGGGGCAGCGGCTACCACGAGCCCTCGGCCCAAGACGCGCGCCGTCGGATCGTCTCCTTCTTCAACGCACACCTCAAGGCATAAACCCGCAGCCGCCTACCTGACGGGCGCCTCCTCTTCCAAGAGCCGCTTCAGGCTCGTCCAGACCCGCCGCTCCTGCCGCCTCCCCATCCACGCCACAAGCGGCACGAGCAGCCTCATCGCGCCCGGCGTTTCCACCCGCCACGACCAGCGCATCCGCGTCCCCTCCGGAACCGGGTCGAACGTCAGACTCCCCGCGGTCAGCAACGGCCGCCCCCTGCCTCCCCGCGGCAGCGAGCGCGAGGTCGAACCGAGCAGCCGCGGCCGCTCGAAGGCGGTGAACTCGACCGTCATCTCAAACACGCGACGCATCATCGTCATCTCGACCCCGAACCGAGACCCGAGCCCGATCGGCTCCGGGGAAAGCAGCTCGACACGGGACATGCGCGCGTTGAAGTTGGGCTCATGGCGCTCGTCGGCGACGTAGTCGAACACCTCCTCGACCGGCCGCCTAATCACGATCTCGCCCTCGACCTGCGCCGTGCCGGCGCGCCCAATCGACATGGCCCTATTTTCGCGCTCCCAATACGCTCGACGCTGAGAAGACAGTCGCGCCTACCCAGGCGCGCGAGCTCCTCATGGCATGAAGACCAACCGGACCTCGCCGACGGGCACCTTCGACCCCTTCTCTCGGCGAGAGGAGGTCTCTCTGTGCTCTCTGTGCTCCCCAAATAAACGCCAAGTCCTGCGCACCCGAAGATCCGCAGGACTTGCGAGGCAACACGCTCGACTCGAAGCCGCCGGCGATGCGCACGTCAAAGCTGGCTAAGGCTGCTGTTGCCCCCGCGCGGCGGTAGCTGCGCGAGCGGGCAGCGAACATCAGCGCGGCGGCTGCGAGCAGCGCGCCTCCGAACAGGCTCAGCCCGATTCCGACCCAGAGCAGCGCCGGGACCTTAACCTGGACGCCGACGCCGATCGTCGCGGCGACATCGCGAGAGCCGTCGGCATTCATCACGACGATCGACCAGGTGCCGGAGCGGAGCTTCCACGCCAGGGGGCTGCTGGTACCGGAGACGGCTGCTGCCCAGAACAGTTCGCGTGCGGGCCGGCGGGGGTCGACCGTTCCTGTGTGGTCGACGTAGGTGACCTTGAATGGATCGAGGTCGAGATTGGTCGCTTCCGTGTGCTCGACGCGGGCAAGGTAGGCGTCCACGGTGGCCTTCGGCGCGATGCCGACGAACAACGGCTTGTCGCCGGAGACGTCGAGGCGGACGTTGCCTGCGAGCCAGGTGGGAACGTAGCTTTCGACCGTGATGCCCTCGGTCGCAATCGCGCGTGTATGCGTCTGGTAGCTGTGCGCGTGCGCGGAGAAGTAGCCGTTGCCGTCCCGCTCCCAGGTGTTCGCCCAGATTGCCGTTCCGCCCGCCGCGACCACTATCGCGCCGAGCACGGCTGCGACCCAGGCTCCAATCGTGAGACCGGTGCGTTTCTTCGGATTGTTTGCTGAAACGGTCATCTCCAGGATCCCTTTCTGGGTCGGCGCCCCGGCCCGTGAGGGCCGGGGCAGTTAAGTGGTCTAGGCGGAGACGGGCGCCGGTTTGATCTCCGATGCGGCTTCCGGCTCGCCTCGCTCGGACTGAGGAAGCCACTCGAGCCACTTGGGCAGGTACCAGTTCCAGTCGCCAAGCAGCTTCATCGTTGCGGGCAGGAGCACGGCGCGGACGATGGTGGCGTCGATCAGGATCGCTGCCGCGAGGCCGACGCCGAACTGCTTGAAGAACGGCGCCGAGAGCGTGCCGAAGACGGCGAACACGCAGACCATCACGATCGCGGCGCTGGTGACGACGCCGGCGGTCGATTTGATCCCGTGCCGGACCGCGTCGTCCATCGTGGCGCCGCGGTCGAAGGTCTCGCGGATGCGGCTGATGATGAAGACGTGGTAGTCCATCGAGAGGCCGAACAGGATCACGAACAGCAGCAGCGGCACCACCATCTCGATTCCGTTCGCGGAGCTGACGCCGAGCAGGCCCTTGCCGAGGCCGTGCTGGAAGACGAGCACGAGCACGCCGTAGGCGGCGGCAACCGAGAGCAGGTTGAGCACGATCGCCTTGGCCGCGATCACGATCGAGCGGAAGGCGATCAGCATCAGCGCGAACGCGAGCAGGAGCACGAACGCGATGACCGGCGGCAGGTCGGACTTCAGCTTGTCGGCCGAGTCCTTCCAGGAGGCCGTCGTCCCGGTGACTCCGGCCTCGGTGTTCGCCAGGCCGCCAACCGTCGCCGGCACGATCGAGTCGCGCAGGAGGTGGAAGGCGGCGTTCGAGGCAGCGTCGGTTCCGTTGCCGGCGATCGGGACGGTGATGTTGGCGACCGTCGCCTGCCGGTTGACGTCGACGGTGATCGGCTCGTACATGCGGCCGCTGGCGAGCGCCCGCCGCTCGAGCCGGTCGATTGCCGCCCGCACGGCAGGCGCGTTCACGTCCGGCGCCTTGACGACGACGTTCGCCGGCAGGGCGGAGCCGGGGAATGCCTGCTGCATCCGGTCGTATGCCTTGATGACCGCGAGCGACTTCGGGAACGACTCCGTTCCCTGCGGCGCGATGTGCAGCTGCAGCGCCGGCGCGGCGAACGCCAGCAGCAGCCCGGCGGCGACCGCCGCCGAGAGGAGAGGCCGGCGGAGGACGCGCTCGACGATCGCGCCCCAGATCCGGCCCTCGCCGTCGTCGCGGCGGAGCCGGCCGACGAGCGGGACGCGGAGCCGGTCGACCTTGTCGCCGAGCCGCGAGAGCAGCGCCGGTAGCACGGTCAGCGAGCCGAGCACGGCTGCTGCGACGACGAGGATCGTGGCGAGGCCGAGCGACTCGAAGGTCGCGTCGCCGGTCAGGAACATGCCGGCCATCGCGGCGATCACGGTCAGCCCGGAGATCAGCACAGAGCGGCCGGAGGTGGCGGCGGCGGCCTCGAGGGCGGCGGCCGGGCTGCGTCCGGCGGCGCGTTCCTGGCGTGCGCGCTTCAAGTAGAACATCGTGTAGTCGACGCCGACCGCGAGGCCGATCAGGAGCACCATCGCCTGCGCCTCGAACGCGACTGGGAGCAGGTGGCTGGGCAGCGCGATCAGCCCGAACGTCGCGAACACGGCGGTCAGACCGAGCAGGAGCGGGATGCCGGCCGCGACGAGTGCGCCGAAGGTCAGCACGAGGATCACGAGCGTGACCGGCAGCGAGAGCATCCCGGCCTTGCCGAGGTCGTTCCCGTACGCCGTCTGGATTTCCTTCTGGGCGCTCGCGAGGCCGAACTCGCCGATCGTGAAGCCGGGGTGAGCGCGTTGCGCGGCGGCGATGCTCGCGACGACCGGCTGGATCTTGTCGACGGCCTTGTCGCTGTCGCCGCGGACGTCGAACAGGACGAGCGCGGAGTGCTGGTCCTTCGAGACCGCGCCCCGCCGGACGTTCTGCACGTCTGCGCGCTTCGAGACGCGCGCAGTGACGTCGCCGATCGCCGCCGTGAAGGCGGGCTCGCCGACGCGGGCCGACCGGCTCTGGACCAGGACGTTCTCGCCCGCGGGCTGCTGGAACCCGGTGTCGAGGATCTTCTGCATCCGGCCCGACTCGCCCGGGCCGGGCGCGTTCTGATCGACGTTCGTCGTGCCGACCATCCCGCCGAGCGCGAACGCGACAAGCACGAATGCGAGCCAGCCGAAGGTCGCGGTCTTCCAGTGGGTCGCACTCCAGCGGCCCATGCGAGCAGCAAGACCGTGTTGCTGTGGGAGGGACGTGGGTGTCGGAGTCCTCATGGTGACCGTCCTTTCGCTGATCGAGTCGATGCCTCCACGCTAGGAGCGGTCGGTCGAACGGACGTCGTCGCGAGGTCGCGTCCGCTCTCCGACCTGGCGACGATCTCGGCTCCTACCCAGGTAGGAGGCAGTGCGTGAACACCTGCAGTACGTTCAGTGCGTGAACCGGATCCGGCATCTCGCGCAGGCACTCGCGCTCGACGTCCTGCTCGTCCTCTTCGCGGCCATCGCGGTGCTCGAGATCGTCCTCAGGCGGGACGCGTCTGGCGCGCCGCGCACGACCCTCTGGTTCGTCATCCCGGCCATCGTCGTTCTCGCGCTCCCGACGATCGGCCGGCGAGGCCATCCGTTTGCGGCCGCCGCCACCTTCTGGCTCCTGGCTGCGGCGTTGTCGTTCGTCGACGGACGCCTCGTCACGTTCCCAATCGGCGTCTTCTTCCTCGGGATGGTGGCCTCGTTCCTTCTCGGGGACCTGCGCGACGGCCGACACGCCTGGATCGGCCTGGCCATCGCGGTCGGAGGTGCGGCGATCGTCGTCTACAACCAGCCCACGCATACGGCCGGCACGTTCGTCTTCGTTCCCGTCCTCTTCGGGATCAGCTGGGCCGCGGGGTTCGCCGTGCGGAGCCGCGAGCAGCAGACCGAGGCGGCGGAGGCACGAGCAGCCCAGGCAGAGCAGGAGCGGGAGGCGGCGGCACGTCTCGCCGTCGCGGAGGAGCGCGCCCGAATCGCACGCGAGCTACACGACATCGTCGCGCACGCGGTCAGCGTCATGGTGCTCCAGGTCGGCGCCGTACGACACAGGCTCCCCGACGAGCTCGCAGACGACCGCGACGCACTCCGGGACGTCGAACGCACAGGACGCGCAGCGCTGACGGAGATGCGCCGCCTGCTCGGCGCGATGCGACGCGACGGGGACGGAGTGGAGCTGACACCGCGACCGGGTCTCGGCAGCCTCGAGCCGCTGCTCGACGAGATCCGGCGATCAGGGCTAGCCGTCGAGCTGCACGTCGAAGGCAACCCCGTGCCCCTCCCCGACGCACTCGACCTCTCCGCCTACAGGATCGTCCAGGAAGGACTGACAAACGCGCTCAAACACGCCCACGCCAGTCATGCCGACGTCGTCGTGCGCTACCGCCCCGACGAGCTCCAGATCGACGTCCGCGACGACGGCCACGGACCCTCCACTAGCGACGGACGCGGCCATGGTCTCGTCGGCATCCACGAACGCGTCAAGCTCTACGGCGGCCAAATGAACGCCGGCGCCGCCAACGGACGCGGCTTCATCCTCAGCACCCGCCTCCCACTCATAGGAGCCGGGCAATGAGCATCCGGGTCCTCGTCGCCGACGACCAGTCGATGGTCCGCGCCGGCTTCCGCATGCTCCTCGCCGACGAAGACGACATCGACGTCGTCGCCGAAGCAAGCAACGGACTCGAAGCAATCGACAAAGCAGAACGCTTCCACCCGACCGTCGTCCTGATGGACATCCGCATGCCCGAGCTCGACGGCCTCGAAGCAACGCGGCGCATCCTCGCCGCCGACCCCGCAGCACGGATCCTCATCCTCACCACCTTCGACCTCGACGAATACATCTACGAAGCGCTCAAAGCCGGCGCGAGCGGCTTCGTCCTCAAGGACGACCCGCCCGAGCAGCTGATCGCCGCAATCCACACCGTCGCCGCCGGCGACGCCCTTCTCTCACCCGCGGTCACCAAACGGGTCATCAAGCAGTTCACGCACATCCCGCGCCCCACGCCACGGCCGGAACTGGACGAACTCACGGCACGGGAACGCGAGATCCTCCGCCTGATCGCCGAAGGCTTGTCCAACGCGGAAATCGGAGAACGCCTCTACATCAGCGAGACGACCGTGAAGACGCACGTCACACATGTCCTCCAGAAGCTGAACCTCCGCGACCGCGTCCAAGCCGTCGTCCTCGCCTACCAGAGCGGGCTCGTCGAACACGACGGAACGACCGAGGAAGGCGCCGCGGCGAGGTCGTACTGATTCGGCGTCGCGGAGTCCAATGACCCCCTCTCAGTTACAGAGGTGGTCGTGAGGGTGCCTACGCTTCCTAGCGACCGACATCATGTGGGGAAGTCGGTGACGCGGTGCTCGTGGATGACTTCTGTGGGGACAGGTTTTGGGGACAGGTTCAGGGCTTCTCGGGGAGGCTCAAGGGGCTTCGGGGAGGAGGCGCGGCGGGGAGAAGAACTAGGCGTGTTGCAGGGAAAACGCGCTAGCAAGCGCTGTCCGTCGGCCTGGTAGCAGATGCCCGAAACCTCCATGGTAAAGAGGAAACGGCTCCGCTCAACGGAGCCGTTTCTGTTTGTTCAAACCGTTTTTCACCTGGTCAGCGATGGTCGCGAATGGTCAGCTTCGGCATGCCCGTGTGTCACCGGTGCGTCATCGTGATCTGGCGGGCCAGACCTCACCGCTTTGGAACCCTGGCGTCGCCCCGACCGCGAGCGAGAGCAGCTTCGCGAGCACGGATTCCCGGCAGCGCCGGAGCACCTGGGGGCCGACTCGGGTTTGCCGAGCCCAGCCTTGACGGCGGCGCGCTGGACGCCTGGCTTCGCGAATCGCTCCAGTCGACGACTTCGACGCGTATCACACGCAACTGAAGGAACACGGCGTCGACGTCGAGGTCAGCCGGTAACCCGTTCGGTTTTGCCGACTGCTTGCGTCTCAGACGCCGCGATGCTCTGCGCCGGTGTCTGAAGCTCTCGGTGCGCCGGTGTCTGACGCTCTCGGTGTCCTCTGCCTCGCTGCGCTCGTCGTGCCTGCGCTCTTTCCGCGACCAGCCACCTGCTTCTCGAGTGAGTCCAGGCGTTTCTCTAGACCGACGACGCGTTCGATCGGATCGATCTCGCTGACCGCATCGGCGGCGGTGCGGAGTACTGCCTCGAAGGCGCCAAGCGCCCCGGCAAGCATCCGCAGCGGGAGCGCGACGAGATTGCGCATCGCGTGCTCGCCTGAATCTGCAAGGCGGGAAATCGCGTCATTGCTGCTCGTCTCCGCTTTTTCGGGCATGCTGTGACGATACCGCGTGCGGACGTTGGCTGCCAGACTGCCGAGGTGCAGTCTCGGCAGGTTGAGTTTGACGGGGTACGAGTCCGCTACCGCCTGCTCGGTGAAGGTCCGCCTGCCGTGCTCGTGCACGGTCTCTCCGGCTCGTGGCGCTGGTGGTCGCCGGTCTCCGAGTCGCTGGCGGAGCGACATTCTGTTTACGTGCTGGACTTGCCGCGTTTGGGGCGGCGGCTCCGTGCGGCCGAGCTCGCCGCGTGGCTGGGCCGCTGGCTGCAGGGTACGGGACTCGAGCGTGTCGACCTGGTGGGTCATTCGCTCGGCGGGCTCGTAGCGGCCGAGCTGGCGGCCTTGCAACCGGAGCGGATACGGCGCCTCGCCCTGGTCGCTCCCGCCGGGATCCCGTGCGGACGCGGGCTGCTCGACAGGAGCGTGCGGCTCGTCGAGACGCTCTACGCCGTGCGGGAGCGGCTGCCGACGATCGTCGGCGACGCGGTGCGCACGGGACCGCTCGACATCATGCGCGGAGTCGTGTTCGTCTGGGACCGCGACCTGCGAGCCGATCTGGCGGCGGTTCGCGCTCCGTCGCTCCTGGTCTGGGGGGAGCGCGACCAGCTTGTGCCGACGCGAGTCGCCGAGGAGTGGCAAGTCGCCCTCCCGGGCTCGCGGCTCGTGCTCCTACCGTGCGGCCACGTACCGATGTGGGAGGCCCCCGACGAGCTGGCCGCCAGCCTCCTGGCGTTCCTCGAGGAGCAGCTCCCGAACGAGCTCGCCGACGAGGTCCGGCCGCGTGTAGTGGACGGCGTGCGGCTCGCCGGGAACGACCACGAGCCGGGACCGCGGCAGTAGCGCGGCGACGCGCTCGGCCCACGCGGCGCTGACGAACGAGTCGTGCGAGCCGCGCAGCACGAGCGTCGGCTGCTCGATCAGCGGCAGCCGGTCTTCGATTCGGTCTGCGAGGGCGGAGCGGGCCGTCGCGAGCAGTGCCCGGATGCCCATCACTCCGTCCTGGGCCGGGTGCGCGAGCAGCGAGAGCGGCTCCCGCCTGAGGTCGGTAACCCCGCGGAGCACCTGATGGCGGGCCCGCCGCTGGTCGGGGTCGATAGTTGGGCCGATCAGGGTGAGCGGCCCCACCCGCCCGGGGAGTCGCACGGCAAGCTCGGTGACGACCTGACACCCCAACGAATTGGCGATGAACGCCGGCCGCTGGAGCTCGAGCGTGTCCATGCAACCAGCGAGCGACTCGGCGAGACCGCCGATGCCGAGCGGCGTGGGCGGCTTCTCGCTACGACCGTTCCCGGGCAGCTCGGGAACGAACACCGAGAACCAGCGTGCGAGCGCCTCCGCGAGCGGAAGCATGTATCGACCCGAGACGCCGAACCCATGCACGAGCACGACGGGGTCGCCCTCGCCCGCCATCCACGTGTGGATGCCCACGCCGCCTGAGACAATCCGGCAGCTGGCGACTTCCGGACGGCCGCGGCTCCTCACGAGACCCCGCTGCTCCGCCGCAGCTCGACGGGGCCGCGGAAGCTGACCGTCTCCGCGTCCGCGTCCTGCGTCCTGATCTCGCCCACGCCCCGTTCGCGAAACCAGGACACGACCCGGCCGACGACCGACTCGGGTGCGGACGCGCCGGCCGTGAGTCCCACAGACTCGACCCCGGAGAGCCACGCCTCGTCGATCTCGCTCTCGTCGTCGATCAAGCGGGCCGGAACGCCCCCGGACCGGGCGACCTCGACCAGCCGGTTCGAGTTCGAGCTGTTAGCGGAGCCGATCACGAGCAAGAGGTCGATCTCACCCAGCATCGCCTTCACAGCTCGCTGCCGGTTCGTCGTCGCGTAGCAGATGTCCTCGCGGGGCGGCGCCTCGATCGCGGGAAAGCGGCGGCGCAGGACCTCCACCACGGCCGCGGTGTCGTCCAGCGAGAGCGTCGTCTGCGTGAGATACGCGACCCGGTCCGACCGCGGCGGCTGAACGCGCTCGGCTTCCTCGACCGTCTCAACCAGGAGGACATGGTCGGGCGCCTCGCCCATCGTGCCTTCGACCTCCTCGTGGCCGGCGTGCCCGACGAAGATGATCGAGTACCCCTTTGCCGCATAATGGCGCGCCTCGGCGTGCACCTTCGCGACGAGCGGGCAGGTCGCGTCGATCGTCCCGTGCCCGCGCGCGTCGGCCCGCTCGCGGACCGCTGGGCTGACACCGTGGGCGGAGAACACCAGGCGGGCGCCGACCGGCGCGTCCTCCTCGCTGTCCACGAAGATCGCGCCGCGACGCTCGAGGTCGCGCACCACGTGGCGGTTGTGCACGATCTGCTTGCGCACGTAAATCGGCGGGCCCCAGCGGTCGAGCGCCACCTCGACCGCGTTGACGGCACGCTCGACTCCGGCGCAGTAGCCGCGAGGTGCGGCGAGCACGAGACGGCGAAGACTCAAGCTTTGCGCACTCACGAGACGGGCGACGAGCTCACCTCGCCGAACGCGGCAATCGGTTCGACCGGGAGCGGGTGAATGTCTTCGACACGGACGACGGTGCCGGCGATGAAGTCCTGGAGCGCGCGCCGACGACGGTCGAACAACACCGGCACGAACCCGGCGAAGCACGGCACGATCGCGAGGAAAAGGCCAATCAGGCGTACCAGCGATCGAGGAACGCCGAACGGCGCTCCCCGCCCGTCGGTTACTCGTAGATGCATGAATCGCATCCCGGGCGTCTGACCCGTGACTGCCCAGAAGAGAACGAGATAAGCGGCGACGACAATCGCCCAACCAGAGCCGGCTAGCACACCCTCGAGCCAGCGGGGCCCTAGGCCCCCTGCAATCGAGGAGACGAGCCACGCGACCGCAGCGCCCAGGAGAAAGACCACGGTGCAGATCGTCAGGTCGACGGCGAAGGCGATGCCGCGAGCTCCCAAGCCTCCGTATTCCACGGGGGCTGTCGGTTCGCGAGGCTCCGGCTTTGCCCGCCCCGGAAGCCAGCTCTGCACCTTGTGTTCGCCCGCGTTGTCGAGGCTCTCCATCCGACGGCGCAGGCCGGCCGAGACCTCCGTCCCGAGCGTCGCCGTCGATCGGACGAGCGCGGCGCGGATCGCCGGGCTCGTCGAGATTTCCACTATCAACTGCTGCATCTCGGGGCTCTCGACGACGTGCTCGGGGAGCTTGGACGCGAGCAATCTGTCCGAGGCAGTAGTTGCCAGCTTCTCGAAGCCAGGGCTCGAGAGCGTCTCCTGAACGAGCTGCTCGGTCTCCGCACTGTCGAGGGCGGCCGTGATCGCCGCCTCCACGTCGGCGCGCTCGAATATTTCTTCGACGACCCGCTGCACGACGTGCCGTTCCACCAGCGAGCGAGCCACCGTCTCCGGCAGCGGGCCCGCAAGTGCGTTGTCGACCACGCGCCCGACCTCCGCCGAAGACAGCACGTGGTCGGCGACCGCCTCGAGTTGACCCAGCACCTGAACACGGGCTGCCCGGCCCTCGGCTGCCAGATTTGTCTCCGTCCGATCGAGGACAGAAGCGACGATCGGCGCGCGGGCGGCAATGCGCAGCGGCAGCAACGCGACTCGCGCCACAGTCACCCCGGCGCGGGCGCAGACGTAGGCGAAACCAAGCCCAATATCCTCAACTTGGCTGCGAGAGCTAGGCACGCGAATCAGCACCGGAAACCATCGTCGCACTCAACACCCGACCGAGGCTAGACGCCAGCTCGACGTGGGTCTCGTCCGAATCGGATGATCCGGTGCTCGCTGTCGCATTCCGCGCGACGGAACAAACGCGAACCAAACGAGAGTCCGAATGAGATCGGCGAACACCCTGAAGTGCAGAAAGAACCACAGAACCAGATGCGCCGCAACGTCGCTCTTCGCGAAGCATTCTACGGCAGGCTCACCCACGGCATCCGACCGCGTCGAGTTTTGCTTATGGCCGAAAGTGCAACTCGACCGACCGCCGTCTTACCGTCGTTGAAACGACGGCGCAACCAGGCGCTTGCGGCACGGTGCGAGAGGGCTAGAGGGCGTGGCGGGTGAGTGCGAGTTGCATCATGGTCGCATGTGTCCCCGCTGAGCCGGCGCTCGTGTCGGACTCGGGTTGGAGTTGGCGGTAGCTGCCGTCCGGCAGGAGTTCCCAGGCGTTCCTTTCGTCGTTGAGGCAAGTCTGGAGGATCTCCCAGAGTCGAGCACGGAGCTTGTGGTCGTTGACTGGGACCGCGGCTTCGACCCGGTCGGAGAGGTTGCGGTGCATCCAGTCGCCGGAGCCGATGAAATAGTCACCGTCGAGCGGGTCGTTCGATCCAGCTGCGAAGTGGAAGATGCGCGAGTGTTCGAGGAAGCGGCCGACGATCGAACGTACCCGGATGTTCTCAGTCCAGCCGGGCACGCCGGGTGCGAGGCAGCAGAGCCCGCGAACGATCAGCTCGACCGGGACGCCGGCGCGTGAAGCATCGTGCAGATCATCTTCATGTAGAGCCCTCCTAATCAGTGATGCTGTGTGTTCTGGAAGCAGGCGACGTCGTATTGGGACACTGATTTGGGGTTGTTGGAATTTTGCGGCTGGGTGCCCGCGTAGACGCTTCCTGCTTGCCCGTTGGGGTTGAAGGCCGAGCCCGGAGCGCTGGCGGCGTTCCCCGGCGTCGCCGTCGCGTTTGGATCGCCGCAGGTCTGGCTCGGCTGCCCCGGAGTTCCTGTCGAGTCGGCAAAGGCGGCAGTCGCTAGCAACAGCAGCAGAACTGCCACCATGGCTGTGCTGGTCAGGAGCTTCCGCAACATAGGGTCTCCTCCCGCATCTGCCAGGTGTGTGGACCGCCAGGTCCTACGAAGCCTTCGCTCGATCGGATTTCATCCGGGCCCGGAGTGCGACCGGCGCGATTTCGGCCGGGGCAAGTCGGACGCGCTGCCCCGGCTCCTTCGCGGGCTCCCTCGATGACGAACAGCGCCCAGAAGCGAACGATGTCGAGACTTCAATCCGAGAACGTCAGTGCATCCCGAGCCGACACCGCATAGTCGCGTCGTCCCATCCACGTCGCGCTCGATGGAACGCATCCGTGAACGCGTCGATCATCGCCAGGCCGAGCCCCCCCAAAGCGGGGTAGTGCGGGTCACGCAGACAACTCCGCATCTTGGATCCGGGTCGTCACCGATGTGCGGTCGAGGTGGCGTGCGCGAGCGTGTCGTCGGAAAGGAGGTGTGAAGTTGACGGCTGTTCTGCACAAGCTCTCTCGGAAGACGAGCGACGTGTCTGAGGATCCACGTGAACGTGCCGAGCACCATGCGCAAGAGGCAGAGAAACTGCTGAAGAGCTGGTGGGTCTCGTCGCACGTCAAGGGGCAGCTTCATGCGACTCTCGCGCTGTACTACTCGGCCAAGCACGGCGACACGTAACCAGGCACGTGTGCCGCAGGAAGCGACTCAGCAAATGGCGCTTCCGGATCGAGCAGCACGCGCTGGGGCCCAGGATCTACTTCCTGGGTCTGCGCTGGCACGATTGGCATCTCGGCGTCATCGTGCTGGTCGCGCTCCTGGTCGGCGCGCTGGTCGGGCTTGTTCACGACGGCTATCCGGCGGTGGTCGCCGCGTTGGCCGGTTTCTGGCTGATCGCCAAGGACTGGCGCGACTTGACCGCGCGTCGCCGGGACACGGCGGCGTGGCGTCTCGGTCTCCATCGACGCCCGCACCCGCTTCGGGCGTTCCGCCGCGCTGATCCACTGCCGTTGATCACGGCGCTCGCGGCTGCTGCGATCGCAGCGGTCGACCTCGTGTCGGCCGTCACACCGAATGCTCGCTGGCGTGGGCAGCAGCTCACCCAGGTGGGGGCGATTCGTGAGCTGCGTGTCTTCCACGCCCTCGCGATTCCGGTTGCCGCCATCCTCCTCATCAGCGCCTACTATCTCTACCGCAGGCGCCGCCGAGCAGTCCACATCGCGATCGCGCTCCTGCTCGGTCTCGGTGTCTTCAACCTGCTACGCGGTCCGGATGTCGTCGAGGCAGCCGGTGATTTCGCCGTCGCCGGGGTTCTCTGGTGGGGACGGAGCTCGTTCTACGTCGAGCACGAGCCGATCGGACGCCGTGCCGCCTTTCTCCGTGCGCCGCTCATCTTCCTCGCCGGGCTCCTCCTCTCGTTCCTTGTGGTCGCAGGAGCAGCCCGAGGAGCCTCGGTCTCGGCTCTGCTCCGGGAGACTGGTGATCTTCTCCTCTGGCAGACGGGGCCGCTGACTTTTCACGATGAGCTGAGCCGTCTCGATCTGGCGGTGGGACTTCTCGGGGTTGTGACTCTCGCAGCGGCCGCCTACCTGGTCTTCCGCCCGCTCGCCGTACCGCGCGACCTTCCCGACCCGAAGGCTCGCTGCCTGGCCCGGGAGCTTGTGCGCCAGCACGGAAGCGACACGCTCGCCTACTTCAAGCTGCGCGCTGACAAGTACTACCTCTTTTCCGACGACGAGGCTGCGTTCGTTGGGTATCGCATCGAGCGCCGCGTACTGATCATCTCCGGGGAGCCCGTCGGCCAGGAGGAGGCTCTCCCAGGGCTGCTCACCAAGCTTGCTGCATTCGCCGAGCAGCGCGGCCTGCAAGTTGCGGCAATAGGAGTGAGTAAGGCGAGGCGACCGCTGTTCGAGCAACTCGGTCTGCGCAGCCTCTACCTGGGCGACGAGGCGATCGTCGACACCTCGTCGTTCTCACTCGAGGGACGTGCGATACGGAAGGTGCGCCAGTCGGTGAGCCGTCTCGAGAACGCTGGCTATAGCTGCGCCGTGTCCCGCATTTCGGAGCTCGAGGAGGAAACCGTCATCGCGGTCGGCGACGCCGCGAGGCGCTGGCTGGGAGAGGCAGAGGAACGGGGGTTCTCAATGGCGCTCGACACGCAATTGGCCGAACACGCGGACACGCTGCTCATTCTCGCCCACGACTCCAACGGCGGACTGCGGGGCGTGCTGCACTTCGTCCCGACCTATCAGCGGCCCGCCGTCTCCCTGTCCATGATGCGGCGCGACCCTGAGGCGCCGAACGGGCTGACCGAGTTCATGATCGTGAAGGCGATCGAGAGCTTCCGCGAACGCGGCATCGATGAGATCTCGTTGAACTTCGCCGCCTTCGCGCGCCTCCTCCACAGCCCGAAAGGCGTCGCAGGACGGTTTCTCAAGCGCCTGCTCCAACTCGCCGACTCGTTCTTCCAGATCGAGCGGCTCTACCGCTTCAACGACAAGTTCGGCCCTCGCTGGGAAGCGCGCTATCTGATGTACGAAGGAGCGCTCAATCTCCCTCGCGCGGCACTCGCAACGATGTGGGTGGAAGGCCAGCTCCCTCGCCCGCGCCTGCCGCGAAAACGGCGCGTAGGCCGCACATGACAGAGTCCCGCTCATAGACGCTCGGGCGCCCGAGCGCGTAGACCTGGCTGCTGATCCTGAACCGACGCCATCTCGACCGTGTCCACCGGGTCTTCGTCGACCACTACAACCACCACAGGCCACACCGTTCACTGAACCTCGCGCCACCCGATCCGCCGCGCCCGGACGCTCCGTGCTGTGCGCCACCAACGGCCCATGTCAACCCTCGCGCGCGTGGATCCCTCTGAGCCCTACTCGGCCTCGACCGCGCCCCCGCATCTTCCTCCCCTGCCGGTATGCGGCGGCGGCCCCGACGGTCACGGAGACGAGAACGGCGATCGTCACGCTGCGGCCCTGTCCGGGCGCGCCGAGGCCAGCTCGCGGCGCAGCTCGCCTACCTCCTGCGGCCGGTTGACGAGGAGTGCGGCGACGAGGCGGCCCTCGCGATCGAGGTAGCGGGCGCGCAAGGAGTCGAGGTCGCCTTCGACCTTGACGGAGGTTGCCGACCGGGCGTCGCCGACCTGCTGGAGGCGAAGGCCTACCTGGTCGGACCAGTAGTACGGAACGTCGTCGTAGGGGCGCTCTTGGCCGAGGATCGCGCGGGCGGCCGCTGCGCCCTGGCCGGCCGCCGCCGTCCAGTGGCCTGTCCCGGTGACGTCGCCGCAGGCGAAGACGCCGGGAATCGACGTGCGGCCGCAGGCGTCGGCGACGATGCTTCCGTCCGGGCGGAGCGGGACGAGTCCACGCAGCCACCGTGTCGCCGGCCGGGTGCCGACAGCGTCCAGGACGACACCGCCCGCTGGCGCCGTGCCGCGCGGCGCGAGGCGTACCCCACGCTCACGATGCCGCTCGGCAAGCAGAGCAGCGACCTGGGGCCCCAGCAGCCGCTCGAGCGGCGGATCGCCGATCAGGGTGACCTCCGCGCCGAGAGAGCACGAGGTCGAGGCGACCTCGGTGCCGACGAGCCCTGTGCCGACCACGGTCAGGCGCCCGTTCCGGCTGAGCGCGGTCCTCAGGTTTTCAGAGTCGGCCAGGGTGCGTAGCCGGTGGCGGCCAAGGGCAAGCCCGCGGGCGCTCGCGCCGGTCGCAACCACGAGAGCGCCCCACGGTATCGATCGGCCGTCGGTGGTCTTCGCCGTTCGGCCGACGATGCGCGTGACCCGGGTCCTTCTGAGGAGCTCGATTCCGCGCTCGGCGTAGCTTTCCGCCGGCCGGAGCTCGAGGCCCGCAGCCGGACGCTTCCCGGCGAGGAGTTCCTTGGACAGAGCGGGCCGCTCGTAGGGTCCGGCGGGCTCCTCGCCAACGAGCGTGATCCGTCCCGTGAAGCCTTCCGCCCGAAGTGTCTCTGCGCAGCGGGCTCCGGCGAGTCCGGCCCCGACGATCAGGACGTCAGAGGGCGGCACGCTGTGGTTCGAGCGACGGGAGATGGACATTTGCGCCTCCTTTCATGTCGGACTAGTGAGGACTTGCCACGCGATCAGCGAGGCCACCGCGCGACCAACACCACGTGGCGCCCAGGCGACCACCGGTGGTCGCGGAGCTCAGGCGGCTTCCTGCTCGATGACGCTGATCGCGCCCATGGGGCACTCCGCCGCTGCCTCGAGGACCTTCGGGTCGGCGGTCGAGCCGACCCGAAGCGACGCGATGCCGTCGCTGCCCACTTCGATCACGTCCGGGGCCAGGTCCGCGCACACGCCGAATCCGCTGCAGAGCGAACGGTCGATCACGATCTGGTACATGGTCTGCTCCTTTCTGGTTAGACCCCTCGACCATAGGTCGCGTCGAACAAGCGTCGGGCCAGCGGATGGACAGCATTCATCTCGAAACGGTGAAGATTCGGCAAGGCCCCGAGGGCGGCTGAGGCACGGGTAGAAACCGACGACCACCAATCAGCGCGCTCCACGATGCCAACCGTTTCGAGCCAGGCGAGCCTTGCGTGGTCGAGAGGATGCAGCTACGTGACATTCGAGACAACCACGAACGGCCGCGCAGGAACTCGCGCTGAGAGGCTCCCGAGTCGGCGTGAGCTGTTCGCGCTGGCCGCCGTGCTTGCGGCGACCGCGCTTACCGCCGGCGCGGCGATCGCTGGTCTGACCAGGTCGCTGGGTGCGCCGGTCGCGTCCCTCGGCCGGCCGCTGGCGGTCGATCGCTTCGGCGCGATCCAGCTCCGCGTGTACGGCTACGACCTCTCGCGAAGGTTGTGGCCGTTCACGTCTCGCTCATAAGCCGCCCTCTAGGGTGACCCCGCGAGCGGGCCCCTCCATGACTGAAACGATCAGGCGAAGGCGGGCGCAAGTACGCCACCGAAAGGCGCGCCGCCGTGGCACGCTCGCCGCCTGCGTGGTCGTCATCGGGACGGCGGCTGTCCTGTTTGCGATCGGTTCCAAGCACACCCACGGGCAGGTGGCCAAGCGCGCACCACTGCATGCCGCTCGAGTCAGCCGAGGCGCGAGGCGTCCGCTGACGCTGCCGGCCCCGATTCCCGGCTACTTGCTCATCGCAGACCGTGGCAACAACCGCATCCTCCTCGTCGATAGCGCCAAGCACGTTCTCTGGCGCTACCCAGGGCCGGGCAGGGCCGCGCTTCCATTCCGATTCGACGACGACGCATTCTTCGGACCTGGGCTGCGGACGATCATCAGCAACCAGGAGGACCAACACACCATCCAGGTGATCTCGTTTCCCGGCGGCAGACTGCTCTGGCGATACGGGCACGTCGACCTGCGAGGCAGCAACCCCGGCTACCTGAACACCCCCGACGACGCGTACCTGCTCGGACGAGGCGACGTGTCCGTGGCCGACGCCTACAACTGCCGCGTCCTCTTCCTCTCACCTCGGCACCGAACCATCAGGCAGATCGGCTCGGGCGCGTGCGTCCACGACCCGCCCCGCTCCCTCGGACCGATCAACGGCGCCACACCTGCTCCCGCCGGAACGACACTCGTTAGCGAGATTAGCGGCTCCTGGATCGACTCCTTCGCGCACGACGGTCGGCTGCTCTGGTCGTTCCGCGCGCCGGTCTCCTACCCCTCAGATCCGCAACCGCTCGGCCACGGCCGGATCATGCTTGCGGATTACACGCGTCCGGGGCAGGCGCTGATCCTCGACACGCACGGCCACGTGCTCTGGCGCTATGGCCCCGCTTCCGGACCCGGCATGCTCGACCATCCGTCCCTCGCCTTCCCGATTGGACACGGCCTGGTCGCAATCAACGACGACTACCGCCACCGGGTCGTCTTCGTCTCGATCGCCAGGCACCGCATCGTGTGGCAGTACGGCCGCACCGACGTTCCGGGGAGCCGGCCGGGTCTGCTACACACGCCCGACGGGCTTGACGTGCTCCCGTTCCGCGCCGCACTGAGGATTCCGGCGATCCGGCGGGTCGTCCTTCGTCATCAGGTCCCGGCCAAAACCGCTCCCCGCACCGCTCTCGGCATGACCGTCTCGCGCCTGCAGCTGCGCCTGCCCGCGGCCGTCGAGCGGGCGGTCGCAGCCTCCTGGCACGGAACGATCCTCATCGCCGGCGGCCTCGACCCGGCCAACCGCTCCGCGGCGGGTGTCTTCGCACTCGATCCTATCGGCCAACGCCTGCGAGCGCTCGGCAGCGTCCCGCATGCCTTCCACGATGCCGGCGGCGCGATCATCGACGCGAAGCTGTTCGTCTTCGGTGGGGGCGCCACGACGAGCTCGGCGGCTGTGCAGGCCTTCGACCTGCGCACGCGTCGAGGCCGTGTCGTCGCACGGCTGCCCCGCCCGCTGTCGGATGCGTCCGCTGCTCGACTCGCAGAGTCGGTCTACATCGTCGGCGGTTTCGACGGGGCGCACGCACGCCGCGAGATCCTCCGGACCGGCGACGGCCTCCACTTCTGGACCGCCGCACGACTGCCGATCGGCCTGCGCTACGCGGCGCTCGCCGTCGCGGGCGGGCGGCTGCTGATCGCCGGCGGCCAGACTGACGGCGGCATGTCCGCCGAGGTCTACTCCTTCGATCCGGTGTCGGGCAGGGTGGCCCGGCTCGCGACGCTCCCGCAGCCTGTCGCGCATGCCGCCGCGGTCACCGTCGGCGGCTCCGTCTATCTCGTCGGCGGGCGAACGGCAGCCGGCACCGCGACTCCGACCGTAACCGCCGTCAACTGGCGAACCGGGACCGTCAGGAGCGCGCGCGTCGCGGACGCCGCGGTCGCCGACACGGCTGCCGCGCAACTGGGCGCGGTCACGTACCTAATCGGGGGATGGAACGGCGCCCCGGTCACGACGGTCCTGGCCGCCACGTCGCACTGAGTGAAGCAGCCGCGGCTGCGGCACAATCAAGGGCGCGATGCGCACGGTGACCCTAGCCCTGCTCGCCGCCGCAATCCTGGCCGAGTGCGCCTACGCGACCTCGCCCCGGCAGCCGCCGGTCAGCTCGGGCTACTCGTATGCCAAGTCCTGCCCGCGGGCCGGCTATGCCGACAAGGTCGATCGGTGGGCGATGTACGAGTGCAACTGCACGTCGTACGTCGCCTGGGCGCTCGCCACGAACCACCAGCGGGTCGACTGGTTCATCGCCGGCCGGATGGACGCGAAGAACTGGCCGTCCGTGGCGCACGCGGAAGGCCTCCACACCGGTTCACAGCCACGCGTGACGGCGGTCGCCGTCTGGCCGGGTCTCGCGCCGCCCTACGGCCACATCGCATACGTGACGGCCGTTCACGGCGACGGGACATTCGACGTCGCCGAGTACAACCTGCCTTCATGGAACGGCGCGAACACGTACGTCTTCGACCGCCGGGAGCATCTGTCGGCGCGAGGCGTCTCCTTCGTCTACGTGCCGAACGTCGTGGTCGCGCCCCTCTAGCGGCTCGCGAGAAGGAAGTCGGGTACGCTCGACGCGGCCATGCGCAGCCGCTGAGGCGGTTGGACTCTGCGTCGTCGCCTCCCTGGTCGAAGCGGCGCTCACCGTCGCCCGCGTGCCCGGGGGAGTGGGCTTAGGGATTGCGGCTGGCGTCCTCCACGCCGCCGGGGACGTGGCGACCAAGGCCGTGGGAGGAGGGCTCGCGCTCGCGTTCGACGTCGCCGTGCTCGCCTGCCACGGGCTCGCCCTCGTCGCCCTCCAGCTCGGTTTCCAGCGAGAGCGCGCTCGCCACCGCCGGCGTGTCGACCCTCTTCACGAATGCGCTGCCGATCCTCGCCTGGACGGTGCTCTTCCACGAGCGGCTCCCGGAGGGCGTCCTGGGCGTGCTGCGAGCGCTCGCATTCGCCGGCGTCGCGGTCGGGGCGGCGCTCCCCGCCTCGCCCGCCGACCGGACGGAAGGCGCTGACCGTGCGATCTCCTGGCCAGGCCCCGGCTTCGCCCGACTCACGCTGCTCGCATCGGATTGAATTCGTCTGCGGCCACTGCGATGCGCGCCACTGTCCGAGTTCGATAGAAGACACTGACCGGCGACGAGGCATACGAGTTCCTCGCAGGCCGGACGCCACCCTCGCAGGCGAGGAGGCTGCAGGGTGGGCTTCCGTCCGGGCGGCTCGATCCCGCTGGGCTGTTTGCTCCTGAGTCTCGGCATCTGGCGTCAGAGCGCCCACTTGGCTTGACGAAAGCATCTCCCCGCTCCGTAGACGTCAACGGGGACATTCATCCGGCTCTCATCTGTGCCGGATACCACCTTCGAGAATGCACGGCGCAGATGCGACGCCGACTGATCAAGGCGGGGCGAGCTGAGCCGCTCGAAGCGGGCCCGCGCCAAGGCCCGCCGACAGATCGCGGAAAGGCGAACGAGCCGCAGGGAGGCGCTGCCGCCTGGGGCGGCAGACGAGCCTTCGCGCCTTGCTCGCGCGAGGCGTCGGGCGGCTGCGGTCAAGATCGGAGTGGGCGCCGCCGCGGTGGTGAGCGTCGGCGCCTGGATGGGCCTTGCCCGCGTCAACTACCCCGGGCACAAGAAGCATCGGGTTGAGCCGCTCGCGATCCCGCCGCCGCTATACGCGGTCGTTCGACGGAACCTCTTGCAGGCCGGGATCGTCGCGCCCGCAACCGCGCCGCCAGATGCCTCCACGAGCACGTCGTGAGCTGATGGCCGAGCCGCACGAGTTCCGGTCGATGGGCTGTTCGGTCGTCGTCGAAGGCGCGTCGGCGCATGAGCGACACGCGATCTACCAGCTCTTCGCCTTGCGGGAGAGGATCTTCAGCCGCTTCCTGCTCGGGAGCGAGCTCAGTCGCGTCAACGCCGCTGCCGGACGACCTGTGCGCGTCTCACCGACGTTCGCCGGCATGCTCGCGCTCGCCATGGACGCCGAGCGCGAGACGGACGGGCTGGTCGCCCCGACTCTGGGAGGGGCGCTCGAGGCTGCAGGCTACGACCGCGACTTCTCGGCGCTGGACGACGACCCGTCGCCACCCGTGGAAGCCGGGTTGCAGGAGAGCACGGTGTTCCTCTCCGGAAGGTGGGTCATCGTCCCCGAGGGCGTCCGCCTCGATCTCAACGGCGTCGTCAAGGGGCAAACCGTCGACGATGCGCTTGCGGTCATGTGCGGCGACGGGTTTGTCTCGGCAGGCGGCGATCTCGCGGCCCGGGGGCCGGTCGTGGTGGCGCTCCCGGGCGGCGGCACGGTTTCCCTTGTGCGTGGGGCACTGGCGACGAGCGGGACCGACCGGCGGCGCTGGTCGCGCGGCGGCCGCCCACAGCATCACCTGATCGATCCGCGTACCGGTCAGCCTTGCGAGTCGCCGTGGGAACAGGTGACCGTGTGCGGCCGCTCCTGCGTTGGCGCCGACATCGCCGCGAAAGCTGCGTTTCTACTCGGTGCGCACGGGCCGGCCTGGCTGGACACGCGCGGCCTGCCTGCCCGCTTCGTCACCACCGCCGGTGACGTTCTCCCGAATCGATCCTGGCAGACCAGCATGGCGCAGGCCGCGGTCACCGCCTCGGTCGTATGCACCTGACCTCGGCGCCGATCGACTGGTACGCCGCGCGGGCCGCAGGCCTGACCGCCTATCTGCTCCTAACCGGGGTCGTGCTCGCCGGGTTGACCATGGCGGCGAAGAGGACGTTCGGCGGCTTCCCTCGCTTCACCGTTGAGGATGTACACCGTTTCGGAGGCCTCCTCGTCGGCAGCTTCGTTGCAATCCACGTGATCACGATCGCGATCGACTCCTGGCTGCCGTTCTCCCTGCAATCCCTCCTCGTGCCTTTCGTCTCGCGCTACCGACCGCTGTGGGTCGGGCTTGGCGCGGCCGCCATGGAGCTCCTCGTCGCCCTTGCGATCACAAACCACTACCGCGACCGACTGCAGTACTCCTTCTGGCGGCGGGCCCATTATCTCAATTTCGCCGTCTGGGGCGCCGCGACCCTCCACGGGCTGGGGAGCGGCACCGACCGGAGCGCCCCCTGGGCGATCGGCCTCTACGCACTCAGCGCCTCCGCGGTGACAGCCGCCGTCGTCTGGCGTCTCGCACGCGTGCGGGGCATGCGGTATGGAGCGGGATTATCCGGGCTGTCCGCTGCTCTCGGCCTGCTCCTGATCGTCGGCCTTGGCATCGGACCGCTTCACTTCAGGCCCAAGCCATGGAACGCCACACGCTTCACCGAGCCGCTCACCGGTCATATCGCGCAACTCAACGGCGTCAGCCGAGGCATCGTGTCGATGGCTGGAGAAGGGCACGGCGAACAGCGTGTGCTCGTCCGCGCCGACCTCCTGATCGCGCCGCGGAAGCTCCTGAAAACAGCATTCCAGATGGAGTACCTGCCGAGTGCCAGCCGTTGCTCCGGCACTGTGACGAGGGTCCACAGCGTGAGCTTCACCGCGCGCTGCCGGCTCCCGGACGGTGCCCGGCGGTTCATCGAGGCCCACTGGCTGGTGGGCGAGTCTGCCGACCTGGTGGGCGGGGTCATATCGGTCCATCCCTAGAGTCGGATGCTGTGGTTGCCGAGGCGTCTCCAGTCGACGACGAGCTCGAGCGTCGGGGGAAGCGAGGACGCGTGTGGCGGTGGCTGCGCCTCCTCGGGCTCCTGCTGCTGGGATTGCTGGTCGCGCTGACGCTGGCGGCGATCGCGTTCGACTTCGTGACCGCCGGCGACTCTCGCCCGGCGCAGCAGCTGTACCCGGGGCCGTTCGTTAGAGTCGGCGACACGCTGGTCGCGTACCGTCGGTGGGCGACGACGGGGGAGCCCGATCCTGCTGATCGGCGGCGCGCGGGTCTCACGGTGGCGCGGCACGGTGACGGGCCGCTCAGCGGCTGGGCTCCGCCAGACGTCAACTCCGGCGACGGTGTCCAGAAGCCGAGGGTGTTCCCGGCCGCGTGATCAAACGATCGACGGTAGAACAGAGAAACCGAGACCGCCGGTGACGAGCGTGGCGAAGATCCCGGCGGTGAGTCCGAGCACGAGTTGCCGGGCTGCGGGAGTGGGGAACCGTGCCAGCATGAGCGCGCCCGCGCCTCCGAACGCGATGCTGGTGGCCGCCTCGACGGCTTGGAAGGAGAGGCCCGCGGCGAGAGCTGTCGAGAGCGGAACGCCGTTCGAGTGCAGGGCGAGCGCGACGGCTCCGCTCGCGATGCCGAGGTTGCCCGGCATGAGCGGGACGATCGTCGCCGTGTCGATGGCGACAGTGATGATCAGACCGGTTTGGAGCGACCACGGCACTCCAAGCGAGCTCGCGATCGCCGTTGCCGCGATCACACGCGCGACTGACGCTACCGCCGTCCAGCCGAGTAACGCGGCGGCTCTGCGGGGCGATTGGGTGAGTCCTCGGAACGCGTCGAGAAGGTGCTCCATTCGTCGCCAGGGGTGACGGCGGCGGAGGGGGTAGACCGTTGCCAGCATGAACGACGCGAGCCCGCCGAGCATCGCGACCGGCCACAGCGGCAGCGTTCCCGCGGCGGCTGCCGTGGCCAGGAGGAGGGCCTGAACGATCGCGCGCGCAACCTCGACCGTGCCCAGCGCACCGCCGGTCGTGAGCGTCCGTCCCTCGTCCTGTGGAAGGGTGCGGGAGAAGAGGGCGACGCGCACGGCATCGCCGAGCCGCATCGGCGCGAACGTGTTCACGAGCGAGCCGACCCCGTAGCGGGCGCATGCGCTCCGTGTTCCAAGCTGTGCGCCGCACCCTTCGAGCGTCGTTCTCCATTCGTTGGCGCCGGCGATCAGGGAGGCGAGGAAGCAGGCGCCTGCGATCCAGAAGAACTTCAGGTTCGCACTGTGCAGGGTCGCCAGCGCCGTTGACCTGACCCCGTTTTCTGGTCCACTTGTTATGAGGGTCTGTGGTCGTGGTCAGCATGCCATTGGCGGGCGAATGCTGCCGGGGTTTCGTAGTTGAGTGATTGGTGAGGCCGGTGGTGGTTGTACTCCTGCCGCCAGTCTTCGAGGAGGAGCTGGGCCTCGAGCAGGGTGTTGAAGGACTCCATGTCGAGGAGCTCGTTGCGGAGGTGCCCGTTGAACGACTCGACGTACGGGTTCTGCCAGGGAGCCCCGGGCTCGATGTAGGAGACGGCGATTCCGCTGAAGCGGCACCAGTCCTTCAGCGCCTCGGCGGTCAGCTCGGGGCCGTTGTCGCAGCGGATGTAGGAGGGGGCGCTGCCCCGCCGTTCGACGACTCGTTCGAGCGCCTCGACAGTGTCGTCCGAGGTGATGCGACGAGCCGCTGGGATGGCCAGTGCTTCGCGGGTGTGCTCGTCGGTGATCGCCAGGATCTTGATTGGCCGACCATCGGCGGTGCGGTCGACGAGGAAGTCGAGCGCCCAGACCTGATCGGGGCAGGCCGCGGTCACGTGGCCGGGCATCCGCCGTTTGCGTCTGCGCCGACGCACCTTGGGCGGCAGGCGCAAGCCCTCGTCCCGCCAGAGCCGCTGCACCCGCTTGCGGTTACACGCCCAGCCTTCCCGTCGTAGCAGCGCGTGCATCCGCCGGTAGCCGTAGCGGGGATGACGCCTGGCCAGCAGCCGCAGACGCTCCCGCAACACTGCCTCATCGGCGAGGCACCTCCGCCCGTAGCGCTGTGAGGAGCGATGCTGCCTCGCCGCCCGACAGGCCCTCCGCTCCGATACCCGGAAACGGCTTTGCAGGTGCACGACCGCCCTGCGCCGCCGCTCCGGGCTCACCAGTTTCCCCGAGCCACCTCCCGCAGCATGTCGAGATCGAGTTCCCTCTCCGCCAGCAGCCGCTTCAAACGCGCATTCTCCTTCTCCAGCTGCTTCAACCGCACCACGTCCTCTGGCCGCATCGCCTTGTACTGCGACCGCCACCGCTGATACGTCTGCACCGACACCTCCAGCTGCCGGCAAACATCCTGCAGATCGCTCCCCTCAGCGAGCAGCCGATCAGCCTCCCGAAGCTTCCGCACCACCTGCTCCGGCGTGTGCCTCCTCCCCTTCACAAGAGCCACCTCCTTCGCCCATCCGGGCGATCGTGACTCTCACAACGGCTGGACCAGATTCAGGGGGTCAGGTCAAGTCTCGACCTACGGCGTGGACGTGAGTCCGTCGGTGTTGAAGGGGTGGGGAATCTCGCCCGGCGCGGACGGCTTCGCTCAGTCCCGAACGTGCGCGAAGTAGGTTCCGAGGGACGAGCTAGTCAACTCGTCGCCAGCGCCCCACTTGCGGGGACGGAGCGCACCACTCGTGGAAGATCGAGGGGATACCGTCCAAGTACTCACGCGTCCCCGCCGCGTTGAAGCCGGTCACGTCCACTTGCTTCGCCATCTTCACCGGCTGGTCCGGAGGCGCGATTGGCTCGCCGCAACGCTCGCAATTCATGTCCTGTGTCATGGACACGACGTTAGCCATCCGGACCCGGGGCTGTAAAGACACGCGGTCGGATCTTTGAGGGCCGGTATAGGACTCGCTTCCCCGCTGTTCGGCGGAAGAACGTCGGCGCGGTGTCTCACGATCTGCGCTTAGTCTCTGTCCCGCGACGACCGACGTCGAAGAGCAGTGGCCCGCGTATTACCTTCGCACCTGTGAGACTCCGCTGTCCAAGCCAGGGGTCATGAAGGAGGCAGACATGTACGCGACCATCCGCAGCTACTCGGGAGGCGACCTCGCCGATGTCCTCGCCGCACGTGAGGACGAGATCAAAGAAGTCATCGGGGCGATCGACGGCTTCCGCTCTTACCACGCTGTACGCACCGCCGACGGAACCACGACGATCAGCGTCTTCGGTGACCAGGCGGGCGCTGAGGCGTCAACCAGCGCGGCGGCGGGCTGGATCTCCGAGAACCTTCCAGATGCTTCGTTCGGTGCTCCGCAAGTGATGACCGGCGAGGTCGTCGTCAGCTTCTAGCCGACCCCTCGCTCAGTGCTCTGACATCTAGGCTTTCCCGCCGCTCGACCTGAACGTCGGCGGCGGGAGAGCCCTGCGCCAAGCGGGACACCGCTTGCCAAAACCGCTTGCCGACCCCGAAGTTGCTGTTCTAGAAACCCCTCAGCGCGTCAGCCTTCTGACCCATTTCGGCGTGAACACGAAACCCGCGCCCTAATCCACGTTAACCCGCGTAAACGAACGGGTGAAAGTTGGCTCCGGGGAACAACCCGGATCATGCTGCAAGCCGCGTCCAGCGCGGAGCCAGGACACCGGCCCCGGAGGAGCCGCCGGGGCGAACGGACGCTTGCTACCAGCGGCGATGGAGGCGTTCGCCGCGACCCGCCAGACTCGACCGGACGAGCGAGAGCAAGACGGTGATCCCGCCGAGCGCGAGCAGGACGTACCCGATCGTCTGCGCGCTCGGCCCGGCAGACGCGTCCACCGCCCAGGCGAGGATCGCTCCGTCCGCGATCGCGATCGTGCCGATTCCGATGCCCATTTCGCCGCAGCTCCCTCCTCCATTGAGTCCAAGAACTGCAAGAACGCAACCCCACGTGTGAACACGAGCCTTCGCGGCCGCGCTCGGGCGCTCCCATGAGTTTCTCTCTCCAGTTGCCTGGATATACAGCGCGTCCCACAAGAAAGGGAGAGAGCCAATGCTCGCCATCGCTGGAACCGGGTACGGACTGATCGGGCTACTTGTGATCATCCTTCTCGTCGTGCTGATCATCTATTTCGTGCGTCGAGCGTAGGCACCCATTTGGGCGCAGCCATCGATCCTGCGCCTTAATCCACCAGGAACCTGCGTAAACAGGAGGGTCAAGCTCGGGCCGGTCGAGCGCACCCTCGGCCCGCGAACCCTCTCGAACAAAGGAAAAGAGCCCCGACTACGCGCCGTTGGCCGCAGCCGGGGCTCTCGGCCTTTCCGGGGTCCGTCCAAGCAGAGGAGTTTCGTTGCCTGCATGGAAATCGCAAGTGGGCGGGCCTGCGGCGTCGCGGCTATTGCCTCTCCCTGCTGCGAGGCACTGCGTGGCCCGCCCATATCTCTCCGCTGTCGGGCGGGCGGTCGGCTGGTCGCCGTCGGCTGGGCGGATTTCGGCTCTCGCTGCGTCAGCGCCTACGCGCCGGTCAGCCAGGCACGACGGGCGGCGCGGATCCGCTCGAGATCGTTCGCCGGCAGGCCGCCGAGGCGGCCTGCGACCGCGGTCAGCAGGCCGACCGCGACGAAGATCCACGCCTCGGCCCGCGGATCGCGCTCGGCCGGGATCGCTCCGGCCGCCTGGCAGCGCGTCACGACCTCGGCGACGAACGCGTGCACGTCGCGCAGGTGGCGACGCAGGTAGCGCCGGATCTCCGGGTCTTCCCCGGACTCTGTCAGCGCCTGCAGCCAGAGCTGCGCGACCGCCGAGCGCTGCTCCTTGAACTCGAAGAACGCCTCCGCCATCGCCTGCGTCCAGGCGCGCGGGTCGGGCTCGTTCGCCACCGCCTCGTCCCACGCGGCGCGGACCCGCTGCCAGGCCGTCTCGATGCAGGCCAGGTAGAGCGCCTGCTTCGAGGCGAAGTGCCGGTAGAGGATCGGCTCGGTCACGCCCGCCTCGCGGGCGATCTCGGCCGTCGTCGCGCCGCGGTACGAGCAGCGCGCGAAGACTCGGCACGCAGTGTCGAGGACGGCGGCCCGCCGTTCCTCGGCCGGAAGCCTCGGCCCGCCGCTCATCCTGCTTCGAAGGCCACGGCACGCTCGGGCTCATGGCGCGTCCTGCCCCCGAGGGTCAGGGCGGCGACCAGGGCGCCGGCGACGGTCAGCCCGGCCGCGGTCAGGAGCGCGTGGTGGAACCCGTTGATGAACCCCGACGGATTCCGAATGCCGGGCGTCGCCGACGCGGCGACGATCGCACCCATGACCGCGATGCCGAGCGAACCGCCCACCTGGCGCATGCTGTTCAGGACGGCCGAGCCGACGCCAGCCTTGTCCGCGCGAACGGACTGCATCGCCGCGGCCGTGGTGGGGGCCATCGCAGCGGACATGCCGACGCCGCCGAGCAGCATCGCGGGGAGGAGATCCCAGAAGGTCTCGTGCACGCCCATCCGCGCGAACAGGATCAGCGACCCGGTGAGCACGATCATCCCGCCCACGACGAGCGGCCTTGCCCCGATCCGGTCGGACAGGCGGCCGGCCAGCGGCGCGAGCAGGATGATCAGGACCGTCCAGGGCAGGAACGAGGCACCGGCCTCGATCGCCGAGTAGCCGAGCACCTGCTGGACGTACAGCGAGACGTAGAAGAAGACGCCGAACATCGCGAGTCCCGTCAACAGCATCACGGCGTTCGCTCCCGAGAAGCCCTTGTTGCGAAAGAGGTCGAGCTCGAGCATCGGCAGGCGCTGGAAGTGCTCGAGCAGAAGGAAGGCGACGAGCGCGACCACCGCGATGGCGAACGCGGTGAGGATCCGCGTGGACGTCCAGCCGTAGTTGTTCGCCTCGATCAGGCCGTAGATCAGCGCAAAGAGGCCGACCGTGGACGTGACCAACCCGGGGACGTCCGGACGTTGCTCGTGCGAGGTGTCCCGCGACTCGTCGATGAAGATGTAGGCGGCGAAGATGCCGAGCACGCCGACCGGGACGTTGATGAAGAAGATCCAGTTCCAGCTGATCCGCTCGGTGATGATGCCGCCCACGAGCGGGCCGATCGCGAGCGCGAGCGCGGAGACTCCCGCCCAGACCCCGATCGCCGTCCCGCGCTGGCGCGCCGGGAAGGTGGCGACGATGATCGAGAGCGTTGCGGGGTTCATCAGGGCGGCGCCGACACCCTGGACGACTCGCGCGCCAATCAGCACGGTCGCCCCGCCCGCGAGCCCGCAGGCGAGCGACGAGACCGTGAAGATGATGAGCCCGATCACGAAGACCCGGCGACGACCGAGCAGGTCGGCCAGCTTGCCGCCGGTCAGCATGAAGGCGCCGAACGTGAGCGCGTACCCCGTCACGACCCATTCGAGCTCCGAGATCTTCAGGTCGAGCGAGCTCTGGATCGTCGGGAGCGCCACGTTCACGATCGTGTTGTCGAGCATGATCATGAACAGGCCGAAGGAGACGGCCGCGAGGGTCCACCACTTCCGGTGCTCCTCGTCGACGATGCTGGCGAGAACCTTCGCGCGCACGGTTAGTGGATACTAACAGAGTGACGGTCGGCCGGTGATTCGCGTCGCTGCGGGGAGGGTCTGCGCCAAGCAGTGTGTCCGACTCGACCGGTGGCAAGGCTGTGAGCCTTGGCGCCGGGCGAGGCGGACGCAATGCGCACCGTGCGGGCCCCCATCCGCAGCGATGTTGAATTGCCGGGCGACCGTCTAGGGTTGCGCCCGTGGCAGAGGTGGTCTGGACGCCCTCCGAGGACGTGCTCGAGCGCGCGAACGTCGTCCGGCTGATGCGCAGGCACGGCTTCTCCTCCTACCGCGAGCTCGTCGCCCGCTCGATCGAGGATCCGGAATGGTTCTGGCCGGCGGCAGTGGAGGACACCGGGATCGAGCTGTACGAACCCTGGTCCGAGGTCGTCGACCTGTCGCGCGGCCCCGAGTGGGCGACCTGGTTCGAGGGCGCGAAGCTGAACATCGCCTGGAACTGCGTCCACCGCTGGCGGAGTGACCGGGTAGCGGCCGTCTTCCGCGGCGAGGACGGGGCGCGGCGCGAGCTGACCTTCGCCGAGCTCTCGGACTCGATCACGCGGCTCGCGGAGCGGCTGGTCGAGCTCGGCGTCCGGCCGGGGGACCGCGTCGCGACCTACCTGCCGATGTCGCCCGAGGCGGCGATCGCCTCGCACGCCTGCGCGCACGTCGGAGCGGTCCAGGTGCCGGTCTTCTCGGGCTTCGCGGCGCCGGCGGTCGCGCAGCGCCTGGTCGACTCCGGGGCGCGCGCGGCGATCACCGCCCGGACGTCGTTGCGGCGCGGCAGGTCCGTGCCGATGCTCGAGATCCTCGAGGAGGCACGTCGGCACTCGCCGGCGCTCGAGCACGTGATCGTCGCGCCGTGGGACGAGGAGGTCGCCGGCTGCCCCGGCACGCTCGAGCCGCTCCCGGTCGAAGCTGAGCATCCGTACCTCCTCACGTACACGTCCGGGACGACCGGGAAACCCAAGGGCGTGCTCCACGTCCAGGGTGGCTTCCTGATCTCGATCGCGCGCGAGGCCTGCTACCTGGCGGACGCGCGACCCGACGACGTCGTCCACTTCTCCACCGACATGGGCTGGATCATGGGTCCCTGGACCGTGGTCGGCTGTGGCGCCATGGGCGCGACCCTCGTGTTCGCGGAAGGGGCGCCCGACTGGCCGTCCGACCGGCTGTGGCGCCTGGTGGAGGAGGAGCGCGTGACGATCCTCGGGTGCTCGCCGACGCTGGTGCGTGCGCTGATCCCGCACGGCGAGCCGGAGGCGGACCTGTCGTCGCTGCGCGTGTTCGTGACCACGGGCGAGCCGTGGAATCCCGGCCCGTACCACTGGCTGTTCGAGCGCATCGGAGGGTCGCGCGTCCCCATCGTCAACATCACCGGCGGCACCGAGGTCGGCGCGGTGTTCCTGGGCTCGTCCATCGCCGAGCCGATCGAGGCGTGCTCCGTCGGCGGCCCCGCTCTCGGCATGGCGATGGACGTGGTCGATCCAGACGGGAAGTCCCTCGTCGGGACGGGCGAGGTGGGCGAACTCGTGTGCCGCAAGCCCTTCCCGGGGATGACACGGGGGTTCTGGGGCGACCCGGAGCGCTACCTCGATACGTACTGGCGCCGCTTTCCGGGGATCTGGACCCACGGAGACTGGGCCTCCGTCGACGCGGACGGCTACTGGTTCCTGCACGGCCGCTCGGACGACACGCTGAACATCGCCGGCAAGCGGATCGGGCCGGCCGAGATCGAGTCGGCCGCGGTCGCGCATCCGGCCGTGATCGAGGCGGCCGCCGTCGGAGTCCCGCACGAGATCAAGGGCGAGGTGGCGTGGGTCTTCTGCGTGCTCGCACCGAACAGGTCGGCCTCGGCCGAGGAGGTGGCCGACCTGATCTCCGCCGACCTGGGCAAGGCGTTCGCACCCGACCGCGTCGTCTTCGTGCCCGCGCTGCCGAAGACGCGCTCGGCCAAGATCGTGCGGCGGGCGGTGCGGGCGACCGCGCTCGGGGACGATCCCGGCGATCTCTCGTCGGTCGAGAACCCCGAGGCGCTCGAGGCGATCTCGACGGCG
Source organism: uncultured Actinomycetes bacterium (assembly GCA_963775695.1). Taxonomy (GTDB): domain Bacteria; phylum Actinomycetota; class Thermoleophilia; order Gaiellales; family Gaiellaceae; genus DATBLE01. The sequence goes on along the minus strand of CAVZJU010000003.1, from coordinate 193,590 downwards.
CTCGGTCCAGGGTTTTAGACTAATAGGCGAAAACCATGAGACTCGCGCTCGCGCAGATCAACACGGTCGTCGGCGACCTGGACGGGAACCGGTCGCTGATCCTGTCGCGCCTCGAGCAGGCGCGCGAGGCGGGTGCAGATCTCGTCCTCTTTCCCGAGCTCGCGGTCACCGGCTATCCGCCCGAGGATCTGCTCCTGCGCCCGGCGTTCGTGCGCGCGGCCCGGCGCTCGCTCGACGAGATCGCGGCGGCGACGAGCGGAATCGCGGCCCTCGTCGGCTTTCCGTCTTTCGACGGCGACCTCTACAACGCGTGCGCGGTCTGCGCGGACGGTGCCGTCCGGGCCGCCTACCGGAAGCGGTTCCTGCCGAACTACGGCGTCTTCGACGAGGAGCGATACTTCGCGTCGGGCCGAGACCTCGTCGTCCTCCGCCTGGGCGAGTCGCTGGTCGGCGTGACGATCTGCGAGGACATGTGGCAGCCGGGACCGCCGGCGACTGACCTCGCGCTCGCCGGCGCACAGCTGCTGGTGAACGTCTCGGCGTCGCCGTTCCACGTGGGCAAGGAGCGCGAACGCGAGGAGATGTTCCAGCAGCGCGCGCGGGACACGTCCAGCTTCGTCGCGTTCGTCAACGCGGTCGGCGGGCAGGACGAGCTGATCTTCGACGGCCACTCCGTCGTCCTCGACGACGAGGGCGAGGTGCTCGCCCGGGCGCCGGGCTTCGAAGAGGCGCTGCTGGTCGTCGACGTCGACCCGACCGCGGCGATGGGGCGGCGGCTGAGCGAGACGAGGCGGCGGGCCCTGGCGCGGGAGCGCGAGGAGCCGCCCCGGGTCGAGACCATCGTGCTCGGCGATGGGCAGGGACAGACCCCGGCGGGGCCCGTCGCTGGAGAAGCGGTTGCGCCGCTCGGCGACGACCTCGAGCAGATGCGGCTCGCGCTCGGGCTCGGGCTGCGCGACTACGTGGAGAAGAACGGGTTCCGCGACGTCGTCGTCGGCCTGTCCGGCGGAATCGACTCGGCGCTGACCGCGGCGCTGGCCGTCGAGGCGCTCGGCCCCGACCGGGTGCACGGCGTCTCGATGCCGTCCCGGTTCTCGTCGAAGGACACCCGCGGCGATGCGAGGCGGCTCGCGGAGAGCCTCGGCATCGACTTCCGCGAGCTGCCGATCGACGAGATCGTCGCCGCCTTCGAGCAGTCGCTCGCGCCGAGCTTCGGCGACCTCGAACGCGACCTGACCGAGGAGAACCTCCAGGCCCGGGCCCGCGGCGTTCTGCTGATGGCGTTGTCGAACAAGTTCGGCTGGCTCGTCGTCGCCACCGGCAACAAGTCGGAGCTCTCGGTCGGCTACGCGACGCTCTACGGGGACATGGCCGGCGGGTTCGCGCTGCTCAAGGACGTCTTCAAGACGGACGTCTTCCGGCTGGCCGCGCACCTGAACGAGCGCGCCGGCCACGAGTTGATCCCCCGGTCGATCATCGAGCGTCCGCCGAGCGCCGAACTGCGCGAGGGTCAGCTCGACCAGGACTCGCTGCCGCCCTATCCCGAGCTCGACCGGGTGCTCGAGGCCTATGTCGAGCTCGACCGCTCGCGCGAGGAACTGCTCGCCGACGGGTTCGATCCGGGGGTCGTCGACCGCGCGCTGGCGATGATCGACCGGGCGGAGTACAAGCGCCGGCAGGCGCCGCCCGGCGTGAAGCTGCGCCCGAAGGCGTTCGGTCGCGACCGGCGCACGCCGATCACGAACCGCTGGCGGGGCTAGAGGTCTAGGTCAGGTCGCGTTCGGACGTCCCGCAGCTACGCGAGGTGCGGCCCTCCCACCTCGTCGCGTGCTTCCATCCAGGGAGCGAATGACGACACCAGCGCCGATTCTCGAGGTCGAAGGCCTCGTAGAGCACTTCCACGTCGGCCCGCAGCCCATGGGCGGCGGCAGGATCGTGCTGGCGGTCGACGGCGTGTCGCTGACGATCGGCCCGGGCGAAGTTGTCGGCCCGGTCGGCGAGTCCGGTCTGGTCGACCTCGCCAGTGAGCCGGCATGACCTTCACCACCAGGCCGGAGCTGCATGGGACGTTCGGGATGGTCGCCTCCACCCACTGGCTGGGCACAGCCGCCGGGATGGCCGTGCTCGAGCGCGGGGGCAACGCCTTCGACGCGGCGGTGGCGACCGGGTTCACGCTCCAGGTGGTCGAGCCGCACCTCAACGGCCCGGGCGGCGATCTGCCCGTCGTCTTCTGGTCGGCCGAGCGCGGCGAGCCGCTCGTGCTCTGCGCGCAGGGGGTCGCGCCCGCCGCCGCGACGATCGAGCGCTACCGGCAGCTCGGGCACGAGCTCGTGCCCGGCACCGGCCTCCTGGCCGCCTGCGTGCCGGGGGCCTTCGGCGGCTGGTTGCGGCTGCTCGGCGAGTTCGGCACCTGGCGGCTCGAGGACGTCCTCGCGTTCGCGATCGGCTACGCCGACGAGGGGTATCCGGTGGTGCCCGGGATCACGCAGACGATCGAGCGCACCGAGGAGCTGCTGCGCACCTGGGAGGGATCGGCGACGCTGTACCTCCCCGCCCCGCGTCCCGGAACGCTCTTCTGCAACCACGCGCTCGCGGCGACGTACCGGCGGATCGTCGAGGAGTCACGCGGGGGGTCGCGCGAACAGGAGCTCGAGCGTGCGCGCGACCTGTTCTACGAGGGCTTCGTCGCCGAGAAGATCGACGGCTTCTCCGCCGAGCAGGGCGGGTTGCTGACCGGGTCCGACCTCGCCGTCTGGGAGCCGACACTCGAATCGCCCGCGACGCTCGACTTCCGCGGGTTCACGGTGTGCAAGACAGGCCCGTGGGGCCAGGGCCCGGTCTTCCTCCAGCAGCTCGCGCTCCTCGACGGCTTCGACCTCCCGGAGCTGTCGGATGCCGAGTACGTCCACCTGGTGGTCGAGTGCGCGAAGCTCGCCTTCGCCGACCGCGACGCGTTCTACGGCGACGCCGACGTCCCGCTCGACCGGCTCCTGTCGCAGGCGTACGCCGACGAGCGGCGGCGGCTCGTGGGCGACGCGGCGTCGAACGAGCTGCGGCCCGGCGACGGCGGCCGGCTGCCCAGCCCGGTCGCGGCGGCTGCGACGATCGGCGTCGGCGAGCCGACCCGGGGCGACACCGTTCATCTCGACGTCGCCGACCGCTTCGGCAACCTCGTCTCCGCAACGCCGAGCGGCGGCTGGCTCCAGTCGTCGCCGGTGATCCCGGCGCTCGGGTGGCCGCTCGGAACGAGAGCGCAGATGTTCTGGCTCGAGGAAGGGCTGCCGTCGTCGCTCGTGCCGGGGCGCAGGCCGCGGACGACGCTGTCGCCGACGATCGCGCTGCGCGACGGCGGGGCGGCGCTCGCGATCGGGACGCCCGGCGGCGACCAGCAGGACCAGTGGTCGCTGCACGCGTTCCTCCGCCACGTCGTCTTCGGCGACGACCTTCAGGCCGCGATCGACGCGCCGTCGTTCCACACCGACCACTTCCCGTCCTCGTTCTTCCCGCGCGAGAGCGCGCCGCGCTCGCTGGCGCTGGAGGCGCGCTGGGGCGAGGACGTTGCCGACGAGCTCCGCCGGCGCGGCCACGACGTCACCGTCACCGATCCGTGGTCGCTCGGACGGGTCAGCGCCGTCGCGCGCGAGGACGGCCTGCTCAAGGCGGGAGCCAACCCGCGCGGCATGCAAGGCTACGCGGCCGGCCGGTAGTCTCAGTCGAGCAGCTTCCGCAGTGCGACGAACCAGCGCAGCCGCTCGGCGTAGGGGACGGCGGCGTTCGCCGGAGACGTCGACGGAAGCACGAACAGCATCGTCTCCCCCAGCTTGCGCTTCTGCAGTCCGTGGTCCGGCCGCTCCCGGAACGGGCCACGGTACGCCTCCTTGCCGACGAACCCGATCGCCCGCGGACGCAGCTCCGTCGCCAGCCGCTCGAGCCGCGCGCCGGCGCCCTCGAAGTCGGCCGCGCGCAGGTCGCTCGACCCCGGCGTGGTGCGCGGAGCGGCGTTCGTCAGGCCGATCCCCCAGCGCAGCACCTCGAACTGCTCCTGCGGCTCGACCAGCCGCGGCGTGAACCCCGCGTCGTGGAGGAGCCGCCAGAAGTCGTTCCGGGGGTTGGCGAAGTGGGCCGCCGCCGCCGCGGACACGCGGCCCGGGTTGATCCCGCAGAAGATCAAGTCCAGGTCGCCCGCGAGTACGTCGGGAACCGCGCTGCCCACGCTACGCGACCCGGCCGCTTCCCCCGTGCCTTACGCGGCTTCGACCTCGGTCAGCCCGCCGTCCGAGCTCTCCTGCTGATGCTTCTCGAAGAGCCGGAGCAGCTGCTCGCCGAGGAGCCCACCGCTCGGGCGTTCGGGATCGAACTCCCTGATCACCGCGACCGTCGATTCGCGGTCACCGTAGAGGCGGGTGTAGCACTCGGACTCGCTCAGGGGCCGGAGCCTCGTCACGGTCCGAACGTAGCTTCCGGACCGGACGGACCCGCTAGGTTCTTCCGCATGGCTGAGCCAAGAGCGAGGGTGCTCGAGTACGAGGTCGCCTACGACGGGACCGCCGTCGCCACAGCGGAGGGCACGACCGTCCAGGTGCCCGAGAACTGGTCGCCCGAGCACCTCGTCCTCGCGGCCCTGCTCGACTGCTCGCTGACTAGCCTCCGCCACCACGCCCGGCGGGAGGGCGTGGCCGTGACGGCGAGCGGCGGGGCGTCGGGGACAGTGACCCGCCGTGAGGAGGACGACCGCTTCGCATTCGTCGACGTCGAGGCGCGCCTCGACGTGCGCTTCGACCCCGCGCCGGCGGACCAGGGCCTTCTGCTCGAGAAGGCGGAGCGAGACTGTTTCGTCGGCGCATCGCTCACCGCCCCGCCGCGCTACGTCTGGAAGGTCGCGTGAGAGACGAAGCCGAGCACAAAGGCGACAGCGGAGCTGTCAGCCTTGGTGTGAGGCGACGTCGTGAGGCCGGAGGCCTCAAGCTGCTCCTGATCGGCGGCCCGAAGTTCGTCGGCTATGCGCTGATCGAGGCCGCGCTGAGCAGAGGGCACGAGGTGACCACGTTCAACCGCGGCCAGACGAACCCCGGGCTCTTTTCGCAGCTCGAGAAGCTGCACGGAGACCGCGACGGCGGGCTGGCGCCGCTCGAAGGCCGCACGTGGGACGCCGTGCTCGACACCTCCGGCTACGTCCCGCGGCATGTGCACGACTCGGCCACTCTGCTGGCCGAAGCGGCGGACCGGTACGTGTTCGTCTCCTCGATCTCCTACTACGCCGACTACCGGGAGCCGCGGGCCGAGACCGACCCGCCGGAGCAGCTCGGGGACAAGCCGGACGACCGCCTGCTCGCGGACTACTCCAACTACGGCGCGCTGAAGGCGCTCTGCGAGCAGGAGGCGGAGCGCGCCTTCGGCGACCGCGCGATCCTGGTGCGCCCGGGGCTGATCGTCGGCCCGAACGACCCCACGGACCGCTTCACCTACTGGCCGCGCCGGGCCGAGCGCGGCGGGCCGATCCTCGCCCCTCCCGATCAGCCCGTGCAGATGATCGACGTCCGCGACCTGGCCGACTGGATGATCCAGCTCGCCGAGGACGGCGGCTCGGGCCCGTACAACGCGACCTCCCCGCCCCGTGCAATCACCTTCGACTCGATGCTCGAGGCCTGCGGTGCCGTCGACGTCGTGCGTGTGACCGAGGAGTTCCTGGCCGACCAGGGAGCCGAGGGCTGGAGCGACCTCCCGTGCTGGATCCCGCCGAACGATGCCGATTTCGCCGCCTTCCAGCTCGCGCCCGTCGACCGGGCTGTCGAGGCCGGCCTGACCTTCCGCCCGCTCGCCGAGACCGCCCGCGACGTGCCCGAGTGGACGGGCAAGGCGGGGCTCTCTGCCGAGCGGGAGCGCGAGCTGCTCGAAGCCTGGGGGAAGGCGGGAGCGTGACTGCAGAAGAGCGTTTCGCGTGTAAGGATCCGTGGCCGTCGACGAAAGGAGCGAGATGTCGGTCGCGAAGGTGATCGAGGTAACGGCCAGCTCGAGCGAGAGCTTCGAGGCGGCGATCCGCGAGGGGCTCGCCAAGAGCGGCGAGACGCTGCGAGACATCAAGGGCGCCTGGGTGGCGGAGCAGAAGGTGGAGGTCGAGAACGGCGAGATCGTCGCCTTCCGCGTCACGCTGAGGATCACGTTCGTCCTCGAGTAGGGCCCGGCCGCGGTCGTTGTAGGGTTGGCGGCCGTGAGTACGAGCGGAATCGACATCGAGCGGGTGCGGGCAGGCTTCAGCGCCCTTCGGCGCGATCTCGTCCTGTTCGACGCGCCCGGCGGCTCGCAGGTGCCGGACGTCGTGATCGACGCGATCGCAACCTACCTGCGCGAGTCGAACGCGAACGTCAGCGGGCCCTACGAGACGAGCCGCCGCACCGGGGCCCTGGAGGAGCGCGCCCGGGCCACGGCGGCCCGCTTCCTGGGGTGTGCGGCCGAGGAGACCGTCTTCGGCCCGAACATGACGACGCTCAGCTTCGCGCTCTCGCGCACGGCCGGCCGGGAGTTTCGGCCGGGCGACGAGATCCTGTGCACGAAGCTCGATCACGACGCGAACGTCTCGCCGTGGCTCGAGCTCGCGCACGACCGCGACCTGACCGTCCGCTTCGTCGACATCCACGACGACACGACGCTCGACCTCGACGACCTCGAGCGGCGGCTCACCGACCGGACGCGCGTGGTCGCCTTCCCGGTCGCGTCCAACGCGGTGGGGACGCTCACCGAGGTCCGCCGCATCGCCGAGCTCGCCCACGGTGCCGGCGCGATCGCCTGGGCCGACGCCGTCCACTACGCGCCGCACGGGCCGATCGACGTCGGTGCGTTCGGCGTCGACGTGCTCATCTGCTCGCCGTACAAGTTCTTCGGGCCGCATCTGGGGATCGCCTTCGGCCGCCGCGACCTGCTCGAGTCGTGGCGCCCGTACAAGGTGCGTCCCGCGCCGGTCGAGCCGGTGGGCAAGCGCTTCGAGACCGGCACGCTGGCGTACGAGCTGCTCGCCGGCTTCGTCGCGGCGGTCGAATACGTCGAGTCGCTCGGCTGGAAGGAGATCGCCGCATGGGAGCGTGTGCTGGGCGAGCGGTTCCTGGCCGGCCTTCCGCCTGCGATCAGGCTCCACGGGCTGCCCGGGATGGACGGTCGCGTGCCGACGTTCGCCTTCTCGGTCGACGGCATCTCCGCCGAGGAGGCGGCGGCGAGGCTCGGCGAGCGCGGATTTGCCGTGTGGCACGGCAATTACTACGCGCTCGAGGTGATGAAGCGACTCGGTCTCGAGGACGACGGCGGCGCCGTCCGGGTCGGCTTCGTCCACTACAACACGGCCGACGAGGTCGACCGGCTCCTCGCGGAGCTCGCCCGGCTGGAGTGACCCGCCGGAGCGAATGGGCGGCGCTGGTCGCGATCGTACTCCTCTCGACCGCGTTCCGGGCGTGGGCGGCGGTCGAGGTGCCCGTCCCCTGGATCGCCCCGGACGAGATGGTGTACGGGATGCTCGGCCGCAGCCTGTGGCTGCACGGTTCGCTGGCGATCCTCGGCGGCCCGACGCCGTACTACTCGCTGCTGACACCGCTGCTCGCCGGCTTCCCGCTGGCCGCGTTCGGGCTCGGCACCGGCTACGACCTGCTGCAGGGGCTCCAGGCGTTCGTGATGTCGCTGGCGGCGGTGCCGGTCTACCTCTGGGCGCGAACGCTCGTCCCGCGCCGGAGCGCGCTGACGGCGGCCGCTCTCACGGTCGCGACGCCGGTGCTCGCCTACTCGGGTCTGGTGATGACGGAGGTGCTCTTCTATCCGCTGCTGGTCACGGCCGCGTGGGCGGGGGCGGCGGCGATCGCGCGCCCGACCCGCGCCACCCACATCCTGCTCCTGGCAGCGTTCGTCGCAGTCTGCGCGACCCGCATCCAGGCGATCGTGCTCGTGCCGGCGCTCGTCACGGCGGCGCTGCTCGACGCCTGGCTCGCCCGCTCGTGGGGGCGCCTCAGGCACCAGCTGCCCGCTGCGGTCGGCCTCGCCGTCCTGTTGGCCGGGTGGGTTGTCTGGCGTCTGGCAACCGGAAAAGGGGCGCTCGGCGGCTACGACGTGGTCGCCAGCACCTCGTACAGCGTCGGCGCGGCAGCCCGCTTCGTCCTCTACCACGGCGCCTCGCTGCTGATCCTCTGCGGTCTCTTCCCGCTCGCCGCCGTCGCCGTCAAGCTGGTCGAGGGACTTCGGCGGGGAGAGCAGGACGAGGGGGTGCGCGCCTATCTGGCGGTCACGGCCTCGCTGTGCGTCTGGGTGGTCGTCGAGGTCGGTGCCTTCGCCTCGCGCTACTCGGACCGGATCGTCGAGCGGAACCTGATCGGGCTGGCCCCGGTGTTGTTCATCGGCCTAGTACTGTGGCTCGCCCGCGGCCCGGACGGCGGGTACGTGGTTCGCGGCGCGGTCGCGGCAGGCGCGCTGGCCGTGCTCCTGCTCCTGCCGGTCCGCCGCTACGTCGACATCTACGGGATGCACGACGCGCTGACGCTGATCCCGATGTTCAAGCTCTCGACGTCGACGTCGCTCTCGACGATGGCCTGGGTCTACCGGGCGGTGGCGGTGGCGGCGGCGGCCGTGTTCGCGTTCGTGCCACGACGCGGGCTGCAGTGGGTTCCGTTCGCACTGATCGTGGCGCTGGTCGCGGCGTCGGTCGTCTCCAGCCGCTTCGTCGTCGACGAGGCGAGGGCCCAGCAGCGCACGTTCCTCGGAGACGACCCGTCGTGGGCCGATCACGCCGGCGGCTCGCGCATCGCCTACATCTACGACGGCGAGCCGTCGTGGCCGGGCGTGTGGGAGACGGTGTTCTTCAACGCCAGGATCGACCGCGTCTACGACCTGAACGTCGCGACCGTGCCCGGGCCGCTGCCGCAGGACGACGTGTCGGTTCGCCCGGACGGGATGGTGGTGGGACCGCCGTCGCACCTGGCCAGGACGAGGTACGCGATCGTGTCGAACTGGATCAAGCTGCACGGCGAGCGGAAGGGCGACGTGACCCAGCAGGGCCTCAACCAGACCGGGCTCGTCCTCTGGAAGCTCGAGCAGCCGCTTCGGCTGCGTTCGTGGATCTCCGGCCTGGAGCCGAACGGCGACATCTCAGGTGAGGGTCGGCTGGTCGCCTTCAACTGCAAGTCGGGGACGTTCAGCGTCACGCTGCTGATCAAGCAGGCGGAGGCCGTGGACATCTCGATCGACGGCAAGCCCGTCCGCCACCTCGAGTTCCCGGGGCCGACGACCTGGCACGGCGACCTGCCGGTTCCGGAGCGGGCGGGCGGAACATGCACGCTGTCGGTCAAGCCAACCGGCCTGGCCGGCACGACCGTGTTCGAGTTCCACCGCGGCTGAGCGGCCGGCCGCGGCTACGATCCGGGACATGTCCGTCTTCGAGCGCCACACCCTGGGCAACGGGCTGCGCGTGCTGACAGCGCCGATGCCCGCCGCCCAGTCCGTCTCCTGCTTCGTCATGCTCGCGGCCGGCTCGCGCTACGAGACGCGGGAGTCGAGCGGGATCGCGCACTTCGCCGAGCACATGTTCTTCAAGGGCACGGAACGGCGGCCGACCGCACGGGACATCGCCGGCGAGGTCGACTCGATCGGCGGCGAGTTCAACGCGTTCACCGGCAAGGAGTACACGGCGTACTACGTCAGGTGCGCGGCCGAGCACCGCGACATCGCTCTGGACGTGATCGTGGACATGCTCCGCAACTCGAAATTCGACGCCGGCGAGATCGACCGCGAGAAGGGCGTGATCATCGAGGAGATGAACATGTACTTCGATACGCCCCGCGACTTCGTCGACGGCGTGTACGAGGAGCTCGTCTACGGCGACCACCCTCTCGGCTGGGACATCATCGGCCGGAAGGAGACGGTGCAGGGAGCGACCCGCGACTCGTTCCTCGACTACATCGGCCACTGGTACAAGCCGTCGCGGATGGTGGTCGGCGTCGGCGGACGACTCGGCGACGACCTGGTCGAGCGGGTCGCCGGGCTCCTCGGCGACCTCGAGGACGCACCGAGCGGCGCGCCGCTGCCGGCGCTTGCCGCGCCGAACGGGTCGCGGGTCAAGGTGCACACGAAGGCGTCCGACCAGGCTCATATCTGCCTCGGCGTCCGCAGCCGGCCGATCGTCGATCCCGACCGGTACGTGCTGATGGTGCTCTCGACCGTGCTGGGCGGCGGAATGTCGTCGCGGCTCTTCACGGAGGTCCGCGAACGCCGTGGTCTCGCCTACTACGTCTTCGCTACGAACCACGCATACACCGACGCGGGTTCTCTGTACGCGCAGGCCGGTGTCGACATCGAGCGAATCGACGACGCAGTCGAGACGGTCGCGGCCGAGCTGCGCAAGATCGCGGCGGAAGCGGTTCCCGAGGCGGAGCTCCTGAAGGCGAAGAGCTTCTCCAAAGGCCGGTTCGCCCTCCAGATCGAGAGCCCGCACGGGCTGATCATGTTCGGCCTAAGGCGGGAAGTGCTGGAAGGCCAGGCACCGGAGCCGGACGAGGTGGTGGCCGGAATCGAAGCCGTGACGGCAGGGGACGTCCAGCGCGTGGCGCGCAACCTGATCGACGGCGGCGCTCTCCGGCTCGCTGTGATCGGCCCGTTCGACGACGCCGATCGGTTCGAGCAGCTGCTCGGCTAACGCCCGCACCACTGCGTCCCCACCCCGACGAGGGCGCGCTCGAAGCGTGGAAGGCCCGGTCGATCGGTCCCGACGCCCCGGGTTGGCCGGGTCCCCAGCAGCCATGGCGAACCTCGTGACGTTTTCAACCCAGTCTCTGAGACAGGGTTGAAACGATTGGGTCACGATTCGTCCACAGGGGTGCTGGAGACCGGTCGGCGGCGATAGCGTCGCCTGTATGGGATACGTGCTACGCAGCTCGCTACCCGACGGGTGCTTCCACGTCTGGATCCGCGGGGTCTGCGGCATTCCGCCCTTCCCCGCACCTCAGGATCGGACCGCCGCGCTCGGGATGCTCATGAAGGCTGCCGCCCGGTTCGAGCTCCGGGTCGAGGCTGCGTGCGTCATGACCACGCACTACCACGCCGTCGTCGTCGGGACCCGCGCGACCCTCTCGCCGGCGCTGCAGTGGTTCCATTCGCGCTATGCGCGTGAGTTCAACCGGCGCTACGGACGGTTCGGCAGCGTCTTCGCCGAGCGCTACCAGTGCCGGACAGTCGACGAGGACGGCGTCTTCGACCGGTGCGGATACGTGCTCTGGAATCCGGTGAAGGCCGGGCTCTGTGATCGGGTCGAGGACTGGCCCTGGTCGTACAGCCGGCTCCGCGCCGGCGTCTACTAGAGCGTCGCGAAGTCCTCGTCGAAATGCTCCCGGTCCTCGGGATCGCCGATCGCATCGCCTGCCTGTCGCGCACGCGCACGCCACTCGCCCGCTGCGGCCGGGTCCCCCGCGACCGCGGACGCACGCGCGAGCGCCTCGTAGGCGTACGCGAGATCCAGGTCGCCGACCCCCGCCTCCTCGACTCGCTCCAGGCACAGCCTCGCGTGCCAGAGGGCCGGGTCAGACCGGCCCAGCACGCAGTACACGCGCGAGATCAGCCACTCGCCGCGCGCGAGGCTCTCCGGCGCGGCACTCGGGCGCCTCGCCCCAGTGATACCGCGAAGCGTGCGCCATGTGGAGCATGCGATCGTCGTCACGACGCGACTCGCTCAGCTCCCACGTCCCGTTGAACAGTGCGACGCCCCGCTGCCGCTCCTCCGAGTGCGACTCGGTGCTCACTCCTCGGCGGGCTCGGCCTCGGCCCGCGCCTTGATCTCCGAAACGACCGCCGGGTCGGCCAGCGTCGTCGTGTCGCCCAGCGGCCGATTCTCGGCGACGTCCCGCAGCAGCCTGCGCATGATCTTCCCTGAGCGTGTCTTCGGCAGCTCAGGCGTGAACACGACGTTGGCCGGCTTCGCAATCGGCCCGATCACATGGGCCACGTGGTCGCGGAGCTCGTCCATCATCTCCACCGACCCCTCCTGGCTACCCTTCAGGGTCACGTACGCGACGATCGCCTGCCCGGTCAGTGCGTCGTTCCGGCCGCACACGGCCGCTTCGGCCACCGCCTGGTGGTCGACCAGCGCCGACTCGACCTCGATCGTCGAGATCCGGTGCCCTGACACGTTCATCACGTCGTCCACGCGCCCGAGGAGCCAGAAGTCGCCGTCGCGGTCGCGCCGCGCGCCGTCCCCCGCGAAGTACATGCCCGGGAAGCGCGACCAGTACGTCTCCGCGTACCGGTCGGGATCCTTGTAGATGCCGCGCAGCATTGCCGGCCACGGCTTGCGCAGAACCAGGTAACCGCCGCCGCCGGGTTCGACCTCGCGGCCCGACTCGTCGACCACGGCGGCGTCGATCCCGGGGAAGGGCTTGGTCGCCGATCCCGGCTTCAGGGTCGTCACGCCCGGCAGCGGCGTGATCATCGCCATCCCCGTCTCCGTCTGCCACCACGTGTCGACGACCGGCGTCCGGTCGCCGCCGATGTGCCGCCGGTACCAGATCCAGGCCTCGGGGTTGATCGGCTCGCCGACCGAGCCGAGCAGCCGCAGCGACGAGAGGTCGTGCCGCCCGGCGTACTCCGTTCCCCACTTCATGTGCGCGCGGATCGCGGTCGGCGCCGTGTAGAGGATCGTCACGCCATACCGCTCGACGATCGCCCACCACCGGTCCTTGTCCGGGAAGTCGGGCGTGCCCTCATACAGCACCCCAGTCGTCCCGTTCGCCAGCGGCCCGTAGACGATGTACGAGTGGCCGGTGATCCAGCCGACGTCGGCCGCGCACCAGTAGACGTCGGCGTCGGGCTTCACGTCGTGGACGTAGTGGTGCGTCGAGACGCTGCCGACCAGGTAGCCGGCGGTCGTGTGCGCGATTCCCTTGGGCTTCGCGGTCGTCCCGCTCGTGTACATCAGGAACAGCAGGTCCTCCGAGTCCATCGGCTCGCACGGGCAGGCCTCGTCGGAGACCGCGACCTCGTGCCACCAGACGTCGCGGTCCTCGTCCATCGGGACATCGCCGCCCGTCCGACGCAGCACCACACACGACCGAGCGCCGGGCACCTCGGCGAGGGCCTCGTCGGCGATCGCCTTCAGCGGCACGGTCGTGCCACGCCGCCAGGCCTCGTCCTGCGTGATCAGCACCTCGCACTCCATGTCGTTCATCCGGGCCGAGAGCGACTCGGCCGAGAAGCCGCCGAAGACGACCGTATGCGGGGCGCCGATCCGCGCGCAGGCGAGCATCGCGATCGGTAGCTCCGGGATCATGCCCATGTAGATCGCCACCGGCGTTCCCTTGACGACGCCCAGCTCCCGCAGCGCGTTGGCCAGTCGCGTGGTCTCGCGCAGGAGATCGTCGAACGTGACGATCCGCCGGTCGTCGTCAGGCTCGCCCTCCCAGTAGTACGCGACCTTCGAGCCGCGCCCCGCGTCGACGTGGCGGTCGACGCAGTTGAAGCACGCGTTCAGCTTCCCGCCTAGGTACCACTTCGCGTAGGGCAGCTCCCATTCGTAGAGCTCGGTGAACGGTTCGAACCAGGTGACGCGCTCGCGCCCCTCCCGTTCCCACAGCTCCTCGAACGAGAGCTCGTGGAGATCTGGCTGGGCGTTCGCCTGGGCCGCGAAGTCGTCGGGCGGCGGGTAACGGCGTTCTTCCGCAAGCAGGGTCTCGATCGCCGCGTCGCTCAAGGCTCGGTCACGGCTCGAGGTCGTAGGGGTACTCGGTCAGGTTCTCCGCTCCGTCCTCGGTGACGAGGACGAGGTCCTCGAGCCGGACGCCGCCGTAGCCGTGCCGGTAGAGGCCCGGCTCGACCGTGACGACGTCGCCGGCGACCATCGCGCCGGGCGCGCGGCCGAGTGACGGCGCCTCGTGCACCTCGAGCCCCACTCCGTGCCCGAGGCCGTGGTAGAAGCCGTCCTCGAGCACCTCGCCCGGTCGCTTCGAGAGCTGCGTCGGCTGGCCGGCCTCGTGGAAGAGCTCGCACACGAGCGTGAAGACGTCGGCGCCCGGCACGCCGGCCCGGATGGCGGCCAGCGACCGGTCGAGCGCCTCCTTGCAGAGCGTGTGGTAGCGCACGATCTCTTCCGCCGGCTCACCGACCACGTACGTTCGGGTCATGTCTGCGTAGCACGCCGTTTCGAGGTCACGCGGCCACAGGTCGATCACGACCGGCTCGCCCGCGGAGATCGGCCCGGAGCCCATGTCGTGCCCCACCGCGCTCTGGGGGCCGTGCGCGACGATGAACTCGTCGGCGACAGTCCCGCGAGCGGTGAACGCCTCCAGGATCGCGCGCTTGATCCGCTCGGAGGTGAGCGGCTCACCGTCCACGCCGAGACCGGCTCCGTTGGGCTCGGCGCGCCGCAACAACGCGCGCGCCGCGTCCATCCCCGCTTCGGCCGCGCGCTGTGCCCGCCGGATGCCGGCCAGCTCGGCCTCGCTCTTGACCCGGCGGCGGTCCTGGAAGAAGTCGAGCTCCGGGGTCAGCTCGACCCCGGCCTCGCGCAGCCGGTCGGCGAACTTGGCCGGGAAGGTCCAGGGCACCAGCGCGTCGGTCACACCGAGCGCTTCGCAGGCGTTGACCGCGACCTCGAGCAGCACCTCGTCGCGCGGCAGCCCCTTCGCGATCAGGTCGTCGTAGCCGAACTCCTCGTGCGCGTGCGGCTCCGGCGCGCCGGCGACCTCCAGGACGCGGTCGATCTCGAACGACGTCAGGACGACGTGGCGCTCCCCCTTGCGCTCGACGTAGAGGAAGGGGTCGGGGATGCCGAGCGGCAGCTCGTGCCTGAGCTCCGGCGAGCGGATGGTGTCGGCGTAGATCAGGACGTCCGGCACGGCATCGGGATCGTAAATGCCTAGACTCAGAGACGTGGACGAAGCGGTCGTGCGCGCGCAGCGGTTGATCGAGGAGTGGGACGCGGAGCTGCGCCGCGAGCTCTCGGGGGCTGAAAGCGTCGGCGGCCAGGCCGACGACGCCCGGCCGGAACTTCCCGGCGCCGCCGGTGCAGCCGGTGGGGCGGACATCTTCGACGTCCACCTCCACCTGGGTCACGACATCGACGGGATGGTGGGCGACTACGACGAGCTCCAGCTCTTGATGGAGCGGTACCGGATCGCGCGCGCGTTCATGTTCTGCATGGACGAGCCCGATCGGCATCCGGCGTTCCGGGCTCCGAACGACCGGACGCTCGAGCACGCGGCCCGCAGCGAGGGACGGCTCATCCCGTTCGTCCGCCTCGACCTGGGTGAGCGGCCGATCGAAGAGGCCGAGCGCTGCCTCGGCCTCGGTGCGAAAGGAATCAAGCTCCACCCCAGAGCGCAGAAGTTCCTGCTGAACGACGAACGCCTCGCCCCCGTCTTCGCGATCGCCGCCGAACGGAAGGTGCCGATCCTGATCCACGGGGGGCGGGGCCTGCCGCCGATCGCCGACGACCTCGCGCGGCTCGTCGAGACCTATCCCGACGCGCAGCTGATCATCGCCCACGCCGGGATCGCCGATCTGGGCGCCCTGATGCGCCACTTCGCGGGCAAGCCCGGCGTCTTCTTCGACACCTCCGCCTGGAGCCCGATCGACCTGCTCGACTTCTTCCGCCAGGTCTCGCCCGAGCAAGTGCTGTACGCCTCGGACTATCCCTACGGCCAGCAGCCGTCGTCGCTCTTGATCGCGCTCCGCACAGCACGGGTGTCCGGGCTGGACGACGCGCAGGTGCGCGGGATGCTCTCCGGCAATGCGATGCGGATCGCGGAGGGACAGCCGCCGCTCGAGCCGACGCCGGCGAAGGGGAGCGACACCTTCAGCCAGCCGATGGTGCTGGCGCGCATCCACCAGTACCTGTCGATGGCCAGCCCGCTGCTCTGGACGCGCCAGCCGGACACGGTCGGCGTGCTCGGGCTCGCCCTGAACGCCTGCGAGGAGAACGGCCATCCCGGCCCGGACCTCGACCGCATCCGCGAGCTGCTGCTCTGCGCGCGTGACCTCTGGCGGGTCGCCCCGGAGATCGAGGACGAACGCGACCGGATGCGCACCATCCGCAGCACGTTCCGGCTGATCCACCTGGCCGACATCGTCACGGTCACGCCCGGCGCCGACTGAACGACGCCGAACGACGACGGGGGCTGCGAACAGCCCCCGTCGGATCCTCGGTGTCGACGCTCGCTAGTGAGTGCTCGAGCCGTGCCGCCTGGCCCGCGTCCTGAGGAGCACGCCGGACGCGATCAGCAGCAGGCCGATCGCCAGCGGGACCCACAGCGCGAGGCCGGTGAACGGCAGCTGCGAGGAGGTGTGCGCGGGGGCAGCGGCCTTGGGAGCGGCAGCCGTCGCCTCGGCCTTCACTGCAGCCTTCTTGACGACCTTCGGCTTCACGACCTTCGGCACGAACGTCGCCGCCTGCTGCGGCGTGGACGCCTGCGGCTCCGGCGCGGGCGGCGCCTCCGGTGTGGTCGGCGTCTCCGGTGTGGTCGGCGTCTCCGGCACGAACGGCGGCGTTGGGGACGGCACGTACTGCGCCGCCGCGCTCGAGTTGCTCTGCGAAGGCTCGTTCCCTGCCGCGTAGCCGATGCCCCCGAACGACGCGACGGAGACGATCATCAGGCCGCAGAGCGCGAGCATCAGACCGATCCGGCTGCGGCGCACGCGCCCCTGCACGTCGCCTGCGAGCGACGTGACGAACTCGGCGCGTGGCCGGGAACGGCCCGCGTTGAGCTCACCCTCGAGATCGAATCTTTCGTCCTTCATGTAACTCCCCTCTCCCAGTGTCCGTTTCGTGCCTACATAGATAAATACCGGCCGGGGGCCGCGATCCTTACACCCTGCCGGAGCCGGACATCCCCGCCGTCTCCGCCTCCTCGGCTTCCAGGATGCGGCGGAGCCGGGCGAGCGCGCGATGGAGCGCCACCTCGATCGCATTGGTCTGCGCGTCCAGGACCTGGGCGATCTGAGCTGCGGTCAGCTCGGCGCCGTAGCGAAGCGCGATCAACTCCTGGTCGCGCGCGCTCAGCTGCGCCACCGCGGCGGCCAGCGTCACGCGACGAACGGTGTCCTCCTCGACGCTTCCGACCGCTGCGATCTCCTCCGGCTCCGGCTCCTCACGCGGACGCTTCGCCAGCGCGTCGTCGGCGCAGCGTCGGGCGATGCCGAGCAGCCACGCGAGCGGTGCGCCCTTCGAACGGTTGTAGCTCCCGTGGTACCGGATCGCGCGCTCGAAGACCTCGCTCGTGACGTCCTCGGCGTCGTGGCCGTCGCCGAGACGGTAGGCCGCGTACGCGTAGACGTGACGGATCAGATCCTCGGGATCGGCGAGCGGATCTCTGCGAAAGCCCTTCATCAGGCCTGGGGTCGGAGGCGACCGTCGAGCGGGTTGAGGCGGGAGGCTTCGGCCAGCGCCTGCCGGCGTTCGACGCCGCGGCTCGCCCCGGCCAGCTCGAACCAGAGCGTCCAGTCGCGGCGGTCCTTCTCGATCGCCCGGCGGAAGCTGACCCGCGCGGCGGCGGAGTCTCCGGAGAGCAGCTGAGCTTCTCCCAGCCGCCGCCACGGCTCGGCCGACCACGGCACGAAGGACATCGCCTGCCGGGCCTGAGACTCCGCCCGCGCATAGTGGCCGCCGTCGGTGGACTTCGAGCTCGCGGAGACAGCGCTGTTCCCGAGCAGCGCGACCAACGCGAACGCGAAGAGCCCGACGGCGGCCACGGCCCCACCGATTCTGGTGCCCGAGCGCAACCGACGCGGCTTCCGGTCGCGCCGGCCGGCGGCGAGCAGCACGATCGCGCAGAACAGGCCCGTCAGGGTGACCGCGGGCATCTCCCAGTCCCAGTCGATCGCAGCGTGCAGGAGAAACGCGACGTAGGCGCCGCACGCAACCACGGCGAGCGGCGACGAACGGGCGCGCCGGACGGCGGCGAACGGCGCCAGGAGCATCAGCAGGAGCAGGGCGAGCCCGGCCGGGCCGAGCTCGGCGAGCGTCTCGAGATAGAGGTTGTGGGCGTCGTGCACGGTAGAGCCGACGCGCCGATGCTGGAACCAGAACTGGGCGTAGCTGCCCGCTCCCGCGCCGAGGATCGGATTTTCGGTCACCTCCTGCCAGGCCGTGTGCCAGGTCTCGGTCCGCCCGTTGCTCGAGAGGTTGAGTAGGCGGCTATTGAGATCGTCCGTCGTGGCGAGCGTCCCGTTGAAGGAGTCGTAGGCCTTGCGCGCGAGCGTCGGCGGAAAGCCGTAGCGGCCGAAGACGACGATCAGGAACGCCATGAGCAGGAACAGCAGCGTGCCGGCGTAGATCCGCCGGAGACCAGACGACACCGTGAGCGTGGACGCGAGCCAGTCGACGAGCAGGATCGTGAGCGAGGCCGCGACCACGAGCCCGATCGCGATCGCGGCGAGGCCGTGTCCGTCGCGGCTGGCCGCGCTCACCGCCGCGCTCTGGTGCGTCAGCGCGGGTGACGTCGAGGCGACGGCGACTGCCGTGATCGACCAGGGCGCGAGCACGAGGGCGATGGTGATCAGCTGGAGGCGTCGAGTGTCGAGCGCGACCGCGACCGCGAGTCCGACGACGAGCGCGATCCAGCTCGCGCGGCTGTAGGTGAAGTAGAGCGCGAGCGCGAAGATCACCGTCGAGCCGGCCGCGAGGCAGCGGACGAGCGGCCCGCTGCGGGCGGCGAGGCCGAGCGCAAGCAGCCAGCCTATGGCGGAGAGGATGCCGAGCGCGTTCCAGTAGCCGAGCGGGTCGGAGAGTCGGTAGCCCGAGAACGGGTCGGATGCTCCGAACTGGTCCGGGAAGAGACGGGTCAGCAGGGCATACGTCGTGAGGATCACCAGCGCGCCCCAGAGCCCCAGAACGATCGCCGCCACCGATCGTCGCCTCAGCAGCAGGACGCCCGCCGCGGCCGCTGCGAGGTAGACGAGCACGCGCTCGACCTCGAGCACGGTGTCCGGCACGACCGTCGTCCACAGCAGCGAGAGCGCGATCCAGCCGGTCAAAGCGGCGAAACCGGCGAGGAACACGACGTCAAGGACGTCGGCCTCGACGGTCACGCCGACTGCGAGCGCAACCGCCACGAGCACGAGCAGCGCCAAGCTGCCCCAGCCCCAGGAGACGGGAAAGTACCCACCGTTCGCGAAGCCGAACGCGCCGACGGCCACGCAGGCCGCGAGACCAATCGGTATCCCGGCGTACGTGAGCGAGCGCGCGAGCGACTCCCGGACCGCGGGCACCCGGGGTCGAGCAGCGGTGACTTCGACCATCTCCGTCACAGCGTAGGGCAATCCGGTCGAAGCACAATCGCCGCTCGAAACGAGCGAACATGCGGTTGTCACGCGTGGCGACCGGGTGTGCGATTAAGATGCCGCATCCCCATCGTCCAGTCGTCGCCCCCCGGGGTAGGGGCAAGCAAAGCTGTATCGAAGTGTCACCACGGACTTGCCGACGTGGCCAAGCTGCCGATACCGAAAGACGTGATTCGCCGGTCGCCCGCGGTGGCAGCGGCAGCCATGCTCGTCGCGGCCGTCTTCGGTACGACCACCGCCGCCGCCGGCGACACCGCCGGCTGGAACAACGCGGCCAGCGGCACGGAGCGCGTGACCGTGCTCCCGGGGTTGGAGGCACGGTTATTGACCCGGATCAACGACCTCCGCCGCGCAGCGGGGCTCGCCCCCCTGCGCGCCAGCCCGGCGCTGGCCGCGGCCGCGCACGAGCAGACCTCCTCGATGGCCGAGCACGGCTTCTTCGGGCATGACTCCTTCAGCGGCGCCCCGTTCTGGAAGCGCGTGGAGACGCGGTATCCGAAACCCGCTGACGGAGCCTGGCGCGTCGGCGAGAACCTCGTGTGGAGCTCGCCGCGGCTCAGCGCCCGACGCGCCCTAGAGCTGTGGCTGAACAGCCCGCCGCACCGGCAGAACCTGCTCACGGCCGCCTGGCGGGAGGTCGGGATCGCCGCGGTGCACGCCTCGTCGGCGCCGGGAGTCTACGCGGGTCAGGACGTCACGATCCTGACCGCGGACTTCGGCGCACGCAGCTAGAGGCTTGATGTGAAATTCAGCCGGTGCCGGATGCCGCCCCAGACACGGCGCCGGAGCGGTACGCTCCCCCTCGACACGTAACGCTGTTACGCGCCGAGGACGATCGCGGGCTCCGTCTTGGTCTGGAACGGCCCCGACGCGAGCCGAATTTCACATCAAGCCTCGAGTCGTTTCCTAGCCGGACGCGGGATGCCAGGCGACGGCGAAGCCGCGCCCGTCGGCCGACAGCGGCCCCGGGGACGCACCGGACGTGGCCGGTGACGGCCGCACGTCGGCGAAGCTCGGGTCGACGCCGTCCGGCCCGAGCTCGGCCAACTCGAGGGGCGTCGGCTGCCACGCCGGGTCGCTGATCGTCCCGGCATGCGCGTCGCCGGTCGTCGCAGCGCGTGTGAACGAGACCGTCCCGAAGTCGGCGAGCGGCAGGGTCTGGCACCGGCCGGACGACGAGCACGACGACGGCGCCTCGGCAATCCATTCGGCCGAAGTCAGATCGGGCTGCTGGACGGTCACGCGGCGGGTGACGCGAATGTGGCGCGTGGAGTTCGTCAGCTGGAGCGTCACCTGCGTTCCCTGCACCAGCACGGCCGCAGTCATCCGGTCGCCGGGCGCCATCTTCATCGCGATCGGGATCGACGGCGCGGGGACGATCTCGTACCAGGCCGCGTAGACGGGACGCCCGCGCGCGTCGCAGTTCGACTCGGTGCCGATCTGCTCGAGCGCCTTGGCGTCGGCGGAGAAGCCGCCGAGCCCGACCCAGAAGGCGGAGTACGAGGGCTGCCCGGCCGTGCAGGTCACCTTCGGCTGCACCCAGGAGCCGACCACGTTCGAGTAGGAGGTCGCCGCGCCGGACGCATTCGTTCCCGTCAGCGCGT
This sequence comes from uncultured Actinomycetes bacterium, assembly GCA_963775695.1. Lineage (GTDB taxonomy): Bacteria > Actinomycetota > Thermoleophilia > Gaiellales > Gaiellaceae > DATBLE01. The sequence continues at coordinate 172,699 of CAVZJU010000003.1, read as the reverse complement.
ACCCGGCCCAGTTCGACGACACCTGGCCCTCGCCGAGGGTGCGCGGGGCGAAGACCCGACTCGGCGCCGCGTCGGCGGTAGGCCCGCCGAATGCGAGTGCCGACAGTGACAGGAGGCCTACGGCAAGACGAAGCACGACACAACGGTAGCCACCCTCCCTGAGAGCCCGATGAGAGCGTGAGCCGTCCGTAGGATGCGTGACCTGGGAGGAGACGCTGAACCGGGCTCCGTCGCCGCGGTCGTGCTCGCGGCCGGAGCGGCCACGCGCTTCGGGGCTCCGAAGCAGGCGCTTCTTCTCGACCAGGTGGTGGCCCGACTGGGGCAGAGCGGCGCGATCGGCGAGATCGTCGTCGTCGTCGGCGCGTACGAGCTCGAGGCGGATGCGCGCCTCGTCCGCTGCAACGACTGGGCGCTCGGCCCCGGGGCCTCGCTGCGTTGCGGACTACGCGAACTCGCCGACCACACGCCAGCGGCGGCGGTGATCCTCGCCGACGGCCCCGACCTCGCGCCGGCGGCCGTCGATCGCGTCGTCACCGCCTGGCAGCAGGGCGCGGGCGACGTGGTGGCGGCCTCCTACGGAGGGGTGCGCGGTCATCCCGTCGTGCTCGACCGCACGGTCTGGGCCTCGGTGCCGGACGAGGGCGCGCGTGCGCTCGACCCGGTGCTCGTCCCGTGCGACGACCTGGGCGAGCCGGGCGACGTCGACCGGCCGGAGGACCTCCCCGAGCGCTTCCGTTAGCCGCTCGTGCCCCGCGCGGGGCGCGGCCGGCCGCTCGTCGCGCGCCGGCGGGCTCCGCCCGGCGGCGCTCCGGACCAGATCAGAGAGGCGTTCGAAGCGCGGCGAGCTTCTGCTTCAGCGCGGGCGGCATCTCCTCCGAGCAGACCTCGCGGACGAAGATCCGCAGGCTCTCCTCGAAGCGGTACCGCTTCCGGCAGTACCCGCAGCCGTCGAGGTGCTTCTCGGCCTCGGCGCGCTCGGAATCGTCGAGCTCGCGGTCGAGATACGGCTGCATCCACTCCTCGCACTTGTCGCAGAGTTCGTCGAATTCCATCTCAGCCTCCGACAGTCTGGTCCGCGAGTGCGGTCTTCAGGATACGACGTCCGCGGTGCAGTCGCGACATCACGGTGCCGATCGGGATGTCGAGGATCTGGGCGGCGTCCTGGTAGGTGAAGTCGCCGATGTCGACGAGGACGATGACGTCGCGGAAGTCGTGCGGGACCGCCGACAAGGCGGCCACGACGTCGTCCTGCGACAGCCGGTCGACGACGGCCTCCTGGTCGGACCGCGGCTCGCGCGATGATTCCTCGAGGCGGTTGTAGAGGAAGTAGTCGCCCTCCTCCAGCGGTTGCATCTCGGGAGAGCGCTGCTTGCGGCGGCCGCGGTCGATATTGAGGTTGGTGAGGATACGCAGCAGCCAGGCGCGAAGGTTGGTTCCGGGCGTGTACGAGCGCCAGCTGCGGAACGCGCGCGCATATGTCTCTTGCACCAGGTCCTCCGCCTCCTCGCGACTGCCGACGAGCCTTCTCGCCACCCGGTAGACCTGATCCGAGAGTTCAAGAGCTTCCTCCTCGAACCGCACGCGATCGCGCGCGTCGGTTGCCAGTCGCTGCGGCTCGGTGGGAGTGATCTCGCTCACCCGCCCACCCTAGCAACGCGTTCCTGAGGACCTCCAACGAGCCCCGGAGCGGGGATATTCCCGGTTAGAGCCCGCCGGCCGAGGGGTAGGACCCGGACAGCCCACCGGAAGGAGGCAGGGATGCGTGGGTACGACGTTGTGACCAGCGACGACCGTGTCGTCGGCCGGGTCGTCGACGTCCGGAACGGCTTCCCGATCGTCGAGTCGGGCCGGCTTCGGAAGTCGCGGCATCCCGTTCCGCTGGAGTTCGTCCACGCCGTGGACGAGGCGGCGAAGGTGTTCGTGACGGTGCCGAGGCGCGTGCTGATGGACGCGCCCCGCGTGGACACACATGGGAATTTCGACCAGGCGTCTGCGGCCGGGCACTTCGGCCTCGTGGAGTCCAACCTCCAGCCTCCGACCGAGGGCGAAGGCGAGTCGCTCGCGCACGATCCTGCCTGGGGGGCCGACCGGGACTCGATCGCCGCCGGACGGCCGGCGACCGAGCACCGACGGGCCGAGCAGCGCAAGCACGTGCGGCCCGGGTTCCCGGACGAGCACCACGCAAGCTCGCCGGCCCTGCTGGGCGACCGGAGGATCGGCCTGCGCCGGGTGCGGAACGACTACTAGACCGGAAGGGTCTGGTGGAAGCCGCCCTCGGCCAGCCGGCCGAGAATCGCCTCCCGGTCGGTGCGGTCGTCGTCCCAGGAGAGGGTGACTTCGCCGACCAGGCTCGCGTTCGCGGCCTCGAGCCCGTCGAGGTCGCTGAGCGCCGCGCCCAGGCGCATCACGCAACGCTCGCAGCGGATGCCGGTGACGTGGATCGTCTCGGTCTGGATCGCCATGCCGGCTCCTAGCCTAGCGTCCGGTCGGCCACGTCCCGGACGACGGCTTCGAGCCCGCCTGCGGCTGCGACCTCCAGCTGGCGCTGGGCTTCGGGACGGCCGTCGAGGACGAGACGCGCAAGCTCGAGCTCCTCTCCGTGCAGGACCGGCTCGACCTGCGCGGCGAGCGCCTCGACCTCGGCCGGATCTGGCGGAAGCCGCGAGGCCTCCTCCCGGCGGCGGGCGTAGAGCTCTCGGTCGTACGTCTCGACAGTGCCCGGCACCGTCGAGACAAGGGCGCGCACGATCGCGGCGAAGCCGGCCGACCTGCGCACGTCGGTCTGCATGTCCATCACCCGCACCTCGACCGTGCCGTACTCGGGCCGCGGCCAGGCGTCCCAGTGCCGGCGGGCCGAGTCGCGGCCGGTGGCGGTCTGCCAGGCGTCCCAGCTGCGGAGCACGGGCGGGGTTCCTCCGGTCGGCATCGACAGAAGCCGCTCCGCGCGCTCCGACCGCCGGCCCGTGTCACCGCCGTCGGCGAAAGGCGAGTTGGCCGAGAGCGCCAGCAGGACCGGGAGCCACGGGACCACCGCCTCGAAGACGAGCAGGGCCGTGTCCGGGTCGGGAACGGAGACGTGGACGTGCAGCCCGCAGACCAGCTGCCTGCGGAGAGCGTCGCCCAGCGACGCGGCCATCTGCTCGTACCTGGGCAGGGGAACGATCTCCTGGTCGTCACCGGAGGCCAGGGGATGCGCCCCGGCCGCGTAGACACGCAGCCCGGTGGCCGCGGCACGTTCGGCGATCTCGGCCCGCATCCGGGCGAGGTCGGCAAGAACAGCTGCGGCGGCGGGCACCACGGGAGTCGCGAGCTCGACCAGGCTCTCGAAGACCTCGGCCTTGGTGCGGTCGTCTCCGTCGCCGACGACCCGTGAGAAACCGGCGGCGACATCGAGCGTGCCGGGGTCGACGAAGAAGAGCTCCTCCTCGACGCCCAGCGTCCCGGGCTCGGCCCGGCCGAATCGGTGCTCGATGACCCCTCCGGCGTCACGACCTCGCGTCGCACCGATGCCGACGGCCCCGCCGTCGGCTTTGTACCGGGCTTCGTCTCTCACTTGCCGCGAACGGCGTGCACCGGGCGGCCTGCCGCCTCCCAGGCGTAGTACGACGCGCTCGGCCCGAACGAGGGCTCGTAGGAGGTCACCCGCGGGTTTCGGCCGACGTGCTTGGCACGCTCCGCGTGGCGAAGCAGGTTCGGATCGTCGCGCTCCTCCCAGACCAGGATCAGGTGGGCGGCGGTCATGAACTCGGCGACGAAGGAACAGCCTGCCGCGGGGCACGGGAACGGGTTGGTGGCAACGCAGAACCACCCGGAATGGTCGGCCTGGTCGTCGTCCGTCCAGACCTCCTCTTCCTCGAGGAAGTCGACGTCCTCGAGCGCCAGCTCGAGGCGGCCCGGTTCCTCGCTGGCCATGCGATCACCCTAGATAAAGCGAAGGCCCCCGGGCAGGCGATCGGGGGCCTTCGTCCTGTGAAGGCCCCCGGGCAGGCGGTCGGGGGCCTTCTCCTCGTGGACGGCTAGCCTGGCGTGGCCGGCTGCCGTCCGAGCTTCACGTCGATGGTCTTTCTCTTGCCTTCCCGGTAGACGACGACGCGGATCGAGTCCCCGGGCTTCTTCGCAGCGACGATGTCGCGGAGCTTGTCCAGGCTTGCGACCGGCTGGCCCGCCGCCGCGACGACGATGTCGCCGCCGAGCTTGTAGCTCTCGCCCGCGAGCACCACCTGGGTCGTTCCCGCCTCGAGACCCGCCTTGGCGGCGCCGCTGCCCGGTTGCACGCTCTGTATGAGCAGGCCACGGGCCGCGGGGAGCCTGAAGACCCGGGCCAGGTCGCGGGTGATCGGCGTGGCGCTGATCCCGAGGAACGCACGGTCGATGTGGCCCTCGCGGATCAGCTGGGCGATCACCGTCTTGACCGTGTTCGACGGGATCGCGAAGCCGATGCCGACGTTGCCGCTGGTGTCGCTCGAGCTGCCGGTCTCGATCTGCGAGTTGACGCCGATCACCTGGCCGAGCCGGTTCAGGAGCGGCCCGCCCGAGTTGCCGTGGTTGATCGCCGCGTCGGTCTGGATGACGTGGTCGATCGTGTAGCCGTTCGGAGCGGTGATCGCCCGCTGGATCGCGCTGACGATGCCTGCGGTGACCGTGCGATCGAGCCCGAACGGGTTCCCGATCGCGACGACCGGGTCGCCGACCTGCATGGCGTCCGAGTTGCCCAGCGGCAGCGGCGTCAGAGCGCGAGAGCTGGCGTCGATCTTCAGCACCGCCAGGTCGCTCGAGGCATCGGTGCCCTCGACCGTCGCCTTCGTGCTCGCGCCGTTCGAGAAGCTGATCCGCACCTGCTTGGCGCCGGTGATCACGTGGTAGTTCGTGACCACATGCCCGGCCTTGTCGACGACGAAGCCGGAGCCGAGCGACCGCTCCTCCTGGCGTTGGGGGAAGAACTGGTTGCCGAAGAAGGGGTCGGCCGGGACGGAGACGACCGTTGTCGAGGTCACCTGCACGACCCCTGGCGCGGCCCGGCGGTAGATGTCGTTGATGGAGAGGGCCGAGCGCGACGAGGACGAGGCCGCAGCCGAGACCGACGCCTGGATCTCGCGGACGGTGGTCGTCTTCCGGCCGAGACCTCCGAGCGCGGCGGCTCCGCCGAGCGCCAGCCCGGCCCCGAGCAGCGCGGCCGCGAGCAGCCCGGCCCCCGCGAGAAAGCGCGTGCGTCCCACCAGAGCCGTTATAGACCCGGCCGTGTTGAGGCTCGGTAGCGCCTCCGTTAAGGCTGCGTTGCGGTCGGCGGGACGATCCTGAGCGGTTCGTCGAAGCCGGTGTAGCGGTGCTGCATGAAGTGCGCCTGGGCGGTCATGTGCAACGCGAGCAGCCGGCCCGTCCTCGGCTCGATCGACAGCACGAACCAGGCCGGCAGGTGCGGGTCGTAGAAGGACGCGATCCGGACCGGGCGGCCGTCGACCGTCCCGGTTCCCAGCAGATGGGCGTTCGTGCGCCGGTCCGGGCCCCAGAACGGCTCCGGCTGCCCGATCCGCTCCGTCTGCGACCGCTCCCACTTCCCGCCGGGGAGCTTGTCCCAGCGGGTGCCGCCGATGACCACGGCCTTCGGCCCGTTCGCGATCGAGTAGGCGAGCTTGTCCGGCGCGGCCACCCGGTAGACGGTCGTGATCGCGTTCCGCGCATTCGAGGCCAGCCGCTCGTGGATGACGAGCGTGCGCAGTGAGCGGAAGACGCGGTCGGCGCGGGTGACCAGCGCAGTCGCGACCGGAGCCGGCCAGCGTCGCGGCAGGACGAAGCGGACGGTCGCGGGCTTTGCCCCCGCGCCGGAGAGGGCGACGGCGACGGCCCGCGGGGGCGGCGGCAGCGGGATGGTTGCCGCGTAGCAGCCCGGCCCGCATGGGCGGGCGCCCGATCCTGCGATCCGCACGGTCAGGCCGTCGATGCCCTTGCCGTCCTGGCCGAGCGCGGTGACGCGTACCGCGACATTCCGCCCGCGCGGCGAAGCGGCGAGCCCGACGGCGACGTCGTCGTCCTCGCCGCCGAGGACGACCGCGTCCGCGGGCGGCGGCCGGGGAACGGCGGGTGCGGCCCGCGCCGACGCGGCCGCCCGCGGCGGCGGGGGCAGCTCTGTCAGCACCGCGAGCGCGACAACCAGGCCGGCGAGCAACGCGAGCTCGGCGCCGAGGCCGGCGCGCGCAATCCGGTACCGGTTCGCCCAGGCGACGGCGAGCACGGCGACGAGCACGCCGGTCTTCACGAGCAGCGTCTGCCCGTACGACGTGTGCACGACCGACGCCAACGTGGGGAACGCCGCGATTGCGCGGGGAATCGACGCCGCGCCCAGTACGAGGACCGCGCCGATCGCGATCGTGGGGAAGCGCCGGCGCGCCCTTGCGCTCCCGCTCGTGACGAGCAGGACGAGACCGCCGATCCAGACCGCCGCCGCGGCCACATGGATGAAGTCCGCAAGCGCGATCAGCGGACGGTAGTTCCTGGGGTCGAGGGCGTGGCCGGCCAGCGTCGGCGCGGCGAGCTCGAGCGCTGCAGCCACGGAGGCGACGACGGCCGTCGCGGGGACCGCAAGCGAGGCGAGCGCGGCCGCAGAGCCGACAAGGGCGACGATCGCGGCGGTCTCGGTCACGCGTCCGAACCGGGTCGCGTCGGCGGCCGGCTCGAGCGCCAGCAGTCCCAGCCCGCCGGCCGCGATCAGGATCAGGCCGATGCCGACGACCGCGGTCTCCAGCCGACGCCGACCGGGCTCGAGCAGGACGCGCCCCGTGAGCGCCGCACCGCCGGCGACCAGCACGCCGGCGATGAACAGAAAGCGGAAGACGACGGATGCGGTCGAGACACCACCGTCGGCAGACAGCGTCGGCACGGGCCGCGGCGAGCCGGCGCCTACGGCGAACGCAAGGACGCCGGTGACCAGATGGCCGTCGTTCGAGACGACCCGCCACCGGACGGTGTAGGCGCCGCGGACGAGCCCTGCGCGCAGCGGCAGCACGAGCGCGCGGTCGTTGCCGGCCAGCCGGTGGGCGGGACCGGCGAGCACCGAGCGTCCCCGCGCGTCGACCACTCGGTCGCCTCCCGCCGTGCGGATCTCGTCGTCGAAGAGCAGCTTGACGTCCTGCGGCGGACTCGCCAGCACCGCGCCGTCGGCGGGCTTCGAGCCGACCAGCCGTGCGTGGGCCGAGGCCGCCGCCGGAAAGGCGAGCGCGGCCAGGAGAACGACGAGGCTACTGACCCTGCGGAAGGACGAGCTCGAGCAGTTCCGGCCCGGCCGGCACGAAACCGCGGCCCCGGTAGAAGGACTCGGCGCGGTCGTTCCCGCGCTCGACGACGACTTCGAGGCGGCCCGCACCGTTCGAGATCGCGTACCCCTCGGCCCACTCGAGCAGCTGCCTGCCGACCCCCTCCTTCTCGTGAGCCGGATGCACACAGAGTTGTTCGATCCGAAGCCTGGCAGTGGATTCCTCGATCGCGACGTAGCCGGCGGTCTCTCCTGCCAGCTCGGCGACGAAGACGGTGTCCCGCGTGAGGGCCGCGAGCGTGCGTCCCTCGTCGCAGTCCGCGAAGGCGAGCTTCGCGACTGCGAAGAGCTCACCCTCGTCCTCCGTCCGGACGGGCCGCATCTTGACCTTGCGGTACGGCACTTCGGGACCTGATGCTACCCCCAAACACCGGAAAGGAAAGGAGCACGATGGGACACGCGTTCAGCTCGCTCGACGAGCTCGGAGAGGGATACGGCTTCCGCAAGATCCGTCGAGGGCTCGGCGTCACCGCCTTCGGCGCGAACGCGCTGGTGATGCCGCCCGGGTTCGACGGGTTCCTCCACTTCCACGACACCCAGGACGAGCTCTACTTCGTCCACCGGGGAACCGCCCGGTTCGAGGTCGACGGCGAGTCACGTGAGCTCGGCCCGGGCAGCCTCGTGCACGTCGAGTCGACGACTCCGCGGAAGTTCTCGAACGCGGGCGACGACGACCTGGTCGTGATCGTGATCGGCGGCCAGGACGGGTACGTCGAGCGCGACGGCCACCTCGTCGATCCGGACCGCGACCTGGAGCGGCGCCGGGCGTTCGGGTCCTGACCCAGGCGGCCTAGTTGTAGGACCCGAGCAGGTTGGTTCTGCTGACCGGGGGTTGGTGGCCGAGGGCTGAGTGTCGTCTGCGATGGTTGTAGTGCCTGAGCCAGCCGTCAAGTGCCGCGGTTCGTTCTTGGCTTGAGCGGTAGATCGCGCCGTAGGCCCACCCGTGGAGGAGAGTGCGGATGAAGCGCTCGGCCTTGCCGTTTGTTTGTGGCCGGTAGGGGCGGGTTCGGCTGTGGCGGATGCCGAGGGCCCTGCAAGCGACTGCGTGGATCGCGGCGCGGTAGCAGGAGCCGTTGTCGGTCAGGATCCGCTCGACTTGGATTCCGTGGCGGCGGTAGTAGCGGAGAGCGCGACGCAGGAAGCCGGCTGCGGTAGCGGCTTTCTCGTCGTTGAGGACCTCGGCGTAGGCAAGGCGACTGTAGTCGTCGACGGCGATGTGGACGTACTCCCAGCCGACCGTGTTCCGCCGGCTGCCGGCGGCATCGGTGCGCCTCGGCATGTACTGCGAGTGGGGCCGTCCGCTGATGCGCTTGCCAGCAGCACCCTCGATTCGACCGAGTCTCTTCACGTCGATGTGCACGAGCTCACCGGGCCGCGAGTACTCATATCGGCGAGCTGCTTCGAGCCCGATCCGACCGAGACGACCGATTCCGCACCGAGCCAGGATCCCTGACACGGTCGAGAGCGCCATCCCAAGCAGCTCGGCGATCTCCGCTGCGGTCATCCGCAGCCGCCGAAGCGCGATCACCGCCTCAACACGCTCCGGCGCTGTCCGATTCCAGACTCGGCGAGGGGCCGAGGAACGGTCGCACAAGCCCGTCTCACCCTCGAGCCGGTAGCGGCTCACCCACTTGCGAGCGCAACCGACACTGACACCGGCAGCCTCAGCGGCAGCACTCACCGTCCAGCCCTGAACAACAACGCGCTCGGCCAGCCGCCGCCGACCGCTCCAACTGAGAGCCGCGTTACCGTGAAGCCTCATCCGGATGCCTCCTTGAGTCTGAGTGCCTGGCAGCCCTCAGCCTCCAAGGAGGCCCGGATGAACCAACGTGTTCAGGAACTACACCTAGTCGGCCGTCAGGACGGCCGCGGGCGGGCTGGAGCGGCGAGAGCGGGATGCTCGCGGGAATGCGTCCCACCTCGGATAGACAGCGCGCTCGCCGAGCTCGGCCTCGATCTCGAGCAAGCGGTTGTACTTCGCGAGCCGCTCGCCGCGGCACGGAGCACCGCTCTTGATGTGCCCGGTGTTCAGCGCGACCGCGAGGTCGGCGATCGTGGCGTCGGTTGTCTCGCCGGAGCGATGGGAGACGACGGTGCTGTACCCGTGACTGTGCGCGAGGTGGATCGCGTCGAGCGTCTCCGTCAGCGTGCCGATCTGGTTGAGCTTGATCAGCACGGAGTTTCCGGCGCCCTCGTCGATCCCACGCTGGATCCGGTCGACGTTGGTGACGAAGATGTCGTCGCCGACGATCTCGAGTCGGCCACCGAGACGATCCGTCAAGTCCCGCCAGCCCTCCCACTCGTTCTCGGCCAACCCGTCCTCGAGGAGCAGGATGGGATACCGGTCGGCCAAGTCCTCGTACATGGCGATCATCCCGTCCGTGTCGAGTTCGCGGCCCTCTCCGGTCAGGTGATACCGACCGTCCCGGAAGAGCCCGCTGACGGCCGGGTCGAGAGCGAGCGCAACACGCGTGCTGTGGCCAGCGCGGTCGGCCGCCTGGAGGATCGCCTGGATCGCAGCCTCCGAACTCGGCAGGTCGGGGGCGAATCCTCCCTCGTCTCCGACGCCCGTCGCCAGGCCGCGTTCGTGCAGCAGCCCGCGGAGGGCGTGATAGACCTCGGCCGCAATCCGCATCGCCTCCGCGAACGATCCGGCGCCGACCGGCACCAGCATGAACTCCTGGAGGTCGATCGAGTTCTGCGCGTGCGCGCCGCCGTTGATCACATTCAGCATCGGTACCGGCAGCACGGTCGCCTCCTCGCCGCCGAGCCAGCGGTAGAGCGGCATGTTCGCTTCGGAAGCCGCCGCTTTCGCGGCTGCAATCGAGGCGCCGACGATCGCGTTCGCCCCGAGCCGGGCCTTGTTCGGAGTCCCGTCGAGCTCGATCAGCGTCCGGTCGAGCGTCGCCTGGTCGGCTGCGTCGAGCCCGACGATTGCGGCTGCGATCTCGCCTTCGACTCCCCGGACCGCCTCGACCACGCCCTCGCCTCCGTAGCGAGCCGCATCTCCATCACGCAGCTCGACCGCTTCGTGCTCTCCGGTCGACGCGCCGGAAGGCACGCCGGCCGTCCCGATCGCCCCCGATTCGAGGATCACGCGGACCTCGATCGTCGGGTTCCCCCTCGAGTCGAGGATCTCGCGTGCCTGGATGGCGCTGATCTTGCTCATCGTCTCCTCCATCTGTGACGCCGTTGTCGTGTGTCCGAGCTCAACATTCGGTCGAGGGAGCCGACGGTGCATCCGCACGATCGCCGAGACGCATTGCGGGAAGCCCGCTCATCGACGCAACAGTTGCCGCAACCGTTGCAGCCGCGTAGGCCGTGGAGCGAGGGGTGTAAGCGTCCGGCGCTGTGGAGGGCCTTCGCCTGGGCGAACCGACGTCACCTGCGCTCGATCCGCGGGGACGATCGGGCCTATCTCAGCCGTCGGGATGCCGCGCGCCTCGGCCTCCGCCACGAGCTGCGCCTCACGCTGCCTGACCTCCGCCAGACGGGTTCGAAGAGCAGGGACGACGTGCCGCCGTAGGTCGAAGAGCACGTCGTCGACGGCGTCGTACCGTTCCTTCGATTCGGCATACGCCTCGGCCTTGCTCATGTAGCCGAACCGCAGCAGATGCATCCGGGCGTAGGCCTCGGCATAGAGATCGACCAACTCGGTCAGCCCCGCCTCCGTGCTGAAGGGTTCAAGCAGGCGCTCGTGGAGTTGCCGGCAGCCGAGGGAGCGAGCGCCACGGGCAAACGCGGATCCGACGTCGGCCCCGGTCCGCTCGAACTCGTCGAGATCGGCCGTCAGAAGCGATGTCCTCATTGCTCGAGCGCTCGTTTCAGCCTGACGACTCGCTTTTCCCGGGCTGCGATCTCCGCCTCGAGCTTCTCGACAAGCCCCTCGTAGGCTCCGGCGCTTCGCTCGTGAGCCGCGTGTGCCCTCTCCTCTTCGGCGAACTCTCGCGCCGACTCGCCGTAGTGGAAACTCAGGACCGACGAGTGCCCCTCCACGGCAGCATGCATGCGGTCGAGGCGCGCATAGGCCTCGTGGACGCTCGGGGCAGCCGCAGAGACTGCCTCGGTCTCCAGGTAGCCGGCGCCCAGGTACACGAGGTATCGGAGCAGGTCCTCGTCCGCGGTCGGTGCTGCGTCGCCTGCCCGGCCGCGAAGCTCGTCGAGCCCAGCCGGGTCGACGTCGATCTCGACCTGGGCACTTCCGGCTGAATCCGGCGCGAGATGACTCATACGTCCGCCTCCCTGGAGCGAACCCGAAGAAGACACAGAAGCCATCAGCCCGAAGGCGGTTGAGCGCGGGCCTCATCGCGACCGGTGTGGAATCAGCCTAGCCGAACAGGGCCGGTCCAACCGTCTCGGCCGGTGGCGGCGCGCCTGGAGTTCGGGTTCCAGGTCTGCGTCCTGCGTGTCCGGTACCGTCCGGACCGCGTCGGCGATTCGCTACGCTGGCGACGCCAGATGAAGCTCTGGCGGGAGCGGCCCCCGCTCCGAACCGCCGTTCCGACGGCTGATGGCTTCTAGCTCGTAGTCGAGGGCAAGGAGACGTCGGGACGGATGCCGCAGCTGAGCGACGGACTGATCCAGGCTTTCCAGCTGGGGACGATCCTGCTCGTCTCGCCGCTGGTCACCGGTGTCATCGCCCGGGCCGAGGCCCTGGTGCAGGGACGGCACGGGCCCAGGCTGCTCCAGCCCTACCACGACATCGCCAAGTTCTTCCGGAAGGAGACGGTCCTTCCGGACGGGGCAGGGCCGGTGTTCCGGATCGCTCCCTACGTCGCCTTCGCCTGCTACTGCGTTGTCCCGCTCCTGATCCCGGTGCTGACGGACTTCCCGCCCCAACCGGCCTACATGGGGGACATCCTCGGCGGCGGCTTCGTGCTCGGGCTCGCAAGCTATGCCGTCTCGCTGGCCGCTATCGACAGCGGCAGCCCGTATACCCAGCTCGGCTCGAGCCGGCTCCGCACGTTCGGCGCGCTCGGCGAGCCGACGATCATCTTCGTCATCTTCTCGGTCGCGCTCATCACGGGCACCGACCTCCCCTACGCCTTCGCCGCGACGCTCAAGTCGTCCGCGGTCGAGGTCTTCCGGCCCGCTCATCTTCTCGCCGCGGCAGCGTTCTTCATGGTCGTCATCTCCGAGACCGGGCGGATCCCACTGGAGAACCACGGGGCCACCCTGGAGTTCGGGATGATCGAGGAAGGCCGGACGCTCGAGCACTCCGGCCCCGGCTACGCCCTGCTCAAGTGGGGCTCGTCGATGAAGCAGATGATCCTCTTCGTCATCCTCGCCAACGTCCTCACCGCGCCGTGGGGCCTGGCGGGGGACCGGCGGCTCGACAGCGTCCTCCTGGCGATCGCGATTCTGTTCGGGAAGGCGCTCGTCGTCGGAGCCGCGATCGTCGTCATCGAGTCGTCGTTCGCGAAGCTGCGCCTTTACAAGATCCCCGAGTTCACCGTGGCCGGCTTTCTCTTCGCCGTCCTGGCCGTGATCACGTTCGTGCTCCAGCGACAGTACGGGACCGTCCACCTCACCGTGTTCGGCGGCATCGCGAGCGTCGTCGCAGTCACCGTCCTGTTGCTCGAGTTCGCACTCCTACGCACGCAGGACATCCGGGGGCAGCTGCGGCTGTACGGCCTCGGTTCCGCCGCTGTCGCAATCGTCGCGTTCGCAGCGGCGGCGAAGCTCCACCACGCCGATCTGTGGGTGATCGGGGCGATCACGATCGCCTTCAAGACGATCGCCATCCCGCTCGCGATCGGGGCGACCATTACGAGGCTGGACGTGTCCATGCGCGTCCCGTCGACGGTGCGGGTGCCGAGCGCAGCGCTGCTCGGCATCGTCCTCTCCAGCTTCAGCTTCATCGCCCTCTCACGGCTCCATCTCGATCACCAGGGAGCGCTCCCGCTGGAGGCGCTCGGCATTGCGGTTGCGATCGTGCTGGTCGCACTGCTCCTGATGATCCTCCGGCCCTACGCGCCGTCGCAGGTGATCGGCTTCCTCGTGCTCGAGAACGGGGTCACCCTCGCGGCCCTGGTCATCGCCCCCAGCCTTCCCCTGATCCTCGCCCTGCTCCTGCTCTTCGACGTCTTCATCGGGCTCCTGGTCTTCGTCCTCCTCGTCCAGTACTTCAGCGTCCAGCGCACCTCGGTCACGACTGACGTGCTGAACCGGCTTCGCGGCTGAGATGAGCGCCGTCCTCATCGCCCTGGTCCTCGTACCGCTGGCCGGCTCAGCGGTTGCCTTTCTCGGCTCACCGCGTGCGGCCGAGCTCGCGACCGCCGCAGCGGGGGGTGCCTGCTTTGCACTCGCGCTCAGCGCCGCTGTCTCTGTTCGCAATGACGTGCCTCTGACGACCGCCAGCGGGTGGCTCCGCCTCGATTCCCTTGGAGCGGTGTTCCTTCTCGCAAGCAGCTTCCTGTATGCGGCGGGGAGCGTCTTCTCGATCGGATTCCTGCGGGCGGGAGCGCATCACCACGGCCGTGACTCGTTCGCCCGCAAGTACTTCGGCTACCTCAACCTCTTCGGCTGGACGATGCTGCTCGTCCCACTGATGAACGACTTCGCCACGCTGTGGGTGGCGGTCGAGCTGACCACGATCGTCTCGGTTCTCCTGGTCGCGCTGGAACGGACGGACGCGGCGCTCGAGGCGGCGTGGAAGTACGTCCTGATCGCGTCCGTGGGGCTCGGCATCGCCCTCCTCGCGGTGATCATCCTGTACGCCTCGGGAACGAACGCACTCGGCCAGGCGTACATCCCGCGGTTCACGCGATATCTCTCGGTCGGCGGGCAGCTGCCGGCGACCGAGGTCGAGATCGCGTTCCTCCTGGCGGTGGTCGGATTCGGCACCAAGGCGGGCTTCGCCCCGCTCCACGCCTGGCTCCCGGACGCGCACAGCGAGGCACCGAGCCCCGTGTCGGCGCTCCTCTCCGGGGCGCTGCTCGCGAATGCCCTCTACGCCATCCTCCGCTTCTACCAGGTGACCGCCCTCGCAGTCGGACAGGACTTTCCGCGCCACGTCCTGCTCGTGTTCGGAACCGCATCGCTGCTCGTGGCGGCGCTCTTCGTTCTCCGGCAGGAGAACTACAAGCGGCTCCTCGCCTACTCGACGATCGAGCACATGGGCGTGATCGCGGTCGGCATCGGCTTCGGCGTGCGCATCGCGGTCGCCGGCGCACTCCTGCACGTGCTCAACCACGCCGCCGCGAAGGGGATGGCCTTCTTCGGCACGGGTTCGATCCTGAGACGCTTCGGGAGCAAGGAGATCGACTCCGTGCAGGGTGCGGCCCAAGCCCTGCCGGTCTCCGGCCCGATGTTTCTCGTGGCAGTCCTCGCGCTCAGCGGTCTGCCCGTCTCGGGCATCTTCCGAAGCGAGTTCCAGATCGTCAGCGGGGGTTTCGCGACCCCCGGGTACGTCTGGGTGACGATGCTGCTCGTCTTCGTCAACGTGGCGTTCCTCGGGGTCGTCTGGCACGCCGGCAGGATGGTGTTCTCGCCTGCAGCGCCCGGGGCCCCTCGCGGCGAGGCGAGTTGGACGATGGTCGCCGGGATGGCAGCCTGCCTCGTCGTCGTCGTCGGCCTCGGCCTGCACGTTCCGAGCGGACTCTCGACGCTCCTCGGACACGCCGCCGACCAGCTCGCCGCCCGATGACCGCCGAGAACGCAATGCTCGCAGGCGACGCACACGAGTTCCTCGACGGTCGCTTTCGCGCAGTCGGCGAACCGGCTCCGCTCGGCGAGCAGCGCCTACGACTGCCGATCGGAGTGATCGACCGGGCGGCGGCGCTCCTGCTCGAACGTCGCGCCCGGCTCGTCGCGATGTTCGTCACGGACGAGCCGGAGCGGTCCCTCGCCGTCGCCTTCGCGGTGCGCGGACAGCTGGTCGCCCTCCTGGCGTCGATCGACCGGACGTCGTCGTTTCCGTCACTTGCACTGATGTCACCGGCATTTCGCTTCCCGGAGCGGGAGTTGCACGACCTCCACGGTCTCATTCCTCTCGGGCATCCGGACCTGGCCCCGGCCGTCCGCCCCGATCCGGACAACCTTCGCCGCCGGGTGGAGGGCGAGGGGACGTTCGTCATCCCCTACGGGCCGATCCGTTCCGGAGTCTTCGAGTCGATCCAGTACGTGATCGAGACGGGCGGCGAAGACGTCCTGGCACTGGAGGTCCGGCCGTATTTCAAGCGGCGGGGGCTCGAGAGCCGCTTCAACGGTCGCACCCCCGGGGACGGGACGACGGTCGCCGAGCGCGTAGCCGGCATTGCGTCGGTCGCGCATGCGTGCGCCTTCTCGCACGCGGTCGAGCGTGCGCTCGGCGTCGAACCGCCGCCGAAGGCGCAGCTTTGGCGGGTCGTACACGCGGAGCTCGAGCGGATCGCGAACCATCTCGACGTTGCCACCCGGCTCGCAGAGGACGCCGCCCTGTCCGTGGCGGTCGCCCGATTCGGGATCCTCAAGGAGCAGGTCATGCGTCTGCGGGCGCGGCTCTGCGGCAGTCGCTTCGGACGAGGCGTCATCGTCACCGGCGGTGTCGCCGGAGGGCCCCAGCTTCCGATCCGCGAGATACGACGGTTTCTCAGCGAGCTCGAGCGCGACGTGCGCCGGGATCGACGGCTCCTGCTGAGGACACCCTCGTTCACCGACCGTCTGATCGGAAGCGGCACACTCGAACCCGCCACGGTCGACGCCCATGCGGGCGTCGGGCCCGTCGCGCGCGGATCGGGGATCCCGACCGATGCGCGCTTCGAGCGCCCCTACGGCGCGTACCGGAGGTTGGGCTTCCGGATGGTCACGGCCGAGGAGTGTGACGCGATGGCCCGTCTCGAGGTCCGCCTCGACGAGATCCGCGTGAGTGTCCACCTGATCCGGCAGTCGCTCGAGCGCGACGAGAAGGACGACGGCGAGCTGACGGTCGAGCTTCCCGCCGAGAGTGGAGCGGCGTTCGGCTGGGCCGAGGCGCCGATGGGCGAGCTCGTCTACTGGGTCGAGGTGGACGAGGGTCGGCTGCGAACGGTGCGGATCTCCTCGCCGTCGCTTCGTAACTGGCCGCTCTTCGCAGCCAGCTTCCGCGGCGACGTGCTCACCGACTTCTCGTTCATCGAGCACAGCTTCGGGCTCTCGCCGGCAGGAGCGGATCGCTGATGCTGGAGTGGATCCCCCGCGGCCTGCATCGCGGCATCGTCACGACCCGATACCCGCGGCGTCCTGAGGCGGCCCCTCCCGGCTTTCGCGGCCGGGTCGGTCTCAGGAGCGACACGCCGGCGCCGGCAGGTCTGGAAGCGGTCTGCCCGACCGGAGCGATCAGGAGCAGCGGCGGCCGCGTCTCCGTCGACCGCGGCCGCTGCATCCTCTGCGGCGCCTGCGTCGCCGCCGATCCGAGCCGCTTCGAATTCGAGCCCGAGTACGAGACGGCAGCACGCCGGCGCGGCGCGCTCGTCGTGAACGATCCCGAAGGCGCGACCGGCGAGCCGCGTCGCAGCCTCGGACAGCAGTCGCGCACGCTCCGCCGCTCGATCCACGTCAGGCACGTCGACGCCGGCTCGGACGGAGCCGAGGAGTGGGAGATCGCCGCGCTGACGAACCCCTTCTACGACATGCAGCGCCTCGGCCTCTTCTTCACGCTGTCTCCGAGGCACGCCGACATCCTCCTCGTCACCGGTGGAGTCACCCCCTCGATGGAGGCACCCCTCCTTCGCGCATTCGAGGTCATGCCGCACCCCAAGGCGGTCGTCGCCGCCGGTACCGACGCCTGCTCCGGCGGTCTCGCAGCCCAGACAGGTGAAGTGGCCGGCGGCGTCGACAGGGTCCTCCCGGTCGACGTCTACGTCCCGGGATCTCCGCCGAGCCCGATCGCGGTCCTGCACGGACTGCTTCTGGCGTCCGGCGTCGTCACCCGGGAGGCAGCAGCGTGAACGGCGTCTTCGCAGCAGCCCTCCTCGTGCTCTGCGGGGCAGCCGGACTCGCCCTGCTCCGGCCTCGCCCGGCCCTGGGTGCGGCGGCCGTCGCATCCGCGCTCCTCTGCGCAGTCGGAGTCGTCAGCGCGGGGGGGTGGTCGGAAGCTCGCGTGGGTCTCGGGACGTGGCTCGGATTCGGCCCCTCCGCGCTCGTCGCCGACCGGCTCAGCGGCATCTTCCTCGCGCTGGTCGGCGGGACGGCCGCTGCAGTGTCCGTCGCTCTCGCCGAGCGTCCGACTCGCCGGTCGCCCGCGACCCTCCACAGCCTCGTCATCCTTGCGCTCGCCGCCGTCCTCGGCGCCAATCAGGGGTTCGTCTTCCTCCTCGCCTGGGAGACCCTCAGCGTCTGCCTCTACATCCTCGGCAGCCTGGATCGCGACCGTCCGGCTGCGCTCGCGGCCGGCTACTTCGCCTCGGCGGTGAACAAGATCGGCGGTGCTGCGATCCTCGCCGCCTTCGGGCTGCTCTACGGGCAGACCGGAAGCTTCGAGTTCAGCGCCTGGCAGCACGCCGCGGCCGGCCTCGGCACGACCCGCGACGTCGCGTTCGTCCTCCTGCTCGTCGGCTTCGGCACCAAGATCGGGTTGCTTCCCTTCCAGGTGCCGCTCCCGGGTCTGTACCAGGCTGCTCCCGCTGCGACGGCGGCGACGATCGCCGTCGCCTTCAACGGCGGCTTCTACGGGCTCTGGCGCCTCGTCTACGGCACGCTCGCACCTGCGCCGCTCTGGTGGGGAGAGCTGCTGATCGTGCTGGGCGGTCTGGGTGCCATCGCCGGGATCCTCTACGCGGTGGTGCAGGACGACGTGAAGCGGTTCCTCGGCTTCTCGAGCGTCGAGCACGGGGGCATCGCGCTCCTCGGCTTCGGAGTCGCCCTCATCGGGCAGGGCAGCAACGAGCCGGAGCTGGCGGCGGCGGGACTCCTCGCCGCGACCCTGCACGTGATCATGCACGGAATCGCGAAGGCGGGGGCGTTCCTGGGCGCGGAAAGCGTCGCCGAGGCCACCGGGGAGCGGACGACCGCGCCGCTCGGAGGCCTCGCGGCAAAGCTTCCGGGGACGGCTCTGGGCTTCGGACTCGCGGTCCTCACACTTGCGGCGATGCCTCCATTCGGCGGATTCGTCAGCGAGTGGTTCACCCTGGAGGCGCTCCTGCAAGGGTTTCGTCTGAAGGACTCGGACGCGCAGCTGTTCATGGCGCTCGGTGGCGCGATGGTCGCGCTCACCGCCGGCATCGCGCTGCTCGCCTTCGCCCGCCTCTTCGGTGGAATTTTCCTCGGGCGTCCACGTCACCCGCAGGAGCCGGCCCCCGAGGCCCGCCGGGGAGGCATCGGCTTCGTCGCGTTCGGCGTCACCCTGCTGTTCCTCGGGGCGGCCGCGCCGTGGGAGATCCGCTGGCTCGGCGAAGGGCTGAGCGGCGTCCTCGGCTTCGACCCGGCCGGCACGGCCGTCACCCACCCGCTGGTCCTCGGCCCCGTCTACGGAAACTTCTCGGTCCTCTCGCCGACGTGGCTGGCGCTGGCGATCCCGACGTTCCTGATCGCGGCCGCCCTTCTCGTCCGCGTGCTCCTGAAGCCGTCGGTGCGTCGTGCGCCGGTGTGGCTCTCCGGCGCCGCACCCGACATCGCGGTCGTCCAATACACGCCAGAGGCCTACACCAATCCGATCCGCGTCGTCCTGGCCGGTGTCTACGGATTTCGCAGGACGATCCACGCCGAGGGGGGCGGGAGGCAGCCGGAGCGCTTCATGCTCACCACGCGCGTGGTGCCGGCCTTCGAGCACTACCTGTACGAGCCGCTCGTCGCCGCCGGCCTTCGGCTCTCCGGCTTCACCCGCCGGTTGCAGTCGGGCCGGCTCGGCTTCTACCTGCTGTATGTCCTTCTCGTCCTGCTAGGAGCACTCGCCATGATCCCAGCCCTCCGTCACTGATGTTCCAGGAAATCCTCATCGCCTGGGACGGCTCACGCCCCGCGGCGCGTGCATTCGACCTCGCGCTGGATCTGGCCCGCCGCTACCAGGCGGACATCGTCGCCGCGTCCGTCGCGCATTCCCCCGCCCACGCGGAGACCGAGGCCGACCGCGCCGAATCGGTCGATGCGGCGACCAGGTACCTGAGGGAGACCTTCGACCACTTCCTCGACCGCGCCGACCGTGCCGGGGTCGACGTCCGCCAGGAGATCATCGAAGGCGACCATCCGGTGGAGGACCTGCTCGACTATGCGCGTGAGCACGGGTTCGACCTGGTGATCGTCGGCCATCACCGCAGCCGCCGCCCCGGACGCTTCCTCCTCCACGGCGTGGCCGAGCGCCTGATCGCCTCGGCGGAGGTACCCGTTCTGGTCGTATCGGAGGAGCCGGCGGATTGATCCGGAGTATCGAGGAGATCAAGGAGTAGCCGTGGAGCTCGTCTGCTTCGTCGAAGTGCCGAAGGGGAGCCAGAACAAGTACGAGTGGGATGTGGGCAGGGGCGTCTTCAGGCTCGATCGGCACCTGTTCTCGTCGGTCGTGTTCCCGGCCGACTACGGCTTCCTGGAGGACACGCTGGTCGACCACGGCCAGCGTCAGCGCGAGATGGATGCGCAGCTCGACGCGCTCGTGCTGGTCAGCGAGCCGACGTTCCCCGGCTGCAGAATCGACGTCAGGCCGATCGGCATCTTCCAGATGCGGGACGAATCCGGCGTCGACGACAAGGTGCTCTGCGTCCCGCTGCACGATGCCGAGTGGCGGGACGTCTACGAGCTCGACGACGTCTCCGCGCGCGTCCGCGACGAAATCGCACATTTCTTCTCCGTCTACAAGGAGCTCGAGCCCGAGCGGTTGACGGCGATCGAGGGCTGGGCCGGTCGCGAGGCAGCGGAGCGAGAGATCGAGCAGGCACAGGCTCGGTACGCAGCGCGTCTCGGCGGCTGAGCGGAGGCACGAGACGACCTGGCTCGGGCCGGAGCCGGGAGGGAGGCCTCTCCGGTGGCCGATTTCCTGGCCCTCGACCTCGTCGAGCCCTTCGCTCGCAGTGGCTGTCCGCTCCGCCGGACGATCTTCGAAGACGAAGAGCGCTGGATGTCGTCGTTCTGGCGAGCAGGAAAGAGCAGTCGCGACGCCAGGCTGGCGTTCTCCTGCACCGGTCCGTCGGAGACGCCGGCGCGCGTCCGAGCGCTCCTCGCGGACTACGACCGCACAGGTGACATCCGCTACTCCCAGCGCTTGACGCGACCTCCCGGCAGCGAGGAGTGCTCGGCTGCCCGGCGGCGTTCGCGGGTGACCAGCAGCCGGTTCCCGCAGACGACGATTGCCCGAACCTTGACCTCCATCACCACTCCCCCTCGAGGGCCAGTCGGTAGAGGCCATCAGCCGGAGCGGCGGTTGGGCGCGGAGCCTCATCGCGCTGCAACGAAATCCAGCCGCACGCAGAACCGGCCGCGACCGGCGTGGGAACGGCCGCCAGCGGTAGGATGTCAGCGGCGATGAAGCCCGCCTGAAACCGCCAGAGCGGCTGATGGCTTCTACCGAACCTACTGGTGGTGGAAGCGGATGGCGGATCGCAACGGGCGGGAAGCTGGGAAGTTCCGAACAGTCCTCTTTCCGGGGCGGCCAGCTGGCGAGGCGACCGCCGAGCCGGACTCCTTCGCCGACCTGAACCTCGACCAGGTGCTGGCGGGGCTGACCGCCGGGCGCGAGGAGTACGAGCTCGAGCCGTTCTTCCAGGCAGCGCAACGGGACGTGGAGACGGTCCGCTACCGGCACGAGGTCGTCCGCGACCTGCGCAACGACCAGGTGATGGCCTCGGTGCGCCGGTTCGCCGATCGGATGCGGACGACACGGACGTACCTGGCGCAGGCGGGCGACCGGCGGTACCACTTCGAGAGGGAGCGCTGGTTCCTGGACGCCGCCGGCACCTACTGCGCAAGCGTCCGCACCCTCGCCGACGAGCTCTCCTCGCTCGACGTCACATCCCGCGGCCTCCGGTCCCTCGCCGCCTGTCTCGAGAGCTACGTGGCCTCGGACGCCTTTGCCTCGCTCGAGACCGAGGGGCGTACGGTCGAGGAGGCTCTCGGCGAGGTCGTCTACGCCGTCCAGATCAACGGGCCCCGCGTCACCGTCACCGGGTATGCGGGCGAACCGGACTACAGCGCGGAGGTCGAGCAGACATTTGCCCGGTTCAAGCAGGGGGCCGCGAAGAGCTACCTCCTCGAGCTGCGCGAGTGGCCGCACATGAGCCACGTCGAAGGGCAGATCCTGGCCCTGGTCGCGCAGCTGAACCCGGACCCGTTCGGCGCCCTCGACGCCTTCTGCAGCCGCCACGCGGACTTCCTGGAGCCGGCGATCGTCCGCTTCGACCGCGAGATTCAGTTCTACGTCGCGTATCTCGAGCTGATCGAGCCGCTCGAGCGGGTCGGCCTGCGATTCTGCTTCCCGCACGTCTCGGCACGCTCGAAGGACACCACCGCGTCGGAGACCTTCGACCTCGCCCTGGCGCTCAAGCTCGTCTCCGAGCGGGGAACGGTGGTCTGCAACGACCTCGAGCTTCGGGGGACGGAACGGTGCATCGTCGTCACCGGGCCGAACAACGGGGGCAAGACGACCTTCGCCCGCATGTTCGGACAGCTCCACCATCTGGCCAGTCTCGGCCTCCCCGTCCCCGGGAGTGCGGCACGGCTCTTCCTGCCCGACCGCATCTTCACCCACTTCGAGCGCGAGGAGGACATCGAGACGCTCCGCGGCAAGCTCGACGACGAGCTCGTCCGCGTCCACGAGATCCTCGAGCAGGCGACCCCGGAGAGCGTGGTCGTCATGAACGAGAGCTTCGGGTCGACGACGCTGAGCGACGCGCTCTTCATCGGGACCGAGGTGCTGAGGGCATTGCTCGACCTGGACCTGCTCGGTGTCTACGTCACCTTCGTGGACGAGCTCGCGTCGCTCAGCGATGCGACGGTCAGCATGGTCAGCACCGTCGTTCCGGGGAATCCCGCCCTTCGGACCTTCAAGCTCGTCCGCCGGCCGGCCGACGGACGCGCCTACGCCTGGGCGATCGCCGAGAAGTACGGTCTCACGTACGAACGGCTGCGGGAGCGGGTCGCGTCATGAGGGTCTTCCTCATGCACGCCGACCGCGACTTCGACGTCGAGCGCGAGCCACCGGCCAACGCCGACGCGCTGATCCAGGACCTCGAGCTGGAGACCCTGGTCGAGGCGATGGCCGCGGGCGACGATTTCCTGCGCGGGATCGCCGGCAAGGGTCTGCTCGCGAACCTGCGAACGCGGGAAGAGATCCGGTACCGGCAACAGGTCCTGGCCGACTGCCTGGCCCACGAAGCGACCGTCAGGGCGATCTACGACCTGGCCGTCGAGGCCGTCAACGCGCCGCGGAAGGCAAGCCTGTTCTTCGGCCTCAGGCACGCGTCGCCGGGGATGATCCTGCACAGCTCGGTGCAGGTGCTGCAGGCGCTCGTCGACGTCCTCGAGCGCCTGCGTAAGCTCGCCGACGAGGAAGCGCCGAGCTTCCGTTCCGACGCGTTCGAGCGGTTCTTCGGCATGCTCCGGGCCGAGCTCGACGACGAGTACCTCGGCGTTCTCCGCCGCTACCTGAAGGAGCTGAAGTTCGACCGCGGAGAGCTCATGAGCGCGCGTCTGGGAAGGGCCAACAGGGGCGTGGGGCACGTTCTGCGCCGTCCCCGCCGGCGAGGCTGGCTCGAGCGCATCCCCGGGCAGGGGCCGCCGAGCCGCAGCTTCACGATCCCGCCGCGGGACGAGGCGGGTTTCAAGGCGCTCGACGACCTGCGCGGCAAGGGCACCAACCTGGTCGCCAACGCCGTGGGCCAGTCGACCGACCACATCGTCAGCTTCTTCACCGTCCTGCGGGCCGAGATCGCCTTCTACCTCGGGGCGCTGAACCTGCACGCGAGGCTGACGGAGAAGGGCGAGCCGATCTGCTTCCCCGAACCGGTCGACCGGAATGCCACTGCTTTCAGCGCCGAGAACCTGTACGACGCGGCGCTCTCGTTGCACCTCGATCCACGCGTGGTCGGAAACGACGTCGACGCGGACGGCAGGTCGCTCGTGATGATCACGGGCGCGAACCAGGGCGGCAAGTCGACGTTCCTGCGGAGCACGGGCATCGCGCAGCTGATGATGCAGTGCGGGCTGTTCGCCCCCGCTGCATTCCTCCGGGCCGGCGTCGTCAGCGGCGTCTTCACCCATTACAAGCGCGAGGAGGACGAATCGATGGAGAGCGGGAAGCTCGACGAGGAGCTCGCCAGGATGAGCGCGATCGCCGATGAGATCACCCCGGGCTGCCTCTTGCTCTGCAACGAGTCGTTCGCCGCGACCAACGAGCGGGAAGGCTCCGAGATCGCCCGCCAGGTGATCCGCGCGATGCTCGACTCCGGGGTGAAGGTCTTCTTCGTCACCCACCTCTACGACCTTGCGCACACCCTGCACGCGCAGCGCCTCGACACCACCCTGTTCCTGCGTGCCGAACGCGGGAGCGGCGGCCGAAGGACATTCCGTATCGTCAAGGGCGAGCCGCTCCCGACGAGCTACGGCGAGGACTCCTACCGCAGGGTCTTCGGAATCGAGTCGAACGCCGCAGAGGCACGGACGGCCCGCTGATCGCGCGGAACGGCTCGCTCGGGCGATGACGACGACCGAGACGACCGCCGAGGGTCGCCGCTCGTGGCTGACCCGCGGCGTCGCCGGGATCGGCGTCGCGAGCTTCTTCAGCGACTTCGGCCACGAGATCGCGACCTCGGTGCTGCCGAGCTTCGTGACCGTGGTCCTCCGCTCCTCCGCGGGCGCCCTGGGGCTGATCGAAGGGATCAGCGACGGTCTCACGGGGGTCGCGAAGCTCATCAGCGGCCCGCTCGCGAACGACGAGTCGCGCCGACTGCGGCTGGCCACAGGCGGCTACGTCGTCACCGCGGCAGCCACCGGAGCCCTCGGACTCGCGAGCACGGTCTGGCAGGTCGGCCTCCTCCGCGCAGGCGCGTGGCTGGCCCGAGGTGTGCGCTCGCCGGCCCGCGACGCGATGCTCGCCTCACTCGCCTCGCCGTCCACCTACGGGCGGGCCTTCGGCCTCGAGCGGGCCGGGGACAATCTCGGTGCCGTCGCCGGTCCGCTCCTGGCCGCCGGGCTCGTGGCCTGGATCGGGATCCGACCGACGCTCTACCTCTCCGCCGTTCCGGGGTTCTTCGCGGCGGCGGCGATCACGGTGGCAGCGGCCGAGGCGCGGCGCGCCCACCACGCTGTCCCGCGCCGCGCCCGCTTCGACTTCTCGGGTCTCCGCGAAGCCGGTCTGATGCGCCCGCTGCTGCCCATCTCCGCCTTCGAGCTCGGCAACATGGCGACGACTCTCCTGATCCTCCGGGCGACGACGCTCCTCCACCACGGAGAGCGCTCCCTCACCGCCGCGACCTCGATCGCGGTCCTGATCTACGCCGGCCACAACCTGGTCGCCACGTTCGCCGCCTACGGAGGAGGCCACTGGCTCGACCGCGTCGGGCCCAGGATCGTGTTCGCAACGGGCGGCCTCCTCTACGTCGTTGCGTACACGCTGTTCGCCCTGCCACTCGAGTCGTGGCCGTTTCTGGTCGTGCCGTTCTTCCTCGCAGGCGGCGGGATCGGGCTCGCCGAGACCGCCGAGTCGGCGCTCGTCGCGCGACTCCTCCCGGACCGACTGCGAGGGAGCGGCTTCGGAGTGCTCGGGGGGGTGCAGTCGTTCGGCGACTTCGGCTCGTCGGCGGCGGTCGGTCTGCTGTGGACTCTGGTCTCCCCGACTGCGGCCTTCTTCTACGCAGCCGGATGGATGGCGGTTTCGGTGCTCTCCGGCGGGGCAGTCAATCCGGTGTCCCGGGACGAAAGGACGGGCAGGGCTCCATCAGATCCGGATCGCGACGTCTGAAAGCGAACAGGTCCATGCCGATGCGGGGGTTTCGGCAGCAGCCGACGATCTCGTACCCGGCGTCGTCGCGCGACGGCGTCTCGAAGGGCGCGAGAAGCGGCAGCGGGTGCACTCCTTCGGGCTGTCCGGCCAGCTCACGAACTCAGGGCCGAAGGGTGGCGGCCAGAGCGTTCGGATCGAGAAGGAGCTCGACTGCCTCCACCACCGACCGGCAGAGAACGTCCGCGGCACGCACGGCATCTCCGCTCGTCCCTTCGGGTCCGAGCACTGCCAAGCCGACGGCCGCCGCCGCAAGCGCCGGACCGTCGTTCGTCCCGTTGCCGATCACCGCCGTGCGTTCCGGGCCGAACTCCTCCACCAGCCGCCGTTTGTCCACGCCACCGCGAACGGTTCGCGTCTCGACGCCGAGATCCTCGCCGATCTGCTCCAGCGTTCCGAAGGTGTCGGCGGAGACGAGCAGGACGCCGACGTGACTCCGAAGCCGCTCGACTGCAACGCCGACGCCGTCCAGGAGACGCCCACGATCGGTGAGCGTGCCGTTGACGTCGAGGACGACATGGTCCAGGGAGAGCGGTGGCCTGCCAGGAATCTCGATCTGCAGACTCATCGAAACGCGCTCAGCGCGAGCCGCGCCGCAACCGCCGCCCCCGAATCGTGGGTCGGCCGAGTCGGCCGCCCACGATCGTGCCGATCGCGCCCGCGCCGAAGACCAGCGCCACTATCCACACGAGGCGCAGACCAGGCTCCAGCCGGAGCCCGACGACGGAGACGGCGACAAACGTCGCGGCTCCCCAGGCGATCTTGCGTTCGAGGGATACGTCGTACCTCGGCTCACGAACCCGTCCCGGCATCACAGGCACCTCCTGGTTCGTAGAAGCCATCAGCCTCACGGGCGGTTGGCGGCGGGCCTCATCGCCGAGACCCGGCGATCGTACGTGCCGGCCAGGACGTTCGGCCGTTCTCGGCCGCGGGAACCCGTTTACTCCTCCGCCGCCTCAGCCGACACCTTCGGCGTGGCGCAGGTTGAACACCGCCCACATCCCGAAGAAGAAGATCAGCCCGGCGGCGACCAGGTAGGCGACCGCGACCTCGGCCGGCTGGCCGGCCAGGAGGCCGCGGATCGCCTCCAGCAGCTGCGTGATCGGATTCGCCGTGGCGACGCCGTGGATCCAGCCCTGCAGCAGCTTCAGCGGCACGTAGACGGGCGCGAAGAACAGGAGCAGGAACACGGGCGTCTGCATGATCGGCCCGGCCTGCACCGACTGGAAGCGCATCGCGATCCCGCAGGCCCAGCAGAGGAACGCGACGTTGACCATCACCGCGAGCAGGAACATGCCGGCGATGTCCGCCGGGCCGCCCTTGATCCGCATGCCGGCGGCGAATGCGACGCCGGTGAGGATCACCGCGTTGATCAGCCAGCGGATCAGCGCGCCGATCGCGTACCCGGCGATCACGCCGCTGCGGCGTGACGCGGCGAGCATCAGCCGGCGCGAGAAGCCGTGCTCGAAGTCCCGGGCGATCCCGAACCCGGTGAACACGCCACCGAACGCCGCCGACTGGAGGAGCACGAAGCAGTACTGGAAGCCGGCGTAGCCCGGCGGATAGTCGAAGCCGGGAATGTGCCGCAGCCGCGAGAGGCCGCCATAGAACGCGACGAAATTCAGCAGCGGGAAGACGATCCCGGGAATCAGCAGCGACGGGTTGTGCAGGACGTTGTGGAGCGTCCGCCAGCCGACCGCGAGTGAGACGTTGCGGAAGTCGCGGATCACGTGCGGGTCATCCTCGAGCTCATGGCGAACCCGCAGGCGGTGAGGGAGATCGTGATCAGGACGGCGGCGATCACGAACGCGAGCCCGAGCGCCTCGCCGTTCCACCCTTCGATCACGAGACTGCGAAGGCCCTCGATCAGGTACGAGACCGGGTTCACGGTGGCAGCCCACCGGAACCAGCTCACCTCGATCAGGTTCCGCGGGAAGTTCATCGAAGAGACGATCAGGAACACGAACAGCACGGGAAACAGGCCCTGGACCGACTCGCCCGAGCCGGTGCGGAGCGCGAGGAAGACGCCGACCGCCCCGAATCCGATCGCGATCGCGATCGCCAGCCCCAGCAGCACGACGACGCCTGCCGGGCCCGAGGCCGGGTGGACGCCGACCGCGTAGCCGACCGAGACGTACACGACCGCCTGGATCGACGCGACGAAGGCGACGCCTGCGAGCTGGCCGAGGATCAGGGCGACGCCGCGCACCGGGGTGAGGGCGAGGCGGTTCAGGAAACCGGTCTGGATGTCACGCGCGAGGTCGGTACCGGCGTTCATCGTCGCGAACAGCGCTCCCTGCATGAACGGGATCGCCAGGGCGAACGCGACGAAGCGGTTCGCCGGAAAACCGGGGATCGTCGTCGCCCGCTGCAGGCCGCCGGAGTTCACCGCCAGCAGCGCGAGCGGGAAGACGACCGGTGCGACCACATTCGCAGGCTGCCGGGCCTGCCGCACGACCGAGCGTCGGGCGACGTGGTAGACGTGGAATGCGGTGTCCCTCACCGCCGGGCGGGCTCCGCTTCAGCGTCGGCCTCGGCGGCGGCACCCTCGAGCGTCCGGCCGGTCTTCTCCAGGAAGACGTCGTCGAGGGACGGCGCGTGGAGCTGGAGGTTCGCGATGTGCAGGCTCTCCGCGTCGAGCGCACGGATGATCTCGGCGAGGTCGAGGTCGCCGTGCGCGCACCGCACCGCGACGCTGTCCGACGAGACCTGGACGAGCTCGCCGAAGCTGCGCAGGATCTCCGCGACGTGGATCCGCTGCTCGGGGTCGGCGGGCGTGATCTCGACCGTCGGCCGGCCGATCTCGGCCTTCAGGGCGGTCGGCGTCCCCTCGGCCACGATGTGCCCGTGGTCGATGATCCCGACCCGGTCGGCGAGGACGTCGGCCTCCTCCAGGTACTGCGTCGTCAGGAAGACGGTCACGCCCTCCTCCTTCGCGAGCCGGCCGACCTCGCCCCAGAGCGCGGTGCGGCTCTGCGGATCGAGGCCGGTGGTCGGCTCGTCGAGGAAGAGGATCCGCGGGTGATGGACGAGCGCCAACGCGAGGTCGAGGCGGCGCTTCATCCCGCCCGAGTAGGTGCGCACGCGGCGGTCTGCGGCGAGTGAGAGGCCGACGCGCTCGAGCAGCTCGTCCCCGCGCCGCGCGCGCTCGTGCCGCGGGATCCCGTGCAGCGCGGTCTGGAGACGCATGTGGTCCCGCCCGGTGAGGAGCGGGTCGAGCGCCGCCTCCTGGAGGGCAGCGCCGATCGCCCGTCGAACGTCGGGACCGTTCTTCACCACGTCGAAGCCTGCGACCGTCGCCTTCCCGGCGGTCGGCGGCAGCAGCGTGGTCAGCATGTGGACGGTCGTCGACTTACCGGCGCCGTTCGGGCCGAGGAAGCCGTAGATCTCGCCGGGAGCGACGCTCAGGTCGATGCCGTCGACCGCGACGACGTCCTTGAAGCGGCGGACGAGCCCCTCGACTGCGATCCCGTTCGTGTCGGGCGCCATCGTCCGACTCTAGCGACGCGCGACCCGAGCGCCGGGTCGAGTCGGTCGGGCGTCCATCTATCCTCCGAGTGGTGCGGGTGTCGTCGGTTGTGCCCTCGAGCCAGACGTGGGAGAGCGCCTTCCGGCGGCCGGCGGCGACCCACGAGGCGGGAGCCCTCGGGTCGGACGCCTACGCCGAGGCGTCGAAGCAGTACGGGATCACATGGCTGGGCTGACGGCCCTGCTGAGGTACGCCGCGCTGCCGGCTGTGGTAGTCGTTGCCGCGGTCGCGGCCGGATGCGGTTCGACGGTCCGGGTCACGGTGACGGCCACCGTGACCCGGACCGTGACCACGACCGCTCCGGCCGCGAAGAAGGCGGTGCGGGTCTACTTCATGCGCGACGGCAAGGTCGGCCCCGTCGCCCGTGAGCTCGAGACGGCCGACCGCTCGTCGCTGCTCGGGGCGCTCGACGCCGGACCGACGGACGCCGAGCGGGCGATCGGGTTCACCCGGGGTGAGGCGACCGAGCGGAAGGCGGAGGAGGTGTACACGCTCTCGCAGTTCGACCCGAGGCAGCCGGTCGACGTCGGCGGGAAGAGCTACACCCGCGCCGACTTCGAAGACCTGACCCCCGCGATCCTGGTCGAGGCGCCGCTTCCGTTCGCCACGGTCTCCGCGCCGCTCCGCCTGCGGGGGACCGCGAACACGTTCGAGGCGACCTTCGAGTACGAGCTCCTCGACTCGGCCGGAAAGGCCCTCGCGCGGCACTTCGCCACCGCCACCTCAGGAAGCGGCACGCGCGGCACATACGACGTGACCATCCCGTTCGGGCCGCCCGGCGGGACGGGCAAGCTGGTCGTGTACGAGCGCTCCGCCGCCGACGGGTCGCACATCCACCAGGTCGAGATCCCGCTGACCTTCACGAGCTAGAGGGAGGGCCGGACCCCGTCGGGGCCCGACCCTCCTCTTCGGCGGCGCCTACTTCACGGAACACTGCGACGGCGCCTTTGCCGGGACGTCCGGCTTCTGTCCGCTCGGAGCCCCCAGATACGCGACCATGACGCGCACCGGCGTCGTGCCCTCGTTGCGCGCCAGGTGGACGTGGTTCGCCGCCTCGGTGAAGGCATTCCCCGCGGTGATGCGCCGCGGAGCGCACTTCGGGTCGCTGCTGTCGTAGAGAGTCAGCGTCCCCGCCGTGACGGCGGCGACCACCGGCGAGCGATGGAGGTGCCAGCCGAAGTCTCCACCCGGCATCACCTTCACCTGGACGAAGACGACGTTGCCGGGCTTCGACGTCTTGATGCTGATCGGTTGCGCGAGCTTGGCCGCAGCCAGGGCCTGGGCCTTGATCGGCGGCTCTCCCGATGCAGACGCGACGCCGGCCACGACCAGCGCTGCCGCGAGCGTTGCGACCACCTTCAGCTTCCACATCACATGAGTCCTCCTCGTCGATGGGTCGCTGCCACGGTAGGAGAGCGCTCTTTGCGCGCCGTTTGCCGCCGCTTAACCGTTGAAGGTGACGAGTCAGTCATCCTTGTATCCGCATGGCGAAAACAAGGATCGAGCTGCTCGGAGGCTTCAGCGCCGTGGTCGACGGGCACACTGTCCCGGACGCGGCCTGGAGGCTGAGGAAGGCGCGCGAGCTGGTGAAGCTGCTGGCGCTCGCCCCACAGCATCGCCTCCATCGCGAGCAGGCGATGGACGCGTTCTGGCGCGAGAAGAGCCCGGATGCGGCCGCGAACAACCTCCACCAGGCCCTGCACGTCGCCCGGCGCGCGCTGGGCGCCGACGCGATCGAGCTCCGCGACGAGCTGCTCCACCTCTCCGCCGACGTCGCCGTCGACGTCGAGGAGTTCGAGCGGGCGGCCGTCGACGCCCGCCGGGCGGGAACGCCGGCCGCGTACCGGGCGGCGCTGGCGCTGTACGGCGGGGAGCTCCTTCCCGAGAACCGCTACGAGGACTGGGTAGAGGGCCGCCGCGAGGAGCTCGCCGAGCTCGCGGCCGCCCTCGCTGACGAGCTGGGGGACCTCGGCGTGGTCGAGGGCGTACGCGGCCTGCCGATCGATGCGACCTCCTTCGTCGGCCGGGAGCGCGAACTCGACCAGCTCGAAACGCTCCTGACCGGAACGCGGCTGCTCACACTCACAGGAGCCGGCGGCGCAGGCAAGACCCGGCTCGCGCTCGAGCTGGCACGAGGGGTCGAGGCTTCGTTCGAAGACGGAGCGGTGCTCGTCGAGCTCGCGCCCGTGGCCGAGCCGGCGCACGTCGGGGAGGCCGTCGCCGCAGCGCTCGACGTGCGGGCGCTGCCCGGCCGGGACCTGGACGCCGCCGTGGCCGAGTTCCTGGCCGGGCGGTCGCTCCTGCTCGTGCTGGACAACTGCGAGCACGTCCTCGTCGCCGCAGCCGCGGTCGCCGATCCGCTGCTTCGATCGGCCCCCGGCGTCTCGATCATCGCGACGAGCCGCGAGCCGCTGCGGGTGCAGGGCGAGACGATCTTCCGGGTGCCATCGCTCGCGCTCCCGGATCCGGAGGGACCGATCGACCGCGACGACCTCCTCGGCTACGAGTCGATTCGCCTCTTCGTCGAGCGGGCCGGGGCGGCGGCCCCCGGCTTCGCCCTCGACGAGCGGAATGCTCGCGACGTGATGCGCATCTGCTACCGGCTCGACGGCATGCCGCTGGCGATCGAGCTCGCGGCAGCCCGGCTGGGAGCGCTCGGAGCGGACGCGATTGCCGAGAGGCTGGACGACCGCTTCCGGCTGCTGCGTGCGGGCAGCCCCTCCGCGCCGACGCGCCAGCAGACGCTCGAGGCGACGCTCGAATGGAGCCACGAACTGCTCGAGGACGACGAGCGGATGCTCCTCCGCCGCCTGGCCGTCTTCGCCGGAGGCTTCGACCTGTCCGCTGTCGAGGCCGTGTGCGCGGGCGCCGGCGTCGATCGCCGCGAGATCGCCGACGTGCTGGCGCGGCTCGTCGAAAAGTCGCTCGTCGCCGGAGACGACCGTGTTCGCGACCGGCGCTACCGACTGCTGGAGACTGTCCGGCTCTACGCCGGAGAACGGCTGGGAGAGGCCGGTGAGTCGGCGAGGCTCGCGAGGAGCCACGCGGATTGGGCGCTCGACCTCGCCGGGCGGGAACGCGACGACCCGCGCCTCGACCGCGAGGCTGCGAACCTCCAGGCAGCACTCGATACCCTGCTGGCGGTCGATCAGCCGGCTGCACTGCGCCTCTGCGTCGCACTGTGGCCGTTCTGGCTGCGCCGGATCGACCTCGAGGAGGGTCACCGACGGCTGGAGGATGCCCTCGCCGCCGTCCCCGAGCGCACCGAGACACGCGCCGCAGCCCTGCTGGCTGCCTCGGCCCTCGACCTGCGGGCAGCCCGGCTCGACCGCGCCGAGTCCGCGGCGCTCGAGTGCAAGGCCCTCGCGGAGGAGATCGACGATCCATGGTCGCACTGGCTTGCTCTCCACTTCCTCGGCGGAATCGCGATCTCGCGGGACGATTCAGCCGCCGCTGTCGAGACCTTCGGACAGGCGCTGGACCTCGCGCGGAGAGAAGGCTTTGCCGGAGCGGCCGCATTGGGCATCTATTCGCTCGCCGTCGCCCGTTGGCGGCTGGGCGACCTCGAGGACGTCGAGCAGCTCGTCGCCGAGAGCATCGAGGAGTTCGAGCGGCTGGGGGGCAGCCCCGAGCTGATCCCGACACCGGTCAGCGTCGTCGACATGCGCCGCGGGGTTGCGTCCGGGCTCGGGCCGCGAAGGGTGTTCGAGGACACCCTGCAGCCCTTCGTCGAGATCTCGTGCTCGGCCGCCGTCGGGTACGTCCTCGCCAATCAGGCGCAGATCGCCCGGGAGCGGGGCCACCCGGACCGGTCGAGGAAGCTCCTCGACGAGAGCATCGCGATCTTCCGGCGCGAGAACGATCGGCGCGGCGAGTCGGACGCTCTCATCCGCAAAGCCCATCTGGAGCTGGCGACCGGGGATCTCGCCGCCGCCCGCGCGTCGTTCGATGAGGCGCTCGACCTGCGCCGGCGCCTCCGCGACCGGCGCGGGATCGGCATGGCGCTTTCTGGTCTCGGGCTGGTCGACGCCGCGTCGGGCGACTACGACCGGGCCGAGCAGTTGCTCGCAGAGACCCGCGACCTGTTCCGGCGCGCGGGAGACCGGTGGGGACTGACCGGCGCATTGTGGAACACCGCCGACGTGGCGATCACCCAAGGCGACCTCGACGCGGCGGTCGAGGCGCTCGAGGAAGCCCTGGCCATTCAGCGGGACGCAGGCCGCGAGCTGTGGATTGCCCAGACCCTCACGCACCTGGCCGAGGTAGCCGTGGCCCGGGACGAGCCCGAGCAGGCCCGGACGCTGCTGCTCGAGGCGCGGGATCTCCACGCCGCGAAGGGCGATGCGGTCGGGCTCGCCGAGGTCGAGAGCCGCCTGCACACATCGGCCGCGGCGCGCTAAGTCGCTGCAAAGAGCGCCTGGCTAGAACTTGGGGCATCGACACGCTCGAAAGGAGCTAGAGATGACCGAGACACTCTCACCCGTCCTCGGCGAGGCGACCATCGAGGAGCTGCGGCAGGCGATCCGTGGCCCGATCGTCACTCCCGAGGACGAGGGATACGACGAGGCACGCGCGGTGTGGAACGGCCTCCACGACGGACGGCGGCCCGCGCTCGTCGTCCAGCCGACAGGCGCAGCGGACGTGGCCGCGGCCGTCGGGTTCGCGCGCAGCCACGACCTGCCGATCGCGGTGCGGGGCGGCGGCCACAGCATCGCCGGCTTCTCGACCTGCGACGACGGGATCGTGATCGACCTCTCGAAGATGCGCGGCGTCCGGGTCGATCCGGAGGCGCACCGCGCGTACGTCGGCGGGGGGGCGGTCTGGGGCGACGTCGACCACGAGACCCAGGCGCACGGGCTCGCGACCACGGGCGGCCTGGTCTCGACGACCGGCGTGGGCGGCTTCACGCTCGGCGGCGGGATCGGCTGGCTGATGCGCAAGCACGGGCTCGCTTGCGACAACCTCCTCGCCGCGGACGTCGTCACCGCCGACGGCCGGATCGTCCACGCATCCGAGTCGGACAATGCCGAGCTCTTCTGGGGCCTCCGCGGGGGCGGTGGCAACTTCGGGATCGTCACGCAGTTCGAGCTCGCGCTGCACCCGGTCGGGCCGATCGTGTACGCCGGGCCGATCTTCTATCCGGCGGACGACGCGGGAGCGCTGCTCCGGCTCTTCCGGGACTGGTCGGCGGACACGCCGGACGACGTCACCGGCTTCGTCACGCTGATGACCGCACCGCCGCTGCCGGTGATTCCGGAGGAATGGCACGGCAAGAAGGTTGCGGGTTTCATCGCCGTTTCCGCGGGGCCGGTGGACGACGGGGCCGGGATGGTCGGCGACTTCCGGACGGTGGCCGAGCCGATCGCCGACCTGCTCGGGCCGATGCCCTACACGATGATCCAGTCGCTGATCGACCCGCTCTGGCCCAAGGGGATCAACGCCTACTTCAAGGCGACGAACCTGGCCTCGCTGCAAGACGGCCTGATCGACGCGCTCTGCGAGTTGCATCTGGCCGCTCCTGGGCCTCAATGCGAGATCCACGTCCACCAGATGGGCGGCGCCGTGGCGCGCGTCCCTGTGGGCGCGACCGCCTTCGCGGAACGGTCGATGCCGTTCGTGCTGAACGCGGTCACCGGGTGGCAGGACGAAGCAGCCGCCGACGAGCACATC
The DNA here is from genome assembly GCA_963775695.1 of uncultured Actinomycetes bacterium. Lineage (GTDB taxonomy): Bacteria > Actinomycetota > Thermoleophilia > Gaiellales > Gaiellaceae > DATBLE01. The sequence continues at coordinate 138,316 of CAVZJU010000003.1, read as the reverse complement.
GCGTGGGCCCGGGCCGTGAACGACGCGGCCGCCGGCGCCTCGACCGGCCGCGCCTACGTGAACTTCCTGGGCGACGCGGGGGCGGGACGCTCGTCGTACAGCCCGGAGACGTACGAGCGGCTGGCGGCGCTGAAGCGCGAGTACGACCCGACGAACGTGTTCCGGCTCAACCAGAACATCGAGCCGTAGGCGGGGAGAGATCGAGCGTGGCCGGACCCGGGGGTCCGGCCACGCGGCTCCGGATGCATCAGGGCTCGCCCTTCGGCCTCCTCGAGCCCTCCTCGTCGTAGTCGGGCTGGTCCGCGTCCGGAACCTCGTCGACCTCCGGTTCCTCCTGCTCCGGGAGCTCCTCGGGCACCTTGTGGCCGGGGATGCCGGGCTCCTGGGGGATGCCGGGGTCGGTCTCAGCGCTCATAGGCAACCTCCCCGCTCTCGACCGTCACGGAGTCGCCGTGGCCGACGGCGATCCTGAGCCTGCCGTCGCGGTCGATCCGCTCGGCCGTGCCGCTCGTGCCGTCGACCGTGACGGCGCGGCCGCGCAGGAAATCGCGCGAACCGAGCCCGTCGTAGATCGCATCGAGGCCGCCCTCCCGCCATTGCTCGTAGCGCATGCCGAGCGCGTCGAGGATCGCGTCGAGGATCGGGTCGCGGTCCCACTCCTCGCCGGTCGCCGTCCGCAGCGATCCTGCCCGCTCGGGCAGCTGCGCGCGCGTCTGGTTGACATTGACGCCGATGCCGAGCACGACGGCGCCGTCGCGCGCCTCGGCGAGGATGCCTGCCACTTTCGTTCGGCGGAGCATGACGTCGTTCGGCCATTTGATCTGGACGGCCAGGCCGGTCAGCTCCTCGAGCGCGTCGGCGACAGCGACGCCGGCGACCAGGGCGAGCTGGGGGAGCGGCCGGTCCGGCGGAGGCTTGAGCAGCACCGAGGCGAGCACGGCCGAGCGCACGGGCGCGTCCCACGTCCGGCCGAGCCGGCCGCGCCCCGCGGTCTGGACGTCGGCGACCGCGACCGTCCCTTCCACCATCGACGGGTCGACGAGCTCCTGCGTCGACGCGCACGATCCGACGTGGATCCGTTCCTCGCCGAGCTTCACCGTTTCTCCCAGACCGAGACGTGCTTGGTGCTCTCGCCCGTGAAAGGCTCGCGCTTCCATCCGCTCCAGCGCTCGCGCAGGATCATGCCCGCCATGCGGGCCATCAGGTCGAGCTCCGCCGGCCAGACATAGCGGAAAGGCAGTGAACGGAGCTCGAAGCGGCCGTCGACGAGGCTGAAGTGGTGCGACGTCAACCCCTGGCTCGCCACGTCGTACTCGTCGACGCCCCAGTGGGTCTCGCCCGCGGCAAACACACGCATCGTCTCGCCGGGCGGCAGCAGCCGGAAGCCCGGAACACCGACCTCGATCACGAAGTAGCCGCCGGGCTCGAGATGGGCGGCGGCGTTCTCGAAGCACGCGACCTGCTCGTCCTGCGTCGTCAGGTTCCCGATCGTGTTGAAGACGAGGTAGGCGAGCGAGAACGCACCATCGACGCGCGTGGTCGCGAAATCGCCGATCGTCACGTCGATGTCGTCTGCCCCCGGCTTCGCGCGCAGCCGAGCGACCATCGCCTCCGACAAGTCGATCCCGCACACGCGGACCCCCCGCACTGCCAGCGGCAGTGCGATCCGCCCGGTGCCGATGCCGAGCTCCAGCGCGGCACCGTCTCCCGCGAGCTCCGCCAGGAAGTCCACCACGGGGTCGACCACCGCCGGGTCGAAGATCGCCGTGTCCTCGTCGTAGCGGGCGGCGACCGCCTCGCCGAAGTGGTCCTCGGGCATCCCGGCTAGATCCGCTCGACCCGAACCGCCGAGACCTTGTACTCGGGCGTACCGATCAGCGGGTCGCCGACGTCGTGCAGGAGCCAGTTCACCTTGGCCTGCGCGAAGTGCAGCGCCATCCAGACGAGGCCCGGGTAGACCCGTTCCGAGTAATGCGCCTCCGCCTCGAGCATGCCGCGGCGGGAGACGAGCCGCGCAACATCGCCGTCGGCGATGCCGAGGGCGGAACCGTCCTCCGCGTTGAGCTCGAAGAACGGCTGCTCCTGCTTCTCGACGACGCCCGGCTCGCGCATGGTCATCGTCGCCGAGTTGTAGTGGTAGAGCGTCCGCCCGGTCGAGAGGACGAACGGATACTCGGAGTCGGTCGGCTCGATCGGCGGCTGGTACTCGACCGGGAAGAACCTGCCACGGCCGCCCGGCAGCGCCGGCTTCGGCGCGTGGAGGTACGGGGTCCCGGGGTGGTCGAGGTCCGTGCACGGCCACTGGATGCCGTCGGACTCGAGGCGTGGGTAACGGATCCCGTACCAGTTCGGACTGAGGTCGGCAAGCTCGTTCCAGACGTCCTCCGGCGATCCGTATTGCGGCCACGACCCGCCCAGCGCCGCCGCCATCGCGCAGACGATGCGCCAGTCCTCGCGCGCGTCGCCGGGGCAGTCGAGCGCCTTCCGGACGCGGTTCACGCGGCGCTCGGTGTTCGTGAAGGTGCCGTCCTTCTCGGCGAAGCTCGACGCCGGGAGAACGACGTCCGCGTACTTCCGGGTCGAGTCGTTCAGGAAGATGTCCTGCGAGACGATGTACTCGCAGCCCGCGAGACCCTCCTCGACGTGGTGGGCGTTCGGTTCGGTCTGAGCGGGGTTCTCGCCGATCAGATAGAGCGCCTTCACGCGCCCGTCGTGGAGCCCGGAGACGATCTGGTCGAGCCGGTAGCCCGCCGCCTCGGGCACCTCCACCCCCCACGCGTCCGCGAACTTCGCGCGGATCTCCAGATCCTCGACCGGCTGGTACCCGGGCAGGTACGACGGGTTCGCGCCCGAGTCATTCAGGCCCTGGACGTTGTTCTGGCCGCGCAGCGCGTTCAGCCCGGTCGACTCGTAGCCGAGGTGACCGGTCATCAGCACGAGGTTCGAGAGCGACCAGATGTTGTCGACCCCGCAGGCGTGCTCGGTCATCCCGAGCGTGTAGAAGATCCCTGCGTACCGCTCGCGCGCGTACTCGCGCGCGGTCTCGCGGATCGCCTCGGCATCCACGCCGGTCACCCGGGCCGCCTCTTCGGGTGAGTAGCGGGAGACGACCTCGCGCACGGCGTCGAAACCGGTCGTGTGCTCGCGGATGTACTCCTCGTCCTGTAGGCCCTCCTCCAGGATCGTGTGCATCATCGCGTTGATCAGCCAGACGTCGGTGCCGGGCCGCACCTGCAGGTGGCGCTTCGCGAGCTTGGTCAGCCAGATCTTGCGGGGGTCGGCGACGACGAGGGTCGCGCCCTTCCGCACCGCCTTCTTGATCCGCAGCGCCAGCACCGGGTGCGCCTCGGTCGTGTTCGACCCGATCACGAGCAGGAAGCGGTCGTTCTCGATCTCCGGGATCGAGTTGGTGCTTGCTCCTCTGCCGAACGACCTGACCAGGCCGTAGAGGGTCGGAGCGTGTCAGGTCGCCTCGCACGAGTGGACGGAGTTGGTGCCGATCACCCCCCGGGCCAGCTTCTGGATCAGGTAGTTCTCCTCGTTGCTCAGCCGCGCGGAGGCGAGGAACCCGACCGCCTGCGGACCGTGTCGTTCCTTGACCAGGGACAACCCGTTGGCCGCGGCCGCAAGGGCCTCGTCCCAGGTGGCCGGATGGAGCTCGCCGTCCTCCCCGCGGATCAGCGGCTCCGTCAGCCGGTCGGGGTGGTGGACGAAGTTGAAGGCGAACCGGCCCTTGACGCAGAGGTTGCCCTCGTTGGAGACGTACGACGGGTCGGACGTGACCTTGACGATCCGCTTCGTCTCCGAATCGACGTTCAGGTCGACCTGGCAGCCGACGCCGCAGAAGGTGCAGGTCGTCTTCGTCTTCACCAGCGCCTCCTCCCGGCCGGCCCGCGCCCCTTCTTCGAACTTCTCGTAGATCGCCCCGGTCGGGCAGACGGAGAGGCAGCCGCCGCAGAGCTCGCACTCGGTGTCGAGCCAGCCTCGCCCCCACGTCGGGACGACGCGCGCCTCGCCCCCACGCCCTTCGAGCGACAGCGCGGAGCACTGCATGACTTCCTGCGTGTACCGGACGCAGCGCGCGCAGAGGATGCAGGCGTCGGGGTCATAGCCCATCAGCAGGTCGCGGTCCTCGTACGGCTCGCGCTTCGCGTCGGGGAGGACGAGCGGCGCCTCGACGCCGAGGTCGTCGGCCAGCTCGAGCAGCTCGTTCGGCCGGCCACCGGGACTGCCGTTCAGGTGCTCGGCGAGCAGCATCTCGGTCAGCGTCCGCTGGAACTGCGGTACGGACGAGTTCGTCGAGACGACCATCCCGGGGGCGACCCGCGTTGCGCAGGCGGGCAACGGCCGCGGAGAGCCCTCGACCCCGACCACGCACATGCGGCAGCCGCCGTAGGGATCGAGCTTCGAGTCGTGGCAGAGGGTCGGAACGAAGACGTCGTTGCGGGCGAGCGCATGGACGAGCAGCTCGCCCTCGGGCGCAGCGACCTCTCGACCGTCGACCGTAAACGTGACCACGCTGTGCCGGCGCCTACCTGATCTTGTAGGTCAGCCGTCTCGTCGTCCCGGACGACTTGTACTGGACGAGAAGCGTCATGGTCACCGACTTCCCCTTCGAACGGGTCGGAATCCGGACCACGCAGGACCGATAGGGCGCCGGGCCGTTCACGGCGGTCGTCCTGACCCGCGAGCGGCCCACATTGGCAGCGCAGCCGAGCGCCGACGGAGAGACGCTCTGGGCGCCGAGCAGGACCCGCGCCCTGACCACGAACCGCTTGCCCGCGTGCGGGAGGCCGACGGGCGAGACCACGAACCTCGGTGCCGGAGGAGGAGGAGGAGTCGTCGTGGTCGGTGGGGGCGGCGGAGGAGCCGTCGGCAGGACGAGCCTGTACGTGAAGACGCCGTTCCCGTCGGGAGCGTCGTCGCCGATCGACTCGCCGTTGTCCCTGGTCGTCTCGACGTAGAAGTTGAGCCCCGTCGTGTTCCCCAGGTCGGAGCGGTTGACCCGGAACGCGATCTGCCCGGGGGCGGTCGAGCTCTGCAGCGAGGGGGCGCTCGCCAGTGCGAACGCCGACCCGTTCCAGACGAAGAGGCCCGTGTGGTCCTTGACGCCGGCGTAGACGTAGTCGAACCCCCCGTTGCCCGTGGCGCCGTTCCCGTCGGTGTCCATCACCACGAGGACCCCTTCATTGGGCTGGAAGTCCGACGAGTGGTTTGCCAGCGTGACCGTGACGGTGATGTTCCCCTGGTCGTCGTTCGCAACCGCGATGGTGCTGACGTCCGGCGCGCCGTTGACCGCGTCACCGACGCGATCGGAGTAGGTCTGGGACCCCGCGCCTGCGCGGAGCGGGACGAACGCACGGGTCGGCTGAAGCCGGAGCGCCGCGCGGCTGTCGCGAGGGTGGCCGCTCGCGGAGGCCGCCGCGGCCGCCACCACGAGCGCCGCCACCAGTGAAACGAGAGCTGCCTTCATCACCGCCCCTTTCGCCGTTGACTCCCCGCGCGGTTCATATCACGCGGGGCGCCGACGATCATGGGGCCAGGCACTTCGCCTTCAGTCGCGTCACCTCGGCCAGCACGAGCGGACGCGTGGACGGACCGATCCGGTGGTTGACCTTCCCGTCGGCCCACATCACCACCCAGCCGGTCCTCCGGTCGAGGTAGTGGAGCGCCGCGACGTGGGGCCTGCCGCCGATGGTCGCCTTGACCATCGCGAAGTGGTCGCCCATGTAGGTCGCCTTGCAGACGTCGACCGGCCGCCAGTGCCGCGTGCCGTAGAAGCCGGTCACGGCGCCCCAGATGGTCGCGGCCAGCGCCACGACGACGATCATCCGAGCGCCTCCATCAGCTCGGGCCAGTGGCGGACGACGTTCCGCACCGGGATCGGCGAGGCCTGACCGAGGCCGCAGATCGAGGTCTGCGCCATCGCCTCCAGCCACTCGTCCACCTTCTCGCGGCTCATGGCGACGCGGCCCTGCTCCAGCTCCTCGACCACGTGATGGAGCGCCCGGTTGCCGATCCGGCAGGGCGTGCATTTCTGGCACGACTCCTCGGCGAAGAAGCGCATCGTCTCGCCCAGGAGCCTGAGCACGGGATACGCCGCCGGGAAGACCTGCACGGCCGCCGACCCGGGGCCGCTCCCCCACTCGGCCAGTGCGTCACGGGTGAGCGGGACGTCGAGCGCCGACGGCGGAAGGATCCCACTCGCCGCGCCGCCCGGGACGAAGGCGCCGGCCTCCGCGGTGAAGCCGCCCGCGTGATCCTCGACGAGCTGCCGCGCGGTCGCGTCCAGCGGCGCCTCGAAGCAGCCCGGCTCACGGACAGCGCCGGAGACCGACCAGAGCCGCCCCGGGTGCCACTCGCCGCGCAGGATCCGGGCGACGTGGACCAGCGTCTCGACGTTGTTGATCAGCGTCGGCCGGCCGAGGTAGCCCTTCTGCGCCGGGAAGGGCGGTCGCAGCCGCGGCATCCCCCGGCGGCCCTCCATCGACTCGAGCATGGCCGACTCCTCGCCGCAGACGTACGAGCCGGCGCCGACGACGATGTGCACGTTCAGCCCCCGCTCGGCGATCGCCTCGTGCAGGCGCGCGCGCGAGGTCGCGTACTCCTCTCGGAGGTAGACGTATGCCTCGTCGACTTCGCAGAACCGCATAGCCGCGACCAGACCTTCGAGCAGGAGGTGCGGCCGCAGCTCCATCACGTAGCGGTCCTTGATCGTCCCCGGCTCGCCCTCGTCCGCGTTGACGATCACGGTGCGCGGGGCCGGCTCGCGGCGGACCGCGTCCCACTTGCGATGCGTGGGAAAGCCGGCTCCGCCCATGCCGGTGAGGCCGGCGGCCTCGAGGCCGGCAAGCACCTTCTCGGGTGGGAGCTCCGGCGGGTCGCGCGGCTCGTCGGGCTCTAGCAGGAAGCCGTTCGTCCGGTGGGTGACGCCTCCGCGGACGTCGTCGCCGTCCATCACCACCGGGGCGAGGTCGCAGTGGCCGAGGCAGGCCACGGCGAGCTCTCCGGCGCCCGCCTTCGCACCCGTGCAGTCGCAGACCGGCCCGGTGCAGACGCGGACGACGTCCACGGGATGCTGGAGGAACGAGTAGAACGAGACGACCTCGTGCACCTCGCCTCGGCGGATGTTCATGTGGTCGGCGAGCGAGTCCGAGAGCTCGGGCGTGATCGGCCCAACCTCGCGGCGCACGCGCCCGAGGTTGTCGAGCAGCCGCGTCCGCTCGGTCGGGAGCTCCGGCAGGAGCGAGGTCAGGGCGAGGACGTCCGTGCCCCGATTATCGCGACGATCCGCCAGACGACGTAGGCAACCGCGCTCCCCAGCGCGGCTCCGGCGACCACGTCGCTGAGATAGTGGACGCCGAGCCACACCCTCGAGAGGGCGATCAGCCCCGCGAGCAGGAGCAGAGGCCACCGCAGCCGCGGGTGGACGAGTCCGACTGCGACCGCCGCGGCGAAGGCGCCGGCGGCGTGGCCGGAAGGCATCGACGCACTGTGCGGAACGTCGACGAGCGGGTGGATCTCCGGATGACCGACCGGTGGACGGGGACGATCGAACGCGACCTTGAGCACGTTCGCCAGGACGGTCGCCACAACGTAGGAGACCGCAGCGAGCACCGCGCCGAGCGGAAAGCCGGCCGCGGCCCATCGATCCGCGTCCGGTGCCCTCGCATGCGCGGCATCGCCGCGCGAGAGAAACCGCCGCTGCGAGGCGAGGTCCGCGGCGAGCCCGATCCCGACGATCACGATGCTCTTCACCCACCAGCCCGACAGCTGGACGAAGACCCAGTCGGCCGGGCCCCAGTGGAGGCGCTGGACGCCCTCTACGACCGCGAGGTCCCAGCGGACGATCACGCGGCCACGATAGTGCGCCGCCGCGGCCGAGGGCAACGCGACGGTGGAGGGCTCCCGTGTGACCCGCGGCGACGCCCCAGAGGAGCGCGCGCCCGTCGACGTAATCCGAGACGAGTTGACCGATCAGGCGCTCCGTTTCTCCCGTTGACCTCTGCCCTTCCCGCCCACCACTCCCCGCCCGGGGCGAAACGTTCGCTTCGGATGGGACTGCCGCCGCTCCTGGGCTTCCGACTCCCGGTTGCGCTCGCGTACCCAGAGCCCCTTGGCGAACTCGCGCACCTGCACCGAGAACGGCGGCCCCTCCTCGACCTCGCCCTCCGCATAGGCCCGCCGCAGGCGCGGCCACTCGGAGGCGACCTCAGCGCCGAGCAGGAAGAGCGACGAGGTCAGGTAGACGAAGAACATGAAGGCGATGACCGCCCCGAGCGAGCCGTAGACGGCGTTGTAGTCGGCGAAGTTCCGGATGTAGATCGCGAACAGGTTCTGAAGCAGGACGAAGACGGCGCCGACCCCCAGGGCGACCTGCCAGGCCGGCGACCACTCGACGGGCGCGGCCGGGATCAGCCGGTAGAGCAGCACGACGGTCGCCACGGCGTAGGAGAGCGGGAAGACGACGCCGAGGATCCAGGACGCCCACCCCGAGTCGAGGTTCACTCCGACGTGGGCGCCGCCGGCGGAGGCGAGCCGGACGGCGACGGTGACCCCGATCGACGCGATCGCCCCGAGCGCGACGGCGAAGACGAGGCCGATGTCGATCAGCTTGCTCTTCAGGAATGGGCGGGGTCCGTCCACGTCCCAAGCGGCGTTCAGCGCCACCCGCACGGAGGTCATCACACCGCTCGCCGCCCAGACCAGCCCGAGAACGCCGAGCAGGCCGAGCGCCGAGTACCCGCTGGTCACCCCCTCGAGCAGCCGGCGCAGCTGGTCAGCCCCGTCGGAGGAGAGCGGAACGTTCCGGACGACGGCGTCGACGACGTCAGCCTGGGCGCCGAAGGCCTGGACGACGATCGCGGACACCGCCGTCAGCACGATCGCGAGCGGGAAGATCGAGAAGAGGACGTGGTAGGCGATCGAGGCGGCCAACTGGGGGCCGCCGTCGTCGAGGTAGTCGGCGATCGAGCGCTGGGCAAGTTGGAGCGAGAAGCCGACGCGGCCCGGGCCGCGCTCCGCGGAGCTCATGCGGGGGAGCCGGTCGCCCCCCGGGCCTCCCGCTGGAGGCAGCGTTTCCAGGTCGAGCAGCTGTCGAGCGGGACGACCCGGGCTGTCCGGCCGCCGCCCGCGAGGATCCCCGCCGGCGCCCCGCCCAGCAGGAAGACGGGCGCACCGATCCTCATACTCCGGTGGGCCCTGGCCACGAGCCGGCCCGCCGGAGACGAGCCGAGGGCGATCGCCTGCCCGCGCCTGCCGCCGCGCGGCGGTGCGGTGACGGCGACCATGCCCGGTTGGAGACGTCCGAGCCGCCGCCGGAGCACCGGCGCGCCGACTTTCCCACGGACGCGGACGACCGCGAGGTCGAGCGCCTTGTCGACGGCGATTACCCGGCCGGTACGCGTCTTCCCGCCCGCGACCAACTTCACCTCGCGGCCACCGGAGCGGAGCATCAGGCTGACGACGGGACGGGCGGTGAGGAGGTAGGAGCGACCGGCGTCGACCCAGGCGACGAACCCGGTGCCGCGGCGGCGGCCCGCCCTGATCTGCACGACGCTCGGCGAAGAGTGGCTCGCCACCGTAAGCGCGGACAACAGCGTGGCGTTGTCGGTCGAGTCAACGGCCGCGAGGTCGGCTGGCACCGACTTCGCCGCCGGTGACGCGGCCGCGCCCGTCTCGTGATCGAGAGCCTGGGTGACGATGCCGTAGACCGCGGCGACACCCGCCGCGTACAGGGCGGCCGCCAACAGCCGCCCTCCATACCGGCGGAGCGCCGGGAGACGCGCCGGCCGGACGGCCGTCCGGCCGGCGCGTCTCACACGAATCTCGGGCGCTCTGATCATGCGCGCGTCAGCGCCGATCGATGATCACTTCGCGGTCCCTCGTGCGCGAGGGAACACCACCCAGCTGGACCAGAAGACCAGAGAGGAACGCTCCGACGCAACCGCCGGCCGTCTGGACGCCCTCGACCGCCCAGATCATGATTGATCCGACGGCGACGAGCAGGATGCTGACTCCTAGACCCATGTCGATTCGACCCTCTTTCGGTTCCTGTCGAAGGTCGTATCCGGACCGGGCCCGAGCTACACGCCGTGTGAGGAAAGCTTAACGGGGTATCGCGCCGCCCGGCGGCGGGTACGGGCCGACTGTGCCGCCCCTCCCGCGGATCTGGCGCACGCTCCTCGAGAGCCTCTGGTTCCTCCCCGCCGTGATCCTGGTGGGGATGATCGCGCTGGCATTCGGCCTGGTCGAGATCGACCGGAGCGCAAGCCCCGACGGCAGCTTCGTGTTCGGCGGCGACGGTGCGGCGGCGCGCACCGTGCTCTCCGTGCTGGCCGGCTCGCTGATCACGGTCGCCGGGCTCTCGCTCTCCGTGACCGTGCTCGTGCTCCAGCTGGCGTCGAGCCAGTTCAGCCCGCGCGTCCTTCCCAGCTTCCTCGCCGACCGGCTCACCCAGACGACCGTCGGCGCGTTCGTCGGCATCTTCGCGTTCTCGCTGATCGCGCTGCGCTCGGTCGGGGGCGGCTTCGTCCCCCGCCTGACCGTGACGGTCGCGAGCGGCCTCGGGCTCGTTGCGGTGATCCTCCTGGTCGCGTTCATCAACCACGTCTCGTCCCTGATCCAGGTGTCGCGGATCGCCGCCCGCCTCGGTTGCGACACGCTCTCGCGGCTCGAGGCGCTCTACCCGCGGCCGTTCGGCGAGGCGCGAGACGACGACCCGGCACGGCTGCTCGAGGACTGGCGTCGGGGACGCGAGCCCGTCGCCGTGCGACCGCGCAGGGCCGGCTACGTCGATGACGTCGACCTCGAGGTGCTCGCCCGGCGCCTCGGCGACGGTGCGGCGCACGTCCACGTGACAGCGGTCCCCGGTGTCTTCGTCACCCCCGGGGACGTGATCGCGGAGGTCTGGGGCGCGGATGAGGAGAGCGCCCGCGCAGCGGTCGACTCGGCCATCGCGGTCGCGGACCAACGTAGCCTCGCGTTCGATCTCGCCTTCGGCGTCCGGCAACTCGCCGACGTGGCACTGCGAGCGCTGTCACCGTCGCTCAACGATCCGACCACCGCCCGCACCTGCATCGGGTACGTCCGCGCGGTCCTGGAGGGGCTCGCCGGGCGCGACCTGCCGCCGCGGACGCGCCATTTCGACCAGACCGGCACCGTTGTCATCGCCGAGCGACGCGAGTTCGAGCACTACCTCCAGCCCCTCGGCGAGGTCGCCCGTTTCACGGGCCCTTCGGCCGAGGTCTCGCGCGAGCTCGAAGCGGCCTGCGAACGCATCGCCCTGCACGCCGAGGCGGCCGGTGCCCCCGACCGAGCGGCGGCGGCGCGCGGGCTCGCGGCCGACATTCGGGCGGAGGCCGCCCGCCAGTCGTGAGGCCCCGGAGACGGCAGCCGCGCCGCGCCCGGAATCGCAGCGCTCGTCCTTTGCCCACGGCACCGGGTGCGCACTCACCCACCGGGCGCTGCCACTCGCCGGACCGGGCGTGGTCGGGATCTGCTCACGCTGGCCCTCACCCGGGTCGGCGTGCGGGCGGCGCCGGCCGCGGCCGGGGTCTTCACGTACCAGGATCGAGCGGCGCCTCGTCGGTTGCCTCGACGACGGCCGGCGGCAGATCGCAGCACGCACGTGACGGGGCTCAGCGGCGCAGGGCGAGCACGGCCGCGGCGACGGCTCCGGCCGCGGCGGCAGCACCCGCGGCGAGATAGGGCCGCGCCTCCGACAGCCGGCTCTGGATGCTGAGGCCGTGGGCGCGGCCGTCGAACCGGCCGTGCGCACCCTCGTCGTGGTCGAGCGGCTCGAACAGGTTGTCGCGCCGGTCTCGATCGACTGGCACGTCCTTCATCTGCTGCGAGCCGTACGCCGTCGCCGCCAGGTAGCGCTCCATCAGCCACGGCGCGACCTTCTGGCCGAGGATCGTCGCCACCGCGGGCAACCCGACGTACAGCTCACGCCGCCGGTGGTGGGCCGCCCAGTAGACGGCGCGCGCTGCGACCTCGGGCTGGTAGACGGGTGGGACGGGCATCGGCTGCCGCTCGACCGGAGCCTTCACGCGGCAGTGGTCGAACTGCGGCGTGTTCAGTCCGGGCAGCTGCACCATCGAGACGCGGACGTTCGACCCCTGGTGGCGCAGCTCGCAGCGGAGTGACTCGAAGAACCCGCGGATCGCCGCCTTGCCGCCGCAGTAGGGCGCCTGGAGCGGGATGCCGCGGTAGGCCATCGCCGAGCCGACGAGCACGATCGAGCCCCGGTCGCGCGGGAGCATGCGCTGGAGAGCGGCCCGCGTCCCCCACACGGTGCCGTGGTAGGTCACCTCGGTCGAGCGCCGGTACTCGTCCGGCTCGATCTCCATGAACTCGCCGAAAATCGTGGTCATCGCGTTGTTCACCCAGACGTCGATCTCGCCGAATGCCTCCTCGGCCGCCGCCGCGGCGGCGATCACCTCCTCCGGGTCGGCGACGTCGGTCGGCAGCGCGATCGCCTCCCCGCCCGCATCCTCGACGTCGCGCTTGGCTCCCTGCAGGCCGGCCCGGTTGCGGGCGACCAGCGCAACCTTGGCGCCATGCCGGCCGAACTCCGTCGCGATCGCCCGGCCGATGCCCGCCGAGGCGCCGGTCACCACCACCACTTCAGCTCGTTCCATTGCGTGCCTCCTCCAGGTCGCAGGCTGCGTCGATCAGTGCCAGGTGCGTCAGGCCCTGCGGGAAGTTGCCGAGCAGCTCCCCGCTCTCGGGATCCATCTCCTCCGAGTAGAGGCCGACGTCGTTCGCGCGCTCGACGAGCTCGTCGAAGAGCGCCTCCGCCTCGTCCACCCGGCCGAGCGTCGCGAGCGCGCCGACGAGCCAGAACGAGCAGGCGAGGAACGCGCCCTCCTGCCCCCGCATCCCGCTGTAGCGGTAGAGGAGCGGGCCCTCGGCGAGCTCGTCGCGGATCGCGTCCACGGTCGATGCGAGCCGCTCGCGCTCGAAGAAGAGCGAACGCGAGAAGCGGAGGAGTGAGGCGTCGAGGTCGTCGGTGCCGGCGTAGAACGCGTAGGCGCGGCGCGAGTCCGACCAGCACCGCTCGTCCACGAAGGCGCGGATCGCCTCCTGCTCGACACGCCATCGATCGCGGTCGCCGTCCACGTGTCCGCCGACGGCCAGCTGCAGCGCCCGCTCGATCGCGCTCCAGCAGGCGATCTTGGAGACCGTGTAGTGCCGCTCCTCGGGCAACTCCCACATGCCGGAGTCCTCGTTCCGCCAGATCTCGCAGGTGAGGTCGACGATCTCGCGGACCCGGACGGCGGTCTCGCGGTCGAGTGCGTTGCCCTGCTCGACGTAGAGGGCGATCGTCTCCAGCAGCTCGCCGTAGGCGCCGAGCTGGACCTGGCGAGCCGCCCGGTTGCCGCGGAGGACGGGCCGCGAGCCGCGGTAGCCGGCGAGCGGGAGCTCCTCCTGCTCGGGCAGAGCGTCACCCGACAACGAGTACATCGGCTGGAGGCGCGGGTGCGAGCGCCGGGTGGCGTCCAGAAGCCAGGAGAGCGAGTCGTGCGCTTGCTCGCGGTAGCCGAGCTCCATCAATGCGTCGAGCGCGAAGCTCGCGTCCCGCACCCACGCGTAGCGGTAGTCGTAGTTGCGGCCGCCACCGATCTTCTCCGGCAGCGACGTCGTCGGCGCGGCCGCCATCGCCCCGCTCGGCGCGTAGATCAGGAGCTTGAGCACGAGCGCGCTGCGCACGACCGCGTCGCGGTGAGGGCCCGCGTAGCGGGCGCCGTCCGCCCACCGGCGCCACGCCTCGCACGTCCCGTCGATCCGGGTCTCGATCTCGTCGCGCGGCGGGAGCGGGATCGGCTCGTTGTCCACCGACAGCAGGCAGAGCATCGCGGAGTCGCCGGCGCGGATCGTGCACCGTCCGGCGACCTCGTCGCCGGTCGCGACCGGCTCGCCCGCGCCGAACGAGCGTACGGCGAGGACCGTCCGGCCGTCGACGAGCACGGGGACTCCGTTGCGGCTGTCGAGCTCGGGCGCCTGGCGGGCGAAATCGAACCGCGGTCGAACCCGCCACCGAACCGGCACGTCGCCGTCCGGCGCCTCGAGGCGCCGGACGAGCTCGAACCAGGGCAGCAGGCCCCCGTCCTGGAGCGTGAGCGCGTCCGTCACCACGAGCGTCCCGCCCGCGGTGCGGAAGCGCGTACGGAGCACGTTCGTCTCCTCGACGTACGCCCGCTCGACCTCGAACTCGCCCTCCGGACGAAGCTCGAAGCGCGCGCCGCGCTCGGCGTCGAGGAGGGCGGAGAAGACCGCCGGCCCGCTGATCGTCGGCAGCGTCAGCCAGTCGATCGAGCCGTCGGCTGCGACCAGCGCGACCGTGCGGCCGTCACCGATCGCAGCGTACTCCCGGATCGGCGCATAGCCGTCCACGCGCGTGGCTCGCATGTCCTCGTGATTCCGTTCGCAATCCGGGGCCAAACGCGCGATCACCCTGCTACGGCATCCAGGTCGAGCGGGTCCTCAGCCGACCGGGGGTGCATTCGCGGCCGTGCCGACGAGCAGGTCGAGGCAGGCGGCGGACGGAAGGGCCGGTTCGGACGCACTCGTAGTCGTTCCTGCGAACAGGCGCTCGGGGGGCTGAAAGCATCGACGTCTTAGCCTTCTCGGCCGTTTGCCGATTCGCGAGGGTGACGGCCATCGCCGTCACCCTCGCCGCTCGTGACCGCTTCGTAGGAGCTCCCGCCGACCGGTCGGATGTGCCCCTCCCCGACCGCGTCGCCGAGCGCCCGCCGGAAGCGGCCCGGGCCCCAGTAGCGGGCGCCGACGAGGCGGGCGAGCTCGCTCCGGCTGGACGGGCCGTGCTCCTCGAGGGCGGAGACGATCGAGTCGATCTCCCGGTTCCGGGCCAGCTCGCCCGTGTCGGACCGGGAGCGGTAGGCCGTTCCGATCATGCCCGGCGAGTAGAACGACGAGCCGAGGCCCGGCCGGTACCTGCGCAGGCCGGCCCGCTCGCGCCGCCGGCGCTGCTCCACCCGCTCCCGGATCCGCCGGTCCGCCTCCCGCGAGGGCTGCCGGCGCGCGCGCCTCGCCTCGGGCCACTCGCGCCCCTCCGGCCTCTCCTCTCCGGCCGCACCTTCCCGTTCGCCTACCTCGGCCTCCTCCGCTTCCTCGGCCGTGAGCGGCTTCGCGATGTCCTCGAGCGACTCCTGCTCGGCCCGGACGCCGAAGAACAGCTCGGCGACCCCGCCGACCGCCATCACGGCCGCGCCGATCCAGAAGGCGATCGCGACGTTGCTCCGGCTGCCCGAGTCGATCAGGTGACCGAACAGCAGCGGCCCGGCGATGCCGCCGGCCGCGGTTCCGGCGGCGTAGAAGAACGCGATCGCGAGCGCGCGAGTCTCCATCGGAAAGATCTCGCTCGCGGTGAGGTAGGCGGCGCTCGCGCCGGCCGAGGCGAGGAAGAAGGTGACGATGATCAACCCCTCGAGAGCCCAGGCGGAGCTGAGTGTGCTGCCGGCGAAGAGCGCTGCGGTGATGGCGGTGATCGCGGCGGAGCCGACGTACGTGGCGATGATCATCGGCTTGCGCCCGACCGTGTCGAAGAGCCGGCCGAGCGTGAGCGGCCCGAGGAAGTTGCCCACCGCGAACACGATCAGGAACACCGGGACGAATCCGGAAGAGATCCCGTAGAAGGAGGTGAAGAGCGTGCCGAGGTTGAACGTGACGCCGTTGTAGATGAACGCCTGGCCGACGAAGAGGGCGAGCGCCAGGAAGGATCGCGCCGGATACGTCTTCACCGCCACCTTCGCGATCTCGCGGAACGGCACCGACTCGCGCTGCCGGACGGTGATCGACTCCTCGGGTTCGGAAAGCAGCTGGCCGGTCTCGTCGGCCACGTCGCTCTCGATGCGGTCGACGATCCGCTCGGCCTCTTCCTCGCGCCCGTGGATGAACAGCCAGCGCGGGCTCTCCGGGACGTGCCGGCGCACGAGCAGGATCGCGAGCCCGAGGACGACGCCGAGAGCGAATGCGATTCGCCAGCCGACGTCGGCCGCGAGGAGGCTTTCGTCGAGGAGCACGATCGCCGCCGCCGACCCGGCGGCGGCGCCGAGCCAGTACGACCCGTTGATGATCAGGTCGACCCGGCCGCGCACCCGTGCCGGGATCAGCTCGTCGATCGCCGAGTTGATCGCGGCGTACTCACCGCCGATTCCCGCTCAGGTGAAGAAGCGGGCGGCGTAGAAGTACCAGGCGCTGAAGGCGAACGCGGTCGCGGCGGTGGCGCTCAGGTAGAGGCCGAGCGTGATGAGGAAGAGCCGCTTCCGGCCGAAGCGGTCGGTGAGCTGGCCGAAGAACAGCGCGCCGAGACACGCGCCGGCGACGTAGACCGCCGCCGCCGTCCCGATCTGGCCGGTGTTGATCGAGATGCCGCTGCCTCCCTCGGTCAGCCGGGAGGCGACCGAGCCGACGATCGTCACCTCGAGGCCGTCGAGGATCCAGACGGTGCCGAGCCCGACCACGATCAGCCAGTGGAACCGCGACCACGGCAGCCGGTCGAGCCTGGCCGGGACGCTGGTCTCGATCGTGCCGGTCTCGACGCTCATCAGGAGGGTTGGCTACCCGCCTATCCAACGGCGAATCCTCCCGGCGCTGCTACGGTCGGTCGATGCTGGCCTGCCGGATCCTGGGCCACCGCTTCCGGTTCCGCGCCGAGAACGAGACGATGATCTGGGAGTGCTCGCGCGGCTGCGGCGCGGGGGGCCGGAAAGCCTACCCGTCGGCCGCCGACGCCGCCCGCTACGCGCGCGCTTTCGACCGGGAGGACCGCAGCGACCTGGGCAGGCGGGCACCGCCCATCGGGATGCTGCCGCTCCGGCTCTACGACACCATGCGCCGCAGGAGGAGCTGAACGCGGGACCGGCTCAGAGCGTGCGGTACGTGAGCTTTTCGCGGTTGCCGCTCTGCCCCGAGCGGACGATCGCGTCGCACACCTCGGCGGCGCGGTAGCCGTCCTCGAAGGTCGCGCCGTGCGGCGCGACGTCGGAGTCGTCGGCAATCGCCCGGAGCAGGTGGTGAAGCTCGTTCACGAACGTGTCGCCCCAGCCGATGATGTGGCCCGGCGGCCACCAGAACTCCCAGAACGGATGGTCGGCCTCGGTGACGAGCACCCTGGTGAACCCCCGCGTACGACTGCCGTTGCGGAACATCTCCAGCTCGTTCAGCCGCTCCATGTCGAACGCGAGCGACCCCTTCGAGCCGTTGATCTCCCACTGGAAGGCGTTGCGGCGTCCGAGGGCGAGGCGGGTCGCCTCGATCGTGCCGACCGCGCCGTTCTCGAACTCGACGGCCGCCTCGATGCAGTCGTCCACCTGGCGGTCGGGCAGGAACGTCTTGACCAGCGCCGAGACCGAGGCGAGGTCGCCGACCAGGTAGCGCGCGAGGTCGACGACGTGCGCGCCGAGATCGCCGAGCGCCCCGCTGCCTGCCTCGTCGGGGTGGAAGCGCCAGGTGTCGAGCGACGGGTCGTCGCCCCAGTCCTGCAGGTAACGGCCGCGGAAGTGGCGGATCTCGCCGAGCTCGCCGGCGTCGATCAACTCCCGCGCGAGCCGCACCGCCGGCACGAACCGGTAGTTGAACGCGCACAGGTGCTTCACGCCCGTCGCAGCGACCGCCTTCCAGATCTCGTAGCTCTCGTCGGCGTCGCGCCCGAGCGGCTTCTCGCAGACGACGTGCTTGCCGGCCTGCGCGGCGGCGATGGTCGGCACGGCGTGGACGCTGTTCGGCCCGCCGTTGTCGAACAGGGTGATCCCCGGGTCGGAGACGACATGGTTCCAATCGGTCGTCCAGCGCTCGTAGCCGTACCGTTCGGCCGCGGCACGAACCGCCTCCTCGTTCCGCCCGGCGATCGCAACCAGCCGAGGCCGCAGCGGCGGGGGCCAGGTCATGTAGGCGATCTTGCGGAACGCGTTCGAGTGGGCCTTGCCCATGAAGGCGTACCCGAGCATCCCGACGCCGATCTCGGGAATGTCGCCCACGGCGCGCTCGCTCGCTCCTCCCGTCAGCGAGCTCACGACCGCTGCATCGCCGCATCGAAGGCCACCGCGGACGGGGCGAAGTCCGTCCGCCGCACGAAGGCCAGCGCGTCCTGCGCGCCGTACTCGCGATCCATTCCCGAGTCCTCCCACTCGATGGACAGCGGCCCCGTGTAGCCAATCCGGTTCAGCGCCCTGAACAGATCCTCGAAGTCGACGTCGCCGTGGCCCGGCGAGACGAAGTCCCAGCCGCGCGCCTCCTCGCCGAAGTTGAGGTGGGAGCCGAGAATCGACCGCCGGCCGTCGAGCCGCTTGCGCGAGTCCTTGACGTGGACGTGGTAGATCCGGTCCGCGAACTCCAGCGCGAACTGCGCCGTGTCGAGGTGCTGGTGGGCGAAGTGGCTCGGGTCGAGGTTGATCCCGAAGCCCTCGCGGTTGTCGATCGCGTCCAGCGTCTTGCGGGTGGTGACGAAGTCGTAGGCGATCTCGGTCGGGTGCACCTCGAGGCCGAACTTCACGCCCTCGGCGTCGAAGACGTCGATGATCGGCGCCCAGCGCTCGGCGAAGTCCTCGTAACCGCGCTCGATCTCCGCGAAGTCGTTCGGCGGGAACGAGTAGAGAATGTGCCAGATCGCCGAGCCGGTGAAGCCGTTCACCTGGGCCACGCCCAGCCGCGCCGCCGCCCGCGCCGTGTCCTTCATCCGCTCGGCCGCACGCTGCTGAACGCCGGCCGGGTCGCCGTCACCCCAGACGTCGGGCGGGAGGATCGCCTGGTGGCGCGCGTCGATCGGGTCGCAGACCGCCTGGCCGACCAGGTGCGCGCCGAGCGCGAAGCAGTTCAGGTGGTTGCGCTCGAGCACCTCCTGGATGCCGGCGCAGTAGTCGTCCTCGGCCAGGGCACGGTCGACCTCGAAGTGGTCGCCCCAGCAGGCGAGCTCGAGGCCGTCGAAGCCCCAGCGGCCGGCCTTCTCGGCCAGGT
This sequence comes from uncultured Actinomycetes bacterium, assembly GCA_963775695.1. Taxonomy (GTDB): domain Bacteria; phylum Actinomycetota; class Thermoleophilia; order Gaiellales; family Gaiellaceae; genus DATBLE01. Next base: position 119,335 of record CAVZJU010000003.1, on the reverse strand, counting down.
CCTCCAGCGGCAGGTCCGCCCACTGGCCGCTGAAGAGCGTGACCGGTCTCGTCATCGAGGCGATCTTATGCGCGTAGCATCCGGGCGTGCTCGCTGCCTTCGTCGCGCTGGCGCTCGCGCTCCATTCGGCGCCTGCCCAGTCGAAGCTCGTGCACTTCCGGTCGCCGTCCGGGAACATCAACTGCATCGGCGCAGCGGCGGACCGCTACCAGCCTGCCTTCGTGGACTGCCTCGTCCGCAAGAACACCTGGCCGAGCAAGCGCGCCAAGCCGGCGAACTGCGATCTCGACTGGGACCCGGCCCAGGTCGGCCTGTCGAAGCGGAAGACCTTCCTCGGATCGTGCCGCGGCGACATCGGGCCCCTCTGCATCGACCCGTCCGATCCCTGCAGGACGCTCGCGTACGGCCGGTCGGTCGATCTGGGTCCGATCCGGTGCACGTCGGCCACGGTCGGCGTGACCTGCCGCTACCGGACCCGTCCGCGCGTCGGTTTCCTGATCGCACGCGAGCGCTACGTTCTCTACCGCGCGTAGTGCGGGTCACCGTCTGGAACGAGCACATCCACGAGCGGCGCGACGACGCGGTGCGGGCCGTCTACCCGGACGGCATCCACACGGTGGTCGCCGCCGCGATCCGAGCGCACCTGCCCGAGGCGACCATCGTCACCGCGACGCCGGACGACCCCGGCTACGGGCTCGACGGGCTGGACGAGACGGACGTGCTGGTCTGGTGGGGCCACCTCGGCCACGAGTTCGTGCCCGATGAGGCCGCGGCCCGCGTGCAGCAGCGCGTCCTGGACGGCATGGGCCTCGTCGTCCTCCATTCCGCCCATCTGTCCAGGCCGTTCGTGCGCCTGATGGGAACCAGCTGCCACCTGCGCTGGCGCGAGTCCGACGACCGTGAGCTGGTCTGGACGGTCGGCCCCTCGCACCCGATCGCAGAGGGCGTACCGCCCGTCTTCTCGATCCCGAGACAGGAGACGTACGGCGAGTACTTCGACATCCCGCAGCCCGACGAGCTCGTCTTCATCAGCTCGTTCACCGGCGGCGAAGTGTTCCGGAGCGGCTGCTGCTTCCGGCGAGGGCGCGGCCGTATCTTCTACTTCAGCCCCGGCCACGAGACCTATCCCGTCTACCACCAGGCCGAGGTGCGGCGCGTGATCGCGAACGGGGTTCTCTGGGCGTACAACACCGAGGCCGCCCCGCTCTACTCGTCGACCTCGATCCAGTCGCCGCCAGGCTGGTTCGAGTAGACGGAGCCCGGTTCGAGTGAGCTTCGGAATCGTCCAGGTCGGGGTCGGTCTCTGGGGTCGCAGCTGGGCCGAGCTGGTCGCCCGCGCGCGGGGGTTCCGGCTCGCGGCGGTCGTCGACGCCGGCGGAGAGGCGCGGCGTTGGGCGTCGGAGACCCTCGCGGCGCCCACCTTCACGCGGCTCGAGCACGCGCTGGACGCCGTTCCGGCGGAGGCGGTCCTCCTCGTCTCGCCGCCCGCGACCCACCGCCCGCTCGCCGAGGCGGCGTTCGCGGCCGGTCGTCACGTGATCACGGAGAAGCCGCTCGCGCTCTCGCTGGACGACGCAGCGGCGATCGTCACGGCCGCGCGCGCCCATGGCCGGGTGGCGATGGTCGGCCAGAACTACCGCTTTCGTCGCCAGTCGCGCGCGCTGCAGCGGCTCGTCGCCGAAGGTGCGCTCGGCGACCTCCGGGCGATCCGGATCGAGTTCCGCCGCGACCTCCGCAACCGGTGGATCTCGCCGCGGGACTGGCGCGGCCGGATGGCCCACCCGCTGCTCCTGGACATGGCGATCCACCACGTCGATCTCGTCCGCTCGATCACCGGGCGTGAGATCGCCGAGGTCGACGCGCGCGGGTGGCCCGTGGGCGACAGCCCGTTCCGCCACGACCCGAGCGTCGCGGCGCTCATGACCCTCACCGACGGCACGCCCGTGTCCTACTACGGCACCTGGGCCGAGCCACTGGGGCGCGAGACGTCATGGAACGGCGACTGGGAGCTGGTCGGGTCGAAGGCGAGGGCGACCTGGACCGGGGCGGTCAACGACGCCCTGCGGGGAACCGTTGCGCTCGAGCCGTTCGACAGCGCGCGCCGGCGTGTGCGGCCGGCGTCGCTCGCGGCGCTCGACCGGCTCGGCGTCCTCCACGAGGCACGGCGCGCCATCCGCGACGGCGACGAGCCGGAGTGCTCGGCCGCCGACAACCTGCAGACGCTCGCCGCGGTCCTCGCCCTCGCTCGATCGACCGAGGAGCGCCGCGCCGTGCGCGTCGATACGCTCGTCCACACATGACGACCTGGGGGATCATCTCGACCGCCGACATCAACCGGCTGGTCATCCCACCGGCCCAGGAGTCGCCCGAGATCGACCTCGTCGGTGTCGCCAGCCGGACGCAGGAGCGCGCGGACGACTACGCGGCGAAGTGGGGCATCCCACGTGCGTACGCCTCCTACGAGGCGCTACTCGCGGATCCCGAGATCGAGTGTGTCTACATCTCGCTGCCGAACACGATGCACACCGAGTGGTCGATCAGGTCGGTCGAGGCCGGCAAGCACGTGCTCTGCGAGAAGCCGTTCACGCGGAACCCCGACGACGTCACGGCCGCCTGGGATGCGGCCGACCGCGCCGGCCGCGTCCTGTCCGAGGCGTTCATGTGGCGCCACAATCCGCAGACCTCGCGCCTGCGCAGCCTGATCGACGAAGGCGCGATCGGCGAGGTGCGGCTGATCCGGTCGGCGTTCTCGTACTCCCTCTACGACGAGGACAACATTCGGCTGCGAACGGACGTCGAGGGCGGCGCGCTGATGGACGTCGGGTGCTACTGCGTCAGCGGCTCGCGCCTCGCGGCCGGCGCCGAGCCGGTTCAGGCATACGGGTCGGCGTGGTACGGCCCGACGGGCACCGACTGGGTGTTCACCGGGTCGCTGCGCTTCCCCGGCGACGTGCTGGCGACCTTCGACTGCGGCACCGCGCTGCCGAACCGCGACGAGCTCGAGGTGGTGGGCAGCGAGGGCTCGCTGTTCCTGGACGATCCCTGGCACGCGGGCACGCCGGTGATCGAGCTGCGCCGCGGTGGCGAGGTCGAGCGGATCGAGCACGAGCCGGTCAACTCGTACCGGCTCGAGCTGGAGAACATCGGCGCGGCGGCCGCCGGCCAGGCGGAGCTCCTGCTCGGCCGCGACGACGCGATGGGCCAGGCCCGGACGCTCGAGGCGCTGCACCGCTCGGCGCAGAGTGGCGGACCCGTCTCGCTGTAGTGGACGCAGCCGCGGCGCGCGAGCGGGCGGCGGCGATGCTGGCCGAGGCCGGGATCGTGCTGACGCCGGCCGAGCGGGAGGCGATCGAAGTGGCCGACTTCGGCCTCGGCGAGCTCGACCGCTGGGGCCTGCAGATCGTCGTCTACGTGAACACCGAGCGGGTCTGCGCGAAGGAGCTCGTGATGTTCCCGGGCCAGGCGTGCCCGGAGCATCGCCACCCGCCCGTGGGCGGCGAGCCGGGGAAGGAGGAGACGTTCCGCGTTCGCCGCGGGTCGGTCCGGCTCTGGGTCGACGGCGACAATGAGGTCGTCCTCGGCCCGGGGGAGCAGCACACGATCCCGCCCGACACGCTGCACCGGTTCCAGGCGGGCGACGAGGGCGCGATCATCTCGGAGTTCTCGACCCGGAGCCGCGACGAGTCGGACGTTTTCACCGATCCACGGGTCGTGCGGTGAAGCGCTCGCCCGTAGCCCTAGCCGATCGATAGCCCGGCAGCCTCGATCGCGCGCCGCGCCAGGTCCTCGTCGACCTCGCCCGGGAGACCGCTGACGCCGACCGCGCCCACGCGCGACTCGCCGTCGAAGGCTGCGACCCCGCCCTTGAAGAAGGTGAAGAACGGGTCGAAGCTCGCACGCTCCACCGGGTCGTCTGCCACCTTGGCCGCCAGCTCCGAGGTGGCGCGGGCGTCGCTCCGCGCCGCCGTGTAGGCCTTCCGCTCCGCGTTCAGGCGCGTGTCCGGGGCGGCCCCGTCCATCGTCGCTGCGGCGACCACCTCGCCGTGCGAGTCGGCGACGAACACGGACACCGCTCCCGCGGCCTCCCGGACGACGAAGTCGACGACCGCCTGCGCCTGGACCAGCTTCACACGGCGATTCTGACGATCCGGGCGCGGATTCGTCTGTGGAAGAGATGTTCCCGTTTCGCCCCACCTCTGGTGCCAGGCATTAGTTGTGGAAAAGCCCTGCACCCAGCCGGACCAGACACGGCGGGCCGGAGTACCATGAGCACCCCATGAGCGCCCCCGCGCTAGCTGCCCCCGCCGGGCGGGCTCTGACGATCCGCGGCCGGCCGTATCCGGTCCTGCTGCCGAAGCTGAGCGACGCGCGGCTGCACCTGGCGGCGGTGATCATCTCGCTGCAGGTCCTCGGCCAGGTCGCGTTCGACTTCCGCCTGTCGATCGCCCAGATCCTGATCGCGATCGGCACCTGCGCGCTGCTCGAGGTCGGGATCGCGTTCTTCCGCCAGCACGTCCTGATGTGGCCGGCGAGCGCCATGTTGACCGGGAACGGCGTCGCCTTCGTACTCCGTGTTCCCGGAACGCAGCATGGCGACTGGTGGAGTACGAACGGCTGGTACATCTTCGCGGGAACGGCCGCGGTGTCGCTGCTCTCGAAGTACCTGATCACGTTCGGCGGATCGCACATCTTCAACCCCTCGAACTTCGGACTCGTGCTGTGCTTCCTGCTGCTCGGCCCCGAGCACGCCGAGCCGCTCGACTTCTGGTGGGGGCCGATGTCGGGATGGCTGGCGCTCGCCCTCGCGATCATCGTCGTCGGCGGCTTGGCGATCCTCGTGCGGCTGCACCTGATCGTGATCGCGGTCGCCTTCTGGCTGACGTTCGCGGCCGCCCTCGCAGTGCTGATGGCCATCGGCCACGCGTTCACCGCCCGCTGGCACCTCGGCCCGGTCACCGGCCACTACTTCTGGTGGGTGCTGGTCACCTCGCCCGAGGTGCTGGTCTTCCTCTTCTTCATGATCACCGATCCGAAGACGACGCCGAAGTCGATGCGCGGTCGAGTCGTCTACGCAGTCTCTATCGGGCTCCTCTCGGTGCTCCTGATCGCGCCGGCGAAGACCGAGTTCTGGGCGAAGGTCGCGCTCCTGGGCGCGCTCGCGATCGTCTGTGCCGCACGACCGCTGCTCGCACTCGTGCCTCGGGTCCACGTCGACCGGCGCGTCCTGGTCGCGCTCGGCGCCGCCGCGCTCGTGGCCTACACGGGCGCGATCGCCGGCGCCGGGATCCGCGCGCGTCCCGCGACGGCCGCCCCCGCGCTCACGGACACCGAGCGCTTGCCGGCGATCCAGATCGCCGCGTCGAAGGGCGTCCAGACGAAGCTCCGACCGGCGACCGCCCGTCGGATCGTCGCGGACCTCGTCACCGACCTCCGCCTGCAGACCCACGCGCTCGCCCGCCGCGACCGGCGGGCCCTCGCCCGCTCGGCGACCTTCGACCGCCTCCCGCAGCTCCGCCAGCAGATCCGGAACGCCGCGGGCATGCCGATCACCGTGCCGTCGTACCGGCTCGACCACGTCCGCATCTGGCTCGAACCGGGCCACGGGCAGGGAGCGGCGATCGCGGTCGCCGCCGTGGAGGGACAACAGCAGCGGACCGTCTACTCCGGCCGCCGCGCACAGCTCGTCTCGCGGGAGGCGCTGGTGACCTTCCGACAGACGCTCGAGCTTCAGCTCTCACCCGGCAGGCATTGGCTGGTCGCGCGCATCCGCGTCCCGGTGAAGCCGATGGTCGCGCTGGCGAGCCCGGCAGCCCGCCTGGCCGCGGCGAAGGGCTTCTCCGGCGTCCGGCTCACCGATGTCGCCTCTCAGGCCGGGCTCGACTTCCGCCAGGGAGCGTTCCGGTACGGCGTCACCCAGGACGTCCCCGCGATGATGGGGGGCGGTCTCTGCTGGCTCGACTACAACGGCGACGGCTGGCTCGACCTCTTCGTCGTCAACTCCTACGGCGAGGGCGACATCGGCGCGTACGACGCGCGCGGCGGCCTGCCGCGGACGGCGCTCTTCCGGAACGACCACGGCCGCTTCGTCGACGTCTCACGTGCCGCGCACGCCGACCGGGCGGTCCGCGGCGAAGGGTGCGTCGCCGCCGACCTGAACGGCGACGGGTACACCGATCTGTTCATCACCACCGCGCAGAGCGACGAGCTGCTCTGGAACAACGGCGACGGCACCTTCACCGAGGGAGCACGCGCGGCCGGGATCGTCTCGTTCGGCTGGCACTCGGGCGCCACGGTCAGCGACGTCAACGGCGACGGCCGGCCCGACCTGTTCGTCGCCGGGTACACGGAGGCGAACGGGCCGATCCCCGGCTCGTCCGACGGCTATCCGACCAACCACCTCGGCGTCCGCGACGAGCTCTTCCTGAACGAGGGCGACGGCCCGGACGGACGGGCGCGCTTCCGTGAGGTCGGCCGGCAGGCCGGCCTCGACCCCGCCCCCTACGACCACTCGCTCGGAGCCACCTTCACCGACCTGAACGGCGACGGCCGCCTCGACCTCTACGTCGCCAACGATGAGGACCCGAACCGGTACTACGTCAACGAGCCCGCGGCCGGCCCGCTGGGGTTCCGCTTCGTCGACCGAGCGCAGGGCGCGCACGTCGCCGACCGGAACGCCGGTATGGGGATCGCCGAGGGCGACTTCTCCGGCGACGGCCGCCAGGATCTGTTCGTCAGCAACTCGCGCGGCCAGGGCCACGCGGTCTTCCGCAGCCAGGGCGACGCCTTCACGAGCGCACAGCGGCTCTTCGTCACTGCCTTCGGCACGAACGACACCGGCTGGGGCGACTCGTGGGTCGACCTGGCGAACGACGGCAAGCTCGACCTCGTGGTCGCGAACGGCGCGATTCCGATCACGAACCTGAAGAAGGACGCGGGGCCGATCCAGGTGATGGAGAACATCAAGGGCGGCTTCGTCAACGCCACCTCGCTCGTCGGGCTCGACCGGCTGCCGCCGGTCAACGGCCGCGGAGTCGCCGCCGCCGACTTCGACAACGACGGTCATGTCGATCTGGCGGTGAACTCGATCGGCGGACGGCTGATCCTCCTCCGCGGCACCGGCGGCTCCGGACATTGGCTGGAGGTGACGCTGCCGCGGTTCGCTTTCGGCGCGGTGGTGACCGCCACGCTGCCGGACGGACGGCGCCTCGTCCGGGAGGTGCACGCCGGCTCGAGCTACCTGTCGTCGGAGGACCCGCGCGTCCACTTCGGGCTCGGCCGGGCGACGCGCGTCCCCGAGCTCACCGTCCGCTACCCGGGCGGGCGCACGACACGGCTGGCCAACGTCGCCGCCGACCGGATCGTCAGCGCCCGGCCTTGATCTGCCGCTGCCGCACGATCGTGTCGAACGTGACCGCCAGCAGCAGGATCGAGCCGGTGACGATGTAGATCACACCGTTCGTGTACCCGACGGTGTTCATGCCGTTGGCGATCGTCGTGATCAAGAGCGCGCCGACGAGAGCGTTCCGCACCTCGCCGCGGCCGCCGAACAAGCTGGTGCCGCCGATGACCGCGGCGGCGATCGCGTCGATCAGCAGCGTGCCGCCGCCGGCGTTCAGGTCGACGCTGTTCAACCGGGCCGCGAGCACGATGCCGCCCAGGCCCGACATGAAGCCGGAGATCATGAAGACCAGGATCCGGATCCGCTTCACGTTGATGCCCGCCCGCCGCGCTGCCTCGGCGTTGCCGCCGACGGCGTAGACGTGCCGCCCGAAGGTCGTCCGCTTCGCCAGGAACGTGAGGATCAGCAGCATCGCGACGACGAGCAGCAGCGCGAACGGGACGCCGCGGTCCCTGTTGCAGTACCAGACGGTGAGCAGCGTGATCGTCGGGATGAGAACGAGCTTTGCAACGAACAGCGCAGGGTCGCGAAGCGCGATACCGTGCCGACGGTTGGCGTAGGCACTGCCCAGCATTCCCGCGACGTAGGCCACGCTGATGACGATCCCGATGATCCAGCCGCCCAGGTCGCTGAAGAAGTAGCCGTAGACGTCGTTGACCGTGTTGTCCTGGATGACGATCACGCCCTGCGTGATCGTCCGCAGGATCACGCCCTGCCAGATCAGGAAGCCGGCGAGAGTGACCACGAACGACGGGACACCGATGAATGCGACAAACGAGCCCTGGAAGGCGCCGATTGCCGTGGTCGCCAACAGGGCGAGGAGGATGCAGACGATGCCGGGGAGGTGGGCCCCCGTTGGCAGCTGGAGCTCGGCGACGACCACACCGGCGATGCCGCTGACGAACGCGATCGACAGGTCGATCTCGCCGATCAGCAGGACGAAGACGACGCCGTAGGCGAGCATGCACACGCCTGCGAGCTGGCCGATCAGGTTCGTGAAGTTGACCGGGGTCAACCAGTTGGTCGCCGTGAAGCTGAAATAGATGATGACGAACACGAGCGCGATGACGACCGGGGCGTTGCCGAGGTTGCCCGTGCGGACGTTGAGCTTGAGCCGCTCCCAGTAGCTCTGGCGCTCGACCTCGACCGCAAATGCGCCGGCTTCCACGCTCACGCACTCGCTCCGTTGCCGGTGCCGGGGATCCCGGCCACCTTGGTCGGCACGCCCGCCGTGATCGCGTGGACGATCTCATCCTGGCTCGTCGTCGCGCGGTCGTAAACGCCGACGTCGCGACCGAGGCGGAGGACGGTGATGCGGGTCGCGGTCTCGAAGATGTCGTGCAGGTTGTGCGAGATCAGCACGACCGCGAGGCCCTGCTCGGCGAGCCGGTTGACGAGCGCGAGGACCTGCTCGGTCTGCGAGACTCCGAGCGCTGCGGTCGGCTCGTCGAGGATCACCAGGCGCGAGTTCCACATCACTGCTCGGGCGACCGCGACCGACTGCCGCTGGCCGCCGGAGAGCGTGGCGACCGGCTGCCGGATCGACTTGATCGACGTCACTGCGAGCGACTTCAGGGTCTCGGCCGTGTGCGCCTCCATCGGCGGCTCCTTCAGGCGCTGCAACCAGTCGCGCTCCTCGCGGCCGAGGTACATGTTCTGGACGACGTCGAGGTTGTCGCAGAGGGCGAGGTCCTGGTAGACGACCTCGATCCCCAGGTTTGCGGCCTCCCTCGGGCTGTGGATCGTCACCGGGCGACCGTCGAAGAGGATCTGCCCATCGTCCATCGTATGGATGCCGGCGATGCACTTGATCAGCGTCGACTTGCCGGCGCCGTTGTCACCGACCAGCGCCATCACCTCACCGTTCCGAACCTCGAAGTCGACGTCGGTCAGCGCCTGCACGGAGCCGAACGACTTGGAGATCCCGCGGAGCTCGAGGAGAGGTGCGTCGCTCATGGAGCGCTTCTCATACCACAGAAATGACGGAGGCGCCCGATGGGCGCCTCCGCGTTCGTACCGTCTGCAGCGAGTTCGACTAGCAGTACTTCTTGTACTCTCCGCTGCAGACGTCGGCCGGCTTCAGGTACGGGACCGGGCCCGTGATGAGCTGCCGCCAGTTGGCCTTCGTGATCGACTGCGGCGGGATCAGGTAGGCCGGCTCCTTCGCGCGGCCCTTGGTGGTGACGAGTCCCGTCGTCGGGGGCTTCTGGCCCTTGGCGATCCGGACTGCCGCCTGCGCCGTCTTGGTCGCGAGGAGGCGTTGGTCCTTCCACACCGTCATCGTCTGCCAGCCCGAGATGATGTTCTGGGCGCCCTGCGTCGTCGCGTCCTGGCCGCTCAGCGGGATCGGCTTCAGCTTGTGCGCCTTCAGTGCGACCACGACTGCGTTCGCGAGGCCGTCATTGGCCGCCGCGACCGCGTCGATCTTGTTGCCCGTCTTGACGAGCATCTGCTCGAAGATCGTGCCGGCCTTCTGGTTATCCCAGGCCGGGACGAACTGCGCCGGGCCACGCTTGAGCACGCCCTTGGCGTAGAGCGGGTTGAGGACCTTGTCGACGCCGCCCTTGAACAGGTACGAGTTCGCGTCCTCCTGGCCGCCCCACAGCGAGGCGACGACCGGATGCGAGCCGTACTTGCCTGCCCGCTTGAGGCCGTTGACGACGCCCCGGCCCTGGAGCAGGCCGACCACGGAACCCTGGAACGACGCGTACAGCACGGCCACGCCGCCTTCGACCTGGCGGTCATAGTCGATCGACTTGACGCCCTTCGCCAGAGCCGCCTTCTCGATCGCGGCCGCCGAGCCGGAGTCGATCGGGGCGATGATCAGGACCTTCGCACCGTCGGCGATGCACTGGTCGGCCTGTGACTTCTGCTTCTGCGGGTCGCCCTGTGCGTTCACGACACGCGCCGGGACGCCCGCCGCCTTGAAGGCCTTGACCAGGTACGGCTTGTCGAACTGCTCCCAGCGCACGGACGTCTTCGTGTCCGGCATCAGGCCGCACGCCTGGATTGCGGCGCGCTTGGAGGCTGTGCCCGCCGTCGCGACGGCGACGGCCACGGCGAGCGCGGCGACCGCGGCGACGAGCCCGACCGCGATCACCTTGCGAGAAACCTTCTTCACGTGCTCCTCCCTCTTCGGAGTCCTAACGATTGCGTGCCTGCGGAGCGGGCTTCCGCCCTTTCGCGCAGAAAGACTCGTGGATTGAAATGCGTTCGTCAACTAGGACGTGTACGCAGTCACAACGATAGGCTCCGCCACGTGAAGACGAGCCTCGGTATCTGGGCCTTCGGTTCGATGGTCACCCGCTTCGTCCCCGGCGGCTACCAGCCCGAGCGTGCGGGCGAGACGACCGTCGAGCGGGTGCGGCGCGCAGTCGATGGACTCGGTGACCTGATCGACGGTTACGAGTTCCACTATCCGCAGGAGCTGAACGAGGAGAACGTGGACGGGATCCGCGACGCGCTCGGCTCCGACCACGACGTCTACTGCCTGGCCGGTGGATTGCACCTCGATCCGAGGTTCGGGCGCGGCGGGCTCGTCAATCCCGACCCGGCCGTGCGGGCAGAGGCGGTGAAGATCGCGGTCGCCGGGGCGAAGCTCTCGGGCCAGCTCGGCGTGCCGCTGATCGTCTGGCCCGGGATCGAGGGCTACAACTACCCGTTCCAGACGCCCTATGCGGACAGCTGGGGCTGGTTCATCGAAGGGTTGGCCGACGTCGCCGGGACGTTGAAGGACGCCGGCCAGGAGCTCTGGCTGGAGCACAAGAACTCGGAACCGGCGATGAAGATCCTGATGCGGAACATCGGAATGACGCTCCACGTGATCCACGAGCTGGCCGAGCGCGGGCACGACAACGTCAAGGTGAACATGGACTGGCAGCACCTGATCATGAACGGCGAGTCGCTGGCCGAGTACGCGGCGCTGCTCGCCTCGAAGGGGCTGCTCGGCCACCAGCACGCGAACTCCGGCTGGGGAACGTTCGACGACGACAACATGGTCGGCGCCACCGCATTCATGGAGACACTCGAGCTGGCGCTCGAGTTCCGGCGGGCCGGCTACGGCGACGACGGCCGCAGGCTCGGGTTCGACCTCTACCCGTACACCGAGGACGCTGTCGAGGCAGTCAAGCGCTCGGTGCTGCAGTGGCGGTTCATCGACGGCGTCGCCGCGAAGATCGACGACGCCGCGCTGCGGGAAGCGCAGTCCCGCAAGGACGCGGTGGGGGCGTACGAGCTGGTCTACGCAGCTCTCGGCGCTTGAACCTGGTCGGGCTGGACGTCGGGACGACCGGCGTCAAGGCGGTCCGGATCTCCGAGACCGGCGAGGTGCGGGCCCGGCACGAGGAGGAGTACCAGCTCTCGATCCCGCAGCCGGGCTGGGCGGAGCAGGATCCCGAGGACTGGTGGCGGGCGAGCGAGCGGGCGCTGGCCGCGATCGACGACGGCGACGCGCCGGTCGGGCTGACCGGGCAGATGCACGGGCTCGTGCTCCTCGACGCCGCCGACCGCGTGCTGCGCCCGGCGATCCTCTGGAACGACCAGCGCACGGAAGCCGAGTGCGCCGAGATCGAGGAGCGCGTCGGCTTCGAGCGGCTCGTCGCCCTGACCGGCAACCGCGCCCTGCCGGGGTTCACCGCGCCGAAGCTGGTCTGGGTGCGCAAGCACGAGCCCGACGTGTGGGCGAAGGCCGCACACATCCTGCTGCCGAAGGACTACGTGCGGCTTCGGTTGACGGGCGAGCGGGCGATCGACGCCGCGGAGGCATCGGGAACGCTCCTGTTCGACGTGGCCGGCCGGCGCTGGAGCGACGAGGTCTGCGACGCGCTCGAGATTCCGCTCGAGTGGCTGCCGCGCGCACACGAGTCGACCGCGATCGGCGGCGCGGGCGACCAGCAGGCGGGCGCGCTCGGTGTCGGCGTGGTCGGCCCGGGGCCGCTCTCGGTCGTCCTCGGCACGTCTGGTGTCGTCTTCGCGGCGCTGCCCGGATACCGGGCGGACCCGGAGGCGCGCGTGCACGTCTTCTGCCACGCCGTCCCCGACACCTGGGAGGCGATGGGTGTGATGCTGTCCGCCGCCGGGTCGCTGCGCTGGCTGCGCGACATCGTCGGCGGCACGTACGACGAGCTGGTCGCCGAGGCGGACCGATGGCCGGCGGGATCGGAGGGACTGACGTTCCTCCCGTATCTCCAGGGCGAGCGCACGCCCCACGCCGACCCGTCCGCGCGGGCCATGTTCGAGGGACTGTCCCTGAGACACGACCGTGGCGCCCTCGTCCGTTCCGTCCTCGAGGGCGTCGCGTTCGGCCTGCGGGATTCGCTCGAGCTGCTGAAGGCGCTCGGGGTGGAGCCCGCGGCCGGCCGCGCGTCGGGCGGCGGCGCCCGCAGCGAGCTCTGGCTGAAGATCGTCGCCTCCGTCCTCGGCATCCCGATCGAGCGCACCGCGATCGAGGAGGGCGCCGCCTACGGCGCAGCCCTGCTCGGCGGCGTCGCGGGAGGAGTGTTCGCCGACGCCGCCGAGGCGGTCGCGGCCTGCGTCCGCGTGCGCGACACGGTGGAACCCGACCGCGACTGGCAGAAGGTGTACGACGAGCGGTACCGGCGGTACCGCTCGCTCTATCCGGCCCTACGACACCTGGAGGAATCATGAGCTTCGACGGAAGAGTCGCGTTCGTCACCGGGGCGAGCGGCGGCATCGGCGCCGCGGTCGCCCGTTCGCTGCACGAGGCCGGCGCCTCGGTCGGCCTGGCGTCGCGCCGCGGCGACGACCTCGGCCTCGAGCGCGGGCTCGGGGTCGCCTGCGACGTCCGGGACCCGGAGGCGGTCGACGCCGCGGTCGCCGCGACGGTCGACCGCTTCGGCGGCCTCGACATCGTGGTGGCGAACGCCGGCGTCGGCGCGTACGGCCCGTTCCTCGAGCTTTCGCGCACCCACCTCGAGGAGATGGTCGACACCAACCTGAAGGGCACGCTGTACGCGATCCGGGCGGCCCTGCCCCACCTACTGAAGAGCGACGCCGCCGACGTGATCACCCTCGCCTCCGAGGCAGGCCGGCGCGGGCTTCCCTACGAGGCCGTCTACTGCGCCTCGAAGTTCGGCCAGGTCGGCTTCACCCGCGCGCTCGACCACGAGCTCCGCGAGCAGGGCGTGCGCTGCACGAACGTCTGCCCGGGCGGCGTGGCCACCGAGTTCGCGCTCGAGGAGGGCCGCGGCCGGACGCCGGACGCGCTGCCGGGGATGATGACCGCCGAGGACGTGGCCGAGATCGTCATGTTCGTGCTCACGCGTCCGCGCACGCACCGGATCGTGGAGACCGCGATCCGGCCGATGACGGAGACCAGCTGGGGATGAATCGTCCGCCTTTCGCAACGCGAACGACACGTCCGGCGCGGACAGCAGGGGTCAGACCCTTGCCATGTCCGTTTGGGTCACTGACTACTTCCGCGTACCGGTCACGAGGAGCCACTCGCGCGGGTAGACGATCGACCCGTCCGAGCCGTAGTTCGTCTCGAAGAACTCGACGTAGGTCCGATGAAACTCCTCGCGCCGCTCGTCGTCGAGGGACGCGGCGAGCATCTTCACCGGGCCGAAGTTCTCGACGTAGAACTGCCAGAACGCCTCGCCGCTCTCGCTGCGGTCGATGGACGTCCTCAGCTCGAACGACAGGTGGAAGGCAGCGCCGAGCAGCTCCTCGACGTGCTCGGGCTTGCCCCAGTCGAGCGGCGCACCCGCGCCGTCCGGCGGGGGCGGTTGGAACGGCGCCGCCATCGAGAACATCTTTCCCACGCCGCCGTCGGGCACCCACGTCGCCAGGGCCAGCCGGCCGCCGGAACGCGTGACCCGCGCGAGCTCGCCGGCGGCACGTGACTGGTCGGGCGCGAAGATGACGCCGAACGTCGAGCTGATGACCTCGAAGCTCGCGTCGGCAAGCGGGAGCGCCTCGGCGTCCCCGACCCGGAAGTCGATCGAGAACCCCGCCTCCGACGCCTGTTGCTTCGCCGTCTCGACCAGCGGCGGGGCGAAGTCGACGCCGACGACGTCCGCGCCACGACGGGCTGCACGGATCGCGAGGTCGCCGGTGCCGCACGCCACGTCCAGCCACTGCTCGCCCTCGGCCGGACCGGCGGCCTCGACGATCGAGTCGTGGACGTCGGCGATCGTCTCCGCGACGTGCTCGAACGGGGCGCTGCCCCACACAAACGAGTGCCGTTCCTTCAGCTCCTCGAACGCCATCTGCCTGCCTCCTTCTCCGATCGACCGCGGGAGCATGACCTTTGATGGAATAGGGACATGGAAGCCCGCGGGACACTACGCGTCGGATCCGAGACCTACGAGATCTTCCGGCTCGACGCACTGCAGGACCGCTGGGACGTCGCGCGTCTTCCCTACTCGCTGCGGGTCCTTCTGGAGAACGCCCTGCGAGCCGGGAGCGACCACGACGCCGAGGCGATCGCGGGCTGGGTCGCGGCCGAGGAGCCGAGCCGCGAGATCTCCTTCCGGCCGAGCCGCGTCATCCACCAGGACTTCACGGGCGTGCCGGCGATCGTCGACCTCGCGGCGATGCGGAACGCGATGCAGGACCTCGGCGGCGACCCGGCCGAGATCAGCCCGGTGATCCCGGCCGAGCTGGTGATCGACCACTCGGTGCAGGTGGACGAGTTCGCGACGCGCCTGGCCTTCGCCCGCAACGTCGAGCTCGAGTTCGAGCGGAACCAGGAGCGGTACGCCTTCCTCCGCTGGGGTCAGGAGTCGCTGGCCGACCTGAAGGTCGTCCCGCCCGGCACCGGGATCGTCCACCAGGTCAACCTCGAGTACCTCGCGCGCGTGGTCGAGTCGCGCGACGGCCGGGCGTACCCGGACACGCTGGTCGGCACCGACTCGCACACGACCATGGTCAACGGCCTCGGGGTGCTCGGCTGGGGTGTCGGCGGGATCGAGGCGGAGGCGGCGATGCTCGGCGAAGCGCTCTCGATGCTCGTTCCGCAGGTGGTCGGCTTCCGCCTGACCGGCTCGCTGCCCGAGGGCGCGACGGCCACCGACCTCGTCCTGACCGTGACCGAGATCCTCCGCTCGACCGGCGTGGTCGGGAAGTTCGTCGAGTACTTCGGCCCGGGGCTCGGCGCGCTGTCGCTGGCCGACCGCGCGACGATCGGGAACATGTCGCCGGAGTACGGGGCGACCTGCGGCTTCTTCCCCGTGGACGACGCGACGCTCCAGTACCTGCGCCTGACCGGCAGGCCCGACGAGCGGGTCGCGCTCGTCGAGGCGTACTGCAAGGAGAACTTGCTCTGGCACGAAGCCGAGGACCACCCGACCTACTCGCACGTGGTCGAACTCGACCTCGGCACCGTCGAGCCCAGCCTCGCCGGGCCGCGGCGACCGCAGGACCGCGTCCCGCTCGCGGAGGCGAAGAACGCCTTCCTGCACGAGCTGTCGAGCTTCGGTGTCGACTACGGGAACTCGAAGGACGAGGCGGTCGCCGAGAGCTTCCCTGCGTCCGACCCGCCCGCGCACGTCGAGCCCGGACACGAGGAGCCTGCCGGAGCGCCTGCCCCCGCGATCGCCGTCGCCGAGCGCGAGCAGGCCGCCGCCCACGTCCGGCTCGGCGACCTCGAGTTCGAGCTCGAGCACGGCAGCGTCGTGATCGCTGCGATCACGAGCTGCACGAACACCTCCAACCCGCAGGTGATGGTCGCCGCAGGGCTCCTGGCGAAGAAGGCGGTCGAACGCGGCCTCGACCGAAAGCCGTGGGTGAAGTCGAGCCTGGCGCCCGGATCTCGGGTCGTGACCGACTACTACGAGAAGGCGGGGCTCACTCCGTACCTCGAGGCGCTCGGCTTCCACACGGTCGGCTACGGCTGCACGACCTGCATCGGGAACTCCGGCCCGCTGTCGGAGGAGATCTCGACCGCGATCGCCGAGGCCGACCTCGTCGTCTGCGCCGTGCTCTCCGGCAACCGCAACTTCGAAGCGCGTATTCACCCAGAGGTGAAGGCCAACTACCTCGCCTCGCCCCCGCTCGTGGTCGCGTACGCGCTGGCCGGGCGGATGGACCTCGATCTGAACACCGAGCCGATCGGGCAGGACCCGGACGGAAACGACGTCTTCCTGCGCGACCTCTGGCCGTCGAGCGCCGAGATCGACGAGACGATCGCGGGCGCCGTCTCCGACGACCTCTTCCGCGGCCGCTACGCCGACGTCTTCACCGGCGACGAGCGCTGGGCCGAGCTCGAGGTGCCGAGCGGCGCCCTCTATGCCTGGGCCGAGGACTCGACCTACGTCCGCCGGCCGCCCTACTTCGACGGCATGTCGATCGAGCCCGGGACGGTCGAGGACGTCGACGGCGCCCGCTGCCTCGTCATGCTCGGCGACTCGGTCACCACCGACCACATCTCGCCGGCGGGATCGATCAAGCCGGACGGCCCGGCCGGGGGGTACCTGGTCGAGCACGGCGTCGAGCGCAAGGCGTTCAACTCGTACGGCTCGCGGCGCGGCAACCACGAGGTGATGGTCCGCGGCACGTTCGCGAACGTCCGCCTCCGCAACCTGCTCGTCCCCGGCAGCGAGGGCACCTGGACGGTGCATCTGCCGAGCGGCGAGGAGATGTCCATCTTCGACGCCTCGCAGCGCTACCTGGCCGAGGGCACGCCGCTGATCGTCCTCGCCGGCAAGGAGTACGGCACGGGCTCGTCACGCGACTGGGCGGCAAAAGGCCCGAAGCTGCTCGGCGTCCGCGCCGCGATCGCGGAGAGCTACGAGCGGATCCACCGCTCGAACCTGCTGATGATGGGGATCCTCCCGCTCCAGTACGCCGACGGCGAGAACGCGGAATCGCTGGGCCTCACCGGCCGCGAGACGTTCTCGATCCACGGGATCGACAACGCGGAGGCGACCGAAGTCACCGTGCGCGCCGACGACACGGAGTTCACCGCCCGGGTGCGCCTGGACACGCCGCGCGAGCGTGACTACCTACGCCACGGGGGGATTCTCCCGTACGTGCTCAGACGACTGCTCGGCGCATAATCACTCCCGTGGAAACCCGCTGGCGCCGCCTGATCGATGCGGGGATTGCGGTCACGTCCGAGCTGACGCTCGACGGGGTCCTGCAAAGGATCGTCGAGACCGCCGCCGAGCTCACGTCTGCTCGGTACGCGGCACTCGGCGTGATCGACCGCTCCGGCGTCGCGCTCGAGCGCTTCCTGACGACCGGCATCGACCCCGAGACGCACGAGCGGATCGGCGACCTTCCCCGCGGCCGCGGGATCCTCGGCGTTCTGATCCGGGACGTACAGCCGCTCCGTCTCCACGATCTCACGACGGATCCTCGGTCGGTCGGCTTTCCTCCGCACCACCCGTTGATGCGGACCTTCCTCGGCGTCCCGATCCTGCTGCGGGGCGTGGCCTACGGGAACCTCTACCTGACGGAGAAAGCCGACGGCTCCGACTTCACCGCCGAGGACGAGGAGGTCGTGACGCTGCTCGCCGCCCAGGCGGCGGTGGCGATCGAGAACGCGAGGCTCTACGAGTCGGCGACGCGGTGGCTTGCGCAGCTCGAGTCCCTGACCGAGGTCGGGAACGCCCTTGCCGGCGAGACCGAGCTGGCCCCCTTGCTCGAGTTGATCGCCTCCCGCCTGCGCGACCTGATCGACGCCGAGCTCGTCCTGATCACGCTGCCCTCCGTCGGAGGCGAGCTCAGGATCGAGGCGGCCGTCGGCGCCGCGGCCAAGGGCCTGTCCCGCGGCTTCCTGACCCGGTCCGGATCGAAGAGCGGGCGCGTGCTCGAACGCCGCCGCAGCGAGCGGGTCGACTCGACGCTCGACGACACCGAAGTCGACCAGGAGGTGGCCCGGAAGATCGGGATGCGCTCGGGGGTCTTCGTGCCGATGATCGTGGGCGACCGGGCGATCGGCGTCATCGCGGCTCACAACAAGCGCGGTAGCGACCCTCGCTTCACGGACGAGGACCTGCGGATCGCGGAGACCTTCGCCGCCCGCGCCGCCGTCGCCGTGGACCTCGCCGACCGGGTCGCCCGCGACGCCCTGCGGCGCGTGGTCGAGGGGCAGGAGCTCGAGCGTCGGCGACTCGCCCGCGAGCTGCACGACGAGACCGGGCAAGCGCTGATCTCGATCCTGCTCGGGTTGAAGCGCGTCGAGGAGGCGAAGACGAAGGAGGACGCCCGCGCCGCCGCCACGGAGCTGCGCGGGGAGATCGTGAAGACCCTTCAGTCCGTCAGGCGCCTCGCCGTGGAGCTGCGTCCGAAGGCACTCGACGACTTCGGGCTCGTACCGGCACTCGAGCGGCTTGCGGATGCGTTCGGAGGGGAGTCGGGCATCGCGATCGACGTCGAGGCGAACCTCGACGAAACTCGGCTCCCGCCCGAGGTCGAGACCGCCCTGTACCGGATCGCACAGGAAGCTCTCACGAACGTGGCGAAGCACGCCGGAGCCGGGCACGTGAGCGTCATCGTGACCCGCCGAGATGGATCGGTCACAGTCGTGGTGGAGGACGACGGGCGTGGCTTCGGGGCAGCCGGCGGCGACTCCGGGGGACTCGGGCTCGTCGGGATGAAGGAGCGCGTCGGCCTGCTCGGCGGTAGGCTCGCGATCGAGTCGACCGAAGGGTCGGGAACGACGATCGTGGCCGAGGTGCCGCTCCGATGACGAAGAAGAAGACGATCCGTGTTCTGATCGTCGACGACCATGCGGTCGTCCGTTCCGGCCTGCATCTCCTCCTGGACGCCGAGGACGACATCGAGGTCGTCGCGGAGGCCGGCGACGTCCGCGAGGCCGTCTTCGAGGCGCGCGAGAAGAAGCCGAACGTCGTGCTGATGGACGTCGTCATGCCGGGGCCGAGCGGAATCGAGGGCGTGCCCCTCGTGCTCAAGGAGTCGCCCGGCTCGAAGGTGCTCGTGCTGTCGATGCAGGACGATCCCCGCTACGTCCGGGAGGCGTTCGCCGCCGGTGCATCGGGGTACGTCCTCAAGGAGGCGATCGACGCCGAGGTCGTCGCCGCAGTTCGCGAGGTCGCGGCCGACGGACGCTACGTGCACCCCGCCCTCGGCGCGCGGCTCGTCGCTGCCGACGCCGAGGCAACGGCACGAGAAGAAGCCGACCCGCTCTCGGATCGCGAGCGCGAGGTGATGCGGCTGCTTGCCCTCGGCCACACGAACCAGGAGATCGCAAAGATGCTCTACATCTCGGTCCGCACGGCCGAGACACACCGGGCACACATCATGCAGAAGCTGCGGCTCTCGTCGAGAGCCGAGCTCGTGCGCTATGCGATCGACCAGGGACTGCTCGAGGAGTGACGCTCGCGGCGGCTCACGCCGCCGGCTCGGTGGAGCCTAAGCCCGCTTGTTCCAGACGACCGCACGACCCGGGCGGCTCCCGTTCTCCTCACGCCAGCGCAGCTTCGAGAGGACGGAGACGACGCCCGGAACCCGCTGGACGAACGTCGGGATCAACTCGGCATCGGTCTGCGTCTCGACCTCGCCGGCGAGCCGCACCTCGCCGTGGGCGACCTCGATCTGGATCATGTCCGGCTCGAGCCACAGGGTCCGGCGGATGACATCGTCCCGGATCTCGCGCTCGATCTCGGCATCCGAACGGACGAAGGCCCGCACCAGGTCGGCACGGGTGATGATCCCGATCAGGCGGTCCTCGTCGTCGATCACCGGCAGCCGGTTCACTCCCTCCTCGATCATGATCGTCGCGGCCTCCGTCACCGGCCGCCTCGGGCCGATCGTCAACGCAGGCGCCGACATCGCCTGGCCGACGGTCTTCGCGGCAAGCTTGAGGTCGAGGGCGATCGGAGGAGGAGCGGTGAGCAGCCGCTCCAGGAACCCCGGCCTGTCCTTCGTGCCCGCCTCCTTGTAGAGGATGTCGCCCTCCGAGAGCACGCCCAGGACGCGGCCCTCGTCGTCGACGACCGGCAGTCCGGAGATCCGGTGCTCGGCGAGCAGCGCAGCGGCGTCCTTGAGCTCGGTGCTGGGCCGGACAGTCAGCACGTTGGTGGTCATCAGGTCCTTGATTCTCATGATCGGCCTCCTTGGGCAAGCACAGTGGGCGCGGTGGTCACGGAGCCCAGCGTCCGTGCGAGTAGGTGGACATCGAGCGAAGTGACTCCGACGGGCCGGAGGTGGATCGGCTCGGATCCCGCAAGGTCGAGGACGACGAACGGGCCGCCGTCGACCGAGCCGGCACCCGTCTCGGCGACGCCGACGTAGTCGATCTCGGTGACGGGAATCGACAGCGCGACGTCGATGCCCAGAATCGGGTCCCGTCCGGTCAGCCGGATCGTGTCGTCGCCGCGCGAAACGGCCCCGACGTAGGTGGGCCCGCGTTCGCCGCGGCGCCAGGCGATCTTCCGGCCATCCGTTTCGCTCATGGGACCACTGTCGTCCCGGGGCCTGTTCGCTACATCCGGGCAGGCGCGGAATGCCCTGCGGAAAGGCCGCAAGCGACTCGTTCGATCGTCAGCCTCTGAGCGCGCGGAGGGCGTTGAGGATGACGGCGACGTCGATCGCTTCCTGCAGCAGCGCCCCGAAGATCGGCGCGATCAGGCCCGCGGCGGCAAATCCCATGGCGGCGAGGCTGAGCCCCATTCCCGCCAGCACGCTCTGCCTGGCGATCGACAGCGACCGTCGGCCGATCCGGACCGCGTCGGCGACGCGATCGACGCGGTCGACGACGATCACCGCGTCCGCGGCCTCCGACGACACCGTGGCGCCGATCGTCCCCATTGCAATCCCGACGTCTGCGAGCGCCAGCGCGGGCGCATCGTTGACGCCGTCGCCGACCATGATCACCGGCGGGAAGCCGGGCTGCGTCTGCATGCGCCGAACGATCTCGACCTTCTCTTCGGGATCGAGCTCGGAGAAGACGCGGTCGATGCCTAGCGAACGTCCGACCTCGGCCCCGATCGCAGTCCGATCCCCCGTCACCATCGCCACGTGCTCGATCCCGGCCGCGCGGAGATCGCCTACCAGCCGGGGCGCGTCCTCCCGGACGTGATCCGCCATCTCGATCGCACCCGCTGCACGCCCGTCCACCGCGACCGCGATCGTGGCCCGTCCAGGCTGGCCGTCCGGGTCGGGGCGAGGAGCCTCCGGCTGGTGGCCGCTGGAGTGGAGCCACGCCGCGCTGCCGGCGGCAACCCTCCTGCCGTCGACGACGCCCGCGATCCCCCGACCGGGCTCCTCGGTCACGTGCTCGGGGAACGAGAGCGACAACCCCTGGCCGGCCGCGTGGTGAACCAGGGCTTCGGCCAGCGGATGGGCGGACAGCTGGTCGAGCGACGCGGCCAGTCGCACGAGCTCTTGCGTACCCGTCCCGTCGAAGACGACGACGCGGGCGACCTCGGGAGTCCCGAGCGTGAGCGTGCCCGTCTTGTCGAAGAGCACCGTGCGGGCCCTGCCGAGCCGTTCGATGACGCCGCCGCCCTTGACGATCACGCCGGCCCTCGCGGCCCGTGAGATCCCAGAGACGAACGCGACCGGCGCGGCGAGGATCAGCGGGCAGGGCGTCGCGACGACGAAGACTGCGAGGGCGCGCACCGGATCGCCCGAGATGGCCCAGGCGAAGCCGGCAACGGCGATCGTGACCGGTAGGAAGAAGATCGCGTAGCGGTCGGCGAGGCGGACGAACGGCGCCTTGTTCGACTCGGCGTTCTGCACGAGCCGGATCACGGCGGCGTACGCACTCTCGGCCGCCGGGCGGATTGCACGCAGCTCGAAGACGTCCCCTGCGTTGCTCGTCCCGCTGCGGACGTGGTCGCCGCGCGCACACAGTACCGGGAGCGGCTCACCCGTCATCGACGACTCGTCCAGGAGTGCATCGCCGTTGTCGACCACGCCGTCGACCGGCACGATCTCGCCCGCGCGGACGACGAGCGAGTCTCCCACCGTGACCTCGTCCACGGCCACCTCCTCCACCGTGCCGCCGGGCCCGAGCCGGTGGGCGACCCGCGGCGCGCGGGAGACCAGCGTCCTGAGCTCACGACGGGCGCGGCCCGCGGCCGCCTCCTCGAGCGCGTTGCCCCCCGCGAGCATCAGGGCGACGACCGCCGCCGCTCCCCACTCGCCCAGCGCGAGCGCGCCGGCGATTGCGATCAGCGCGATCGCGTCGACGCCGATGTCGCCCTTGGCCAGCGACCGCGCGACGCTCCACGTCAGCGGTACGAGCACGATTGCCGTGCCGATCGCCAGGACGAGGTCACCGGGATCGGGCCTGCCGATCAGGTGCAGGATCCCTCCGGCTGCGATCGCGACGAGGCACCCGGCAGCGAGCAGGCGCCGCGCCATGGCAGCTACCAGGTCTTCGCGAGAGGAGTTCGCTCGGCCGGCCGGAGCCGGACGCGAGCGTCGACGGCGACGCAGCCGTTCGGAAGCCCGAGCACCGGATTGAGGTCGAGCTCGGCGACCTCCGGGACGTCGTCGGCGAGCTGCGCCAGCCGGAGCACGAGATCGACGAGCGCGGCTGCGTCCGCGGGAGGCTTCCCGCGGAAGCCGGCCACGAGCCGGCCGGCCTTTCCCGTCGCCACGAGGTCCTCGGCGTCGGCGAGCGTCAAGGGCGCGATCCGGAACTGGGCCTCGCCGATCAGCTCCGCGAAGACGCCCCCGGGGCCGAACGCGACCAGCGGTCCGAAGGTCGGATCCTGCACGACACCGGCGAGCAGTTCGGCACCGCCGCCGATCATCGGCTGGATCACGACGGGCAGGCCGATGCGCTCGACCGCGGCCCGGACGTCCTCCTCCGTCACGAGGTCGAGTGCGATGCCCCCGGTCTCCGTCTTGTGAGCCCCGGGTACCGCACTCTTCACGACGACGGGCAGCCCGAGCTCCCGTGCGGCCTCGACCGCAGCCTCGGCCGATCGCGCAACCCGCTCCTCCACGAGCGGGACGCCGTAGGCGCCGAGCAGTTCGCGCACCTGCGGAGGGTCGAGCCAGACGTCGGTGGAGGCGGCGAGGACGGAGTCGACGAGCACCTCCGCGGCCTGGCGGTCGATGCCGGTGAGGTCGGGGCTCCCTCCTGCGGGGCGGCGCAGCCATTCTGCCCGGTGGACGGCATGGGCCAGGGCGCGGGCCGCGGACTCCGGGTACTCGAACGCGGCGACACCGGAGCCCGGCCGGAGGAGACACTCGGGAATCCCGTCGGCGGCCACGAAAGCGGCCAGCACCGGCTTGCCGGTATCCGCTGCGCTCCGGACACCGCGCACGACGGCCTCGGCAACCTCCTCCGCGCCGGCGACGACCGGGGGGACGAAGAGCACGATCACGGCATCGATGCCGGGATCGGCAAGGACCTGAGGGAGAACTGCCTCGTAGGTCGAGCCGACGGCCGAGCCGAGCATGTCGACGGGATTGGCGATGCTCGCCTCGCGCGGCAGGACGTCGGTCAGCCGGGTGCGCGTCTCCTCCGAGAGCGGCGGCAGCTCGAGGCCGGCCGCCGCGCAGGCGTCGGCGCAGAGGATGCCGAGGCCGCCGGCGTTCGTGAGCAGCGCCACCCGCCGCCCCTGTGGAAGCGGCTGCGACGAGAGCAACACGGCAGCATCCGACAGCTCCTCCAGAGAATCGGCCTGGATCACGCCGGCCTGCCCGAAGAGCGCCTCGACCGCCGCCGTCGACCCCGCCAGGGCGGCCGTGTGCGAGCCCGCAGCCCGCTGTCCCGCCGTCGTGCGCCCGCCCTTCATGGCCAGGATGGGCTTCTTCCGGGCCACCCGCCGTGCGAGCCGGGCGAACTTCCGAGGATTGCCGAAGGACTCGAGGTACAGCAGGATCAGATCGGTCGCCGGGTCGTCCTCCCAGTACTCGAGCAGGTCGTTCGAGGAGACATCGGCCTTGTTGCCGACCGAGACGAAGCCGGACAACCCGAGCCCTCGCGACGCCCCGCGCTCGAGAACCGCCAGTCCCAGCGCGCCGCTCTGGGACGAGAAGCCGATGTTCCCGCTGGGGAAGTTGTGGGGTGCAAAGGTCGCGTTCAGTCCCGGTCCGGCGACGAAGATGCCGAGGCAGTTCGGGCCGATCAGCCGGGCGCCGTGGGCGCGCACCCTGGCGAGCAGCTGCTCCTGCCTGCGCATGCCCTCGATCCCCGTCTCGGCGAAGCCGGCGGAGATCACGCACAGCGCGCGCGTGCCCTTTTGCATTGCCGCCTCGGCCTCGTCGAGCACCGACGCTCCCGGAACGCAGAAGACCGCCAGGTCGACGGTCTCGGGGATGTCCGACACCGAGCGGTAGGCGCGCACGCCGGCCACGGACGGAGCCTTCGGGTTGACGGGATAGACGATCCCGTCGAAGTTCGAATCGAGGATGTTGCGGAAGAGCTCGCCGCCGATCGAGCCGCGCCTCGTCGACGCGCCGACCACGGCGACCGTCTTCGGCGTGAAGAACGGTGCCAGCGAAGCCGCGACGGCGAGGTGGTCGCGCTCGTCGACCGCCGCGCGGTACTGGTCGGTCGGGACGATCTCGAGCCGCACCTCGGTCGTGCCGCCGTCGATCCTGCGCGAGACGGCGAACCCGGCGTCTGCGAAGACGCGCAACATCGGCGCGTTGTCGGGCATGACCTCGGCGACGAACGTCGAGATGCCCTGGGCTGCGGCGGTGGCGGCCAGCTGCTCGAGGAGTCGTGTGCCGACCCCCTGCCCCTGCAGCGCGTCCGCAACCGCGAACGCGACCTCCGCACGCGCCGGGTCGCGCAGGCGCACGTAGTTGGCGAGCGCGACGACCTGCTCGCCCCGGCCGTCGTCCGACATCGTCCCGATCAGCCCACCGCGGTCGCGCCAGTCCGGATCCAGGAACGGCTCCACCGTCTCGGATCGGAGCGCCGGAAAGCCGTGGAAGCGGCGATAGACGCTCCGCTCCGACAGCCCGCGGAGGAAGGCAAGGACAGCCTCGGTGTCGCCCGCGACCGGCGGGCGGAGCCGCAGGGTTCCGCCGGTGCGGAGAATGACGTCGCGAACCTCGGAGGCGGGGTGTGCCATGGGGTCAGTGTGGCTGTTCGTCGCCGGGAAGGCCATCGGTCCGGCCCCGGAACGGTCTGCGGCAAATCCCTGATCGACTCTCGGCCGCCGCCACGATGGCCCGGAGACCGCCGGGGGGGAGAATCGATCTCACCGAAAGGAGTGCGCGATGAAACGGATCGTGATCGCGATCGACGGGTCCGATGGCGCCTGGGCTGCCGTCGAGGAGGGCGTCCAGCTTGCTGCAGAGGTGGGCGCCGAGGTGACGTTCGTAACCGTCCGCCCCCGCATCAGCAGCCTGCTGGGCGATGCCCTCCACCAGCAGCACCTGACCGAGCAGCTCACGCGAGCCCGCGCCGCCCTCGATCCTGCCGAGGCCGAGGCCAGGCGTGTCGGCGTCGACTGCGAGTCGGACATCCTCGAAGGAGACCCGGTCGACTGCATCGTCCAGGCGGCGCGCGGCTGGAGAGCCGATCTCGTCGTCGTCGGCTCGCGCGGACACGGCACCGTCGCCAGCGCAGTGATCGGGAGCGTCTCGCGTGCGTTGCTCACCCGCTCACCGGTGCCGGTGATGGTGGTCAGGACGAGCGTCCGGGCCGGAGCACTCGCGTGACACCGCGGACCTCGTCGGGCCGACCCGTTCCGCCCTGGAAGGTCAAGGTCGTCGAGCCGATCGAGTTTCCGTCACCCGAACGGCGCCGGGCTGCGCTGGCGGAGGCAGGACACAACACGTTCCTGCTCCGCGCCGAGGACGTCTTCGTCGATCTGCTCACCGACAGCGGCACCTCCGCCCTTTCGCAGGAGCAGCGCGCGGCGATGGAACTCGGTGACGAGGCGTACGCAGGCTCCCGGAGCTTCTTCCGTCTCGAGGCGGCGGTGCGAGACGCGTACGGCTACCGACACCTGATCCCGGCGCACCAGGGGCGGGGGGCCGAGCATCTGCTGTCGCGCGTGCTCGTCTCCCCGGGTCAGCTCGTCCCCTCGAACCTGTACTTCACGACCTCCCGTGTCCATGCCGAGCTCGCGGGCGCGGTCTGGTCGGATGTCTCGATTCCCGAGGCGTCCGAGCCGGCATCCGAGCATCCGTTCAAGGGCAACATCGACCTGGTTGCACTCGAACGCGTGCTCGCGTCGGCCGGCCCCGGGGGGGTCGCCTTCGTCCGCCAGGAGGCCTGCCTGAACATGGCCGGCGGCCAGCCGTTCTCGATCGCGAACCTCCGCGGCGTCCGCGAGCTGACCGCGGGCCACGGGGTGCCCTTCATCCTCGACGCGACGCGCATCTCCGAGAACGCGCTCTTCGTCAAGCGGCGCGAGCCCGGCTACGAGGACCGAACGCTGGCGTCGATCGTCCGTGAGATGGCGAGCCTGTCCGACGGTGCCGTCTTCTCGTCCAAGAAGGATCATTTCGTCCCGATCGGAGGGCTCCTCGCGCTGAACGACGACAGCGTTGCCGACCGTGCGCGAGAGCTGGTCGTGGTCTACGAGGGGTTCCCGCACTACGGCGGCATGGCCGGGCACGACATGGAGGCCCTCGCCCAGGGGATCCGCGAATCGGTCGACGAGCGAATCGTCGATCACTACGTCGGCCAGTCCGCTTTCCTCGGCGGCCTCCTCCTCGACGCGGGGGTGCCCGTCGTCCACCCGCTGGGCGCACACGCCGTATTCCTCGACGCCAAGCGATTCCTGCCCCACCTCCAACAGGAGCAGTTCCCGGCGCAGGCACTCGCCGGCGCGGTCTACCTCGAGGGGGCCGTGCGGTCGATGGAGCGCGGGATCGTCTCCGGCCAACACGGGACCGAGCCCTATGACGGCCTCGAGCTCGTGCGGCTGACCATCCCGCGCCGCGTGTACACGGGAGAGCACCTCGAGTACGTGGCCGACGTGGTGAAGGACGTCTACGACCGGCGGGAGACCGTCGCGGGGCTGCGGATGACCTACGAGCCCGAGACCCTTCGCTTCTTCCAGGCACGGTTCGAACCGGTCGCAATCCGGCAGCGGCGATCCGTACCCAGCACAGCCGCTGTTCCGTAGTAGACCGCACGAACCCTGTGGCCGGGCGCGGATGCAGTTTCGACCGCGTGCACCTTGAATCCGGGCAACCCGTACACGAAGGAGGCACCAGAAATGACGAAGAGAAAAGTGTTCGAGTTCGGCGGATATGCAGCGGCGGTCATCCTGGTCGCCTTCGGCATCGCCACCCTGGTGATGGGCATGAACGGCCGGAGCACGGTGAACTCGGGCCTCATGCAGGAGCAGATCGTCGGCTCGGGCGACATGACTCCGACCACGATCGCGGGTGAGGTCACAGCCGCGAAAGCCGCGCAGCAGAAGCTCTTCGCGTCGCTACAGAAGGCGGGCGTGAACATCGCGCCGTCCTCCATCGACACTCCCAGCTGCTCGGTTGCGAACAAGCAGATCAACAGCGGCGATCGCGCACGCTGCTTCGCGGAGTACATGCGGATCCACACGTTCGGGGCCACCTCCGGCCTGACGTACTCCCAGATGGGGCGCTACGTCGCCCAGCCGAACACGCCCATCAAGTTCACGGACGGGCTTGGGGCCACGAACGATTCGACGAAGGCCGTGACCGACCCCAAGACGAAGCAGCCGGTCGCCAACGGCCGCCGTGACATCTGGGTCACGTATACCGCCCTGACCACCGCGCTGAACACGAGCTACATGGCCAGCCAGCTCTCGCTGTTCGCGGTCGTCATCGGCATCGCACTCCTGCTGGCCGGCGTCGGCTTCGGGATCCTCGCCTTCGCCACCTTCCGGCTCCCGGCGATCGTCGCCAAGACGAAGACGGCCGAGACCCCGGTTCCCAAGGGCGTCCAGCCCGCCTAGCTCCCCATCCTTCCCTGACCACGGAGGGCCGGCAACACCGGCCCTCCGTTCTGTCTGCGCTCAGGCGTGCGTCACGCGGCCTCGCGGGCGCGGCTTCCGCGCGGGAGGGGCGCTCTCGCCCTCGGGCGAGAGCGACGGAAGCCATTCGAGCCACGAGGGCAGGTACCAGTTCCACTCGCCCAGCAGCTTCATCGTCGCCGGGACGAGGACGGCCCGGACGACCGTCGCATCGATCAGGATCGCGACGGCGAGGCCGAAGCCCAGCTGCTGCATCATGATCAGGCTCAGCGAGGCGAACAGTCCGAAGACGGCGACCATGATGATCGCCGCGCTCGTGACCGTGCCTGCGGTCCGGGTGATCGCCAGCTGCACGGCCTCGTCGGTCGAGCTGCCCGCGTCGCGGAGCTCCTTGATCCGGCTGAGGATGAAGACGTGGTAGTCCATCGAGAGGCCGAACAGGACGACGAACAGGAAGAGCGGGAGCCAGCTGACGATGGCGCCGTTGGTCTGGAAACCGAAGACGTCGGCGAACCAGCCGTGCTGGAACACGGAGACGAGGATCCCGTAGGCGGCGCCGACCGAGAGCAGGTTCAACGCCACCGCCGTGGCGGCGATCACGATCGAGCGAAACGTGAGGAGCAGGAGCACGAAGGCGAACCCGAGCGCCGCAGGTCGAAGTTCGCCTGGTCGAGGATCTGGGCGGCGCGGCGCGACTCGCCGTTCGCGACCGCCCAACTCTTCATCTGGTTGGTGCCGACGAGCCGGCCGAAGGCGATCGCCAGCAACGCGAGGGCGATCCACCCGAAGGCAGCCGTCTTCCAGTGCGCAGCGCTCCAGCGACCCGCCCGGCCGGCGAAATTTGTGGTCTCCATCGCCGTGACCCTTTCGCCCGGTATGTCGGTCTCGGAACGACGCTAGCCCGAGGTGGGACGTAGGAATCAGGACCAACTACGGCACCGGCTGCGGCGTACTACGTAGCCGAACCAGGAGCCGGGATCGGCTCCTCGGTCCCCTGTGCGCGGGAAAACCGAGGGGCCGCTCCGTCGTCACGCCGATGCCGGCACGGAGACGCGAACGCAGGCTTCGGGTGAGGATGAACGCCGAAGCGATCGAGCAAGCCGAGCGCCAGCTCCACGAGTTTCGCCTGGAGGAGTGGGCCGATCTGGGACTGGCCGCATCGGCCATGGGGCTCGCGCTCGCTGCGAGCGTCATCCACCCCCCGTTCGCCCTGCCCTTGCTCATCGGCGCCCTTGCGAGCGCCATTCTCGCCGGCCGCGCCTTCTTTCGGCGGCTGGACCTGGCCGACCGGCTGCTGCTCGACCGCGACGCCTACGCGATCCCGGAGATCCGCCGGCGCGGAGAGGACATGGCGTCGATGGAGAACCGCCGGGCCCTCGCCCAAACCGTTCGAGGCAGGCTGACGCCGGAACCGGGTTACTCGCGCTCGCCACGGGTCGTGGCGACGGCGGAGGCGCTCGGGACGCTCGCGTCGGAGCTCGAGGACGAGAGGTTGTCGCTCGATCCCGTCTGCGCCGTCCGGTGCCACCAGCTCGTGAGCAACTACGCCGACAGCCCACTCCTCAACAGCCTGCTGCCCGACGAGGACATCCAGGTCTGGATCCGCCGGATCCGGCTCGGCTTCGAGCCCAGAGCCGACTCCGTTTCAGCGCCACCGGGTGCGGCCCCGACTGCCGGCGCCGACTAAGACTCCAGCCCGACCAGGGAGTCCCAGCGTGCGTCGACGTGAGCCTGGATCGCTTCGACCTGCTCCGACGAGAGATGACCGAAGCGCCCTTGTGCCTGGAGGAAGTCGCGGACCGGCACCGGATGCTTCGGTTTGAAGGTGATGCTCCAGTTGCCTCCGTCACAGGCGAAGAGCGGGAAGTACCGTGACTCGACCGCGAGTCGCGTGATCTCCACCGATTGATCGGTGGGATACCGCCAGCCCGGCGGGCAGGCGCCGAGGACGTGCAGGAAGCGGAAGCCTTCGAGCTCGGCCGCCCTCGCCACCTTTGCCCTGAAGTCGCGGAGCATGGGGACCGACCCTGCCGCCAGGGTCGCGACGTAGGGGATGCCGTGCGCCGCAAGAATCCGGGCAATGTCCTTCTTCTGCCCTGCTCGTGGCGCAGCCGCGGGGGTCGTGGTCGTCCAGGCGCCTTCCGGGGTGGCGCCCGACTTCTGGACGCCCGTGTTCATGTACGCCTCGTTGTCGTTCAGCACGTAGAGGATGTCCTCGTCACGCTCGGCCGCCGCTGACACGCCGGAGAGCCCGATGTCACACGTCGAGCCGTCGCCGCCCCAGACCACGACGTGCGTGTTCTCGACACCGCGCAGGCGCAGTGCAGCCTTGATCCCGGAAGCCTCTGCCGCCGCCGACGCGAAAGGCGTCAGGTAGACCGTCACGGCGAACGCGTTGACCGGCCAGACGCCGGCGATGATCGTCCAGCAGGAAGCCGGGATGACCAGCACGATCTTCGATTCGGGCGTCGCCTCGGTCAGGGCGCCGAGGACATGTCTGATGTTGATAGCCGGGCCGCAGCCCGCGCACGCGCTGTGGCCGGGAAGGAGGAGCCGCTCTTCCGAGACGACGTTCTCGAGCCACGTGGTCATCGCTCCACCCCTTCCGGTACGAACACGGGGCCGAGGTGCCCTCCCGCCCCTTCTGTCGAGCGCGCCGCGTCGATTGCCCAGCGAAGCGTGGCCGGGGTGACCTCGGTGCCGCCGACGCCGCACACGAAATCCACGACCGCCTCGGCGTGGTCGAGCCGGAGCGCCCTCACGTCGCTGCCGAGCGGCGCCAGCGAGCCGAAGGCGACGGCACGGTCGACGACGGCAACGTGGGACACGTTCGACAACACGGCGGCCAGCTTCGGCGCGGGAAACGGCCTGAACGCGTGGACACGAACGAGCAGGAGGTCGTCGCCGTCCTCCAGGAGCTCGTGGGCAGTGTCGCCGATCGTCCCGATCGTGATCAGCGCCGTATCCGCCCGCAGGTTTCCGGCCACTTCGAGTGCACCCACCTTCGTGCGCCCGAATCGAGCGCTGAACTCGGAGGCAGTGGTCTCGATGACTCCTCGAGCCTCGTCGAGCGCCTCGGCGACCCTCTTCTGGAACGCTGCGTAGTCCGTCGGCTCCGGCAAGCCCGAGAATGTGTGCGGCCGAGCCGGATCGAGCAGCCATTCACCGGGCGGATCCAGCGCCGGTAGAAACGCGTCGATTTCCTCCTGGTCGGGGATGTCGAGGAGCTCGGAGGTGTGCGAGAGCAGGAAGCCCTCGGCGCAGACCATCACCGGGAGCATGAGCCTCTCCGCGATCCTGTAGCCGAAGAGGACGCTGTCGAAGACCTCCTGCACGGAGGAGCAGTAGAGCTGGATCCAGCCGGTGTCACGTTGGCTCATGCTGTCCGAGAGATCGGGCTCGAGACTCCACGGCGCGAAGATGGATCGGTTGACGTTGACGGCCACCAGCGGCACGCGTTCCCGAGCTGCCCGGTGGAGTTGCTCGTGCGCGTACAGCAGCCCTTGCGACGAGGTCGCCGTGAACGTGCGAACGCCCGCATGCGACGCGGCGATCGCCCAGCCGAACATGGAGTGCTCGCTCTCGAGGTTCGCGTACTCGACGTCGTCGCGCCCGGCGACGAGATCCGCGAGCCGCTCGACGATGATCGTCTGAGGTGTGATCGGGTAGGAGGCGATCGCCTGGACCCGTGCCAGCGCCACTGCCTGGGCGACGGCCTCATCTGCTGTCATCAGCACACGCCCGGGGGCCGCGGTTCGGCTCATACGGGCACCTCCTCCATGGCGATGGCCCTCCGGACCGGGCAGACGACCTCACAGATGCCGCAGCCCTTGCAGTAGAGGAGGTCGATCGACATCACTCCGCCGTGGCGGGCGATTGCCCCTTCGGGGCAGAAGAGCTCACACAACGCGCAGGCAGTGCAGGCGTCGGTGAGCACCGGACGCTGGTCGGACCACGTTCCGGTGTGGCACCCGCGGGAGTCGGTCGTGCTCACCGGGAAGACGGCGTGACCACGCCGGGTCGGCACGAGGGCTGTTTCGAAGGGCGCATCGCCGGCGAGCCGGTGCTGTCGGATACAGCGCGCGTAGCCCTCTCTGGCGGCGAGGATGTTCGCGTCGGCGAGGGAACCCATGCGGGCCGCGATCGCCTCCTCCAGGAAGCGCAGCCCGTCCGGCAACAGGTATCGCAGACAGGCTCCGAGGAGGGCGACGTTCGCCATCGGCCGGCCTTCGGCGGACAGGATGCCGTGGCGGCGTGCGATGCGGGAGGCCGGGACACGAGCGACGGTGAAGTCGCCGGCGTGCTCGAAACGCCTGTCGCGATTGACGATCATCAACCCGCCCGGCCGGATCGAGGAGACGAGCTGTGGCGACGGAGGAGAGGCAGAGATCACGGCGAGCACGTCGCACTCGTGCACCTTGTACCGGCGGTGGATCGGCGACTCGGGATCCCATCGGAGAAAGGCCGAGATCGGCGCACCCCGCCGCTCCGCCTTGAACTCCGGGAAGCTCTGGACCCAGTACCCCGCGCGCGCCAACGCATCGGCGAGAAGCTGCGAAGCGAGGACGACGCCCTGGCCACCTCGACCCGCGATCAGCATTTCCTTCATCCGCACTCCTGGCTACGGGACGGGAACACGATCGTCTGCTTGCGACGTAGCAATCGTCCCGCTCTGCAGGCGATGCAGGCATCCGTGGCGCCGCTGATCGGACGTCAGGACATTACGCGGGTTGCGACCGGCGCCGCGCACCGGCACGCCGGTACGATTCGTCGAGATCCGCGTTCTTGCGGATGCCGATCCCCATCCGGTCGGCGAGTATTGGGTGACGCTCGAAGAAGGAGTGATACGTGAACGTCCGTGACGTCATGAGCGAGCACCCTGTCTCGGTCACGCCCGAGACCGATGTCGTCAATGTGGCGGTGCGCATGTCCGAGCACGCGCTGGGCGCGTTGCCGGTCTGCGACCGTGGCCACCTCGTCGGCGTCATCACCGACCGTGACATCGTCTTCCGCTACCTCGCACGTGCTTCCAACGAGGGTCGGCTCGTCGGCCACTACATGACCCGGGACCCGGTGACCATCGGGCCCGAGCAGTCGCTGGAGCGCGCCGAGGCGTTGATGGCCCAGCACCACCTCCGCCGGCTTCCGGTCTGCGACGAAGGACGGTTGGTCGGGATGATCACCCGCGGTGATCTTGCGCGCCGCACCTCGCGCGACCGGGTAAGACGGCCGACGGCGTCGGCGTCGATGGTCTGACGACGGCTCGCGCTCGGCTCGGCGGCGGGGCCGGTCGAGCCTCCCCGGGGGTCGATCGTGCTCCGAGAGTCGCGACGTGCCCAGGCCCACCGAAGCTTGTGCGCACCCCAGACGATGGGTGGAAACGTGAGCAGGATCGCCAGGTCGACCGGCCGGAGCGGTGCCGTACCGAACACCGCCTGGAGTGGCGGCAGGTAGATCAGCATCGCGGCGAAGACGATCTCCGAGGCGAGGCCGATCAGCAGAAACCGGTTGGTGAAGACACCGACGTCCTTCAACGACGCCCGCTCGGTACGGGCAGCCATCGCGGTGCCGATCTGGCAGGCGACGATTCCTGCGAAGGTCATCGTGGTCGCCCGGAGGTAGTCGGCGTGGAGGGGCGAACCGGCCGAGACGTCGGCCCCCGGAACCCAGCCCGCGGTTGCGAGCACGAAGAAGAACCCGCCCATGACGAGCGTTGCCTCGATCAGGCCCAGGAAGACCCAGGCGCGGTAAAGGAGTCCCCTGGTGATCACGCCCTGGGAGCGTGGCCGCGGCGGGCGGGACATCAGGCCGGGCTCGGCGGGCTCCCGGCCGAGGGCGAGCGCAGGCAGGATCTCGGTTCCGAGGTCGATCGCGAGGATCTGGAGGACCGTGAGCGGGAGGGGGATCGCGCCGCCGGAGAGCGCGAAGACCAGGAAGGGGACGATCTCCGGGTGGCGTGGGCGAAGATGTAAAGGATGAACTTGCGGATGTTGTCGAAGACCTGGCGTCCCGCTGAGCTCGGCAGACCGAAAGACCGGCTGCGACTCGCCGGTCAGGGTGGAGAGGTCGACCTCGACGGCTCCCTCGAGCAACCGCGCGTCTGCCGAAATCCGATCACCTTCGGCGACCAACGGCACATCGCCGGGCACGAGCTCAGCCGCCTCGACCGTGTGCCGGCGCCCTCCCGAACGCCGATCGCCTGCTGCGGCAGGTAGCTCCGCAGCGCCTCGATCGCCCGTTCGGCCTGCCGCTCCTGAGCGAAGGCGAACGCGCCGTTCAGGAGGACGACCGCGACGATCGCCGAGCCGAGAACGGCGCCGCCGCTGGCGAACGCGAGGAGCGCCGCCGCCCAGAGCAGAAGCGCGAGAGGATGCGTCAGCTGGTTGACGACATCGCGGGCCCAGCGCTTCCCGCCACGCCGGACGAGCTCGTTGCGCCCGTAGACGAGCAGCCGGCGCTCGGCCTCGCGCTCGGAGAGGCCCTCGACCCGGGAGTGCAGCTCACGGAGGAGAAGTGGGACAGGCTCTCGTGGATCCTCGATTGCACTCTCGGCGCGCGTCCTGGCGGCCATCGTGTCCCAACCATCGCTTCTGGGACCTTCTGTGGGCATCCGGGAGAGCACGTGTCGACCAGACGGAGAACTACCCCTGCGGCGCGGGCCTTTCTGGCATCGGGATCGACGCGGCGCGGCCTTCCGGGACGGATCTCTCCTCGAATGCGTCGTCCTCCGCTGTGGCATAGCCGCACGCGTACTCGGTGGCCTCACCGATGTCCGAACCGGCCGGCGCCGCGAGCATGGGCGCGCATGAGTCGAACCGTCGAAGGAGCCGGGGCTGTCGAAGGATGCAGGCAGTCGATGCCGTGCTCACGAGGGAGGTAGACGATGGAGATCGGCGACCTGACGACCACCGAGATCACGGTCGGCCCCGAGAGCGCACCTCCTCGTCGGTCGCCGGCCGTCGCCGTCGACGCATTCCTGAAGAGCGAGCGCCAGACCATCCTGGCAGCAGCCGGCGCGGCTTTGACCCGCAAGCAAATGCCCCACTACTCCTCGGACGGCGACGAGGCCGCGCTTCAGCGTCTGAGCGCGCTGTTCGATCAGCTTCTCGACGGACTGAACGCGCGTGATCTCGGTCCGATCGTCGCCTACGCAGAGCGAATCGCGGAGGAGCGGTTCTCGGCCGGGTACGACCTGTCCGAGGTCCAGGTCGCCTTCAACGTCCTCGAAGAAGCGACCTGGTCCTTCGTCCTCG
Source organism: uncultured Actinomycetes bacterium (assembly GCA_963775695.1). Classification (GTDB taxonomy): domain Bacteria; phylum Actinomycetota; class Thermoleophilia; order Gaiellales; family Gaiellaceae; genus DATBLE01. The sequence continues at coordinate 83,870 of CAVZJU010000003.1, read as the reverse complement.
CCGAGCTCGATGCATCGGAATTCGCCGAGGCGATCGGCTCGATCAGCACCGTGCTCGGAGCCGGCAAGGACGCTCTCGCCCGAAGATACGTCTCGCTCGCAACCAACACCCACGTGCCCTCGCTGGACGTACGCGCCCTGTTCGGAGGGAATCCCGAGGGAGTCCCGGCCGGGCAGGGAGACGGCCGCGGGCGCCCGGCCCTGGAACTTCCAAGGAGGAAGGAGAACCCGTGATGTCGGTCATGAAGGAGATGCAGTTTCCAGTTTCGGTTCGCTGGCGCGGAGGGCGGGTCGCCCACGCACACGCTCGCGGGAAAGAGGGCCTGGCACTGACGACGCCGCCCGAGTTCCGGAGCGGACTCGACGGATACTGGACGCCCGAGGACCTGCTCGTCACCTCCGCCGCGTCCTGCTTCGCACTCACCCTGGCCGCGATGGCCGAGCGGTACGAAGCGACGCTCCTCGATGCGACGATCACGGCCACGGGGCACATGAGCCGTCGTGACGACGGCCGCTTCGGATTCACCGTGATCGAGATCGACGCCGGTCTCGAGACGACTCCGGAGAGCGAGGACGCGGTCCGGCGCGCTGCAGCCGAGGCCGAGAGGCGCTGTCTCGTCAGCCACGCCCTCGACGTCCCCGTCCACATCGCCGTCACGATCGAGACGGTTGCCGGACCGCCCGACAAGCCACTGGAAGAAACACCGCTCACCGCAACCGCTGCGGGCCTCGGCACCGACGACTGAGACACCTGGACCGGGTCGGTTTTCCGGCGCCCTTCAGCGCGGGTCGAATCTGGAGTTGCTCGTTCCGAGGCGGACGGGGAGGAACCCACACGTCAGATCCGAGTCTTTCCGGATGTGGCCCGGCCCGCCCCACGCGACGATGGCGGCAGATGAGCTCCTTGGTCACAACTCCGATGCCGGGCCGGCACATCTCGTCGGTCGAGGAGTACGCAGTGCGGGCGCTCGCGGCTTCGACGCCGGCTCCGGCTCAGGTCCGGCTCCACCAGACCGGGGAGATGCGGACGAAGCCGGATGGTCATGACCTCCGGTTCTGCGCAGTCGAGGAGCTCGCGGTCGACCGGGTGGCGTTCACGTGGCGCGCAAACGTGCGCATGGCGCCGCTCGTCTCGATGCGCGTCGTCGACCAGTACCGAGACGGCGAAGGGTTGCTCCGCGGCCGCCTGTTCGGCCTGCCCGTCGTGAACTCCTGCGGTTCCGCGACGGACGAAGCGGAGGCAATGCGCTACCTCGCGGAGCTCCCGTGGGTCCCGCATGCCATGCGACTGAACCGCGACGTCGACTGGCGCGAGGTCGAGGATGACATCGTCGAGGTGAGCGCGCAGGTCGGTCAGCGGCGTGTCGCCGTCAACCTCAGGTTCGACGCCAACGGCGACATCCTGGCCGCCTTCGCACATCGGCCGCTGATCAACGGGCGTCACGTCGTGGAGAGGCGCTGGCTCGCAGTGTTCGGCGAGTACGCCGAGCTTGGCGGAATCCGCATTCCCACGCAGGCTGAAGTGCGGTGGGAACTTCCGGACGGGCCGTTCACCTACTGGATCGGTCACGTGACGGCGGTCGATCTGATCGGCCGCGCCTAGCCTCGCCTATTCCTTCGGCTCGTGCCGAAATCCGTGCCTTGCGACGACCCACGTGCCGAGGAACGCGAAGAAAGCGACGACGATTCCTGACGGAACGTGCGAGCTGTCACCGCCGGCGCTCACCGTCGCGATGTCCGGGCCGTAGATCGACGTGAAGAGCACCGCCAACCACATGACGGCAATCGCAAGCGATGCCCACATCTCCGAGACCAGGAGGTCGAGCGACCAGTGGCGCTCTGTCTGCCCGACCTTCGAGGGCTCGTGCGAGATCGTGCTCATTGGACACCCCCTTTCCCTGCGACCCTCGCTCACTCGTGCGACGGAGACATCAGTGCGAGCCCTGATCGTCCCGATCCGATTCGCTCCGCCCTCCGCAGTTTCCCGCGCGTAGAGTCCGGCACCGCCCGGATGTGGACGCTCCCCGGCGCGCGGCACAGTGACGGGGATGATCGAGACCGAAGGAAGACGGCGTGAGCGCGATGCCGGCCCCGGCGACGTGGAGCTCGGCACGCATGACAGCCTCCAGCTGCTCCTCAACGAGATCTCCAGGCATCCACTGCTGACCGCGGCCGAGGAGGTTGCGCTCGCCAAGAGAATCGAGCGAGGCGACGTCGAGGCGAAGCATCGCATGGTCGAATCGAACCTGCGGCTCGTCGCCTCGATCGCGAAGCGCTACCGCGGTATGGGCCTCCCGCTTCTCGACCTGATCCAGGAGGGGGCGATCGGCCTCGATCGGGCGGCGGAGAAGTTCGACTGGCGCCGTGGCCACAAGTTCTCCACGTACGCGACATGGTGGATCCGCCAGGCGATCCAGCGGGCGATCTCGAACAATGCGCGGACGATCCGCATTCCGATCCACGTGCTCGAACGACGGCGCCAGGTCGAGCTCGAGAGGCAGCGGCTCGAGGCCGAGCTCGGCCGGTACCCGACCCTGAGCGAGCTGGCGGCTGCGGCGGGCCTCTCGGCGAGCGCCGTGGACGATGTGCTCGCGACGACTCGGACGACGATCTCGCTCAACCAACCGATCGGCGCAGAGAGCGGCGACCTGGTCGAGCTCGGCGAGCTGGTGGCAGATCCCCGTGCCGAGAACCTGGACGACGAGCTGGACCGAAGCCAGAGCCGCTCCGTCGTCCGCAGAGCACTGGCCGACCTTCCCGCTCGGGAACGGCTCGTGCTCGAGCGTCACTACGGGCTGACGGGCTCGCCGGAGACGCTCCAGCAGATCGGCAGCGACCTGGGGCTCACGCGCGAGCGCGTGCGCCAGCTCGAGGCGCATGCACTCGCAACGCTGTCCCACGACCCGGCGCTACAGCGCTAGGGCGTCAGGGCAACACGCCAGGGCCGGTCAGGCGACGCCGGACAGGGCGTGGGCGACGTCGAGCGTCGACAGCACGCCGATCGGCCGTCCGGAGTGCCGCTCGACCACGATCACGTGAGCGACCTCGTGCTCGGTCATCAGCTGCATCGCGCGCTCGAGGGGATCGACACTCGGCACGGTCAGCGCGGGGGTGGCGGCGACCTGCCTCGCGGTCACCACGTCGACGTTGTCGTCCAGGGCGGCGCGGACGAGATCCACGTCGGTGACCACGCCCCAGCCTTCGCCGGCCGGGAGATCGTCCTCGCCGTGTGCGTGGACGACGATCGCATGGACGCGGTAGCTGGCCATCATCCGGGCGACCGTGCGCAGCGGGGTCTCGGGTGGACACGAGATCATCCCCGGGTGCATCGCGTCGATTGCCCGCAGCTCGGCGATGGGCCGGAGCCGGTGAGAGGGTTCGAACGTTGCCTTCATGTCGCACCTCCTGACGGGGGCAAGCCTCACCTCGACGGCCCCGACGGACATCGGTATTCATCCGTAGTCGGAGGCACGGCCTATCGGTGAAGCCCACGATGTAGTGGAGGGCCTCCGGACGCACGATGTCGATGTGACCGCCGCACCTCAGGTCGAGAGCCCACTGTTCGAGGAGATCAAGCCGCCGCTCGGCGCGTTGGACGCGGTGGTCGAGGCCGATCGGTGCCTCGAGTGCGGCGGCGTTCACGCTCCCGCACCCTGCTCGGTCGCCTGCCCCGCCGACGTCGACGTACCGTCGTTCGTCTCCGCCATAGCCAACGGCGACCTCGAGCGGGCAGCGGAGGTGATCTTCGCCGAAAACCTGCTCGGCGGCACCTGCGCGCGCGTGTGCCCGACGGAGCTCCTCTGCGAGGGCGCGTGCGTGCTCGTCCACGAGGGCCGTGAGCCGATCGAGATCGGCCGGTTGCAGCGTCACGCGGCCGACGCCGCGTTGACGGAAGGGCATGCGCTTCGCCGCCGCGCGGCGGCGACGGGCTTCCGGGTGGCCGTGGTCGGCGCCGGGCCGGCCGGGCTCGCCTGCGCCGGCGAGCTCGCCGCGCGGGGCCACGAGGTCACGGTCTACGACGAGCGGCAGGAGCCGGGCGGACTCGTCCGCTACGCGATCGCGCCGTACCGCCAGCAGAACCATCCTCTGCCGGAGGAAGCCGAGCTCGTACGCGCGCTCGGCGCGCACATCGTCCTCGGTCGCCGGATCGACCGCGCCAGGCTGTCCGAGATTGCAGGGATGAACGACGCCGTCGTGCTGGCGATCGGGATGGGCGCCGACGCCGCACCCCAGCTCCCGGGCGACGATCTCCCCGGAGTCTGGCGCTCGCTGCCGTTCATCGAGAAGCTCAAGACGGGCGCGCCGCCCCAGGTCGGCCGCTCCGTCGCCGTGATCGGCGGTGGCAACACCGCTGTCGACTGTGCGCGCGAGGCCGTTCGTCTCGGCGCGGAGCACGTCGTGCTCGTCTACCGGCGCACCGAGGCGGAGATGCCCGCCTACCCGCAGGAGGTGCTCGAGGCCCGCGAGGAGGGCGTCGAGCTCCGTTGGCTGACCGCGCCCACCCGCTTCCTCGGCCGGCGGCGGGTCACGGGCATCGAGTGCGTGCGCATGGAGCTCGGCGAGCCCGACGCCGACGGTCGCGCCCGGCCGGAGCCCATCTCCGGGAGCGAGCACGTCGTTCCGGCAGAGACCGCGATCATCGCCATCGGGCAGCAGCCGCGCCCCGAGTTCGCCTCGCTGCTCGAGGGGTTCGATCGGGAAACGGGCCGCACCAGCGCGACCGGGTTCTACGCCGCGGGCGACGCCACGAACGGGGGCGCCACGGTCGTCGAGGCGGTACGAGAAGGCAAGCTCGCCGCGCAGATGGTCGACATCGACCTGAGGAGGGTCTCGTGAAAGAGATCCGCTGGCACGCGAGGGCGGGCCAGGGCGCGAAGACGGCCGCCCAGCTGCTCGCCGTCGCCCTCCTGCGCGAGGGCAAGAGCGTGCAGGCGTTCCCCGAGTACGGGCCCGAGCGCCGCGGCTCGCCGATGCGCGCGTATACGCGGTACGACGACCGGCCGATCCGGAGACGCGACTCGATCGAGGAGCCGGATGCGGTCGTCGTCCTCGACCCTTCGCTCGCACACGGGCCCGACGTCGGCGCGGGGCTGAAGCCGGACGGGCTGCTCCTCGTCAACTCGGACGAGCACATTGCGGGCGCCGTGTGCGTGCCGGCCGACCGGCTCGCCCCCGAGGCCGTCAACCTCTTCATGCTCGGCGCCATCGCGGAGTGCCTGGGTGAGCCCCCGCTCGAGAGCCTGGTCGCGGCGGCGTCCGAGGTGCTCGGCAAGAAGGCCGATCCGGCACGGCTGGCGGCCGCCCTCGAGGCGGGCCAGCGCGCCGCCGAGGAGGCGACATGTCTGGTCTGAAGTCCTGGTTCGACCTCGAGCCGGGCGGAGTCGTCGTCCGCGACCGTGCCGTCCAACCGCTCACCGGCGAGTGGCGCACGGGGGTCCGGCCCGAGGCCGACCTCACCGCCTGCGTGGACTGCCTGCTCTGCTGGCTCTATTGCCCCGACTCCGCCGTGAAGCTCGACGGCACGGCGTTCGCCGGCTTCGACCTCGACCATTGCAAGGGCTGCGAGCTCTGCGCGGCCGTCTGCCCGACCGGCGCGATCGAGATGGTGCCCGATGCCGACTGACCTGGCCCGGGCGCACCTGCTGACCGGTGGCGAGGCGATCGTCGAGGCGATGTGCCAGGTCGACCCGGACGTCGTCCCCGTCTACCCGATCACGCCGCAGACGCCGATCATCCAGGGCTACGCGAAGGCGCTCGCGGACGGGCGGGCGCACGGAGAGATGATCAACGTCGAGTCCGAGCACTCGGCCATGAGCGCCGCGATCGCAGCGGCCGCCGCCGGCGCGCGGACGATGACCGCGACCTCGTCCCAGGGCCTGGCGCTGATGGCGGAGGTCGTCTACATCGCCGCCTCGATGCGCGCGCCCGTCGTGATGGCGCTCGGCAACCGCGCGCTCTCCGGGCCGATCAACATCCACTGCGACCACTCCGATTCGATGCTGATCCGTGACTCCGGGGCGATCCAGCTCTTCGCAGAGAGCGCGCAGGAGGCGTACGACCTGACCGTGCTCGCCCCCCGGCTCGCCGAGCACCCGGACGTCCTCCTGCCGGTGATCGTCTGCGTCGACGGCTTCACGATCACCCATTCGGCCGAGCCCGTCGAGCTGCTGGACGACGAGCAGGTGCTCGACTTCGTCGGCGAGTACCGGATCCCGCACCCGCTCCTCGATCTCGCGAACCCCACCACCCAGGGGCCGTTCGCGATGCCCGACTACTACTACGAGCTGCGCCGCCAGCAGGCGGCGGCGATCGAGGACGCGCTGCCGATCTTCGAGCGGCTCGGGGCCGAGCTGTCGCTTCTCACCGGCCGTGACTACGGGGCCGTCGACGCCTACCGCCTCGAGGGCGCCGAGCGCGCTCTCGTCTGCCTCGGCTCGACCGCCGGCACGGCGAAGGACGTGGTCGACGACCTGCGCGACGAGGGCGAGGCGGTCGGCCTGCTCCGGATCTGCTCCTATCGGCCGTTCCCGGCCGCCGAGGTCGGCGCCGCGCTCGAAGACGTCGCCGAGGTCGTGGTGCTCGACCGCGCCGACTCGCCGGGCGGGGCACCGCCGCTCGCCGTCGAGGTCGGCCAGGCGGCCGGCCCGGTCCGCAGCCACGTGTACGGCCTTGGCGGTCGCGAGCTCCACCCCGCCGATCTCCGGGCGGTCTTCGCGGGGACCGCGTCGAAGTACGTCGGCCTGAGAGGTGAGCCATGTCCCGCCTGAAGACGCTCGTCCAACACGAAGCCGGCGTCCCGCCGCTTCGCGGCGGACACTCCCTCTGCCAGGGGTGCGGGATCCCGATGGTCGTGCGGACGGTGCTCGACTCGATCGAGGGCCCGAAGGTCGTCGTCAGCGCGACCGGTTGCCTCGAGGTCGCGACCACCCGCTTCCCGACCACCGCCTGGAACGTCCCCTGGCTCCATCTCGCCTTCGAGAACGCGGCCGCCGGGGCGAGCGGCGTCGAGGCCGCCTACCGGGCGCTCCGCCGCCGCGGCGGGCTGCCACAGGACGACGACCTGACCATCGTCGCCTTCGCCGGCGACGGAGGCACGTACGACATCGGCCTGCAGGCGCTGTCCGGAGCGCTCGAGCGCGGACACCGGTTCGTCTTCGTCTGTTACGACAACGAGGCGTACATGAACACCGGGATCCAGCGCTCCGGCGCGACGCCCTTCGGCGCGGCGACGACGACCAGCCCGGCCGGCTCGGAGTCGTTCGGCAAGGTGCAGCAGCGAAAGGACTTGACCGCGATCGCGGCCGCGCACGGGATTCCGTACGTGGCCCAGTCGGCGGCCGGCCCGCACTGGCAGGACCTGAGCGTCAAGGCCGCCAAGGCGGGGAAGGCCGACGGACCCGCCTTCCTGAACGTGCTCGCCGACTGCCCGCTCGGCTGGGGCCACGAGGCGCGTGTGTCGCCGACGATCGTCGACGGGGCCGTGGAGAGCTGCTTCTGGCCGCTGTACGAGGTCGAGGACGGCGAGTGGAGGCTGACGTACCGCCCACGGGAGAAGCGACCGGTCGAAGAGTGGCTGCGAACACAGAAGCGGTTCGCACACCTGTTCTCGCCCGCGGCACAGGGGACGTTGGAGGAGATCCAGCGGCTGGTCGACGCGGAGTGGGACCGGCTCGTCGAGCGCTGCGGGCAGTAGAGATGCGCCGCGTCGTCATCATGGGCGCAGGAGGACGGGACTTCCACGACTTCAACGTCGTGTACCGAAACGACCCCGACACACGGGTCGTCGCCTTCACCGCCGCGCAGATCCCGGGCATCGCCGACCGCCGGTACCCGCCGTCTCTCGCCGGACCGCTCTACCCGGACGGGATCCCGATCCACGCCGAGGAGGACCTCGCCGCGCTGATCGACGCGGAGCGCGTCGACGAGGTCGTGCTCGCGTACTCGGATCTCTCGCACACCGAAGTGATGCACAAGGCCTCCGCGGTGCTCGCCGCCGGTGCGGATTTCCGGCTCGCCGGCCCGAAGCAGACGATGCTCGAGAGCCACCGTCCGATCGTGGCCGTCTGCGCCGTCCGGACGGGGAGCGGGAAGAGCCAGACCAGCCGCCGCGTCGGCAGGATCCTCCGCGACGAGGGCCTCGACGTCGTCCTCGTCCGTCACCCCATGCCGTACGGAGACCTCGAGGCGATGCGCGTCCAGCGGTTCGCGTCGCTCGCCGACATCGACGCCGCTCATCCGACGATCGAGGAGCGCGAGGAGTACGAAGCATCGGTCGAGGCGGGCATGGTCGTCTACGCAGGTGTCGACTACGCCGAGATCCTCGAGCGCGTCGAGGAGGAGGCCGACCTGATCGTCTGGGACGGAGGCAACAACGACCTCCCGTTCTTCCGGCCGGACCTACTGATCGTCGTCGTCGACCCGCTGCGAGCCGGACACGAGCTCACCTACCACCCGGGAGAGACGAATCTCCGGATGGCCGACGTGGTCGTGGTGAACAAGGTCGACAGCGCCGACCCGACACAGGTCGAGCGGGTGCTCGCAGACGTCGCCTCCATCAACCCGGAAGCGAAGATCGTCCGGGCGAACTCACCCGTGACGCTCGAGCACGGCCCCTCGCTCGTCGGCGCGGCGGTGCTCGTGATCGAGGACGGGCCGACGATCACCCACGGCGGGATGCCGTTCGGAGCGGGGATGGTCGCCGCGCAGCGGGGGGGCGCAGGCGCCCTCGTCGATCCGCGGCCCTATGCGGTCGGATCGATCGCGGAGACGTACCAGCGCTACCCGCACATCGGCTCCGTGCTCCCGGCGATGGGCTACTCGGACGAGCAGCTGCGCGAGCTCGAGCAGACGATCAACGCGACCGACTGCGACGTCGTCATCTCGGCGACGCCGGTCGACCTCACCCGCCTGGTCGACTCACGGCACCCGATTCGCCACGCGGCCTACGAGCTCGAGGAGGTCGGCACGCCGACGCTCGCCGACGTGCTTGCCCCGCTGGTCGAGTTCGCGGCGCTGGCAAGGTCAGCCGCCGAGGCCGAGCAGGTCGCTCGGGTCGCCCACGACGACGTCCGCGTCGCTCGCGCGTAGCACCTCGCCGTCGCCGTGGCGGCGGACGGCAACGATGAACCCGACACCGGCGGCGCGGGCCGAGGTGATCCCGGCCGGCGTCGTCTCGAAGGCGGCGACCTGGAGGGGCTCGATCCGGAGCAGGCGACCTGCGGCGTCGAGCGTGTCCGGCGCCGGCTTCGAGCGGAGATGCTCCGCCTCCATCGTCGAACCGTCCACCTGCACGTCGATCAGCGACGTCAGGCCGGCGTGTTGGAGGATCGCGTCCGTATTCGCGCTCGGCGAGACGACCGCGCGCGCGATCCCGGCCATCCGCACAGCCTCGAGGTAGGCCCGCGAGCCCGAGAAGGCGGCAACGCCGTCCCGCCGCAAGTGCTGCTGGAGCAGCTGATTCTTGCGGTTCGCAAGGGCGTGGACGGTGAGGGCCTCAGGCGGGTCGTCCGGGCTTCCCTCTGGAAGGCTGAGCCCACGGCTGACGAGGAACGACCGGACACCCTGGAGTCGCGGCCGGCCGGCGACCAGGTCGTCGTAGTCGTGCCGCAGGTCGAAGGGGACATACGGTCGCTGGTGGAGGTGGGCCTGCTCCAGCAGGAATCGGTCGAAGGTTCTCGCCCACGCGGCCGCGTGCACCTCGGAGCTCATCGTCAGGACGCCGTCGAGGTCGAAGACGCAGGCGCGAATCGTGGCGGGGAGCCCCAACATCCGGTTCGTGATGCTCGCCCTGCTCAACCACGGAAGCAGCCTGCTGTGCTCCTGCAGCTCGTGCTCGAGCCGCTCCAGCAACCGGATCACGTCTGCCCGCTCCGAGACCCGCGGCTGGATGCCGGCGAGCAGCCCGCGTCCGCCCGGTGCCCGCTGGGCGGCTCGAATCGCCGATTCGCTCGCGGCGAGCGCAGTCCACCATCGCTCGACGATCTCGTCGAGGCTGGTCTCGGTCGATCCTCGCTTCATCGGCGCCGCCGGCTCGGGCTCCCTCGACGCGGCCGTACGAGGAGGTCGGGTTCCTCTGGAAACCTTCCGGATGTTACGCGGGGCTGTCGTCAGTGTGGCCAGGGACCCTCCAGTCCCCCGTACTCTTCGTTCTCGGTCCCCGGACGGCCTCGGTGGCGGCCCCGATCAGCACTCGGTGCCGACGCGTACGCCCGGTGCTACACCGGCTGCGCGGCCCCGCGGCGACGCCGGGCGACACCTGCCTCCTCGGCAGCGCGTGCGACCGCCTCGGCGACCACGATGGCGACGTCGCGGTTGAAGACGCTCGGGATCACGTAGTCAGGCTCGAGCTCGTCCGGCCGGACCACGGCGGCGATCGCCTCCGCCGCCGCGAGCTTCATCCCGTCCGTGATCGCCGTCGCCCGCACGTCGAGCGCACCGCGGAAGACGCCGGGGAAGGCGAGCACGTTGTTGATCTGGTTCGGGTAATCGGAGCGGCCGGTGCCGATCACGGCGGCGACGCCCTCGATCTCCTCCGGCAGGACCTCCGGGGTCGGATTCGCCATCGCGAAGACGATCGGCCGGTCGGCCATCGAGCGAATCCCTGCCGCCGTGACCGCGCCGGGCTGGGAGAGGCCGATGAAGACGTCGGCGCCTGCGAGCGCGCCGTCCGCCGATCCCCTGACGCGGCGCGGGTTCGTCGACTCTGCGAACGCGGCCTTGACCGGGGTCAGCCCCGGCCGCCCGGCGTAGACGACACCCGCGCGGTCGCAGCCGACGACGTCGGGGACGCCGACGGCGAGCAGCATCCTGGTCACCGCGACACCGGCCGCGCCGACACCGGTGACGACGACCCGGAGCTCGTTCAGCCGCTTGCCGACGATCTCGGCGGCGTTGTGCAGCGCGGCCAGGGTGACGATCGCCGTGCCGTGCTGGTCGTCGTGGAAGACCGGGATGTCCAGCTCGTCGCGCAGACGGTCCTCGATCTCGAAGCAGCGCGGGGCGGAGATGTCCTCGAGGTTGATCCCGCCGAACACGGGAGAGATCGCCTTGACCACCTGGACGATCTCGTCTGCGTCCTTGGTCGACAGGCAGATCGGGAACGCGTCGACTCCGCCGAACTCCTTGAACAGCATCGCCTTCCCCTCCATCACGGGAAGCGCACCTTCGGGCCCGATGTCCCCGAGGCCGAGCACGGCCGTCCCGTCGCTCACCACCGCGACGGTGTTCTGCTTGATCGTCAGGTTCCAGACCTTCGCGGGATCGGCGGCGATCGCGGACGACACCCGCGCCACGCCCGGCGTGTAGGCCATCGAGAGGTCGTCCCGCGTCTTCAACGGCGCCTTCAGGGCGATCTCGATCTTGCCGCCGAGATGCATGAGGAAGGTGCGGTCGGAGACGTTGACGACCTCGATGCCGGGGAGCAGCCGGACGGCCTCGGTGATCTGGTCCATGTGCTCGGCGTTCCCGGCGAGGACGGTGACGTCCCGGACCTTGGTTCCCGCCTCTACCCGGACGAGGTCGATCGCACCGAGCAGGCCACCGGCGTCGCCGATCGTCTCCGCGAGAGCGGCGAACGAGCCGGGCCGGTTCTCGAGGCGAACGCGGAGCGTCGCGCTGAAGGACGCGGACGGGTGGAGGGCGGCGGTCACAGCGCCGCCGCCAGAGCCGGTGCCGGCCGCACGTCGAGGTCGAGCCGCACGGGGAAGTCCAGCGAGCAGGCGACCAGGCAGCCCTGCTCGGCCGCGTCGGCCGCCGCCGCGGCTTCGGCCTCGAAGCCGGCCTCGGTGTCGAGCGCCACGTGGAGGACGACCTCCGTGAACCCGAAGCGGCCGTCCTTCCTCTGAGAGACGCTGCCGCTCGCGTCGACTTCGAGCCCACGGACCGGCACGTGCCGCCGCTCGGCCACCGCGAGGAGCGTGACCGCGAAGCATGAGCCGACCGAGGCGACGAGCAGATCCTCCGGGCTCCACACCCCCTCGACCCCACCCTTGAACTCGGGTGGAGTGGCCACCTCGAGGTCGTCCTTTCCGTGCACGGAAGCGACCGTTCGGCGGCCGGAGATCCAGCGGACAGTCAGCGGGAAGTCGTACGTCTTCGCAGCGGTGGTCATGGCGATTCCTCTCTCTCGAGTTCCAGCTCCACGGTTTCCAGGAAGACGCCCTGTGCGCCCGGAGCGGTCGGATCCGGGTCGAGCTCCGCCTCCACGCTGGCCCCCTCGGCGAGGGTGCCGGCAGCCGCCTCGTCGAAGTGCTCGCGGAAGTGCTCCGGGGTGAAGTGCGAGAGGGCGCCGAGCCGCACGCGGATCCGCGTGACCTTCGAGCCGCCCTCCTCGGCGGCGAGCGCCTCGAGCTTGTGCACGAGGTCCTCGGTCAGATGCTTCTCGTGCATTCCTCCACCGCCGCCTCGACCTCGGGGCTCAGCCCGCGGCCGTAGTCGAACCGGGCGCCCTCGATCCCGAGGACGCGAACGCGCGCAGGCAGACGTCCGAGCGACCGGGCGATCTCGATCGCCTCGGCGAGCCCGAGTGCGTGCGTCGACGACGCGCCGAAGATGGCCACGGGCAAGGGCTCTGCTCCCGCCTCGAACTCGTGGACCGTGCCCGGGGGCGCCCCGGAGAACACCGCGTCGACGATCGCGAGCTCGTCGGTCCCATCGAGCGCCTCGACGAGCCCGATCGGCTCGCCCTGGAGTTGCTGGCCGCCCAGTCTGCGCGCGACCTCCAGTCCGGCCCCGTCGTCGCTTCGCCACTCGTTGCCGACGCCGATGACTTTCATCCGCGATCGACCTCGAGCTCGAGAAAATGGGTCGCGCAGGAGATGCACGGGTCGTAGTTGCGGATCGCCTGCTCGCAGCGGAGTGAGAGCTCCTCGTCGGAGAGGTCGGCGTAGCGCTCGACCACCCCGTGCAGGTCGGACTCGATCGTCTTCTGGTTCTGGGAGGTCGGCGGGACGATCTTGGCGTCCAGGATCGTGCCGTCGGCGTCGATCTCGTAGCGGTGCCAGCAGATGCCGCGCGGCGCCTCGCTGCACCCGTAGCCGACGGCCGCGCGCGGGACGACCTCTACGAACGGCGGGTCGGGCGGCTCGTACTCGGCGATCAGCCTGAGCGCCTCGTCGGCTGCGAAGACGAGCTCGACCGAGCGGATCAGGATCGTGCGGAACGGGTTGCGCTCGTCGCGGTCGAGCCCGGCCTCCTTCGCCGCCTCGAGGGCGAGCGGCGTCAGGCGGTCGCCCGAGAGCGCCCAGCGGGCGAGCGGCCCGACCAGGTAGTTGCCGCGTTCGATCACCCGCGAGTGGAGCGAGTTCGACCATTCGACGTGCTCCTCGACGAAGTGTCGCTCGTACTCCGACACCGGGATGTCGAGGCCGCGGTTGGAGACGAGGCGGCCGTCCTCGACCGCATATCGGTCGGACTCGGAGAGCGCGACGAGCTCGTAGTCCTGCTCGAACTCTGGGAAGTCGAGCCCCGCGGTGAACCGTACGGTCTCCAGGGCAAAATCGCGCGCCCGCTCGAGGTCGTCGCGGAGCGTCGCCAGCTCCTTCCTCGCGGGGGCCCGGTAGAAGCCGCCCACCCTGACGTTGATCGGGTGCACCTCGCGCCCGCCGACCACGCGCATCACCTCGTTGCCGGTCTTCTTCATGTGGAGCGCGCGCTCGACGAGTTCGCGGTGGTCCTTCGCGAGGTCGATCGCGCTCGCGTAGCCGAGGAAGTCGGGCGCGTGGAGCATGAAGACGTGGAGCGCATGGCTCTCGATCCACTCGCCGCAGTAGAGGAGGCGTCGGAGCGCCCGGATCTGCGGGCCGACGTCGACGCCGCACGCGTCCTCCATCGCGTTCACGCTCGACGTCTGGTACGCGACCGGGCAGATGCCGCAGATACGGGCGGTGATGTCGGGCGCCTCGGTGAAGTGGCGCCCGCGGAGGAGCGCCTCGAAGAAGCGCGGCGGCTCGTAGATGCGGAGCTTCACGTCGACGGGCTTGCCGTCGCGGATCTTGACCAGCATCGCCCCCTCGCCCTCGACGCGGGCCAGGTAGTCGGTGCGGAGCGTCTTCGTCCTAGCCATGGGCCGAGCTCTCTTCCTTGAAGGCGGGTGCGTTCGCGTTGAAGGTGCGGAAGACGCGGACGAGCGCCGGATCGCTCATCCCCAGCACCTTCAGCTGCTTGGAGAGGGACACCGTGTTCGGGGACTCCATCGGGCCGAAGCAGCCGTAGCAGCCGCGCGCATACGCGGGGCAGATCGCGCCGCAGCCGGCCTGGGTGACCGGACCGAGGCACGGCGTCCCGTGGGCGACCGTGACACACGTCGTCCCACGGCGCTTGCACTCCATGCAGACCGAGTAGCCGGGCACATTCGGGCGGCGGCCGTGCAAGAACGCGACGACGACCTCGAGCAGCTGGCCCTTGTCGATCGGGCAGCCGCGCAGCTCGAAGTCGACCGGGACATGGTCGGCGATCGCGGTCGAGGTGGCGAGGGTCGAGATGTACTCGGGCGAGGCGTAGACGATGGAGACGAACTCGTTGACATCGGCGAAGTTCTTCAGCGCCTGGATGCCGCCCGCTGTCGCGCAGGCGCCGATGGTGATCAGCACCTTCGACTGCTTCCGCACCTGGAGGATGCGCTCCGCGTCGTGCGCGTTCGTGATCGATCCCTCGACGAGCGAGACGTCGTAGGGGCCCGGCGAGGTGGCGCTCGTCGCCTCCAGGAAGTAGGCGATGTCGACCGCGCCGGCGACGGCGAGCAGCTCGTCCTCGCAGTCGAGCAGCGAAAGCTGGCACCCGTCGCACGACGAGAACTTCCACACGGCGAGCTTGGGTTTCTTGACGCCTTCGGCGTCACGACATCGCCTCGCACCAACCTCGACAGCTTCGCTGTCGGCTTTGTGTTCGGCTTCGTCTCTCACAGCTCTCTCACCCCCAGGTAGGGCTCGATCGCCGGATACGGGTAGACGGCGCCGTCGCGGCAGATCAACGACGGGCCGTACTGGCAGTGGCCGCAGAGCGCGACGCCACACTTCATCGTACGCTCCATCGAGATCCAGATGTCGTCAGGCTCCAGTCCGACGTCCACGAGCGCCCGGGCCGTGAACCGCATCATGATCTCGGGCCCGACCACGAACGCCGTGGTCTCGTCGGGGTCGATCGCGGCGCGCGGGATGAGCGTGGGGACGACGCCGACCTTGCCGCGCCAGTCGCCGGAGGCCGCGTCCACGGTGACGTCCACCTCGACGTCCATGCGGGAGCGCCAACGCTCGATCTCCTTCCGGAACACGATGTCCTCGGGGTTCCGTGCCCCGTAGAGCAGGATCACCCGGCCGTAGTCGGCACGGTGCCCGAGCACGTGGTAGAGCGCGGGGCGCACGGGCGGCAGCCCCACACCGCCGGCGACGATCAGGATGTCGCGGCCCTTGGCGTCCGCGACCGGCCAGGACGTTCCGAACGGGCCGCGCACTCCGACCACGGTTCCCGGCCTGGCGGCGCACAGCGCCTTCGTGACCGGCCCGACCGCACGGATCGTCTGCACGAGCGGCGCCCCGCTCACCGAGATCGGCACCTCGCCGACCCCGAAGACGTAGAGCATGGTGAACTGCCCCGGAGCGACGTCGAGCTGGTCTCCCTGGACGGGCACGAGGGAGAGCGTCCACGTGTCGTGGGTCTCCCGCACCTTCCCCTCCACGCGGAAGGGCCGGGGCGTCATGGCGCCAGGCTCAGGCAGCGCTGCCATATACGTCCAGGAGCTGGAGGCGGGCCGCCTGCAGGCGGTCGAGCATCACCGGGGAGAAGCGGAGGAACAGCTCGTACCCGAAGACCCGGTCCGTTTCGCACTTGCCGCGCAGGCATGCGCCGTCGAAGGCAACCACTCGGACGATGTCGAGCGCACGGGCGTCGAAGTGCCAGCGATACGGCGCGAAGAGCCACGACCAGCCGACCACGTCGCCCTCGTCCACCGTCTCGACCGTCAGGGCACCGCGACCGGGGACGAACGTCTCGAGCATCACCCGCCCGTGGCGGACGAGGTAGAAGGTGTCTGCCTGGTCGCCCTCGTGGAACAGGTACTGCCCGGCCTCGAAGCCGGCGTTCTGGCCGCAGCCGGCGATCAACTCCAGGTACGGCTGCGCCATCCCGGCGAAGATCGGGCTCTCGGCAACGAGCTCATCGAGCGACTTCATGCGTCTTCCTTCCCGGTTGTTTGCCGTGGCAGCCTGGCAAAGCCGGGATGCCCCGCAGGGGGAACCTCTCGGTTCCCCCGAGTCCCCCTCCCCGGGACGCTGCATGACCTCATGCAGACTCCCCGGTCGCGCGGATCGCGGCGACCTCCTCCGTGATGTCGATCCCGACCGGGCACCAGGTGATGCAGCGGCCACAGCCGACGCATCCGGAGCTGTCGAACTGGTCGTGCCAGGTGCCCAGCTTGTGGGTGAGCCACTGCCGGTAGCGGGCGCGCGGCGTCTGGCGCACCGCGCCGCCGTGGATGTACGAGTAGTCGATCGAGAAGCACGAGTCCCAGACGCGCGAGCGTGCTGTGGAGCCGTCCAGGTCGTTCGTATCCTCGACCGCCGAGCAGAAGCATGTGGGGCAGGCCAGCGTGCAGTTGCCGCACGTCAGGCACCGCTCCGCGACCTCGTCCCAACGTGGATGCTCGAGGTTGTCGCGAAGCAGGTCGCGGATGTCGTGCGTGTCGAGGTGGCGTCCCATCCGGCCGGCCGCGTCCACGGCCTGAGCCGACGCCTCGGCGAGATCGTCCCCGGTCGCCTCGACCCCGCCGAACTCGCCGAGGATCTCCTCGCCTCTCGCACTGCCCGCCGCGACGAGGAACCGGTGCCCGCCGTCGAACAGCTCGGTCAACACGAGGTCGTACCCCTCGCGTGCGGTCGGGCCGGTGTCCATCGAGACGCAGAAGCACGTGCCTGCGGGCTCGTGGCAGTTGACCGCCACGAGGAAGACGTTCTCGCGGCGTGCGGCGTAATCGCGGTCGGCGTAGCGGCCCCCGAGAAACACGCGGTCCTGGATCCCGATCGCTGCGAGCTCGCAGGCGCGGATACCGATGAAGGCGAGCGGCTGCGGCTCGACCGGTTCCTCCTCGACCTGGAGCCCGTCACCGCCCTGCGTCGCCTTCCACAGCCGCACGTGAGGCGGAAACAGGAAGCGCTTCCAGGACGTCGGTCCGACCGCGTAGCCGAAGCGCGCTTCGTCGTCGCGGCGCTCGAGCCTGTACATACCGCCGTCCTGGACGTCCTTCCAGCCGATCGGCAGATCGGCGGCGGTGGCGAGCTCCTCGTAGACGATCGCGCCGTCGCGTGCGGTAGGACCGACCACGGTGTAGCCGCGGGCGGCGAGCGCAGCGATCAGCGTGTCGAGCGCTCCGGCCTCGATCACACAGTTCATCGGGAAGAGCGTCGCCGGTCGGCGTCCGCATGCCATCCGAAGGGAGCCTGACTCAACCTGCGGCTTTCCCGTGTGGGCTTCCGGAATCCCACCGACGTGACCCTAGTCGATTCTGCGCCATGCTTCGGAGGTGCGAAAGATAAGCGCAAGGCCGATTCGAGAGCGGCGCAGATTTCGCGCGACGGGCGTCGTCCAGGGAGTTGGATTCCGGCCCTTCGTGTACCGGCTCGCGCGGGCGCACGGGCTCGGCGGCTACGTGCTGAACGACGGCGACGGCGTCGTGATCGAGGTCGAGGGCGCAGAGCTCGACGCATTCGCCGACGAGCTCGTCTCGTGCGCGCCGTCGCTCGCCTCGGTCACGTCGGTCACGGCCGTGCCCGTCGCTCCGGTCGGCGAGTCCGACTTCAGGATCGTCGAGAGCGTCGCCTCGGGTCACACCGCCCTGATCCCACCGGACGTCGCCACCTGCGACGAGTGTGTCAGCGAGCTCTTCGACCCGGCCGACCGCCGCTACCGCTATCCATTCATCAACTGCACGCAGTGCGGCCCGCGCTTCACGATCGTTCGCACGGTGCCCTACGACCGGCCGAACACCACAATGGCCGGCTTCCCGCTGTGCCCCGAATGCCGGCGCGAGTACGAGAACCCGCTCGACCGCCGCTTCCACGCCGAGCCGATCGCCTGCCCCGCCTGCGGGCCGCAGCTCTCGATAGCTGGCAGCGACAGCGGCCGAGCCGCCGTCGCCCAGCCGGGAGACCGGCGCGCCTCGCAGGCGCGCCTCGGGCCGCTCGAGGAGGCGGTCGCAGTCCTCGACGAGGGCGGGATCCTCGCGGTCAAGGGCCTCGGCGGCTACCACCTGGCCTGCGATGCCGCAGACGAGGCGGCGGTGTCGCGGCTGCGGGGTCGCAAGCACCGGGAGGCAAAGCCCTTCGCCGTCATGTCGGGGAAACCGGAGCTCCTCGTTCACGCGAACGAAGAGGAGCTGAGGCTTCTCCGTTCACGTGAGCGCCCGATCGTCCTGTTGCCTCGCGTGCCGGGTGCGCCCGTTGCCGAATCGGTCGCCGCCGCGTCGCCGTGGCTCGGCGTGATGCTCCCCTACACGCCGCTTCACCACCTGCTCGACCGCGACTTCGGCGGAGCGCTCGTGATGACGAGCGGGAACCTGTCCGACGAGCCGATCGCCTTCGAGGACGGCGAGGCGCACCGACGGCTCGCCGGGATCGCAGACGCCTTCCTCTCGCACGACCGGCCGATCCACCGACGCTGCGAGGACTCCGTCGTCCGCCGTGGCTTCCCGGTCCGACGCTCCCGCGGGTTCGCCCCGTCGCCGCTGCCGCTCTCGTCCGCTCGGCCGCTCGTCGCCGCCGGCGCCGAGCTGAAATCCACCTTCTGCGTGGCCACGGACGAGGCGGCCTATCTCTCACCGCACCTCGGCGACCTCGACTCCGAGGAGGCGTACCGCGCGTTCGTCGACGACCTCGAGCTCTACCTCGACATGCTCGGCGTCCGGCCGGAAACGGTCGCCTGCGACCTCCATCCGGAGTACCTCGCGACGAAGTGGGCGCACGAGCAGGGCCTGCCGCTCGTCGAGGTCCAGCACCACCACGCCCACGCCGCCGCCTGCCTCGCCGAGCACGGCGAGGAGGGGTCTGCGCTCGCGCTCGTCTTCGACGGCACCGGCCTGGGGACGGACGGGACGCTCTGGGGCGGGGAGCTCCTCCGCTGCGACCTCCGTTCGTTCGAGCGGCTCGCCGGGCTCGAACCGATTCCGCTGCCAGGCGGCGAGGCGGCGATCCGCGAACCGTGGCGCGTGGCGGCCGCCCATCTCGAGCGGGCCGGCCAGCCGGTCCCGTGGCCTCGGTGGTCGATCGTCCGGGAGAGCCTGAAGGCAAATGCGCCACGCTCCTCCGGCATGGGCAGGCTGTTCGACGCGGTCGCGGCGCTACTCGGTTTCGGCGGCGAGGCCGTGTACGAAGGCCAGGCGGCCGTCGAGCTCGAGCAGCTCGCCGCCGACGTTCCGGCCGACCCGTGGCCGTGGCGGTTCGGCGCCTCGACCGAGCTCGTAACACAGTGTTACCTGGAGACCCTCGGCGGCCGCGATCCGGCCTGGATAGCGGCATCCTTCCACGAGACAGTCGCCGCTTCGGCCGCGGCCGCATGCGCCGAGTCGGCCACGTCCGGAACCGTCGTCCTCTCGGGGGGCACGTTCCAGAACGTGCGCCTCCTCAGCTCGACCCGCGAACGGCTCGAGGCGCTCGGGTTCCGCGTCCTCACGCACCGGCTGGTCCCGCCGAACGACGGCGGGATCAGCTACGGACAGGCGGCGGTCGCCGCACATAGGATCGCCTGACCATGTGCCTCGCCATCCCAGCACGGCTGGTTGAGGTCGGCGAGCCCGGGTTGGCCACGGCAGAAGTGTCCGGGGTCCGCCGGGAGGTGTCGACCGCACTCCTCCCCGAGGCGAATGTCGGCGACTGGGTGCTGGTGCACGTCGGGTTCGCGCTACACACGATCGACGAGGAGGAGGCGGCACGGACGCTCGCGCTGCTCGAGGAGATCGAATGGTGAACCCGCACGAGTGCATGACCTGCGGCGACGTCGCCGTCGAGGGGATCGTCGTCGAGATCTCGGGCGACACGGCGCTCGTCGACACCGCTGCCGGCCGCGAGCAGGTCGGCGTGGAGCTGGTCGCCCCGGTCGCAGCGGGAGACGTGCTTCTCTGCCACGCCGGGATCGCGATCAGGAAGGCGACCGAGTGAAGTTCGTCGACGAGTACCGCGACGGTGAGCTCGCCCGGAGGCTGGCGCGGGAGATCACGTCGCTCGTCGATCCCGACGAGACGACGCGGATCATGGAGGTCTGCGGGGGTCACACCCATGCGATCGCCAAGCACGGGCTCGAGAACCTGCTCCCGCCCGGAGTCGAGTATCTGCACGGTCCCGGCTGTCCCGTCTGCGTGATCCCGATGGGCCGCGTCGACGATGCGATCTCGCTCGCAGAGCGACCCCAGGTCGTGTTCACGACGTTCGGGGACATGCTTCGCGTCCCGGGCGGGAAGGGCACGCTGCTCGAGGCGAAAGCGCGCGGCGCCGACGTCCGGATGGTCTACTCGCCGCTGGACGCGCTCGCGATCGCGCAGTCCGAGCCCGACCGGGAGGTGGTCTTCTTCGCAATCGGGTTCGAGACGACCGCGCCCGCGACCGCTGTGACGCTGCTTCGCGCCCGGGCCGCAGGCGTACGGAACTTCTCGGCGTTCTGCAACCACGTGACGATCGTCCCGCCGCTGCGAGCGATCCTCGACACGCCCGACACACGGATCGACGCGTTCATCTCGCCCGGGCACGTGTCGACGGTGATCGGGACGGATCCATTTGCCTTCATCCCCGCGGAGTACGGCAGGCAGGTCGTCGTCGCCGGCTTCGAGCCGCTCGACATCCTCGAGGCGACCGCGATGATCCTGCGTCAGCGCGTCGAAGGTCGGTGCGAGGTCGAGAACCAGTACACGCGCGTCGTGCGGTCGGAGGGGAACCCGCGCGCGCTCGAGGCGATCGACGAGACGATGGAGCTGCGCGAGACGTTCGAGTGGCGCGGCCTGGGATCGCTCCCTCGGAGCGCGCTGCGGATCCGCGCCGAATTCGCCGCCTGGGACGCGGAGGAGAGATTCGAGGTGCCGCGTGTCCAGGTCGCCGACCCGAAGGCGTGCCAGTGCGGCGAGGTGCTCGTCGGCTCGATCAAGCCGTGGGAGTGCAAGGTCTTCGGCACGGCCTGCACGCCCGAGAAACCGCTCGGCACCTGCATGGTCTCCGCCGAGGGCGCCTGCGCGGCCTACTACGCCTATGGCCGCCACGCTGCGTAGCGACGAGGTCGTGACGCTCGCCCACGGCGCGGGCGGCAAGTCGACGCGGAAGCTCGTCGAGGGCCTTTTCGTCGAAGAGCTCTCCAACCCGCTGCTCGACGAGCTGGGCGACGCGGCGGTCGTCGACGGGCTCGCGTTCACCACCGATTCGTTCGTCGTGAAGCCGCTGTTCTTCCCGGGCGGAGACATCGGCGAGCTGGCCGTCAACGGAACGGTCAACGACCTCGCCGTCGCCGGCGCCGAGCCGCTGTGGCTCAGCGCCGGCTTCGTGATCGAGGAAGGCTTCCCGCTCGGGGACCTGCGGCGCATCGCGCGGTCGATGTCGCGCGCGGCCGACGCGGCGGGCGTCGCCGTGGTCGCCGGGGACACCAAGGTCGTCGAGCGCGGGAGCGCCGACGGGCTGTTCGTCACCACCGCCGGCGTCGGCCGGATGCGGGCGACGTTCGGACAGCCACAGCCCGGAGACCGCGTGCTCCTCTCGGGGACGATCGGCGACCACGGCTTCGCCGTCCTCGTCGCGCGCGGAGACTTGAAGCTCGAGAGCAGGCTCGAGAGCGACACGGCGGCGCTGAACGGGCTCACGGCCTCGCTCGTCGAGCTGGGCCCGCAGCTGCGCTGGATGCGCGACCCGACGCGCGGGGGTCTCGCGACGACCTTGAACGAGCTGGCCGGAGCGTGCGGGCTCACCGTCCGTCTGGACGAGGGCTCGCTCCCGATCCGGGCAGAGGTTGCGGGTGCGGCCGAGATCCTCGGAATCGACCCGCTCTACGTCGCCAACGAAGGCAAGCTCGTCGCCGTTGTCGCGCCCGAGGCGGCAGAAGGCGCGCTGACTGCTCTCCGTGCCGACCCGCTCGGTCGCGACGCGGCGATCATCGGTGAGGTGGCAGCCGATACCGACGGTCTAGTCGTGCTCGACACGGCGCTCGGTGGCAGCCGCATCGTCGACATGCTCGTGGGCGACCCCCTTCCGCGGATCTGCTAGCCCTCGAGTCGTCCCTCGTGGCGCCGGCTCATCCCGGCTCGCGGGCACGATCGGATCACAATGGTCGGCCAGGCACCCGACGACCATCACTCGACCTCAGGGTCCGCTGAACGCACATCCTGAGGCCTGCGGGCGCGACCGCCCGCCGGCCGTCGAGGTACGCGGGAGCCGACGCGGCGGCTAAGAATCCCCCGAGCCGGAGGCAGGAGACGCGTGCATGGTGCCGGCGACCGTCCCCGCCTCGGCGTCGATCTGCAATCGCATGATGAGCTGGAGCGTCGAGCCGGAAGACGACGTGACGTCGGCGACGACCAGGTTCCCGTCGAGGTTGACCACCGAGCCGGTGTAGACCGTGCCGGAGACGGCATCCTGGAACGAGACCCGGCTGCGGGACATCGCCAGGCCGCCGCTGTCGAGGGCGGAGCCCCAGAGGGTCAGCTGGACCAGGCCGGGTTCGCCGCCGCGTGTCGCCATCGCAATGGCCACAGCCGCGTTGCCGAATGCATCCGGGCCGGAGGACGACAATCGTCCCTCGAGCCGGCCGGTGAACGTGGTCTGCACCGACGCGGCTGCGAGGCTGCGCGCGGACGTCGGCGCCACCTTGGTCGCCCGCAGGAGCGACTTCGGCGTGCCCGCGCGGGCGGCCCAGCCGTGCTGGCGCGGCCCGGTCGCGTACCACGTCGCCAGCCCGAGAGCGAGCGCGAAGGTCGCTGCGCCGGCGGCCAGCCTGGGGCTGGGCGAGCGACTGAACAGCAGGCGGCCGGCCACGGCGACGACAACAAGTGCGAGGCAGCCGAGAGCGAGGAGCGCCATCCACCCGTAGCGGGCGTCCGAGCCGGAGCCGAGCCCGTGAGCAAGCGCCAGCGGCCAGGCCGCATACGCACCCCAGTGCAGTACCCGCCAGGCTCGGTAGCCGATGCGCTTGCGCAGGGCGGTCGAGATGCCGATTGCCAACAGCACGTCGAGAGCAAGTGCTCCGAGACCGAGCCAGATCGGCCGATACGGCGACACGAACGGGATGACGATGTCCTTGAGACCGATGGGCGCGTAGCCGTCGGCGAGCGTCGTCGTGACGTGTAGCCCGATGAAGACGAGTGCGAGCAACGTGAGGTTCCGATGGAGCTTCGCCACTGCGAAGCGCGGCCACCGCGTGCTACGCCAGCGACCGGCCGAAAGGGCCCCGACCAGAGTCGATGCGGTCAGCAAGAGCAGGGCGACGACGCCGGCACCGCGGGTCAGGTACCAGAGTGCGGTTCCGGAGCTCACGCGTGGTCCGCCGGCCAGCCGTTGACGGTCGCCACCGTCCCGTCTTCGGCCGCCAGCCTCGCCGGTAGGCCGCGGCTCTCGAGCCAGGCCGGCGCAGCATCCCCCAGGACGATCGAGGCCGTGCTCGCAGCGTTTGCCAGGACGCACGAGCGAGCCGCAACCGACACGGTCCGCCAGGCGGTCGCCGCGGGGCGCCCGCTGCGGGGGTCGACGATGTGGTGGAGTTCGCCGCCCGAGGTGGCCCAGCGCCGAACGCGCGTCCCCGAGCTGGCGAGCCCGCCCTCGCTGAGAGCGACGACGGGGCCCGGTCCGTCGAGCGGTGCGGCGTGGTCGTCGGCGATCCGTATCGGCCAGCCCTCCGCGGGCGGCTCGCCGGCGACCGCGACGTCGCCGCCGAGGCTGACGAGAATGCCGCATCCGGTCGCCTCGGCTGCCGCCGCCGAGGCGTCGTCGGCCGCGAGCGCCTTCGCAGTCGCGCCGAGGTCGAGCTCGACCCCAGCGGGAATCCGAATCGTCCGGCGACGACGATCGACCGTGACCGATCTCCAACCTGCGACCGGGGGGAAGCGTGCGTGTACCCGCCGCCCGTCGCGCAGCCGGAGCTCGGCGTAGGGCCGGTCGTAACCGGCCAGACGGAGGTTCGCGCCGACCGTCGGATCGACGAGTCCGCCGGTCTGTTCCGCGGCGTCGAGGGCGACCAGGACGGCGGAAAGACAGCGCGAGCTCACGTGGATCTCGGAGCCGGCGGCGCGATTGATCGTCGCGAGCTCCGAGTCGTCGCGGAAGCGGCTGAGGGAGCGATCGACCGCGGCGAGCTCGTCGCGAAGGATCAACGTCGCCTGGTCGATGGCCGACGCCTCGGCGACGGCGATGCACGCGGTCGTCCCGAGTGCGGGGAACTCCTCCGAAGCGATGCTCACGAGCCTCCCGAGACGGCGACGGGCGGATTGCTCGACTGGGTCGGCGGTTGAATCTGCACGGGCTGCACGGGTGCCTGAGACGACCCGGTCGACTCGAGGGCGGGAGCGGCAGGCGTGGAGGGCACGGGTAGCTCCGCCCTGGTGGACGTCGCACGGCGTCTCGTCGCGGTGCGACTGACGGACCTGTGGCTCCCGGCCGCACCTGCCACGTAGGCGGTGATCGAACCGGCCGCTGCAACCGACGCGGCGGCGGCGATGGCGGTCACCCGGCTCACCCTCCTCCGGACGGTGTCGCGGGCATCGGCGGCGTGTCGACGGTGAGTTTCCATGCGGACATCGAACCGCATGAGCATGAGAGCCCGATGAACGGCGCCTTAGAGGTTGCTGTGGGTTGCGCCGATCGCGATCCACGCGTCGGCGCCGCCGCCCGGGCGGTTCTCGAGTCGAGCTTCACCCCCGTGTGCGCGCGCGACCAGGTCGACGATTGCGAGACCCAACCCGGTGCCGCCGCGGCCGCGCGCCTCGTCGGCGCGGCTGAACCGGTCGAATGCACGTGGCAGGAAGTCGCTCGGTACCCCTGCGCCCTCGTCGGTCACATGCAGCTCGACCCGGCCGTTCCTCTGCACTGCGGCCAGTGCGACGGCGCCGGCCCCGTGGGCGAAGGCGTTCTCGACGAGGTTGTCGAGCGCCTGCTCGAGCCGGATCGCGTCGCCGTCGACGAGGAGACCGTCTGCGGCGGGCTCGACGCGGATGGGACGTCCGGCGTCCCGGGCGCGGCGCTCGAACCGGGTGGCCACCTCGCCCAGAAAGGCTCCGGCCTCGACCGGCTCACGTCGAAGCGGCAGCTGCCCCTGGTCGTAACGAGCGAAGAGAAGAAGGTCCTCGGCGAGCCGGCCAAGCCGCTCGGCGTCCTCGACCGCCGATCGCAGGGCTCGCTCGAGCTCCTCTTTCGAGCGTGGATGCCGGAGCGCGAGCTCGAGCTCGGCGCGCAGCACCGCCAGCGGCGTCCGCAGCTCGTGGCTCGCGTCGTCGACGAAGCGACGCTCGTGCTCGACCGCCGACTCGAGCCGTGCGAGCATCTCGTTCAACGTCTCCGCGAGACGCGAGAGCTCGTCCCTGCTGCGCGGCGTCGGCAGCCGGGCGCCCGGCGTCGACGCGCCGATCGAAGAGGCCCTCCGGCGCATTGCCTCCACCGGTCGCAGCGCCCCCGCGGCGAGCAGGTAGCCGCCGAGGGTCACGATCGCGAGAGCGAGCGGCCCGCCGATCAGGAACTGGCGGAGGAGCCGGTCGAGTGTCTGCTCGCGTGATTCCAGCGACTCGGCGACCACGACACTCGACCGGCCACCTTGCGCCGGTGCCGCCAGGATCCGCCAGTCGCCGTCGATGCCGGGGATCCCGCCGGTCCGAAGGACGGTGCGGCCCCCGAGGACGCTGCCGAGGGTCGAACCGGAGACGAGCGGGGGAAGCCCGCCGGGAGTGGTCTCACGTACGCGGCCGTCGCTGCCGACGAGCTGACCGACGGTCGGCGCGCCGGGAGCGTCGCGATCGAGGACGCCGCGCCCGCGCGCAACGTGCTGGGCCGCCTCCCCGGCCTGCCCGCGCAGGTTCTGGTCGACCGATGCGAGCAGCGTCGAGCCGACGCGGTGGTAGATGAAGAACCCGGTCGCCGCGAGCACGACTGCCATGCCGAGCGCGAACGGCAGGACCAGCCTGACGCGAATCGGAAGGCGCGAGATCATCCGCCGTCCGTCCGGAGGCGGTAGCCGACACCGCGCACGGTCTCGATCGTCTTTACGCCGATCTGCGCTCGCAGCGCCCGCACGTACACGTCCACGATGTTCGAGCGGCTTTCGAACGCCATGTCCCACGCAGCCTCGAGCAGTTGCTCGCGCGAGAGCACCTGGCCCGGCCTGCGCATGAACGCCTCCAGGAGCGCGAATGCCTTCGCGGACAGCCGGAGCTCGTCGTCACCCCGCCACACCCGCCTGCTCGCCGGGTCGAGGCAGAGATGGCCGACCCGGACAACGGTCGGCCGCTCGTGCGGCGTACGCCGGACGAGTGCGCGCAGGCGCGCGAGCAGCTCGCCGAACGAGAACGGCTTCAGCACATAGTCGTCTGCGCCGGCATCGAGGCCGGCGATGCGGTCGCCGACGGCGTCCCTCGCGGTCAACATCAGCACCGGGGACCAGACACCGGCGGATCGAAGCGAGCGGCACGTCTCCATCCCGTCCGCGCCGGGGAGCATCACGTCGAGGACGATCGCGTCGTAGTCGACCGCCCGCGCCATCCAGAGCGCGTCCTCGCCGGTTCCGGCGACGTCCGCTGCGTAGCCCTCCTCGTGCAGACCGCGCGCGAGCAGGTCGGCCATCCTCGGCTCGTCCTCGACGACCAGTACGCGCATCTCCCGAATTGTCGTCGCGGAGGATGAGTTGCGCATGAAGCTCGTTCATCGGCGGCTCATGCGGGAATGTTCTTCTTCAGGCGATGCGCGTACGTACACGGACCGGCGGAGTCGAAGGCAATGAGCGGTTGACCGGCACGACTGCCGTGGTCCTGCTCGTCCTGCTCGCCGTCGAGGGCGTCACGATCCTGTTCCTTCGGACGCTCCTTTCGGTCCACGTCTTCGTGGGAATGCTCCTCATCCCGCCCGTCGCGCTGAAGCTCGGGGCCACCGGCTACCGGTTCATGCGGTACTACCAGCGCCGGCGCGAGTACGCGGTCAAGGGGCCGCCTCACGCGGCGATGCGCTTCCTGGTCGCGCCCGCACTCGTTGTCTCGACGATCGGTGTCCTCGGAACGGGTGTCGCGATGATCGCCTTCGGACGCCGCGGCATGATCGTGGGCCTCCACAAGGCAAGCTTCGTGGTCTGGGCCGGGGCATTCGGGATCCACGTGCTTTTCTACCTGCGCCGCTTGCCGGCGCTTCTCCGTCCGGCCCGGATCCGCGGCACCGCCCTGCGCGGCTCGCTCGTCGGCGTCTCGGTGGTCGCCGGCTTCGCGCTCGCCGCGCTGACGTTCCCGTTCGCTCGTCCCTGGATCCACGGCTTCGAGCGGGATCGCGGGGAAGACGCCCCTGCCCGCGTGAACGCACGCCCCGCCGCAGGACGCCACTCTCTCGTCAGCGCCTTTCAACGAGCCCGCCGGTCGAGCCAGAGCCCGGCGGCCCGAGCACTCGGCTTGCCTCCGGTCGGGCCCGGTCCGGTCCCCGGGTACCTCCTGATCGCCGACCGGAACGCGAACAAGCTCCTGATCGTCTCGCCCTCGAAGCGCATCGTGTGGGAGTTCCCGAGGGCCGGCGACCTCCGTCCCGGCCAGTCCTTCTACGACCCGGACGACGCGTTCTTCGCGCCCGGCTACCGACGGATCGTGACGAACGAGGAGTTCAACGACCAGGTCGCGCAGATCGACCTTCGCACGCACCGGCTTGTCTGGAGCTACGGACACGCGGGTGTCGCCGGGTCCGCAGGCGGGGAGCTCTCGAATCCCGACGACGCGTACGTCTGGCGAAACCACACGATCACTGTCGCCGACATCAAGAACTGCCGAGTCCTGCGGCTCAGCCCCGACCATCGGATCGTGAGCGAACTCGGCGGCTCCGGCTGCGCCCATGACCCACCGCGGTCGCTGTCCTCTCCGAACGGGGCGACGCCGCTCGCGGACGGCGGCATGCTCGTGACCGAGATCGGAGGATGGGTCGATCGCTTCGACCGCCGCGGACGGCTCGTGTACGCGACGCGGACACCCACCGCCTATCCGTCCGACGCCCAGCTGCTCCGGGACGGAAACCTGCTCGTCGCCGGGTTCAACACGCCCGGCCGAGTCGACGTGATCACACCTCGCGGGCGGATCGTCTGGACGTATGGGCCGACGTCCGGCGAGGGCGCCCTCGACCGTCCGTCACTGGCGGTTCGCTGGCCGAACGGGATGATCGCGATCACGGACGACTGGCATCACCGGATCATCGTCGTCGACCCCAGGACGAAACGCATCGTCTGGCAGTACGGCCACTACGGGGTGCCGTCCGCTGCGATCGGCTTCCTCTCGAAGCCGGACGGCCTCGACCTGCTCCCCGCGACCACGCGACCGAACCCGGCCCCGCCGCGGCTCGTCGCGCGGCGAATCGGGAGGCTCCCACAGCCGGCATCCCGTCTGGCGGCAGCCGCGCTTCCGAGCGGCCGCTTGGTCGTCGCCGGAGGGCTCGTCGGGGGAAGATCGTCGCGGCAGGTGCTGCTGGGGCCGCCCGGCAGGCTGCGGATCGCGGGGACGCTGCCCGGGGCGACTCACGATGCGGCGCTCGCGATCGTGGGCCGCGACGCATACGTCTTCGGCGGTGGGCAGGTCGCGTCGACGGATGCTGTCGCGAGGATCGACCCTCAGACAGGTGTGGCGACGAACGCCGGCTCGCTCGGCGAGCCGCTCTCGGACCTGGGTGTCGCCACCGTCGGCGGCAAGGCATACCTCGTCGGCGGCTTCACGGGCACGCGGTATGCGACAGCGGTTCTCCGCTACCGGCCTGGGCACTCCCCTGTGGTCGTCGCACGGCTTCCGGTCGGCCTGCGATATGCGGGTGTGGCGGCTCTGGGAAGAACGATCTACGTCGCAGGCGGCGTCACGCCCGCCGGCGAGAGCGACGCGGTCGTCTCCGTTTCCGGGAGACGGGTTCGACGGATCGCGACCTTGCCTGCTCCCTCCGCGCACGCGCCGCTTGTCGCGTTCGGCAACTCGCTGTATCTCCTCGGCGGAACCGACGCTGAGGGCCACCCACTCGACCGAATCCTGCGGATCGACCCGAGCACAGGTGCAGTGACGCTCGCCGGCCGAATGCCTTCACCGCTGGCGAACGCGGCGGCGGTAGCCGTCGGCCGCCGCATCGTCGTGCTCGGAGGCGAAGGGGTTGCGGCCTCCGACGACGTGGTCGAGCTCAGACCGGCGCCCACCGCGGCGAGTGCCGGACAGCCAGGCTAGACCGCGAGCAGAGACCAACGTCGGTGGAACCTGCTCGACGGCGACCCACGCCGTAAATCTGATGGAGTGCAGGTGTGACGAGCGAGGAGCTTCGCCTCATCGACGCCTACTGGCGGGCGGCCAACTACCTCTCCGTCGGGCAGATCTACCTGCTCGACAACCCGCTCCTACGCGAGCCGTTGAAGCCGGAGCACGTGAAGCCGCGGCTGCTCGGCCACTTCGGCACCACGCCCGGCCTGAACCTGATCTGGGCGCATCTGAACCGCGCGATCCGCGCCCGCGACCTGGACGCGATCTACGTCACCGGCCCGGGCCACGGCGGGCCGGGGATCGTCGCCAACGCCTACCTCGAGGGCACCTACTCCGAGCTCTTCCCGCTCGTGTCCGCCGACGAGCGGGGGCTGCGCGAGCTGTTCCGGCAGTTCTCCTTCCCCGGCGGGATCCCGAGCCACGCCGCGCCGGAGACGCCCGGCTCGATCCACGAGGGCGGCGAGCTCGGCTACGCGCTCACGCACGCATACGGCGCGGCGTTCGACAACCCCGACCTCGTCGTGTGCTGCGTGATCGGGGACGGCGAAGCGGAGACGGGGCCGCTGGCGGCGAGCTGGCACTCGAACAAGTTCCTCAACCCGAGGACCGACGGCGCCGTTCTGCCGATCCTCCACCTGAACGGCTACAAGATCGCCAACCCGACGGTGCTGGCGCGGATCCCCGAGGACGAGCTGGTCGCGCTCTTCGAGGGCTACGGCCACCGGCCGATCCTCGTCACCGGCGACGACCCGGAGCAGGTGCACGGCGACTTCGCAGCCGCGCTCGACGACGCGCTCGACGACGTCGCCGGCTTCAAGGGCCGGGAGACCAGGCCGAAGTGGCCGATGATCGTGCTGCGCACGCCGAAGGGCTGGACCGGCCCCAAGGTGGTCGACGGGCTGCCGGTGGAGGGCACCTGGCGCTCGCACCAGGTGCCGGTCGCCGATGTCCGCAAGAACGCGGAGCACCTGCGGCTGCTCGAGGAGTGGATGCGGAGCTATCGGCCGGAGGAGCTGTTCGACGACCAGGGCCGGCTCGTGGCCGAGCTGGCCGCGCTGCCGCCGAAGGGCGACAAGCGGATGAGCGCGAGCCCGCACACGACCGGCGAGCTCGGGCGCGACCTCATCCTGCCCGACTTCCGCGACTACGCCGTCGAGGTCGAGGAGCCCGCACGCTCCTCGAGCGAGGCGACCCGCGTTCTCGGCGGTTTTCTCCGCGACGTGATCGCGCGCAACCCCGAGACCTTCCGCCTCTTCGGCCCCGACGAGACCGCCTCGAACCGGCTCTCCGCCGTCTTCGAGACCACGAACCGGGCCTGGGAGGCGGAGATCCTGCCCACGGACGAGGGGCTCGCGCCGGAAGGGCGGGTGCTGGAGGTGCTCTCGGAGCACCTCTGCCAGGGCTGGCTGGAGGGCTATCTGCTCACTGGCCGCCACGGCTTCTTCAACTGCTACGAGGCGTTCATCCACATCATCGACTCGATGTTCAACCAGCACGCGAAATGGCTGAAGGTGACGCGCCACATCCCCTGGCGCCGCCCGCTCCCGTCGCTCAACTACCTGCTCTCGTCGCACGTCTGGCGGCAGGACCACAACGGCTTCTCGCATCAGGACCCGGGCTTCATCGACCACGTCGTCAACAAGAAGGCGGAGGTGATCCGCGTCTACCTGCCGCCCGACGCGAACACGCTGCTCTCGGTCGCCGACCACTGCCTGCGCAGCCGCCACTACGTCAACGTGATCGTCGCCGGCAAGCAGCCCGCGCTGGACTACCTGTCGATGGACGATGCGATCGTGCACTGCACGCGCGGGCTCGGTATCTGGGACTGGGCCTCGAACGACGGCGAGGGCGAGCCCGACGTGGTCATGGCCTGCGCGGGCGACGTGCCCACCCTCGAGACCCTCGCCGCCGTCTCCATCCTGCGCGAGCGGCTCCCCGACCTGAAGGTGCGCGTCGTCAACGTGGTCGACCTGATGCGGCTGCAGCCGGAGAGCGAGCATCCGCATGGCCTGGCGGACAGCGAGTTCGACTCGCTGTTCACGCCCGACCGGCCGATCGTCTTCGCCTACCACGGCTACCCGTGGCTGATCCACCGCCTCACCTACCGGCGCACGAACCACGACAACCTGCACGTGCGCGGCTACAAGGAGGAGGGCACGACCACGACGCCGTTCGACATGGTCATGCTCAACGACCTCGACCGCTTCCACCTCGTGATCGACGTGATCGACCGCGTCCCGGGCCTCGCCTCCCGTGCCGCCCATGTGCGGCAGGAGATGGAGGACGAACGGCTCCGCTGCCGGGCCTGGACGCGCGAGCACGGCGAGGACCGGCCCGACGTCCGGGACTGGGTCTGGCCGGCCTGAACGTCCTCGTCGTCAACGCCGGCTCGACGAGCCTCAAGCTGCACATGGTCGAGGGCGACGATTCGCACCCGGTCGACGGGTTCGTGGAGTGCGACGCGGTCGGGCATCGCATCGTGCACGGCGGTTCGCGCTTCCAGGAGCCGGTGCTGGTCGACGACGAGGTGACCGAGGCGCTCCGCGAGCTGACGCCGCTCGCCCCGTTGCACAACGCGCCTGCGCTGCGCACGCTCGGGGAGGCGCGGCACGCGCTGCCCGACGTCCCCCACGTCGCCGTCTTCGACACCGCGTTCCACGCGACGATGCCCGACGAGGCGACGCGCTACGCCGTCCCCGAGAGGTGGCTCGAGTGGGGGGTGCGGCGGTACGGCTTCCACGGATTGTCGGTCGAATGGGCGGCGTCGCAGGTCCGGGTGCCGCGGCTGGTCGTCTGCCACCTGGGCGGCGGCTCGTCGGTGACGGCTGTGCTGGACGGGCGCTCGGTGGAGACGACCATGGGCTTC
Organism: uncultured Actinomycetes bacterium; assembly: GCA_963775695.1. Taxonomy (GTDB): domain Bacteria; phylum Actinomycetota; class Thermoleophilia; order Gaiellales; family Gaiellaceae; genus DATBLE01. The sequence continues at coordinate 51,604 of CAVZJU010000003.1, read as the reverse complement.
TCGCCCCTCGAGGGCGTGCCGATGACGACCCGCTCCGGCTCGATCGACCCCGGCGCGCTGCTCTATCTGATGCGGGAGCACGGGCTCAGCGTCGACGAGCTCGACCACGCACTCGAGCACGAGTCCGGTCTGGCCGGGCTCTCCGGCGGCTCGGGCGACGTCCGCGAGCTGGCGGACGACTCGCCGGCGCTCGCGGTGTACGTCCACCGGGTCGCGGCGGCGGTCGCGGCATCGGCGGCCTCGTTGAGAGGTCTCGACGCGATCGTCTTCTCCGGCGGCATCGGCGAGCACTCGACGCTCGTCCGAGAGCGGGTGTGTGGGCGGCTCCGCTTCCTCTGTCCGTTCGAGGTCCATGTGATCCAGTCACGCGAGGAGCTGGTGATCGCGGGGCACGTGCGCGCGCTCCTGGACTAGACGCGCGCGGTGTCCCGGCGGTAGGCGCGCGCCGCCAGGGCGCCCAGCACGACCGACCATCCGGCCACGATCAGCCAGCCCTTCGTCCCCCACCCGCCGCCGCCGAGCGCGACGTGGCTCGCCTGGACGAGCCAGTACGACGGCAACGCTTGGCCGATGTAGTAGAGCGCGCCGCTCGTCAGCGGGAACCACACGCCGCCGAGCACGGCCAGGACGGCGACGAGGCCGCCCATGGCGGGACCGATGGCGTCGGCAGTCAGCAGGTGGCCGAAGAGGATCGCCAGTGCTCCGAACGGGATCAGTCCCACCAGGATCAGTCCGGTCATCTTCAGCCACTGGCTCCCATCGAGCCGCACGCCCAAAGTCGTGCCCGCGACGAACAGGAGCAGCAGTGCCGCAACCGCAGTCATGTAGCCGGTGAGGATCTTGGCCCGGAAGTAGTCGCGGGGAGAGAGCGGGGTCAATCGGAGCTGACGGTTCCAACCGGCCGTGCGCTCGGTCGCGATCCGTCCTCCGACTGAGAGCATCGCGTTCATCGCCCCGAACGCCGCGAGGCCGACCATGTAGTAGAGCGGCGCCGACAGCCCGCTGCCGCCGAGGTTGTCCTCGTTCTTGTTGGGACCCGCGATCAGGAAGTAGAGGACGATCGGGAACCCGAGCGCAAGGACGAAGAAACGGCGGTTCCGCACCGTGCGCAGAAGCTCGAAGCGGATGTACGCCGTGCGGTTCACGCCGCCTCCGCCTCCTCATCGTCGCCCGTGAGCTGCAGGAACGCCTCCTCGAGGCCGGCCCCGGTGATCTCCAGGTCCCGTGCGGCGGGGTAGCGCTCGAGCAGCGCGCGGACAGCACGATCCGAGTCGGAGCACACCAGGATCACCGACTCGCCGTGGAGTTCCGCCCGCGTCACGCCCGGCAACCGCTCGAGCTCCACCGCCGAGGCGTGGGGCAGGGTCGCGCGGATAGTGCGCGATCCGACCATGGCCTTGATCTCGGTCGGCGCACCGTCCGCCACGATCGACCCGCGGGCCATGAGCACGATCCGGTCTGCGTAGGCATCGGCCTCCTCCAGGTAGTGCGTCGCGAACAGGACCGTCCTGCCCCGCGCCGCGAAGTCGCGCATCGTCGTCCAGAACGCGTGGCGACCCTCGACGTCCATTCCGACGGTCGGCTCGTCGAGGAGGAGGAGCTCGGGGTCCGGGACGAGAGCGAGCGCGAAGCGGACGCGCTGCGCCTGGCCGCCCGACAGCTTCTGGGTCGGCTGCCCGGCGATTCCTGCGGTCCCTGTGAGCTCGAGCACCTCGCCCACGTCCAGCGGACGAGGGAAGAGCGCCGCCATCATCGCCACCAGCTCCCGGACGCTGAGATCGCGGAGCAGCGCGCCGGTCTGGAGCATCGCCCCGACCCGACCGGCCCGGACCACCGCAGACGGCTCCTGACCGAACACCGAGACCGTGCCGGCGTCGGGCTCGGCCAGTCCGAGCAGCATGTCGATCGTCGTCGACTTGCCGGCGCCGTTGGGCCCGAGGATCGCGACCGTCTCCCGAGGAGCGATGGAGACGTCGATGCCGCGCACGGCCGGAACGACCGAGTCGCCCGCACGGTACGACTTCGCGAGTCCCCGAAGCTCGATCCCCTCGCCGCGCTCCGCCGTCTCCGCGCGGCCGACCTCGATGCGCGCAGAAGCCACCACAGTCCCCTGTCTACCAAACGAGGGCCAGGCCCCGGCCGGCATTGGTTTAAGTCCCGGTAGCGCATGCGTTAAGGCTGTGTTGCCGTCGGGACTTGACGCCCGCCGAGCCGCGCGCGACCGTGTGCGGGGCGATGCTCCGGCTCGCGCTCGTCCTCGTGCTCCTCGTGCTCCCCGGGTGCGGCTCGACGCCCGCTCCGCCGGGCGCGGACAGCCCGCTCGAGCGGTTTTGGGCCGACCAGGCCCTGATCCTGCTCGACGGCCTCGACGAGGCGCTTTCCCGGATCACCAACGCAGGCGTCGGCCCACTCACCCTGCACGACGGCTCGCACCTGTACGAGGCGCTCCTGGGCTACACGTACATCGACAGCTGCGGCGAGCAGCTCGGGCATCTGGGCCAGCCCTCGCCCCGGGAGCTGGACGCCAGCACACGTCTTCACGAGGCCTGTGCCCACCTCCGCCACGCCTCGGCGCTCTTCACCCGGGCGGTCAAGCTCGAGCGGCCGTCCCTGCTCGTCACCGCAGCGAGCGAGGCTCTCGAGACCGCCTCTCTGCTCCGCCAGGCCCGGAACTCGCTGATGCGACTCGCTAGCTGACGAGCTCCTTGAAGCCCGCCTCCTCGCGGAGCGGATCGAGGTCGGTGTCCTCCTTCGCGAGGTCACGGAGGCTCGGCCGCTTCTCGATCGCGACCCGCAGATGGCCGATCGCGTCATCGGTCCGCCCGGCCAGCGCCTCGCAGCAGGCGAGGTTATAGAGCGGCGCGGCGTACCCGCTCGCCTCGAGTGTCTCCCGGGCGCTGTCGATCACCGCGTCGTACTCGCCCGCCTCGTACCGGGGATGGAACGGCGCCCAGACCTCCCAGCCGCCTCCGTGGTACGGCTGGCCGACGGTGCTGCCGACCGCGAGGACGGTCGTGCCGGCCTCTTCGGCGAAGGCGGTCCGGTTCGCCGCCGGCCGGCAGAAGACGAGCGTGCCCGCCGGCGCGTCCACCGTCTCGCCGTCGATCTCGAACCGCGCGCGGCCGCGCAGGACGACGTAGAGCTCCTCGTTGCCCGGATCCTCCTCGTGCGAGGGCACCAGCCGGTCGCCGACGTTCTCGCCGATCCAGCCGTTCGTCCCAAAGGCGGTGATCCCGAGGTGGTGCCGCACGGGCCGCAGCGACGTGTCCTCGCGGTAGTCGACGCCCTCGATCTCCTCGATGCGCGCGAGCTGATAGCTGCTCATCAGCCGACCAGTTCCTTGAAGCCGGACTCGTCGCGGATCGAGTCGAAGTCGGAGTCCTCGCGCGCGAGCTCCTTCAGCGGGGGGCGGCGCTCGAGCGCAATGCGCAGGTGGCCGACCGCATCCTGGGGCCGCCCTGCCAGGCTCTCGCAGCAGGCGAGGTTGTAGAGCGGCATCGGATACCCGGACGCCTCGATCGACTCGCGGCCCTTGTCCGCCACACCCGCGTAGTCGCCCGCCTGGTAGAGGCCGTTGAGGGGCGCCCAGATCTCCCAGCCGCCCGGCTCGTAGGCCTGCCCGGCGGCGGCGCCGATCGCCAGCAGCGTGGTGCCGGCTTCCTCGGCGAACGCCGTTCGCTTGAGGTCGGGCTGGACGAAGACGAGCGTGCCCTGGGGCGCGTCGACCGTGTCGTCTCCGACCTCGAAGCGTGCATGCCCCTTGACCACGACGTAGAGCTCCTCGTGGCGGTCGTTCTCGCCGGACTCGTCGTGCTCGTTGATGAGCCGGTCGCCTGCCTTCTTACCCGTGAACGCGTTTGCCCCGTACGCCTGGATCCCGAGGTGGTGCCGCACGGGCCTCATCGGCACCCGGCCGTCGTCGATCTCGTCGATCTCGTCGATCTGCGCCACCGTGTACCCGTCCATCGAACTCCCTCCTGTCAGATGAGCTCCAGCTCGCGGCCGACCTCTTCGAACGCGGCCAGTGCGCGCTCGATGTGCTGCGGCTCGATCGCCGCTGACATCTGTACGCGAATACGCGCCGTACCCTCGGGCACGACCGGGAAACCAAAGCCGGTCACGAACACGCCCTCCTCCAGCAACCGCTCGCTGAAGCGGATCGCGAACGCGGTCTCGCCGACGATGATCGGGACGATCGCCGCCTCGCCGTCGAGCGGCGCGAAGCCGAGCTCGCGCAGCCGGCGGCGCAGCTCCTCCGTCGACTCGTGCAGCGTCGTGACCAGCTCCGGCTCGCGGCGCAGCACGCGCACGGCCTCCAGCGCCGAGCAGGCGACCGTCGGCGGCAGGGCGTTCGAGAAGAGCTGAGGCCGCGAGCGCTGGGCGAGGATGTCGCAGACCTCCTCGCTCGCCGCGACGAACCCGCCGGCCGCGCCGCCCAGAGCCTTTCCGAGCGTCGAGGTGATCACGTCGATCTCGCCCAGCAGGCCGAAGTGCTCGGCGACGCCGCGGCCCGTCTCGCCCACCACGCCGGTGCCGTGCGAGTCGTCGACCATCAGGGTCGCGTCGTGCGCCCGGGCGAGCTCGACGAGCTCGGGCAGCTTCGCCAGGTCGCCCTCCATCGAGAAGACGCCGTCGGTGATCACGAGCGCGCGCTGCCCCGGCTCGAGCGACTCGAGCTGGACGCGAAGGTCGTCCATGTCCGAGTGCTTGTAGACCGCCTTGCGCGCCGGCCGCGCGAGCCGGACGGCGTCGATGATCGAGGCGTGGTTGAGCTCGTCCGACAAAATCACGGTCGAATCGTCGGTCAGGCTCGGGATCGCGGCCTCGTTCGCGTTCCAGCAGGAGACGTAGGTGAGCGCCGCCTCGGTGCCGACCAGCTCGGCGAGCTCGCGCTCGAGCTCGAGGTGCGGCTCGAACGTCCCGCAGATGAACCGCACCGACGCGGTGCCGGCGCCGTAGCGGCGGAGCCCCTCGATCCCGGCCTCGACCACCTCGGGGCGGCGGGCGAGGCCGAGGTAGTTGTTGGACGAGAGGACGAGCACCTCGCCGCGGCCCTCCATCTCCACCAGCGGCCCCTGCGGCGAGCAGAGCGTGTTGAAGCGCTTGTAGGTCCCTGCCTCGCGCAGCGCCTCGAGCTCCGCGCCAATTCTCTGATCGAGCGTCGCGCTCATCGATCGACTCCGGTACGGCGGTTGAAGTCCGCCGTCGCGGCCGACATGGCGGCCGCAGTACCCAACGATTCCTGGGGTGCGAGCCTGGTCAGGGAGGGGGGCCCATGGGGGGAACCGGCTGTTCCCCCCATGAGAGCGAGCCGAAGGCGAGCGTTACCTATGTTGCCACCGGCCTTCGAGCGGCACCCGCTCGCGCAGCGGCTCGGCCGCCTCGGTGGGGGCGCGGCCGCCCGGGTAGATCACGATCTTGCAGGCCTCGCCCGCGGCGAGCAGCGCGAACGCCTCCTCGTACTCCTCGAGCGGCAGCTCCTTCGTGATCAGCGGCCGGACGTCGACGACGCCGCTCTCCAGCAGCCAGCGCGTCCGGTACCAGGTCTCGAAGATCTTGCGGCCGTTCACCGCGAGCACGCTCAGGTTCTTGAAGATCAGCGCCTGGGCGACGTCGATCTCGACCGGTCGCGCGGGGATCCCGAACAGGATCACACGCCCGCCGTTGCGGGCGATGCGGAACGAGTCGGCGATGGCGCGGGGCGAGCCGGACATCTCGAAGACGACGTCGTAGCCGAGGCCCTCGTTCTGCTCGAGGAACCAGCCGGCGGTGTCGGGAGTCTCGTCGACGTTGACGGTCGCGCTCGCGCCCATCGTCTCCGCCAGGCCCAGCCGGAACGGCGTACGGTCGGCCGCAGCCACCGACGCCGTGCCGGAGGCCCGGGCGATCCCGATCGTGAACAGCCCGATCGGCCCGCAGCCCAGCACCGCGATCGACCGCCCGGCCAGATCCTGCTCGGAGGTGGCGAAGACGGCGTTGCCGAAGGGCTCCTGGAGGGTGGCGATCTCGGGCGGCAGCTTCGTCCGGTCGTTGCGCCAGATCACCGACTCGGGGACGGCGACGTAGCGCGCGAACGCCCCGTCGCGGTCGACGCCGAGGATGCGTGTGCGCTCGCACATGTGCGCATGACCCGTCCGGCACTGGAAGCAGGCGCCGCAGGTGATGTGGCTCTCCGCGGAGACGTAGTCGCTGGCGGAGACGTTGCGCACGAGCGTGCCGGTCTCGACCACCGTGCCCGCAAACTCGTGACCCAGCGTCAGCGGCGGGACGATCCGGCCTTGCGACCACTCGTCCCAGCCGAAGATGTGGAGGTCGGTGCCACAGATGCTGGCCGTCTCGACCTCGACCAGCACCTCGTCCGCCGCCGGCTCCGGCACGGGGACCTCGTCGAGCCGCAGGCCCGCCTCGGCGGCCGGCTTCCGCAGCGCGAGCATCGTGTCGCTCACAGGCCGCCTTCTCGCCTATGAGTGGGGAGGGGTCCCAGGGGAACCGGGAGGTTCCCCGACGAAGTCGGCCTCTGGAAGAAGGGGGCTCGTGGGGGAAAGCCGGCCGCGGCCAGTCCACCCGCGGCCGGCGCCCTCGCATGCGCGGCGTCGCCGCGCGAGAGAAAAATGGTTTCCCCCACGGGAGCGAGTCGAAGGCGAGTGACCATCGGGCGCAATCATGCCGATCCCGGATCGCCGCTGTGGGTTGTCACGGATGCGGGGACCCGGAGTGCATCTACCCTGAACATGGGCTATCGATGAAGCGCTTCTTCCACGGTCGCAACCTGCTCTACGTGGGCGTCGGCTCCGCCGCCCTGGTGATCGCGACCGCGCTCATCCTGGTCAGCGTGATCGGGTCGTCGGGCGCGGAGACCACGCCGTCCGTTCCGGCCACGACGTCGGCCACGACCGGCGGATCCACCCCGGCGCTGACGAAGGCACCGGGCGCGGCCGCCACCGAGGCTCTCTTCCGCGGCGTTCCCCAGCAGCTGAACCAGCTCGGCAAGCCGGACGCGAAGGTGACGATGATCGAGTTCGCCGACCCGCAGTGCCCCTACTGCCGCCAGTACCAGCTGGACACCCTGCCGGCGATCGTCAAGGAGTACGTCCGCACCGGCAAGGTCAAGCTCGTCATGTTCGGGATCCCGATCATCGGACAGAACTCCGAGGCCGGGCTGAGGGCGATGTACGCCGCCGGCCTCCAGGGGAAGCTCTGGAACTTCCTCGACCTCCTCTACAACAGCCAGGGTGCGGAGAACTCGGGCTGGATCACCGACGACCTCCTGCGCAGGATCGGCCATTCGATCCCCGGTTTCGACACGCAGAAGATGATGGCCGACCGGCAGTCGGCCGATGTCGACGCAGCGCTCGCGGCGTCGGAGCAGCAGGCGACGAATGGTCGCGTGGACCGGACGCCCATGTTCTTCGCCGGCCGCACCGGCGGCACGCTTCAGCAGGTGCCGCTGACCGCGCTCACGCCGGCAGCCTTCCGGCCGACGCTCGACTCGCTCACGCAGTGAGAGACGAAGCCGATCGACGCCTCCGTGCGGCGATCGCGCTGGTCGCACTGGCCGGAGCAGCCGTCGCCGCGTACCTCGTGTACACGCGCTACACCGGAACGCGGATCGCGTGTACAACGGGCGGCTGCGAGACCGTCCAGCACTCGAAGTACGCGAAGGCGGCAGGCGTGCCGGTCGCGGTGCTGGGCCTCGTCGCCTATCTGGGAGTGTTCGCGACCGCTCTCTCCGCGCGCGTCGAGGCGGCCGCGATCGGTGCGGCGATCGTCTTCGGCGGACTGGTGTTCGGGATCTACCTGATCGTGATCCAGGTCGCGGTCATCGACGCGATCTGCCAGTGGTGCCTGGCGAGCGACGCAATCCTGGCGGTGCTCGCGGTCCTGTCGGCGGAGCGCCTGCGGCGCCTTGCGGGAAGGCCGCAGGGCGGTACCGAGTTGCCACCGATGGCAGCCCGCAGCTGACGGCCCATAGTCACGGGCATGGAACCGAAGTTGTGCTCGCTCTCGGTCGTGGTCGGCAACGACGAGGAGTGCCCACGCGGATGGTGCGCCTTCTGGGAGCACGGCGGCGCGGTGGTCGAGGCGGGGTGCGCGATCGAGCGTCTCGGTGTCCAGATCGACGACCCTCAGCTTGCCCGCTACCTGCTCGACTTGCGCCGCGAGCTGGAGAGCGTGCGGGACGTCGAGGCCGCCCGGGCCGCGCTGGATCGCCTGGCAGAGCTGGCTCCCCCCGATCTCGCCGGCTCGTAGGCGCTACGCCGCCCGGCCCCACGCGCCGGCCAGCGTCGGCATCAGCAGCACCGAATCGGCCTCTCTCAGCAGGTCGCCGAGCCGCTGCTCGAGCGTCTCGAGCGGCGTGAGCTCCGGAGGGAGACCCGCGCCCATCGCGCCGGCGAGCGTGACGACCACGGCCGCCAGGAGGCGCGGCCCGCGCGGGTCGTCCGGCGGCACGTACGTCTGGATGCCGAACGAGGAGACATCGGCGAGACCGGCGGCGGCGAGGAACGACGCGAGCCGTGTGCCGATCACCGGGTTCGCGCCCCCGCGCCTGAAGGACGTGAGCACGAAGTCGAGTGCCGCCTGGAACAGCGGGATGGGAGGCTCGGATCGACAGGCGCCGACGTCGAAATCGATCGCAACGAGGACGCCGTTCGGCTCGAGCTGGACGGCGTGGTGGCGCACGACGGCGACCGGATCCGCGAGATGGAAGAGGATCAGCCGGCCGACAACGGCGTCGAACCGCCGCTCATCGCGGTACTCGCGAACGTCGCCCGCGACGAAGCGGACGTTCTCGAGGCCGGCCTCGGCCGTCCGTTCCTCCGCGATCGCCAGCAGGCTGGGCTGGGCGTCGACACCGACGACTTCGCCGGCCGGCCCGACGAGGGCCGCCGCCAGCCGGGCGACGTGGCCGAGCCCGGTGCCGAGATCGAGCAGGCGCATCCCCGGCTCGATGCCTGCGGCCACCAGGAACCGCGAGGTCGCAGGCTCGTAGAACGCCGCCTGCGCGTCGAGCCGGGCGAGCTCGTCAGGCTCGGTTCCGAGGACGTACCCCTGCCGATCCCCCACGCCCGGATCGTGGCAAAGAGCAGCTCAGGCTGCCACGACCCACGCCGGCCGGACCTCGCCCAGCAGCGTGTCGACCAGCGCCTGTGCCCGCTCGCGGAGCTCGTCGTCGAGCAGGTAGCCGTCCTCGGCGAGCCGGACGTGTGCGCGGGGAACGGCGATCCGGCCGTCGACGACCCTGGCGCCGGCGGTGCGTAGGACCTTGCGGAGCTCCTCCTGCGCCCAGACGCCGCCGAACGAGCCGATGCTCGTGCCGATCACCGCGACGGGCTTGTTCGCGATCGCGGCGGCGCCGCGCGGGCGCGACGCCCAGTCGATCGCGTTCTTGAGCTGGCCGGGGATCGACGCGTTGTACTCGGGCGTCGCGATCAGGATCGCGTCCGCCCGGGCGACCACATCACGTAGCCGCTCGACAGCGGGGTCGGCCTCCTCGCCGTCGTCGTCCTCGTCGTACGGCGGCAGTGCCTTCAGCTCGTCGTAGAGCTCGAGCTCGACACCGGCGGGCAGGAGCTCGGCCGCCTCGAGCAGGAGCCTGCGGTTGTGCGAGTCACGCCGCAGGCTCCCGTTGATGCCGAGGACTCTCATCTCGTTACGCCTGCGCCTTCACGAGCTCGAGGTCGGCGATGAGCGTGACCTCGTTCCCGAGGATCGAGCCGCCGCCGGGAAGCTCCATGTTCCAGGTCATCCCGAAGGACGTCCGGTCGATCACGGTCTCCAGGTGGAGGCCGATCTTGTCGCCGGCCGGGCCGGCGACGGGGCCGGCGAGCGAGCCCGTGAGCGTGACGGGCTGCTTCGCGCCCCGGATCTCCAGCTCGCCGTCGACGACGAGCCCGTCGCCGTCGCGCCGGATGTCGGTGGACGCGAACGAGACCCGCGGGAACCGCTCTGCGTCGAAGAAGTCGGGCGAGAGCAGGTGCCCCTCGAGGTTCTCGTCCTGGACGGTGATGCTGGCGACGTCGGCCGAGCCGGACAGCCGGACGTCCTCGAGTGTCGCCGCGAAGTCGGTGAGGCCGCCCCTGAAGAACGACACCCCGCTGTGCCGGATGGAGTAGGCGAGGCTGGAGTGCGTCCTGTCGAGCGTCCACGTCCCGGTCGGGACGATCTGCTCGGTGACGGTGATGGTGCTCATGAGATCCTTTCGTTGCGCTATCATTATTTGTGGACGCAAGCAATGGTAGCAGGAACGCATGAGTAGTCAAGTATTGACCGGTCAAACATCAGTGAGCGTGTTCTCGCGGCTGCTGCGCGCGCATTCGAGCCTTTCGCGGGAACTGTCCGCCCGGCTCGTCACCGAGCACGGCCTGACCATCAACGACTACGAGGCGTTGCTCCACCTCTCGCACGCCGAGGAGGGGTCGCTGCGCCGGGTCGACCTTGCCGAGCGGCTGATGCTGACGCCGTCCGGCGTGACGCGCCTGCTCGACGGGCTCGAGCGCGACGGCTGGGTGCGCAAGGGCAACTGCGACAGCGACGCTCGGGTCACCTACGCGGTGCTGACCGACGAGGGGCGCGAGCGGCTCGAATCGGCGGGCCGGACCCACGTCGGGCAGATCCGCGAGATCTTCGAGGAGCGTTTCTCCGCCGATGAGCTCGACACGCTCGTCGACCTGCTCGGCCGGCTGCCCGGAGCTACCGGCTCCGGGGAGTCCTGCTCGCCCTGACCAGCGTGTCGATCGCGTCCCGCTCGCCCTCGACCGGGCGCAGAACCTGCTCGGCCTTCTCGACGGCGAGCCCGTCGAGATCGCCTGCGACCTCCTCGGCGTCGAGCAGCACGCGGAGATCCTGCGGGCCACCGCTGCCGGAGACGAGATTCTCGCGGTCGTGGCCGACGACGAGCAACGTGCCGCCCGGAGCGACGGCGGCGGCGGCCCGGCCGTGCACGACTCGACGCTCCTCCGCCGGGACCTGGAGATAGAGGATCGCGACGAGGTCGTAGGCGGCCGCGGGCGGCGTCCATTCCCGCACGTCGGCCTGAACCCACTCGACCTCGACGCCGCGCGCCGCCGAGAGCCGGCGGGCGTGCTCGAGCGCGACGTCCGAGAAGTCGACGCCGGTCACGGTCCAGCCGCGTTCCGCAAGCCACACCGCGTTCCGGCCGGCGCCACAGGCGAGGTCGAGCGCCCGCCCGGGAACGAGACCATCGACCTCGGCGACGAGGAAGCGGTTCGGGTCCACCCCGAACAGTTGCCCTGCCTCGCCGTACCTGCGGTTCCAGTCCTCGCGCTCCACCGTTCCTATTCTCGTGCAATCTAGACGCCGTGCCGCACTGGCTCGAGATCGCGCTCGTCGTCCTGCACGTGCTGGGCGCGACCGTCTGGGTGGGCGGGACGGTCGCGCTCACGTTCATCGCGGTGCCTGCGGTCCGCGCCCTGACCGGGGAGCCGCGCGCGGTCGCGATGCGCGGGCTGGGCCGGCGTTGGCGGCCGATCGGCTGGAGCGCGCTCCTGGCCATGGTCCTGACGGGCGCGCCGCTGGCGTCGCATGTCCTCCCCGACAGCGGCGCGGGCGCCAAGGCCGTCTTCGCCGTGAAGATGGCGCTGTTCGCCGCCCTGATCGTCTTCGCGTACCTCCACGACTTCGTGCTGGGCCCGCGCGTCGCGCGTGAGATCCGGGAAGGCCGGCCGCCCGTCTCGAGGCCGCTGCTGGTGCTGGTGGGTTGGACGTCGTTTACGCTTACCGTGTCGATTCCCATCCTGGGAGTCGTCCTTGCCGAGATCGTCTAGATGAGCGCACCCAGCCACGCCGCCACGCCGTCCGACGGGAAGGGAGCCACGGAGGCGTCCTTCGCCGTCGTCGGCTCGGCGAAGAAGCCCGATCTCGCCCGGTTCGTCGACCTCCTGCGCAGCGCGCTCGGCCGGGCGCAGGTCGGGGAGACGCCCGCCGCGGACGAGGCAGATCTGGTGATCAACGTGGTCGACGAGAACGACGCGAAGCCGTTCCGGCGCAAGTCGCGCGGCACCTTCGTCGTAGGCCTCTACGAGCGCGAAAGCCACTCGTTGCCCGAGGACTACCCGATGCTCGTGCGCGCGCTCGCGAACATCGCCCTCTGCTACGTCCCCGGCGAGGGCGCCTGGTTCACGACGATGGAGCGCGGCCACTACGGCGACACCGCCGAGCAGGGCGACGAGGCGCTCGCCGAGGCCGTCGTCCAGCGCCTCCTGCCGCTGGCGCGCTCGAAGCTCGTGATCGACAACGAGTTCCTCACCGACCTCGAGCCGGAGCTCTGGGAGGGCGACGAGGTGACCGCGGAGATCATCGCTGCGGGCGCGCGCCTGGGCGACCTCGACCTCCTCCCCTCGCCCTTCCCGATCGAGGACCTGCTCAACGAGCGCGAGCTCCGGCACGTCAAGCGCCTGTACGGGATCGGCGGCCTCTCCTACGGCAACCTCTCGCAGCGAAAGGACGCGCGGCGCTTCTGGATGAGCGCCAGCGGCGTCGACAAGTCCGCTCTCGAGACGCCCGGCCGCGACATCCTGCTGGTCTCGGACTACGACCACGAGAACGGCCGCATCGTCCTCAGCGTGCCGCCGAACGTCGAGCCGCGGCGGGTCTCGGTGGACGCGATCGAGCACTGGATGATCTACCAGGCCCACCCCGGCGTCGGTGCGGTCCTGCACGTCCACGCGTGGATGAAGGACATCGTGGCGACGGACGTGAACTACCCCTGCGGCACGGAGGAGCTCGCCGAGAGCGTCGCCCAGCTGCTGGCCGCCGAGCCCAACCCGGACGAGGCCGTGATCGGCCTGCGCAACCACGGCATCACCGTCACCGGCCCGAGCCTGATGAAGATCCTCGACCGGATCGAGCCGGAGATCCTGCGGCAGATCCCGATGCTCTAGAGGAAGCATGGACTGGAAGCTCGAGCTCGTCGCGATTCCGGTCTCCGACGTCGACCGAGCGAAGGACTTCTACGTCGGCAAGGTCGGGTTCCAGGCCGACCACGACCATCGGGTCTCGGACGAGCTCCGCTTCGTCCAGCTCACGCCGCCCGGGTCTGCGTGCTCGATCGCGTTCGGTACGGGGATCGTCGACTCGCCTCCGGGCTCCGTCAAGGGCCTCCAGCTGGTGGTCCCGGACATCGACGGCGCACGCGCCGAGCTACTCGAACGGGGAGTCGAGGTCGGCGAGGTCCAGGAGTTCCCCTGGGGGAAGTTCGTCTTCTTCGAGGATCCCGACGGCAACAGCTGGTCGGTCCAGGAGATCCCGGCGCGCCCGTAGTCAGGCGTCGCGCAGAGGCACGAGGCGCGCGCCCGTCGCCTTGAACGACGCGACCACGATCTGACCCCGTTCCAGACCGAGCCGTTCGGCCGACGTCGAGGTCACCTCGCCCACCAGCGGGCCGACACGGACGCGCACCCGGTTGCCGATCGTGGTCAGCGACGAGATCGGGGCGCTGACGTGGTTGAGCGCCGAGTCGGCCGCCGCCGCGTGCGCGATCGAGACCTCCCACGGATAGACGACCACCCCGACGCGGCCTGCGGCAGGGTCGGTCGAGAAGACGACCGCGCCGCCGTCGAGCACCACCTCCGTCAGCCCCTCGCGAGTCGGCCGCGCGAAGCCGTGCAGGAGGTTGCCGCCGGTGAAGCTGGCGACGAATGCGTCCCCCGGGGCTGCGACGAGCTCGTCCGGCGCGCCGACCTGGAGCAGCCGACCCTCGGAGATCACGCCCACGCGGTCGGCGAGCGCGGCCGCGTCTTCGAAGTCGTGCGTGACCAGGATGGTCGGCAGCCCCAGCCCGCGGAGCAACTCCTGCAGCTCGGCGCGCACGCCGGCCCGTGTATGCGCATCGAGCGCGGCCATGGGCTCGTCGAGCAGGAGCACGGCGGGGTCGCGCGACAGCGCCCGCGCGAGCGCGACCCGCTGCCGCTCGCCGCCGGAGAGCTCCGCCGGCCGCGCCTTGGCGAGATGGCCGATCCGGAACCGGTCCATCAGTTCGGACGCGCGGCCGCGGCCGCCGAAGCGGACGTTCGCCTCCACCGACAGGTGCGGGAAGAGCGCGTACTCCTGGAAGACGAACCCGACGCTGCGCCGGTCGGGGTCGGCGCAGAGACCGGTGGTCGTGTCCAGCCAGGCGGTGCCGTCGAGCGCAACGCGGCCAGTCTGCGGGCGCAGCAGCCCGGCCACGACCCGCAGCACGGTCGTCTTGCCCGCTCCCGACGGCCCGACGAGCGCGAACGTCTCGCCCGGCTCGACGGTCAGGTCGAGCGCGGCGCGGAAGGAGCGAAGAGGGTGGTCGAAGGAGACGTCGAGCGCCATCGGAAGGCAACCTTGGTGGCGAGGAGAATCACTGCGCTGACTGCGACCAGCAGGGCGCTGATCGCGAGCGCGAGGTCGAAGTCGAGGTCGAACGCCTCGTAGATCGCCAGCGGGAGCGTCTGGGTGACGCCGCGCAGGCTGCCGGCGAACATGAGCGTCGCGCCGAACTCGCCGATGCCGCGGGCGAAGGCGAGGGCAGCCCCGGCGCCGAGCCCGCCTGCGGCAAGCGGCAGCGCCACGCGCACGAACGTCCGCGCCGGGCCGGCCCCGAGGGTCCGTGCCGCCTGGGTGAGCGCGGGATCGACGCTCTCGAACGCGGCGATCGCAGAGCGGATGTAGAACGGGCTGGCGACGAATGCGATCGCGACCACCACCGCCGCCTTGGTGAAGGCGAGCGAGGCACCGACGACGTGGATGTGGCCGCCGACCAGCCCGACCCGACCGAAGGCGGCGAGCAGCCCGATGCCGGCGACGGCCGGGGGCAGCACGAGCGGGAGCTCGACCAGGGTGACCGACAGGTCTCTGAGCCGGCCCCCTCTGGTCGCGATCAGCCATGCGGTCGGCGTCCCCAGGAGCACGATCGCAGCCAGGGCGATCAGGTTGGTCTCGACCGAGATCAGCAGGGCGTCGGTCGCCTGGCCGCGGCCGAGCGCCGAGACCAGATCGCCGGGCGGGACGCGCGCGAAGATGGCGACGATCGGCAGCAGCAGGAAGAGCAGCGTGATCCCGGCCGCGACGGCCACCGCGAAGGAGAAGAGCCTGTTCACGGCTTGCCGAAGCCGGCGCGGGCGAGCGCCGCCTGGCCCTGTCTGGCCAGCACCCGCTTGATCCAGGCGCGTGCGGCCGCCTTGTGCGCCGACCCCGCGACGACTGCGATCTCGTAGCGGACTCGCGGCTGCGCCCAGGCCGGGATTCGTATTGCGGCCACCTGGCCCGCGACCGGCTTCACGTCGGTGAAGTAGACGAACCCCGCGTCGGCCTGGCTCAGCGCGACCTTGCCGACCACGCTCTTCACGTCCGACTCCTGGCTCACCACCTTCGCGAGCACGGACGAGAGGCCGAGCTTGCGCAGGACGGTGCGCGTGTACGATCCGACCGGCACCGCCGGCGCGGCGACGACGAGCTTCACGTCCTTGCGAGAAAGGTCGTAGACCGACGTCAGCCCGGCGGGATTCGACTTCGGCACGATCAGGACAAGCCGGTTCGACGCGAACGTGACCGGCTTCTCGACCAGCTTTCGGCGGTACAGGTCCTGGGTGTACTGCGGACTGGCTGACGCGAAGACATCCGCCGGCGCCCCTTGCTGGATCTGGGCGGCGAGCGTGTTGGAGCCGGCGAAGCTGTAGGTCTCGTTCCGGTCGAACGACTGGAAGGCTTCGGTCAGCGACGCCGCGGCGAAGACCGTCAGTCTGGTCGCCCCGAGCTTCGCGCCTGCCGGTGCCGCCAGCAGTGCTGCGAGCAGGACGGCCGCGGCCAGCCGCCTAGCCAAGGTAAGGCCCCAGCCGGCTCGTCGCTTCCTCGAGGCTCAGCGCAGCGGGGAATGCGCCGGCCACCGGCTTGCCGGTCGACACCCACGAGAGCACCGCCAGGTGCTGTGCGTGATCGGCGAGCGCACGGGCGAAGAGCGACCGGTAGGACTCGACCGTGATGGTGGTCGCGCCGGTGAGATAGGCGCCGATCACCGCGGCCTCGATCTTCGCCCCCGAGGCCGTCGCGGCGCCGAGGCTCCGGAACGTCCTCGCCGGCCACGCGAACTGGAAGTCCTCGGCAATCGGAACGGTCTGCCCGGCGTCGGCCAGCAGCGTCGCCAGCGCGGCGACGTGGGCGCCCTCGTCCCTGCGGGCGACGGTCGCACCGTTGCGCGCCGAGCCGTGGAGCAGGCCCGCCTTCAGGATCCGGGCGTAGTAGTCGGCCATCAGATACTCGGCCGCGATCGCGAAGTTCGCGTACGCGATCTCGCCCTCCGACGCGCCGGCGCGCGCGATCGGCGAGAGGGCACCGGGAAGGACGACCGCGACGCCGCCGGCAAGGAACCGCGCGCGGTTCACAGCTCGACCATCACCGAGGTGGCCTTGACCACGCCTGCCGCCGAGTCCCCGCGCTTCAGCCCCAGCTCCTCCGCAGCGTCGCGGGTGATGATCGCGACGATCCGCGCGGGCTCGGTGACGTCGATCTCCACCTGCGCGAGCAGGCCGTCGACCTTGACGTCGCGGACGACGCCGCGGAAGTGGTTCCGGGCGCTCATCCGGTCGGCATCGCCCCCCTTCAGCCGCTCGACCTCGGACGCGGGGACGATCCGTCGGTTTGCTGCGTCCCGCCGGGTTCGGATTCGTCCGGCGCGGTCCCAGCGCCGCAGCGTGTCGAGGCTGATTCCGAGCGCGCGAGCGGCCTCGGCTGCGGACAGACTCTTCTTCTTAGGCATTGCCTATGCGAATCTATCAGCCTCGAAGCCGGGTTGCGAGCCAACCTCGGTCTCGCACAATCCGCCTAAAGGATTTCGCCGTGTTCTGCGTCTAATTCCTCATGGCAGCCCGCCAGGACGCGGCGATGGACGGGGCGATCGAAGCGCTGTATCGCCGCCGGTTCCACGTGTACGTGCACGTGGCCTTCGCGATCACGGGCGAGGTCGAATCGGCCCGCGATGCCGTCCAGGAAGCGTTCGCGCTCGCTCTTCGGCGTCAGAAGTCGCTGCGGAAGCAGCAGTCGCTGGAGAGCTGGATCTGGCGGATCGTGGTCACGCGGTCGATCGAGTCCACTCGCCGCGGCGCCAAGGAGCGACGGCTGACGGCGCTCGGCCCGACCATGCCCGAGCCGGGTGCGGAACGGTCGAACGGCCACGACGGCGACGTCGTCCGTGCGGTTCGCGCTCTGCCCGAGCGGCAGCGCCTGGCGCTGTTTCTCCGCTACTACGCCGATCTGGACTACGACGCAATTGGTGAGGTTCTCGACGTCGCCGAGGGAACCGTCGCTGCGTCGCTGCATGCCGCCCAGAAAGCGTTGAAAGCGAGGTTGAAGACCCGTGGCGCCTGAAGACGACATCCACGTAGCGCTCCTCGAGTTGGCTCCTCCGCCGCCGGTCGATCCGCACTGGGACGACGTGCTCCAGCGTGCCGGACGCACGCGCCGGCGACGACGCGCGGCCGTGCTTGGCGCGCTCGTGGCAGCGGCCGTTCTGCCCGCCCTCGCATTCGGAGGGCTGCGGCTGATCACCCGCACGGGGCCGGATCTCCACGGCCGGGGAAGCAGTGAGCCGCTCGGTCTCAGTGCCGAGTTCACGGCTCATCGAGTCCGGGCATTTCGCCCGGTCGGTCGCAACGGGCCGCTCTTCGGTGGCCTCCGCTGGACACTGCGCGTCCAGCAGGCGACCAACCGACTGACATCCGCCTACCTGCATGTCTTCGAACAGCCGTCGAGCCTGAGGTTCAAGCTGTGCGGCCCGTGCACGCCGAAGAGCGGCGGCGTGCTCGTTCGGCCGGGCCTCTGGCTGACCATCGTCGACCATCAGGACGACCATCCGGCCCAGGTCGAGCTGCGTTCAGCCGGACGAACGCTCCGATTCGAGCTGCAGCGATGAGCCGCCGCATCGGCCTCACCGCGCTCGCCGTGGCGATCCTCATCGGAATCGCCGCCATGAGCCATTCCACCTCGGCCGCCGGCCAACCGCCCAAACCTCGCTCGAAGGAATACCGGGCTTCGCTCGACTACGCCCGCTGCATGCGGGCACACGGCGTCCCGCATCCCGATCCGCAACCGAACGGCAACTTCGAGCTGACGCGCGCGCAGGACGAGCGGCTCCGGGCAACACCGCGCAGCCGCCGGGCGGCGGCGGACCGGGCATGCTCCCACTACCTCGGAGGCCTGAACACGACGCCGTTGTCCAGGCAGGCTGTGGGCCGGGCGCTGCGCGTCCTTCAGGAGGTGCGCAGCTGTGTCCTCCGTGGCGGATACGACCTGGGTACTCCGACGGTGCGCAATCTCGGCCGCGGCCGTGCCTTCTTCGGCTTCGAGAACGAGAAGCACCTGAAACCGAGCGCCCGACTAGGCGACCTCGAGTACCGCTGCGAGCAGCAGGTTCATCTGGCGAAGCGCATCGACCTGATCGTGGCGCCGACCGAATCCGGTCGACGCTGTAGCACGGCGTCGATGGTCAAATCGAGCGACGCTCAGACTCCGCGCGTTAGGATTGCCGCACCGGGGTGCCCGGCAGTGCCGGGCTGAGATGACACCCGTCGAACCTGATCCGGTTCGTACCGGCGAAGGGAGGGTTGAGGCTTGAACCGTCTGACAGTCGCGACCGACAGCGGGCGGAGCCGGGCTTTGCCCGGCGGGAGCCCGAGGGGCACGCGCCAGTGAGCGCCAAGAAGAAGGGGGCTCACGGGGGAACCCTGGGTTCCCCCGTGATCGAGTGGGGAATCGAGCCCGTTCCGGAGCGGCTGCGAGTCCTCGGGCTCGGTGACACCGTCCTGCTCTGGGGGAACCTGGCCGTCAGCCTGCTGGTGATCGTCGCCGGCGCGCTGCTCGTCCCGGCGCTGTCGCTGAAGCAGGCTCTGCTCGCGATCGTCGTCGCCTCGGTCGTCGGCAGCCTCATGCTCGGCGCCGCGGCCGCCGTCGGCACGGACGCGCGCGTGCCTGCGATGGTGCTGATGCGCGCGCCGCTCGGGCAACGGGGCTCCTACCTCGCGACGGCGCTGAACGTCGTCCAGTGCCTGGGCTGGTCGGTCTACGAGCTGATCATCATCGCGAGCGCCTGCGCCGCCCTCTCCGACCGGGTGTTCCACTTCCGGGCGCAGTGGCTGTGGACGCTGCTGTTCGGCGGAGTCGCGATCGTGCTGGCGCTGCTCGGGCCGATCGGCTTCGTCCGGCGCTACGTCCGCAAGTTCGCCGTCTGGTTCGTGGTCGCCTCGCTCGGCTACCTGACCTGGTGGGTGATCGACAAGTCCGACCTGACCGCGTTCTGGCACGGCCAGGGCAAGGGCGGCTTCCCGACGTTCTGGCAGGGGGTCGACCTGACGCTCGCGAGCGTGATCTCGTGGACGCCGCTCGCCGCCGACTACACCCGCTTCACCAGGACGCGACGCTCGTCGTTCTGGGGCACCGCGGTCGGCTACCTCGTGCCGGTGGTCTGGCTGTACTCGCTCGGCGTGCTGCTGTTCCTCGCCCGCGACATCTCCGACCCCGCGCAGCTGCCGGCCGCCGTCGTCGCCGGCGGTGTGGTCTCGGTGCTCGCGCTGCTCGCGGTGACGGTGGACGAGAGCGACGAGGCGTTCGCGAACGTCTACTCGACGGCGGTCTCGCTCCAGAACGTGCTGCCGCGCGTCCCCCAGCGGCTGCTGATCGTCTCGAGCGCGGCGATCGCGACCGCCGGCGCGCTGATCCTGAACCTCTCGGACTTCGCCACCTTCCTGTTCCTGCTCGGGTCGTTCTTCGTGCCGCTGCTCGGCGTCCTGCTCGCCGACTGGCTGGTGGAAGGCATGCACTACACGCGCGAGAAGGTGTTCGACGGCCCCGCCGTGCGCCCGGAGATGATCGTCGCCTGGCTCGTCGGGTTCGGCCTCTACCAGTGGCTCTCGCCTCAGGGGCCGGCGTGGTGGCAGCGCCTGGTCGGCCATACCGACCCGGCGCCGATCGACTTCACCGCATCGCTGCCGAGCTTCGCCGCGGCGTTCCTGCTCGCCGGCGCGGCCGCGCTGCTCGTCCGCTCGCGGCGGCCCGCCCCGGAAGCTTTCGCCGACGCCTGAGGCTCCGTACCATTCCGCCATGGGCGGAGGGAAGGGAGCGCGCCGTCTCGTGATCGGCGGCCTCGTCGGGGTCGCACTGATCGCTGCAGTCGGGCTGGCCAGCCGGGCCCACACGCCTTCGGGCGGCGGCCACACGCGCACGATCAGCCAAGACATCCTGCTCGAGTACCTGCTGCTGCTGTCCGTCGGGCTGGCGATCGTCGTCGTCCCGGTGGCGATCTACATGTTCGTGACGGGCCGCGAGGAGGAACGCCCCACCCTGCCGGCCCGGAAGAACTGGATGGTGGCGGTGCTGGTCTCGATGATCGTGATCAGCGTCGTCGCGGTCTTCCTGCTGCGGTATCTCCACGATCACCACGGCGCCCACGACAATCCTGTGAGCCAGCTGGCCGGGCTCGCCAAGCACGGATCGAGGACGGCAGTTGCCGTCCGGTTCGACTGGGGGCCGGTGATCGTCGTCTCGATCCTGGCCGCGGTCGCCCTCGCCGCGGCCGGCTGGTTCGTCGTCGAGCGCCGGCGGGTTCACCCGCGGACCGAGCGGCCCCCTGCGGCCGAGCTCGCCCTCGCGCTGGAGCGGACGATCGCCGATCTCCGCGCCGAGCCCGACCCTCGCAAGGCGGTGATCGCCGCGTACGCGCAGATGGAGCGGGCGCTCGCCGTCGCGGAGCTCCCGCGGAGCCCGGCCGAGGCGCCGCGCGAGTACCTCGGCCGGGTCCTGCCGGCGGTCGGCGCCTCGACGGCGTCGGTCGAGCGGCTGACGGCCTTGTTCGAACGGGCGAAGTTCAGCCCGCACGCGATCGACGCCGCCATGAAGGACGAAGCAATCGACGCGCTCGAGTCGCTGCGGGACGAACTGCGGAGCCCGTCCTGATCCGCCTGCCGACGTTCGTCTTCCTGGTGGTGGTCGCGACGCTGGGGCTCGGGATCGCGATCGCGTTCTTCCCGGGCGACGCGGCGCTCGCCGTCGACGTCTGGCTGCTCGTGGTGGGGACGCTCGGGCTGCTGCTCGCGATCGCCCGCACGCTCGGCGCCCTGCCCCGCGAGCGGCCCACCCGCCTCGACGCCGCCCCGTCCGGGCGCGTCCGGCAGACGCAGCCGCGCGAGCTCGCCAAGCTCGAGCGCGAGGTCGGACTGTCGACCGAGACAGCGTTCGACGCCTACTACCGGTTGCGCCCGACGCTGCGCCGCGTGGCCGCCGCGCGCCTCGGGCTACGGGGAGTCGACCTCGACTCGCCCACGGGGACCGCCGAGTCGCTGCTCGGGCCGGAGGCCTGGAACCTCGTCCGCGCCGACCGCCCCCGGCCGCGCGACCACGACGCGCCGGGCCTGCCGCTCGACCAGATCGCCGTCGTCGTCGACGCCGTCGAAGCCCTGTGAAGGTCGCAGAGGTCGCCGAGCGCTCGGCCCGGCTGCTCGACGAGGTCGAGCGGGCGGTCGTCGGCAAGCGTGAGGCGCTCGAGCTCGTCCTGCTCGGCCTGCTCGCCGACGGCCACGTGCTGATCGAGGATTTCCCCGGCCTCGCGAAGACGCTGATGGCGCGCTCCTTCGCGCAGGCGACCGGGCTCGGCTTCGGCCGGATCCAGTTCACGCCCGACTTGATGCCCTCCGACGTGACCGGCTCGTCGATCTACAACCAGCGCACCACCGACTTCGAGTTCCGCCCCGGGCCGATCTTCACGAACCTCCTCCTCGCCGACGAGATCAATCGCGCCCCGCCGAAGACGCAGGCGGCGCTGCTCGAGGCCATGCAGGAGCACCAGGTGACGAGCGAAGGACTGACGCGCCGGCTCGAGCGGCCGTTCCTCGTGCTCGCGACCCAGAACCCGATCGAGCACGAGGGCACCTATCCCCTGCCCGAGGCCCAGCTCGACCGGTTTCTGCTGCGGATCTCGGTCGGTTATCCGTCCCGCGAGCACGAGCTCGGGATCCTCGAGCAGCGGCGCGACCGCCGCGTCGACGAGGTCGTTCTCGACCAGGTCGTGGACACGGCCGAGCTGCGCGAGATGCAGCGGGCGCTCGAGGACGTCTACGTCGCCGAGAGCCTCGGCTACTACATCGTCGACGTCGTCCGGGCCACCCGTGACGCCGCGAGCGTCCAGGTCGGAGCGAGCCCGCGCGGAACGCTCGCGATCCTCAAGCTCGCGCGCGCGCGGGCGGCGCTCGACGGCCGCGACTTCGTCGTCCCGGACGACGTCAAGGCAGTGGCTGGCCCGGCACTCGCGCACCGGCTCTCGCTCAGACCCGAGCTCTGGGTGCAGCAGGTGCGCGCCGAGGACGTCGTCGCCGAACGGCTCGAGACCGTGCCGACCCCGCCGGCGGAAGAGCGGTGACCCGGGAGGCCTCGCCGAGAGTCGCCGCCTACGCCGCGCTCGGCGGCCTCGCCCTGATCGCCGCGCTGGTCACGCGCCGGCCGGAGCTCGCTGCGCTCGGCGCGCCGTTCCTGCTCGTGCTGGGCGCCGGGCTCCTCACCGCCGCCGATCCCGAGCTCCGCGCCTCGGTCCGGGTCGACCGCGACCGCCTGATCGAGGACGACGAGGTGACGGTCGAGATCGAGCTCGCGGCCACGCGCACGATCGAGCGCCTCGAGCTCCTGCTCGAACTCCCGGCGGGCCTGGCCGTCGTCGACGGGAGCAACCCGGTCGCCGTCCGCGTCGCGGGCACCCGGACGCTCTCCCTGCGCGTCCGTGCCGACCGCTGGGGTGCGTACGAGGTCGGCGACCTGACCGTCCGGGCACGCGATCCGCTCGCCCTCTTCGCGCGCAGCGGCCGGATCCGCGCGGCTCGTCCGGTCAAGGTCTATCCGACCCGCGAGGCGCTCCGACGCCTGCTCCGGCCGGTGGAAACCCAGCTCTACTCGGGCGACGAGCTCGCGCGGACGAAGGGCGAGGGCATGGAGTTCGCCGACCTGCGGCCGTTCATGTTCGGCGACCGCGTCCGCCGGATCAACTGGCGGGCGAGCGCCCGCCGCGGCGAGCTGTGGGTGAACGAGCAGCACCCGGAGCGGAACGTCGACGTCGTCCTCTTCGTGGACAGCTTCGCCGAGGTGCGGCGCGGCTCCGCCAGCACACTCGACCTCGCGGTGCGCGCTGCGGCGACGCTCGCCGCCCGGTACACGAAGCGCCGCGACCGGGTCGGTCTCGTCTCGTTCGGCGGGTACCTGCGCTGGCTCGAGCCGGGCGGAGGCCTCGTCCAGCTGTACCGGATCGTCGATGCTCTGCTCGACACCGAGATCACGCTCAGCCACGCGTGGAAGGAGATCGACCACGTCCCTGCCCGGACGCTGCCGCCGCAGGCCCTGGTGGTCGCGCTCACCCCGTTGCTCGACGAGCGCTCGATCCGCGCGCTGCTCGACCTGCGCGCGCGCGGCTTCGACCTGGACGTGATCGAGTTGTCGCCTGCGGCGTTCGTCGACCCCGGGGCGACGGAGTCCGAGCAACTCGCCTACCGGCTCTGGCGGCTCCAGCGCGAGGCCCTGCGGTCGAGGTTCCACGCCGCGGGAGTGCCCGTCGTGGAGTGGCGGGCCGGCGACCCGCTCGCACGTCCGATCGAGGAGGTGACGGCATTCCGGCGGAACGCCACGCTCTCGCGCGCGTGATCCTGGCCGTCGCCGCCCTCGCCGGAGCGGCCGGGCTCACCGCCTACGCTGCGGCGGCGGCGGAGCGGCTGGGGGGTTTGCTGGCGATGAGCGGCGCCGTCGGCGTCGCCGTCCTCGCCGCCGCGCTCGTGCTGCGGATACCGGCGCTGGTCACCCCGGGCCTGGCGCTGCTCGGGGCCGAGTACGCGGGCCTCTTCGTCGTCCGTGGTGACACGCTCGACGTGCGTGCGCCCTTGTACGGTGCGGCATTCCTGGTCGTGGCAGAGCTCTCGTTCGCGGCCCTCGAGTTGCGGGCGGGCCGACCGGAGCCCGGAGTCGTCCCGCGGCGGGCGGCGGTGCTCGTCGGGGCGGCCGCCGCAGGCGTGATCGTCGGGCTCATCGTCCTCGCAGCCGCCGCCACGCCCCTGAACGGGGGTCTCGGGCTCGAAGCGGTCGGCATCGTCGCCGCCGTCGTTCTCGTCGCCGCGCTCGGCCGCGCGGCGGTCCGGTCGCGATGACCGTCGCCGTCGTCGGCTCGCTGTCGCTCGACTTCGTCGACGGCGGGGCGCCTCGGGTCGGCGGCGCACCGTTCTACGCCGCCCGGGCGCTGCGCGCGCTTGGCGCGCCGGCCGTGATCGCCGCCAAGTGCGCCGCTCCCGACCGGCACCTGCTGCTGCCGCCGCTGATCCGGCTCGGGCTCCCCGTGCGCTGGCAGGACTCGTCCGTGTCGGCCGCCTTCTCCTTCTCGTACGAACACGAGCAGCGGCGCATGTCGATCGAGGCGATCGCCGATCCGTGGTCCCCGGCGGAGGCAGTGACGGCCGTCGGCGACGCGCGCTGGGTACAGGTTGCTCCGCTCAGCCGCGCGGACTTCCCGGCCGAGACGCTGGCGGCGCTCGCCCGCGGCCGCCGCCTCCTGCTCGACGGCCAGGGCCTCGCTCGTCCGGCCCGGATCGGCCCGCTCGCGCTGGATGCCGACTACGACCCGGCCGTACTGCGGTTCGTGTCCGTGCTCAAGCTCTCGTCGGACGAGGCCGAGCTGCTGGTCGACGGTTACAGCGAGCGAGCGCTGGGCCGCCTGGGCGTCGCGGAGGTGGTGGTCACGCTCGGCTCGCGCGGCTGCATCGTGTTCGCCGACGGTGTCGCCGAGCTGGTGCGCGCCCATCCCGTCGCCGCGGCCGACCCGACGGGAGCGGGCGACGCCTTCGCGGCCGCCTACGTCGTCGCCCGTAGCGGGGGGGCGGCGCCGACCGCTGCCGCGCGAAGGGCCTCCGCTCTCGTCTCCGACCTGCTCGCGGGCCGTGCGGCGTGATCGCACACGTCCTGACGGCGGACGGGGTGGCAGTCGTCGACCTCGACGACGAGACCGTCGTCGCTCTCGAGCCTTCGGCGCCCTTCGAGGCTCCGGCGCAGCCGGCCGTCGAGCTCCCGCTCGTGCTCGCAAGCGCGGCCGCCGGCTCGACGGTGGTCGCGGTCGTCGACACGAAGCCGCCGATCGTCGTCTCCCACGACGCCGGGGCGACCTGGCGCGAGTCGGGCCGAGGCCTGCCTGCGGGACGGGCCGTGGCGATCTCGGACGATGACCCGGACATGGTCGTCTACGCGACCCGGAACCGCCTCTACCTCTCCCGAGACGGCGGCCGCTTCTGGCGCAGCCTGGCCCTGGAGCTCCCGGAGATCGAAGCCGTCGCGCTCTGAGCCGCGTACGGCAGTGACAGGCTCAAGCCTGTCACTGACCCTTCGCAGCCCGCGTCCGCTCAGAGCTGGAATTCGCCCCGCGCGACGACGACTGCGGCGCCTCCGACCTGGACGCACTCGACCTGCTCCGCGCTGCCCTCGGCCCGCGCGTACAGCTTCGACGGGCGGTCGATCTCGACGCCCTGTGTGATCTCGATCTCGTCGCCGAAGGCGATCCGGCCATGGCGCGCGAGGTGGAGCGCCAGCGGGCCGGCAGCCGAGCCGGTCGCAGGATCCTCGGCCACTCCGCCCGCGGGCGCAAACATCCTGGTCTTCCAGCGCGAGCCCGACCCGGCGAAGCAGTTGACGCCGATCGCAGCGGGGAGCTCGGCGAGCCGGCCGAGGTCCGGTCGCAGCGCCGCGACCTCCTCCTCGGAAGAGAGGGCGACGTAGACGTTGGGCAGCCCGTTGTCGTAGAGCTCGACCGGCAGCTCCGACCGGCCGACGCCGAGCGCCTCCAGCAGCCCGGCCTCCGCCGCATACGGCTCGACCGTTGGAATCGGTTGCCCCATCCGCCCGAAGACGATCCGCGAGCCCTCCCGCTCGAGCCGGACGGGGACGACGCCGCTCCCCGTCTCGAGCGCGATCTCGTCGAGCTGGAGCGGCCCGGCCAGCACGAAGGCGGAGCCGAGCGTCGGGTGGCCGGCGAAGGGCACCTCGACCGCCGGGGTGAAGATCCGGATCCGCGCGTGCGCGACCTCGGACGGGTAGACGAAGACCGTCTCACTGAAGTTCATCTCGCGGGCGAGCTCCTGCAGTCGCGCCTCGGGCAGGTCGCGCGCGTCCGTGAAGACGGCGAGCTGGTTGCCGGTCAGCGGCGTGTCGGTGAAGACGTCGGCAACGACG
Source organism: uncultured Actinomycetes bacterium (assembly GCA_963775695.1). Classification (GTDB taxonomy): domain Bacteria; phylum Actinomycetota; class Thermoleophilia; order Gaiellales; family Gaiellaceae; genus DATBLE01. Next base: position 25,390 of record CAVZJU010000003.1, on the reverse strand, counting down.
TAGCGATAGCGGGCCACGGCCCGACTCTATCCTGGCGGCGTGCGCGTCTATCTCGTCCGCCACGCCGAGGCGGCGCCCCGGGAGCCGGACGACCTGCGTTCGCTCACGCCCGCAGGGTGGGCCGCCGCCCGCGACCTGGGCACCCGGCTCGCAGCCGAGGGAGCGCGGCCCGCTGTCGTGCTGACCAGCCCGTTGCTGCGCGCCCGGGAGACGGCCGCCGAGCTCGCCCGCTCACTCGGGTGCGAGGTGGAGGCCGACGAGCGGCTGGCGCCGGGCACAACCGCCGACGCGCTTCGCGTCGTCGTCGCCGACCGGGGCGCCGAGGTCGCCGTCGTCGGCCACCAGCCCGACTGCGGCCGGATCGCGGCCGAGCTCAGCGGGGGCGCCGAGCCTTCGTTTCCGCCCGGCGGCCTCGTTGTGCTCGAGCTGTGAGCTCGCGCTCCTTGCGCGCGTACCAGTCCCGCATCCACTCCATCAGCTCGAGCCCGTAGTGCAGCGCCTCGGTCGGCGACTCGCGAGGCCCCCAGCCGGTCACGGCCAGCTCGTCGATCTCGCGGAAGAGCTCGAGCGTCCGCTCGCACCACTCGCGGCGCGCCTGGATGTTGCCGAGCAGCTCCTCCTCGGTGAGAAGATCGCCGAAGAAGAGCTTCAGCAGCGCCTCGTCGCGCATCTCGAAGAGCTGGTGGCCGCGATCCGTCAGCCACTCGTGGAGCACGCGCTCCCCGTCGGCCGTCAGCCGGTACGCCGTACGCTTCACCCCGCCGCGTGGGTCCTGCTCGGCCTCGACCAGCCCGGCGGCTGCCAGCCGTTTCAGCTCGGGATAGATCTGCCCGTAGCTCGCGCCCCAGAAGAAGCGCGTGGAGATCTCGATCTTCTGCTTGATGTCATAGCCGGTGCGGCTCCCCAGGCGGAGCATGCCGAGGATGACGCGGGCAGTGGGTGACAGCGACTTATATATCTGGTAGATATATCAACGATGTCGGCGGTCTCGGTCAGTGACCTGCACAAGTCGTACGGCTCGTACGAGGCCTTGCGCGGCGTCGACTTCGAGATCGAGGCGGGCGAGGTGTTCGGCCTGCTCGGCCCGAACGGGGCCGGCAAGACGACGACGGTCGAGATCCTCGAGGGCTACCGAGCGCGCGACGGCGGCACGGTCGCCGTGCTCGACGAGGACCCGCAGCGCGCGGGCATGGACTGGCGCGAGCGCATCGGCGTCGTCCTCCAGTCGTCGGCGATGTACCCGAACCTGAGCGTCGCCGAGAGCCTCCAGCTCTTCGCCGGGTACTACCGGCAGCCGCTGGACGTCGGCCGAGTGATCGGCCTCGTCGGCCTGGAGGAGAAGCGCGATGCCAGGGTGCGCACGCTCTCGGGCGGGCAGCAGCGCCGGCTCGACCTCGGCCTCGGACTGATCGGCGATCCCGAGGTGCTGTTCCTCGACGAGCCGACGACCGGCTTCGACCCGGCCGCGCGGCGGGCGGCCTGGGAGGTGATCCGCTCGCTGCGCTCGCTCGGCAAGACGATCCTCCTGACCACGCACTACCTCGACGAGGCCGAGAGTCTCGCCGATCGAGTCGCTGTCCTGCGCGAAGGCCGCATCGTTGCGATCGGCCGTCCGGAGGACCTGACCGGCTCCGCGCCGGCGACCGAGATCCGCTATCGCCGCGACGGCGAGGACGTGGTCGTCTCGACCCGCGAGCCGACCCACGTGCTGCACGAGCTCACCTCGGCCGCGCTCGCCGAGGGTCGCGAGCTGGAGAACCTGAGCGTCCGCCGGCCCACGCTCGAGGAGATCTACCTCGCCCTGACCGGTGACGAGGAGACTGCGGAATGATGCGGCTCTTCCCGCACCAGCTGCGCGGGGAGCAGCGCCTCTACTGGCGCAGCCGGGAGCTCGCGTTCTTCACCTTCCTCTTCCCACTTCTGATCTTCCTCCTGCTCGGCTCGGTCTACGGCAACGACACGATCAAGAAGGAGCACGGGGTGAAGGCGTCGGCGTACCTGCTCGCCGGGATCCTGGGCTACGGCGTCGTCTCGACCGCGTTTGCCGGGCTGGCGATCGTGCTCGTGCTGCGCCGCGAGAGCGGCGTGCTGAAGCGGGTACGCGGGACGCCGCTGCCGCCGGCGACCTACCTCGGATCGGTGATCTGCTCGACCGTGATCGTCTACGCGATCGAGGCGGTCGCCCTGATCGTGCTTGCACGGCTCCTGTACGACGTCCCCCTGCCGCACGAGTGGCCCTCGGTGATCCTCGCGGTGCTGCTCGGGACGCTGGCGTTCGCAGCGATGGGCATCGCCCTGACCGGGCTGATCCGCTCGGGCGACGGCGCCTCCGCGGTCGTGAACGCGATCTACCTGCCGATCTCCTTCCTCGCGGGCGCGTTCTGGTCGGCGCAGTCCTTCCCCCATTTCCTCGAGGTGATCTCCGAGATCCTGCCGCTGACGCACTTCATCCGGCTGATGCGCAACATCGTGCTCCTGCACCAGCCGATCTGGGACAACTGGGAGCAGGTGGCGGTCATCTCCGCGTGGGGGCTGGCCGGCCTGATCCTCTCGGTGCGCTACTTCCGCTGGGAGCCGCGGGAAACCTGACAGCTCGGCCCGCTACGCGGGCCGTATCCGTCAGGGCTCTGGCCCGAAGGGGCAGAGCCCCCGCTTGTTACGCCCGAGCCGCCGCCGGCTTCTTCCGACCGGCGCGCGCCGCCCGCAGAGCGAAGCTCGTCATCGAGCGGCCCAGCTTCTGCGCCTCGCCGACAACCTCGTCGAGGGCGCCCGCGAACCACTCGACGTCCTCCTCGGTGATCGTCAGCGGCGGGAGGCCCTTGACGACGTTCACGCGGTGCCCCGCCACCTGGCTGAGGATCCGGTGGTCGGTGAACAGTGGGACGACGACGAGCTGGGCGAAGATCCCCGGCTGCATCTTCTCGAGCATGCGCCAGGTCGTCCGACCCTTGTCCGGCTCGCCGAACTCGATCGCCCACATCAGGCCGAGCCCGCGCACGTCCTTGACCACCTCGTAGCGCTCGACGAGCGGCCGCGTGGCCGCGAGCAGCAGCTCGCCCAGACGGGCGGAGACCCCGACGAGATCGCGGTCGTCGAGCTCGCGCAGCGTCGCCAGCCCTGCGACCGTCGCGTAGTCGTTGGGCGCGAAGGTCGAGCCGTGGCTGAACGCGTGCTCGAGCGAGTCGAAGACGGCGTCGTAGACGGCGTCGCTCATCAGCAATGCACCGACCGGGACGTAGCCGCCGGAGAGCGACTTCGCCACCGGCATCAGGTCCGGCTCGAGCCCCCAGTGCTCGGCGGCGAAGAGCCGGCCGGTGCGGCCGAATCCCGTCTGCACCTCGTCGAGACAGAAGAGCGTCCCGTAGCGGCGGCACAGTTCCTGCGCGCCCGCCAGGTAGCCGTCGGACGGGAGGATCACGCCCTTGCCGAGGATGGGCTCGACGACGAAGAGCGCGACGTCCCCGCGTCGCAGCTCCGTCTCCAGCGCCTCGAGGTCGTCGAACGGCACTCGTGCGACGCCCGGCAGGTAAGGGCCGAAGCGGTCGGTGAACGCCGCCTCGCCGTTGATCGACAGCGACCCGAGCGTGAGCCCGTGGAAGGCGTGCTCGACGCAGATCACCCGCTCGCGCCCGGTCGCGGCGCGGCCGAGCTTGATCGCCGCCTCCACCGACTCGGTGCCGCTGTTCGTGAACAGTGCCTTGCCGATCGACGCCGGCGCGCGGCGGACGAGCTCCTCGGCGAGCAGCGGCGTGACCGGCGAGACGCCCATCTGCGGCGCGTTCGGCGTCTGGAGCTCCATCGCCTCGACCAGCCACTCGCGGACGCGCGGGTTGTTCCGCCCGACGTTGAACATGCCGAAGCCTCCGAGCCAGTCGAGGTAGCGCTCGCCGCCGGCGTCGTAGAGGTAGGCGCCCTCGGTACGGGCCCAGTCGCGGTCGAACCCGATCGTCCGCAGCACGCGGACCATCTGCGGGTTCGCGAACTCGGCGTGCAACTCGAGCGCCTCGCCGGCCCGTGCGCCAAGGAGCTCGCGGAGCTCGCCCACGAGGAAGAGCGTACTAGGGCGGGCTCGAAACCAACCGGTTGAGCTCGACGAGAAGCGTCCGGAGCTCTGCGAAGCGCCGGTCGCCGAGCTGCTCGGCCCATTCCCCCTCGAGCTCGGCCACCGCCGCCCGGATCACCCTGATCGCCGACCGCCCTCGCCGGGTGACGACGATGCGCTTGGCGCGTAGATCGTCGGGGTCCCGCCGGCGCTCGAGATAGCCGAGATGCTCCAGGTCCCGGAGCAGGTAGTTCAGAGATTGCTTGCTGATGCCGAGGCTGGCGGCCAGCTCCGACGGGCGCGCGCCGTCCGGGCTCGGGTACCGGAAGACGGTGAAGTGGGCGGCCTCGAAGTCGTCGAAGCCGGACTCGCGAAGCCGGGCGAGCATCCTTTCACGAACCGCCTCCCAGGGAGCCCGCAGCAAGGCGCCGATCAACGGCCCGTCGTCTACGGTAGTAAAGCGACTTGACGTTTCCGATCTTGCCATATAAAGTCAAGCGACTTTACCATTCCGGAGAGGAGCGCACATGTCAGCCATGGCAGTAGAAGAGATCAGGATCGGGGAGCTGTCCGTCAGGTTCCTGATCGAGGGCGACGAGTCGCGCGGCTCGGTCGCGCTCTTCGAGTTCACGGTGCCGGCCCGAGCAAGGGTGCCGGTCGCACACAGCCACGACGCCTACGAGGAGACCCTCTACGGCCTCGAGGGCACGCTCACCTGGACGGTCGACGGCGAGCGGCACGAGGTCGGCCCGGGCGAGGCACTCTGCATCCGCCGCGGGGTCGTCCACCACTTCGAGAACGAGGGCGAGGCAGACGCGCGAGTGCTTGCCGTCGTCACGCCGGGCGTGCTCGGCCCCGGCTATTTCCGCGCTCTAGCTGCCCTCGTCGACGAAGCCGTGGCTGCAGGCACGCCGCCGGACCCCGCCCGCATCGGCGAGGTGATGCTGCGGCACGGGTTGACGCCGGTGCCCTAGCCCGACCTACTCGAGGTCGAGCTCGTGCTCGGCCCGCTCCCCGCTCTCGACGATGTCCCCGTCGGTGAACAGGATCGCCTGGAGAGCCGTCCGCCACTTCGGCGTCCGCCGCAGCAGGAACTCGAGATCCATGCCGAAGTGCTTGAACTCCTCGAGCTGCGCGTTGGCCATGATCGCCCGCGCCTCCGGGTCGGGCTCCAGCGAGATGCGCTGCTCGTACCAGCCGATCGCCTCCGCCTCCTCGGTCAGCGAGGCCATCATCCGGGCGAAGGTCCGCGTCTCGGCGCTGAGCTCGCCCGCCGGCTCGTGGTACTGCTCGAACCCCACGGCTAGCGCCCGTTCCGCATCGACGCCGGCCAGAACCCCTGCTTGCCGGGAGAGAGGATCCCGTTCGGGTCGACCGCGTCCTTGATCGTCTCGACGAAGCGCCGGTAGGCGTGGTCGTTGAACGAGTACTGCTCCTGCGCCAGGTCCATGAAGTCGAGGTGGGCGCGGTACTCCCCGTAGCCGTACTTCGCCGCCTCGCTGACGAGCAGCTTCGACGTGTCGTAGGCCCGCCGGGTCTGCTCCTCGTCCTTCGTGTCGAAGATGACCATCGTCACGTGGATGAAGCTGCGCGAGTTCGTCGGGATCAGGACGGCCGCGTAGTCGAGCTTCGCCTCCTTCTGGACGAGCCCGCGGATGACCTCCCGCATCTCGACCGCGTCCTTGCCCGTCAGCCGGCCGACGGGCGAGAAACCGATGTGGCCGCCCTCCTCGCCCCCGTACCAGCCCGTCATCTGGTTGATGTCCAGGTTCGGCACGCCCGCCTGGACACGGTCGAACGGGTGCTCCAGCGTCTCCATGTCCTCGGGCGCGCACTTCGAGCCCCAGACCTCCACGCCCGGGATCGCCTCGAACGCAGCCTTCACCTTGGCGAAGCGGTGGTCGACCACGGCCTCGTCGCCGTACAGCGCGAACCGCATCAGCCAGCGGCCGATGTCGAGCTCCTTCGCCATGTGGTCGATCGCGTCCTCGGGCATCGGGTCCTCGCCCTGGTACCAGGGCGCGCGGTTCGAGAGCACCGACGCCATCGCCACCGAGTTCCAGATCTGCGGCACGTTCTCGATCGTCCGGTCGAGCATCAGGCGGCGCAGCGTGTCGACGATCGGGCCGAGGTCGTCGTCGCGCCAGGCGCGGAGCCAGAGCGGCATGTAGCACTCCGGCCAGGGCATCAGCCAGACGCCGAGCTTCGTGACGATCCCGAAGTTCGACTGCATGAACAGCTGGTCGAGCGTCGGGCCGAGGCTGCGCTTGTAGACGTGCCAGGAGCGGTTGTCCGGCATCGCGCCCATGCCGGTGCGCAGCACCTCTCCGTTCGCGAGCACGACCTCCATCCCGCAGTAGGCGGCCATGTCCTGAGCCTGCGGGAGGTAGGTGGCACCGTTCTCGAGGAAGTTGCTGACCACCCCGCCCCAACCCAGGTCGGGGATCGAGACCATCAGCTTGTGGCCGCCCGCCTTGATCGCGTCGTAGAGGTCGAACCAGCGCACGCCCGGCTCGACCACGCAGTAGGCGAGCTCCTCGTCGATCTCGAGCACCTTGTCCATGTTCCGCAGCGAGACGATCACCGAGCCGTCCAGGCGCGGCGCCGGCCCGCCGTAGCCGTTGTTCATTCCACGGCTGTGCGTCCAGAGCGGGATCCGCCGCTCGCCGGCGACCCGGACGACTGCCTGCACCTCCTCGACCGTGGTCGGCATGACCACCGCCGACGCCGAGTAGTCGGCCCACGCCTCGTACTGGAACGGGTCGCGGAAGCCGAGCAGCTCCTCCTCGGCCCTCAGGACCTTGTCGTGGCCGATCGCGGACTCGAAGTGCTCGACCGCTGTGGCGAACTCGTCCTCGGAGACGCCGGGCGGGAGCCGGACTGGAGTGCTCTGCTTGGTCGCCATGCCGAGCATCGGACCAGCTGGTCGCCCCCACGTCAAGCCGCGGGCAGCTGCCCTGGACGGGCGAGCCCGTTTGGGGCAGGTCCGGGGGACAGTCCCTTGGGCTTGGCCGAATGCGCCCACGCGGCCGGCCGAAACGGACGATCGCGCGAGCGTCCGGGCCGTCCGTTCGGGACGACCGTTTCGGCCCTTACAGCCGTGTCCCAGGGACTGTCCCCGGAAATCGGCCCGAAGGGACCCGGCCGCTCGGGCTAGGCGGCCAGCCAGCGGCGTGGGTTGTCGACCATGATCCGGTCGATGTCGGCGTCCGAGACGCCGCGCTCCCGGAGCTGCGGGAGGATCACGTTCTCGATGTGCAGGTAGTCGGCGTGCTCGTCGGCGAAGGCCGGGTCGCCGACCATGAAGTCGTGGAACGTGGCGCCGTCGTGGGAGAAATGGACCTGGTCGACGTAGCCCTCCTCGAGCGCGCGCAGCACGGTCTCGATCCGCTTCGCGTCCGGGTTGAAGTGCTCGATGTTGAAGCGGTCCCAGCCCAGATATGCCCCCGAGTCGGCCAGGCGCCGGATGTAGTCGAGGTCGTTCGAGTCGCCCGTGTGGGCGATCGCGAGCTTCGCGGGATCGACCCCGGCGGACGTCAGCGCCTCGAGCGCGACGAGACCCGACTTCGCCGCGGCGTTGGTGTGCACCATCACCGGCGCACCGGTCTCGGTGTGGGCGGCGGCGACGGCGGCGACGATGCGCGGCACGTCGCCGACCAGGCCGTGCTCCTCGACCGCGAGCTTGATGAACCCGGCCTTCGCGCCGGAGTCGGCGATCCCCTCGGTGAGCTCGCGCACGAAGATGGCCGCCAGCGCCTCCGCCGTCCGATAGCGCAGGAACTGCGGCAGCTCCATGAACGCGTAGACGCCTGTGCAAACGACGATGTTCAGGTCGACCTGGTCGTTGATCCGCCGGATGCGCGGGATGTCGCGGCCGAGCCCGACGGCGGTGGGATCGACGAGCGTCCGGTAGCCTGCCGCGCGGAGCCGCTCGAGCTGGGCGACCGCCCCGGCGACGCCGCGGTCCTCGTCCCACCAGGCCTCGCCCCAGCGGTGATTGAAGTTAGCGAGCGTCTCCTGGCCGAGGATGAAGACGTGGTCGTGTGCCAGCATCCGGCCGAGGCTCTCGGCCGGAACCGGCCCCCGGACAGTTTCGACCGTCATCGGCTCAGAACGACGGCTTCGCCGCCATGTCCAGGACGACCAGGATCAGGAGCGCGGTGTCGAAACGGAAGATCGTGAACAACCGCTTGACCCGCCGTCCGACCTCGGGCGACTCGGGCCCGAACTCCTGTGCGGCCTTGTCGATCCGGCCCAGCTCGGGGCCGACGAAGCCGATGCCGATCAGCATCGCGAGCGCCCAGCCGACGACGGCGAAGATGATCCAGAAGTGATTCCAGCCTATGCTCGACTTCTCGACCAGCGCGACCCCGAAGCCGAACACGAAGAACAGCGCGGGCGTGTAGACGCGGGTCCCGATCCAGCTGCCCATCCGGCCGAGGGCCGCCAGCGTCGGCCCGTCCTGCTTGCTCTCGAAGACGATGCCGAGCGTGGTCAGCGTAATGTCCCCGCCGACCCAGACGACGACGGCGAGAATGTGCAGCGCGAGGTAGATCTGGTACGAGGCCGGCGCATACCAGAGGAAGACGATCGCGCCGGCGAGCAGCAGAGCTCCGGCCGCGAGCGCGTCGGTGCCGATCGGAGCAACCGGCCTCGGAGCGTCGGCGGTGGTGTCGGTCACGCGCCGATTCATAGGCGATCGGGCCGGAGGGATCAAGCCCCGCTGAACGGCGTGGCGCCTGATTGAACAGAAGGCTGTGGTGTGGTTATCTCACGGGCGCACAGCACGCGGCGTCGAGAGGAGCGGTGTGGCAGCAGGGCTTCTGGGTCGAGGGCTCGTCCTGGCCGGCACCGTCGCCGGGCTTCTGGCGGTGGGCCTGCCCTTCGTCGACGAGACGCGGTACGTGGACGACGGCACGGTCGCGGCCTTCCTGATCGTGCTGCTGTCCTTCACCAGCCTGCTGCCGGCCGACATCGGCCTCGACCTCCCGGCCGCCTGCGCAGGCTCGGCTGCGTTCGGCTTCTTCCTCTTCGCTCCAACCGTCTACGCCTTCGACAGCCTCGACCGCCTCGAGGCCGGAGCCTGGCTCGGCCTGTGCACGGCCCTGATCCCGATCGGCGCCCTGGTCGTGTTCGCGGCGGATGGGGCCGTGCCGCGCATCGACCCCGGGCCCGGCCTGCTGGCCGGTACGATCGGCCTCGTCCTGGTCGCCGTCGGGCTCTGGCTCGACTTCAGCACCACCGGGCCGACCTACTGGAACCTCTCGTCCTCGGGGCACGCGCTCGGGCTCCTGTTGATCGTGGTGGTCGTGACCGACGCGGTGCTGCTCGCGGCCGCGGTGCACTCCTCCCTGCAGGTCGCTGGTGCAGCTCTCCTGGCCGCTGCGGTGACGTTCGGGCTCACCGTGTTCATGGTCGTCGGCGCGGCGTTCGACAGCTTCGGAGCCGTGGGCACCGGCGCCTGGATCCAGGCGGCCGGCGGGACGATGCTCCTCGCCGGCGTCGTGCTGCCGGGATTCATACGGTCCGGGTCGAACTCGCCGGCCGCTGCGCCCGCCACATGAACGAGGTCGAGACCCCGGTCCTGGTCGTCGGCGGCAGCCTGGTCGGGTTGTCCACGGCGGTGTTCCTCGGAGCGCGCGGCGTGCCGTGTCTCGTCGTCGAGCGGCATCGGGGTACTGCCATCCATCCGCGCGCGGCGCTGGTCAACCAGCGGACGATGGAGACCTACCGCGCGGTGGGGATCGAGCCGGCGATCGAGGAGGCGGCGGCGCGCGAGTTCGTCCAGAACGGGGCGATCGTCTCGGTGGAGAGCCTGGGCGGCAAGGAGCTCGACTGGTACTTCCGCAACATCAACGAGGGCGTCGAGGACCTCAGCCCGTCCGCACGGATCTTCATCACGCAGATCGGACTAGAGCCCATCCTGCTCGCGAAGGCATCCGAGGTCGGCGCCCGGGTGGAGTACGCGGCGGAGACCGTCTCGCTCGACCACTCCGACGACGGGGTGGTCGCGACGATTCGCCCCCGCGACGGCGGCGATGACCGGACGGTGCGCGCCCGGTACGCGATCGCCGCGGACGGGGCTCACAGCCCGTCGCGCGAGCGCCTCGGCATTCCCATGCTCGGACACGGCAGCTTCTCCGACAGCATCACGATCTACTTCCGCGCCGACGTCCGGCCGCTGCTCGGCGAGCGCAACCTGAGCGTGATCTACGTCTTCAACCCCCGCCTCGTCGGCTTCTTCCGGTTCTCGATCGACGGGCAGGCCGGGTTCCTCGTCGTCAACGCGACCGTCGACGAGCAGGGAAATCGCTCGACCGCGATCGGCGAGGACATGAGCGAGGCCACCTGCGTCGGCTACGTGCGCACCGCGCTGGGCGCCCCGGAGCTCCGGATCCAGATCGAGAACATCCAGCGCTGGTCGGCGACCGCCGACTGGGCCGAGCGCTTCTCCGACGGTCGCATCCTGCTGGCCGGCGACTCCGTCCACGTGATGCCGCCGACCGGCGGGTTCGGCGGGAACACGGGCGTCCAGGACGCCTACGACCTCGCGTGGAAGCTGGCCGCCGTGCTCGACGGCACGGCCGGCCCGGGCCTGCTCGGCACCTACGACACCGAGCGCCGGCCGGTCGGATCCTTCACGACCGAGCAGGCATACACGCGCTACGTGCTCCGCCTCGATCCAAGCCTCGGCAAGGAGAACCTGGTGCCGATCGTCGACGAGGCGGCGGTCGAGCTCGGCTACCGCCAGCTCTCGAGCGCGGTCCAGGCGGAGGACGGCGAGGACGGCGCGCTCTGGGAGGACCCGCGCGAGCCGACCGGACGGCCCGGGACGCGCGCGCCGCATCTCCCGGTCGACCGCAACGGAACCGCTGCCTCCCTGCTCGACCTCTTCGGCGACGGCTTCGTCCTGCTGTCCGGCGAGAGCGGGAGCGGCTGGCAGGAAGCGGCAGGACGGCTGGACGTTTCCGTCGCGACCCACCGCGCAGGGGCAGACTTCCGCGACCCCTCGGGCCGTTTCGCCGAGCTCTACGGCACCGGTGCCGCCGGCGCCACGCTCGTACGTCCGGACGGGTTCGTGGCGTGGCGCACGCGCGGCGGGCCCGAGACCGAGGCGGACGCTCTGGCCGACGCCCTCGTCGCAGCACTCGGGCGCTAGCACGCCTTCCGGCGATGTTAAGTCATGGTTGACGCCCCGGATCACATCTGCTGAGAATGGACACCTGGTAGCGGCTAGCCCTTCACCGTCGTGCCGCCCTGGATACGGCTCCCCATGAGCACCCCCGACCACGCCGGCGGTTCAGCCCCCGCGCCGACGGGGCGCTACGCGTCGGTCGTCGCGAACGCGGTCGTCGCCGCCCGATTCATCCCGGTGTGGCTTGCCACGGGCGTCCTCATCGCCGTCGCTGCGATCATTGCGCCCCGCACGATCCAGAACACCTCGTGGGCGTACGTGCTTCCGTACATGACGATTCTCGCGATCGCGGCGCTCGGGCAGATGCTCGTCGTCATGCATGCCGGGATCGATCTCTCGACGCCCGGGGTGATGTCGTTGGGCGGGAGCCTGATCGTCGGCGTGAGTCTGGGACAGGACGACAGGCTGGCGTTCGGTCTGCTCGCGTGCCTCGGCCTCGGCGCGGGCGTGGGCCTCGTGAACGGGCTCCTCGTCGGGATCGTGAGGCTGAACCCACTGATCGTCACGCTGGCCGTCGGCCAGATCGTCGCCGCGTACAGCCTGCGGTATTCGCGGGAGAACACGAACTCGCTGTCGGTCCCGCCGGCGCTCGCCTCGTGGGCGGCGGACAAGCCGCTCGGCATCAGTTCCATCTTCTGGACCGGAGCGGCGATCACCCTCGCCGTCGGGTTCCTGCTTCGCTACTCGGCCCCGGGCCGGCGCTTCCAGGCCGTGGGTGCGAATCCGCGGGCTGCCTGGATGGCCGGCCTGCACGTCCGGACACACGTCGTCTTCGCCTACACGGCGGCGGGGACGCTGTACGCGATGGCGGCGATCCTGCTCGCCGGCATCCGCATCAACATCGACCCGGCGTTCGGCGCCGGCTACCTGCTGGCGCCGATCGCGGCGGTCGTGATCGCAGGTGCGTCGCTCTCCGGCGGACTCGCAAGTTCGACGTCGACGTGGGTGGCGGCACTCGGACTCACGCTGCTGACGCAGATGCTGCTGATCCTGGGCCTGTCCACGGCCCTGCAGTTCATCGTCTTCGGTGCAGCGATCATCGTCGGAATGCTGATCTCCGGCGACCGAGTGGCTGCCCTGCTCGGCCGCGCGCTGCGGCCGAAAGAGGCATCGCCTGGACCCATCGCAATCGGCAACAACCCGAGCTGAGGCTCGGAAAGGAGGGAAACGATGCACGTACGGAAGGCGACACGAGGGAGGGGCCCGATCCTGGCAACGCTCCTGCTCGCGCTGGTCGTCGCTGCACTGGCGTTCGTCTCGGCCGGCGGCGGTAGCACCGGCAGGACGCACGCGGTGCCGGTGATGATCGGCAAGGGCGGCGGCTTCGGCGAGGTGTACCAGGCCAGAGCCTCCACTCTCGCCAAGACGCTCTTCAAGGCCACGCTCCTACCGGCGAACCCGCAGTCGCGCAGGATCGCGCTCGCGGGTCTCGGCCGCTCCGACAGGAAGGTCAACCAAGCCCTGGCGCTCAAGTGCTGGAAGAACAACGGCTGTAGCACCGGAACGGGCGGCAAGCTCACCGTCGCCTACATCGAGCAGTTCGGCGAGAACGTCTTTCGACAGATGTCGAAGATGGAGTTCATCCTCCAGGCGCTGACGTATCCCCAGGTCGGCAAGATCATCTACAAGAGCGCTCACTCCGATCTGAACCAGGGCATCGCCGACTTCAAGGCCGCGATCGCGCAGAAGGTCAGCCTGATCGTCACGTACCCGGACTTCGGTGACGCGATGCTGCCGGTGATGAAGGAGGCGACCGACGCCGGAATCCCCGTTGCGACGTACGCGTGGGGCTATGTCACCGGCCCCGGCAAGAACTACCTGACCGTCGTCGGCGAGTACACCTGCAACCTCGGCAAGGCGTTCGCCGCGGTGATGAACACCCAGGTCAAGTCGGGTGACATCGCCTTCCTCGGCGGCTTCCCCGGCAATCCGCTGTCGCTCGGCTGGCAGACCTGCGAGAAGCCGGCCCTGAACTCGAACATCCACATCGTCGCGAACGAGCCGACGAACTGGGATCCCTCGAAGGTGCAGTCGGTCGTCGCCGGAATCCTCGCGGCGCATCCGAACGTCAAGGGCTGGAGCTACGAGTACGGCGGCGGCATGGCGCTCGGTGCCCTGGCGGCGTACAAGGCCGCGGGCAAGCCGTTCAACCCCGTGTTGACGCTCCGGACGGACGACGTTCGGATGGGTTGTCAGTACAACGACCTGAAGAAGTCCAATCCGGGCCTGAAGATGTACTACTACACCTCGGGCAACTCGCAGATCCGGGTCGCCTTGACGGCTGCGATGATGAAGCTGAAGGGCGCGAGGATCCCGCCCACCATCGTGTTCCCGATCCAGTTGCAAGACCAGGACAAGCGTGACTCGTGCACCAAGGGCTATCCGCAGGATGCCTCTGGGACCTCACTGATCCCGCTGAGCCTGCTGCACAAGATGTACCCGTAGTGACGCACGCCTTCGGCTCGCTTGCGCGGGGGGAACAGCCTGTTCCCCCCGCGAGCCCTCCTCCCACTCCATGAGCGTGGCGACCTCACCAGTGAACGAACCCGTGCTGGCGGTTCGCGGTGTGTCGAAGGCATACGGAGCGGTGCAGGCGCTTCGCGACGTCGGCGTCGACTGTTACGCGGGCGAGATCCATGCCCTCGTCGGGGAGAACGGATCCGGGAAATCGACACTGCTGGGGATCGCCAGCGGCTTCGTCCACCCCGACGAGGGAACCGTGGAGATCGGTGGACAGAGCCGGCGGCGGCTCTCACCTGCCGAGGCTCGACGGCTCGGCCTCGGCATCGCCTACCAGACCTACTCGCATGTCAACGAGCTCTCGGTCGCCGAGAACCTCTACCTCGCCCTGCCGGGGGGCCTGCAGCCGGCGTACGGACACATGGAGGAGTGGGCGGCGGACAAGCTCGCCGAGTTCAAGCTCGACGTTCCGCTGACCGCCTCCGTGGGGTCGCTGTCGCTCGCCGAACGGCAGCTCCTCGAGGTGGTGAAGGCGCTCCTCGCGCAACCGAAGATCCTCCTCCTCGACGAGCCGACGACGGCCCTCGGGCCTGAAGACGTCGAGCGGTTCCACTCACTCGTGCTCGAGCGCAGCCGGGCCGGAGTCGGCATCGTCTACGTCAGCCACCGGCTGCCCGAAGTGCTGGGGATCGCCGACCGCATCACCGTCCTCCGCGACGGCGTCTCCCAGGGGACCTTCGATGCTGCCGGAATGTCCGAGGAGAGCCTGGTCGCCCTGATGATCGGCCGGCCGCTCAAGCTCGCGTTTCCGGAACGGCACGCGGCGGACGGAGAACGTGAGGTGCTCCTCGCCTGCTCGGGCCTGCACGGCGACCGCTTCGGGCCGATCGACCTCGACGTCGCGAAAGGCGAGATCCTGGGAATCGCCGGTGCCGAGGGGAACGGACAGGTGCAGTTTCTCCGGGCGCTCGCCGGCGCCGAGCCCGCCGCCGGCAATGCGACCTGCAACGGCCGCCGGCTCGACAGGGGATCCCCGCTCGGCCCGCTGCGGGCCGGTGTCGTGCTGCTGAGCGGCGACCGGGTCCGGGAGGCGCTCTTCCCCGTCCTGAGCGTCCGGGCCAACACGACGGTCCAGGTGCTGCGGCGGCAGGGACGCTTCGGATTCCTGAACCGGCGGCGCGAGCGCGAGACCGTCGAAGGACTCGTCCGGCGGCTGAGCATCCGCCTGGCGTCGATCGAGCAGCCCGTCCAGTCCCTGTCGGGCGGCAACCAGCAGAAGGTCTCGCTGACGCGGCCGTTCCTGCGCGGAAACGTCAGCGTCATCCTCGCCGAGGAGCCGACCCAGGGGGTGGACGTCGCAGCCCGGTTCGACATCTACGACGCGCTCCGCGCGAAGGCCAGGGACGGCGTCGCCGTCGTCGTCAAGTCGAGTGACCCACTCGAGCTGGCGGGGCTCTGCGACCGGGTCGTGGTGATGTCGCGGGGAACGATCGTCGACGAGATCCAGGGCGAGGACCTCGGCGAGCGCCGGATCGTCGAGGCGATCGTGGGCTCACGGGCCGCCGCCAAGTCCCGGACCGCCGACACCAAGGGGCAGACGTGACGTTCGGCGCGCGGGTGGCGTCCGCCGTTGCCGGGATCAGGTTCCGGGGCGCCGTGCCCCTGGCCCTGATGACGCTCCTGATCCTCGCAGTCGGCGGCTACACCGCCGCGCGGCAGGACGCATTCCTCACCAGCTACAACCTCAACAACCTGCTGCTGGCGACGCTGCCGCTCGCCCTCGTCTCGATGGGGCAGACCTGCGCGCTGCTCGTCGGCGGCTTCGACGTGTCCGTCGCCGCCCTGATGACGCTGTGCGTCGTCATCGCCTCGTACACGATGACGCCCGAGACGTCGTCCTTCGGGCTGGTTCCCGGAGCGCTCGCGCTGGTCGGCGTGGGGCTCGCGGTCGGATTCTTCAATGCGCTCCTCATCCGCGTCTTCCGACTGCCCTCGATCATCGCCACGATCGGGACGCTCAGCATCCTGCAAGGGGCGTCGCTGTGGTTGCGCGACCATCCGGAGGGCTCGATCTCGAGCGACGCGATCGACACGCTCACGACGAGCTGGAGCTTCGTGCCGGCCGCGTTCATCGGCGTCGTCGTCCTGGCGTTGCTCGGCGACCTGTGGCTCTACCGCAGCCGTTCCGGGATGGCGCTGCGGGCGGTCGGCCTCGACGAGATGTCGTCGCGCCGGATCGGGATCAGGACCGACCGCGTGGTGATCCTCGCCTTCGTCGCGTGCTCCGTGCTGGCGTCGATCGCGGGCTTCTATCTCGCCGCCGAGGTTCAGATCGGCTCCCCGATCATCGGCAACCAGGCGCTCGAGAGCATCGCCGCCGGCGTCCTCGGCGGCGCCAGCCTCGCCGGCGGCCGGGGCTCGTTCTTCGGGACCCTGCTCGCGGCGCTCTTCCTCTCGCTGATCGACAACGTGCTGCCGCTCTTCCACCAGCCGACGGAATACGCCGAGATGACGATCGGCGTGCTGATCCTCCTGGCGCTGATCCTCTACCAGGGGCCCGAGCTGCTTGCACGCCTCCGCTCCAGCTGGGGCGGGGTCGGCCGTCTGCGACGCCCGCCGGTCGAAGGGTCTGACCCCGCAGGGGTCTGACCCCGCAGATCGAAGCGGCGCTGCGTTCCTAGCGGAACCGGCCGCTGATCTCGGCGGCGATCCGGTCCGGCCCCGGCAGGAACGCGTCCTCGAGCGGCGGGCTGTAGGGGATCGGCGAGTTCGGCGTGGCGATGCGCCACGCGTCGTCCAGGTCGCCCAGCCCCTCCTCGGTGACGAGGGCGAGCACCTCGCCCGCCCAGCCGCCGGTCAGCGGTCCCTCCTCGACGACGGCGATCCGGTTCGTCTTCTGAACCGAGCGCAGGATCGTGTCCAGGTCGATCGGCCGCAGCGTCCGCAGGTCGATCACCTCGGCCGACACGCCCTGCTCGGCAAGCGGCTCGGCGGCCGCGAGGCAGTCGTGGACGCCCCGCATCGCGCTGACGAGCGTGACGTCCTCGCCCTCGCGGACGACCTTCGCCTTGCCGAGCGGCTCCGGCTCGTCGCCGCCCGCCGGACCGCTGGTCGAGTACAGCCGCTTGTGCTCGAAGAAGATCACCGGGTTGTCGTCGCGGATCGCGCCCTTCAGCAGCCCCTTCGCGTCGGCCGGGGTCGAGGGGGCGACGATCTTCAGGCCCGGGATGCCGGTCAGCCACGAGACCGGCATCTGAGAGTGAATCGCGCCGAAGCGCGCGCCGCCGCCGACGACGGAGCGGATCACCAGCGGGCAGCTCTGCCGCTCGCCGGTCAGGAACCAGTATTTCGTCGCCTGGTTGATCAGGCTGTCCATCGAGAGCGCCAGGAAGTCCCCGAACATGATCTCGAGCACCGGCCGCTTGCCGGTCACCGCGGCGCCGAAGGCGGCGCCGGTCATCGCCAGCTCCGAGATCGGCGTGTCGAACACCCGCTCGGGGCCGTATTTCTCGTGCAGGCCCGGCGTCGCCGCGAACACCCCGCCGGCGACGGCGACGTCCTCGCCGAAGAAGATGACGGTCTCGTCGCGGGCGAGCTCCTCGTCGAGCGCGTCGCGGATGGCGTCTCTGAACTCGATCTCGGTCTCCACGGTCTCCTCCCTAGGAGCTCTAGGCGGCGACGAGCGCCACAGGGCGCTCGAGCAGGGTCGTGAGGGTCTGCAGGAATCGGGCGGCCTCGGCGCCGTAGACGACGCGATGGTCGCATGAGAGCGCCACGTCCATCCGGTGGCGGGCGACGATCGCCCCGTCCTCGCCGACGACCGGCCGCCGCGAGACCTCGCCGACGGCGAGGATGGCAGCCTGCGGCGGATTGATCACGGCGTGGAACCGGCGGATGCCGAACATCCCGAGATTGGAGACGGTGAACGTGCCGCCGCCGAGCTGCTCGGGAACGATCGTTCCGCCCAGCACCTTCTCGATCCGTTCGCGCGCCAGTCCGGCGAGCTCGAAGATCGGCAGCGTGTCGGCGTCGGGCAGCGTCGGCACGTACAGCGCGTCGTCGGTGGCGACCGCGATGCCGACGTTCACCCGGGCGTTCCGCCTGATCCGCCCGCCGGCCCAGGAGCTGTTCAGCGCCGGATGCTTGCGCAGCGAGAGCGCCACCGCCTTGACGACGAGGTCGTTGAAGGACGGGAGCGGCTCGCGCCCGAGGGCCCGCAACTCCTCGCGGGCCTCGGCGGCCGCCTCCATGTCGATCTCCGCCTCGAGCGTGAACTCCGGAATCTGCGCCCGCGACTCGGTCATTCGCTGGGCGATCGTCCGCTGCGTCGGCGTGAGCTCGATCTCGTCCTCCCCGGCAGGCGCCGGCGACGCGTCGCGGACGTCCGCCCGCACGATCCGGCCGCCGGGCCCGGTCCCGCTCATGCCCTCGAGCGACACGCCCAGCTCGGCCGCGAGCCGACGCGCGACGGGGGTGGCACGGTGCCTGCCCGGCTTGCCGCCGTTCGTCACGGCAGGCGGCGCGGAAACGGCTGCGGCAGGTGCCGGCTCTGCCGGTACGGCGGGCTGCGCGGGCGGCGGCGCGCCGGGCGCGGTGCCCGTGCCCCGGGCCCGCGCGATCGTCTGCCCGAGAGCCGCGGTCGTGCCCTCGTCGACGACGATCTCGTCGAGAACACCCTCGAACTCGGCCTCGTAGACCATCGTCGCCTTGTCGGTCTCGATCTCGACCAGCGGCTCGCCCTTCCCGACCGACTCGCCGGGCTGCTTGAGCCACTTGATCACGGTCGCCTCCTCGCCCTGGTCGGACAGGCGCGGCATCGGGATCTCGATCAGCGTCGCCTCCGTCACACGGCTGCTCGTGTCGAGGAATACTGAACGACAGGCCCGAGCACGCCCGCGACGCTCCTACCGGCCGGGGTCGTGGTGGCGCCCGAGCACGATCCAGATCGCGGTGACGACCTCGTCGCCGTCGTTGTGCAACCGGTGCGGGATGGCGGAATCGAAGGCGATCGAGTCACCCGGGCCGAGCACGGTGTCCTCGAAGCCGACCTTCACGCCGAGCTGTCCGGTGAGCACGATCCCGAGCTCGCGGCCGTTGTGGCGCATCAGGCTGCCGTCAGGGCTCGAGGAGCCCCCGGCCTCGTAGACCGCGTACAGGAACTCGACGTCCCGGTCGTTCCAGGTGGTCAGCCGTTCCCAGCGGACACCGGAGCCGAGGTCGATCACGTCACGCTCGGCAGCGCGCTGGACCCGGCCGAAGCCCACCGGCGGGCGGGCGTCACCCGGCATCGCCCGCCCCGGCGGCGCCGGGGACGAGTCGTGGTCGCCGGCGGGCGCGAACAGCTCGTCGAGCGAGACGCCCAGCTCCGTGACGATCGCATAGAGCGTCCGGACGGACGGCTGCGTCTTGCCCGTCTCGATCTGGGAGACGAGGCTCGGGGAGACCTCGAGCCGGCGAGCAAGCTCGCGCAGGCTCAGGCCGCGCCGCTCGCGCTCCACACGAAGGCGCGTGCCGAGGGTGTCCTCGCCCGAAGGGACCTGCTCGGCGGCGCTCGGCCGGCCGCTCATTTCTTGAACTCGCTGAACACGGCCTGGTCGGGAAACGGAGCCGCCAGCGCTGCCGCCTCCACCTCGCGGAGCTCGCGCTCGACGTCTTCGGCCACCTCGCGCAGCCGGTCGGGGGTCGCGCCGTGGTCCGCCGTCAGGCGCTGCTCGGCGACGAGCAGCGGGTCGCGGGCGCGCCATTCCTCCAGCTCGCCCGGCGGCCGGTACTTCCCGGGATCGCTGCGGGAGTGGCCGACGAACCGGTACGTGCGCGCCTCCACGAACACCGGGCCTTCGCCGCGCCGGACGCGGCCGGCCGCGTCCTCCGCCGCCGCCTGCACGGCCCAGACGTCCATCCCGTCGACGACGACCGCCGGAATCTCCATCGCCTCCGCCCGCGCGACGATCGAGCCCGCGGTGACGGCGTCCATGGCCGTGTACTCGCCGTAGCCGTTGTTCTCGCATGCGAACACGACGGGCAGCTCGAGCACCTTGGCGAAGTTCAGGCATTCGAAGAAGTAGGCCTGGTTCGTCGCTCCGTCGCCGAAGAAGGCGGTCGCGATCCGACCCGTGCCCTTCAGCGCGAGCGCCGCGCCGGTGGCGGCGGCAATGCTCCCGCCGACGATCCCGAAGCAGCCGATGACGCCGTGGTCGAGGTCGACCATGTTCATCGACCCCGCGCGGCCGCCGTTGACGCCGGTCGTCCGGCCGAGCAGCTCGCCCAGCAGCGCCTCCGGCGCCAGGCCGCGAGCCAGCAGGTGTCCGTGGCCGCGGTACGTGCAGGCGACGCGATCCTCCTCGTCGAGCGCCGAGGCGAACCCGACCGAGACCGCCTCCTGGCCGGAGCAGAGGTGCGTGGTGCCGTAGACCTCGCCGCGCAGGAACAGCGACTGGACGAGCTCCTCGAAGCGCCGGATCATGAGCATTCGCCGGTAGAGGTCCAGCCCGGCGTCCAGGCCCTCGAATGCTCCGGCGGCTGCGTGCTGGGTCGCCACGCTAGTCCGGTGTCAATCCGGCTCGGCGCCGACGAGCGTGCGCTCGGGCTCGGAGCTGCTCTCGCGGCTCTCCGGCGCGACCCGGCCGTTCAGCAGGTCGACTCCCCGGACGTACGTCCGCCCGGTGACGAGCAGCTCCTCGGCCGGGAAGCGTGTCAGCACCTGCGGGCCGGTCGGCGTGACCACGACCTCCTCCTCGATCCGCGCAGCCGAGCGGCCGTCGGTCGCCGGGCAGTACGTCTCCAGCGCGAACACCATCCCCACCTCGAGCTCGACCGGGGCCTCGAGCGAGTGGAGCCGCGAGATCATCGGAAACTCGTAGAGGCCGACCCCGATCCCGTGCCCGAACTGGAGGCCGAAGGCCGCGCGCTCGTCCGGCAGGCCGATCTCGGTCGCCTCCGGCCACGCCTCGGCGATCCTGTCCGTCGTCATGCCGGGCCTGACGAGCTCGATCGCCGCGTCGAGCCACTCGCGGCAGCGGCGGTAGGCGTCGAGCTGCGAGGGCGTGGCGTAGCCGACGTTGAAGGTGCGGTAGTAACAGGTCCGGTAGCCGTTGAACGCGTGGATGATGTCGAAGAACGCCTGGTCGCCCGGCCGCAGCAGCCGGTCGGCGAACGTGTGCGGGTGCGGGTTGCAGCGGTCGCCGGAGATCGCGTTGATCGCCTCGACGTGCTCGGAGCCCAGGTCGAACAACGTCTTCATCGCCTGCGCCACCACCTGGTTCTCGGTGATCCCGGGCCGGAGCGTTCGGTAGATCTCGTCGTAGACGGCGTCGACGATCGCGGCCGCGTGGTCGAGGAGTGCGAGCTCGTCCTCCGACTTCAGCTTCCGCGCCTCGAGCATCACGGGCTGCGAATCGACAGCGTGGATGCCTGCGGACTGGAGTGCGAGCAGCGTGGTCATGTCCGGGACGTCGATGCCGAGCGGCTCCCGCTCGAGGCCGCGCTCCCGGAGCTCGCGGAGGACCAGCTCGGCGAGGTCGCCGGGAATGCCCGTCTCGTTCGGCATCGCGCCGCGCATCGGCGGCACCCACGCCCGCCAGTTCTCCTCCGGCAGCCAGGGGCAGTACAGCTTGTGGTGACGCGCGGCGGAGCCGAAGTCCCACAGGATCGGGTCCTCCCCGCGCGGCAGCAACGCGAAGCGGATGTTCTTGTCGCGCTCCCAGGTCCCGATCGCGGTACTGGTCAGGTAGCGGAGGTTGTTCGGGTCGAACAGGAGGAGCGCGCCGAGATCGGATTCCTCCAGCGCCGCCTTCGCCCGGGCCATTCGATGGCGGCGCAACCGGTCGAAGTCGACCCGCTGCTCCCAGTCGACCGCCATCCTCGCGCCGCGCGATGCGATGTTCATGGCACTCCCTCCGCCTCGCTGTGTTCAGTGATTCTGCACATGGGCCCGAGCGGCGTCAACCGGCAGACGACACGCGCAGGCGGCCGAAGTCGTAGGCTCCCCCACGGTCACGTCGAGCGAACAAGGAGCCAGGCATGCCCCCGCGCAAGATCGTCGACACCGTTCTCCCGACCACGATGGTCGGCTCGTATCCGCGCCCTCACTGGTACACACAGCAGCTGCTCGGGCGGGACGTGCGGGTGGCGTTCAAGGAGGTCCGCCACGAGGAGGCCTACCACGACGCCACCCAGGTCGTGATCCGCGACCAGGAAGAGGCCGGCCTCGACGTGGTCACCGACGGCCAGATGTCCTACGACGACTACGTCGGCGTGATCGGCTCCTTCTGCTGGTACATGTACGAACGGATCGGCGGATTCGACCCCGCGCGCGAGGAGCACCCCTCGGTCACGGCCGAGAGCGACGACAACACGGTCAACGCGCTCCTCACCGACTGGGGCGGGGTGATCAACAGCGGCCCGGTCACCCACGGCCCGATCCGGCTCGTCGACCTGTACAAGATCGCCAAGCAGTACACGGACAAGCCGATCAAGGTGTCGGTCGGGGCCGGGCCGGTCAACCTGGCCTGGCACGTCCATTTCGAGCACTACAAGGATCCGCAGGAGCTCTGCTACGCGCTCGCGCCGATCTTCAACGCCGAGATGAAGGCGCTGGTCGAGGCCGGGGCGGAGTGGCTCCAGCTCGAGGACCTCGGCGCGTGGCTGCCGCTGTTCACGGGCGACGAGGCCGACTACGAGTGGATCAGGGACGTGATCGGCAAGTGCTGCGAGGGCGTCGACGCGTTCATCGGGTGGCACTTCTGCTTCGGGAACGCCTGGGGCAACGACATCCTCAGCGCCAACTTCCCCGACGGCTACCAGACCGTCCTGCCCCACTTCTTCGACACGCCCGGGATCGACCAGTTCGTGCTCGACTACGCCAACCGCGAGATGGCCGGCGTCGAGTTCCTGGCGAACCTGCCCAAGGACAGGGAGGTGCAGGTCGGCGTCCTCGACATCCGCTCGATGATGATCGAGACGCCCGAGCAGATCGCCGCCCGGGCCCGGAAGGTACTCGAGCACGTGGACGCCGACCGGGTCACGCTCGCGACCGACTGCGGGATGAAGCCGCTGCCGCGGACGGTCGCGAAGATGAAGCTGAAGGCGCTCGTCGAGGGCGCGGCCATCGTCCGCGCCGAGCTCTAACCCAAACCAAGCAGGCGCGCGGCGTTCTCCTTCAGGACGAGGGGCCGCACCTCGTCCTTGAAGGACGCCTGCTCGAAGTCGGCCAGCCAGCGCTCGGGCGTGATCAGCGGGAAGTCGGAGCCGAAGAGCACCTTGTTCCGCAGCTGCGTGTTCGCGTACTGGACGAGCTGCGGCGGGAAGTACTTCGGCGACCAGCCGGAGAGGTCGATCCACACGTTGTCCTTGTGCAGGCAGATCGAGATCGCCTCGTCCTGCCACGGGAACGACGGGTGCGCGAGCACGACCTGGAGCGACGGGAAATCGGCCGCGACGTCGTCGAGGCACATCGGGTTCGAGTACTTCAGCCGGAGCCCGCCGCCGCCCGGGACGCCCGTGCCGATGCCGCTGTGCCCCGAGTGGAAGAGCGCGGGCAGGCCGGCGTCGGCGATCACCTCGTACAGCGCGTAGACGCGCTCCTCGTTCGGGAAGAAGGCCTGCAGGTTCGGGTGGAACTTGAACCCCTTCGCACCCGCGGCGACGAACTCGCGGGCGCGGTCGAGCGCGTCGGGCCGCGCAGGATCGACGCTGACGAAGGGGATGACGACGTCCGGGTTCCGAGCGGCGGCGTCGAGGATCTCCTCGTTCGGGATCGGCGCGATCCCGCTGCGCGACTCCCAGTCGACCGTGAACAGGACGGCGGCCAGATTCCGCTCGCGGTAGTACTCCGCCACGTCGTCGACCGTCGGCAACGGCGCGGTGCTCTTGAAATACCTCGCGGCTGCTTCGCGCAACCGAGGCGGCATCGGGTCGTGGCCGTCCCGGGTCAGCTCCGTGTGGACGTGGACGTCGATCGCGGTGACGGCTGCGGGGTCGATCACGGAGAGACCGTACCGAGCCGGTCCTGGAGCGCGGCTCCCCAGGCGAGCAGATCCCACTCCGTCCCCGGCCCGCCGACCAGCGAGACGCTCGTCGGCAGGCCGCTCCGCGCTCCTACGCCCGAGGGCAGGGCGACCACCGGGAAGCCCGTCCAGTCCCAGTAGTGCGTCAGCGAAAGGTCGTCGAGGTCGCTGAACGCCTCGTCGTAGCCGGGCCCGCGCACCGGCGCGACGATCGGCAGGGTCGGCTCGACGATCGCGTCGATCCGGTGCCCGGCCAGCCAGTCGCACCAGGCCGCGGTGTCCTCCAGGCGCCGGACCTGGCCGGCGACGTACTCCTCGGCGGTCATCGCCCGGCGCTCCGCATGCTCGAGCCGGGCGCGGATCGACTGCCGGTACTCGCTCCGCCGGTCGTCGAAGCGGCGGTGATACACGAGCATCTCGGCGAGCACGAGGTCGAAGAACTCGGTGAGCACGTCGAGCCGCGCCGCGGGAGGCGGCGGCTCGACGCGTTCGGCCGGGAGCGCGTCGAGCGCCCGCTCGAATCCGTCGGCGACGTCGGGGTCGAGCTCGGCGATCCGGGGCGAAACGGCATACCGGCGAAGCGGCCGCCGTTCCTCCGGGACGTCGACGCCGGCGAGCGCCGCCAGCAGCGGCTCGCAGTCGCGCACGGTGCGGGCCATCGGGCCGGGATGGTCGAACGTCGGCGCCAGCGGCACGATCCCCCGCAGCGAGGCGAGCCCACGCGTCGGCTTGATCGTCGACGT
Source organism: uncultured Actinomycetes bacterium (assembly GCA_963775695.1). Classification (GTDB taxonomy): domain Bacteria; phylum Actinomycetota; class Thermoleophilia; order Gaiellales; family Gaiellaceae; genus DATBLE01. The sequence goes on along the minus strand of CAVZJU010000003.1, from coordinate 946 downwards.
CCCGCACTCGGACGAGGGTATGCGCAGCGAGCCGGCGGTGTCCGTCCCCGTCGCCGCGGGCACCTGCCTCGAGGCGAGCGCCGCGCCGGAGCCGCCGCTGGAGCCTCCCGCCGAGCGCCCGAGGGCCCACGGGTTGCCGACCTGGTCCGTCGTCCCGCCGCAGGCGAACTCGTGCGTGTGCAGGTGGCCGAGCAGCACCATCCCGTCGGCGGAGAGCCGGGCCCAGGCGTCGCAGTCGCGCTCCGGGACCTCGTCCAGCACGCGGCTCGACGCGGTCAGCGGCTTGCCGGCGACCGCATACAGGTCTTTCAGCCCGATCGGGACGCCGCAGAGCACGGGAGCGTCGCCGCCGGCGCGCCGCTCGTCGGCCCGATCGGCGGCCGCGAGCGCATCTTCCTCGTAGACGCGCACCCAGGCGTTGATCGACCCCGGGTCGCCGTCGTGACTGTGCTTGCCGTCGCGCTCGCGGATCCTGGCCAGGCACGCCTCGGTCAGCTGGCGGGCCGAAAGCGCACGGCCCGCCAGCGCCTCGGCGGCCTCGCAGACACCGAGATCGGCGGCGTCGCTCATCGGCCGATCATCTCACGACCCCAAGCCTCCTCCGTGGTATACACCGTCACCCGTGGAACGCACCGTCCGGGACGCCACGTTCGACCTCTTCCGGCGCCGCGGGCTGACGACGCTGTTCGCGAACCCGGGCTCGACCGAGGTCGCATTCCTCGCCGGGCTGCCGGACGACCTCACCTTCGTGCTCGGCCTGCACGAGGGCTCGGTGGTGGGGATGGCGACCGGCCACGCGATCGGGCGCCGCGAGCCGTCGCTCGTCCTCCTGCACACCACCGCCGGCCTCGGCAACGCGGTCAGCGCGCTCGCAACCGCCCGCGTCAACCGTGCGCCGCTGGTCGTCCTCGTCGGCCAGCAGGACCGGCGGCACCTCTCCTATCAG
>CAVZJU010000002.1:0-533649 GCA_963775695.1 uncultured Actinomycetes bacterium | reverse complement strand
GGCCCGGGGTCGAACTCTCGCCGGCCGGTTAGCCTGCCACCTTCCACGTAGTCAGGCGTTGCCTGGCATCGGGGGCGTGGGTGAAGGCTGGGGGTTCGGGTCGGGAGTGGTGTCTGGTGGTGGCGGGCCGGGTGAGGGCGGCGGGTTAGGCGGCTGGGGATCCGGGGGCGGCGTGCTCACTCAGTCGTTCTCCATCACGCCCTTGGCCTTGTCCGCGGCCTTGTCGATCGTTTCCTTGGCCTTGCCAGCCCCCTTGTCGATCGTTCCCTCCTGCTTCAACCGATCGTCGTCGGTGAGTTCTCCGACAGCTCGCTTTGCGCGGCCCTTGGCCTCATCGAGGTTGTCCGCCATCTCGACCTCCTTACTCGTAGGTGCCCGAGTTCCGCACGACGTAGGTGGATGCGGAGGCCGCGATCCCGCATGAGCAGCGGGATTGAGGGCGTTGTGGGGCGTGCGCGGCGTGTGCCTACGCGGTCTGGCTCGCCGCGGCGGTGATGCGGCCGAAGCGGGGCGGCTCGGGGACGCCGAGCTCGTGGTGGAGGTTGCGCTGGCGGGTGGTGAGCTCGCTGGTCTGGGTGAAGTCGCCGTCGTCGGATTGGAAGTGGCCCTGGCGGATCTGGCCGAGCTCGGCGCGGATCGCGCGCCAGGTCTCGCCGCTTCTGGTCTCGGCGAGGCGGACGAGCACGAGCGCGAGGAAGCAGATCAGGACGTGGGCGCGGATGCGGTCGTCTTTGCGGTGGAAGACGGGCCGGAGCAGCAGGGTGCCCTTGAGGTCGCGGAAGGAGCGCTCGGCCTCCTGGAGTTGCTTGTAGCCGAGCGCGACGTCCTCGGCGGAGAGCGTGGGGTCGCTGGTGGTGAGCAGATACTTGCCGTCGAGGCGCTCCTCGGCCGCGATCCGCTGCCGGTCGAGCACGAGCCGGCCGCTCTTGCTCTGGCGCAGGTAGCGGGAGAGGGTCGGGTGGTCGCGCAGGGCGCACTCGCCGCGCAGGTGCGCCTCCCGCTCGGCGGTCGTCTTGGCGCGCGCGCGTTGCTGGTCGAGGCGGGCGAGCTCGGCCCTCGATCCGCTCGAGCCGCTGCTCGCGCTGCGTGCGGTCGCGCTCGGCCTCGGCCGGGTTGTGGCAGACGACGTAGCGGACGGCGGCGTCGCCGTCGCCGACCCGGACTTCCTTGACGCGCAGGTTGTCACGCACGCTGCGGTAGCGGCCCTGACGGGAGAGCGCCTGCTCGGTCTCCGGCATGCCCGAGCGGAGCTTGACGCCGGCGATGTAGTGGCCGCCGCCCGAGCGCAGCGCTCGCAGGTTGTCGCGCCCCGAGAAGCCGGAGTCGACGACGTAGATCGCCCGCCCGAGCCGCCAGCCCGCGAGATCGGCCTTCACCTGGGCGATCAGCGTCTGGTCGTTGCGGTTGCCCGGCCAGACCCAGACCCGCACCGGGATCCCCTCGCGAGTGACCGCGAGCCCGATCACGACCTGCGGCAGGTCGGGCCGGTGGTCCTTCGAGTGCCCGAGCCGCCGCAACGGCCCCGCCGGACGCTCCCGGTCGTCATCGCCGTCGATCGAATCGTCGTCCAGGTCGACCTCGAAGTAGGTCGAGGTGGTGTCGAAGAAGATCACGTCGACCTCGAGGTTGAGCAGGTTGGCGAGCGAGAAGAAGACCGACTCCTGCACCCGCTCCGAGCAGCAGAGCAGGAAGTCCATCGCCCGATACAGCTCGTCGTCGGAGACCGCCGCGATCCCCAACAGGACGACGTCGCGGCCAAGCCAGCGCGTCGCTTCCAGCTTCGAGGCCGGCTCCAAGCAGCGCTGGCAAACCATCGCGAAGATCGCCCGCTCCACCCCCGAACGGCCGCGGCCCCCACCCGCGAGGCGCGCGACTGCCTTGCCGATCCCCAGCTCGCGCCAGAGCGCGTCCAGCACGTGCGGGCCGCCCGCCTCCGGCGCCGCGATGAAGCGGAAGCCGTCCGGCGTCCCCGCGCGCAGCGTCTCCTCGCTGCCGAGGAAGCGCCCGATCGAGCGCACCAGCCGCACAAGCGCCTCCCGGTCGAGCCTGTCCTCGCGGCCGAAGTTGTGGATCACCCGCGCCACCGGCACCCCGCGCTCGTTGCGCTCGTTGTGCGCCAACTGCAGATAGCGCACCGACTCGCCCCGCTTCGTTCGCCGAACCGTCGACCGCAAGTACACAGTGCCTACACGATGCCACCATCATCAGACGAACACAACGAAAATCCGGAAAAGCGTGTGCCTACACGATTCCGAGTGCGGACGAGCCGAAACCGCTCAACCAAGCCAAATCCCCCCACGGAAACGCCCGAATCCGCCTACGACGTGCGGAACTCCCTCGTCGATTTCAGCAACGAGGTCGGACTTCGCTACCGCGGTCCGGGACCCTCCCTACCGCAATAGGCTCTTAGCCCGTCCTTGCACCGCCGCCGGCGTCCCGGCGTTCTCACCGCACGACTTCCGCCACCGGCGCGTCACCCTGCTCCACCTGGCCGGGATGCCGTGGGCGAGGATAGGCGAGCTCGTCGGCCACGACGACCTGATGACCACCGCTCGCACGTACACACACGTCGTCGCCGACGAGGCCGAGCTCAACTATGCAGCGCTACTGCGAGCAGCCGGAGGCGGCGGAGGTTCGTAACGGCGGTTAGGACGCCACCAACCCGCCACGCCCAACTCGGGCGACTGCTGCGCGACTTGATCCATTCGTCGCCGTAGATCGTCAAGGTAATCCTGGGGGTCTCCACGAGAAGCAAGGTACGTCGGATGCAGTGCGAGCTTCTCATCGATCTCGCGACGAATAGACGCCCAGTGCTCGGCGGCAGTGCGGTGCTTTTCGGCCCGCTCGCCGAAGCGGAGAAACGTTTGCAGACTCGCAAGAACGGCCGCAAGCACGCTGAGCATTCCGACTGCTACCTGAAGTCCGGTGTTGACGTGGGTCCTGGACAGCGTCGCGAAAACGCTCGTCCCGACAACGGTAGTTAGCGCAACCACCGGAACCCCAAAGCGAATGTTGGACTTCGTGAGACGGGTCGCCAGATCGTAATGTGCTTCCGAACTCGCAGTTGCCCGGCGCTCCCAGTCCCGCAGTAGGTCGAGCACCGCGACTGTCCATGGACTTGGCGGCCTGCCACCTCCTTCCACACGTGCTCCTTCTTTCGCCACGAAGCCACCCCTATTTCGGAGCAGCGTCGCCGGAATCGACAGCCTTGTCAAGCATGCGTCTCAGTCTGACTCTGACGTGCCCGTGCGGTGCCTACCCCGGTGCCACCTCGGCGCGGAAAGAAGCTGATTTGCAGGCGGGTTCGAATCCCGTATGCGCCTTTCCTCCCTTTCAGGCAAGCCGACTCCGCTCAACTATGCGGGTCAGGCGTGTCAGGAACGTCGGGAATGTTCACCCCGTGGTGCCTGGGTGGTGCCTCGGGGGATCAGGCCCGGCGCGGGCGTCGAACACATCGCCGGCCGGACGAGCGCTTCCCCCAACCCACCGCCGGGCCAGCGAATTGCGCCATACTTCTCTTGAAGCGCGTAGAGGAGCCGTCTCGCCGTGTTCGGGAGTCGAAGCAGGCGTAGAGGTAGCCCAGGGTGACTGGGCCTTGGTCCGGTGACGAGCGGAGGGAGACGGGTCGAGCGTGGCTTGGTGGAGGTGGCTCCCCAGACGGCGGCGAGCGGCTCGCGCGGCTTTTCCGGATCGGACGCGCGGAGCGGGCGCTCCAGCTTGAGAATGAGCTCGCCGAGCTCATGGCAAGGGTAGGCACCCTGGAGACGGAGCTGAGGGCGTTGCGCCGGCTCGACGACCCCGATCCCTATCAACCGGAGACCGGCGGAATGTCGACGGTCGAGCTTCGGCGCCCGCCCGAGCCGGGCGAGCGCGACTACGAGCTCCATCGATGCCAGGGCTTCGAGGTTTACGCCGGGCAGGAGCGGCTGGGCGTCGTCGAGGGAATCCTTTATGAGTCGCGCTCAGATCGCCCTGACATGCTCGAGGTCCGAACCGGGCGCTTCAGCCGGAGCGACCCGCTGTTCGTCTCCGTGGAGGAGGTCGAGGCGATCGAACACGACAACGCCGCGGTGATCGTCCGAGAGGCGCTTCGCTCATCGGCGAGTCGCAGTCGCCTGGCGGCCGCGGTCGCGCGGTTGCGCTCGCCGCTAGTCCACGGCTAGTCGCTGCGCACGGCACCTGGGCCGCGCAGCATCGGGACTGAGTTTGTGAGTCGAACCTTGTCGTGGCCGCGCATGGAATCGCTGCGTTCTTCGGGGAGGCAGGTCGTCGTTACCGCCGACCCTACCTCCCACCCACTTACGGAATCGGCCCGGCGCGGGGGTCGAACTCTCGCCGGCCGGACGAGTGCTTCCCCGCGATGCTGGGCCGGTCACGACGCAGTCCCTTCCGCCAGAGTTCGGGAATGATGCTCCTATCAATTATCTTACGTGTCAAGCCATCAGCGGCTCCTGTTGCTGGAGCAATCGGTAGAGGTGGCGGGCGAGGTAGCGCTTGAGTAGGCGGACTGCTTCGCGGCTGCTCTTGCCCTCGGCGATGCGTCGCGCGATGTAGTCCTTGGTCGCCTGGTCGTGGTGGTGTCGGTGGAGGACGATCGTGTGCGGTGCGCGGTTGAGCTGGCGGTCGCCACCGCGGCTGAGCCGGTGGCGCGTGGTCTGTCCGCTCGAGGCCGGGACCGGCGCGACGCCGGCGAGGCGGGCGAAGCAGGCTTCGGAGCGGAGGCGGCCTCGGTGCGACCAGGCGACGATCACCTGCGCGGCGACGATCGGGCCGACTCCTGGCTCGTCGAGTAGTTGTGGTGCGAGTGCACGAACATGTCCGAGCAACTCGCGTTCGAGCTCGGCGGCTTCGGCGGTGGCCGCGTCGATTCGGCGGGCGAGCGAGCGCAGCACGAGCTGCGTCGCGAGCTCGTCGGCGCTTGCCCTGCTCGAGCGGCGAAGCCGGCGACAGCGTTCGAGGAGCCGCTGTACGGGTAGCCCGCGCAGTTCCTCACGCAGCCGTTCGGGAGCAGTCACGATCACGCTGCGCAGCTGTACGAGTGCTTCGCGACCGACGTCGACGGCGCTGCGGCGCGCGATCAGCAACAGGCGCAGCGCTTCACGCCGCTCTCCCGAGCGCGGCAGCGCGAGCGTCTCGCTGGCGAGTGCCGCTCGCGCCGTCCGAATCGCGTCGAGCGAGTCGTCTTTGCCGCGCAACCTGCGCTCGCCTCGTGGCTGGCGGCTGATCTCGAGCACCGGCTCGCCGTGGCCACTGAGAAAGCGTGCGAGTCCGGCGCCGTAGTGTCCGACGCCCTCGACTGCCCAGACCCGCGTACCGTTTGCGTGCTGCTCGGCGAAGTCGAGCGCCTCCCGATAGCCGCGCCCGTTCGCCCACACCGCCAGCTTGGCGATGACAGCGCCGGCGGGCGCGGCCAGCACCGCCAGCACGTGCTCATCGCGATGCGTGTCGACCCCGACCACGTAGTCCAGCTCATCTGCAAGCATCCGACCGATCCTCCGGCTCGTTCGTAGGATCCGGTGGTGCCGGTCTGATGCAAGGGAAACCGCGGCGGCAGGACGGTAATGAGTCACGCCGAGAAGGCGGACAAGCTCCTGATCAAGCCAACAGCGGGCGCCAGACCGGCGCCGCCGCGCACACGCGGACGGATCATTCCCAAGGCACACACACGGCGGCCAGTCACTCGACGAGTCACACGTTGCACGGCGACAACCAGGCTGGCAACGGCCCCAGACAGACCGACGTGCGGAGTCTTACCGTCTCTTGAGCCGGCTCGCCGAGGAGCCGCAGGCGTAGTGGGTGATCACGGCCGTGCCCTGCGTGCTCTGCCCGGCCGCCCAGATATCGACGCCTGAGGTGCCAAACTCATCGCCGGGCCTCGATCATGCACGCTGTGGCGACGTTCGTGCTCATTCACGCGGGCGGTGGAAGCGCCTGGGACTGGCACCTCGTGGCGCCGGCACTTCGGGAGCAGGGGCACGATCCGGTCGCCGTCGATCTGCCGGTCGAGGACGAGACGGCGGGCTGGTCCGAGTACGTGGAGACGATCGCCAGAGCAGTCGGTACCCGCAGCGACCTGGTCGTCGTGGGACATTCGCTCGGCGGTTTCACCGCGCCGCTCGTCTGTGCACGCCTCCCGGTCGAACTCCTCGTCCTGGTCGCGGCGATGATCCCGGCGCCCGGTGAGCTCTTCGCAGACTGGTGGCGGAACACCGGCTACGAGGAAGGCGGCTGGGACGACCTCTTCTACCACGACGTCCCACGCGACCTTGCCGCGAAGGCAACACGCAGGGCGCGCAACGAGGAATCACTGGCTCTCCGCCAGCCGTGGCCGTTCGAGAGCTGGCCCGACACGGCCACGAGGTACCTCCTCTGCCGCGGCGACCGCATGTTCCCGGCCGCTTGGGCACGGCGCCACGCCCGTGACCGGCTCGGCATCGAGGCCGACGAGATGGACGGAGGCCACTACATCTCGCTCAGCCGACCGCGCCAGCTGGCCGCCCGGCTGGACGCGTACGTAGGTTTGACCTGAAGGGTCACCGGCTCATGCAGAGGCTGGGAGACACCTCGAGCGACCGTGACCTGCCCTGTGCAGTTCAGGAATGTGCCTAGAGCCCGGGGCGGCTCACCAGATCGGCCATCAATTACGGGTCTTGAGAGTGTCCATGGCCTGATACGGAGGGCATCGGTCAGGCGGGCCTGCCGCAGCGGGGTGTCGATCAAAGAGAGGTCAGGGCCGAAGCAGGACGACGGGCGAAGGGAAAGATCCGCCGCTGCTGCGCCGCGAACCGAGCAGTTGACCGATCAAGCAACAGACATGAACACTGGCCTGGCCCAGTGGTCCGGAATGAGCCCTGAGCGGGCGCTCTTGACTTACCGGAACTCGTCGATGCCGCGGCCGTCTTCCTGCTCCCAGCCGTAGGCGGCGAGGTAGCCCCAGCAGTCGGGCCGGCTGCCGTCGGTGTCGGTGACGCCGTAGGCGTCGGCAAGCTGGCGCGCGCTGACGATCGAGCCCTTCCAGCGCTCGGCGTCGCCGGCGCGGGCGAGCGCGGCAACGCCTCTGGCGACATACGTCGGCGACTCGGAGATCGCGAAGCCGGGACGGTTCCGGCAGGCGTCCCGCCAGTTCGCCTCTGAGACGCCGAAGTTCTCCAGCATCCGCTCCGAGCGCAGCCAGCCGGGAGTTACCCCGACGACCGCCACCGGATCGTTCTCCAGCTCGACCGCGAGCCCCTTCACGATCCGCTCCACGTTGGCCTTGACGAGGTCGTAGTAAAAGCCCACGTTGCGCCGAAACTCGGCGTTCGCTTCCGAGGTGCCGTCTGTCATCTCGACGACGAGGCCGAGGGTTCCGTCAGCACCAGCAGTACGCAAGATCAAGGGGATCGCTGCGCGACACGTGATCAGATGCGTGTGCACGCCCATCTGCAACATCCGCAGTCCGCCCGCCCAGTCGTGCTCCCAGAGCGGCTCGTCCCATTCCATGTACCGGTCGCCGCCGAAGATGTCGTTGACGAGCACGTCCAGCCGACCCTGGTCGCGCTCGATTCCCCCGACGAGCTCGGCAACCGAGCCGGGGTCTTCGTGATCGACCACGAGCGCCGATCCGGCTCCGCTCGCGGTCGCCATGAGCTCTCCGGTCTCCTCGATCGTTTCGGGCCTTCCGATCTCCGAGGGCCCGGACGCACGGCTGCTGCGGCCCGTCGCGTACACGAAGAAGCCCGCCCGCGCCAGCTCCACCGCAATCGCACGGCCCGCCCCACGCGTCGCTCCCGCAACCAGCGCCACCTGCCCCGAAGGCCGCCGCTCAGACATCACTCCACTCGTCGTCGCGGAGGATAGATCCTCGGCCGGGCCGGTGTTACTTCCCGGACTGCAGCTCCCAGGCGCCGATCAGGGCGTCTTCGACGGCGGCGGCATTTCCGTTCACAAGATCCGCGACCACCATCATGTGCTTCGCGAAGCGCTTCGGCACCGAGAAGGTCTCGGGGAACGACTGGAGCAGGAAGTCTCGAAACTCGAACGACGCACGAATGACGATGTGGCTGTCATCGAGCTGCCGCGCCACCAGACGGCCGCGATACCGCCAATCAAGCAAGCCGTCCCGACGGCTCCCGGAGACACCGTCGAGCTCGGCCGCCAGGCGGCTGAGGTCCGCGAGCCTCACCAGGTCATGGTCGCATGCCGCTCAAGCATGCGCCACACACGACTCGCTAGAGGACGGTTCCCTGCGCGAGCGTTGCCCCGCCGGGAAGGTGGCGGCTGAACCACCGCAGGACGGCGCGCTCGAACTTGGCCGGGTCATAGTCGATGCCCAGGCCCGTGGCTTGATTGCGGGCGCGTCGTGATGAGAGAGCGGCGGCCAAGTGCAGCGTCTTCTGTTGATGCCCGTGGCAGCGCTCGCGTGTGCGTCGATTGCCGGCCCGGCCACGACGAGTGCATCCACGTCCGCAGCGCCGAACTGGAAGGTTGTGGCTCTTGGAGACTCTGACACCACGGGCCAAGGCGATCCGAGCCGGGTTGGTTGGGTGGGCCGTTATGCCAGCCTGCTTCGACAGAAGCTCGGTCTCAACCACGACTTCGATCTCTACGAGTCGATCCGCTCGAATGCGATCAGCATCGCCGTCGAGCGGTTCATCATGAACTCGGATTGAGAAGAGTGCTGGAGCGTCGTCGCGGCCGGGGCCGGGGCTGTGGCTTGCCGCTGCAATGGCGAGCGCCCGCGCAGCCGTGCGGCCGCCGAGAGATGCCGTAACGCCAGGCAAGGGCGCCTCTCCCGAGGCGCCCGCCAGCCGCAGGTTTTTCCCCGCAGCCGAAGACGAAACGCCGACAACCCGATCTTCACCGGCGGCGCGCGAGCACAAGACCCGCCGGCTTTCCGCCACTCGAACCACTTCGTCGACCACGGAATCGGAATCCCGCCCGTCGACTTCGCCCGGTCGCGCCACGGGAGTTATGCTGTTTCGTCGCCTGGGGTTCTCGGGGAGAGGACTGCGACATGCACGGTTTGCGGCACTACGAGGTTCGTCTTCGCCGGAGTCGGCGTACCCCTTACATCGTCGTGCGCAGACTGCTGGTCATCGCCACGCTCGCGCTGCTCATGTTTCTCGTTCTTCACCTCACCGCGAATCTCTAGCCGAAGCAGGGGCCAGGTCGCCGGCTGCGTGTCGGGCGCGACCTCCGGCGTCGGGGCCGGCTCGGCTGCGTCCTCCGCCTGGTAGGCGGCGAGCAGCCGGCGTTCCTCGTCGCGCTTCGGGAACTTCAGCCAGACGAGCGCCGCGCCGAGCAGGACGGGACGATTCCCGCCAGGTAGGCCCACTGGTCGCCTTGCAGGAAGGCCGTTTTTGCGCCGGCGACGATGTTGTCCTGCACCGACGTCGGATACCGGGCGGCGGTGTCGGCGGCACTTGCGAACGACTTGGTCAGCTCGGCCTGGGTCTGACTGGAGACGTTGTGGCCCGCGAGCTCGGAGCCGGCGGCGGCCGCGTAGCCGGCGGTCAGGAGCGCGCCGAAGATCGACTGCATGATCGCCCCGCCCAGGTCGCGCTGGAGATCGGCGGTTCCCGACGCCATCCCCACCCGCTTCACCGACACCGAGCCGGGCAGTGAGTGCGAAGCGGGAGTGCCGGCCAGCCCCACTCCGATCCCGACGAACGCATATCCCAGCCCGACCTTCCAGTTCGAGACCCCCTCCTTCCAGAGCAGCAGCATCGTCAGGAACCCGAGCAGGACGAAGACGTAGCCGGAGAGCAGCGTCTGCCGTGCGCCGTTCCGCTCGACCAGCTTCGCCGAGCGCGGCGCAACCACGACCATGCACGCGGCAGCAGGCAGGATCGCCAGCCCCGCTTCCACCGTCGAGTAGCCCAGCACGTTCTGCAGGAACTGCTGGCCGATGAACATCGCGCCCCTCAGCGAGCCGAACACGATCAGCCCGGCGCAGGCCGCCACCCAGAAGGTCGGACGCGCAGCCGACGGAAGGTGGTAGAGAGGGCTCGGGGCCCTGCGCTGCCGCACGAAGAAACCGACGAGGGTCACGGCTGCGACCAGGAAGAGGGTGATCGTCAGCGTCGTCTCGTTCGGGACCGGCGCGAAGTTGATGCCGAGGACTATGCACGCCGCAGCTTCCCTGTTAGCACGATCGCCGCGCAACCGATCGCCGCGCGGCCACACGCGGGCGGTTGAAATGAGTGAGGATCGGCGGGTCGTCCGTTGACGCCGTCCTTCTATGGTGCCCGTGAGCCCGGAGTTAGCATGGCGCTGGGGTCTCCCCGGTACACCGGACTGTTGCCTTCGAGCACGCCCATCAGATTCGTCTGTTGCTGAGACTCCGCGGGCGACAACCGCCGTTTTGTCGTTCGAGGGGAGGCTGTGATGGAGACGATCGTCGAGCGTGCCGCGGGGCTGGGCGTGCATAAGGCGCAGGTGACGGCCTGCGTTCGCGTCCCCGGCCGGCGCCGTGAGCGGGCGCAAGAGGTGGCGGAGTTCCAGACGACGGTGCGGGGCTTGCTGTTGTTGCGCGACTGGTTGAAGGCGCATCGGGTGAGCCAGGTGGCGATGGAGGCGACCGGTGTCTACTGGAAGCCGATCTGGGCAATCCTCGAAGACGAGTTCGACTGCCTGCTCGTCAACGCCCGCCACGTCAAGCAAGTGCCGGGCCGTAAGACCGACGTCTCCGATGCCGCCTGGCTCTGCCAGCTGCTCGAGGCCGGGCTGCTGCAGCGGAGTTTCGTGCCGCCGAAGCCGATCCGCGCGCTGCGCAACCTGACCCGCTACCGCAAGGCGCAGATCGGCGAGCGCCAGCGCGAGGCCAACCGGCTGCACAAGATCCTCGAGGACACCGGCATCAAGCTCGACTGCGTCGCCACCGACATCCTCGGCGCCTCCGGGCGAGCGATGCTGGACGCGCTCGTCAGCGGCACGACCGACCCCGACGTCTTGGCCGAGCTGGCCAAGGGCAGGCTGCGCAAGAAGATCCCGGCACTCAAGGAAGCGTTGGTCGGCCGCTTCGACGCCCAGCACGCGCTGATCGTCTCGGCGATCCTCGCTCACCTGGACTTCCTCGACGAGCAGATCGAGTTGCTCTCCGATGGGATCGAGGAGCAGCTCGCCCCTTTCGCCAAAGCGGTTGAGCTGCTCTGCACGATCCCCGGCATCCAGCAGCGCACCGCCCAGGCAATCGTCGCCGAGATCGGCACCGACATGAGCCGCTTTCCAAGCGAGCGCCACCTTGCCAGCTGGGCTGGCCAGTGCCCCGGCAACGACCGCTCCGCCGGCAAGCGCCGCTCGGGCGCGACACGACACGGCTCGAAGTGGCTCGACACCGCCCTGACCGAAGCGGCGCTCGCCGCGACCCGCACCAACGACGTCTACCTCGGCGCTCAGTACCAGCGACTCCGGCCCCGCCGCGGTCACGGTCGCGCGCTCGGCGCCGTCAAACACTCAATCCTCTGCGCCTGCTGGCACATGCTCCAAACCGGCGAGCTCTACCGCGAACTCGGCGGCGACTACTTCAGCCGCCGCGATCCCGAACGCGCCACCCGCCGGCTCGTCGCCCAACTCGAACGGCTCGGCCACCACGTCACGCTGGAAGCCGCCGCTGCTTGACCCACCGGTCATTTCCCATCAGGTGTCGTTTGGCTCTACGGCTGCGATTGCGGCGCAATCTGATCGTCCGGCTGCGCGGAAATCGTCGCAGTTTGGTCACAGCCGGCAGCGTTACGATCCCCGTATGAACTGGCCGTACCCAAAGTGCATCGGCATCCCGGCTGACGGCGCACGCTGTCAGGGAAGGGCGCTAAAGGACAACCTGTACTGCCACCATCACTACCCGGCGCGCAAGCGCTTGACGGACTCCAACACGCCGACCTTGTGGCCCTTCTCGACGGCGCGAAGGGACGCGACGCTGCCGCCGAAGCCTGAGCCGATCACGATCACGTCGTAGTCGAATCCGTTACTGCTCATTATCAGACCTCCGCGTCGTCTCTTCGCATGACCGGCGTTACATAAGCTTCTGCACCACCTTGCGCTCGAGCTTGTGCTCGCTATAGGGCGGGTACTTGACCCCGGGGTCGATCAGGGCGTTGTGGTAGAGCACGCCTCGGGCGTTCGTGAAGGCCTCGAACCCCCAGTGGCCGTGGTACTTGCCCATGCCCGAGTTGCCGACGCCACCGAACGGCAGCTGCTGCACCAGCGGGTGGACGGAGCAGTCGTTGACGCACGCGTCCCCGGAACTCGTCCGCTCCAGGATGGTCTCGGCGACCGACTCGTCCTCACTGAAGACGTACAGCCCGAGCGGGCCGGGCCGCTCGTTGACCCAGTCCACCACCGCGTCGACCGACTCGATCTCGAGCACCGGCAGGATCGGACCGAAGACCTCGTCCTGCATGATCGGCGAGTCGACCGGCACATCGATGAGTACCGTCGGCGCGATGTACAGCTCGTCCGCGTCGGTTTCGCCGCCGGCGACGACGGTGTCGCTGCCGATCAGCGCGGCCAGGCGGTCGAAGGTCCGGCGGTTGATGACCCTGCCGTAGTCCGGGCTCGTCTTCGGTCGTCGCCGTAGAAGTCGTGGATCGCCTCTTTCAGGTGATCGACGAGTTCGTCCTTGACGTCGGGCCAGACGAGCACATGGTCCGGAGCGGTGCAGATGTGGCCCGAGTTGGCGAAGCGTCCGAAGGCGATGCGGCGAGCCGCCGACTTGAGGTGCGCCGACGAGTGGACGATCGTCGGGTTCTTGCCGCCAAGCTCGAGCACGGTCGGGGTCAGGTTCTTCGCGGCCGCCTGGTGGATGACCTTCCCGATTGCCGGGCTGCCCGTGAAGAAGATCAGGTCCCAATGCTGGTCGAGCAGCGCCGTCGTCTCCGGGACGCCGCCCGTGACGACAGCCACCGCCTCCGGGTCGAGGAACTTCGGGATCATCTCGGTTAGCACCGCGGCGGCCGCCTCGGAGACCTCGGGAGGGCTTCACGACCGCGGTGTTCCCGGCCGCGATCGCCGACACGAGCGGGCCGAACGTGAGCATGAACGGCTCGTTCCACGCACCGATGACAAGCGTCACCCCGAACGGATCGCGGCGCACGCGCACGTGGCCGGGCTCCATCACAATCGGCGTCGCCTCGCGCCGCGGCTTGATCCAGTCGTGCAAGTGTGCGAGCGCGAACTCGGCCTCGTGGATGTTGATGTCGATGTCCATCAGATCGGCGTCGGTCTCGTTGCGGCGGAGGTCGTGCCACAGCGCTTCGCGCATCGAGTCGCGGCTCGCCTCGATCATCGCCTTGATCGCCTTCAGCTGTTCGAGGCGCCAGGACAGCGGACGCGTGTTCCCCGCCTTGAAATACGCGCGCTGCCTCTCGACCAGATCCCAGTAATCAGGTGCGCTCATCTTGCCCTCCTTTCGAATCGACACCGCCGCGGAATGTACGAGGAACTCTGACCAGGAGACCAAGCGATTCGCGGCGGCCTTTTTGACCTTCGCCCAGGAGGTCCGCGCCACTCCGGAAGCCGTGGACGAGGAGAGGCTTGGAGTTCATGACTCCTCCTTCGTTGGCGCTGCCGCCTTGACGGCCGGACGAGCCGCCTGCACCACGCCGGATCCCAATAGACGATGCGGTGACGGATTGGTGAAATGCCACGACGCTGCAGACGGTCAAGATGAGCGCTTGGCGCTGATCGCCAAAGGGGGATGACTTGAACACACCTGACCACCACAGCAGGTATCTGGCCGAGGCGGTCGCCGCGTTGACGCCCGAGGGGCGCAAACGGGTCGACGAACTCCTCGATCAGCTCGCACTGGCCGGGCGCAGCCGCGAGTGGGTCATCCGCTTCGCCCTCGCCCGTGAGGCCGAAGCGGACACCGGTCGAACGGACACATCGACCGACGAGGAACCGGGGGAGATGCTCAGCGATGAGGAACTCGACATCCTCACCGTCGGCTTCATGACGATCCGCGACCAAGAGCCGCTCGACGACGTCGCCAACTGGGCAAACGCAGTACTCGCCCTCCTCGCGGACGAGCGCGCATAGCTCGACAGCCTGCGGCGAGGCCAGGACGCTCTGTGTCCTCAACCAGTCGTCTCGCGAGAACACCGCGCGGCGGAACCTTCCGCCGAGGGCAAGATGGCGTGGCATCCGTACGGTGTCGATTCGTCCGATGAGTGCCGACGATCTCGATGTTGCAAGGCAGTTCCTGGAAGCGCTGGCGGCAGCTGCGAGGACGAGAGACCGAGACGCCATGTATCCACGAGATCCACCGTATAAAGGGCACGGGCGACTTCGCCTACGTGCGACCGACGCGGTGCGCTTGAGGTTATGACCGTTCTCGCAGCAGGGCCTCCATGCGGTCAAGCCGCTCGTTGATGTCGCGCACATCGTGCTCAGTCGCCGGTGCGGCACCACCCCCGGCGCGCCTCGCCCGCTGCTCGGTGGCTCGTGCCACGAACGAGCCCGTGATCGCCGCCGTGATCACGGCCAGGAAGGCGAGCCCAAGCAGCATCACGGCCGCGGCCACGAGTTTCCCGGCGGTGTTGGTCGGGACGACATCGCCATAACCCACGGTGGTGACTGTCTGGACGGCCCACCAGAGCCCCTGGCCGACCGTGGTGAAGTTCCGGTGGTCGATCACGGTCATGAGCAGGCCGGCGCCGAGAGTCGCGATCGTCGTGATCGTGGCGATGACCGCGGCACCACCGCGGGGCGTCTCTGCCCGCGCAAGGGCGCGGTCGAGCCAGCGCTCGAAGCGGGTCTCGTTTTCCATATCGGCTCGCCGTTCGCTTCGCCGCTCGCGTTTCCTACCCGCTCATGATCAACGCCATGGGAGGAGCAAAGGGGCACACTCAGGTCGGGCTGCTACCAACCTCAGTCGACAGGGGAGCGGTGAACTGCAACGGAGCGCGCCTTCCCGAGGGCAGCTGCTACGAGTGGGCCGCGGAGCCGGGTGCAGGAGGGAGCCGGGCTGAGACGACGTAGGAGACCACGACGGCGACGATCACGAGCGGTATCAAGGTGAGGCCGTCGGCCTGGAGGAACACACTCACGATGAGAACGGACGTGAGGGGCAATCCCAGCATTGCGACCATCATCGCGCCGATGCCCATTGCAGCACCCGCGATCATCGGCAGGCCGGGAAGGTGGGAGAGCGCAATGCCGCCGGCAGCGCCGATGAACATGCTCGGGAAAATGGGGCCGCCTCGGAAGCTGCTCAGCGAGAAGCTGTACGCGAGGCCCTTGCAGAGGACAACCATCAGGAGCGCGCCCACGGTCCAGCTGTCGGCGCCTTCGATCAGGCCCGGAAGCTGATCCTGTCCTGAGAAGAGCACCTCGGCCGAGCTTCTCCCTGTTACTTCGACGAAGATCAGCACGATCACACCGATCGCGACGCCGACAACGGGTGTCAGCAGCACCATTCGGCGCTCGACGATCGGCTGGAGCAGTAGCGCCGGCCGCTTGATGCCGGCGCCGAGGATCGCCGCGGTGACGCCGATCACGATCGCCCACAGAAACTCGGACACACCGGGGCTGCCGGCCGGAGGGATGTCCGGGACCGCGAGCGAGAAGGTGCCCAAGCCGGTCCAGTTGTCGAGCCCGATGAAGATCAGCGAGCCGACGCCGGCAGCGAGCAGCCCGGGCGCGAGCACCACTCCGAGCATCGCGCCGCCGATTCCGGCCACCTCCATCATCAGGAACGCGGCCGGAAGAGGCGAGCCGAGGAGCGTGCTGATCGCGGCGAAGCTCCCGGCGGCGCCGATCACGGCACTGGCCATCTCGGGCGCGTCGCGCTTGACCAGGTGGACGGCGAGGACTCCGAGGCCGCTGCCGATCGCGATCAGAGGCGCCTCCGGGCCAAGGACGACCCCGAGGCTCAGGGTGGCGAACGAGGCAATGACGATCCCTGGGAGCTCGATCGGCGGCACGGGTCCGGATGCCTTGAACCCCTCCGCCGGCTTGTGCCCTGCCGTTCCCGGCAGATACCGGATTGTGAGCGCCACCAGCAGGCCGCTCAGCGCAAGCAGCGGAATCGCCCACCAGGCAGGCTGGCTTTCGAAGCCGAGGTCGCCGGGCAGAGTGTCGAACAGATACTGCTGCAGCTCGGTGAAACCCTCGAGAAAGAAGTACGCGGCCGCCGCCACCGGCACACCGATGATCGCGCCGAGCACGAGCAGCATGACGTACGAGCGGCTCCGGAGAAGCTCGAGCGGACTCGGCGTGCCCCGTGTCGATGATGCCGTGTGCGCGTCGGGATGGCCCTCTTGATCCACAGCTGTTCTCAGCCCTTCTCCACAGCACGCAACGCCGCGACACTTCCGCCGAAGCCCCAACCGATGACGACCCCGTCGTAATCGAAGTTCGCCACGGCTGCCTCCTCTCGAGGAGACACGCGTGAGTCTATTGCGGGAGGCGCAACCAGGCGACCGGCTTGCAGATACTGCTGCAAGCGTGCAGGAGATGCACGCCGCAAATGAGCGAAATCTGGACGCACGTACGAACCCAACAGCTTCGCGCCCTCGCACGTAGTCTGGCCAATCTCGTCCGCGACGTGCTCTCCCGCTACAGCCGCCTTGGCGGCTCGCAGTTCGCGGCGGCGATCTCGTACCGGGCGCTGTTCTCCCTCGTTCCCCTCGCGACGTTCGCGGCGACGATCCTGGCTGAGTTCCTGTCGTCGAGCAGCGCAAACCGCCAGGGTCTCGTGTCGGCGATCGCCGACCAGCTCGGCCTCTCCGCCAAGGGGGCGGTGAGGCTCGATGCGCTGATCAGAGCCGTTCCGCCGCCGTGGAGCCTTGCCGGTCTTGCGGCGCTCGGGCTCGCGCTATGGGGCGCAACCGGCGTGATGTACTCGATCCAGAAGGCCCTCGCCGTCGTGTTCGACGGCGGCGTCTCCCGTGGGCTGATCCGCGGGAGGCTGGTCAGCGCGCTGCTCGTTCTCGGCGCCCTCGGTCTTGTCTTGCTGGCCGTGATTGTCTCGATGCTCGAGAACGTCGTCCGGAACGTGAGTAAGAACGTTGGCGACGCTCTCGGCTGGCAGCCGACCGGATTCGGGTTCCTCCTAGGCGTCGTGGTGCCTGCGGCAGCGGTCTTCCTAGTCTTCGTGCTGCTCTACCACTACCTGCCCCACCACCGCCCCGGCTGGCGCGCTGCCCTTCTCGGCGCCGCCGTCGCGGCTCTTCTACACCAAGCGGTGCAACTCGGTCTCAGCTGGTACCTCTCCGGGGCTGCCGACTTCACCAAGGTTTACGGCTCCGCAAGTGCGATCTTCGCCTTCCTCTTCTCCGTCTACCTGAGCGCCAGCGCGTTTGTGATCGGCGCGATCCTCACCGCCGTGCTCGACGAACATTCACCACCCCGAAGTAGCACCGCCTGAGTGTGCTTACTCGCGCGCAAATGGCGCAGCGGGCTCACCCGGTTGAGCCCGCGGCGCCTCGGCGACACTCCGCTACTTCCTCGGGCAACCGGGCCGTTCTCGTTTCCAAGTGCGTGCGCAACGTCTCGGCCAACGTCTTGGCCGGGTCGAAACCGCTGGTGTCATAGGTACCTAGTGTGTCTCGCCCTTTGGGTACGGTGGCGTAGATGGCCGAAGTGGTCGAGACACACGATCTAACCGCGGCGTCACAGGATGGCTGGGCGGTGGACTACCGGATCCGCCGCGAAGACGGCGAGGAGCTCCATGCCGCGGTTCGCTGTTGGGAAAAGGCGCACGCCGCTGCCGAACGGGCAGCGAATACCGAGGCTCTCGCAGCGATCGCGACCCGCGGCCTCACGGCCGCGCTCGAGTACGCGGAGCTGGTGTAGTCCCCGGCGACACGTGGTGCGGTGCTCATATCGATCTGGTTCGACCCCGCCGACAGGGGCAATCTGCGTCGTCGGATCAGCTACGAGCGCACCTCCGGGTAGGCCGCTTCCGGGACGCAAGCACCCATGTCCCGCAGCAGCGGAGACAAGGCGACCCACCACCGCGAGACGCTCCCGGTCACCTCGAGTGTTCGCCGTGCGGTTATTGCGCCGGTCGAGCAGGGTGGGTCGCTCCGGGAGAGAGGTCTCGACTAGGAGCCGACCATCAGCGGGTCCCTGCGCCGACTTTAGGAGAGGCTCGAGCCGCAGTCGTTCGTGCGGGGGGATGCCCCACCCCGATGGCTGCACGCACACACGCATCGACGTCACGACGTCGACAGGTAGACGAGTGCTCTACGACCACCAGGAGACCAGGACACCATGCTGTCCTGCGATCAAGAAGTCAGCACTTCTGTACGTGCTGCAGTCGCTGCGGCCGCGGCTGCCGCCGTAGTCGCCGTAGTCGGGTAGGGTTGCAACCGGGCGATTCGGGCCCGGCAGGCGGGTTTGGTCACACCCTCCACCGTGTGCTCGTCGAGCCACTTCTTCAGATCGTCGACCCGATAGCCGACGCGTCCCGCGCTCAGACGAACGTGCGGGATGGTGGGTGCAACGTCCCGGAGAAAGACCGTGCGACCGAGGCCGAGAAACTCCGCAGCCTGTCTCGCGGCGAACGTTGCGGGGGTGACCGTTGCCGAACTCATACGAGAGGAAGTGAACAGCCGACGCGGCTGGCAGAATCGCGAATCGGTGCCTAACGCAACGCGAGTTCGCGGGCGCCCGCTCTACCGCGCGCTCGATCTTGTGATCCCCACGAGTAACTCTCGAGCGGAACAGGAAGAAGCGCTGAGAGTGTGGGCCCGCAACAGCGAGTTCGAGGCGCGCGAGCTCGCCCGTCCGCTCTCCTCGTTCGTCGACGAGGACGGTGTGAGCTTCGTCGACCTCCACATGATCCGCTTCGTGCGGATGGCCGAGAGAGCAGTGCACGTTCGGGACGAGGAGCTACGTGAGCGGTGCCGAGTGTTCGGCCTGGATGCTTCGCGCGAGACCTGGGCGGACCTCCCGTCCGAGGTTCGTCGACGGGCGTTGCTCTACCGACGCGAGGCGCGCGAGCGGGCCCGGCAAGAGACGTTCACGCTTCCCGGGGAGATCAAACCAACGACGTGGCGATCGTGGAAGCGGCGAGCACGAGAGCTCGGGGCCACGTTCATCCCCCTCGAGGTGAGCGGTGAGCTCCACCCGGAGCCATACACCGGCGAACGGTGGAGGTCATAGCTCCACCGCGCCATCTGAGCTAAGTCGGGGCGGCCGGACTCGAACCGGCGACCTTCGGTCCCCCAGACCGACGCGCTGACTAGGCTGCGCCACGCCCCGTTTTGGTCACGGACGGTCACAACCCTAACCGTCCATCAGCGTCCATGTTCGGTCAGATTCGCTTTGGTCACACTTGGTCACAGATCGTCCGAAACCGCGGCGTCCCGCAAACCCGCTTGGCTAAGCGATGCGGGGCCGATACGGGCGGCCTCCGCGAGTTGATGCCGAGGATCAGCGCGCCGACCATGACGATCGAGAGCACGCCGCCCGGGTTGTCGGCCGGCTCGGTCGTCTCGTTCACGTGAGCGGGGACGAACTTCAGCGCCAGGAGCAGCGCCGCCACGGCGAGCGGCAGCGTGAGCAGGAACACCGAGCCCCACCAGAAGTGCTCGAGCAGGATCCCGGAGCAGAGAGGCCCCAGCGCCGCGATTGCGCCACCCGTCGCGGCCCACAGCGCGATCGCGCGCGTGCGCGCGGGGCCCGACCAGAGCGCGGTGATCAGCGCCAGCGTCGCCGGATACGCCATGCCGGCGGCGAGCCCGAGCGAGTAGCCGACGGCGATCAGGTTCAGCGAAGTCTGCGAGGCGTCGAAGTGCTCGCCGATCGACGGCAGCGCGACGTTCGCGACGGCCAGGCCCAGATTCGCGACCGCGGCGACGGCGATCAGGGACCCGAGGACCAGGCCCGCCCTCGCCGGCGCCGAGTTTTCGTTCGCGCTCATACCGGCAGGGATTGTTTCAGGCGCGACGGGCGAGGCGAGCGGCGTTAGGATCGGCCCGTGGCAGCGACGGCCGAGGAGCTCAAGGGCGTTCCGCTCTTCAGCGGGCTGAGCCAGCGCCAGCTGCGCCGGCTCGGGCGTGATTTCAAGGAGCGCTCCTTCCGGCCGGGTGTCGAGATCGTCCGTCAAGGCCACATGAGCGGCGTCGATTTCTTCGTGATCGTCGACGGCACGGTGGCCGTCACCGTCGACGGGGAGGAGGTGGTCAGGCTGGGTCCGGGTGACCACTTCGGCGAGCTGGCGCTGATCGGCGAGCGCGAGCGGCTGTCGACCGTCACCGCGCTCGAGCCCGTGCGCTGCGTCTCGATGGCCTCCTGGCACTTCCGCCGTTTCGTCAACGCCAACCCGGACGTCTCGTGGAAGCTCCTGCAGCACCTCGTCCACCTGCTCGGCGAGCGGGACAGCCGCAGCCGCTCCGGCAAGCGCTAGCGCGCTGCTTCTCGAGGGGCTAAAGATGTCGGCGCTCGCGCCGATAACAGCCATGCGATGTTCGGCAGAGGCGAATCCGTCGAGGCACAGCCCGACGAGCAGGCAGCGGCTTCCGTGGCGCCCGTCCCGGACGGGGGTCACGAGGCGCAGGCGGTCGACTCGCCGATCGGCAGGCTCCGCCCCTCGCTCGCGTCCCTGATGGTCGAGGAGGGCGTCGCCACGGCGGAACAGCTCGAGCAGGCCCTGGCCGAGGGGCAGCAGAACGGCGAGCTTCTCGGCGAGGTCGTGCTCCGGCACGGCTGGATCAACGAGGCCGGTCTCGCCGGCCTGGTCGCCCGCCAGTGGGACCTCAGCTTCGTCGCGCTCAGCGCGATCACGGTCGACGATTCCGCTCGGGCACTGCTCTCGCGAGAGGTGTGCGATCGGCTCGGCGCCTGCCCGGTCTCCTTCGACGACAGCATTCCCGTCCTCGCGGTCGCCGACCCCAACGAGGACCGGTTCGCGGCGGTGCGCGAAGCTCTTGGAACCCCGTGCTCGTTCTTCGTCACCACCGGCAGCGCGCTCGCCGGGCTGATCGATCAGCAGCCGAGCGGACCTCAGAGCGTCGACGCCGTCCGGGTCGTCGAGACTCCTGCAGTCTCCCAGCCCGTGACCGAGGCGCCCGTTTCGGAGGCGCCGCCGGCACTCGCCCTGGCCCCCGCCGCGGCCGAGGTCGACGTCGAGGTCGAGGATCACTCTGCGCCCGTCGTCGACCAGCTGGACCAGCTGCTCGAGCGGCTCCTCGACGAGCGCGAGCGCTCGCGGGAGGCGCTCGCCGGGTACCAGCAGCAGCTGGCCGACAACCAGCGGCAGGTCGCCGACTACCAGCGGCAGGTGGCCGACCTCGAGGATCAGCAGGCCCGTGTCCGCGAGAGCATCCGCTCGCTCGAGGCAAAGCTCGGCGACGAGGAGACGCGCCTCGAGTCGATGCGCGCCAAGCTCACCGAGTACGCCCAGTCGTTCTCGCAGCACTAGCCGGCGCACCCGGTTCTCCGCGGTAGAAGCGGCAAGTGACAGGCTTGAGCCTGTCACCGATACTGTTTTCCATGAGCCTGGAGTCGGTCGAGGTCGTCGTCCGCGGCTACCGCGCGTTCATCGACGGCGACTTCGCGGCGATCGCCGAGCTGCTCGACGACGACGTCGAGTGGTACCCGCTCGATGCCGGGCCGCAGTCGTTCGTCGACCATGCCGAGGTGCTCGGCGTCGTCGCGGAGCGCTACCGCGAGCAGTACCGGGTCGAGCTCGAGCGCTGCGTCGGAGTCGGCGACCAGGTCGTCGTCGGCTTCCGCGCCTCGCGCGAGACCCGCGATGCCGACGACCCGCGCCCGCTGCAGTCACGGCGGAAGTTCAGCGTCGAGCGCTACTCGGCGATCGTCACGATCCGCGACGGCCGCGTCGTCAAGGTGCAGGACTTTCCCCACCTCGCAGCCGCGTTCGAAGCGGCCGGGATCGACCCCGAGGACGACTAGCCGTGGCCGAGGAGGCGGGCGAACAGGCCTCGTCGAGGCGGTTCTGGCTCGGGCTCGGGCTCGGGCTCGGGCTCGGCGGCGACCGGCTCCGGCTCGTGCGCCACGGCAGGCTCGGGGTCCGGATCGGGATCGCGCTCGGGCAGGACATCGGGCCCGGGTGCGGGCTTCGCCTCCGCTTCCGGCTCCGGCACGATGTCGGGCTCCGTTCGAGGGCCGGCCTCGGCCTGGGGCGCCGGCTCGGGCGTGACCTCCGGCTGCGGCTCCGGTTCGCGCCACGGGTCCGCCGCGCGGCGCGCCCTGGCCCGCTCCAGGTCGCCGCGGAGGGCGGCCCGCATGTCCTCGATCTGGCTCTTCTCGCGCATGCGGGCGGAGTTCTCCCCCGGCGGGCGGTTTCCTACGCTGCGCCCAGCTCGTGCAGAAGCGGCCCGGTGTCGAGCGGGTCGAAGCCGAGCCGGGCGGCGATCTCCTCGCTCGAGGGCCGCGTACCCTCGAAGAACAGCGCCCGCAGCCGGTCGCCAGTGTCCGCGCTGCGCCACCAGTCCTCGCCGATCTCCTCGACCAGCTTGGCGCGCAGCTGCGACGAGCGGATCCACGCCCGCAGGTAGTCGGCCGAGTAGAAGCCCGCGTCCATGTCCGAGATGAACCCGTCCGAGCGGTAGCGGACGCCGGTGGCGGCGGTCAGCTTCTCCGAGTAGCCCTCGGCCGTCCCGCCGTCCTCGTGGAAGCGCCTCCAGAAGTCGAGCTCGAAGTCGAGCTTCGCCGTGTAGCGGCGGTACAGCAGCGCTTCGAGAAACGTCGTCGCCCCGGCGTTCCGCATCGCCTCCTCGTCGGAGAGGCCGAAGTGGAGCGCGTGCCAGCCGGGCTCGCGTGAGATCGCCTCGACGATGTACGAGTAGATCTCGGTCAGCGCGTGATCGCGCGAGAGCCGCCGGAACGTGTAGGGCAGCGACGGGTCGCAGCCCCCGTAGTGCAGCGCGTGCCCCGCCTCGTGGAGGAACGCCTGGTAGTCGTGCAGCCCGCCCTGCGCCCGCGTGATCAGGTGGACGACGGTCGGCGGGTCCGACGCGATCACGCAGGCGCGCGGCGCCTTCTGCGGCCGGTCGTCGAGGTCGGGCTTGATGTTCGGGTCGCCCGCAAGGTCGAACCCGAGCTCCTTCAGCGTCGCGAGGCAGATGTCGGTGGCCCGCTCCTTCGTGTACGTCGACTCCAGCGGCGAGAGCCTCCGGACGTAGGCCATGTGGTACGAGCGCGGCTCGTCGTCCCGGTCGGGCCCGAGGACGCGCTCGAACCAGCTCTCGCGCATGCGCGCGTAGGCCCGCTCGGACGCCGCAGCCGCCTCGCTCAGCGCCGACGAGAGCGTGCGCAGGGAGATGGCCTTCTCCTCCTCGTTCCGCGCGACGGGGTCGGGCTCGCCGGACAGGTCGGCGGACAGCTCCTCGCCCGCGCGCGCAAGCCCCAGGCGGTCCTCGTTGAAGGTCGCGTTGAGGTCGGCGAGCAGCCCGCCGAGCTCCTCGCGGTCGGCATACTCGTGCAGCACGGCGAGCCTGGCCTGGGCGGTCCGCAGCGGCAGCTCCTCGTCATGGAACGTGAGCCGCGCCGCGAGCTGCCGGTTCTCGAGCTCGTCCTCGCGCTCGACCAGCTCGGCAGAGACGATTCCGCCCTCGCAGACCTTGCGCAGCCGGTAGAGCTGCTCCTGCTGGTCCCCCGCCGCCGCGCTCTCCGCCTCGCGCAACGCCTCCAGCTGGTCGCGGGTGAAGAGATCGGCGTACCGGGCGACGATCTCCGCCTGCTCAGACGTCTCCTTCTCCCCCACCCGGACGGCACGGCCCTCTTCGGAGCTCTCGTAGAGGAACTGTTTCAGCCGCTGCTCGAAGTCGAGCGGCGTATAGACGCCCGTGGCCGTCACGGAGCGGAATCTACCTGCGGCGCGCCCTGCGACACGAGACGATCGACCGTCGAGCGCAGCACCACGAGCTCGAACGGTTTCGGGATCACCGCCTCGGCCAGACCCTCGACCTCGTCGGCGGGCTCGGTGCCCGTGAAAAGCGCCGCTGCCGGCCGTTCGGGCCCCAGCTCGCGCAGCAGGTCGCGGCCGTCGCCGTCGCCGAGGTGGACGTCGAGCAGGATCGCGTCGACCTGCTCGGCTGCGAGCGTCAGGCGGCCCTCGGCGAGGGAGGCACCCTCGAGCACGCGGTACCCGTCGAGCTCCAGGTTCACGCGGCAGAGGAAGCGGAGCGACTCGTCGTCGTCCAGCACCAGCACTGTTGCCCCGTTGCCGCCCCCCACGGCTGCCGGAGTCTAGCGCCAGGATATGATCGAGCCGTTGCGGCAGAGCACGGGAACCAGGACTGCACGCGGCTACGGGGGCACGATGGCCGGCTTCTGGAGCGGGCTGTCCGGCACGCTGCGGGCGCTCGACGCGATCGCCGGCGACGTCAACCGGCTCGGCGAGGATGCCCTCGGCCCGCTGCGCACGCTGCAGTACCGCCTGCACTGGTCGAGCGAGCTGCTCGACGGCGTCCGGCCTCCCGCCGGTGCGAGGGAAGCGCACGACGAGCTGCGCGACTCCCTGGCCGACGCCCGGGACGCCACCGCGGAGATGGTGGAGGCGATCGAGATCGGCGGCCAGGATGCCGCCGCCGAACTGCTCTTCGAGTGGCGTGGTGCGCTCTTCCGAGTCCGCCTCGCGCGGATGCGCCTCGACGTGCAACCCGAGCCGGATTCCTCCGGCGGGCCGCCGCCGTACCGGGCAGTCGCCGCGACCGGGCTCGCCGTGCTCGGCGCGGCCGCGTTCCTCGCCGGCGCGCTGGCGATCGTCTGGCCTCTGTGGGCGGCCGGGATCGCGCTCGTCGCGAGCGGGCTGCTCGTGCAGCGCAGCTAACGCGCAGCCGTCCGGGCGTCGCGGATGCGCGCGAGCGTCTCGTCGCGGCCGAGCAGCTCGATGCTCTCGAACAGGCCGGGCGAGATGGTCGAGCCGGTGACGGCAACGCGAATCGGCTGGAACGCCTGACGCGGCTTCTGGCCGACCCGCTCCGCGAGGTCGCGCAGCGCCTGCTCGATCGCCTCAGCCGTGAACGGCTCCACGCCCGCCAGCGTCTCCTCCGCGGCGGCGAGCACGTCGGCGTCGAGCGTCACTCGGGTCTCCATCGAGGCTGCGTCGGTGCCGTTGCGGCGCTCGAACAGGAAGCCGGCGAAGTCCGGGAACTGGCCGAGGCGCTCGATCTTCTCCTGGACGAGCGGCGCGGCCGCGCGGATCTGCGGCTCGGGCCAGCCATAGCCCTGCTCGCGCAGGTAGGCGACGAGCGCGTCCGCGTACTCCTCAGGCAGCAGCGCACGCAGGTAGGTGCCGTTCAGCCAGTCGAGCTTCTGGTAGTCGAGCGTCGCGGGGCTGGCCCCGACGCGCTCGAGCGTGAACCGGCCGACGAGCTCGTCGGGGGTCATGATCGTCGTCTCCCCGTCGGGCGCCCAGCCGAGCAGCGCAAGGAAGTTCATCAGCGCCGGCGGGATATAGCCTGCCGCGCGGAACTCGTCGACCGACGTCGCACCGTGTCGCTTGGACAGCCTCTTGCCGTCCTCGCCGAGGACGTCCGGCACGTGGGCGTAGACCGGAGGCTCGTGCCCGAGCGCGGCCAGGATCTGGAGCTGCTTCGGCGTGTTCGAGACGTGGTCCCGTCCGCGGATCACGTGCGTGATCGCGTCGTCCATGTCCTCGACGGGGTTGGCGAAGTTGTAGGTCGGCCGGCCGTCCGAGCGCACGAGCACGACGTCCTCGAGCTTCTCGTTCGGCACCTCGATCCTGCCGAGCACGGCGTCCGCCCAGGAGGTCACGCCCTCGTCGGGCATCCGGAAGCGGATCGCGCCCTCGTCCTCGTAGGCCCGGCCTTCGGCAAGGAGGCGCTGGGCGAGCTCGCGACAGCGGTCCATCGCGTCGAGCTGGAAGCTGACAGGCCCGTCCCAGTCGATTCCCAGCCAGGCGAGCGAGCGCTGGATCTGCCCGGTCGCCTCCGCCACCTCACGGCTCGTGTCCGTGTTCTCGATCCGCAGCAGGCACTCGCCCCCCCGTCCGCGGGCGAACAGCCAGTTGAACAGGAACGTGCGCACGCCGCCGACGTGCAGAAACCCCGTGGGGCTCGGCGCCATGCGGACGCGGACACCTTCGTCTCTCACGCCGTGATCGTAGACGGCCTCCCGACCCGGCCGACCCGCCAGACCGACGGGATCAGCAACATGCACGAGTTCAGGACGAGGATCGCGCCCGCGGCCAGCCAGGCCGTGTCCGAGACGCCGATGCCGGCGGCGAACAGCCCCGCGCCGACAAAGCCGAGGGGTGTGAGCACGAACGAGCCGAGCGCGTCGTACGAGCTGACCCGCGACTGGGCGTGCTCGGGCACCTCCCGCTGGAAGATCGTGAACCAGAGCGCGAGGTGGATCGCGATCCCGAGACCGGCGAAGAACGACGCCCCGGCGATCACCCAGGTCGGCGCGTGCAGGGCGAGCGTGACGAGCTGGGCGCAGACGAGCATCGGCCAGAGGACACAGGCGACCAGCGGTAGCCGGGGCCGGTAGCGGAGCGCGACCGCGCCGCCGAGGACCGCGCCGATCCCGTTCGCGACGAGGATCTTGGCCCACGCGCCGGCGCCGCCCAGGTGCTCCTTGGCCACGATCGGGCCGATCACGGGCCAGAACATGAAGAAGAAGTTGCCGAGGCCGAAGATCACCACCGTCGACCACAGCCAGGTACGGGAGGTGAACTCGCGCCAGCCCTCCCGAAGCTCCTGGAGGAAGTGGGTATGGCCCGGCCGGACCGCCCGCGGGGGCACGCTGATCCGCGCCAGCAGCAGCGCGGCCCCGGCGAAGGACGCCGCGTCGATCGCGAGCGCGATCCCGGGGCTGCCCGCGACGACCAGGACGCCGCCGACCGCCGGTCCGAGCACGAAGATCAGGTTCCGCATCATCCCGCGCAGCGCGTTCGCCTCCTGGAGCCGCTCGTCGCTGACCGTCTGGGGGACGAGGCCGGTCTCGGCCGGGATCACGAACGAGTCGGCCGCTCCGTAGACGATCTGCAGGCCGACCAGCAGGCCGATCGTGGCGTGGTCGGAGAGGACGACGGCGGCGGTCGCAGCCTGGGCCACACCCTGCCCGATCGCAGCGCCGACGAGGATCCGGTTACGCGGCAGGCGGTCCGAGAGCACGCCGCCGTAGAGGACGAGCGCCCCGTTTGCGAGCTGACGGCCGGCGAAGACGATCGCGAGGTAGAGCGGCTTCGGCGTTCCCGTCAGGTCGAGGACGGCGAAGGCGAGGGCGATCCCGGCGACCGAGTCGCCGAGGGTCGAGATCGTCGACGCTGAGAAGAAGAGGCGGTACGGCCGCTCGGCCAGCGGCGCCAGACGGCCCGGCAGGGAGAGGGACGGCACGCTGGGTAGCGTACGTCCGGTGCTGTACGGCGCTCACTGTTCCGGAGGGATCAAGAAGGCGCTCGATCGCGCGGGCGAACTCGACGCGGACGCGCTCCAGCTCTTCGTCCAGAGCCCGCGTGCATGGCGGTTCCCCGAACACGACCCGAAGGACCTCGAAGCCTTCCGCGAACACCGCCTCGAGCTCGGCATCGGCGCAGTCCTCGTCCACGCGCTGTACCTCGTCAACCTCGCCAGCCCGAACGACGAGCTCTACGAGAAGAGCGTCGCGACCATGAGCGCGACGATGGACGCCGCCTGCGCGATCGGCGCCGACGGCGTGGTCTTCCACGTGGGCTCGCACCAGGGCGCCGGGTTCGAGGCCGGGCTCGAGCGGGTCGTGCCGGCGATCGAGCAGATCCTCGGCCACTCCTCCGGCACGACCTGGCTGCTGATGGAGAACTCGGCCGGCGCGGGCGGGACGATCGGCCGGTCGCTGGACGAGCTTGCCGCGCTGTTCGACGCGTGCGGCCGACACGAGCGGCTCGGCGTCTGCCTCGACTCCTGCCACCTCTGGGTGTCGGGCGACGACGTCACCGACCGGAGCGCGCTCGACCGGCTGCTCGGCGAGCTGGACGACCGGATCGGCCTCGACCGGCTGCGCGCGCTCCACGTCAACGACGCGAAGGCGCCGCTCGGCTCGAACCGCGACCGCCACGCGAACATGCTGGAGGGCGACATGGGCGAAGGCCTCGGCACGTTCCTCGCGCACCCGGCGTTCCAGGAACTCCCGGCGGTGATGGAGGTGCCAGGCCCGGACAACCACGGTCCGGACGTCGGCGAGATGCGCAAGCTCCGCGAGCTGCACGCCCGCGGACTGGCCGCGGCGTAGTGCAGTGACAGGCCTGAGCCTGTCACTGCATCGGGCCCCTGCTCAGCGAACCTGCGCGAAGACCCGGAAGGTCGGCCGGTCGAGCGGGAGCTCGGAGAACTCGGGGTTCACGCAGCCGAGGTCGTCGCCCCGGTTGCGGTAGGTCTCCTCGACCTCGACCCGGCACATCGGCAGCGGCTCCCGCACCGACCGCACCGCGCCGAACCCGCCGCGCCGGACCTCCGCCTCGTGCAGCAGGTCGACGTCGATCTCGACCTCGTAGACCTTCTGCATGCAGCCGATGTACGTGTGCCCGAACTCCTCGTACGCGTAGACGAACGGGCAGGCGCGGTCGATGCACGCGGCCGGGTAGACGATCTTGTCGCAATGCACGCCGCACCGCCGGCATTCGACTTCGTCCTGTGGTCTGAGCGGGAGCGACTTGGTCGCCGTCCGTCCGCGTTTCATGGAGTGATTGTGGGCAACGGGTTTCGGGCTGCGCAAGTCTTGACAAACGGTCCGCGTTCAGGCATGGCGCCTCGTCGGCCCCCGGGTAGGCTTGGGCGTCGTGGCGCGCAGGCTCCTCTGGGCATCGCTGGGCCTCGCGCCGATCACGATGATCGTCCGGTTCGCGTTCGACGTGGGCGACGTCGCGCTGTTCGCGCTCGCCGCGATCTCGCTCGTCCCGCTCGCGTGGCTGATCGGAGAGGCGACCGAGCACGCGGCGAAGCAGACCGGGCCGGGGATCGGCGGCTTCCTCAACGCCACCTTCGGCAACGCCCCCGAGCTGATCATCGCGCTCTTCGCCGTCAACGACGGCCTGGTCGAGGTCGTCCGCGGGTCGCTGACGGGCAGTGTGGTCGGCAACCTGCTGCTGGTGCTGGGGTTTTCGCTGATCGTCGGCCCGACGAAGGAGATCGACCGCCGCTCCGGCCTGATCTCGGTCGGGATGGTGCTCGCCGCCACGCTCCTCTTCACGGTCGTCACGATCCCCGATTGGAACGGCGGGACGAGCCCGCACACACTCGAGGTCCTCTCGATTCCGGTGTCGGTCGCGCTGCTGCTCGTGTACGTCGGCGTGACCGCGTGGCAGCTGCAACGCCACCGCCTGATGCATGCTTCGGCGGATTCCGACATGACCGCGTGGCCCATGCGGTTCACGCTGGCCACGCTGGCGGTCGCGACGGTGGCGACGGCGGTCATCGCCGAAATCCTGGTCGGATCGATCGAGGTTTTCGCAGAGGAGTTACACCTGAGCGACTTCTTCGTCGCAGCGGTGATCGTCGCCATCGTCGGCAACGCAGCGGAGCACGGGGGCGCGGTGATCGTCGCCCACCGCGGGCGCGTCAAGCTGGCAACCGAGATCGCCGTCTCCTCCAGCGCGCAGGTCGCCGTCTTCCTGATCCCTGCGGTCGCCGTCCTCTCGTGGGCGATCAACCCTCTCTCGCTGGCATTCCGCCAGGTCGAGATCGCCGTGATGGGAGGCGCCGCGATCCTGGCCGCCCTGATGCTCTACCGAGGCCGGTCGAGCAGCTGGCGCGGCTGGGTCCTGCTCGCCGGCTACGCGGTGGCTGCGGCCGTCTTCTACAAGGCCGGAGGACGCTAGCCGAAGGTCGTCGGCGTCCGCGTGACCGGGTAGGTCGCCCAGTACAGCCTCGCGACCGTCCCGTCCGTGTCGCGGACGACGCGGAGCAGTTCGCCGCGCTCGCGCCCCTCGGACACCCGAAACCCGTCGCGGCCGGCCGGCTCGAACACGGAGACCGCCCGCGGTCTGTCGCTCTCCGCCGGGCGGGCACGCAGCCTGCCGTCCTCCCACCAGAAGACGAACGGCGTTCCCTCGGTCCACCAGACGCCCAGCAGCTCCTCGACCTCGGGCGGCGGTGCGCCTTCTGCGCGCCACGGTTCCTGCTCGGCCGGGAAGAGCTCGAGCGCCTTCTCCGCGAGCTCCAGGGTGATCTCCTCCACGGCCACCGACGGCGTCGACGCGTTGGTCGCCAGCGCGGCACCGACGCTCTCGCGGCGGCGACCGAGCAGCATCGCCAGGAACCCCGGCATCGCGCCGCCGTGCCCGAAGAAGACGCGCTCGCCGCTCCGTACGAGCTGGAGCCCCAGCCCGTGCCCGAGTGTCCAGTCCTCGGGGTCGTCCATGATCTGCACCTGGTGCATCGCCTCGATCGAGGCGAGGTGGACGGCCCACCGGCAGAGGTCGGACGGCGTGCTCCAGAGGTTGCCGACCGCTTCCGCGCCGCCGCCTTCGAGCGACGGCTCCGGCCGGAGCGTACGGGCGTACGGGTCGACGTAGAAGCCGTGGGCGGCGACGCCCGCGGAGCGCCAGGTCGTCTGCCGGAGGCCGCAGGGGCCGATGAGCCGGTCGTCCACGAAGGCCGAGAAAGGGGCGCCCGCCACGCGGGCGACGAGTTCGCCGAGCAGCGCGTACGCGAGGTTCGAGTAGTGCCAGCGCTCGCCTGCGGGCAGCACGAGCTCGGCCTCGGCGAGACGTGCGACCAGCTCGGCTCCGCTCGGGAACTCGAGCGACTCCCAGACCTCGCCCGGCGGCTCGCGCTGGAGGCCGGAGCTGTGCGCGAGCAGCCTGCGAACGGTCAGGTCGCCGAACCGCGCCTCCGGCACGTGCCGTTCGAGCGGGTCGTCGAGCGCGACCTTCCCCTCCTCGGCGAGGAGCATCACCGCCGCCGCGGTGAACGTCTTCGTGATCGAGCCGATGCGGTACTGGGTGTCGATGGTCGCGTCTCTTCCCTCCTCGGCGATTCCGACCGCGGCAGCCCAGAAGACCTCGCCGCCGCGGTAGACGGCCGCCGACACGCTCGGCAGGCGGTAGCGGGCCTGTCCCCGCCGCAGGATCTCGTTCAGCTGCTGCTCAGGCGGCTGCGAGGACACCGAGCGCCCGGGGGATGAGCTCGATCGCCTGGTCGACGTCGTCGTCCATGACGCCAAGGTGGGTGGCGACGCGCAGAACGCCGGGGCGCAGACGGCCGACGAGGACACCCTCCGTGCGGATGCAGGCCTGCGCGTCGCCGACGTCGACGCCGATCGAGCCGACATCGATGCCGACGAAATTCGTCTCGGTCGCGTCCACATCGACCGGCAATCCGGCGGCAGCGAGGCCGCCGGCCAGCCGCTTCGCCCGCGCGTGGTCCTCGGCGAGCCGCTCGACGTTGTGCTCGAGCGCGTAGAGCATCCCTGCCGCGACGACGCCCGCCTGGCGGAGCGCGCCGCCGAACAGGAACTTCAGCCGCCAGGCCTCCTCGATGCGCTCGTCGGAGCCGGCCAGGATCGCGCCCATCGCACAGCCCAGCCCCTTCGAGAAGCAGATCTGCACGGTGTCGGCGAGCCGCCCGTAGTCGGCGGCCGGAATGCCGGACGAGACCGAGGCATTCATCAACCGGGCACCGTCGAGATGAACGGGCAGCCCGAACTCGTGGGCGGCGTCGATCGAGGCCGCCAACTCGTCGATCGGCCAGACGCGCCCGCCGGCACTGCGATGCGTCTGTTCGAGGACGACGATCCGCGCCGGCTGGAGCCAGTCCGCGGTCGCGACCGACTCGCGGATCTGCTCGGGCGTGATCCGGCCGGCGTGCCCCGTCAGCGGCCGGGCGATCAGCCCCGAGTGGACCGCCGGCCCGCCCGCCTCGAAGATCAGGATGTGCGTCCGTTCCTCCGCGATCAGCTGCCCCCCCGGGCGGGTCAGGACGCGCAGGGCGATCTGGTTTGCCATCGTCGCCGTCGGCAGGAAGAGCGCACGCTCCTGCCCGAGCAGCTCGGCGGCGCGTCGCTGGAGCTCGTTGACGGTCGGATCCTCCTGCTCCTGCTCGTCACCGACGTCGGCGGCCGCCATGGCCGCGAGCATCTCCCGTGACGGCTTCGTGGCGGTGTCGGAGCGAAGATCGATCATCGACGAGGAGCCTAGCGACGGCCCTGTTGCCCTGCCCCGGGTGCGTTTCGCGGCGGCCCTCCCACACCCCCACCCAGGGTGGGGAAGCTTCCCTCCGCCCTCGCAGACGACGCTATCGCGAAATCCGTGTCCGAGGTTGGACCGATTCGTGTCGATTCGGTGCCGATCGCTCCACCGTGCACCCCGCCCGCGTTGCCGGCGAACCGTGCGCGGGTCCTTGCCTGCCCCCATCGCTGCACCTGCGCGGCCCGCTAGCGTGGGGCTCGTGGATCTCGCGCTCCTCGACGAGACGCTCGCCGAGCGCGGCGAGCCTGCCTATCGGGCTCAGCAGGTCTGGGAATGGACGGCCCGCGGCGTAGCCGGGTACGAGGCGATGACGAACGTCCCGGCCGGGCTTCGAACCGACCTGGCGGCGGACGTGCCCTTCTCGACGCTCGAGCTCGAGCGCCAGGCGGAGGCGCGCGACGGCACCGTGAAGGCGTTGTTCGGGACGTCGGACGGCAAGCTGGTCGAGGCCGTTCTGATGCGATACCGGGACGGCCGCCGATCCATCTGCGTCTCGTCACAGTCGGGCTGCCCGTTGACGTGCACCTTCTGTGCGACCGGCCAGATGCGCTTCGGGCGCAACCTGACCGCCTCGGAGATCCTCGATCAGGCGCTCCACTTCCGCCGGATCGAGCCGGTCGACCACTGCGTCTTCATGGGCATGGGCGAGCCGATGCTCAACCTCGACGCCGTGTTGGAGGCCGCCCGCCGGCTCCCGGATCTCGGCATCACGCATCGGCGCACGACCATCTCGACGGTGGGCTGGCTGCCGGGGCTGCGCCGTTTCGTCGACGAGGTGGACGAGCCGATCCGGTTGGCGCTCTCGCTCCACGCAGCCGATCCCGGGCTTCGCTCGCAGCTCATGCCGGTGAACGACCGCTACCCGCTCGCAGATGTGATCGCCGAGTGCCGCCGATACGTCTCGCTTCGTCGCCGCAAGGCGTTCGTCGAGTACGTGATGCTGGCCGGCGTGAACGACGGCCCGGAACAGGCGGCACAGCTCGCGGCATTGCTCGACCGGAAGGCGTTCAAGGTGAACCTGATTCCGTACAACCCGACCGGCGCGTTCGACGGCTCGTCGCACACGGCGATCGCGGCGTTCAAGGCAGCGCTCCACCGGGCAGGCCTGCCGGCGACGGTGCGTTTGACCCGGGGGCGGGACATCGACGCCGCCTGTGGCCAGCTCGCGGCGCGGACCGCGGCCTAGCCGTAGAGGGGAGTCGAGGCCACCCAGGCGCGATCCGAGACGAGCTCGGCGGCGTCCTCGAGACGTCCGCGCGCCAGGAGCGCCGCAACCGGGTAGAAGAGGTCGGGGCCGACGATCGGGAAGAGGCGCAGCGTGTCGAGGGTCTCCTCCGTCGCGTGGTGCTCCGGGGGGCTCTCGGCGCGCCGCAGGTGCCATTTCCATTCCATGAACAGAGCATTCGGCTCACACGCGACCAGGGTCAATGGGCCGTCCGGCTCAATCGACGGGCCACCGGACCCACCCCGGTCAGGCTAGGCCGCGAGACGCTCGGGACCGGCAGGCGGAAAGCGCCTCAAGACCCACGCCGCGTCGAGCGGCTCGCGCCGGTACGGCTCGCCGCCGACGAGGACGAAGTCGCCCGTCCGCGGGTTCATCGGCAGCCGCGCCTCGACCGGGTACCAGCGGTTGTGCTTGTCGATCAGGTCGTTCACGGCATGGAAGTTCCACCGCGCTGCGAGCTCGCGCCACCGTCGATCTCGCTCGCGAGGATCGCGCATTTCGCAGTGCAGCTCGTCGCGCGCGGCACGTAGCCGATCGAGATGGTCGTCGATCTCCTCCTCGATCTGGCGCAACCGCTGCGCGTACGCGGGCGGGCCCACGACCGAGCGCGCGTACCCCTCGACGCTCGGCGAGAAGTTCCGCATCCGCCGAGGCAGCGGCTTGCCCGAGAGAGGGCTCTCCGTCAGGTCGGCCGTGAGCAACTCGGCCTCGCGCTGCTCGCGCGCCGACAGCCCGCGCGGCTGGTGCTCGCCCATGATCCGTTCGCGCTGGCGGCGGTCCATCTAGCCGCCTTTCGCCACGGCCGAGACCGCGGCCGGCTCGTCGGCGAGGTTCGGATGCTCCTCGAAGCCGTACCGCACGACCGCGCGCTTGACCGCTTTCACCTCGTCCAGGCGGCCGACCGGCCGCGTGTGCGGGGCGCTGCGGACGACGTCGGGGTCGCTCGCAGCCTCCCCAACGATCGCGAGCATCGCCTCGCAGAACTCGTCCAGCCGCTCCCTGGGCTCGGTTTCGGTCGGCTCGATCATCAGTGCCTCCGGGACGACGAGCGGGAAGTAGATCGTCGGCGGGTGGAAGCCGTAGTCCATCAGTCGCTTGGCGACGTCGAGGGCAGAGATGCCGTGCTCCTTCTTCAGCGTCCGCGCGGAAACCACGAACTCGTGCATGCAGAGCCGGTCGAACGGCAGGTCGTACGCGTCCTTGAGGCGGGCAAGCAGGTAGTTGGCGTTCAGGACGGCGACCTCGGACATCTCGCGGAGCGCCGGCCCGTACGCGCGGATGTAGGCGTAGGAGCGGACGAAAACGCCGAACGGCCCGGTGAAACCCCGCACCTTGCCGATCGACTGCGGCCGGGCGAAGTCGAGGCCGAAGGTCCCGTCGTCGCGGCGGACGATCGCGGGCACGGGCAGGAACGGCTCCAGCGCAGGTGCGACCGCGATCGGCCCGCCGCCCGGCCCGCCGCCGCCGTGCGGCTGCGAGAACGTCTTGTGCAGGTTGATGTGCACGACGTCGAACCCCATGTCCCCCGGTCGCGAGATCCCGCAGACGGCGTTCAGGTTCGCGCCGTCGTAGTACATGAGAGCGCCTGCACCGTGGAAGATCCGCTCGATCTCCTCGATGTTCTCGTCGAAGAGGCCGAGCGTGGACGGGTTGGTCAGCATCAGGCCGGCTGTCTGTGGGCCGACCTTGCCGCGCAAATCGTCGACGTCGACGTTGCCACGCGGATCGGTCTGGACGCCGACGAGCTCGAAGCCCGTCATCGTCACGCTTGCCGGGTTCGTCCCGTGGGCGGTGTCGGGGATGACGATCTCGCGCCGCTGCTCGAGCTCACCGCGGTCGGCGAAGTACGCCCGGAAGAGCATCAGCCCGGTCAGCTCACCCTGGCTGCCGGCCGCCGGCTGGAGCGAGACCGCGGGCAGGCCGGCGATTTCGGCGAGGATCTCCTGCAGCCGCCACATCAGCTCGAGCGCGCCCTGCGCGCCCTCCTCCTCCTGGAGCGGGTGGAGGTCGCGAAAGCCGGGGATGCCGACCACCCGCTCGTTGACGCGCGGATTGTGCTTCATCGTGCAGGAACCCAGGGGGTAGAAGCCCGTGTCGATCCCGAAGTTCCGGGTCGAGAGCTCGGTAAAGTGGCGCACGAGTTCGGGCTCGGCCACCTCGGGCAGGCGAGGCGGATGCCGACGGGCGAGACCGACGGGCACCTGGGGCGACGGGAGGTCGTAACGGGGAAGGCTCGAGGCACGGCGGCCGGGGCGAGAGCGCTCGTAGATCAGCTTGGTCACGCGGTCACCTCGGCCAACACCGAGGCCAGGCGGTCGATGTCGGCGGGAGTCCGCTTCTCGGTGACCGCCACCAGCAGGGCGTCGTCGAGGCCCTCGTAGTCGCGGCCGAGCGCGTAGCCGGGGTGGACGCCTCTCTCCCGGGCGGCGCGGACGACCTCGGGCCCGTTCCGTCCGAGCCGGACGGCAAACTCCTTGAATGTTGCCTTGTCGGGAAACGGAAGCTCGGCTCCCGCCGCGGCCAGCCGTTCCTTCGCGCGCTCGGCGAGCGCCATGCAGGTCTCCCCCACCTCCTTGAGCCCCTGCGGCCCCAGCCAGGTCAGGTGCACGAGCCCGGCCAGGGCGAGCAGCGTCTGGTTCGTCGTGATGTTGGACGTGGCCTTCTCACGGCGGATGTGCTGCTCGCGGGTCTGGAGGGTGAGGACATAGCCGCGCTTCCCCGCGACGTCAGTGGTCTCGCCGACGATCCGGCCCGGCATGCGGCGGGTGTAGTCGGCGTGGGCAGCGATGAAGCCGTAGTGCGGGCCGCCGAAGGACTGGAAGTTGCCTGCGCCCTGCCCCTCGCCGATCGTGATCGCGCAACCGTAGTTGCCGGGTGCCTCCAGCACGCCGAGCGAGACCGGATCGACGTGTGCGACCGCCAGCGCCTCCGCCTCGGTGGCGGCGGCGGCGAGGTCGGGTGCCGGCTCCAGGCAGCCGAAGAAGTTCGGCTGCTGGAAGATCGCACAGGCTGCGTCGCGACACGCGACGGCAAAACGGTCCGGGTCGGTCGTCCCGGCGTCGTGCGGCACTTCGACGACATCGAGCCCGAACCCCGGCGCGTACGTCTTCACCACCTGGCGCACCTGCGGGTTGACCGTCTCTGCGAGGACGATCTTCGACCTGCCCGTCGCGTGCTTGGCGATGAAGCAGGCGTCCGCGGCCACGGTCGTGCCGTCGTAGCCCGACGCGTTCGAGATGTCCATCCCCGTCAACTCGCAGATCGCAGTCTGGTACTCGAAGATGGTCTGGAGTACGCCCTGGCTCATCTCCGGCTGGTAGGGCGTGTAGGCGGTCAGGAACTCGCCGCGCTGCAGGACGGCGTCGACCACGGCCGGGACGTAGTGGTCGTACACGCCCGCGCCGAGGAACGAGAGCTCGACTCCCGTGTGGGCATTCCGCGACGCGAGCTCCTCGAGGTGGTCGACGAGTTCGGGCTCGCTGAGGGCCGGCTCGAGACCGAGCCGGCCTCTGTACCTGACGCCCTCGGGAATGTCCCTGAAGAGATCCTCGACCGAGGAGACCCCGACCGCGGCGAGCATCTCCTTGCGATCGGCGTCGGTGAGCGACAGGTGGCTCACAGCGTGGCCAGGTGCGTCTTGTACGTCTCGGCGTCCATGAGCGCGTCGGCCTCTGCCCGGTCGGCGACCCGGATCTTGACCAGCCAGCCTTCGCCGTAGGGATCCTCGTTCACCGTCTCGGGCGCCTCGATCACCTTGTCGTTCACCTCCAGCACCTCACCGGAGAGCGGCGCGATCAGGTCCGAGACCGCCTTGACCGACTCGACCTCGCCGTAGGCGCCGTCCTTCGACAGCGTCGCGCCGACATCGGGAGGCTCGTAGTGGACGAGCTCGCCGAGCGCGTCCTGCCCGTACCAGGTGATGCCGAGCACGGCGGTGTCGCCCTCGATCCGGGCCCAGTCGTGCTCGGGGTGGTACTTGAGATCCTCGGGATAGCTCTCGGCTGCCACGGTTCACTCCTCTCGCTTGTAGATCGGCTTCTCGACCGTTCGTGCGTGGCGATGCCGCCCGCGGACGTCGATCGTCAGCTCGGTGCCGGGCTGCGCGAGCCCGGCCGGGACGTAGCCCATGCCGATTCCCTGGTCGAGCATCGGCGAGTGCGTGCCCGAGGTGACCTCGCCGCCCTCGACGATCGGCATACCCTGGCGCGGCACTGCCCGCTCCTCCATCACGAATGCGACCAGCCGCCGCTCGGGCCCGTGCTCCTTGATCCGCCGCAACTCCTCCGCGCCGGTGAAGTCCTTCTCGAGCGCGCACACCCAGCCCAGGCCCGCCGAGATCGCATCGGTGTCCAAACCGATGTCGTTGCCGTGGAGCGGGTAGCAGACCTCCAGGCGGAGGCTGTCGCGGGCTCCGAGCCCGCATGGTGTGACGCCGCGCTCGAGCACCGTGTCCCAGAGCTCTTCTGCTTCGTCGGCCATCACCATCAGCTCGACGCCCCGCTCGCCCGTGTAGCCGGTGCGATTGACCATGCAGGTGACGCCGCCAACCTCGCCCTCGGCGAAGCTGAACGGCGGTCCAGGGTCTAGGCCGAGGCGCTCGAGCGCCCGCGGCCCCTGTACAGCGATGAGGCCGTACTCCTCGGAGACGTCACGCACATCGGAGCCCGGCACCTCGCGCTCCTTGAGCCACGCGTAGTCCTCATCACGGTTGGACGCGTTCACGATCAGCAGGTAGCGGAAGCGGCCGAGGCGATAGACGATCAGATCGTCGACGATTCCACCGCGCTCGTTGGTCAACAGCGTGTACTGCGCCCCGCCCGGCTCGATCCGGCTCAGGTCGTTCGAGAGCAACGACTGGAGGAACTCCGTCGCCCGTGGGCCCTCGACCTCGAGCTCGCCCATGTGCGAGACATCGAAGACGCCGGCGTCCTCCCGCACCGCTCGATGCTCCTGGATCACGCCCTCGTACTGCACCGGCATCTCCCAGCCGGCGAACGGCACCATCCGCGCGCCGAGGGCGACGTGGCGGTCGTGCAGCGGCGTGCGACGGAGCGTCTCCTGCACCGGCGCGGATGCTACTCCACGCCGGTCGCGCCCTTTCGCGGTCGCGGCCGAACCGGCGCTAGCCGTCCCGAAGGAACGAAGGCACCTCGAGCTGCGACGGCACGTCGAAGTCCTGGTCGGGTTCGCGCGAGACCGGAGCCTCGGGGACGCCCACACGCTGGCGTTCCTGCCTGCGGCCCGTGCGCCGGTGCAACTGCTGGCCGAAGCCGGTGGCGATCACCGTGACCCGCACCTCCTCGCCCATCGACGGGTCGATCACTGCGCCGAAGATGACGTTCGCGTTCGCGTCCGCGGCCGCGGTGACCACCTCGGCCGCCTCGTTGACCTCGAAGAGGCCGACGTCGGGGCCTGCGCTGACGTTGAGCAGGATGCCGGTAGCGCCCTCGATCGACGACTCCAGGAGCGGCGACGAGACGGCGATCCGCGCGGCCTCCGCCGCTCGGTTCTCGCCGGCAGCGGTGCCGATCCCCATCAGGGCAGAGCCGGCCTCGCGCATGATCGTCCGCACGTCGGCGAAGTCGAGGTTGACGAGACCGGGCACCGTGATCAGGTCGGTGATCCCCTGAACGCCCTGGCGGAGGACGTCGTCGGCGAGCCTGAACGACTCGAGCACGGACGTGTTCTTCTCGATCACCTGGAGCAGCCGGTCGTTCTCGATCACGATCAGCGTGTCGACGAACTCGCGCAGCTCGTTGATCCCGACCGCCGCCCGCTCGGAGCGGACTCGGCCCTCGAAGGCGAAAGGCTTCGTCACCACGCCGACGGTCAGAGCACCGAGCTCCTGCCCGAGCGCCGCGACGGTCGGAGCGGCACCTGTGCCCGTCCCCCCGCCCTCTCCGGCCGTGATGAAGATCATGTCTGCACCCTTCAGGGCGTCCTTCAGTTCGTCGCGCGACTCGCGCGCCGCCGCGCTCCCGACCTCGGGGTCGGCTCCGGCGCCGAGGCCGCGTGTCACCTGCGAGCCGATGTGGATCTTGACGTCGGCGTCGCTCATCAGCAACGCCTGGGCGTCGGTGTTGACCGCGATGAACTCCACCCCTGTCAGGCCTGCCTCGATCATGCGGTTGACCGCGTTCGTCCCCCCGCCGCCGACGCCGATCACCTTCAGGACGGCGAGATAGCTCCCTGACTGATCTCTCATGCTCATGGTCGCGTCCCGTCTCTCAGTCTCGATGTCTACTTCAGGATTGGGGCCAAAAAACCTATTCGGCCTCCGCAGGGTAGGGACTCATCCACGGCTTGTCAACGCGATTTGCAGGGGCAAACACTCAACCTCAACCTCCGACTCGAGACTTGTAGCCGGCGACGGGACGCTCGGGGACGCTGACGTCCACGTACGCAGCACCGCTGGCGAGTGGAAGGATCTGCTTCGCGATCGACAGCTTCAGCCGCAGGTCACCGCTGTCACCGAGGCGGAGCTCCGTGCCCGACGCGAGCACCAGTGTCAGCTGCCCGTCCCCGGCGAGGACCTGGCGGACCCGGCCGGTCAGGCGGAGCGGGCGGAGCGGCGCGACGGCGGCCACGCCACGCGCCCCGACGCCGCCCAGCGTCGAGTTGACCGAGATGTCGGTGCCGGCCGGCAGCCAGATCCGCGGCAACCGCGGATACGGCCGCTTGTGAAGGCGTTCGAGCACACGCGCCGAGGAAGAGACCAGCCAGGCATCCGGCCCGCGACGCAGCACGGCGACCGGCCGCTCGAGGCGAACGCGGACCCTGAGGGTGTGCGGGAAGTCACGGTCGAACCGGGCGTCGGCAACCTCCGAGACGGCAGCCAGGCGGCGGGCGGCGTCGGTCCGGTCAAAGCGGACGAGGCTCTCGCCCACGTAGCTGCGGAGGGCCGCCCTGATCCTGGCAGCGGTGGACGGCGGCGCACCGGTGATCTGGATCCGGTCGAGGGCGAAGATCCCCGTCTCGCGGGCACCGAAGTACGCGCCGATGCTCGAGCCGACGAGGACGAGCGCGACCGCGACGACGAGCAGGGGCCAGCGGCCGCTCGACGACGGCGGAGGAGGGCTCGACAGGCGCGCAGCCATGCCAGTTTCGCTTCGCCGCGGACCGCCGCGGTCCTGCGGTGACTAGGCGGGCCGTGCGCCCAACGAGGGCAGTTCGAGCTCGCCGAGAAGCTCCACCTCGCGCTCGAGTACCACCCCGAAGCGGTCGAGTACGCGCGCGCGGGCCTCGGCCATCAGGGCGATCGCCTCGCCGGCGGTCGCGCCACCAGCGTTCTCGATGAAGTTCCCATGGCGCGGCGAGATGGTCGCCCCGCCGATGCGGTGCCCCTTCAGGCCGCAGAGCTCGATCATCCGTCCTGCCCCGAGCTCGTGGTCCGGATTCTTGAACACGCTTCCGAACGTGCGCTTGTTGGTCGGCTGCGTGTCCTTTCGTCGGGCCTGCATCGCCGCGACGGTTTCCCTGATCTCGGCGGCCGCGCGGGCGACGAGCTGGAACTCGACCCCCGCGACGACCTCCCCCGGGACAAGGGCGGAGTGGCGGTACGAGAGCTCGAGCTCCTCGTTGACGCACCAGCGGGCGCCGGTCGCGTCGACGACCAGCGCCTGCACGAGAATCGCCTTCCAGTCGCTGCCGTAGGCGCCCGCGTTCATGCGCACGCCGCCGCCAGCCGTTCCGGGGATCGCGCAGGCGAACTCGAAGCCCCCGAGGCCGGCGGCGCGGGCGCGATGGAGGCAAACGGCATTCGGTGCGCCGCCGCCGGCGACGAGCACCGTCCCACGTACCTCGACCGCCGCAAGCTCGCCCTCGAGCCGGACGACGAGCGCGTCCACCCCGGCATCGGCCGCGAGCAGGTTGGAGCCGAGCCCGATCGGCCGCACGTCCAGCCCCTGCTCGCCGGCCCACGCCAGCGCCTCTTCGAGCTCGGCCAGCGTGCGAGGGCGGGCGAGTGCCCGGGCGGCGCCGCCGATCCCCACGGTTGTCATCCGCGCGAGGAGAATGCCCTCTTCGATCTTCACGCCGCCCCTCCGGACACGTCCGGTTCGGGAGGCCTGTGGGAGCGCCCCACCTCCCCGTCCCATGGCGGGAGCCTAACCGCCGAGGACGTACGGGTGGGTGACGGAAATGCGCCAGGTGTTTGACGGCGGGCGGGAGCAGAGAGCGTCACGAGCGTCCCAGCTGCGCCAGGATCATGCGCGCGGCTCGGTCGACGTCGCCCGCGCCTACCGTGAGCACGAGGTCGCCGGCCCGTGCCCGCCGGACGAGAAAACGGATTCCGTCGTCCAGAGTGGGAGCCCAGCCCGGCGCGAACCCGGGCCGGGCATCGCACAACGCATCGATCACGAGCTTCCCGGTGACCCCGTCGAGCGGCTGCTCTCGGGCCGGGTAGACGTCCGTGACCGCGACCACGTCCGCGGTGGCCAACGCTCCACCGAGCTCGACCGCGGAGTGGAGCGTGCGGGAATAAAGGTGCGGCTGGAAGAGCACGAGCACCCGTCCGCGGCTCCGCTCCCGGGCGGTCGCGAGTGCCGCGCGCAGCTTCTGCGGGTTGTGCGCGTAGTCGTCGTAGACGTCGATCCCGGCCGCCGTGCCGACGAGCTCGAACCTCCGCCCGACGCCCTCGAACGACGCGAGCGCCGCGACCGCTTCGGCCCGCGGGACGCCGGCCAGCTCGACCGCGGCGACCGCAGCCGCCGCGTTGTGGCGGTTGTGCTCACCGGGGACCGCCAGCTCCGAGTCCAGCGGCTCGAGCTCCCAGCCCCGCACGACCTCCGGCACCTCGTCCAGCCATCGCTGGAACAGGTCCTCCACCTCCGCACGGGAGCCGAACTCGGAGTGGTGGTCGAGGTCGGTGTTCGTCACCACCGCCACGCGAGGGCGCAAGGCAAAGACCGACCGGTCCGACTCGTCGCCCTCGACCACGAGCCACCCTTCCCCCGCGCCGGCGTTCGCGCCGAGTTGGGGCACCTCGCCGCCGACGATCCAGCTCGGGTCGCGGCCGGTGGCGCGCAGCGCGAAGGCGATCATGGCCGCGGTC
This sequence comes from uncultured Actinomycetes bacterium, assembly GCA_963775695.1. Lineage (GTDB taxonomy): Bacteria > Actinomycetota > Thermoleophilia > Gaiellales > Gaiellaceae > DATBLE01. The sequence goes on along the minus strand of CAVZJU010000002.1, from coordinate 491,286 downwards.
GTCGTCTTGCCGTGCGCGCCGGCCACGACGATCGCCTCCTTCGAGGCGACGAACTCCGCGAGCAGCTCCGCCCGGGGACGGCCGGGGACGCCGGGATAGGCGCTAGAGACGAACACCTCCCACCCGGCCGGCGTCTCCGGCTCCGGTGAGATCGCTACGTCGACCCCCGCCTCGCGGACCGGGACGAGGTACGGGGTCTCGTTCCGGTCCCAGCCGGCGACCTCCGCCCCCCACGCCCGCGCCAGCAGCGCGTAGGCGGACAGGCCTGCGCCGCCGATCCCGACCAGCCAGATCCGTCGCCCGTCAAGCGCGGGCAAGAGCGATCAACTCCTCCGCGATCTCTTCCGCAGCACCCGGCTTCGACGCCCTGCGCATCGCCTGCCCCATCGCCGCCAGCCGGCCGCCGTCCGACAGCAGGCTGCGTACGACCCCGGGGACTCGCGCGATCTCCGGCTCCGGCACGAGGACGGCGCCGCCCGCCTGCTCGAAGTAGCGCGCGTTCTTCGTCTGGTGGTCTGCGGTGACGTTCGGCGAGGGGACGAGCACGGCCGGCTTGCCCGCAGCGGCCACCTCCCAGACCGAGCCGCCCGCCCGGGCAAGGACGAGATCGCACGCGTCCAGCGCCGCTCCGAAGTCGTCCGTCCAGCCGAGCAGCTTGTAGTCCGCCCGAAAAACCCGACCGGTCAGCTCGGCCAGGTAGCGCTCCCCGCAGAGGTGGAGCACGGCCGGCCCATCGGCGCCGAGACCTTCCAGCCCGATCTCGTTGACGGCCGCCGCCCCCTGGCTGCCGCCGAACACGAGCAGGACCTGCTCGTCGGCCGGAAGCCCGAAGCACCGGCGTGCCTCGTCGGGCGTTACCCGTTCGCGCTCCGGTACGGGTCGACCGACCACCCGGTAGCGTGCGCCCGCTCGCCCCGCCACCGGATAGGCGAGGAAGACCCTACGCGCGAACGGCGCCGCGATTCGGTTGGCCAGGCCGAGGTGCGCGTCGGCCTCGGCCAGCGCGGCCGGGATCCGCTTCCGCCACGCCGCGTACACCATCGGCCCGGCGACGTAACCGCCGCCGCCGAACACGACGTCGGGGCGTCGGGCTGCGAGGATCCGCCCGCAGGCTCGGGGCGCGCGGCCCGCAAGCAGGACGGCGCGCAGCTGCGCCACGCCGGGCCGCCGCGGCAGCCCGCCGATCCGGAACGGGTCGAGCTCGAAGCCGGCTTCCGGAACGAGCCGTGCTTCGATCCGGTCAGGCGAGCCGGCGAAGCTCACGCTCACGCCGCGTGCGCGGAGCGCCTGCGCGACGGCGAGCGACGGGATCACGTGACCGGCGGTTCCCCCGGCTGCGATCACGCACTTGAGCTGCGGCTTCGACGCCATCGTTCCGCGCGATGTTAAGGAGGATGCCGACCGACGCAAGCATGACGACGAGGCTGGTCCCCCCATACGACACCAGGGGCAGCGGGATGCCCGTGAGCGGCGCGACGCCGACGACGGCGGCGAGGTTGAGCGCCGCCTGGCCGCAGATCAGCGTCGTGATCCCGACGGCGAGGCCCTTTCCGAACGGATCGTGGCAGCGCAACGCGATACGCAACCCGGCCCAGCCAAAGGCCGCGTAGGCGGCGATCAGCAGCGTTGCGCCGACCAGCCCCAGTTCCTCGCCGATGACGGCGAAGATCATGTCCGTGTGCGCCTCGGGGAGGTAGAAGACCTTGCCGACGCTCTCGCCGAGTCCCTTTCCGAAGATCCCGCCCGACCCGATCCCGATCATCGCCTGCACCGTCTGGTAGCCCGCCCCCTGGGCGTCCCGCCACGGGTCGATGAAGCTGAAGAAGCGTGTGCGCCGGTACGGCTCGAACCAGATCGCGATCACGGTGACGACCGAGACGATCGCGGCCGATACGCCGAGGAGGCGGACCGGTGCGCCCGCGACCAGGAGCATCGCGCCGACCACGATGCAGATCGCGATCACGGTGCCGAGGTCGGGCTCCGCGAGCACCAGGGCGCAGAACGCGGCCACCATCAGCCCGATCGGCTTCGTCAGCTCGCCGAGAGTGGTCGGCGCCGGCCGCTTCGAGAGGTAGAGGGCGATCCAGACGACGACTGCGAGCTTGGCGATCTCAGAGGGCTGGAACGACGCGGCCCCGAAATCGATCCACCGGCGGGCGCCGTTGACGTTCTGCCCGCCGACGAGGGCGACCAGGAGCAGGAAGATGCTGCCCAGGACGAGAACCGGCGCGGTGTGCCGGAGCGACCGGTAGCTCCACAGGCGCGCGGCGACGAGGAGCCCGAGCCCCAGAAACGCGAAGATCGCCTGGCGCTTGAGGTAGTAGGCCGGGTTCCCCCCGCCGATGGTCGCCGACGCGGAGGTCGCGCTGTAGACCATCACCATCCCGAAGGCGACGAGGGCGAGCGTGACGAGGACGAGGACGTTCGACTCCAGGTGGCCGCGCTTCACCCGGATAGGTTCTGCACCAGCCTCCTGAATTCCTCGCCACGCTGCTCGAAGTCTCTGAACTGGTCGTAGCTCGCGCAGGCCGGCGAGAGCAGGACGACCTCGCCCCGGCCGGCCGCAGCGGCCGCGGCCGAGACGGCCGTCTCCAGGTCGCCGCAGCGAACGTAGGGGACACCCGCGCGTTCGAGCGCCTGCGCGAGTTCCTCCGCCGTCTCGCCGATCAGGTAGGCGCGACCGTGGAGCTCGCGGGCGAGCTCGTCGAAGCTCTCCCCCTTTTTCGAGCCGCCGAGGATCACCTGCAGAGAGACCTCGTACGAGGCCAGCGCGCGCCGGGCCGCCGCGGTGTTCGTCGCCTTCGAGTCGTTGACGAAGCGCACGCCCCCGACCTCGGCGACGAGCTCGAGCCGGTGGGGGACGCCCGGGAACGTCCGCAACGCCTCGGCGATCGCGTCGTCGGGGATGCCGGCGGCACGCGCGGCAGCGGTCGCTGCTGCCGCGTTCTCGCGGTTGTGGCGACCGGGCAGGCCCGGCTCGGCCGGCAGCGGATCGTCCGCGTCGAACTCGACGCGCGCGGCCGAACCCGGCACCGGCCCGAAACCCCGCGGCACGACCGCCGTGTCCTCGGCCTGCTGGTTCTCGAAGATGCGCAGCTTCGCGTCGCGGTACGCCTCGAACGAGCCGTGCCGGTCGAGGTGATCCGGCTCGAGGTTGACGAGCACTGCGACGCGAGGGCGGAGGTCGTGGATGTCCTCGAGCTGGAAGCTCGAGAGCTCGCAGACGACCCACGTCTCGGCCGGCGCCTCCACCGCGCTCAGAGCGCGGCCGACGTTGCCGGCGACGGCGACGTCGCGGCCGGCCGCCCGGAACATCGCCCCCAGCCATTCCGTGGTCGTCGTCTTTCCGTTCGTCCCCGTGACGCCGAGGATCGGGTTCGGCAGCAGCCGGTAGCCGAGCTCGACCTCGCTCCAGACAGGAATGCGCGCAGCGGCGACGAGCGGGTTGTCGCGCGGCACGCCGGGGCTCTTGACGAGCACGTCGGCACCGTCAAGCAGCGAGAGGTCGCCGTCGTTGCCGAGCTCCCGGCCGACGAGGACGGCCTCGACGCCGTGCCGCTCGAGCAGCGCGGCGGCCGCCTGCCCCGAGCGGGCGGTGCCGAGAACGACGGCGCGCTTCACGTGCGCAGCACGCGGCCGAGCTCCGCCTCGCAGCCCTCGCCCAGCACCTTGTCCACCGAGTCGTCCGGGATCGGAATCACGACGCCGTCCCCGATCAGCCAGGTGACCCGCGGGTCGGGGTAGCGCTCCTCCAGCTCCTCGAGCCGGTCGGCGGACGGGTCGACCACGATCATCAGCTCGTCGTCGCCGAGCTCCGCAAGCGCGTCGCCGACCAGGTCGCCGTCGAGGACGAGGATCGTCATCCGCCGCGGAAGAAGCGGAAGTAGTAGCGGTAGTACAGCGCGAAGCCGCAGGCGCAGAGGATCGCGGTGAGAATCCAGAAGCGCACCATGATCTTGGTCTCCGACCACGCCTTCATCTCGAAGTGGTGGTGGATCGGCGTCATCAGGAAGAGCCGGCGGCCGAAGTACTTGAACGAGAACACCTGGATCATCACCGACAGGGCCTCGATCAGGAAGATCCCGCCGACGAAGAGGAGCAGCACCTCGGTCTTGGTCATGATCGCGAAGCCGGCGAGCGCGCCGCCGATCGCCATCGAGCCGGTGTCGCCCATGAAGACCTCGGCGGGGAAGGCGTTGTACCAGAGGAAGCCGACCAGCGCCCCGATCAGCGCCGCGCCGACGATCGACAGGTCGAGGAGGCGGATCTCCCGGTGGCCGGGCGGGCCCGAGCGGATGAACGCAATCACGGTCATCGCCGTGAACGTGAAGACGGAGATGATCCCGGTGCCGGCCGCGAGGCCGTCGATCCCGTCGGTCAGATTCACGCCGTTCGCGGCCCCGGCGATGATCACGAACAGGAACGGGTACCACGCCCACGAGAGTGGGATCTTGAATCCGGGCAGGTAGAGGTCGGTCGAGAAGTCGCGGTGGTAGGCGACCCAGGCGACGACCGCCGTGATCAGCGCGAGCCCGAGCATCTTCCAGCGTCCGTTCAGCCCGAGCGACCGCTTGTGGGTCAGCTTGATGAAGTCGTCGAGGAATCCGATCAGGCCGCAGCCGACCATGCAGAAGACGACGGTGAGCGCGGGCGTCGAGTAGTTGCTCAGGATCAGGTACGGGACGACCGCCGAGAACAGGATCAGCAGGCCGCCCATCGTGGGCGTCCCCTGCTTCTCGACGTGCCGTGCGGGCCCCTCCGCCCGGATCGGCTGCCCGTACTCGCGCAGGCGCAGGAAGTTGATGAACCGCGGGCCGGCGACGATCGAGACCACCATCGCGACGATCCCGGCGATCAGGACGTCGACCATGGCTACGCGGTCACCCGGGTGAGCGACTCGGCGACGCGCTCGAGCCCCATCGCCCGCGCCGCCTTGACGAGCACGCAGTCCCCGGGTCGCACCAGCTCCGCGAGCAGTGCGACCGCCTCGTCGACCCCCTCGACGTGACGCCCGCCGTAGACGGCCGCCTGCGGTCCGATCGCAACCATCTCGTCGATTCCCAGCTCGACGACGACGCGGCCGACCTCGCGGTGGCCCTCCTCGCTGTACGCGCCGAGCTCGGCCATGTCCCCCAGCACGGCGATCGTGCGCCGGCCGTGGGCGAGCTGGACGAGATGCTCGAGCGCGGCGCGCATCGAGACGGGATTCGCGTTCCAGGCATCGTTGAGGAGCACGCCTCCGCCCGGGAGCGGGATCTCCTCGTTCCGCCAGGCGGTGAACGGAACGTGGAGCTCGCCGGGCAATCGGAGACCGAGCGCGTTCGCCGTTGCGAACGCCGTCAGGGCATTGGCGGCCAGGTGCCGCGCAGTGAAGTCGACCTCGACGGTGCCGAGGGAGGTGTGCAGCACGGGTGGCTCGAACGCTCCGAGGGTGACGTCGCGATCGACGCGGACGACCTCGAGGTCGTCGCGCTGGACGGGGAAGCCCTGCGGCACGATCGCCGTCCCGCCGACCGGAAGGGCGGCGATCAGCTCGCCCTTGGCGCGGACGACACCGTCGAGATCCCCGACCTTCTCCAGATGGACGGGGCCGACGTTCGTGATCACGCCGACCTGCGGCCGCGCGAACGTACAGAGCTCGGCGATCTGGCCGAAGCCGCGCATCGCCAGCTCGAGGATGCAGAGCTCGGTGTCGCGCTCGACGCGGCCGATCGTCAGCGGCACGCCGATCTCGGCGTTGTAGCTGCGCTCGGCGGCAATCGTCCGCCGCTGGGGCACACAGATCGCGGCGAGGATGTCCTTCGTCGACGTCTTGCCCATCGACCCGGTGATCGCGACGAACCGGGCCGAGCTCAGTTCGCGCACCCGGCCGGCAAGGGCGGCCAGCGCCGCGAAGGCGTCGTCCGGGACCAGCGCCGCCGCGGCCCCGCGCCCGAGGGCGTCGTCGACGAACTCGGTTCCGCCGCCGACCGCCACGAAGAGGTCGCCGGGCTCGACCCGGCGCGAGTCGGTCTGGAGACCGCGCACGTCGGCCGCCGACGGGGCGACCCGGAGCCGGCCCGGAGCGAGCTCCCTGACCTCGTCGAGGGAGAGGGGGATCATGCGGTCGTTTTCAGCGCACGCAGCGCTTCGCCTGCTACCTCTGTGTCGTCGAACGGTGTGACGACGCCTGCGACCTCCTGGCCGCGCTCGTGCCCTTTGCCGGCGATGACGATCACGTCGCCGGGCTGCGCCAGCTCGACCGCCTGCTCGATCGCGCGCGCACGGTCGAGCTCCACGACGGGCTCGCCGGCCATCCCGGCGACGATCTCGTCGACGATCGCCGCCGGATCCTCGCTGCGCGGGTTGTCCGACGTGACGATGGCGACGTCCGCGAGGTCGAAGACGATCCGCCCCATCACCGGGCGCTTTCCGCGGTCACGGTCGCCCCCGCAACCGAACACGCAGATGAGCCGACCGGCCGTGAGCTCGCGCGCGGTACGCAGGACGTGCTCGAGCGCGGCAGGCTTGTGCGCGTAGTCCACGATCACGGCGAAGTCCTGCCCCTCGTCCACGGACTGGAAGCGGCCGGGCACGCCCCCGACGGAGGCGATCCCGCGCGCGATCGCCTCCTCGTCGATCCCGAGCAGGCGGCCGGCGGCGACCGCGCCCAACACGTTCTGGAAATTGAAGCGGCCGCGGAGCCGCGACTGCACGTCGACCGTTGCCGGGCGGATCTCGGCGTCGTCGCTCAGGCCGAAGGTGAGCAGCGGCGTGCCCTGCGCGCACAGCTCGTCGGCCAGCCGGCGGCCGTATTCGTCGCCCACGTTGACCGCGGCCGGCGGCGCATCGTCGCCGAGGAACAGCCGCCGCTTCGCGTCGAAGTAGTCCTCCATGTCGTGGTGGAAGTCGAGGTGATCCCGGTCGAGGTTGGTGAAGACGAGCACCGCGAACCTGACCCGGTCGAGTCGGCGGAGCGCCGAGCCGTGCGAGGTCGCCTCCATCGCGCAGCTGCGGTCGCCCGCTTCGAGCATCTCGCGGAAGAGCCGCTGGAGGTCGATCGCCTCTGCGGTCGTCCGGGTGGCGGCCCGTCGCTCGCCGTCGACGCGGGTCTCGATCGTCCCCAGCAGACCGGGCCGCCGCCCGGCCGCCGCCAGCACCGCGTAGAGGAGGAACGCGGTCGTCGTCTTGCCCGCAGTGCCCGTGACGCCGGCAACGGCCAGCTCCTCCGTCGGCCGTCCGAAGAACTCGTCCGCGGCCACCGCCATCGCGGCCCGCGAGTCGGGGACGACCAGCTGCGCCACCGGCACGTCGAGCGCGTGCTGGACGACGAGCGCGACCGCACCGTTCCGGATCGCCTCCTGCGCGAAGTCGTGCCCGTCGGCGCGCTCGCCGGGGACGCAGAAGAAGAGCGACCCGGCGGTGGCGGCTCGTGCGTCGTACGCCAGGTCGTGGATCGTCGTGTCGGTGGGCCCGACGACTTCCGCCGGCGCGAGCACGGCGATCAGCCGCTCCAGGTCCACGACGAGCGAGTCTAACAGCCGGTCCAGGCGCCTCCAGGCGCTCGAATCGTCACCGAAGTGGCGCAAATGCTGGACTTTTCGCAGACGGACACTGGCGATGCCGCGCGCTGAATTTCTATGATCGCCGTGGGGAGGAGGTTGGGCTAGCCAGAGGGCGCTACCCCAGCGGGGCACCGGCGGCGTTCTTCAGCGAGGCCGGGTCGTCCGGCGGGACGTCCAGGTACTGGAGCGCGAAGCGGGCGATGTCGCGGAACGCCGGGGCGGCGACCAGGCCGCCGAAGATCTGACCCTGCGGCTCGTCGATCGAGACGAGGATGACCGCGCGGGGCGCGCTGGCCGGGACGATCCCGACGAACGAGGCGACGTAGTTCGTGTCCGAGTAGCCGCCATGCGAGTCGGGCTTGGCCGCGGTTCCCGTCTTCCCCGCGACCAGGTAACCCGGCACCGCAGCCTCGCCGCCGGTGCCCTCCGAGGAGACGACGCCCTGAAGCATTCCCATCAGCTCGTGCGCGATCGTCGGCGTGACGACGCGCCGGCGGTGGACCTTCGTCGGCTTGCGTCCCCGCACGTGGTCGACGAGGTGGGGCTCGAGCCACACGCCTCGGTTCGCGAGCGCGGCGTACGCGGACGCCATCTGAATGGGTGTGACGGCGATGCCCTGGCCGATGGGGACGTTCCCGATCGTAGAGCCGGACCACTTGTCCACCGGCAGGACGATTCCCGGGCTCTCCCCCGGGAAGTCGATGCCTGTGGCCTTGCCGAAGCCGAATCGGTCGATCCATGCCCCGAGTCGCTTCCGGCCGAGTAGCTCGGCGAGCGTGATCGTGCCGACGTTCGACGACCGGGCGAGCATCTCGGCAACGGACATCGTCTCGGTCGGCCGCGGCTCGGCCTCGTCGATCGTCCGGTCAGCGACGTCGATCGACGGAGCGAGCGTGAAGGTCGTGTTCGGGGTGACGACGTGGTCGGTGAGCGCCGCTGCGTAGGTGACGACCTTGAACGTCGAGCCCGGCTCGTACGTATCCGTGACGGCGCGGTTGCGCTGGAGGCTGCTCGGCGCCTTCGGGTAGTCGTTCGCGTCGAAGCCGGGGGCGCTCGCCATCGCGAGCACGCCGCCGGTGCGAGGATCGAGGACGATCGCCGTCCCGTCGGCCGCATGCCACTTCGCCAGCGTCTCGCGGAGCACCGACTCGACCTTCGCCTGCAGCGTGTGGTCCAGCGTGAGGAAGACATCCCGGCCCGGCTGCTCGGGCGTCGACGAGACCACGTCGATCGTGCGGCCGAACGGGTCGCGGACGATCGTCTCCCTGCCGGGCTTGCCGGCGAGGGAGCGTTCCAGCCCCAGCTCCAGTCCGGCGATCCCGGTGTTGTCGACCCCGGCATAGCCGAGCACCTGCGAGGCCACCGAGCTCTGCGGGTAGCTGCGCCGCTCCTCCGGGTAGAAGTCGAGCCCGGCGAGCCCGCGCCGCTCGAGTGCCGCCGCCCGCTCGGGGTCCGCCTTCCGCTGCACGTAGACGAAGCTCTGCTTCCTGTCGAGAAGCTGCGGGTAGATCTTGTTCGGATCGAGGTCGAGCGCACGGCCCGCCTCGAGCGCGACCCGCTGCGCGTTCCGCACCTGCTTCGGGTCGGCGTAGACCGTGGTCGCCTCCTCGCCGATCGCGAGCGGCGCGCCCATGCGGTCGTAGATCGTCCCCCGTCCGGCCGGAGTGGTGATCGTCTCGTGGTGCTGTTGCGCGGCCAGCCGCTCGAGCCGCGGTGCGCGCACGACCTGCAGCCAGAACGCACGCGCGAACGCGATCGCGAAGGCCAGCGCGAGGAAGGCGAGCAGCAGCCGGATCCGGCGGTTCGCCAGACGGGAGTGCATGCCTATGGTTTCAGCCGGACGTACGTCGTTTCCTGCGCGAGCGCCGGCTGGACGCCCAGCTCCTTGCGCGCCAGCGCCTGGATCCGTGCGGCCGCCTGCGCGCTGGAGAGCTGCGATGCGAGCTGAGCGTTATCGGCGCGCAGGCGCGTGCGGTCGCGGCCGAGCTGGTCGAGCTGGATGTTCAGCCGGAGGACGGCGACGTTCATGAAGACGACCCCGACCAGGAGCGCGCCGATCACCGCAATCCAGATCACGCCGCTGGCAACGCGCGGCCGCCGCTCGGCGCGGCGGCGCGGCCTCGGCCGGGCCTCGACCGTCCGGGCCGCCTGCGCCGCCTCGGCCGCCTCCACTCGCACCCGTGGCTGAGGGGCGGCGGCCGCCATTATGCGGTCTTCTCGGCGACCCGCAGCCGTGCGGAGGCGGCACGCGGATTGAGCGCGGCCTCGCGGGCGGTCGGGCGCACCGGCCTGGGGGTCAGCACACGCAGGACCGGCTCGTGGCCGCAGGCGCAGACCGGGAAGTCGGGCGGGCAGGTGCAGCCGCGGGCCTCCTCGCGGAAGAAGTGCTTGACGATTCGGTCCTCGAGCGAGTGGAACGCGATCACGGCGATGCGGCCACCCGGCCGGAGCATTTCGACCGCGGCCGGCAGCGCGTCCTCGAGCGCATCGAGCTCCTCGTTCACGGCGATGCGGAGCGCCTGGAAGACGCGCTTGGCCGGGTGACCGTCGCCGAACCTGGCCGGTGCGGGAATGGAGGCCTTGATCGTGTCGACGAGCTCGCCGGTGCGCTCGAACGGCTGCTTGCGGCGGCGGCGACCGATCGCGCGGGCGATCTGGCGCGCGTAGCGCTCCTCGCCGTAGCGGCGGAAGATTCGCTCGAGGTCGCGCTCGGACGCCTCGTTCACGAGCTCGCGCGCGGAGTAGTCGGACGAGGGGTCCATCCGCATGTCGAGCGGAGCGTCAGTGGCGTACGAGAACCCGCGCTCGGGCCGGTCGAGCTGCATGCTGGAGACGCCGAGATCGAGCAGGATCGCGTCGGCGCGGACGCCGTTCTCGGCCAGCTGGGCAAGGACGATCGAGTAGTCGCCGCGCAGGAACCGCGCCTGGACGGCCGCGGTGCGCCGGAAGTGCTCGAAGTACGGGCGCACGGTCGGGTCGCGGTCGATCGCGATCACCTTGCCGTCACCGTGGAGGTCGCGCGCGAGCAGCGACGCGTGACCCCCGGCGCCGAAGGTTGCGTCCACCAGCGTGTGCCCGGGCTCGAGGGCGAGCAGCGCCCGCACCTCGTCTGCGAGGACCGGGACGTGGTCAGTCGTGTCGGGCTGCAAGACGTTCGGCAACATGCTCTGCACTTCCCATGACCTCCTCGATCTGGGCGCGCCACGCGGCGCGATCCCAGATCTCGATTCGTCCGCGCATGCCGACGACGGCCACCTCGCGACCGAGCTTGGCATGCTCGATCAACACCGGCGGCAGCATCACGCGGCCCTGCTTGTCGGGTTTGGCCTCGATCGCCCCCGTGTAGTAGAAGCGCTCGAGGACGCGGGTCTCGCGGCTGAGCGGGTCGAGGCCGGCCAACCGGTCTTCGACCAGCTGCGTCCAGTCGCCCGACGGGTAGGCCTCGACGCAGGAGTCGAGCCCGCGGGTGAGAACGACGCCGTCTGCCATCGCCACGCGAAAGCGCGCCGGCAGCGTGAGGCGGCTCTTCTCGTCCAGGGTGTGCTCGTATTCGCCCAGTAGCATTGGTCCACGCTGCCCCACTGTACCCCACTACACCCCACAATTCAACCCTGCCGTCCCAAAGATGCCTCTGCCGGGTGAGATACCGTTCCGGCGGCGATGGGGTACCGGCAGGCACTTCCCCAGACCTTGGGTCTGACGTGCATGACCGACGGCGGCATGGAGACGGTGCTGACGTTCCAGCGCGGGATCGACCTGCCCTGCTTCGCGGCGTTCCCGCTGCTGAAGAGCGACGCCGGGACGAGCGAGCTGCGCTCGTACTTCGAGCCGTACGTGGCGCTCGCGCGCGAGCGCGGCATCGGACTCGTGCTCGACACCCCGACGTGGCGGGCGAACGCCGACTGGGGCCGCCGGCTCGGCTACGACGCCGAGCGGCTCGCGGAGGCCAACCGGAAGGGGGTGCGACTCATCGGGCACGTCCGGGCCGACCATTCCCCGACCGCAGTCGTGGTCTGCGGCACGGTCGGCCCTCGCGACGACGCGTACCGGCCGGGAGCGCTGATGACCGCGAACGAGGCGGAGCGATACCACTCGGCGCAGGTCGAGACGCTCGCCGGCGCGGGCGCGGACATGATCTCCGGGCTCACCCTCACGTACCCCGAGGAGGCGATCGGGATCGCGCGCGCCGCGGTCCGGGCCGGGATCCCCGTCGTGATCTCGTTCACGGTCGAGACCGACGGTCGCCTGCCGGGCGGAACGGCGCTCGGGGAGGCGATCGGGCGAGTGGACGCCGACACCGACGGTGCCCCCGCCTACTTCATGATCAACTGCGCGCACCCGACCCACTTCACCGGCGCGCTCGAGCAGGGCGGCGACTGGATCGGGCGGATCGGCGGCGTGCGGGCGAACGCGTCGCGCAAGAGCCACGCCGAACTCGACGAGGCCGAGGAGCTGGACGAGGGCGATCCCGCCGAGCTGGCCGACCAGTACCGGACGCTCCGCTCCCTCCTCCCCGCCGCGACCGTCATCGGCGGCTGCTGCGGCACCGACCATCGCCATGTCGGAGCCGTGGCCGACGCCTGGCTCGAAGCGGCGTAGAACCGATCTCACACGGGCGCGGCCGGCGGCGTTTCCCTCGATGATGGAAGCCGCAGTGACGATGCCACCGTTCGAGCGCTTCTACGCCGAGCACCGCGACGAGGTGTACGGCCTGCTCGTGCGGCGGCTCGGGCGACAGCGGGCCGAGGACGCGTTTCAGGAGACGTTCCTACGCGCGCTGCGGGCGTACACGTCCTTGCGTCACGGCGACCACCTGCGCGCCTGGGTGCTGACCATCGCCCGCAACGTCGCCGTCGACGCCTTCCGCCGCGAACGCCCGTCGGCCGAGCTCGAGGAGCAGGCCGAGCTGCCGCGGCGTCCGGCGTATGCGGAGCTGGAACACCTGACCGGCGCCCTGCCCCCGACCGAGCGGGCGGCGGTCGTCCTCCGCTACGCCTACGACATGCCCTACGCCGCCATCGGCGCGGCCCTCGGCTCGTCCGAGGATGCTGCCCGCCAAGCGGCCTCTGCCGGTGTTCGCCGCCTGCGCAGAAAGGAGACCACATGACCGTCCCGGCCGATCTCGACCGCCGTTTCCGCGACGCCGCCGACCGCGAGGGGCTGGTCGACGTCGCCTACGACCTCGCCGACTCGCCTGTCGGCGAGCTACTGGTCGCCGCGACCGACCGCGGCCTCTGCCGGATCGCCTACCGGCCCGACGACGCCCTCGACGAGCTGGCCGGCGACTTCGGCGTGCGCGTCCTCCGCGTTCCGCGCCGGGTCGACGGCATCCGCCGGGAGCTGGACGAGTACTTCGAGGGTCGTCGGCGGGAGTTCGACCTCCGGCTCGACCTCACGCCGGTCGCCGACTTCCACCGCCGCGCGCTGGACGAGCTCGCCCGAGTCCCGTACGGCCAGGTCACGACGTACGGCGCGCTCGCCGCCAAGGTGGGTCGGCCGAAGGCCGCCCGTGCGATCGGCGGCGCGATGAACCGTAACCCGATCCCGATCGTACTTCCGTGCCACCGCGTCGTCGGCGCCGGCGGCTCGCTGGTCGGCTACGCCGGCGGCCTGGAGCGCAAGGAGCTCCTGCTCCGACTGGAGGGGGCGCTGCTCTAGTCGGCGCTGACGGCCGGCGCGACCCGCTCGTCCATCGTCTTCACGATCGCCGGTGCGACCGAAGGCACATCGCGCTCGAGGACACGAAAGTCGGTTCCGAAGAGGACGAGCAGGTCAACGGTCGAGGCCGCCTTCGCGGTCGCGCTGCGTCGCTCGCCGGTGATGATGGCCATCTCGCCGAAGTAGTCGCCGGCGACGAGCGTGTTCACCAGCTTGCCGTCCTGCTCGACCTCGACCACCCCGTCCTCGATCACGAAGAAGGAGTAGCCGGACGCCCCCTCCACCGTGAGGCACGTCCCAGATTCGACCTGCCGCTCCGCGAACAGCCGCGCCGCGGCGTCGAGCGCGTCGTCGGAGAGCGACGAGAAAAGCGGGAGACCTCGAAGCCTGTCGGAGGACACGGCCACGCTGCGACCCTAACGACGCCGGTGTGCCGTGACAACGCCGGTCACCCAATCGTCACCAAACCGACGAGCCTCGTTCACCATCGGACCGTCCGCTTGACGCAGGCATGAGCGTAAGTTAATACTTACGGTAAGTCATGGCTTACGCAACGGCGATGGATGCGCTCGGTGACGCGACGCGGCGGGAGATCATGGAGCGGCTCCGCGGCGGACCGCGGCCGGTCGGCGAGATCGCCGCGGGGCTCCCTATCTCCCGTCCCGCGGTCTCTCAGCACCTGCGCGTCCTGAAGGAGGCGGGGCTGGTGACGGAGCGGAAGGACGGGACGCGCAGGATCTACGGCGTCGAGCCGAAGGCGATCGCCGACCTGCGCGCCTACTTCGACAGTTTCTGGGAACAGGCCCTCGCCGGCTTCAAGGCGGCGGCCGAGAGCGGGAGGAGGAAGACGTGAGCAACACGCAGGCAGTGATCGCGCCGGTCCACAAGACCCTCGTGGTCGACTGCAGCCCGGAGCGCGCGTTCGAAGTCTTCACGCGCGGGCTCGGGACGTGGTGGCCGCTCGGCATGTACTCGATAGGCGGCGAGCGGATCACCGAGGTCGTCTTCGAGGAGCAGGTCGGCGGGCGCATCTTCGAGCGCCACGACGACGGCGGCGAGGGCGAATGGGGCCGGGTGCTCGCCTGGGAGCCGCCCACCCGCTTCGTCATGACCTGGTACCCAGGACACGATTCGTCGAAGGCCACCGAGCTGGAGGTGTGCTTCGCCGCCGAGGGCGACGGCACTCGGGTCGACCTGGAGCACCGCGGCTGGGAGATCCTCGCCGGGCGGGCCCAGGAGGCCCGTTCTGGCTACGACAGCGGCTGGGGAGAGGTTCTCAGCCACTACACTCGGCACTTCGCACGGGTCTCGGGGAAGAGAGGCTGATGGGCTACAGCGTCAAGAACATCGAGGACATCGACGGGGCGGGCCCCGGCGGCGCCGTGCGCTTCGTCCGCCGCGAGCTGGGGCTCGAGGCCTTCGGGATCAACTGGTTCGAGCTGCCGGCCGGTGCGCCGGGCGTCGAGCATGACGAGTCCGACTCCGGCCAGGAGGAGGTCAACGTCGTGGTCGCCGGCTCCGGCCACTGGCGCGTCGAAGGCGAGGAGGTGCCGGTCACGGTCGGCACCTTCCTCCGCTTCGATCCCGAGACGACGCGCCAGCCCGTCGCCGGGCCGGACGGGATGACGTTCGTCGCAGTGGGTGCACGCCGCGGCAGCTACGAGCCCCGCGGCCCGTTCTGATCGACGCGTAGCCCGAACGCGGACGATACGGTGCGGTGATGCGCGCACCGGTCCGGATCGGCCTGCAGCTTCCGAGCTTCAACTTCCCCGGCGTCGCCCCGGCCGATCTCTTCGCACGGCTGGTCGCGATTGCAGAGACCGCCGACGCATCGGGGTTCGACTCCCTGTTCGTCATGGATCACCTGCACCAGATCCCCGGCGTCGGCCCGCCGACGAACTGGATGCTCGAGGGCAACACGGCGCTCGCCGCCATCGCCGCGCGCACCGAGCGGTTGAACCTCGGCCTGATGGTCGGGGCCGTCACCTACCGAAACCCTGCGCTGCACGCGAAGATCACCACCACGCTCGACGTCATCTCGGGAGGACGCGCCATCCACTCACTCGGCGCGGCCTGGTTCGAGGACGAGCACCGCGCATACGGCTTCGACTTCCCAACGCTGAAGGAGCGGTTCGAGCGGCTCGAGGACGCCCTCCTGATCTCGCGTGCGATGTTCACGCAGGACGCGCCGACCTACGAGGGGCGACACTTCCGGGTCGAGGGTGTCTTCAACAACCCACGGCCAATCCGCGGCGACATCCCGATCCTCGTGGGCGGAAGCGGCGAGAAGAAGACGCTGCGGCTGGTCGCCGAGCACGCCGATGCGTGCAACATCTTCGGCGATCCCGAACGTTCGCGGCACCTGATGGACGTGCTCGACAGCCACTGTGCCGACGTCGGACGCAACCCGAAGGAGATAACGCGGACACGGCTCGGGACGCTCGCGATCGCCGGGAGCCACGAGGAGGCGGAACGCCGCCTCGCCTCCTGGCCGGACCGACTGCAGCTCGACCCCGAGCGCCTGCGGAACGTACTCACCCTCGGCGCGCCCGACGAGGTCGCCGAGCAGGTACGAGCGCTGCTCGACGCCGGGATCGAAGCCCTGATCCTGAACATGCCCGACCCGTACGACCTCGATTCCGTCGCCCTCGCCGGCGAGACGCTCGTCCGGGCGTTCGACGGAAACTAGTCCGGCAGCATCAGCCGGTACCCCACCCCCCAGACGTTGATCACATAGGGCGTCTTCGTGAGCGGAGCGATCCGGCGGCGCACGCGCGACGCGTGCGAATCCAGCGTCCGGGTGCGCCCGATCGAACGGAAGCCCCAGACCTCGCGGAGCAGCTCGTCCTTCTCGTAGACGCGCGTCGGCTGCTCGGCCAGCTTGGCGAGGAGCTCGAACTCCTTCGCCGGGAGCAGCAACCGGCGCCCCGCGACCAGGACGCAACGGGTCGGCCGGTCGATCCGAATGTCACCCGCTTCGAGCACCTCTCCCGGCTTCGGCGCCGCCCGCCGCAGCACCGCCCGGATCCGCGCGCGCAGCTCTTCGTACGCGAACGGCCGGTCGACGTAGTCGTCGGCGCCGCGCTCCAGGGCGCGGGCGCGGTCGACGGCGTTCGCCTCCTCGCGACCGAGCAGGATCACGGGGACGTCGCGGTTCCACGACCGGCCCGGAACGCCGTCGCGGAGACGCGTGCAGAGCTCCAGCTCGGCGACGAGGACCAGGTCGGGACGCACGCGTTCGGCGAGATCGAAGACCTCGCCCGGATGGCTGGCGCCGAGGACGTCGAAGCCGTCGTCGGCGAGCTGCCGCTCGAGAAAGCCGCGGGTCTCGGTCTCGGGCTCGGCAACGATCAACGCAGCTGACATTCGTCCGACGGTAGCGCCGCTCGGGAGACCCAGCTAGATGTCCATTCGCGCGAGAGTGCGCCGACCTGTCTACAGTCGCCCGCAGTGGACATCGACGCGTATCTCCGGCGAATCGGCCTCTCCGCGGCGCCCGAACAGACGCTCGACGGGCTTGCCGAACTCGGTCTCGCGCACCTGTGCGCGGTGCCGTTCGAGAACCTGGACATCGCCGTCGGCCGGGCACTGTCGCTCGACATCGAGGCGATCTACGACAAGATCGTCGTCCGCGGGCGAGGCGGCTTCTGCTACGAGCTCAACGGGCTCTTCGCCGGGCTTCTACGGGAACTCGGTTTCGCGGTCACGCTGCTCGCCGGGCGGCTCGTCGACCCCGTCACCGCCGAACAGGGCCCCGAGCGGGCACACCTCGCCCTGCTCGTCGACTTCGATGGTCCCTGGCTGGTCGACGTCGGTTGGGGCGAGGTCTACCGCCGGCCCTTCGCCCTTCGAGCCGGAAACGAGCACGTCGACCGCGGCATCGCCTCCTACCGGCTCGAGCGGCATGATGGCGGGTGGCAGGTAGTCGAGCGCCACGACGACAGCCTGGAGACCAACCTGAAGCCGACTCCCGGCTGGCGCATCGCCTACCGCTTCGACCTCGAGCCCCACGAGCTCGCGGATTTCGAGGAGACCTGTCGCTGGCAGGAGACCGAGTCGCCCTTCTTCACGCGACACCGCTTCTGCACGATCGCGACCCCGGACGGCCGCCGGACGCTGATGGACGACCGGCTGATCGTGCGCACGGCCGGCGAGCGCACGGAGCGCGGGGTGACGGACGACGAGTGGCCGGTCTTGCTCGACGAGCTGTTCGGGGTCAGAGACGCCCTGACCTGATCACGCCGATCAGGAGCCAGACACCGAGAACGGTCGAGAGCGCGAAGCCGATCAACGAGATCACGTGCAAGCCGAGCACGTGCGGACCGCCGGTCGCGAAGATGCCGATCAGGCTCGAGCCGATCAGCCCGCCGGCGACCACGAGCGCGATCACCAGCCGGTTGAACGCGACGTCGAGCTTGTGCATGAACTCGTCGAGACCCTTGTGCACGAAGCCGACCTCGATCTGCCCGTCGCGCAGCGACTCGAGGATGTCGTGTACCTGGTAGGGCGTCTCGCGGACGATGCCGACGAGGGCACGCGCCTCTTTCCGAGCGCGCGACATCATCCGCCGCGGCGTGTAGCGGTGGAGCATCAGGTCGCGCGCGTATGGCTTCGCGACCTCGAACACGTTGAAGTCCGGGTACAGCTCGACGCCGACCGAGCCGACGGTCGCGATCGCCTTGTCGAGCAGGACGAACCGCGTCGGCAGGCGCAGGTTCTGCGAGTAGATCAGCGCGAACGCCTCCCTGATCACCTGTAGCGGATCGATCTCCGAGAGCCGTGCGCCGTAGTACTTGTAGTAGAGCTCGCGCAGCTCCCGGGTCAGCTCCTGCTCGCGAGACCGGTCGTAGCGCACGCCGAGATCGCCGAGCCGCCGGGCGAGGGCGTCGACGTTCTCCTCCGCAGCGTCGATGAACAGCGCCGTCAACTTCGACAGGTCGTCGTCGGACAGCTTCCCCGCCAGGCCGAAGTCGACGAGACCGATCTGCTCGCCGCCGATCAGGAGGATGTTCGCCGGATGCGGGTCGGCGTGGAAGAACCCGTGGCGGAAGATCATCGTCATCCACGCCTCCGTGATCAGATAGGCGAGATGGCGCCGCTCGTCCATCGTGAACGCCTGGAGCTCGAGGTCGGCCACCTGCTCGCCCTCCAGCAGCTCCAGGGTGAGCACGCGCTGCCGCGAGTAGCTCCAGTAGACGTGAGGGATGCGGACGTGCGGGTGGCCGGCGAAATTCCGGTGGAAGGTCTGGGCGTTCCGCGCCTCCAGCCGGTAGTCGAGCTCGTGTCGGATCGAGCGGGAGAACTCGTCGACCAGCTCGCGGGCGTCGATGAAGTCGAGCGAACGGACGCGCTCCTTGGCGATCTTCGCCGCCTGGTACAGGAGCGACAGGTCCGCCTCGATCTGTCTCGGTGCGTCCGGGCGTTGCACCTTGACCGCGACCCGCTTGCCGTTCGGGAGCACCGCGCGGTGCACCTGGCCGATCGACGCCGCCGCCATGGGCATCTCCTCGAACGACGTGAACAGCTTCTCGATCGGCAGGTCGAGCTCCTCGCGCACGACCCGCTCGACCTCCGAGAACGCAAACGGCGTGACGTCGTCCTGGAGGGCGCGCAGCTCGGCGATGATGTCCGGCGGGACGATGTCCGGCCGGGTCGAGAGCAGCTGGCCGAACTTCACGAACGTCGGCCCGAGCTCGTCGAGCATCTCGCGCAGGTGTCGCCCGCGCTGGTTCGGCGCCGGTTCCGCGTCGAGCGTGGCCGGCGGCCGTGGCCAGGGCAGCAGGTCGGTCAGTTTGTGGTTCTCGAGCCAGTAGCCGAAGCCGTGCCGGACCGCCACCTGGGCGATCTCGGACATGCGGCCGAGGCTGCGCTGCGCAGGCTGCGCCATCAGGTCAGTCTTGCACGCTTTACAGCGAAAACCTTCCTCGCGGGGTCCCTCAGGGCCATGGCAGGGGTCTGACCCTTTCGCTGTCCGAAGGCGAACGAAAGTGCGCCGATTTCGTGACCGGCTAGACCGAGCGCGGACGCTCGAGCAGTCGCAGCCGGTGCTCGAGCTGCGCGACGCGGAGCTCGAGCTCGTCCATCTCCTCGCGGGTGACGAGACCGACCTGGCGCGCGAGCCCGGCGAGGCTCTCCCCCGCGCGCTCGCCGAACCTGGCGGCGTCGCCGCGCCAGCGCGTGACCGCCTCCTCGAGCACCTGGCGGGCCTCATCGCGCCGCATCCCGCCGCGCTCGCTCAGCTCGCCGGCCAGCTCCTCGATGCGGTCGGCCGTTAGCGACACGACGCCGACGGCGGCGAGCGCCAGCCGCTCGACGACGTCACGGTCGACCTTACCGGGCTCTGCCATGCGGCCGTGTCCGGCGCCGTTGCCGGCGGCGCTCACGCTTGGCCTGCGACTTCGAGGCCGCTCCGTCACCGGCGCCGGTCGGCGCCGGCTGCGGAGCGAGCTCGTCCTCGATCGGGGCGAAGATGTCCAGCGGCGTCGCCGGGGTCGGTTCGGCGGCCAGTGCCGCCTCGGACTGCTCCATGGCCACCTCGAGCTGCCCGACGCCGCCCTTGATCTCCTTGCTGCCGATCAGGCGCTTGTACTCCGGCTCGCGCTCCTTCCACATCGTCAGCAGCGGCGCGGCGATGAAGATCGACGAGTACGCGCCGGAGGCGATGCCGACGATCAGCGCCAGCGCGAACGTCTTCAGGGTGTCGCCGCCGAAGAAGTACAGCGACAGCACCGGCAGCAGCGTGATCAACGTCGTCGCCAGGGACCGGCGGATCGTCTCCCACAGCGAGACGTTCGCAATCGTCGCGAACGAGGAGCCGCGCATCAGCGGGATGTTCTCCCGCATGCGGTCGAAGATGATGATCGTGTCGTAGATCGAGTAGCCGAGCACGGTCAGCACAGCGGCGACCGTGGCGGTCGTCACCTCGCTTCCGCTGAGGGCGTAGACGCCGATGGTGATCAGCAGGTCGTGGATCAGGGCGATGATCACCGGGATCGCGAACTTGAAGTCGAACCGGATCGCGATGTACACGATGATCAGCGCCAGCGAGACGATGATCGCGAGGATCGCGAGCCTCGCGATCTGGCGGCCGAAGCTCGAGGAGACGTTCTGGATTCCGATCGACTTCGCCCCCAGCTTCGTCTGCAGGTCGGTCGAGAGCGTGTCCTGCTCCGCCGGCTTCAGCGACTTGGTGCGGATCTGGAACGACTTGTAGGCGTCCCCGCGCGAGCTGCCCTTGCCCTGGATGATCGCGTCGCTCTGCCCGATCGACGCAGCCTGGCTTCGCACGGACGTGAGCGAGGTGTACTCGGGCGTCTTGAAGACGACTTGCGTGCCGCCCTTGAAGTCGATCCCGAGATTCAGGCCGCGGACGGCGAGCGCGCCGATGCCGAGGGCGATCACGACCCCGGAGATCGCGAACCAGAGATACCGGCGCCGCATGAAGTCGATCTGGAGCCAGCGCCCCTTCTGCTGGCCGCTCGCACCCATGAAGGCCGGGTTGTCGAACCAGCGGAAGCCGGCCAGCAGGCCGAGCATCGCGCGCGTGGCGGCGACCGCCGTGACCAGCGAGAGCACGGTGCCGATCAGCAGCATCAGCGCGAAGCCCTTCACGCCCGCGGTCGCCACCGCGAACAGCACGAGCGCGGTGATCGCAGTGACCACGTTCGCGTCGACGATCGTGTGGAAGCCCTTCGAGTAGCCGGCATTGATGGCCGCGCGCACGGATTTCCCGGCGCGCACCTCTTCCTTGATTCGTTCGAACACGACGATGTTCGCGTCCGCCGCCACGCCGATGGTTAAGACGATCCCGGCGAAGCCCGGCAGGGTCAGGGTCACGTTGAGGAGGAGGATCACGCCATAGAGGAAGGCGGCGTAGATGCCGAGGCCGATCACGGCGACGACGCCGAGGAAGCGGTAGACGAGCAGCAGGAACAGTGCGACGACGAGCAGGCCGATCGCGGCGGCGAGCTTCGCCTCGTTCAGCGAGTCCTTGCCGAGCGTCGCCGAGACCTGCGACTGCTCGAGCTGGTTGAAGACGTACGGGAGCGCGCCGGTCTGGAGGACGATCGCCAGGTCCTTCGCCTCGCCGTACTTACCGATGTTGGTGATCTGCCCGCCGCCCGAGATGCCGTTGGCGAGACTCGGGTCCGTGTAGTCGATCTGTGGCCAGGACTTGATGTCCCGATCGAGCACGATCGCGAACATCTGCGGTGCCTGCCAGAGCCGCCCGCGCTGGTACAGGTTCTTCGTGATCCGCTGGAAGATCCGGTTGCCCTTGCCGGTGAAGGCGAGGCGGACGATCGGCTGGCCGGTCGTGGGGTCGAAGTCCGCCTGCGTCCCGGACGACTTCAGCTCTGCGCCGGTCATCTCCGGGATCCGCTTCTCCTCGTTCGGGTTCGTCGGGTCGTGCTTGAACAGGTAGTAGACGGTCTGACCGACCGCGGTGTCGCCCGGCGGGCACGGGTTGTTCTCGGTCGCCGTGCACGTGATCACGACGGTGCCGGCCGGAACGGCGAAGATCTTGCCGCCCCTCGGCACTCTCGGAACGCGCGCGCTGAACAGCCCTTGACGCGTGTCCGACGGCCCTGCGAGCAACCGCTTGTTCCTGTCGAAGAGGTAGTAGGCGGTCGGTGTGCCTTGTCTCGCCTTCGCCTGCTGGCCCGAGAGCAGGTTGTAGAGGTTGGCGGTCGCGACAGGGACTCGCGCGAATCCGGAGGTCGTGACCGAGGGGCCGGTGAGGTCGGCCTGGAGGTCGTAGAACTCGAGCTGCGCGGTCTTGCCGATCAGCTGCGCCGCCTGTCCGGCGTTCTTCACGCCCGGCAACTCGATCACGATCTGGTTGTTGCCCTGCTTGCGGATCTCCGGCTCGGCCACACCGAGCTTGTCCACGCGGCTCCGCATGATCGAGACGGCGTTGTCAAGGCCTTGCTGCGTGACCTTCTGTCCCTTCGGCGGAACCGCTTCGAGCACCACCTCGAGGCCGCCCTGCAGGTCGAGGCCGAGACGGGTCTTCTTGTGCGCCGGCGACCCTGGAACCGCCAGCAGGGCCACGCCGACGACCGCGGCGACGATCAAGCCGATGAGGATCAGATGGTTACGGCGTGTGTGCACGGCGAATCAGCTTAGCGCCGGCTTTCGCCGACCGGCTCGGAGGCCTCCGCCTCGGGTTCGACGGGCTCGACCTCGTCCTCGTCGGGCATGACGACCGCGATCGCCCGCTTGGACAGCCGGGCCTCGGCTCCGGGCGAGAGCTCCACGGTCACCTCGTCCTCGTCGATTCGCACCACCGTCGCGAAGAACCCGCCGGCGGTCAGCACCTCGTCCCCGACGCGCAGGTGGTCGATCATCAGTTGCTGGTTGAGCTGCCGCCTTCGCTGCGGGCGGACGAGCATCAGCCACACCAGGAAAAGAACGAGGAGGACGAGGATGAAGATCCCGCCGCTGCTCATGCTTCGCTCGCCATCCGTTGCCGCATTTCCAAGATGAAGTCTGCCAGCCGTCCGTCCTCGATCGCGGACCGCGCTCCTAGTGTGACGTCGAGCAGGAAGCGAAGATTGTGGAGAGACAGCAGGCGAAGCGCGAGCAGCTCTCGTTGGTTCGTCAAGTGCCGGAGGTACGCGCGGGAGAACCGGGTGCATGCTGGACACGAGCAGCGCTCGTCGAGCGGGCGCGGGTCGCGGGCGAACCGCGCGTTCCGGAGGTTGACGCGCCCGGACGAGGTCAGCGCCGTGCCGGTCCTACCCAGGCGCGTCGGCAGGACGCAGTCGAACATGTCGATCCCGCGGGCGATCACGTCGAGGATCCCGTCCGGGTCGCCGATCCCCATGAAGTAGCGGGGGCGGTCGGCGGGGAGCATCGGCGCGGACCACTCGACCGCCTCGACCATCTCGGGACGGGGTTCGCCGACCGAGAGTCCGCCGAGCGCGTAGCCGTCGAACCCGAGCGCCGTGATCTCCTCGACCGACCGTGCGCGGAACTCGCGGTCGGCACCGCCCTGGGTGATCCCGAACACGAGCTGGCCCGGCCCCCTCGGCACCTCGCGCTGCCTGGCGGCCCAGGTGGTCGTCAGCCGCACCGCCCGTTCGAGCTCCTCGCGGGTAGCCCCGGCAGGGGGGCAGACGTCCAGGCACATCGCGACGTCGGATCCGAGCTTCGACTGGATGGCCGCGGCCAGCTCCGGCGTGAAGTGTGCCCGGTCGCCGTCGTACACCGAGCGGAAGGTGACGCCCTCGTCGTCCACAGCCAGCAGCGTGTCCCGGAGCGAAAAGACCTGGAAACCGCCCGAATCGGTGAGAATCGGCCCGTCCCACCCCATGAAGGCGTGCAGTCCGCCGAGCTCGGCGATCAGATCCTCGCCCGGCCGGAAGTGGAGGTGGTACGTGTTCCCGAGCAGAATCGCGGCGCCGGCCTCGCGCACCTCGTCCGGGTGCAGGCTCTTGACGCTCGCCTTCGTCCCGACCGGCATGAACGCCGGCGTCGGCACCTCCCCATGCGCGGTGTGGAGGACGCCCGCGCGGGCGGCGCCGTCGGTCGCGGTCACCTCGAAGGCTGTCATGTCCTCCGCCCCCGTCTGGGGCACCCCTGCCCACCACCCACTGCGAGCCTAGCGAGGACGTCCGCACGAGTGTGAGGCCGGTCCGAACCGAAACCGTGAATCTCGAAGCGGGCGCTCACAGGATGAGCATCGCATCGCCGAAGGAGTAGAAGCGGTAGCGCTCGGCGATCGCCAGCCGGTACAGCTCCCTCGTCTCCTCGACTCCGGCGAAGGCCATCACGAGCGCCAGCAGCGTCGAGCGCGGCAGGTGGAAGTTCGTCAGGAGCGCATCGACCCGGCGGAACTCGAACCCAGGCGTGACGAAAAGCTCGGTGCGGCCCTCGAGCGGCGCCCCGCGGGTCAGCGTCTCGAGCACGCGCACGGTCGTCGTCCCGACGGCGGCCACCCGCGTGGCCCTGCGGATCCGCTCCCACGCGGCGGCCGTCACCGAGTAGCGCTCCCCGTGCAACCGGTGCTCCGCGAGGTCGTCGACCGCCACCGGACGAAACGTGTCCAGGCCGACGTGGAGCGTCACCCGCTCCACGGCCAGACGGGCGAGGAGCTCGGGCGTGAAGTGCAGGCCGGCGGTCGGCGCCGCGGCCGAGCCCGCCTCGCGCGCGTAGACCGTCTGGTAGCGCTCCGGATCGGCGAGCGGTTCCGTGATGTACGGCGGCAACGGCACGCTGCCGATCGAATCCGGGCCGGCCGGCTCCGCTTCGAGCCTGACCCGCCACCGCCCTTCGCCGAGGTGCTCGCGCAGCTCGACCGGCCCGTACGTCCTCCCCGTCCGCAGCCGCCGCGTCGGGCGGGCGAGCGCCTCCCACTCACCCGCGCCCAGCGCCTCGAGCAGGAGCACTTCGCCCTTCGGGTGCTCGATCGGGATCCGGGCGGGAACCACCCGCGTGTCGTTGACGACGACCAGGGCATCGCCGATCTCCTCCGGCAGATCTCCGAATCTCCGATGCGTGATCCGGCGGAGCGCGCGGTCGTAGACGAGCAGCCGCGACTCGTCTCGCCGCTCGGTCGGGTGCTGCGCGATCAGCTCCGGCGGAAGGTCGTAGTCGAGCTCGGATGACTTCATCCGGCGAACACGCTATCGTCGCACCCGTGGAGAACGACGCTCTCGAGCGAGCCCGCGAACGGCTCTCCGAAGCAGTCGAAGGGAAGGCCCAGCCGGCCGACGTCGAAGCGGCGCTCGACCGGGCGCGGGCACAGGTCGAGGCGCTCGCCGCGACCGCAGCCGCGCTCGAGTCGACGCTCCCCGACCGGGTCGGCGAGGCGGTCCGGGACGGCATCCGGCTGGAGGCTCGCCCGGTCTCGCGCCAACTCGCCGAGGTGCGTGGCCTGGCCAACCAGACGATCCGTCGCCTGGAACGGATCGAGACCGAGCTCCTCGCCGAGCGCAACTCGCGCGTCGACGACCTTGGCCTGCTGGTCGATCTCGTCGAGTCGAGCTGGCGGGCGGTCGACGAGCGGCTGCGCCGGATCGAGGAGGCAGTGCACGACCGCCGAGGCGCGACCGTCTACCGCATCGGCGAAGCCGGCTAGGACGCTCGCTCCGCTCGCTTCACGGGGGAAACGGCCGGTTTCCCCCATGTGCCCCCTTCCCAACTCCGCCCCTCAGCCGCGTTTGGTTGCGGCGGCCGCGCAGGTCGGCCGCGGCGGGGAAAGCCACGATCCGCACGGCTTACGTCAGCGCGAGAATGACGGCGCTCGTCGCCGCCCAGGCGACCAGTGTCAGGATCAGCGGCACGTCCGTGAGCAGGACGTTCTCCGGCTCCTCGCCGAGGTCGTGGCGGTGCAGGAGCAGCAGGTAGCGGAAGACGCCGTAGACGACGAACGGCACGGTCGCCATCATCGCCTTCGAGTCGCGGGCGCCGAACGTGTACAGCGAGTAGGCGATGACGGTGGACGCAGCCACGACGGAGACGAGCTGGTCGACCAGCGCGAGCGAGTAGCCCTCGAGCACGGGCCGTCCGGGCGTCTCTTCCGCGCCGACGAGGACGAGCTCGGCGCGGCGCTTGGCCAGCGCGAGGAACAGCGCCAGCAGGCCCGTGCAGATCAGGAGCCAGGGCGAGATATGGACGTCCACCGCCTCTGCGCCGGCGCTCGCGCGCAGCACGAACAGCGCGGCAATCACCAGCACGTCGATGAGCACGACGTGCTTGAGCCCGGCCGAGTACGCCGCCTGGAGCGCAAGGAACCCGGCCATGAACGCGACCGACCAGGGGCCGAGGTACGCGACGAGGCCGAACGCCAGGCACACCAGGACGATCGCGAGCGCAATCGCGAGCCGGGCGGGCAGCTCGCCGCTCGCGATCGGACGTAGCCGCTTCACCGGATGTTCGCGGTCGTGGGGAGCGTCGCGGACGTCGTTCGCGAGGTACGACGCGCTCGAGGCCGCGCAGTACGCGACGAAGGCCACGCAGGCGTCGAGCCACAGGCCCGTGTCGCCGAGCTTGCCCGCGAACAGGAGGCCCGCGAACAGGAGAAGGTTCTTCGTCCACTGGCGGGGGCGCAGCGCGACGAGCGCGGCGCGCCCGACCGAGCGCGGTGCGGCGACGGCGGTCACGGCCATCGGCCGGATGGTAGACGGCCGGCCCGCCGCTCAGCTTGACCAGCGCCGCCGGGCTCCGCCGGGCGGCGCTACGGGCCCACTCAGGATGGAGGCATCACCGGCAGGCGCAGATTGAACTGGCTGCCCGTACCGAGTTCGCTCTGGAGCTCGATGCGGCCCCCGAGCGCTACAGCAAGCTCGCGGGCGATCGCCAGGCCCAGCCCCGTGCCGCCGCCGTCCCGCGACCAGAACGGCCGGAAGATGCGGTCGCGGTCGGACGGCTTGATCCCCGGCCCGGTGTCCGCAACCGAGACCGAGACGGCGCCGTTCGCGGCGGCGAGCGCGAGCTCGACCCGACCGCCGTCGGGGGTCCAGCGGAAGGCGTTGGAG
The DNA here is from genome assembly GCA_963775695.1 of uncultured Actinomycetes bacterium. Taxonomy (GTDB): domain Bacteria; phylum Actinomycetota; class Thermoleophilia; order Gaiellales; family Gaiellaceae; genus DATBLE01. The sequence goes on along the minus strand of CAVZJU010000002.1, from coordinate 464,603 downwards.
AGCAGATTGGAGACGATCTGGAGCACCCGATCGCCGTCGGAGACGATCACCGGCGCACCGTCGCTGTCGCAGCGGTAGTCGATCTCCCGGCGTCTCGCCTCCTCGCCGAAGGTGGCGTATGCCTGCTCGACGAGGCGCCCCATGTCCACCTCCTCGTGCAGCACCGTGAAGCGGTGCGCGTCGAGCTTGGCGAGGTCGAGAACGTCGCCGACGAGGCGCTCCAGACGCTCAGCCTCCGCGGCGACGACACTCAGCGACTCCGCTTCCATCACGGGGTCGATGATCAGCCCTTCCCGGAGGGCCTCGACATGGCCCCGGATCGCGGTCAGCGGCGTCCGCAGCTCGTGGGAGACGGACATCAGGAAGTTCCGCTCGCGCGCGTCTGCCTCGGCGAGCCGCGCGGCCATGTCACGGAAGCGGCCGGAAAGGTGGCTGATCTCGTCGGTTCCCCGCACGTCGGGGATGTCGACGTCGTACCGGCCCTTGGCGATCCCGTCTGCCGCCTTCGAGAGCGCGAGCACGGGCGTCGCGATCCGTCGCGACAGGTACCAGGCGAGTCCGGCGGCCACGAACAGCCCGACCCCGAGCGCGACCAGGAGCAGCTCGAAGAGCGAGAACCAGCCCTGGGTCAGGTCCGTCTTCTTGCGCGCGACGACGAGCGCGCCGAAGTTCTGCCCCTCGAGGACGAGCGGCTGGCCCACGGCGAGGAACGTCTTGTCCTCGCCCGGCGGAGTGAACTCGAAGGTGGTCACCTTCTTGCCGTCGATCAGCGTCTGCCACTCGTTGCCGACCTCCGAGCGCGACAGCTCGCGCAGCCCGGATCCGTGCCGGAAGAAAACCGGCGCGCCGACGTAGTAGAGACGGGCGCCGGTCGCCTTCTCGAGCTCGCGGCCGGCGAACTCGGGAGCCGAGCGGCCCTCGTCGATCGAGCTGATCGCCTGCCGCGCGTACAGGCTCGAGAGCCCGCGCGCCTCCCGCTTCAGCTCGGCGAGCGACTGCGAGCGGACGTGGTCCTGGAACAGCTGGACCGCGATCACGGTCGTGACGATGCCCGCCAGCGCGACGCCCGCCAGGTAGAACGCCGGCAGGCGGAAGCGCAGCGACCGGAACACGATCGCTCCTAGGCGGCCGCGTCCTTCGCGGGCGCCACCTTGTACCCGACCCCCCAGACGGTCACGATCGGCGACGCATCGCCGAGCTTCCGGCGGAGCTGCCGGACGTGGACGTCAACGGTGCGCGTGTCGCCCGCGAACGTGTAGCCCCATACCCGCTCGAGCAGCTGGTCGCGGGTGAGGACGAGCCCGCGGTGGTCGAGGAGTTCCCACAACAGATCGAACTCCTTCGGCGCGAGCTGGACTTCCTCCTCGCCGACGCGCACCTCGCGCCGGCCCGCGTCGATCAGGAGCCGACCGTGACGGATCTGCTTGCTCTCGATCTGACGGCGCTCGGGCGACGCCCGACGAAGGATCGACTTCACCCGGGCGACGAGCTCGCGCGGGTTGAACGGCTTGGTCAGGTAGTCGTCGGCGCCGACCTCGAGGCCGATGATCTTGTCGACGTCCTCGTCGCGTGCGGTCAGCATCAGGATCGGGACGTCCGAGCTCTTGCGGATGCGGCGGCAGACCTCGATCCCGTCGATGTCCGGGAGCATCAAATCGAGGACGATCAGGGCCGGCGCCGAGGCCTGGAACTGCGCGAGCGCCTCGTTCCCGGTCGCCGCGGTCCGCACCATGTACCCGGCGTTCTTGAGGTACAGCGCGACGAAGGACGCGATCGAGCTCTCGTCCTCGACGACCAGAACGCTCTGGTTTGGGCGGCTGGTCACTTCCCCGGCGGACCGGGCGCCTGACCAAGCGTGTAGACGGTCGAATGGCCGGGGAGCGGACGGAACGTCCCACCGTCGAGCGAGTAGCGCCCGGGGAAGTCGGTGTAGCCCGACGCGTCCAGAACGGCGACCCCTCGACCGACGGCGCTGACGTCGATGCCGGTCGCGACGATTTGGGCCCGGTAGAGCCCGCCGATCATGCGGAAGCGGACGTCCTCGCCCGAGTACATGATCCGCCCGCCGCCGAGGAAGCGAACCGTCTCGGCCCCCGAGACGACGGGCACCCGACCGTCGGTGAGATCGAGGTCGGAGATCACGACGTTCCCGTTGTCGAAGCGGCCGAGGATTCCGCCGCGGGCGCGCAGGATCACGCTGCCGTTGCCGTTGTCGACCACCAGTGTCCCGTCACCCGAGGCGACCGACGAGTCCAAGGAGGCGGAAGCCGCCCAGGCTGCCGCCGGCAGCAGGAGTGCCATGACGAGGACAAGCGGAAAGAAGCGACGCATCGCCTGACTCAGTATCGCCATCCGTGTTGTGATCCGTCTAATCGCCGTGTAAAGGAAGTGTAAGAGCGGAGCAGCGCCAGTCAACAGCTGGAGGCAACCGGCCGGGAGGGCGGGCCGACCGGCACCTGGTAGGGCCGGAGCAGGACGCCGAGGCGGGCCCGGTAGACGGTCATGTCCTTGCGCGTCCAGTCGCCGTGCGTCTGGCAACGCCAAGCGGCATACCGCTCGTGGTGGTACGCGCTCGTCAGGCTCTCGTTGTGCCCGATCACGTTGCGGAGCTGGATGCCGAAGCGGCCCATCAGCCAGGCGGTCAGCCGGAGCGACGCGTCGAGCTGCCGCCGGTTGCCGAGGATCTCGGCGTCGCTCGTCCCGACGTGCTCGATGCCGACGGCCGTGTAGTTCAGGCCCACGGTGTGCCTGCACATGGTCGTCAGCGAGACGAGCTGGTAGATCGTCCCGTCCTTGTCGATCACGAAGTGGGCACACGTCCCGGGCAGCTCGTGCAGCTCGCCGTCCGGCGTGTCGGCGGCGAAGGTCGAGTACGCCGACGCGAAGCTCTCCGACGCCGTGTAGTGCTCGACGATGACGCGTGGATTCTCGAGCCGCCACGTGTTCAGGCCGTAGTGGCGCCGGGCGTAGGCGGCGGTCTCGGCCTTCCGCTGCAGGCCGAACGGGATCGGTTTCGAGACGATCTGCGGCTTCGGCGGAGCGGCGGGCGCGAGCAGTGCCAGGGCGACGAGGAACGCCATCACGGCGGCCCAGGGTAGCTGGAAGCCGAATCGGAAACAGGCTGAAGCCTGTCACCGATGCTGGTTCTGGCCGAGCCGCGCGAGAGCAAGGTTGGCCGCACGCCCTGCGAGCACGTCCGATGCGGTCCCGACACCGTTCCCATACGTCATCACCGCGGCGACCAGGACGCCGCCGGGCCAGTAGACGAGCCCGGCGTCGTGGCGGGCGTACGAGATCCAGCCGGCCTTGTGCAGGAGCGTGTCCGGGCCACCCCCGATGAAGCGCCCGAGCTTGCCGCGGTCGGGCACGTGGACGAGCAGGTAGAGCAGGTAGCGCGCGTCCGACGGGGTGAATGCGCTCCCGTACCGGGCGATCAGCGGCCCGCGCCCGTCCGCGGCGAGGTGGATGTCGGTGAACAGCCGGGCGAGGTCGTACGCGGTCGTGTACTTGCAGCAGGGGAACGACGGCTGGCTCTCGACCCGGACGCGGATCGGCGGCAGCGCGGGCGTGCCCCTGAGGTACCCGCCGCCCATCCAGGTGTCGCCGATCCCGAGCCCGTGGAGCAGCTCGTCGACGCGCGCGCCGCCGCCGAAGGTCGACTCGGTCTCGTTGGCGGCGTCGTTGTCGGACTCGACAAGCATCCGGTGGAGGAGCGAGTCGAGGTAGGAGCCGGGCGCCGGCTTGCCCACATGGCTGCGCAGCGCCTCGACGGCGATCGCCACCTTCAGCGTCGAGGCAGCCGGGAAGCGCGCCCGGGCGTTCCAGGCGCCGCCCCTCCCGGTGACGAGGTCCTCCACGTAGAGCGCGCTCGTGCCCGGAAAGGAGCGGCCAGTGCGCGGACGGTGCGTTCCAGACGGCGATCCTTCGTCGCCCTGACCGCGCGAGGCGCAGCCGAACGCGGGAGGCCGAACACGTGCGGGACGGTCGCCCGCTCCACCGCGCGCCCCGACGAGTACGCGGCGACCTTCACGGTGATCTCCTTCCGCGGCAGCGCCACGGTGAAGTCGAAGCTGCCGCCGGTGACGCGACGAACGGCGATCGACCTCTCCCCCACGCGGACGACGACCGCCCAGGTGCCGCGCGGCAGCCGGCCCGCGATCCGCCCGAACGAGACCTCGCGCTCGGCGGGCGCCACCAGCGCGAGCGATGGAGACGGAGGCGCGTCGGCCGTCACTACCCGGCGAGCGCGTCGCGCGTGTAGACCCCCTCGGGGTTCCAGAGCATGTACCCGCGCGCGTGCTGTCGGCGGGCGGCGGCGATCTGGTCGGTCACCTCGATCAACCCGTAGCGGCGCGCCAGCGAGAAGTCCTGGAGCCAGGGGATCAGCACCGCACGGCCCTTCACCTGGCGGCGAAAGTCGAACAGCGCCCGCGCCACCGTCCGGCCGGGATACGCGTCGGGATCGGTGATGCCGTACTCGCCCGGCGAGAAGTGCGACGGATAGACCATCGGATAGATCGCATCCAGATACCCGGCGAGCTTCGTCGGTACCTGGCCGATCCCGAGGTCGTGGGTGGCGGCGAGCCCGAAGATGTCGGCGGAGACGCGCACGCCGAGCGGGTGCAGCGCCGACGACGCATACCGGAGGAACCTCGCGATCGTCGCGCCTTTGCGCTCGGCGCGCGCATGGCGGTAGACGATCTGGGACAGGTCGCCGTCGCTCGGGAAGCGGACGTAGTCGAACTGGATCTCGTCGAACCCGGCCTTGGCAGCAGCCGCGCCGATTCCGACTGCGTAGCGCCAGACCCGCGTGTCGTACGGGTTCACCCAGCCCAGGCCACCGTTGTTGAGCCAGCGCGAGCCGTCCGGGCGCAGAACGGCGAGCGCCGGCCGCTCGGCCGAAAGGGTCGGGTCCTCGAAGACGACCACGCGGCCGATCAGGTACATCCCGGCCGCGTGCACCCTGGCGACGACCGACTCGACGTCGTAGTAGGGCCGCGCGGCCCCGATCTCGCGGGCGAGCGCGGGCACGTCGCGCGTGACGAACCCGACCTGGCCGTTCTCGTCCTTGACGTCGACCTCGATCGTGTTCAGGCCGAAGGCCTTCAGCGCCGTGTAGTCCTCGAGTTTGCCGGGCAGGCCCGCGAGCGGCGCGGTCACGTGGACGCCGCGCACCTCGGTCGGGTACGGCCGGGGGACGAGCGGCTTGTCGACCAGGATCGGCGGCCGCGAGGGCGGCCGGACGGCACGGTGGCCCCCGCTGATCTGGGTCGCGCCGAGGCCGATCCCTGCCCCGATCGCGAGGAGCACTGCGGCCGCTGCGAGTCGGCGGCGACGGCGTCTGCGCAGCGCCTGCCGTCGCCGTTCCCGGAACCGCTCGTTGCCGTCCAGGCGCGGGTGGATGTACCTCGGCACGGAACTTCGAAGCGTATGCCCGTTCCGGCTACGCCTGCAACCAGCGGAAGCCCGTCGCCTCCGGCGTCGGCGCCAGCGGGCTCGAGGGAAGACCCGGCGGCAGAGGCTGGACGTTGAATCCAGACGGCGCGACGTCGTTCGCCGCCGCGGGGTGGAAGAGCGAGGCGAGGTACTGGATCTGGCCGCGGCCGGGCCCGAGCTCGAACTGGCCGCCCCCGTAGAGCCGGATCCCGCGCTCGGCGGTGAGATCGTAGAACTCGAACAGCCGGCGGACGGAGCCGAACCGCGACGGCTTCGAGTTCAGCACCTTCGGCGCGAACGGCAGGGCGTCCACGTCCGCGACCGAGTGGATCGGCGCGTCCCAGGTGATCCGGTCGCGATGCGGCTCGAGGATCGCGCCCTTCTCGGAGTCAGCGACGGCCGGATCCTCGATCAGCGCGTCCGGGAGCGCCTCGACGACGAGGCGGTACAGGCTCGCAGGCGGCGTCCGCGCGGCATCCCGCCAGGAGTAGGCTTCCTTGAAGTCGACCACGTCCACCGTGCCCAGCGCGGCCAGCTCGGCGACGACGTCCTCGTGCCAGCTCGCCTCGGGGTCGAGCTTGAAGCGCATGCCGGGTAAAGCGCGCAGCCGCTCGGCGCTCCCGTTCGGGAGAGAGGTCGAGACGACGAACGTCACCGGCCGAGGCTCGCGCCCCAGCACCTCGTGCAGGGACCGCCCCGCCTGTCGGAGGGCGAGATCGAGGGCAGCGCTCTCGAAGCCCCACCGCCGGTAGTCGGGCAGGCCGGCGAGGCGGGCCGAGAGAGCGTCGAGCGTGTGCTCGCCGGCGAGGTCCAGCACCGGCCCCGCAGCCTGGAAGCGGCCCTGATCCTCGGCGTCGTAGGTGACGTCCTCCCCCACCCCCTCCTCGCCGTGCCCGTGCAGGCGGATGACGGTCGAGCGCCGGACGAAGTCGGAAGAAACCGGCTGCTCGAGACCCTCGAGCGCGTAGTGGTCGACGACGACGGGCAGGTCGGAGATCAGGGAGTACGTGCCCACGGCCTGCGAGAGTATCGGCCGTGAGCGAGCTCACCGACTTCGGCCTGATCGTCCTGCTGGTCGCCGGCACGTTCTCGCTCGCCGTCGGCGCGCACAAGGCGACCGAGATCTTCCCGGTCCCGGCGCCGGCGCTCTTCCTCGCGGCGGCGGCCGTCGCCTCGGACATCTGGCCCGGGCTGGCAAGACTGTCGACGGTCGACGTCGAGCGAATCGCAGTGGTCGCGCTGATCGCCATCCTCTTCGACGGAGGCATGCAGGTCGGCTGGAGGCGTTTCCGGGTCGCCGGCGTGCCGATCATCGCCCTCGGTGTCGTCGGAACGTTCGCGACCGCCGGCCTGATGGCGGTCGCGGCTCACACGCTGTTCGGATTCGGCTGGACCACGGCCGGCATCCTCGGCGCCGCGCTCGCTCCGACCGACCCGGCCGTGATGTTCTCCGTCCTCGGCAAGCGGGAGATCGGCGGTCGCACGGGAACGATCCTGGAAGGGGAATCCGGCGCGAACGATCCGGTCGGAATCGCACTGATGATCGGGATGCTCGATTTCGCCACCCACGACCACTCGAGCTTCTGGACGGTGGTGCACGAATTCGCGGTCGAGATGTCGGTCGGGCTGGCGATCGGCGTCGTCGGTGCCGTCGTCCTGCTGCCATTGATGCGGCGCGTCGACCTGCCGAACGAGGCGCTCCACCCGATCAGGACGCTCGCCGCCGCCGGCGTCATCTACGGCGCCGCCTCGGTCGCCCACGGATCGGGCTTCCTGGCGGTCTTCGTCGCCGGAGTGCTCATCGGAAACGCGCGCGCGCCCTACAAGGGCGAGATCGAGCGGTTTCACACCTCGCTGGCGAACCTCGCCGAGATCGTCGTATTCGTCGCGCTCGGTCTGACGATCGACCTCGGCAGCCTCGACGGGCGGCTGGTCTGGCTGGACGGGATCCTTCTTGCGCTGATCCTGGCGCTCGTCGCACGTCCGCTCGCGTGCGGGCCGCTCCTACTGCCGACCCGGCTCAGGCGCGGCGAGCGTGTGCTGGTGATGTGGGGAGGGCTGAAGGGAGCGGTGCCGATCCTGCTCGCCACGTTCGCCGTCATCGCCGGCGCCGACGATGCGCAGCGGATCTATGGCCTCGTCTTCGTCGTCGTCCTGGTGTCGGTGGTGGTTCAGGGAACGTCGATTCCGTTCGTCGCGCCCCGTCTCGGAGTGCCGATGCGGCTCGCGGAGCCGCATTCCGTGGCGCGCTTCGACGTGCACGCGGGCTCGCGGGCGGTCGGGCACACGATCAGGGAGCTTCCGCTCGCCGATCGCACCTGGGTGGACGGACTCGAGCGCGACGGACGGACCCGACCGGTTCGCGGCTCGACGGTGCTGGAGCCGGGCGACCGGCTGCGCGTGATCACCGACTTGGGTGACGTAGAGGCGCTCCGGAAGCTCTTCGGCTCCTGAAGCGGCGGCTGCTCAGGCGACCTTGCGGGCATGCCAGGTGGAGCCGAGCGTCGTCCGGCGCTCTGGCGGCCGGTCGAGCCGCACCCACCCGAGCCGCTCTGCCTCGTCCTCGCACAGCCGACAGACGACCTGCTCGCTGCCCGCGCCGTCGGCGCGCCAGTGCTCGAAGGCCTCGCCGACCAGCATCGTGCGCCCGCAGAGGTCACAGGAAATCATGGTTCCAGGGTACGACGCGAGCGAGACGACACCTGCTACCCGGGCTTGCGGCCGAGCACCCAGAGGAACGTCGCGTCCCCATCGGGCTCCTGGATCGTCTCCAGCTCGTCGCGGACGACCTCGAGGCCCGTCGCCTGCACGAGCCGAAGGGTCACGCCAGGCTCGTAGCCGCTGAAGAACGTCCGCAGACCCCCGATCGCCTCGCCGTACCAGCCCGGTGTGTCGGAAGCACCGAACGACGCGAGCACGTAGCCGCCCGGACGGAGCCACTGGGCGATGTGACCGAGCAGCGCACCGGGCTCCTCGCGCGGCACGTGGTTGAAGACGTAGAACGAGACGACTGCGTCGAACGACGCCGGTTCGACCTCGACCGTCGTAAAGTCCGCGTGCAGGAAACGGGTTGCGGGCACGCGCTCCCGCGCGCGCCGGACCTGTTCGGCCGAGATGTCGATCCCGGTGAGGCTCGTCCGCCCGGCCGGCGCCCGCGTCGACTCGACGCCCGCCCCGGATCCCAGCTCGAGCACGTCGGGCCGCTCGGGCAAGAGCACCAGGAGTTCCTCGACCCGCTCGAGCCGGCGCGAGCCGCTGATCTTGCGCTGCCATGCCTCGAAGGCATCGGCCCCGGCGTCGTCGCCCCGCGCAACGACGTCCTGAGGGCGCTCTCCGGTCGAGCAACACAGTGTTACAGGCAGCGTCCGGCCCTTTCGACCAGGGCTCGCGCCGAATCGAATTGCTCGCTCGTCAGGCGGATGTAGGAATGGCGCCGGAGGCTTTGCGGGAAGATGCCGGCCTCCTCGACCGCCGGGGCGCGCTCGAGGTCGTCCACCACGACGAGCGGCCGGACCGGGAAACGCCAGGCCCAGCGCTCCTTCGCCGCGTCGTGCTCCGCCTCGCCGGCGACCTCGACCAGGCCGAAGATCGACTGCCAGACGGACGCGTAGAGGATCGCGAGTTCCCCGGGGGCGAGCGAGGGCCGCCTCGAGGAGCCGTGATATGCGATCGCGCCGGCGTCGACATGACGGTCGAGCGGCCGCTCACCTCGACCGCGAATGAGGAGCCAGCGAGTCAACGGTGACGCCGCGGCGCCCGACCTGCGCGGGCGCCGCACACCCACGGCCCGCCGGCAGGAGGCAACGCGAGCGCAGCGAGCGAGCGAGGAGGGGGCTCACGGGGGAACGTAGTTCCTCCGTGCTAGAGGCGCTCGACCACCGCGGCGATCGCCTGGCCCTGGCCGATGCACATCGTGGCGATCCCGTACCGCCCCTCGCGACGGTCGAGCTCGTTCAGCAGCGTCGCGGTGATCCTCGCGCCTGTGGCGCCGAGCGGATGGCCGAGCGAGATCCCGCCGCCGTTCGGGTTCACGTCCTCCATCCTGTCGGCGAGCCCGGTGTCTTGCACGAACTGGAGCACGACGGAGGCGAACGCCTCGTTGACCTCGATCACGGCCATGTCGTCCCACGACAGCCCCGCGTTGGTCAGCGCGCGGTCGCAGGCCTGCGGATTGCCGTGCAGCATCCGGTACGGATCGACGCCCGCGATCCCGAAGGAGACGAACCGCGCGCGCGGCTCCAGCCCGAGGGCCGACGCACGCTCCTCGCTCGCGACCAGCATGGCGGCCGCGCCGTCTACGATCGCGCTCGAGTTCCCGGCCGTGACCACCCCGTCCTCCTTGAACGCCGGCGGCAGCGTCGCCATCCGCTCGAGCGTCGTGTCGCGCCGCGGCGTCTCGTCGACCGCGAACAGGACACCTGCGTGCGGGTTGGAGACCTCGACCGGGACGATCTCCCGCTCGAAGCGGCCCTCGTCGATCGCCCGCACAGCGCGCATGTGCGAGCCGTAGGAGTACTCGTCGAGCGACTCACGGCTCAGACCCCACTCCTCCGCGATCACCTCCGCCGAGATCCCCTGCGGGACGATCTGCCACTGGTCGAGCAGCTTCTCCGAGAACCCCGACCAGCCCGCTTCGCCGAGGTTCGAGCCCATCGGCACGCGCGACATGTTCTCGATCCCGGCCGCGACCACGAGATCCAGATGGCCTGCCTGGATCGCCGACGCGGCGTTCATCGCCGCCTGCATCGACGAGCCGCACTGCCGGTCGACGGTCGTGGCGCACACGGTCTCCGGCCACCCGGCGATCAGGGAGGCGACGCGACCAACGTTCAGCGCCTGCTCCCCGACCTGCGAGACGCAGCCCATCTGGACGTCCTCGACCGCTCCCGGATCGAGGTCGAGTCGCTGCACCAGGCCGTTCAGCACCTGCGCGGCCAGCTCGTCGGCCCGCACGGACGCGAGCGTGCCGTTCCGCTTCCCGATCGGGCTGCGGACTGCGTCGATGATCAGCGCGTCGCGCATTGACTGATCAGTCAATCTACCACCCGGTCCCACGGCTCGAATGCGTGGGCGAGGTAGACGCGCCGGGGACGAAGCGCGTGGATTCGGTCGAAATTCGACCCGCCGCCGGCGACGAGCTCGTCCATCGAGTACGTGACGTCGCCGCCGAGGACGACGAGCCCTTCGCCCGTCTCGACCAGGACGCACTGGTGCCCCGGCGAATGTCCAGGCGTCGACAGCACCGAGATCCCGTCGAAAAGCTCGGTGTCGCCGTCCAGCTCGCGGTAGTCCGCACCGTTGAAACACGCCCACTCGACGAGGTAGTCGGGCTCCGCGACCGCGGCCAGCTCCGCGCGCTGGACGTAGGTCGGCACGCCGGCGAAACGGCGGTTGCCGCCGCAGTGGTCGAAATGCAGGTGCGTGTTGATCACCGCCTCGATCGAGCCGAGCTCCGGCCAGGGGCGAAGCGTGATCGGCCACTCCGCCTCGAGCTCCGGTGTCGTCTCGATCAGGCCGGTATCGACCAGCACGCGGCCGTCGACGAGCCAGGCGTTCACGGGCAGGACGTCGCCGACCGCCTCGACGTCGGCCGAATGGATCGGCTGGATGTCCTCGAGGCGGCGCACGGCGGCAGTCTCGTACGCTCAGCGCACCTCGGCAAGCCCACGGACGGCGAACAGACGCCAGTCGCCCGGCACGCCCCTGAGCGTGGCGACGGCACGATCGTCGAACTCCAGCCCCGACCCCGCCACCAGGTCCTTGACTGTCTGCGAGACGAGCACCTCTCCCGGCGCGGCTTCGGCCGCCACCCGCGCTCCGATGGAGACCGCGATGCCGGTGACCTTTTCATCGATGACCTCGCATTCGCCCGTGTGGAGGCCGGCGCGGAGCTCGAGCCCGAGCTCGGCGACCGAGTCGCGGATCGCGCACGCGCAACGGATCGCCCTTGCCGGCCCGTCGAAGCGCGCGAAGAAGCCGTCGCCGGCCGTGTCCAGCTCCATCCCGCGATGGCGAGCCAGCTCCCGGCGCGTCCGAAGATGGTGCTCCTCCAGCAGCTCGCGCCAGCGCCGGTCTCCGAGCTCCGCGGCCTTCGCCGTCGAGCCGACGAGGTCGGTGAAGAGGATCGTCGCGAGCACGCTCTCCAGCTCGACCTCCGTTCCGAGCGTGGCAACGAACGCCTCGACCTCATCGACGATCTCCGGCGAGAGGAAGGTGCCCCAGTAGTCGGAGCCTGTGACTTCCCGGAGTCGGGCGTTGGGGAACAACTCGACCGAAGAAGCTGCGCCCTGCTCCTTCGCGAGCCGGCCCCGGACCAGCACGAGCGTCGGCACCCGGATCGTGGGCAGCACCTCACGGACGTCGCTGTCTGCATACGTCATGTTCAGCGCGTAGCCGATTTCCGGGCTCGCGCCGACGCGCAGCCAGTTCGCGAACCAGACACGGTCGGCTTCGCTGCGAAGCAGCGTCGGACAGATCTCCGCGAGCAGCTGATCGGCGAACCCCTGTGTGACCCAGCTGCGCAGCACGTGGCGCGCCTGCTGCCAGTACGGACTGTCGGATCCCTCTCCGCTGCCGATGAACTGGAAGAGGACGAGCGCTTCGGTCGCCTCCGGGTACGTCGCCGCATACAGCGCGGCCATCTGGCCTCCTTCGTGTGAGCCGAAGACGACTGCGTGCTCGGAGCCGGCGGCCTCGAGGACAGCCCGCATGTCCTCCATGCGCGTCTCGAGCGCGGCCCAACCCGCGCCGCCGCGGTCGGACAGGCCGGTGCCCCGCTTGTCGAAGAGGATCAGCCGGAACGAGCGCGCCAGCCGCTCGTAGAACTCGCGCCAGTAGGACGACTCCCACGCGTAGACGAGGTTCGAGACGAAGCCGGGGACGAGGACGAGGTCGCGCTCCCCCGCGCCGACCACCTGGTACGCGATGGCGACGTCGCCGTTCCGCGCGTAGCGGATGTCCGGCTCCATGGGGCCAAAGCCTAGACTTCGAGGCATGGCGGCAACGGCCATCGAGAAGCAGCTCCTGGTCGGCGGCGAGTGGGTCGCGACCGGCGACTGGATCGACGTCAGCTCGCCGTACTCGGGCGAGGTCGTCGGCCGGGTCGCCAAGGCAGGCGCCGCCGAGACCAGGAAGGCGATCGACGCCGCAGTCGAGGCGATGCGCGACCCGCTCCCGGCCCACAAGCGGGCCGAGATCCTGGTCAAGGTCGCCGGCTACCTGGGCCGCCGCCACGAGGAGGTCGCCCGGACGATCTGCGCGGAGGCCGGCAAGCCGCTCAAGACCGCACGCGTGGAGGCGTCGCGGGCGATGTCCACCTACACGATGGCCGCCGTCCAGGCGCGCACGCTCGCCGGCGACGTGGTGCCGATGGACGCCTCGCAGGCCGGAGAGGGCAAGCTGGCCTTCACGCTGCGCGTGCCGATCGGCGTAGTCGGGGCGATCAGCCCGTTCAACTTCCCGCTCAACCTCGTCGCGCACAAGATCGCGCCCGCGCTCGCCGCCGGCTGCGCGGTCGTGCTGAAGCCCGCGACCGCCACACCGCTGTCCGCGCTCCTGCTGGCGGAGCTCGAGCAGGAGGCCGGACTGCCGCCGGGCTGGTTGAACGTCGTCGCCGGCTCATCGGCCGAGATCGGTGACGTCCTGGTCGGCGACGAGCGGGTCGCCGCGCTCACGTTCACGGGCAGCGGCGACGTCGGGTGGAAGCTGAAGGAGCGCGCCCCGCGCAAGCACGTCGCGCTCGAGCTGGGCAACGCGACGCCGGTGATCGTCGAGGCGGACGCCGACCTCGAAGATGCCGCCGCGCGGCTCGCCGGCAATGCCTTCTCGTTCGCGGGCCAGAGCTGCATCTCGGTGCAGCGCATCTACGTCGCCCGCGACGCGTACGACGGCTTCCTGGAACGCTTCCTGCCCAGGGTCGAGGCGCTGGTCGTCGGCGATCCGGCCGATGAGCAAACCGACGTCGGTCCGTTGATCGACGCAGAGGCGAAGGACCGGGTGCTGGAGTGGATCGGACAGTCGGGCGGCGAGATCCTCGCGGGCGGCGACCTGACCGACGACGGGCTGGTCCGGCCGACGGTGATCGGGCGACCCCGCTCCGATGCGAAGGTCTCGTGCGATGAGGTCTTCGGGCCTGTGTGCACGGTGACCCCCTACGGTTCGCTCGACGAGGCGATCGAGCTGGCGAACGGGACGCGTTACGGCCTCCAGGCCGGAATCTTCACCGCGAACGTGAAGAGCGCGCTCGAGGCGGCGCGCCGGCTGGAGTTCGGCGGCGTCACGGTCAACGAGGCGCCAACCTTCCGCGCCGACCAGATGCCCTACGGCGGCGTGAAGGATTCCGGGAACACACGCGAGGGGCCTGCGTACGCGGTCCGCGAGCTGACCGAAGAGCGCCTGATCGTCCTCCAGCTCTAGGAGGCCCGCCTGCGGAGCTAGACTCGACGGGGCGATGGCTCTCCTGCGCCGCTTCCGCCTCGCCCCGAAGACAACGGCGCCCAGGCGGACGTTGCCGCCCCCGGGCGTGATCCGCCGCGAGCGGCGCGCCGTCGAGCGCGCACGCGACGAGAAGCTTCGGGACCTGGGCGGCCTGATGCTCGAGATGTACCGCCGCGACACCTTCCGCGAGGATCTCCTGGCCGAGCGCTGCAACGAGCTGCTCGGGCTCGATGCCCGCCTTCACGAGCTCGACGAGATGCTCGCAGCATCCCGCCGCCGTGTCCCGGCCGGCCGCTGCACCTGCGGCGCCCCCCTTCCTTGGGGCTCCCACTTCTGTCCGAACTGTGGACGCCCGGCAGGGCAGACGGTCGTCGCCTGTCCCGAATGCGAGCATCCGTTGCCCGCCGACGCCCGCTTCTGCGCGAACTGCGGCGCCGCGGCAGCAGGCGAGGCGGAGGATGCGGCCGACGCCGCGGCCGCGGAGCCCGCGGGGGACGGCTCTCCCGATCCGGGTCCGGAGCCGCTTGCCGAGCCGCAGCCGGTCGTCGTCGACCGGGTCGACGATGGCGCAGCCTGACGTCTGCCCCGCCTGCGGAACGCCCGCAGAGGCCGACCAGGAGTACTGCCTCCAGTGCGGCGCCCGGATCGTCCCCACGCGCAGGCTGGGTGCCTTCGGGCACGCCTGGCAACGTCGCATCGGGCGCTATCCCGGCGATTGGGTATTCGCATCGCTGCTCCTGCTGCTCGTCGCCGCCGGCTCCGCGACCGGGGGCATCGTCGCGGGCCGCGACACCGAGACGGCGAGCGGACCGAGCACGATCGTGGCGACGTCCCCCGTCGTGATCGCTCCTCCGTCACCTCCGGCCCAGACCGAGCCGACGACCACGTCGGGCTCGTCCGCGCCGAAGCCCAAGCCGAAGCCGGCGGCCGCACGACCGAAGGCGGGCCCTCCGACGTGGCCCGCGAAGAACGGCTACACGGTCGTGATCGCGTCGATCCCGGCACGGGGCAACGGCCTGTCCGAGGCGAACGCGAAGGCCGCGGAGGCGCGCACGCGCGGCCTCCGGGCCGGCGTCCTCGAGTCGAGCAAGTTCGCCAGCCTCCACCCCAGCTACTACGTCGTCTTTGCAGGCATCTACGGCTCGCTCGAGGAGGCTGAGCGCGCCGCGCACGCAGCCACCTCCAAGTACCCGAACGCGTACGCCCGCGAGGTCGCCCGCTGACAGCACCGTCGTTCCCGGATCTGGCAACGACGATCCCGACTTTGTAACAGAGCCCGAAAGGGGGTAGACTGGATCCCCGAAACCGTCGCCTGGACGCTTAACAGGCGCGTAACAAAGCTTTCCTGCGACTTAACAGGAGACCTGGATACTGACCATGGACGAGTTGAACGCTCAGATTCGTAACTGTATGTATCAGTACTCGCGTGCCATCTACCGGACGATCAAGGACCTGATCGACCCGTACGCCGATCCGGACGACCAGCTCGAGTACCGTCGCGCGGTGCTGGAGGCGTGCGAGGAGACGATGGAGCGGCTCGCCACCGATCCCCACTACTTCGCGAATCCGGACAAGACGCTCTTCCAGGACATCCGCCGCTACTTCCCGATCACGCAGCAGGCGCAGGTCGCCTGGGCCGTGCAGGAGGGCGTCGGCGCGGCCGTGGCCTTCGTCCAGACCCAGATCGAGGCCGGCGCGTTCGACGGCGGCGTCGCACGCTGCCGCGCGACCACCCGCAAGGGCAAGCCCTGCCAGCGCACGCCTCTGCCCGAGCGGGACTACTGCCCGTCGCACCAGCACCTCGAGCGCTCCAAAGTCGCCGCGTAGTAACGCGGGGGAACCCCTGGTTCCCCCACGGACCCCCTCCTTGCCGGCGGCCGGGTCGTTCTGACCGCAGCTGAGCCGACGTGAGGTTCGTGCAGTGCAGCCGTTGCTTCGGCGCTCGTGGCTTCCGGCCGGCAAAGCCCGTCCTCGACAGCCTGACTTTTCCACAGGGCATCCCTTTGCGCCACGTATAGAGTCGCGCTGTGAGTCATGACACCGACAAGCTGATCCGTCAGCTCTCGCTGGTTGCGTTCCTGATGGCGGAGCGGCGGCCGCTGACCGCCCGCGACGTCAAGGGGAACGTCGAGGGGTACTCCGAGATGTCCGACGAGGCGTTCGCCCGGCGGTTCTACTCCGACCGGGCAGAGCTGCGCGATCTCGGCGTGCCGCTGCACTCGCAGCGGGACGAGTTCACCGGCGAGGAGCTGTACACGCTCCGCTCGGAGAACTACTTCCTCCCCAAGCTCGAGTTGACCGACGACGAGCTCGCGGCGCTGCAGACCTGCTTCTACCTGCTCGAGGGCAAGTTCGCGTACGCGGAGCCGCTCCGGCTCGCGCTCCAGAACCTTGCGCTCGGCCGCCCGACCCTGGCGGACGAGGCGCCTTCGGCGACGGCCGTACGGGTCGAGATGCGCGACCCGGACTACTCGGCCGAGATGCCCGGGCGGCTGGCAAAGCTGGAGACGGCGATCTCGAAGCAGCGCACGGTGAAGTTCGCCTACCGGGCGATGACCAGCGGCAAGGAGACCGAGCGGACGCTGAACCCCTACGGCCTGCTGCACGACCGCGGAGTCTGGTACGTGATCGGCTCCGACCACGATCGTGACGCGATCCGCACCTTCCGCGTCTCCCGCATCCGGGGGGACATCCGTTTCGCCACCCGACGCGAACGCGACTTCCGGCTGCCGCCCGACTTCGACATCGACGTCTACCGGGGACGGGCCTCCTGGCAGTTCGGCGACCCGGTCGGCGAGGCGCGGATCGAGGTGCGGCCGGAGACCGCGTGGTGGGTCGAACGGGCCTTCGGGCCGAGCGGCCGGCTCGAGGACCAGACCTTCGTCACCGATTACTCGAGCCTGCCGATGCTCGCCTCCTGGGTGCTGCGGCAGGACGGGCGCGCCGTTCCGCGCGAGCCGGACGACCTGCGCCGCGAGGTGGCGGAGAGTCTGCGCCGCGTCCGGGCCCGCCATCAGGGTGCCCCGTCGAAGCCGGCCAGAGAGGTGACGAGCCGCCAGGACGACGCGGCCGTCGAGCGTTCCTCCGGGCCGGTCACACCGGAACGCTTCGGGCTGCTCCAGGCCCTGCTCGCGTACCTCCTGGCCGCCTGCGGCGAGCAGAAGGACGCCGTCGTTCCGGCCGCCGAGGTCGTCGAGCGCTTCCAGATCCCGGCTGACGAGCTCGAGGACCACCTTTCGCTCCTCAACCTCGTGAACTTCGGCGGCGGCTGCTACGCCGTCTACGCCGAGCTGCACGGCGACGAGGTGCACATCGACAAGGAGCTCTGGGGCGACACGTTCCGCTCCGCTCCCCGCTTGACACCGCTCGAGGCGCGGGCGATCCGGCTCGCGCTCGAGTTCGTCGGCCCGCTGATCGCCGCAGAGGCGCACCGTCCGCTCGACCGCGTCCGCAAGAAGCTCGAGGACACGTTCGGCGAGTTCGAGTTGTCGCAGACCCCCCAGCCCAGCTCGGACAAGGCCGCCGAAGGGCTGGTCGCGATCCTCACCGACGCCATCCGCCGCCGGCGGCTCGTCGAGCTCGAGTACCTGAAGGAGGAGGAAGGGACACCGACGACGCACATCGTCGAGCCGTACACGATCGAGCGCCGGCTGCCCCACTGGTACGTCCACACCTGGGATCGCACCCGGGACGACGAGCGCAGCTTCAGGCTCGACCGGATGCGGAGCGCGACCCTCCTGGAAGAGGAGTTCGAGCCCCGCGACGGATTCGAGCCCGGCCTCCTCGAGGGAGCGCTCGTCGCCCGCGTCCTCTACTCGCCCGCGGTCGCGCGCTGGGAGGTCGAGCGCGGCGCGAGGCCGCTGTCGGACGGCTCGGCGATCAACGAGCAGAAGATCGGCAGCAAGGAGTGGCTCGTCGGCGAGATCCTGCGCTACCGCGGCGAGGCCGAGCTGCTCGAGCCGCCCGAGCTGCGACGCCAGATCGCCGAGCGGGCGCAGTCGCTGGGCCGCGAGCTCGGCGTGACGCGCCTGCGTGCGCCTGCTTAGGCGCTCTCAGGGCCCGCCGACCGGCAGGACGAGCGTGAAGGTCGCTCCCCGGCCGGGGGCAGAGGCGACCGAGAGCGTGCCGCCGTGCGCCTCGGCGATCGAGCGCGCGATGAACAGTCCGAGGCCGGTGCCGGGTTTGCCCAGACCGACGTTGGCGCGGCCGAACCGCTCGAAGATCAGCCCGTGCTGCTCGGCCGGTATGCCCGGGCCCGAGTCCTCGACGATGACGAGGACGCGGCCGTTCTCGGCTCGGGACCGGACGTCGACGGCCTCGCCGGCCGGAGAGTACTTGACGGCGTTCTCGAGGAGATTCCGCAGCACCTGGCGCAGCCGCTCGCGGTCGCCGCGGACCCTTGGCACGGCGCCGTCGGCGTGCGCGGCCACGCTGACTTCGTCCTGGTGCAGCGCGAAGCCGGCGACCGTGGCGCGGACGAGCTCCTCGACGTCGACCTCGGTGAAGCGGTACGAGAAGGTGCCCGCCTCGATCCGCGACGTATCCAGCACGTCGCCGATCAGCGTCGCCAGCCGGTTCGTCTCGTCGGCGATCAGGGCGAGGAAGGCCGCGCGCTGGTCGGCGTTGAGCTCACGCCAGCGCTCATCCAGCGTCCGGGCAGCGCCGATCACGGCCGCCATCGGGCTACGCAGCTCGTGGGAGACCAACGAGACGAAATCGGCGCGTAGCGCCGACAGGCGCCGCAGCTCGGCCACGGTCGCCCGTTCGGACTCGTACGCCCGAATGTTCTGGACGCTGCTCGCCAGCAGCCGTCCGAGCAGAGCAGCGAGCTCGATTTCGTCCTCGTCGAAGGCGTCGGTCCGCCGGCGCAGGATCGAGACCATGCCGATCGGCCGCGTCCCGAGCAAGAGCGGAGCCGCGACCCGGGAGTTGAGTCCGATGCCGGTCAGCGTCACCTCCTCCGGGTAGCGATGGTCGCTCATGTCGTGCCGGTAGACGGTCTCGCCCGTCCGCAGCACCTCGTCGACGAGCGCTCCCGCCGGCAGCGCCTCGCCGGGCCGGAGGACCTCGTCGTGCTTGAGGCCGGCCGTGGCCATCACCCGAACGTGGCCCTCCTCGAGCAGCATGATCGCCGTCCGATCGAACGGGACGAGGCTGCGCAACTCGCGGATGAACGCGCCGAAAGCCTCCTCGAGCTCGAGTGACGAGCCGAGCGCCTGCGCGCAGCGGTTCGCCCCGTCGAGCACGTGGCCGCGGCGGTCGAGCTCGTCGCGCAGCCGCTCGGCCTCCGTGGCCCGGTCGCGGGCCACGGTCGCCTCCGCCCGCAGACGCTGCACGAGCCAGCCGACGATCAGGGCGATCACCACCTCGATGCCGACCTGCACCGCGACGCTCTCCCAGTGGAAGCGCAGGTCGAAGTGGCGGTCGCGCAGCCATTCGAACCCGAACAGCACAGGGATGCTCGCCGCCGCCAGCACCAGGCCCCCGCGGATCCCGTACCGGAACGCCGCCTCTACGAGCACGAGGATCATCACCTGGCCGGTCGGTGTCGTCTGCTGGTGGTAGAGGCCGAGGATGAAGGCCGAGATGACGACGAAGTCGAAGATCAGCGCTGCCAGGCCAAGACGCCGGAGAGCAGTCCGTTCGAGCTCCCGCTGAGCCATGACCAGCAGCACGACCGCCCCCAGCGCGAACACGCCGGTCGTGGCCCAGAGCCACACTCCCTGGCCGACCGTGTACGGGGCCGCGGCGATCGACTGGACGACGACGAAGGGCACGGCGGCGAGCCGGACCCATGCGACCCAACGCTCGGCGTGAACCCGCTGGTCGTGACTCATGTGGAGCGCTCCCGTTCCTCGATCCGGGCCAGCGCCCACTCGGCGTGCTCGCGCAGGAGATCGTCGTCGCCGGTCGCGAACGGCTCGGCCAGCGCGGCAACGTCGGCGGCGCCCACGTTTCCGAGCGCAACGAGAGCGTTCCGGCGCAGGAACCTCGGATCGCGGCGCGGAACGTAGAGCCTGCGATAGCGCTCTGCCAGATCCGGTCCGTCGGCCTGCAGCCAGTCGGCCAGCGAAACCGTCGGCTCGCCGTGGGCGGAATCGTCCCCGCGGCGCTTCTCGATGCCGCGGTTCCACGGGCAGACGTCCTGGCAGATGTCGCAGCCGTAGACCATGTCCGCCAGCGGCTCCCGGTACGGCTCCGGGATCGGCCCCGGCGCCTGTGTCCAGTACGAGAGGCACCGGTTCGCGTCGAGCGTGCCCGGCTCGTCGAGCGCGCCGGTGGGGCAGGCGTCGATGCAGAGGCGGCAGTCGCCGCAGTCCAGCTCGAGCGGCGGAGTCGGCTCGACCTCGACGTCGGTGACGAGCGTGCCCAGGACGACCCACGAGCCGTGGCGCCGCGTGATCAGCATGGTGTTCTTGCCGTAGAAGCCGACGCCGGCCCGGACGGCGCCCTCGCGGTCGACGTGCTGGTTGGCGTCGACCAGGACGCGGTACGAGCCGCCGAGCCGCGCGCCGAGCGCGTCGAGCTTCTCCCGGAGCTCGGCGTAGCGGTCGCTCCAGGTGTAGCGGGGCAGCCGCCCCTCGCCGGGCCTCGGCGGTGCGGCCGGGGCGTAGTAGCAGAGCGCTGCGGCGACGACCGTCCGCGCGCCCGGCACCAGCGTCTCGGGGTGACAGGAGACCTCGGGCTGCGCCATCGTGAAGCGCATGTCCGCGAACAACCCCCGGTCACGCCGTTCCCGGATCCGCAGCTCGGTCTCCGTGTACGGCACGGCGGGCGCAGTTCCGATCGCGTCGATCCCGAGCTCGTCGGCGAGTCGGTCGAGCTCGGTCGTCGTCACGACGACATTGTGATGCCTGGCGGGACCCGGCAGGCACGGGCACCCAGCCGGCCCGCGTAGCCGGCGATCTTCCCCTGGGCGATCGCGAGCTGGACGAGCGGATCCATCTTCTCCTGCTGCTGCTTCCGGCCCTCGATCACGTCCGCGGCACCGACCGCGAGCCGCTCCGCGCTCAGCCAGCGCTGGTACAGGTCGCGCTCGTCGCCCGGTGGCCGCAGCTTCCGGAGGCCGGCGATCCTCCCCCGGTGCGTCTTCGTCTCGCGGCACACACGGTCGGCCGCGGCGGCAAAGCCTGCCTTCGTGGGCGGAGGGCTCGGCCGACCGTGAGAGCCGCCGCCGCAGCCGGCGAGCAGCACGACCGCTGCCGACCAGGCGATCGCCAGTTTCCCGGACACGATCCGACTATACGATCGTTCGGTGAAGGCGATCGTCATCCACGAGGACGGCGGGCCCGAGGTCCTCAGCTACGAGGACGTCCCTGATCCGGTCGCCGGGCCGGGTGAGGTCCTGGTGCGAATGCGCTTCGCGTCGCTGAACCATCTGGACGTCTGGACGCGAAAGGGTCTCCCGTCCGTGCCGAAGCCGCGCATCCTCGGAGCGGACGGATCCGGCGTGGCCGAGGCAATCGGCGACGGCGTCTCCCATCTGGAGCCCGGCCAGCCGGTCGTGATCAACCCGGGGCTCGAGCACGACGGGGTCATCCACGTGATCGGCGAGCACACCCAGGGCGTGCACGCAGAGCTGGCCGCGATCCCGGCGACGAACGTCGTCCCGCTGAGAGGCGGCGTCTCGTTCGAGGAGGCGGCGGCCTTTCCGCTCGTCTACGAGACCGCGTACCGGATGCTCGTCACGCGGGCCGCTCTCCAGGCGGGCGAGTGGGTGCTGATCTGGGGGATCGGCGGCGGGGTCGCGACCGCAGCGTTCCGGATCGCGCAGGCGCTGGGGGCGCGGACGATCGTCACGTCGTCCAGTGACGCAAAGCTCGCCCGGGCGGCGGAGCTCGGCGCCGACGCGACCGTCAACCACGAGAGCGGCGACGTGGTCGCGGCGGTCAAGGAGGCAACCGGCAGAGGCGCCGACGTCGTCGTCGAGACCGTCGGCGAGGCGACGTGGAAGCGCACCATGGACGCCGCGCGGCCCGGCGGGCGGGTCGTCGTCTGCGGGGCGACCTCGGGCCCGAACCCGCCGGCGGCGCTGCACCGGCTCTGGTGGAAGCAGCTCGACCTGCTCGGCTCGACGATGGGCACCCGCGCCGACTTCGAGGGCGCGTACGACCTGGTCGCGGCCGGCGCGAAGCCGGTGATCGACGAGATCTTCCTGCTCTCCGAGGCGCGCGCAGCGCACGAGCGGCTGGAGTCGCGCGAGCAATTCGGAAAGATCCTTTTCAGGATCCCGGACTAGACGCGCTCGCCGTCGAGGCCGGGCTTGGCCCGGCCGGAAGCCACGGACGACATGGCAACATCAGAAGATCGCTCAGCTCGGGCGGCTCTGCGACCCGTAGCCGGACGACTGCAAGTGCAAGGAGGGGGCTCACGGGGAACCAGGGGTTCCCCCGTGCTACTAGCCGAATCCGAGGATGAACTTCGCGTCGTCCGACATGCGGTCGGGCGTCCAGGGCGGGTCCCACGTCAGCTCGATCTCGACGTCCTCGACGCCGGCCACCGACGAGGCGACGTTGTGGATGTCCTCCTGGATCATCGGGCCGGCTGGGCAGCCCATCGACGTCAGCGAGTGGATCACCTTGACCTTGGGCCCGTCGACCTCGACGTCGTAGAGCAGCCCGAGCTCGACGATGTCCATCCCGAGCTCGGGATCCTCGACAGCGTGCAGTGCCTCGACCACTTCGTCCTTCGTCGGCATCTCATCGAGTCTACCGCTGACCCCGCCGACGAGGACGGGCTTTGACCGTCCGGAGGCCTCCGGGCAGAGGCACCTGTCGAACATCGCCGGCCGTCGCCGGCTCGGCCCACATTCGGAGCACACGTTCGCGCGCAAGGAGGGGGGTCCGTGGGGGAACCAGGGGTTCCCCCACGAGGGCTACTCAGTAGCCCAGCAACCTGACCTCCTCACGCCGCTCGCGCGCGAAGAAGTGGATACCGTCGACGAAGCGCACCCAGTTGCAGCGGGTGCACATCACCAGCGAGTGCGTGCGGGCGCTGTCGGCGAGGAAGCGGACGCCGCGCAGCAGGTCGCCGTTCGAGACACCGGTGGCGGCGACGATCACGTCGCCCGAGACGAGGTCGTCGGTCGTGAACACCTGCTCGATGTCCTCGATCCCGTACTCGCGCGCCGCCTCGATCTCGCGCCGGGACGTCGGCCAGAGCTGCGCCTGCACCTCGCCGCCGAGACAGCGGAGCGCGCCTGCAGTCAGCACCGCCTGGCGCGTGCCGCCGATCCCGATCGCCAGATGGTCGTTCGTCCCGCGGATCGCGGCCGAGATCGAGGCGGTCACGGTGCCGTCCTGGATGAGCTTGATCCGTGCTCCGGCCGCGCGGATCTCCTCGATCAGGTCGTGGTGGCGCGGACGGTCGAGCACGATCGTGGTCACATCGCCCACGTTGCGGCCAAAGGCCTCCGCGATCGCGCGCACATTGTCGCCGACCGGCGCGAGCAGGCTGATCCGCCCGCGCGCGAGCGGCCCCGCGGCGATCGTCCGCATGTACATGTCGGGAAGGCGCCGGAGCTTGCCCGGCTCGGCCGCGACGATCATCGAGATGGCGCCGTTGCCTCCCCGAGCGACGACGCCGCGGCCCTCCAGGGGGTCGAGCGCGAGGTCGACGTCGATCCCGCCGGCGCCCAGCGTCCCGGGCATGCTCGTCTCGCCGTCGCCTGCGCCGATCAACACCCGGCCCGTCATCGGCAGCTCGTCGAGTCCGCCCCGCATGCCGGAGACGGCGGCCTCCTCGGCGCTCTCCTGGTCGGCGCGTCCCAGCCAGCGAGCGCCCGCAAGCGCAGCGCGTTCGGTCGCACGCAAGTACGTCACGCAGAGACAGAGATCGGTCCGCTCGTCGCGGGCGGACGAGGGTGCGACCTCCTGCTCGGTCTCCATCACACCTTCGCGAATCGTTCGGCGCCGGAGACGACGAGCTCCATCACGGTGCCGATCGAGAGCTGCATGTTTCCGTTCTCGACGACCGGCACGCGGCAGGCGCGTGCCTGCTCGAGGATGAAGTCCTGGAGCGTCCGGATCTCGCCGAGGCCGTCGAGGTACTTCTGGACCGGCCGAAGCCCTTCCGAGTGAGCGTCGCGAACCCAGAAGTGCGAGGCGTGCAGCTCCGCATCCTCGATCGCCAGCACGCAGTGGACGACCAGCGCCCCCTCGACGGGCGGCAGCATGCCTGGTACCAGGTGAACGCCCTCGAGCACGAGCGACCACCCCTCGTGCAGTGCCCGGTCGATCAGGCCGCGCACGCCGATCATGACGTTGCGCGTCTGCTCGACGAACCCCTCGACGGCGCCGAGCCCGTCTTCCTCCGGCGGCACCTCGAAGCTCGAGTAGTGGATCGAGGGCATGAACTCGCGCTTCAGGAACGCGCGCATCGTCTGCCGCACGAAGTCGGTCGACGTCACCCGGGTGATGCCGAGCCGGTAGGCGACCTCGGTCGCGACCGTCGACTTTCCCGTGCCGGTCGCTCCGCCGATCAGCACGATGATGGGCAGGTCGAGCTCGCGCAGGGCCTCGTACCGACGGAGTCGCCGGATCGCCTGCGAGCCCTCGTTCTCGCCGAGCACCTCGAGCGCGAGCTCCTCGAGCCGGTCGAGCTCGACCGCCTCGTCCCCACGCTCGGTGAGGTCGACGCCGACCCGCAGCGCCAGCTCGTACGCCCGCACGGCGGGGACTCCGGCCGCCACCAGGGCCCGCGCCATCAGACCCCTCGAGTACGGAAGCCCGTCCCTGCCGCCCAGCGGGAGCGGTTCGGCGTGCCTCGGCTCGGTCATCGGTCGGCACCCGACCGATGACGGGGGAGGGGTCCCAGGGGAACCAGGAGGTTCCCCTGGCAAGAACGGCCCCTGAAAGAAGGGGGCCCGTGGGGGAAAGCCGGCCGCGGCCAATCGACCCGCGGCCGGTGCCCTCGCATGCGCGGCATCGCCGCTCGAGAGAAACCTGGTTTCCCCCACGGGAGAGAGCCAGAGGCGAACGACGTCATCGCCGCACATTCTCCCGCGCCGGGGCCCCGGATGCCACCTCCGCGAGCTCGAGCACCACGTCGTCCAGGCCGGGAGCGACCACGTCGTTCGCGGCCAGGATCACCTCCAGACCCCGTGCAGAGGCGTGCTCGGCGACGACGTCGATCGCAGCCGCCTTCAGTTCCACCACACAGACGTCCGCGTCGACGCCGTCCAGCTCGCGTGCAAGCCGAGCCCGGTCGGCGAGGCTCTGCGACGCGAAGACCACGTTCTCGAGGTGGTCGAGGCGCGCCGGGCCCGTCGTGAACACGGCCGCCCGCCGGCCGTCGAGCGGCGCGATGGGCCGCAGGCGCAACTCGAACAGGAGCGCCCGGCGTCCGAGCGTCCCGGCCGCCGAGGCGACGGCAGGGCTCATCGTCAGCACGAGGTCGCTGATCAGTGCGCGGTACGGATTGAGGCCCGAGTCGAGGTCGTGCGCGACCAGGATGCGCGCGCCGGCGGCAACCGGCGGGATCGCGGCGCCGCTGCCGTCGAAGACGACCAGGTCGGGCTCGAGGGCCGCGCCCACCCGGGCGCCCTCGAGCACCGTCGAGGTGAACGGTGCTCCGGCGAGCCCGCCGCCGCAGCGACGGCAGCCGACGGTCGGCACGCCCACGAGCGCGGCGGTCTCGAGATGGTCCGAGGCGGCGTGGCGACCGGCACGCGACAGCGCCAGGAGGTCGTCGAGCGTCGGCGCGGCCTCGATCACCTCCGGCTCGGCCGGGCCGCCGCGCCCCATCGCGACGACGACGACGTCGCGGTCGCGCGAGAGCAGCCGGGCGAGGTGGCCCGTGACGGCGGTCTTCCCGACGCGTTTCCCCGTGCCGATCACCGCCAGCGACGGCAGCGCGAACGGCTCGAACGCGGGCGGGTCGAAGCGGAAGTCCGCTCCCACGTACGGGACGCCCGCCGCCAGCGCCCTCGACGCCAGCGCGAAGCGCTGCTTCGGCCCGAGCACGGGCTCGTCGGACAGGTCGACGACGACGTCGGGCCGGTGCTCAGCGATCGCCTCCTCCAGGTCGGCGCCGAGTGGCAGCCCGTACTCCTCGCCGCCGCGGAGCTTCTCGGTGCCGCCGGCCCGGACGGCGGCGACGAAGTCGTAGGGCAGCTCGGCAAGCGCGTCGCGAACGACCGACGGGTAGTGCTCCCCGTCGATCACGGCGACGGCCCGGCTCAGCTTCGCGACGAGAGCTCTCCCTCGATTCGAGCGGTGTACTTCTCGAACTCGAGCGTCTCGGTCGAGAACTGGATGATGCGCTCCTGACCGTGGAACGGGTACCGCCGCCAGACCGACACGTGCGCCCCCTCGACCTCGATCACGTTGTAACAGGGCCGTGTGTTCCCGCGAAGACGGAGCGACGAGACGGTGCCCGCGTTGAGGATGAACATGTTCTCGAGCCGCCATGCGTACGGGACGTGCTTGTGCCCCGAGAGAACCATCTGCACACGTGCGCGCTGGAGGCATTCGAGGGCGTCGCCGGCGTCGTAGACGACGTTGCGCTCCCTGCCCGTCCCCGGCACCGGCAGCAGGTGGTGGTGGAGGACGAAGATGCGCAATTCGGAGTCGTCGGCGAACTGCTCCTCGATCCACGGATAGCGGCCGCGGCCGATCTGGCCGTGGTCGAGGTCCGGCTCGGTCGAGTCGACCGCGACGACCGTCGTCGTCCCGATCCGCAGCACCGAGTTGCGCTGGCCGAACAGCTCCTCGAAGTGGACGTAGCCGACGTTGCGTGCGTCGTGGTTTCCGGGGATGACGACGAAGGACTTGGTCTGCAGGCGCGACAGATACTCCTTCGCCTGCAGGTATTCGGGCTTGAAGCCGAACGTGGTCAGGTCGCCCGAGCAGACGACCAGATCCGGATCGAGGTCGTTGATCTCGGAGATCGCGCGCTCCATCAGATTGGGGACGAAGTACGGCCCGCCGCAGTGGAGGTCGGAGATGTGCGCGATCGTGAACTGCCCCGCCGCGGCCATGCGTCTAGTCTAGGTGTCCGGACCGACGGGTATCCTGACTCGTGTCGATGCCGGAGACCCCTGTTTTCCAGGCATATCGCGGCACCGAGCCACCCCTCTTCCAGAACGAGGCGGAGCTCGAGTGCGCCAAGATCCTCGACTACTACCGGGTCCCCTGGCTGTACGAGCCGCGGACGTTCGAGCTGGAAGTCGACGAGGACGGCCGCGTCCTCGAGGCGTTCGCGCCCGACTTCTACCTGCCCGAGCAGGACCTGTACCTCGAGATCACGGTGATGAAGCAGTCGCTCGTCACGCGCAAGAACCGCAAGCTCCGGAAGCTCAAGGAGCGCTACCCCGAGATCAACATCAAGCTCTTCTACAAGCGCGACATCGAGCGCCTGGGTCAGCGATACGGTCTGAAGCTCGCCTCCTGACGGACCTCGGCAGCGATGCCGGCCTCGAGCCGGTGGTCCGCGCCGGCCCCGAGCCCGTCGGTGGCTCCTCCCCGCGCGACGAGCACATCGGCGACGTGTACCTCTCCGCCGAGGAGATCGCGGCGCGTGTTGCCGAGCTCGGCGCCGAGATCGCCGACGACTACGAGCGCCGGGAGCCGCTTCTGGTCGCGTCGCTGAAGGCGAGTTTCGTCTTCCTCGCGGACCTCACGCGGGCGATCCCGATCCTCCATCACCTCGATTTCGTCGAGCTGGCCGGTTACACGTCCGACGAGACCGGCGGAACGCCGGCGATCCGGTTTCTCAAGGATCTCGATGCGCCCCTCGAAGGCCGAGACGTCCTGATCGTCGAGGACGTCGTCGACACGGGGCTGACGCTCAACTACCTGGTGCGCACGTTCACGCTGCGCTCTCCGCGCTCGCTCGCAGCGGTCACATTCCTCGACCGGCCGTACCGCCGCCTGGTCGAGGACCTCCCGGTCAGGTACGTCGGCTTCACCGTGCCCGACGAGTTCTTCGTCGGCTACGGCTTCGACGCGGCCGAGCGGTACAGGAACCTGCCAGACCTGCACGTCTTCCGTCAGTCGTAGGTCATTTCGCCGCCGCGCCAGACATGGCGGGCGCGGCACGCTCCCGGATCTGTGTGGAGATCGTGATGCGAGCGCAGCGAGCGAGCACAGGAGGGGGCAAACGGGGGAACCATGGGTTCCCCCGTTACAGGTAACCGAGTGGGTCGACGGCCTGGCCGTTGACGCGCACCTCGAAGTGCAGGTGCGGCCCGGTCGAGTGGCCGGTGGAGCCGACGTAGCCGATGATCTCGCCGCGGGCGACCTGTTGGCCGACCGAGACGGCGATCCCCGACTGGTGGCCGTACGCCGTCGCGAGACCGCCGCCGTGGTCGATCACGGTCAGGTTGCCGTACCCGCCGAGCCATCCGGCGTAGATGACAGCTCCGGCCGCAGCGGCCGCGATCGGAGTCCCGTAGGCGGCACCGAGGTCGACTCCCTCGTGCATCCGGCCCCAGCGCCAGCCGAACGGGCTCGTGATCGGCGCGCTGACGGGCCAGCTCAGCTGGCCCGAGCCCGTGGGCTGGACGGTCGAGTGCGACTGGGCTGCCTGGATCTTGGCCGCCAGCTCGGCGCTCACCTGCTGCAGGGAGTCGATCTCGCCGGCGTCGGCCTGCTCCTCGGCGCTCAGCGACGCGAGGTCGGCCTTCTTCCTGCTCTGGGCGTCGAGGAGCGCGCCCTGGTTCGCCAGCAGCTGGTCGCGCAGGTCGCGCGCCTGGTGGACGCGAACGGCGAAGATCTTCGCCTGGCGCAGCATGTCCCGGCGCGCGGCGCTCGTGTGGGCCAGCGCGACCGCCACCTCGTCCCTGGACGAGCGCACGGCGTCTGCGATCTGCCGGTCCCGCGTGGCAACCAGCTTGATGTAGTCGACGCCGTCGAGGAAGGCCGAGAAACTGCTCGACGAGAGCAGGACGGAGAGCTCGTCAGGCGGGTCCGATTCGTACGCTGCGATCAGGCGGTGGTTGAGCCGGCCGAGCGCGATCCGGTACTCCGCCCGCAGGTATGCCAGCCGGTCGCTCTGCACCTGGAAGAGCGCGTTCAGCCGGTTGAGCTTGACCTCGCGCAGCTGGAGCTCGTGCTCGAGCGGTGCGAGGCGCGAGGAGACGTCGCCGACCTGCTGCTCCAACCCGCGGATCCGCCCGGAGACGTCGTCGATCTCCTGCCGGAGCGCCGCTTCCTGCTCCTGCGCGGCGGCGACCCGGGCCTGCAGCGCCCCGATCCTCGAGTCCACCGACTGCTTGCGGTCGATGATGTCGGCGCCTGCGGGCGCTGCGACGACCAGCAGGGCGACCAGGCCGAGGGCGAGACGGCGCATCCTGCTGGGTTCGGCGGCAAGGCGGGCGACCCTGCCCGTCACGACCTGGCCCGAAGGGCTAGACGGCGGTCTCGGACGGGTGCGGCTCGGGCACGATCACGGGCCCGGGCGGCTCGTGCGGAACGGGCTCTGGCTCAGGCACGATCACCGGGCCGGGCGGGTCGGACGGAACGGGCGCCGGCTCGGGCACCGGCTCCGGGACGACGGCCGCGCCTGCAGACGGGTCGTCAGTCGGGGACGCTGGCATCAGCCCGCCGTGTTCCCCGGTCGAGCGCTTTCAAAGCCTCCGCAGCGTCCCGGCGCAGATCGCCGACCAGGCTGCGATAGTCGTCGTCGGAGATCTTTCCCGTGCGGTGGTCGAACTCGAGCTCCTTGAGCGCCGCCAGCGCGCGGTCGCGCTCCTCCTCCAGGGCAAGGCGCTCGGGCGGCGGCTCGGCCGGCAAGGCGTCCGTCTCCCGTCCCAGGAAGGGCCGCGCGACGAACCAGACGGCGGCGACGGCCAACACGGCGCCGATCACGAGCGCGGCCGTCAGCACTCAGGCTTGCGGTTCGGGCGCCAGGCGCCCGTAACGGATCGCGAGCCGCCGCTCCTCGCGCGCGTCCGGCCAGAGGGTGATCACCGACCCGAGCACGAACACGAGCCCCGCGAGCCAGATCATGTTCACGAGTGGATTGATGATCGCCTTGAAGTCGATCGTCCCGTTGCCGTTGACCTGCTCGGTGATCAGGAAGAGATCCTCGCCGGTCAGCCAGTCGGAGCGGATCGCCACCTCGTTCGAGACCTGCTGCTCGACGGGGTAGTCGTTCTTGCCGGGGCGCATCACCGCGATCCGGCTGCCGCCGCGGTAGACGTCGATCGTCGCCCGCTCCTCGATCGCATTGGCCGAGCGCGCGCTCGTCACGCCGCGGTAGACGAGCGTGTAGTCACGCACCTTGAGCGACTGTCCGGGGCTCAGGCGGGCGCTGCGCGAGGTGTCGTAGGCGCTCGAGCCGGCGATCCCGATCGCTAGCAGCACGATCGCGGCGTGCACGACGTAGCCGCCGTAGCGGCGCCGGTTGCGCGCGATCAACGACGTGAACGCACGGGGTACCGGGTCACCCGACAGGGCGCGCCGAGCCGCAGTTCCGCGCGCGAACTCGAGCACGATCGTCGCCGCGACGAAAGCGGAGAAGGTGTAGGCGACCAGCCCCGGCAGCGACGAGCCTGCCCCGACCGCGATCAGGACGATGCCCACCGCGAGGGCGAAGGCGGTGGGCCAGAAGAACACGCGCTTCAGCGAGGAGAGCGACGCGCGCCGCCAGGCGATCAGCGGCCCGATCCCCATCAGCAGCAGCAGCGGCAGCCCGAAGCTCCGGAAGAAGAAGTTGTAGTAGGGACGCCCGACCGTCACCGCCTCGCCGCGCACCGCCTCGGACAGGATCGGGAAGGTCACCCCCCAGAGGATCGTCAGGCACAGGGCGACCAGCAGCAGGTTGTTGTAGAGGAACGTCGCCTCGCGGGAGACCAGCGACTCGAGCCGGGTGTTAGAGCGCAGCAGCGGCAGGCGGTAGAACAGCAGCGCAAGCGAAGAGGCGACGACGAAGCAGATGAAGCCGAGGAACCACGGGCCGATCGAGCCCTCCGTGAACGAGTGGATCGAGTTCAGTACGCCCGACCGCGTCAGGAACGTCCCGAAGAGGGACAGCGAGAACGCGAGCATGACGAGCAGCACGTTCCAGACCTTCAGCATCCCTTTCTTCTCCTGCACCATCACCGAGTGGAGGAAGGCGGTGGCGGCCAGCCACGGCATCAGCGCCGCGTTCTCGACCGGGTCCCACGCGTAGTAGCCGCCCCATCCCACCTCCTCGTACGCCCACTTGGCGCCGAGCAACTGGCCCACGCCCAGGAACATCCACGCCGCGAGCGTCCAGCGGCGGGTGGCGACGATCCAGCGCTCGTCGGTACGCCCGGAGAGCAGCGCGCCCATCGCGAAGGCGAACGGGACGGTCAGCCCGACGTAGCCGAGGTACAGCATCGGCGGGTGGATCTGGAAGTAGGGGCTCTGGAGGCTCGAGTTCAGGCCCGCGCCGTCCACGTTCGCGAGCTGGGTGTGGAAGGGGCTCGCGACGAAGACGACCAGCATCGAGAAGAACGCCGCGACGACGCCCAGCACGGGAACGACCCAGACGACCAGCTCGCGCCCTGCCTTTCGGTCGAGCAGGACGGCGGCCGTGCTGTATCCGGTCAGGACGAGCAGCCAGAGCAGCAGCGAGCCCTCCTGCCCGCCGTAGAAGGAGGCCAGCTTGTACGGCGTCGGCAGCTCGCGGCTGGTGTGCTGTGCGACGTACGTGAACGTAAAGTCGCTGCGGGCCAGCGCCACCAGCAGGACGGCCGAGGCGACGAGCGTGCAGGCGAAGGCGGCGACGAGCGCGTTCTGTGCGGAGCGCGACAGACGGCGCCGCCGCGTGTGTGCTCCCCAGAAGCCGACCACGACCGCGTAGAGGGCGAGCCCGAAGCAGACGACGAGCGCTGCCCTTCCGAGCTCAGGCATGGACTAGGTGGTCTGCTTGGGGGTGTACTTCGAGGGGCACTTCGTGATCAGCGTGCCCGGAATCGCGGTGAAGACCCCGTTCGCATACCGGCCGTCGACGACGATGTCACCGCCTGTCTTGAAAGCGTCCGGGACCGTGCCCTTGTAGACGACGGGCACGGTGGCCGTGCCGTTCTTGTCGCGCAGCCGGAAGTGGAGCCCGGCGCCGTGCGCGTCGCCTGTGACCGGCCTGAGCACCACGCCGGTGACCGACACCTTGCCCGAATGGCCCGAGAGCGAGCTCGGCCGCAGCGAGGGAGTGCCGCCGCCCGCGATCGACGAGTAGAGCAGGAAGACCGCGAGCACGGCGGCGACGGAGAGCGCGATCACGAGGCGCGCCGGGCTGCGTCTGCGAGCCACGGCCGGATTCTACCCCCGCACGAGAGGCGGAACCCCGCTAGAAGACGACGACGACGAACTGGTGCTGGGGGCCGAGCTGGAACGGCGGGTTGTCCGTAGGGATCGGCGTGATCCGATACGAGCCGTCCGGGAGCGCGGTCACGGTCATCGTCTGCGGATTCGCGCCGACGCCCGAGACGAGGGCACTGCGGCCGGCGATGCCGTTGAACTTGATCTGGAACGCTTCCTGCACCCGCCGCACCTGGACTGCGGCGCCGGCGCAGTCGAAGCGGGCGCTGAAGAGCTTCGGGCTGCTCGAGTAGGTCTCGGACATGTTCTGGATCCCGACCGCCGGGTCGCCGGTCACGTAGGCGAAACCCTTGACCGCCCCGTTCGCGCACCGCTGCTGGGCGACGCCCAGGCGCTCCCCGACGGCGAAGGCAGAGCCGCCGACGGCGAAGAACAGCGCGACGGCGCTGATCACGAGCGCCGGAGACGGTCGGTGTAGGCGTAGCCGTACGTTCACGTCAGTCCTCCGTTCGATGGATCGACCACGAATCATGCGTGAGAAGGACGCAGAGATCGATCCCCGTTCCGGGGGGTTTGAGAGCGCCTGGTGCTCTTAAGGCTCGACGGGCTGGTTCTGCGGGTGAGCTGCAGGCAGGGCCTGCTGCGACCGCCGTTCGGGCACGCGGTAGCCATGCTCGACGCAGAGCTGGCCGTGCGCGTCCTCGGTGAGCGCGTCGCAGTAACCCTTGCCGTACGCGGCCCTCATGAAGGCGCCGACGACTTCGAGGCTCCATTCGGAGATGTCGTTCGCCTCGCGCCAGAGATCGGCGAGGCGGACGTCGATGTCGAGCTCGAGCAGGTCGATCCGTGAAGGTCTGCGTGGCATGCAGATCACCATACGGAGGCGTCCGGACAGCAAAGCATGGGGGAACCCCTGGTTCCCCCATGGACCCTTCCTTACCATCGAGCGACGGGGCGGGAACCGCGGGCACAGCCGGGAAGCCGCGGGCACAAAAGCCGCGCAAGGAGAAGGAATCGTCCGAGGACGAGTGACCGCGCGTGGACGACGGTGCCCGCGCGGGCGTTCCCTCAGTGTTCCCTCGAGATCGACAGGACCGCGCGGGAAATGTCTTGAACGGCCGTGTGCGCAGACATCACGGCCAGTCCGACAGTGCTGCCCCTGACCTGGGTACCTCAGCGAGATCGTTAGGCGTGCGCGCCCGGCTGCAAGCGGGCGCATGCGCCGGGTGCTGGGTCGGCGGCGCGACGTCGTGATCGGATGTGGCCGGTGAATGCCTCGATCGCATCGACGACCGTGTCGAAGCGCCGGGAGCGGAACAGGTCGAACCCGTGTTGCGCGCCGGGCAGCTCTGCGTAGACGACCGGTTTCGACGAGGTGGCGCGCAGTTGCTCGACGAAACCGCGTGCGTCTTCGACGACGACGAAGGTGTCCTGGTCACCGTGCGCGACGAAGTACGGTGGCGCGTTGGTCGTCGCGTAGGGGAGTCGTGAGGATGGTGTGCCGCCCCTGGCGACCCGTCCGTAGTAGCCGTACAGGGAGATGACGCCGGCGACCGGCGTGTCCGCGCCATCGCGCGTGAGAGCCGCTAGCGACGCGAGATGCCCGCCCAGGGAGCTTCCCGCGAGGAACACGGTGTTCGAGTCGGCGCCGTACTCGCCGCCGTGCTCGCGCACCCAGGCGATGACCTTCTTCACGTCGATCAGCGGATCGGAGAACGCGTCGCCGGAGGCACGACGGTAGTTGGCGCTGACGCACACCCAGCCCCGGCTGGCGAGCCGATGGAACAGGTGGCGCGTCCCGAGACGCTTGCTGCCGAAGAGCGGGTGGAGGTGGACGAGGGTCGGACGGCCCGAGCGACCCGAGCGGTCGCGATAGACGTCGAGCAGGTTCGCTCTCCGCGCCGGGCCGTACCGCACGTTCGGGATCCGCTCGACACCACGGCGACGGACGGAGATCGGCGCCGCAAGGACATGGGCGAGGGAAGGCCGACGTCGGAGCCGAGCGGAGACTTCAGCGTCGACGTGGTCGCGCCATTCGGCTCCGAGGCCCTCGTCCAGGGCTCGCTCGAGCACCGGGCCGGTCTCACGCGCCCGCCGGCGGAGCACGGCGAGCTCGGCCGACGCGAGAACGGCGAAGCCGAGCCCGATCCAGAAGAGGGGCGAACCGCCGCCGCTCTGGTCGATCGCCAGCGCCGTCGAGGCGGCGAGCACGAAGAAGACGACGAGCGGCCAGTTGAGCAGGAAGCCAATCGAGTAGCTCAGGCGGAAGGGGCTCGACCGGCGCGGGCGGTGTCCCGAGACAGCGGCGAAGGCGACCGCTGCCACCCACCCCATGGTGATCAGGTATCCGATCGGCATTCGACCCCCCTCCTGCTTCGCTCGACTCGCCTCTCCGGCACGGCCCCTTACGGCCTGCGATGAGAGCGAACCTCCGTCCGGCCGTCGCCCTCCTTCTAGGCACCGAGTGGTGGCTTCGAAGCTAACACCATCCAGCGTCCAGGGCCGTGCGGAAGCCTGGCCCTCAAGGTGGGCTTACCCGGATTGACGCTCGCAAACCACCCCTCGACCAACCGCCCCAGGGCTCCCGGCGCTGAGCGCGAGGCGGGCGTCGCGGAGCAGGAGCACAGTTGCTCCGAGCAGGCCATACTCACCGCCTCCCAGACGTGCAGATCGATCCCGGCAAGCTCTGCCTCTAGCCGCCCCGGGCGCCACAGCGCAACGACGTTCCGGTGAGCGGCAGGTAGTTCGCGCCGAGTCCCAGGAGCCAGACGCCGAGCACCAGGCCGACAGCGCCGCCCCGGGTCACATCGTCCTGCTCGTTGGCCTGTACTTCATGACCTGCGCCATCATCAACGGCTTCGACGTCCCGGCTCCTGACGGACTCGAACCGTCGACCCCTCCTTGCAGGCGTCAGCGCTCTTCCCGGCGCGGCGGAGCCGGTGGGAGGGGTGGCGCGGCCAGTGTCGCCTCTCCGTTGGGTGTCTCCCGCCGGGCGAAGCCCGGCTCTGGCTGCGATTGATTTCGATCTACCGATCAGCCGTGCGATCGGCGCTTTGGGGATCGTGCGAATCACCCGGACGACCATCGGCTATCGTCGCCGGAATGGGGGCGGTTCGGGTTGGTCCGGCGCGTGTTCCCTCCAGGGAGAGCCCAGAAGCGGCGATGGGCCTCCTGCAGGAGCGGGGCTACCGCGCCTGCGAGATCGACTTCGAGGGCGGGTTCTGGATGGAGTACCCGTGGGCCGAGCGGTTCGGCGAGCTCGCCCGCGAGGCGGGCATCGTCCTCTCCGTCCACGCGCCCCTCGCCGGCTTCCTCGGCCAGGTCGAGCACGACAAGAAGCACCGGATGGCGATCGGCATGCTCGACCACTCGGCCGGCGTCGCACTCGCCTGCGGCGCCGAGCTGGTCGTCCTCCACCCCGGCTTCCTGCTCGGGCGGACGCGCGAAGACGCCCTTGCCGCCGTGGTCGAGCAGCTCGGCGAGCTGCGGGAGCGGCTCGTCGGCAAGGGCCGCGACGTGCCGTTCGGGGTCGAGGTGATGGGCCGGGTGAACGAGCTCGGGACCGCGGAGGACGTCTTCGCCGTCGCTGCCCAGCTCGACTGGGTGCGTCCGGTGATCGACTTCGCCCACCTGCACGCGGTCACGGACGGCGCGTTCACCGACACGGAGACGTTCGCCGGAGTGCTCGAGGCCGCAAACACCATCCTCGAGCCCCGCGCCCCGTTCCACATCCACTTCAGCGACATCCAGTACGCGAACCGGAACGAGACCAAGCACCTCCCCTACGGCGAGGGCACCCTGCGCGCCGAGCCGCTCCGCGACGCGCTCGCGCGGTTCGATCGGCCCGCGACGGTCATCAGCGAATCGCCGGACGAGGCGAGCAGCCAGGCGATCCGCGCCATCCTGCTCGAGACCGCGCAGCCGTACTAGACGGGAACGCTCGCGGGTCCTCACTCGGCCGCCTCCTTACCCAGAGGTGGGATCCGACGATCCGCCTGCGGTTGCACGGGCTCCCGTGCCGACGTGAGTACCCAGAGGAGCTCAGTCGATGTGCTCGATCTCGTCGGGCAGGCCGACCCACGGGTGCATGCGTTCCTCCCACACCGAGATGCGCGGCGCGGGAAAGCTCGGGTCGGCGCGTGACGTGGAGCAGCGAGGACGCTGCTCCCGCGCGTACTGGAAGATCTGGCGGCGGAAGCGGGCGAACTTCGAGGCCGACGCGCTGGCCGAGATCGACGCGATCACGAACCCCTGAGGCGCCGCTCTCTCCGCGAATCTCCCGCTCAGTTGATGGCTTGAAGTTGCCGAATCCCGGCTGGAGATGGGTCGAAGCAATCGGCAGACGAAGTGGTCGATCTGCTCAGCAGTCGCGGGCCTCGTGTTCCTTGCTGGGGCCGCGAGCGTTCTCCGCTTCGGAGGTCGCGAAACCGACACCGGATGCCTCGACGCCGGTGATAAAGACCGTCTTGTTGAAGGGGGTGTAGAGAGGCACCGCCGTGCTCACCTATCCGACCTTCCTCGCGCCTCCCCAGGTGGCCTTGGCGAGCGCGAACACGAGGGACGGCCATGGGAGCAGAACAGTCAGGGTCCTGATCAAGCGGCGGTGAGCCGCGCCGGACCGCTGGCGGAGGCGCTGAGTCGGTTCGAACATCCGACAACGGTCATCTCGGAGTCGCCGGACGAGGCCTCGTCTCAGGCGATCCGCAGGATCCTGGAAGCGACACCGGGACAGACAGCTCGGTAGATCGAACCAATGGCCGCCGGAGCCGGGCTTTGCCCGGCGGGAGGCACGGAACGGAGCGGCAACAGCGGCCGCACAACGCGCCCGGCCGGCTTCGCTCACGCGGGAACCGTTGTGACGCGCGCAAGGAGGGGGCTCACGTGGGAACCAGGGGTTCCCCCGTGCTACTAGGCGATTCGTTCGATCCTGGAAGCGAACGCGGCGGATACGGCAGTCGTCGGTGAGAACTCGGCCAGGCGCGCGCGGTAGGCGGCGGCCTCATCGTCCCGGCCGCGCTCCCGCAGGAACTCCTCCAGCCGCGAGATCACCCAGGTCTCGATCCCGGAAAAGCCGGTCTCCTCGACCATCGCCAGCGCCTCGCGGAGCAGCGCCTCCGCATCGGCGTCACGGCCCTGAGCGGCGCGCACGAGCCCGAGCGTCATCGTCGTGGTCGCCCGCGAGCTGACGTCGTGCTCGCCGACCGTGCCCACTGCCTCCAGTGCGACCCGCTCGGCCTCGTCGAGGTGGTTCCGCCGGATCAGCACCTCTGCGAGCTGGCGCTGGCTCTCGCAGAGTGCGCCGCGGTCCTCGAGCGGCTTCAGCAGGCGGATCGCCTCGCGCAGCAGCCGCTCGGCCTTCGCGTAGTCATCCTGCTGCTCGGCCGCTCGGGCCAGCTCGTTCAGCGTGCGTCCGAGCATCCAGTGGCCACCGACCTCGGAGAACAGGGCTCTCGCCTCCTCGAGCAGCCGTTCGCCCTCGACCGCCTCGCTGCGGTCGAGCTTGACGAGACCGAGCGAGTGCAGTGCCTCCGCGCGCGCGACGATGCTGCCGCTCTCGCCCGCGAGTATGAGCCCCCGGGCGAGCAGCTCCTCGGCCTCGTCGAGGCGCTGCTGGTGGCGGTAGGCCTGGGCCAGGTCGTTGAGCGCGTGGGCCTCGAGGTCCTTGCGCTCGAGCCGGTGCGCGATCTCCAGCGCCTCCTCGGCCACGCGCTCCTGGGTGTCGAAGTCGCCGACCCACCAGGCGATGCGCGCGCGCACCTCGAGCGCCGTGAAGCGCCCGTCCGTGGGCAAGGCCTCGAGCGCTGCATCGATCAGCTCCGTCGCCTTCGGCAGGTTCGCCTCGCGCAGCAGGGCGACCTCGGCGAGCGCAGTCAGCGACTTCCCCTCGATCAAGCTGTCACCTGCCGAGCGCGCCTCGTCGAGCACGCGGCGCATCTCGACCGAGACCGCCGGCAGGTCGCTCAGGCGCCACGCCGCGCGCGCCGCGTGGTAGCGGCGTTCGAGCGTGGGCTCGAGCTCGACCGATCGGAGGAGCAGCTTGCGGCCGGAGCGGTTCGACTCGCGGGCGAGCGCCCGCCGGCCCGCTTCTTCGAGCGCGGCCGCCGCCTCGGTGGCGAGCTCGGCAGGCGCGGCGCCGTCGAGCTCGGCGAGCAGCTGCGTCGCGTGGTCGAGGTGGTAGGCGCGGATCTCGAGCAGCTCGTCGCCCGCCCGCTCCCGGAGCCACTCGGCGAACCGGCGGTGCAGCTCGGCGCGCTCGGCCTTGGTCAGCCCGGCGTACGCCACCTCGCGAATGAGCATGTGCTTGAAGCGGAAAGCCTTCTCGCCGATGATCGTCGACCGGGACTCCGCGAGGACGAAGTCCCGCAGGAGCAGGTCGTCCAGGAGCCCGTCGACCTCCAGGTCGGGTGCGACGTGGGCGATCGCCCCGTGCCAGAAGATCCGGCCGATCACGGAAGCACGGTGCAGCAGGGCCTTCTCGGCCGTCGGAAGCTGGTCGATGCGCGCGGCGATCAACGCCTGGAGCGTGTCGGGGATCCGGGACGGCAGGTACCCGTCGCCGCGCTCCGCCAGCATCCGCATCGTCTCCTCCACGAACAGCGGGTTGCCCTCGGTCTTCTCGCGGAGCTCGCGCCTCGCCTCGGCGGTCAGCTTCGTGTCGGCGGAGAGCAGGTCGATCAGCTCCTCAGCCTCACCCTCTCGCAGCGGCTCGAGCTCGATCGCGGCCGCGCGCATGCGGCCTCCGCCCCACGACTGGCGGACGTCCAGCAGCTCGGGCCGGGCGAGGCAGATGAGCAGCAGCGGCGCCTCACGCACCCAGGTCGCGAGGTGCTCGATCAGCTCGAAAAGCGGCTCCTCCGCCCAGTGGATGTCCTCGAAGACGAGGACGAGAGGCTGGACGTCTGCCAGCTGGTCTGCCCACTCCCGAGACGCCCAGGCGATCTCCTGACCGCTGCGCTCGCTCTCGACCGCCTCGAGCACGCCGGCGGCGAGCCCGAGCAGGTCGGCGACCGCCTCGTCCTCGCAGGACTTGCGCAGCTTCTCCATTGCCTCCTTGACCGGGTCGTCGTCGGAGATCCCCGCCGCCGACTTGACCATCTCGGCCAGCGGCCAGTACGTGATCCCCTCGCCGTACGGCAGGCAGCGCCCTCCGAGGACGGTCGCGCCCTCGAGCGAGCCGACGAACTCGCGGGCCAGGCGGCTCTTCCCGACCCCCGGCTCGCCGAAGATGGTGACGAGGTGGGCGCGGTGGTCGCGGACGGCCCGGTCGAAGGTGTTCGCGAGCAGCTCGAGCTCGGCCGAGCGGCCGATCAGCGGCGCGACCATCGCCGAGAGCAGCGGCTGCGCGCGGTCAGAGGCGCAGACGACGCGCCAGGCGTCGATCGGCTCGGCGCGGCCCCTGACCTCGATCTGCCCCACGTGCTCGGTCTCGATCGGGCCGGAGGCGAGGCTGCGCGCGCCGGGGCCGATGAGGATCTCGCCCGGGCCGGCAGCCTGCTGGAGGCGGGCGGCCAGGTTGACGGCCTCGCCGGTCGCGAACGTCGACTCCGTCGTGTCGACGACGACCTCGCCGGCCTCGATGCCGACGCGGGCCTGCAGCTCGAGCTCGCCGACCGCCTGGAGAATGCCCAGCCCGGCGCGAATCGCGCGCTCGGCGTCGTCCTCGTGGGCCTGGGCCACGCCGAATGCCGCGAGGACGGCGTCGCCTGCGAACTTCTCCACGATGCCACCGTGGGTGGTCACGCAGTGCGTGACGTCGTCGAAGAACCGCGTCACGCGGCGGCGGACGACCTCGGGATCGGCGGCGCTGATCAGCTCGGTCGAGCCGACCAGGTCCACGAACAGCACGGTTGCGAGCTTTCGCTCCATACCTGAATTGTAAGAACGAACGTACCCCCGGATACCATCCCGACCGTGCTCGACCCCAAGGTCTTCAAGGCCTACGACGTGCGCGGGATCTATCCCTCGGAGCTCGACGAGGAGGGGGCGCGGGCGATCGGCCGCGCATACGTGGAACAGTTCTCGCCGCGGCGGATCGCCGTCGGCCGGGATATGCGCCTGTCCTCGCCCACGATGGCGGCCGCGCTGATCGAGGGCGCCGCGGCAGCGGGCGCGGAGGTGCTGGACATCGGCCTGGTCGGCACCGAGATGGTGTATTTCGCGGTCGGCGAGCTCGGCCTCGACGGCGGCGTGATGGTCACCGCCTCGCACAACCCGAAGGACTACACCGGAATGAAGATCGTCCGTGCCGGCGCCCTTCCTGTCGGTGGAGACTCCGGCTTGCTCGACGTACGAGACCGTGCTCTGGCGGCTCCCTCCGGATCGATGCGATCAGCATCGATCCGGACCTTCGACGTCTGGCCGGCGTTCGTCGAGCGCGTCCTGTCGTTCATCGACCAGGACGCGCTCCGCCCGCTCAAGGTCGTGATCGACGCCGCGAACGGCATGGCGGGCGCGATGCTCCCCCCGGTGCTCGAGCACCTGCCGATCGAGCCGGTGCCGTGCTACTTCGAGCCCGACGGGAGCTTTCCCAACCACGAGCCGAACCCGCTGCTGCCCGAGAACCGCGAGTTCATCGTGCGCAAGACGCTCGAGGAGGGCGCCGACCTCGGCGTTGCCTTCGACGGAGACGCCGACCGCTGCTTCTTCGTCGACGACGCCGGCGAGTTCGTCCCCGGCGACTTCGCCACTGCGCTGTTCGCGCAGGGAGTCCTGGAGAAGGAGCCCGGTGCCACGGTGATCTACGACGTGCGGGCGAGCTGGGCGGTGCCCGAGACGATCGAGCGTGCCGGCGGCACGGCGATCGTCAACCGCGTAGGCCATGCATTCATCAAGGAGAGGATGCGCGAGGTCGGCGCCGCGTTCGCGGGCGAGGTCTCGGGGCACTACTACTTCCGTGAGTTCTCGCAGGCCGACACCGGCGTCGTCCCGTTCCTGATCATGCTGGAGCGCATCTCGAAGGGCGGGACGAAGCTGTCCGACCTTCTCCGCCCGTTCCGGGCGCGCTACTTCATCACCGGCGAGTTGAACACGCCCGTCGCCGACGTGCCGGCCAAGCTCGCGGAGCTCGAGCAGCGCTTCGGACCGGACGGCGCGGTGTCGCATCTGGACGGGCTCTCGGTCGAGGCGGCCGACTGGCACTTCAACGTGCGCCCCTCGAACACGGAGCCGCTCCTCCGCCTGAACCTCGAGGCACGCTCGCAGGAGCTGATGGAGCGCAGGCGGGACGAGGTGCTCGCGGCGATTCGTGCCTAGGCAGCCGTTCAAGTTCAGCGCGACCACACGGGTGGGCTTCTCCGACACCGACGCGCAGGGCGTCGTCTACTACGGCCGCTACATGCCCTACTTCGACCTGGCGCGGGTCGAGTACCACCGCAGCCTCGACATGCTGCGGGCGGACACGCAGAAGCGCGAGTTCGTGATGCGGGCGATGCACGTCGAGTACCACCGGCCCGCCCGCTTCGACGACCGGATCGAGGTCGACGTCCGGATCAGCCGGATCGGGACGACCAGCGTCACCTACGAGTTCGCCGCCTACCTCGAGGGCGAGACGTTGGCAGTGACCGCGTCGCAGGCGGCCGTCCTGGTCGAGGGGTCCGACCGGAAGCCGTCGCCGATTCCCGACTGGTGGCGCGAGCGCATCCGTGCGTTCGAGGGCGACGACCTGGAGGAGGAGGCCGGGCGCTCGTCCGTACCGCCGTCCGGATGAGCGCCGCCGGCTCTCCCTGTTGCCGGAACAACCCCCTACCTCCGTTCTAGGCCAGCCGGCGGTCGTGCGGCATCCCCCGAACGAGTGAGGCTCTAGTTGGGCGTGACGCGGTAGGCGTCGAACACGCCCTCGACGTTCCGGAGAGCGGTCAGGAGCGCCCGCAGGGAGGCGACGTCGCCGATCTCGGCGGTGTACCAGTTCTTCGCGAGCTGATCCTGGACGCCGCCGCCGTAGGCGACGATGTTCGCGCCGTGCTCGGAGAACGTGCGGGCGACGTCCTCGAGGAGTCGGGCGCGGTCCCAGGCGTCGACGGCGATCTGGACGCGGAAGCTCTGTGACGAGCCGCCGTCCCAGTCCACGGGCGTGAAACGCTCGGCGTTCTTCCTGAGCGCCCGGACGTTCGGGCAGTCCTCGCGGTGGATCGTGATCCCCTTGCCGAGCGAGATGTAGCCGACGATCGGGTCGCCCGGGACCGGCGTACAGCACTTCGCCAGCCGGACGAGGACGTCCTCGACGCCGGAGACGTTGATGCCGTAGGTCTGGCTGGCGGCGGTGTCCTTCGCCTTGGGCGGTTTCAGCATGACCGCCTCTTCCTCGACGACCTGTTCGGTCTTCAGGCGCTGGATCACCTTGTTCACGATCAGGCTCGCCTGGAGCTTCCCCGAGCCGAGCGCGACGTAGAAGTCCTCGGCCTTCTTGAAGCCGGTCTCGCGGATCACCTGTGCGAGCACGGCGGTGCCGGCGATCTTCTTGTACGGGAGGTTCTGCTGTTTCAGCGCGTGCTCGAGCGTCTCGCGGCCCTTGGCCTCGGCGTCTGCGCGCGTCTCGCGCGAGAACCACTGCCGGATCTTGTTGCGGGCGCGCGAGGACGCCGCGACCGACATCCAGTCGCGCGACGGGCCGCGGCCCGACTTCGAGGTCATGATCTCCACGATGTCGCCGCTCTTCAGGCGGTAGTGGAGCGGCACGATCCGGCCGTTCGCCTTCGCCCCGACGGTGCGGTGCCCAACGTCCGTGTGCACCGAGTACGCGAAGTCGATCGGCGTCGA
This sequence comes from uncultured Actinomycetes bacterium, assembly GCA_963775695.1. Taxonomy (GTDB): domain Bacteria; phylum Actinomycetota; class Thermoleophilia; order Gaiellales; family Gaiellaceae; genus DATBLE01. The sequence goes on along the minus strand of CAVZJU010000002.1, from coordinate 421,746 downwards.
CCCCGCGGGGAGGGTCTTCACCTCGCCCTTCGGCGTGAAGACGTACACCTCGTCGTCGAACAGGTCGGTGCGCAGGGTCTTGATGAACTCGCGTGGGTCGGTCTCGTCCTGCTGCCAGTCCATCACCTGCTTCATCCATGCCGTCCAGTCGTCGTCGCCCTTGCGTCCCTTGCCCCCGCGCTTGTACGCCCAGTGGGCCGCGATCCCGAGCTCCGCGGTCTCGTGCATGTCGAGCGTCCGAACCTGGATCTCGAGCGGACGGCCCTGGGGCCCGATCACGGTCGTGTGCAGCGCCCGGTAGCGGTTGAGCTTCGGCATGGCGACGTAGTCCTTGAACCGGCCCGGCATCGGCTTCCAGAGCGAGTGGATCAGCCCGAGCGCGCCGTAGCAGTCGCGGGTCCCCTCCTCCCCGTGCCGCTCGACGAGCACTCGCATCGCGGTCAGGTCGTAGATCTCGTTGAACTCGCGGCCCTTCTTCACCATCTTGTCGTAGATGGAGTAGAAGTGCTTCGCCCGGCCGGAGATCTGCGCCGGGATTCCGGCCTTGTCGAGCTCGCGCTGGAGGATCATGCTCGCCTCGCGGACGTGCTCCTCGCGGTCGGCGCGCCGCTCGGCGACCATCGTCTTGATCTCGGTGTACTTGCGCGGATGGAGCGTCTCGAAGGAAAGATCCTCGAGCTCCCACTTGAGGGCGTGGATACCGAGCCGGTGCGCGAGCGGCGCGTAGATCTCGAGTGCCTCGCGCGCCTTCTGCACCTGCTTCTGCTTGCCCAGGTACTCGATCGTGCGCAGGTTGTGGAGGCGGTCGGCGAGCTTGATCAGGATCACGCGCACGTCCTTCGCCATCGCCACGATCAGCTTGCGATAGTTCTCCGCCTCGGCGTGCTCGCGGCTCTGGAACTGGATCCGGGTCAGCTTGGTGACGCCGTCGACCAGCTCGGAGATCTCGTCGCCGAACTCGTCCTTGACCGCCTTCAGATCCTGATCCGTGTCCTCGACGACGTCGTGGAGGAGGGCCGCGGCGATGGTCTGCTCATCGAGCTGGAGCTCGGCGAGGATCTTCGCGACCCCGAACGGGTGGTTGATGAACTCCTCACCGGAGCGGCGCTGCTGCCCCGCGTGCGCGCTCGCCGCGAACGAGAACGCGCGGGTCAGGAGGTCGCGGTCGAGCTCGGGCCTGTACTGCTCGACCGCCTCGATCAGCTCATCGACGAGCTCCTGATGTCGATCGGAGACCTCGAGCACGGCCATGCTCACATTGTACTTCGGGCCTTCGCGCTCACGACCTCACGCTTTCGGGTGTCGTTCCGAAGGAAGCACGGTATGCATGCCGAAGGATGCAGAGCGTGCGCAGACGCCACCTCATCGAGCGGAAACGGGCAGAACTGCTCGTCCGCATCTTCGAGCTGCTGCTCGTCCGCCCGTAGCCCTACGCCGCCCGGGCGAGCTCCGGCGGCGCTTCGAGCAGCACGCGAAAGGCCCGCGATTCGAGCAGGCTCCGCCAGGCTGCCGAGCCGCCGATCACGAGGCCGAGCTCGTCGAACACCTCCTCGGCCTCCGGGCTCAGCCGGCCCGAGCGCCATTCGGCGGCGAACCGGTCGCGCAGCTCGAAGTACCGGTCGGGCGTCTCGAAGATGCGGCGGACGACCAGCTGCGGCGAGGTCGTCCCATTCCAGGTGTTCTCCTGGAGCCGGAACGCCACGTCGAAGGCGCCGACACGGCGGAAACGGTCGAGCTGCGGCCCCAGGCCGAAGGCGATCGCGCTGCCCGCCGGGCGGCCGCGGTCGCGCACGCGGAAACGGAGGTGCTTGCCCTCCCCCACGGTCGCGAGGTCGGTGAGCTCGCACCCGGCGACCAGCAGGTTGACGCCGGGATTGCCGAGACCGAAGGGGGCGAGCCTGCCGAGCTCCGCGCACAGGCCGAGAGTCAGGGCCGATCCCGGCACGACGGCATCGACGGGCGTGACCGGGCGCAGCTCGTCGTCGTCGAGGTGCGCGTCCGCGTAGACGGCGAAGGCATCCGCGAGCTCGTCGACCGACTCGGGCCGGATCGAGAGGCCCGCGGCGGCACGGTGGCCTCCGAAGCGCTCGAGGTGCTGGGCGCAGGCGGCGAGGCCGGCATGGAGGTCGAAGGCCGGAATCGAGCGGCCGCTGCCCTTCCAGAAGTCGCCTCCCTCTCTGCCGACGGAGCTCCCCGCGATCAGGACGACGGGCCGGTGGTAGCGCTCGGCCAGCCGGGAGGCGACGATCCCGATCACGCCTTCGTGCCAGCTCTCGTCGGCGACGACGTAGCCGCGGCGGCGGCGGCGAGCCTCGGGCCACGCATCGATGACGGCGGAGGCCTCGCGCAGGATCCGTTCCTCGACCGCCTGGCGCTCGCGGTTCAGCTCCTCCAGCTCCGTCGCGATCCTGTTTGCGGTCTCCTCGTCGTCGGTCAGCAGCAGCTCGAGCGCTGCGGTCGGCCTGCCGAGGCGGCCCGCGGCGTTGATCCGCGGTGCGAGCCGGAAGCCGACGGCGCCCTCGTCGAGGACGGCCGGGTCGACGCGGGCTGCCCGCATCAGCGCCTTCAAACCCGGCCTGGTCGTCGTCGCGAGCCGGCGCAGGCCGGCGATCGCCAGCGCGCGGTTCTCGTCGACGAGCGGGACGACGTCGGCGATCGTCGCCAGGGCGACGAGGTCGAGGTGGCAGGCCAGCCGCTCGTCACCCGGCCCCAGCAGCGCCTCGGCGAGCTTGTAGACGACTCCCGCGCCGCAGAGCTCGGGGAACGGATAACCCGAGGGCTTGGTCGCGACGACTGGACAGTCGGGGAGCGTGTCGCCCGGGCGATGATGGTCGGTGACGATCACGTCGAGCCCTGCCTCCCGCGCGGCGGCGATCTCGTCGACGGCGGTGATTCCGCAGTCGACGGTCAGGACGAGCCCACACCCTTCCCCGGACAGACGCGTGAGCGTCTCGCCGGCCAGCCCGTATCCTTCTTCGAAGCGGCTGGGCAGATGCCATTCGACGTCGGCGCCCAGTTCACGGAGCACGAGCACCGCGAGCGCGGTCGCGCAGATGCCGTCGACGTCGTAGTCGCCGTGGACGCAGATCTTCGTGCCGCCTGTGACCGCGGCGCGGATCCGGTCGCAGGCGTCCTGCATGTCGCCCAGCGCGAACGGGTCGTGTCCCGGCAGCTCTCCGCCCAGGAACGACGCCGCCTGCTCGGGCTCGGCGTACCCGCGGCGAACGAGCACGCTCGCAGTCGTGTCGCTCAGGTCGAGGGCGGCCGCGAGGGACGACGCTTGCTGCGGATCGCAATGCTTGATCGTCCACGTCCCCTCGACCATGGACAGTCGAAGGTACGCACACGATCGGACAGACGCTCACTGCGGTCTGCGGCCGCGAGCTCGCTCGCACGGCGGGAACGACCGGTCCCCCCCGTGGGGCCCTCCCTAACCGAGCTCGCACCTCAGGATTGCTCCCGGCCGCGAGCGCCATGTCGGTCGCGGCGGCGGACTCCTAACCGCGCCGGTGGTCGCGGATCGACTCCCAGAGGATCCGTGTCCAGAGCACGACCAGGAAGGCTGCGGCACCGGCGACCATGACGATCACCGGGGACAGGATCACTGCCTTCCCGAACGACCAGTCGAGCAGGAGCGCGGTGATAGCCGCCAGTGCGACGCAGGCGGCGAAGGCGATGAGGACGACGCGCGCACGCATCCTGAAGCCAGTCTAGGCCGCGGAAGGTGGTTGGTATCCTGGCTCGGTGGAGAGCGCCCCGCGGCCAGTCGGCGACGCCAACTACAGCTCCGGCGACGACTACGTCGTCGAATTCCTCGGATACCGCTTCAGCTTCAACGGCGCCGACTTCGAGCAGCGCGTGACCGGCGCCGCGGTCAAGCTCGGCCTCGTCGAGGCGAACGAGCTCGACGAGGACGAGACCGCCGATCTCGTCGAGCTCGCCGCCGAGGGCAGGATCGAGGAGCCCCGCAGCCAGTTCGGCCGCTACCTCGTCCGCCACTGGGAGCGCATCTCGCTGGTCGGCGGCGAGTCGCTCGTCTACTGGCTGCGCAAGCTGATCTTCCGCGGCGCGTGGCTCGACCATCGAGTCAAGGAAGGCCTGCTCGAGGTCGTCTGGGACGACGACAACTCCGAGTTCGCCTACCGAGACCCCCGCGGCTCGCGCGCGCTCCTCGAGCTCGCACCGGTGCCCAGCTGGCACGAGCTCCAGTACAGACCCTGAAAGTCCGCCCGCTTCGCGGGCATGACGACTTTCAGGGTGGAGACCCAGCGCCACCAGGAGCGTCCGTGAGCCGCGCCCGCCCGCCTGGTCGGTCGCGGCGGCGAACGCCCGCTACGGGGCCCGCACCGAGAAGCCGAGCTGTGTCCGCTCGTCTGCGGCCTTGCTCAGCTCGATCCGCTTGATCGACCCGATCGGGACGATCACCTCGCCGGGCGTGTCGTCGCCGGCATGTGGACGAATCGTCACGAAGCCGTATCCCGGTTCCGCCGCCAGCGACTCGGCCGTGTAGCGGGCGCCGTCCGCGAGCTCGACCTCGACGAACGCCTGCTCCACTTTCGCCTCCTCGGCGAATTGCTCGATCCGCCGGTGAATGCGGTCGACCAGGTCGTCGAGCGGACCTGCGAACCCGGGAACCCAGAGATCGGGCATCGTCGAAGGCTACCGGGCTAGAACGGTCCGTTTCGCCGCCACGACCGACATGGCGGGCGCGGCATAGAACCGCTTGCCGCGAGCGCCCAGTCTTTGGGGAAGGGGGCTCACGGGGGAAACCGGCCGTTTCCCCCGTGAAGCGAGTGCGCGCGAAAGCGCGGCGAGTGTCAGAAGAGGCTGTCGGCGCGTGCCGCCTGGTCGGCGGCCACATGGGCGAGCCCGAGGTCGGTGACGATCCGGCCGCGGGGCGTGCGCTGGATGAAGCCCAGCTGCAGCAGGTAGGGCTCGTAGACGTCCTCGATCGTGTCGGACTCCTCGCCGAGCGAGACGGCGAGCGTGGAGAGGCCGACCGGGCCGCCGGCGAACTTGTGCACGATCGCCTCGAGCAGCTCGCGATCGGTGCGCTCCAGGCCCTCCTGGTCGACCTCCAGGAGCGCCAGCGCCTCGAAGGCGATCTCGACGGTGACCTCGCCGGCGTGGCGCACCTCGGCGACGTCGCGGACACGACGAAGGATGCGGTTGGCCACGCGAGGTGTTCCGCGCGAGCGGCGCGCGATCTCCTCGGCGGCGTCGTCCGAGATCGCGACGCCGAGGATTCCGGCCGACCGCCGCACGATGGTCGCCAGCTCGGCCGGCTCGTAGTAGGAAAGCCGAAACGTCATCCCGAAGCGGTCGCGGAGCGGCGTCGTCAGCAGGCCTGTACGCGTGGTCGCGCCGACAAGAGTGAAGGGCGGCAGGTCGAGCGTGAGCGTCCGGGCCGCCGGGCCCTGGCCGACGACGATGTCCAGCCGGAAGTCCTCGAGGGCCGGGTAGAGGATCTCCTCGACCGCTGGATTGAGCCGGTGGATCTCGTCGATGAACAGCACGTCGTGCACCTCGAGCGAGGTCAGGATCGCCGCCAGGTCGCCCTTGCGCTCGACAGCCGGCCCCGCAACGGTCCGCAGACCGACGCCGAGCTCCTCCCGGACGATGTGGGCAAGGCTGGTCTTGCCGAGGCCCGGCGGGCCCACCAGCAGCACGTGATCGAGAGCCTCGTTCCGCGTCTTCGCGGCGGTGAGCGCGACGTCGAGCTGCTCCTTCACCCGCTCCTGCCCGACGAACTCGTCGAGTTGTCGCGGCCGGAGCGAGCGGTCGAAGTCATCCTCCTCCTCGCGGAGAACCGGTGCCAGGAACTGCGTGTCGGTCTCGCTCACGCTGCTTTCTTCAGCGCCACGCGCACACGTTCCTCCGCGGGGAGCTCGGGGTCGACACCGACGAGCGCCCGCTCGGCGTCGCCCAGCGTGTAGCCGAGCTCCACGAGAGCATCGCGCGCGACCAGATGCGAACCGGCTCCTCTCGCCTCCGGCGCGCCGGCGGCGGAGGAGACTTTCTCCTTCAACTCGAGCACGACACGTTGCGCCGTCTTCTTGCCGATCCCCGGGATCGCCTCGAAGCGGGCGGTGTCCTCGAGCACGATCGCCCGGCGCAGCTCGGAAGGCGAGGAGCCTGAGACGATCGCCAACGCGACCTTGGGGCCGATGCCGGACACGGAGAGCAGCTGCTCGAACAGCTCCCGCTCGGCGGGCTCCGCAAAACCGTAGAGCTGCAGCGCGTCCTCGCGCACGTGGGTGTGGATCTCGAGCACCACCTCGCCTTTCGCCTCCGCGCGGCGGAGCGCGCTCGGCGTGGCGGCGACGAGGTAACCGACGCCGTTGACGTCGAGGACGAGCCCGTCCGCGCGACGGGCGACCGGCGTGCCGCGTAGCCGGGCGATCACGACCCGACCGCCTTGAGCAACGGCGGCGCGAGCGCATGGCAGATCGCGACCGCGAGCGCGTCGGACGCGTGCGTCGTGTCCGGGGGCGCACGCAGCGCGAGGATCGTCCGCACCATGCGTTCGACCTGTCCCTTCTCGGCCCGCCCGTAGCCGCAGACCGCCTGCTTCACGCGGCTCGGGGCGTACTCAGCGCACTCGACGCCGGCGAGCGCGGAGGCGACGAGCACGACGCCCCGTGCCTGGCCGACAGAGAGCGCGGTGCGGGCGTCGGCGCCGACGAACGACTCCTCGAGCGCGACGGCATCCGGCGCGTGCTGCTCCACCAACTCCCGGACCGCCTCGAAGATCGTCCTCAGGCGCAGCTCCGGGCGCTCGCGTGCCGGGGTGTGCCAGCACCCGTGGACGAGGGCCCGGAGGCGTCCGTCGCTTGCGTGGACCATCCCGTAACCGCACGCTGCCGTCCCTGGATCGATGCCCAGAACTCTCACGTGGTGAGGTTAGGCACCCGGTCGGACAACCCCTTCAACGCGCTCGGCAGATCCGTTCGGCCGCCGCGGCGCCCGACCCTGTGCGGGCGCCGCCCACTCCGACTCTGAGGTACTCGACGCTTAAGGTCTATCCCGTTTGGAGGGACCTGCGCGTTGACGGCGAAGCCTTCTTCGTCATCGACGAGGGAGGCGACGATGGGTCTTGTGGTCAGGGACGATGGCTGGCGGATCCCGGACTGGCTGTGGGAGCGGATGGAGCCGTTGCTGCCGGCGCCGCCGCCGCACCCGTTGGGTTGTCACCGGCCGCGGGTGCCGAACCGTGATGCGATGGACGCGATCCTGCTGGTGCTGCGTACAGGGATGCAGTGGAACGCGCTGAATGCGACCGGGGTGTGTTCGTCCTCGGCGGCGCACCGGCGCTTTCAGGAATGGGAGCGGGTCGGCGTCTTCCACGAGTTCTGGCGGCAAGGGCTCCTGGACTACGACCAGGTGGTCGGGATCGACTGGGCCTGGCTCGCCTGCGACGGGGCGATGACCAAAGCGCCGCTGGGTGGGCCGAAGACCGGCCCCAATCCCACTGACAGAGCTAAAAAAGGGCGAAGCGGTCGGTCCTCAGCGAAGGCAAGGGAGTCCCGGTCGGGCTCGAGCACGAGGGCGCCAACCGCAACGACCACAAGCTGCTGAAGGGCACGCTCGACTCGATCCCGATCGCGCGCCCCGAGCCGACCGCGGAGCAGCCGCAGGGGATCTCCCTCGACCGCGCCTACGACAACGCCGACTCGCGCGAACTCGTCGACGAGTACGGGCTCACCCCGCACATCCGCAGCCGCGGCGAAGAGATCGACCTCAAGGCGAGCCGCCCCGGCTGGCGCGCCCGCCGCTGGGTCGTCGAAGCCTGCCACTCATGGCTCAACCGCAACCGCGCGATCCTGATCCGCTGGTCGAAGAAAGACGAGAACCACCTCGCCCTGCTCCAACTCGCCAGCGGCCTGATCGCCTTCAAGAAAGCCCACGCCGCACGACTCGCCCTCGCCCAAGCGGGATAGGCCCTTAGGGAAGGGGGCACGCGGGGGAAACCGGCCGTTTCCCCCGCGAAGCGAGCGGAGCGAGCGTCTAGACCGCGACCGCCTCCAGGACGCGCTCCGGGATGTCGAAGTTCGCGTAGACCTCCTGGACGTCGTCGTTCTCCTCCAGCCCGTCGATCAGCCTCAGCACCTTGCGCGCGACCGTCTCGTCCTCGACGGCGACGGTCGTCTTCGGGAGCATCGTCACCTCGGCGTCGGTGACCGCGATGCCGGCCGCCTCCAGCCCCTCGCGAACGGCGTGCAGGTCCTCCGGCGCGCACGTGACCTCGAATGACGAGCCCTCCTCGCCCACGTCCTCGGCGCCGGCATCGGCGGCCGCGAGCGTCAGCTCGTCCTCGTCCGTCGAGCCGGCGTCGACGAGGACGACGCCCTTCCGCTCGAACAGCCAGGCGACTGCGCCCGACTCCGCCAGGTTCCCGTCGTGCCGCGCGAAGATGTGCCGGACCTCGCCTGCGGTGCGGTTGCGGTTGTCGGTGAGCACGTCGACGTAGACGGCCACGCCCCCGGGTCCGTAGCCCTCGTAGGAGATGTGCTCGTAGGCGGCCGCGTCCGCACCGGTGCCACTGCCGCGCGCGATCGCCCGCTCGATGTTGTCCTTCGGCATGGACGCGGCGCGCGCCTTCTCGATCGCGTTCTGGAGCGCGAGGTTCGCGGTTGGATCGGGGCCTCCGTCCTTCGCGGCCACGATCAGCGCCCGCGTCAGCTTCGTGAAGAGCTGCCCGCGCTTCGCGTCGGCCGCGCCCTTCTTGTGCTTGATCGACGACCACTTGCTGTGCCCGGACATCGACGCGAATTGTACGGGGCGTCATTCCAGCCGATCCGCAAGATCGGGGCATCCGTGCGCCGCCCGGCCGGCGGCGTCGCCTTCGTAGAGCCGGTCGTGGATGGTCGGGTCGGCCCCGAGCTCGAGCAGGAGGTCGACCGCGGCCTCCTGCCCCGACTGCGCGGCGAGGTGGAGCGCCGGCACATAGCTCAGACCGTCTCGGCGGCGTCCGTGTCGCGGCGCCAGAGCACCATGCCGACGAGCGCGAGGAAGAGCCCCAGGCAGAGGAAGGCAACCGGCCCCGCCCACGATGCCGGACCGCGGGGTGCTTCACCAGCTCTATACAAGCCGGTGACCGGCCCCCCGATCGCATAGTGCGCGGTCGCGAGCACGAGCCCGATCGTGCCGAGCACCGCGTAGCTCGATCGCCTGATCCCCGCACCGACCGCCATGAAGACGAGCCCGACGACGATGATCAAGGCCCACTGGAGGTCGGACGAGTGCCACCAGTAGAGGAGCGCGCCGCCGATCGTCAACCCCGCGACGACGTGCACCCAGAAGCCGTACGGCCGCGTGTCGCCGCCGTCGTTGGCCAGCCCCATCACGAACAGGAAGAGCCCGACGAACAGCGTCACCCAGGCGCTCCAGTTGCCGCCGCTCGACACGAGGTCGGTGACGAAGTACCAGCCGAGCCCGGCGAGCACGAGCACGAAGAGCGGAAACTTGAAGATGCCGAGGTCGACGAACGCCGCGATCAGGACGAGCAGCTGGAGGGCGAGGATGCCGATGTGGAACCCGCCGAGCGGCTTGTCGTGGGGCAACCAGCCGAACCAGGAGAAGAACGCCCCGATCATCAGCGCGAACAACCCGAGTCCGACAAATCCGAGGAGCCCGGCGAGCACGCGGTGACCACGACCCAGGAGCGCGAACGCGAGCACCTCCGCGAGCGCCCAGAAGAGCACCGACCACCCGGCGAACGCACCCTGCCCGTGGTCGCCGGAGATCACCCCGAGCCACGCCGCTGCCGCGACCAGCGCGATCAACGCGCCCGTGTAACAGAGAAACGACCCTGTCGCCCAGCCTGCGCGAGCCACGTTCACGCGCTGAGCATGAGCGCGGCTCCGGACGGAGCTCCGGCAAGGGCTGCCGCTCTAAGCTAGGACCGATGGCCGAGATGGACGCCCGTCTGCCGGTGGGCAAGCTGCCGGCCGAGCTGCTCGGACGCTTGATCGCCTCGTACGGCTCGATCGATCCGACCGTCGTCGTCGGCCCCGGCGTCGGCGGAGATGCGGCGGCCATCGACCTGGACGCCACGACGCTGGTCGTCAAGTCCGATCCGATCACCTTCGCGAGCGAAAGTCCGGCGCGGTACCTCGTCGACGTCAATGCCAACGATCTGGCCTGCCTTGGCGCGATGCCACGCTGGATGATGGTGACCGCGCTCCTGCCCGCCGGAACGACGGAGGGCGAGGTCGAAGCCCACTTCCGTGAATTGCGCGATGCCTGCGTCGAACGCGGCGTTTCGCTCGTCGGCGGCCACACGGAAGTCACGACGGCGGTCAGCCGAACGATCCTCATCGGCGTCCTGCTCGGCGAGGCGCGCGGCGGCGCGCTCTTGCGGCCCGGGGGCGCTCGCCCCGGGGACGTGCTTCTACTGACGAAGGCGATCGCGATCGAGGGAACCGCGTTGCTCGCCCGCGAGCTGGGCGACCGGATCCGGGGCTTGCTCGATCCCGCAGTCGTCGAGCGCGCTGCGAGCCTTCTGGCCGATCCCGGCATCTCCGTCGTCCCGGAGGCGATGGCCGTCCTCGAGGCCGGAGGGGTGTCTGCGCTGCACGATCCCACCGAGGGTGGACTGGCGACCGGTATCCGCGAGCTCGCGCTCGCCGCCGATTGCGGGGCGACGGTGGAACGCAATGCCGTGCCGGTCCTGCCGGAGACAGAGGCGATTGCGGGCGCGCTCGATCTCGATCCGCTGGGGATGCTCGCCTCCGGCAGCCTCTTGATCGCCGCCGCCCCCGGCGCAGCCAACCGACTGATCTCGGCCGGGCACGGAATCGGCGTCCCGCTGACCAGGATCGGCGAGGTGACGCACTCGGCCGGCCGTTTCGTTCTTCGCGAGGCCGGAGTCGAGCGGGAGCTGCCGCTCTACGAAAGCGACGAGATCGCGCGCGCGATGACCCTGCGCACGCCCTGGCTCAGGAGGTGAGGAACGCGATCACTTCGTCGCGAAACCCGTCAGGCGCCTCGACGAAGATGAAGTGGCCGCAGGCGGGCAGCACCACGGTCGACTGATCGCGAATGCCCGCGAAGTCGGCCGCGCAGGCGGGCCCGGTGATGAAGTCGTCTTCGCCGGTGATCACGAGCGTCGGCGCCGTGATCGCCGGGAGCTCGGGGCGCAGGTCGAAGGTGGTGAAGACCTCGTTGTTGAAGAGAAGCAAGGCGTCGGCGACCGGCACCTCGCCGCGCAGCGTCTCGAGGTACGCCTGCTCGGCGTCGCCGTAGCGTGCGAAGTAGAACGGGAACTCGCGGACCGCCAACTCGCCCAGCTCCTCGTCGGTCTCGAAACGACCCGCCTGCTCGTCCTCGAGGGCCTCACGCGCGTCGGCGTACCACGGCTCGCCGGCCTTCGCGGCCATGGCCGCCTCCATCACGGCCTCCTGCTCGGCCGCGAAGCGGGCCAGCGTGCTGGCCAGGACGAGCCGCTCGACCCGGTCCGGATGGGCGGCCGCGTACGCGGCGGCGACCACGCCGCCGTGCGAGTGGCCGAACAGGAGCATCCGCTCCAGCCCGAGGTGCGCCCGCAGCTCGTCGAGGTCGGAGACGTAGTCGGCTGTCTGGTACGCGCGGGTGTCGGCAGGACGGTCGGAGCCCTCGCTTCCGCGCGGGTTGAGCATGATCAGCGTGAAGGCCGAGCCGAGGCCGGCGAGGTCGCCGAAGTAGCGCGCCGAGAAGCCCGGCCCGCCGGGGTGGCAGACGAGCACCGGCCCCTCCCCCTCGCGGCGGTAGGAGAGCGTGCGACCGTCGGCCGTGCGGAACGACTCCACGCGGCGAGACTGGACGATCACTCGCCGACGCCGGGCTCGATCAGGCCTGTTTCCTCCGGGCCGGGTGCCTCGACCGGCTGCCGGAGGAAGAGATACTCGTAGAGCAGGGCTGCGACCACGGCGCCGACGCACGGGCCAACGTAGTAGATCCAGGTGTAGCTCTCCCAGACGTTGTAGACGAGTTCGGGGCCGAACGCGCGCGCCGGGTTCATCGCAGCGCCCGTCAGAGGCCCGCCCGTGAGGATGTCCATGGTGATCACCAGCCCGATCCCGAAGCCGGCGACCGCCTTGAAGGCGCCGCGGTCGTCGACGGCCGTGGCGAAGACGGCCAGGACGAGGAAGATCGTCATGATCGCCTCGAGCGCCATCCCCGCACCGCTTCCCACGGACGGGTGCAGGAGCGGCGCGCCGAGCCGGGCGGGGGCGATCGCCTCCTTGGGGAAGATCCACCAGAGGAGCAGCGATGCGGCCACCGCGCCGGCGAACTGCATCAGCCAGTAGATGCCTGCCAGTGGCGTGGCGATGCGGCGGGTGGCGACGAACCCGAGCGTGATCGCCGGATTGAAGTGACCGCCGGAGATGTGGGCGAGGGCGGTGACCATCACCGCGAACGCGAGCCCCTGCGCGACGGCCACGCCGATCAGGCCTCCCGAGCCGACCATGATCGCGCCGCCGGCGACGAAGACCAGCGTGAACGTGCCGATGAACTCGGCCGTGCCGCGGCGGAGGTAGTCGCCTTCCACGCGGGCGGGACGCTAGAGAGGCGGTCGGACGGAACACCCAGGCCGAAACCGGACCAAGAATTCGCCGAGCCGGTGGCGCTTTCGTCCGCCTAGCCGACCGACCTTCCGCTTCCGCGTACTGCCGCCCGGCTGGGCCTCGACCTAATCGCGCTCCGTGCTCGGCGCAAGCGGAAACCTAGAGGCTCCGGACAGGTCCTGCAAGGGCCTGCCCGCCGGTTTTTCGTGCAAATTGCGAGCGCGTTCTGACGTGTCGAATTCACCCCGCGCTCGGCACGACTTTCATGCTCATGCGGCGGCCTAGCTCCGAGCGCAGGCCCCGCGTTACGCTGCGTGGCGCAGGGCCCGTAGCTCAGCTGGTCAGAGCAGCGGACTCATAATCCGTTGGTCCCTGGTTCGAATCCAGGCGGGCCCACTCGAAGACCGCAGCACCTGAGTCACTTTCGGCCTCGGGTGCCTTCTCCGGATCCGCGATCGTGTCCCGAGCTGTCCCGAAACCGGCCGGAGACGCGGCACGGACTCGGCGGAGGCGACGAGCCGCGAGAGCTGGTCGGCGGCGTCCATGCGAGGCACGTGGTGCACGTAGGTCATCGTCGTCGAGATGTCCGCATGCCCCATGTACGCCTTGACGTCCGTCAGCGGGAACGCCTGCACGGCCAACGTGCCGAAGGTGTGCCGGAGGTCGTGAAGGCGGAGCCGTGGCAGCCCGGCCCGTTCGAGCGCGTCGTGGAAGCGGTTGCGGAGCCGCCAGTCGTCCAGGTGACCGCCGACGTCGTCGACGAACACGAGGTCGCCGGGGGCGGTGAACAGGGCGCGGCGGCTGAGCCCGTCGAGCGCCTTCGCTGCCTGGTCGATCAGCGGCACCGACCGCACCCGACCGGACTTCGGCGTCTGCTCCGCCCCGTGCGTGAAGTTCCGGCGGACATGGACGAGTCGCTTCGAGAAGTCCACGTCGGACCAGCGCAGCGCACGAAGCTCGCCAAGCCGCAGGCCGGTGAACGCCGCGACCCGGAACAGGGCGGCGTCCTGGTCGTTCTCGGCTGCGCGGGCGAGCGCCTCGACCTCGGCCGGGTCGAGCACCGCGAAGTCGCCGGAGCGGCGGAGCGGCTGACGGTCGACGAGAGCGGCCGGGTTCGACCGGAGCCCGTAGACGCGCATCGCCCGACGGAGGATGCCGTGGAGCACGACGAGCCGCTTGTTGATCGTCCGCGCCGAGAGCTTCCCCTCCTTGACGAGGCGGGAACGGTAGCCGTCGATCCGTTCGGCGGTCACCGCTTCGAGGGGTAGCTCTCCGAACTCCGGGTCAAGGGCCTGCTCGACGACGCCGCGGTAGTCAGCGATCGCAGAAGGCCGCCTCTTACGGTCGTGCTCGACGTAGCGGAGCCACTCGGCGCTTGCGTCCACGAACGTCGTGCCCGTCCTTTTCGCGCCTTCGAGGGTGCCTCGGCGGGCGTCGGCAAGGATCGCCTGGAGCGCCTGCTCGGCCATCCGCTTCGTGAAGTACCCCGCGGGGGGACGGCCTTTGCCCGCCCACGCCGGGCCGAGCCGCTTACGAACCTCGCGAGGTAGCCGGGCTCGGTAGTACCAGGACGAGCCGCGCGCTCCGCGCTTCAAGTAGACGTGCCCCCGAGATCGGGGCGGACTGATCAGAATGGCCTTGCATCAGGACTCGCCTCCTGGTGCCGGGGCGGGGCCGTTGACGCGGTGCCCGCCCGTTGACTTGACGAATCCGATTCTACGACTGGCGGCAGCGATCGTGGACTTGAAATGCCCGATGGGGTCCGGGAGTGTTGCCGCGTGGCACGGGAGATCTTTCGGCTGCACGACCTGCACCTCGCGGATGAGACTCCCCTCCCCTTCGACCTCAGCCCGGAATCGGACTTCGTTGGTCTCTTCGAGCGTTGGAAGAGACTGCTCGATGATCCTCGGGTCGAATGCCGCGCGGTCGCCCAGCTCTACGTCTGGTCGCAGAAGCACCCCGACAACCCACCGTCTCCCTTCGACTCGTTCGTCGATCGCGTCTTTCAGGGCGTGATCGACGAGGACCCGGCGAAGTGGGAGGCCGCTGGAAATACGATGGTCGACCGGCCGGGCATCGGAGGAATCCCCGCCGAGAGAGGCGTTCCGCTCGGGCTGGCGGTGCTTGCCTACCTGCGAGCGCACTATCCAATCTCTCCCTAGCGAGAGAAATTCTGTGGGGCTGAGGCGTAATGGTCGCGTTCGGGTCTCGAGCACGGGGATCGAGGCGGATCCGTGGCGCTACTGCGCGACCTGCGAGCGAACGCTTCCCCGGGAGTCGTTCGGGCGTGATGCGTCGAAGGCTTCGGGTCTGAAGAGCATCTGCAAGGAGTGTGACCGGGCGAAGGCGCGGGCGTATTACGAGCGGGGGAGGCAAGCGCGGAAGGGCTCGGTTTGACTGACCGCCTGCTCACCGCCCCGCGAGCTCGGGCGACTACCTCGCGCTGAGCGCGGCGTTGGTTCAGGCTGGCGGTGCATCCGGTGGTGCCTCGGGATTCAGGCGCGAGAGGGGCGCCCTTTGTGGGCGCCCCTTCTTCCAGAATGCCGCGAGTCTTGAGAGCTGGCTAGGCCGCGAAGCTTTCGATCCAGGAGAGCACTTCCGGGATGTCGACTCGCTGTGAGTACGTCACTCCGGCGCAGTTGTTGTTCGTGACATAGGAGTTGACGGCGAGAACGGTGTCGGTGCCGCCGCGTAGGTCAGGGCCGCCCGAGTCGCCGAAGCACGTTCCACCTTTGCCTCCGCCCGGGTTTGCGGTGAGCTTGATGAACTCGTCACTGTGGACGAAGTTCCCGGAGACGAGTTGGGTCGGGGCGAACATCCGGATGCGTGGGCCGGTCCAGACTGGCGGTCCGCCGCCGGTCACTTTGACCGAGACGCCGTAGCCGACGAGATCCACGCTGGATTTCTGGGCGAGCGAATCGACCAGTCCGGCTGTAGGCAGCTGCGCGTACTCGCTGACAACGCTTGTCGGTACCGGCTCGGACAGCACGATTACGCCCACGTCACGCTGCGCGAAGCCCGGCAGGCCATTCCCGCAAGCAATGCAGAAGTCCGGGTTCGTGTTCGCGACGCCGTCGTATGACGTTGCGCCGCTGAACGGGTATTCCGGGTTGGTTTGGACGTTTTCATCGAACCAAACCCGCGCGGCACTCGTCCCGTCGGTGCAGTGCCCCGCGGTTAGAACCAGCGTCGGCGAGAGCAGCGACGCGCTGCAGCGGTGCGACGGGGTGCCGTTCACGTCGAACACGGCCAGACCCACGTACGGATGATTCGTTCCATCCGGCTGACCATTCGTAACCGCCCCAGCCGGCCCCACAAAGATGCTCAGAGCAGCCAAGGCTAGAACCAACACAAAGACTTTCCTCATCTTCCCCCCTGCGATCGACGCCACGGTCTCTTGTCGCCCCCCTTGCTTCCCAGCCGCTGGCCGCGCAAAACCTGAGTTCGACCAAGGACGCTTTCTGATCTAGGCTGAGCCACGCCGTCCGGCCCCACCGGGAGGGCCGTTGACAGCGCAGGGGCATCCACGCCGGATATTCGCGACCGCGATCGAACGCGGGAACATCGTCATGGCCGAGGCGACCGCTCGCGAGCTCGGCCGGATCAGCCTCGAGGAAGCGTTGGCCCTGACCGCCCTAGTCGCCGAGAAAGACCCGGAGCGGAGCTCGCGCTTTGCCGTTCGCTGGCTTCGCCGGCTGCTCGAGGAGGACGAGAGCCTGACGATCGAGGAGGCGGCGTTGGCGGCGTCGTGCCTCTCGGCGCTCGGCGGGCCGTCACACGAGGAGGCCTACGGGATGCTCGCGGCCATGGCTGAAAGAGCGACTCGGCAGAGCCGAGTTGGCGAGAAGATGCCTTGACTTCATGTACCAGTGTGCGGACCCTTGATGCGTGAGACGTTCCCTCTTGGCGATCGCGTTGATCTGCGCGGTCGCAGCTCCCCTCGGTCTCGCTCTGACACCGGCTGATCAACGGATTGCGTACCGGGCGCAGGCGCGGCTCACTGACCTGCCGCCGGGGTGGAGAACACAGACGGGGACCGAGAGCAAGGACAGGACGTGCCTCGACACGACCCGTATCGCCAAGCCGACGGGGAAGTCATACCGCGAGTTCGGTAAGGGTGAGATTGCACAAATGGTCGCCTCGATAGGAGTGTTCCGGACCGTCACGCAGGCTCGAAGGGTTTATGCCGCGATCTCAAGCAACAAGCCCTGGACGTGCCTCGCTGATCTCATGAAGAAGAAGACGCACGCGGAGGACGTGAAGTTCGGGCGGTACCTAGTCCGTGGTGTTCCGGCGCAGACGAACGCCCACGAGGTGCTCGTGAGCTACAAGGCAAACGGCATCTCAGTCACTCTCTACGTTCACGGCATCATCGCCAAGAAGGGCCGTGCCCTCGTCTGGGTCGTCCCTATCGATGCCTTCTCGCCTGCTCTGACCCTCGACGAGGAATCCGCACTGGTCCGCCGGATGGTCTCCCGCCTCCCGCAGTAACGGGCCACGGGCGAAACCGTGTCCCGAACCGTGTCCCGAACTGCGCCGATCCACTGTGCTTGAGCACATCTAAGAGCACGCAGCAGAGCCAAGAGAAGCCACGGAGGGCTCCCCGGTCAGGTCTCATAATCCGTTGGTCCCTGGTTCGAATCCAGGCGGGCCCAACAGAAAAGCCCACACGCTCTCAGTTCGTGAAGCGCCTGCGTGCTTTCTTGGACCGCCTGCCGGGTGGGCACCGTCCGCCGACCGGCCGCTGACGACCGAGGAAGCGACCGGTGCCGGGGAACTACGGCAAGAGGCGCAGGCGAAGGAGAAAGAGCGAACCGAGCACGAGCAAGACGCCGCAGGCAGCGGCCCTGACCGCGAGGTTCCTCTTCATCCGCCGACGGTCTGAAATACGATCGCCGGGTGCAGTCCTGGGACGTGACCCAGATCGAGGCGCCGGAGGGAATCCGGTCGCCGGCAGTCCTCGAGACCGTCGATGGAGCGCGCGCGATCGTCATCAGGCTCGCGCCCGGTCAGGAACTGGGCGAGCACCAGGTGCGCGAACGCGCCTGGCTGACGATCGTCGAGGGGGAAGCACGCATCGAAGTGGGCAGCGACGTCGTGGTCGGCGGCCCGGGCACGCTGCTGACGTTCGAGCCGGGCGAGCGGCATCGCATCGAGAGCGAGCACGGCGCTCAGGTGATTCTGACCCTTTCCTCATGGCCCGGCGAGGGCCACTACCCCGAAGGCAGGGAGTCCGCGTCGCAAAGGGGCGCGGGCTAGTTTCTCGGCCTGACGAGCCAGACGGAGAGCGCTCGGCCTGGAACGAGCTGAGCAGCCTCCCCACGCTGACGAGGGGCCGAAGCAAGGTGACCACCAACGAAGCGGGCTCGCTCGCATACCGTGGTCGGCCTCGTCATCGTGCTCGCCGTCAACGGTTCTCGTGGGCAAAGCACGAGGAGAAGGCCCGGCGCAGCCGGGCCCTCTCGTCGTGATACGAACTGCGCTGGGTTACGCGACGGCGGCCACGCCATTGCGGTGAGCAACGACCTTGCCGGACGTGATCCTCGGAGCGTTCGGGATCGCCGTGTTCAGGTTCTCGTCGGCGATCCACTTCGCAACGAATTTGCTGGAGTCGTCGGCCTGCTCGGACGTCTCGAAGAGACCGAGCGAGCTGAGAACGCCGTTGCCGGCCTCGATCAGGTAATAGCCGGCGAAACCGGGCAGCTTGCTGAGCTCGGGGACGAGCTTCTCGTTGACCTTGCCAGTGACCTCATTCGTGCGGGCCATGTCGACACCCTCGTAACGACGAATGGTGGCATGCATGTGATTGCTCCTTCTGTGGTCGTACGGGGCAGAGCGCTCGAATGGGCACACTGCTGCGGTCAGGCCGAGAAATACAGTCGAAGAGAAAAAGCCAGGCTCGGCAGCTTCAACAACAAGAGCCAACGCGCTGGTGTGAGCATAGCCGCGATCCTGCCGCGCCGTCGGATTCGCCGACCCGGGTGGTGCCCGCGCTTCGCGGCAGTGCCTTCTCATGGAACCCACGAACAAGAGATGGGTGTGCCAGTACCCTCGACCCGCGTCGACGGCACCGTCGGCCCTTCGAGACAGCGGACGACACCGCCCTCCTTTGGGTGATACTCGGTTCGAGTCCCCGGCGCCTGCGCGGACGTCACCGAGCAGAGCAGGAAGAACACGAGCGCGGCGACGAGGGCGATCCGCATCAGGGCCGGGTCACCTGTTCCCCGGTCATCGCCGATTCGTCTTGAGTGCTGCGAGCCACCCAGGCGGTCGCACGTTCTTGACGGGAGATCCTCCGGCCTCGACGATTCGTGCTGCGGCGCCCAGGACGAACGACGCTCCGGCGAGCTCGCGAAACGCTCGATTCTGATCTGCGGGCGAAATGGTGCGGAGGAAGCTCTCGAAACGGATCCGTAGCCCTCCGTGCGAGACCCCGAGCTCCTCGAGGAGCTCCTCGAGACTCGTCAAGTCCGCCCCCGCCGGCCAGGCCCCGAGACCGTAGGCGAGGACCACGACCGGGTCTTCCGCTTCCAGCACGGTTACACCATCGCTGGTCCGCTCAGCCTGCAATGCCTCGATGGTCTCTTGCACGAGATCACCGCCGTGCACTACATCCGCCGAGGAGGAGATCGTCTCCGAGGCCACCTGATAGCCGTACGCGTGGACGGCCCCGAGTTCCACTCGCCAGCGACGAGCAAGCCGGCGGAATTCTCCAGAAACGACGTGTCCTCTGAATGCCCGGAGCGTGTGTTGCGTGAGCGCTGCGATCGTCCCTCCTTGGTTCGTCTCGATCTGAGGAACGAGGAGGACCAGGAGCTGGTCGAGTCTGCGGCCGAACCGGCTCCTACCGGATGAGCGGTAGCCGAGCCAGACCATGAGGACCCAGACCTCGATAAGAACCAGCCAACCAAGCGATGCAGTCTGGAAAGCGAATGCGACTACGACGTCCTCCCAGGATCAACGACCTCAGGGTGCGAACAACGAGCGTCGTCCAGTTGGAAAGACTCCGCATCGCAGGTCCTTCTCCCTTTGCGCGATGCTCCGGTCACGGCTTAGGCCGCGCCTCCCTCTTCTTCCCAGACCCGGAGCGCCTCGGCGTCTCCCGGCCCGACGGACTGTTCCGCAGCGAGACCCTTTCTGTACGCGTCGTACGCCTTCAGCACCCGAAAGTCGTGCCGCGCACTCCCGGGGTAGAAGCGGGAGACAAACGCCTGCCAGTCCAAGAACGGGGTCATGTGCGCACCTCCGACGTGGTGATCGAGCCGAGCACGACTCCGGCGCGCGCGAGCTTGTGCTGGGCCACTGTCCGGAGGGCAAACGAAGCGAAAACGCCCGAGAGGGCGGCGACCATCGCACTGCCCACGAGCAGGAGCCCTGAGGCGAGGGAGAAGTTGATCGCGATGTCCTTGCCGACGCCGAGCGCGAGCAGAATGCCGGCGGTTGCGCCGGCGCCGACGACGACGCCGCCGGAAGTGATCGGGACCACGCCGGCTGCGGCCGATAAGCAGATAACGGAGAGCGCGGTCGTCGGCGAGAACGAAAGCCCGAGCGCGGTGAGCAGGGCGGCGCTGCCGAAAGCGCGCGTCGACCAGCAGGCGAGCAAGTAGAACCAGGCGACGGTTGCGTCGCGACGCCCCCGGGTGGTCGTGTGCCAGGCGACGTGCTCGCTGATCGCCCGCAGGCGGCAGCTCCTGCGTAGGAGCGGAAGACGGATCAGGCGTCCACCGACGACGAGCAGCGTGCAGCAGCCGACGCCGAAGGCGACGACGATCAGGAGTGGGCCCCTGAGCACGGAGCCGCTCGTCGCAGTTGCCGAGATCGAGAGCGGCAGCATCGCGATCGCGTCGATCATCCCCAGCGAGACGATCGACAGAACGATCGCCTCGAAGCCCACGCGAACGCCGCCGAGCTTCCGCAGCATCCCGACCTTGATCAGGTAGTCGAGCCGGAACGGAAGCACGGCACCGCTTGCGGCCGCAGCGCCGACGGAGGCGAGGCAGCGCGCTTGATCGGGGCACTCCTCCGGAAGAAAGAGCCTGTGCCAGCCACGGGCCCTGAAGAAGTAGCTGGCGAGATAGGAGAGAGCGGCAGCAGCGACCAGCGCGGGCTGGGCGTGGTCGAGTGGCCAGCTCGCCTGCGTCAGGCGCCGGCCGACCAGGATCGCAGCGGCGACCGTGACCACGGCGAAGGCGACGCCCGCGACCAGGCGGCCCCGATGCCGAGGAGGGGCGCGATCAATGCCTACCGCTGCGATGCTCCCCGTCGACATCAGGCTCGCGGCGCGCGTGTCCGCCAGCGGATGAGCGCACTGCTGACGATCCCCAGCAGCCAGCCGAGAGACGCCGAGCAGAGGATGATCCAGACCAGCGAGGCGCTCGACGACCCGACGACCCAGCTCAATTCGACTTGGCGCGTGTTCGCGGCGACGAGTGCCACCAGACAGACCAGCAGCGCGACCGTCAAGGACGCGTAGGCGTAGAAGCGGGTGCGCCGGGCCTTGCGGCCGAGGCGCTCCCTGCGAGTCTCGGCGGGCGCCGGCTCGGCGGACACAAGGGGCCCGCCGTTCCGGCTGGGTTCGGGTGCGGGCCGGATCTCTGCTTCGGTCTGGGTGGGCATGGTCTTCCCTTTCCGTCCGACTTACAGGCTGCTCGCGGGCACACGCGAGCTCGTGATGTCGGTGACGGTGCTGGACCGATCGATGTCGGGCGAGGTGCGGATCAGATAGCTACGGCCGCCGCAGAGCACCTTCGCGCAGGGGAGTTGCGCGGATTCCAGCCAGCGCTCGATGAGCGCGAGCAGCCCCACAATCCATCCTTCTCCTGCCGGCGGCTGCAACCTGATGGCCCAAACGGAACCGGGCGCCACGTCCGCGGCAAACAGCGGGGCGGCGTACTCCAGAAGGATCCCGGCCGAGTCCCGGTCGTGGACGACGATGTCGACCGGATGAACGCCTCCGGATACCCAGGCCGTCGGCAGGCTTGTCCGCGCCATGCGAGGAACGGATCCGCGCGGGCGGTGCGGGCCGCGCTCACGAAGTGGCGGTGCGGTTGCTTCGAGCATGTCGTCTCCCGTGGTCGAGGCGTGGTCGCCGACCAGACAGCCGTGGGTCGGCCTCTATGGCTCCAACCCGCATCGACTGTGGGAGGACATCCGCCGGGCCACCTGAATCGGGCCCGGCGAGCACTCCGCAGCGCCGAGGTATACGGCGCCGCTACCGAAGACAGTAGCACCTTTGCGCGCTCCGGCCCAGCCTCCGTCCGGGAGTAAGATGAGGGCGTTGGCAACGACAGCCATGCCCGAGAGCGATGTGCAACACCTGCGCGTCCTGATCGCGAACGAGAAGCGCGACCGGCTCGAGCTACTCGCACAGGTAGTGATCGGCCTCGGACACGACGTGATCGCACGGGAGATCTACGTCAAGGAAGTCGGCGCAGTCACGGCCAGAGAGCATCCCGACGTCGCACTGGTCGGGCTCGGGTCGAGCTCGGAGCACGCTCTCGACCTGATTTCCGAGATCGTGCGCGAGGCATCCTGCCCGGTGATCGCGATCCTCCTCGCCGACGATCCCGCCTACGTTCACGAAGCTGCAAAGCGCGGCGTCTTCGCCTACATCATCGACGGCACCCCCGAGGAGCTACAGAGCGCGATCGACATCACCCTTCAACGCTTCAGCGAGTACCAGAGCCTCCAGGGCGCGTTCGGGCGCCGTGCCCTGATCGAGCAGGCCAAAGGGATCCTCATGGCCCGCCACTCGATCGGCGCCGACGCTGCCTTTCAACGCCTTCGCGACCACTCACAACACAACGGCCGCAAGCTCAGCGATGTCGCGGCCGCCGTCGTCGAGAGCCACCTCCTGCTGCTTCCGCCGCCCCCGGCCGTAGCGCCCTACCACGGTCCACCGACCGACGGGGCCCGTCTTATCGGTCAAGACGATCGGGGCGGAGCCGACGTGCCCCTGAGCGAAGGCAGTTGACTCCGCGCCGGATCACGACCCAGGCGCCGGACTGGTAGGGTCCAGGTTGTCAGTGCCGTAATCATCGGCATTGCAGAGTGCCAGCCGGTCCGCATCCTCGTGGCCGGCGAGATGTCCTCCCACAGACGAGCGGGTTGGAGCAGGTTCCTGCCGACCTCACTCAGCCGGTCGGCAAATCACCCCGACCACAGGAGGGACATGAGCACAGCACCCACGTTGCCGCGCCTCACCCGCAGGCAGAGCCTCGCGCCTGCGCGCCGTGCGGGTAACCTCGAGCGCCGCGGCTTCGTCACCCGGCTTCGCTGTGAATGTGCCCTGCCGAGCTGTCGGGAGACCTTCCCCGCCGGCGCCGAGTCGTACAGGGGAACCGCCGAGCGCTTCATCGTGATCCCCGCGCACCTGGGCGCAATCGTCACCCCGGCGAACCTCGACGACGCAACTGTCGTCAGAGCCGCCGACCGGTTCTTCGTCGTCGAGTTGGACGGGAATTCCGCCCGGTTCCCGGCGCCGAGCGAGCGACGGTTGCGACTCGCGGCAGACAGCGAAGCAGTGCCCGAAAGCACGGCGGGTTGATCGTGCCGGCTCGAAGATCGCGTCGCACGCTCCTCGGAGGATTCTTAGCCGGCCTGACCGTTGTGTTGCTCGCTGTCGTCGCCGTCTTGCTGGCCACGGGAAGGCCCGACCCCGCGAAGGTCGCCGGTCGGACACCCGACCAGAGCACGTGCGCGACGGCGCTGCTCAGAGACTGGGCAGACGGCCGCATCGACGCCACCTACCGGCTCGAGTGCTACCGGGGGGCCCTCAAGTCGCTCCCGGTGGACCTCCGGATCTACTCGCGAGCGCCCGAGGACATCTCCCAGGCGCTCTCGCAGCGGATCGTGCAGAGCCGTCAAAAAGGCGGCTAAAAAAACACTTCAAATTCGATCCTCGAAATAGGATAGACTTCCATATGGAAACACCGAGCCAGTTGCGCTGACGGTCTCGATTCTTGTCCGTCAAGTCGCCAGCTCTTCTTCCTCGTTGTAACCAGGTCTTGGCCGAGCCGGGGTGGCCGTTCGGAGGCGCACGCCTCTCCGAGTGCTGCTTGCTCGTGCCCACTATCGAGAGGAGCTAGGAATGACTGCAATGGCAACAGAAGTGCTGACCACGGACGAGATCGTCAAGCTCGCCCGCAAGCAGATCGACACCTTCAACGCCGGCGACTGGGAGCAGTTGCGGGAAACGTTCGCCTCCGACGCACGCTACGACGAGCTCGGAACTCAGCGGAAGATCGAGGGTCGTGAGATGATCGTCGAACTCTTCAAGGGCTGGAAGACCGCATTCCCGGATGCGGCCGGCACAGTGACCGGCGCCTTCGCGAGCGGCAACAAGGCG
Source organism: uncultured Actinomycetes bacterium (assembly GCA_963775695.1). Lineage (GTDB taxonomy): Bacteria > Actinomycetota > Thermoleophilia > Gaiellales > Gaiellaceae > DATBLE01. Next base: position 397,851 of record CAVZJU010000002.1, on the reverse strand, counting down.
GCCCTGGAAGTGACCTGGAAGGGCACCCACACCGGGCCGCTCGAGAGCGCAGAGGGAACGATCCCGGCGTCGGGCAAGCGTCAGGAGACGCCCGCTGCCTGCTTCTTCACGTTCGAGGGCGACAAGATCAAGGAGAGCCGCCACTACTTCGACTCGACGACTCTCCTCAAGCAGATCGGCGCGGCAGCATAACGAGCCGCCGGAGCGAACGTGGACAGAGAGGGCGGCCGCCTCGGCGGTCGTCCTCTCTCCGAAGCTTTAGCTCACCGATTCTCGTCGAGCTCCCCATCCCACCGGAGACCGTGACCGCGCGGGAGCCTTCAGGGCGAACTTCAGCCGGGCGATCGAGCACGGCAACCCGATGACATGGCGGATGCCTCCTGTCCGAACGGCCGCCGGGGCCGGCCTAGCTGAGGAGGTCGGCGCGGATCGGCGGGTGATCGCTTCCGGACACCGCTGTGACACGAGCGCGGCCGCCACTCTCGTCAACAGGGATCACATCATCGACGCGGGGAAGCTTCTCAGACTGTCGTCCACGCCCGCGGTGCTTGTTCTGCCATCGAACTGCAAGAGCTGCACGGCTAGGTCTTCAGAGGGTCACCGACTGCAAGTCGTACGGTCGCATCGTGTCATGATCGCCGCCCGGAAGGAGCGTCAGCCCCGGACCGGGCCAGTCGTCGAGTCGCTGGACTCGGCGCTGTAATGGTCGTTCTCTAGAGCGAATGTGACCGAGTTCACGTCGTCTGCTCCATCAGCAAGATGCAGCTCGATGACGTCGGTTATCTCGAGCGTCTGCGTTTCGCTGCTAGAGCGAACCGACACAACGCATTTGCCGCCAGTATCAGTGTCCCACTCGGGGTAAAACGTAGAGAGAACGCTGTACAGGACACGTCCCGATTCATGGGTCGCCGCCTCGATCGTGATCGTCTCCAAGCCACCACTTCCTTCCTCGTACTAGAGGTAGACGCTGTCTCGACGAGGAGGACGGGCGGCCTCGCTGGTCGAACAGCCTATCGGTTCCGTCCCCGCGCTCCCGGCCGGCGTAGTGTTCGACTCCCGCGCCTGGCCGTCCGAATGGCGGCGGGATTCAGCCGCCGATTGTTACGAGTTGGTCGTGCCAGGAACGTGCGCACTCATTCGAGCAGAAGGGATCGCCGTCCTTGACTGCGATCTCGGGGCGGCCTCTGCGACAGTTCACGCAACGTCCGTCCCCCCGCTGGGGAGGATCAGCTGGTGGTGAAGGCGGCTCGCTCAACCTCAATCGCGCTCTCTCCGCCAGTTTCCCGTAGTGCTCGCTCGTTGTTTCCGGTGGAGGCTTCCACCAACTGCGATCTCTCGGGTTCATGCCGAACCTCCGTTTCCCCTCGATGGGGGCAAGGGACTGGTCCGTGCTGCCGTAGTCACCCAGCTCGTGATCGAATCTGCTCCGCCAGCGAGATGCTGCTGAATGGTGTCGAGCACTTTGAGCGTCTCCGTCTGACTGCTGGCTGAGACTGATACGAAGCACTTCCCCTCATCGTCGGTGTCGAACTCGGGATCGAACGGTGAGGAGGCGCTGTACAAGGCACGCCCTGATTCAGGCGTCGCCGCCTCCAGCGTGATCATCCGCATGCTCCCACTTCCTTCCTCGCTCACCATCGGTGGAGGCCTGCTCGGCGAGTAAGGAAGCGCGTCTCGCTGTAGCCACAGGGTAGCCGACCTCAGTTTGGGCCGGACTCGACGTTGCGGAGTCCCGGCGTGCGCTGGCAAGGCTGGGGACGAGCTCGGAGCCGAGGGCGGAGCACCGCTTGGGCGAGCGTTCCGGAATGACCCCTGAGCGTCGCGAGATCGCCTACGACGTTGGCTCGACGACCTTGGTGACGACCCAGCGGTGCTTTCCGATCTTGCGGTCGCGGACGAATCCCAGCTTCTCGTAGGTCGACAGGGCGCCGTTGAAGAGGAAGCCGGCAGGAACCGAGCCCACGGCTTCGGGATAGCCCTCTACCTTGCCGCCGCCGAGAAGTGCGATCAGATCGAGCGCCCCTGCGAGCGCCGCCGTGGCGACGCCCTGACGCCGGTGCCCCTTGCCGACGAAGTTGCAGGCGATCCGCCAGTCCGGCAAGGTCGCGAGGCTCTTCTCATAGGCAGCCCGGTTCTTGATCTTCGGCACCTCGTCCGGCGCGCCGAACTGGCACCAACCCACACAGTCGTCGCCATCGAAAACAAGGGCCGCATGCGCTCTGCCTGCCCGCACCCGTGCGAGCTTGCGTTCTCGGTTCAACGCCGGCTCGCGGCTGTCATCCGGATGAAAGCCCATGCACCAACAACCCCCGAAGACGCCGTTGTTCGCCTCGACCAGCCTGGCGAACGCGTCCCAGTTCGACTTATCGAGAGCCTCAATCGTGTACCCCGACCCCACCACCAACCCAGCCTAGCCGCGAGGCCGCATGGCACTCGGCTGCGCGAGTGTTGCTAAATGACCCCTGACGCTACGCTCGTTGAATGCGCCGGGACATGATCGCGGGCTGTGCTTATGGCGATAACTCTTCGGACGTTCGCAGACAGCGATCTCGACGCGCTCTTTATCTGGGAGAGCGATCCTCGTGCGGTCCAGATGGCGGCGTTTACGCGGGCAAATCCGTCCGACCGTAGCGCGTTCGACGCCCACTACGAGCGCGTCCGCAGCGACCCTTCAAACACGCTGCTGGCGATCGACGACGACGGGGAATTCGTGGGGAGGGTAGGCAGCTTCACGATGGAGGGAGAACGGGAGGTCACGTACTGGATCGCACCGGCGCGGTGGGGTCAAGGGTTCGCGTCGCGGGCCCTCCGTGCGTTCCTTGCGATCGAAGCGACCAGACCCCTTTATGGTCGCGTGGCCAGTCACAATGCTGCGTCGGCGAAGGTGCTTGCTCGAGCGGGCTTTGTCGAGGTGGCCTCCGAAACGTCGTTCGCGCCAGGGGTTGGCGCCGAGGTCGTCGAGCGCATCTATCGACTCGATCGATAGGCGATTGATTCCCACCGTGAACGACTCGTGGCGGAGGCGGCGCGCCTTCCGTAGGCCGCGCCGGTAACGGGCGCTCCTCGCCTGTGCCAGCGTGCTCTCGTCTGAACAGACCCGGGTGCCGTCCGAGGCCCGCGTTTGCGTACGGATTTGCGTACGCCCGCGCCTCTACCGACAACTACCTACAACTACTTGGAGGCGGCAATAGCCCTGGATTTCCGCCTGTCGGTGGTCACGGGTAGTGAGCGGTAGTCCCGGCGTTCGCTCTCATAATCCGTGTGTCCCAGGTTCGAGTCCTGGCGGGCACACAAAGAAAGCCCTGTGAATCAGGGCTTTCTTCCTTTACAGGCATTGTGCATCCCCATCGCCCCGTCAGTGGTGATTCCGGGAGGCCCGGGACGAGGCGGCTCCGATTTTCGAGACCGGGTGACCGTCGCTCACGAAGCGAAGCTTCGCGCTGCCGGGCGTCGTGCCTCGTCGCCTGCGCTAGCGAGCGCAACCGGCGGATCCGCGACGAGCACCTCGGGATCCTCGCCCTCGCGTGGGCTTCGCCGGAACGTCGTCGATGCCGTGCGTCCGTCGAGCGAGAGCTCCCCGAGGGTGTTGTCGAAGGTCGCCTTTCTGATCGGCTTCCAGTTCGCCGACGGCGCTTCGACTCCGGCCAGCTTCGCCAGTGGTGCGAAGAACTTCTCGGAGACGCGAGAGCCGGTAGCCCGCACGATGCGCCGCTCTTTCGCCGAGAGGGGATTGCGGAACGGCGAGCAGACGAGCTGATGCACGCGACACGACACGCCGTTTCCGAGGTCGACCTCGTTGATCGAGCTGCAATGCACGTCACCGCCGAGCAGCAGGACGGAGGCGGGTGGCTCGGCTCCTTCCGTTCCGCGCGCGACCGCGCGCAGCCAGTCGCACAGCTGCTCGAACGAGCGGTTGAAGGCGGCCCAATGTTCGAGATCGACAGCTCGGCGCAGACGCTCGCTCAGGTTCGCCGCGAGCCGCCCCCAGCGGCCGGCGCAGAGCGCCTCGTTCCATGCTTGGAGGTGATGGATGCCGCGGGGCAGAAACACAGGCAGCGTGCTCGCGATCACGACGTGGTCGAACGCGCCGCTCGAGTGCTCGACGATCCAGTCCCACTCCTCGTCGTCGATCATCTGCCGGCGACCGTCTGAGAGCACGCGCGCAGCCCGCGAGTCGAGGACGAGCAGGCGGGTGTTGCCAAAGTCTCGGTAGAACGCCCAGCGGCTGGCTGCCGACTCGCGATCCCATGTGTGTGCGAGCCGTCGCAGCAGCGGCCCGGCATCCTCAGCGTCCTTCACCTGCAGAAAGGTCGTGTCGGCGTCGAGTTCAGGCGGGGAGAGGTTGCCGAGATGCTGGTAGAGCCAGTAGGCCATGAACGCGCCGGTGATGCGCGCGTCCCACCACTTCTTTCGGCGCATCTCCTCGACCCAGCGCCAGGAGATGTTCCAGTCGTCGTGGACGTCGTGGTCGTCGAAGATCATCGCCGTCGGCACGGTGGAGAGGAGCCAGCGGATGTCGGGCTCCGACCACGACTCGTGGTAGAGCCGGGTGTACTCCTCGAAGTCGGCGACCTGCTCGCCGGGTGGGATGTCCGTGCCGCGCCGCTCCCTGATGAACTCGAGCGTGGCGGGCGAGACCTCGTCCGCATACGTCTGGTCGCCGAGGAGGAGGACTGCGTCCGGCCACTCCATCTCCCCGCGCTGCAGCTGCTTCGAGTAGGTCCAGAGCGCGTCGATCCCGAGCGCTTTCACATCGTCGGGCCACTCCGGCCCAAGCTTCGTCGGCTGCGGGTCTCCGACCCGGCACGATCCGAACACGAGGCGCGTTCGCGGCTCCTGGTTGCGCGTGTGAACGACGGGCTGCGGCCGTCCGTCGTCAAGCGGCCAGACGAGCTCGCCGTCGAGCCGCACGTCATACGGCATGACGCTAGCTGGCGTCAGGTCGGAGACCAAGAGCAGCGCGTAGTGATGCCCCTCGACGGTGAACGTCGACGCGCGATGGCCGAGGATCTCGACCTCGCAGGGAGCGCTCGTCTCGACCCAGAACGTCGCGCTCTCCGTGCCGGCGTAGCGCAGCATGGGGCCGAGAACGAGGTCTGCGGGCTTCGCCATGTGCAGTCCCAGATCTAGATCCGCCGGTAACGCGCCTCGACGAGCGAGAAGCAGGAGAAGGTGATCAACCCGAGTGCGACAACGCCAAGCAGCCAGGAGCCGTAGGCGCCGTCGTAGAGCTTCGCGAGCGCGCCGTCGAGGCCGATCGCCTCGTTCGCCTTGTAGTCGTACGCCGCCTTGATGAGGAACACGGCGACCAGCCCGAAGACGATCGCGCGCGCCACGTGACCGACCGTGCCGAGTCCCTTGAACCAGGGCAGGACCACACGCGGGATCTCCTCCGTCTTCGAGTCGTCGAGGAACTTCTGTCGCGCGCCGCGGATGAACTGGTAGATCGCGACACCCGCGAGCACGACGCCGGCGACGCCGACGAGCCAGCGCCCCGCCGGCCAGCCGAAGACGTCGCTCGCGGTCTTCTTCGCGCTCCCTCCCGATGTACCGGGGCCGGTGAGGATCTGAACAGCGATCACGCACATCAACAAATAGATGATCCCGCTGCCGAACGCGCCGAGCCGTTCGATGCTGCGGTCGGCTCCCTCGCGGCCGTGACCGAGGGCGGCCCGCACCAGCCGCCACACGGCATAGCAGCCCAGCCCGATCGCCAGGAGTGTGAGCAGGACATGACCGAAGGACTGATGCTCGATCGTTCGCAGCGCACCCTGCTGGTTCGTGATCTTGCCGCCATGCCCGACCGCGAGGTCGAAGGCGAGAACGCCGATGATTCCGTAGATGAAAGCCCGCGCGACGAAACCGGCGCGCGAGAGCATGGCGTAGGCGGGGGTCTGGACGAATCTTTCGCCCCCAGAGCGCGCTCGGCGCAACCGGGCCGCTGAATCAGTTTGCACTGTCGTCACGCTGTTCCCACTCCTCCTTTGGCTGGCAGATCGTGATCGCCGCGGGCTGCACCTTGACGGTGAAGGACTTGACCTTCTCGCGATCGCCGCCGTCAACCTCGTAGAGAACCTTTCGGTTCAGCTTGACGTCGATCTTCTCGGCGGTGGTGGTCTGAACGAGCGGCGACCGCTCCGGATGCCCTGCCGCGGTTCGTGCGATCGCACGCATCCAGTCTGTGATGCCCTCGGCGTTGATCACGCCGAGCTCGAGCCGTCCGTCGTCCGGGCGCGCATCCCGGAACACCTCGATACCGCCGAACAGGCGCCCGACGTTGCCGAAGAGGATGCAGCTCGCGTCGCCGGCGTACCAGCGGACTCCGTCGACGTCGATCTTCGCCTTGAACGGCTTGGCGCGGAGCTTCTGCGACCCGGTCCAGACGTACGCGACGCGGCCGAGGCGGTCCTTGAGCGTGCCGTCGGCCTGCTCGATCATCGCCGCGTCGAAGCCTGCGCCTGCCATGACGGCGAAGCGTTCGCCGTTGAACCGGCCGACGTCGAGTGAGCGCCGCTCGCCACGGAGGCCGATCGCGACGGCGCGCTCGATGTCCTGCGGTATGCCCAGATTTGTCGCGAGCAGGTTCGCCGTGCCCGCCGGCAGGATCGCCAGCGGTGTCTTCGAGCCGGCCATCGCATCGACCGAGCGCTGCACCGTTCCGTCGCCGCCCCAAACAAAGAGCACCTCGGCGCCGTCGGCGAGCGCGCGCTTGACCTGCTTCGGCGCGAACCGACTCTTCCGCACCTCGATCCACATCGGGTCGTCGACGCCCTGGCGCTCGAACTCCCGGCGCAGCTCCGTCAACCCTCCTCCGAAGGACTTGCCGGCGTGCGCGACAACGGCGACTTTCATCTCGACGCGCTCCCTGCAGCGCGGGTGACGAGGACGAGGGCGCAGAGCGCAGCGATTCCGATGACCACGCCGCCTGCGATGTCGGTCGGATGATGCATGCCGCGATACATGCGGGAGAACGCGACATAGACCGGGATCAACGCTGCGACGATCCAGATCGCCACCTGCGCCGGGCGGCGCTTGATGCGCGAGGCCAGGAGTAGCGCGAGTCCGCAATAGACGGCGATCGAGGCCGCCATGTGTCCGGACGGGTAACTCGCATCCACCGGCAGCTTCTCCAGGCGTTGAACCTCCGGCCGGTGGCGGTGGATCACGAGCGTCGTCGTCCGGTAGGAGGCCGACTCGACTGCGAGTGCGAAGAGCAGGAACCCGGCCAGCCGCCAGTGCTTGGCGACGGCTGCGACCAACGCGGCGATCCCGACGACGATCGGCAGGACGACGCCGCCGGCCATGATCGACCCGACGAGCGAGGCATCGGTCAGCCCGCTCGAACGGTGCCGGGCAAGAAAACGAATGACGCTCTCGTCGTCGCTTGCGACTGCGTGGGCGCGAAGCAGCACGTGAGTGACGACGAAGCCGGCGACGATCGAGAGCGACGCGATCGCAAGCAGCGCGATCACGATGCCGCACACGTACGTCCATACGGGATGCCCGTCGCCGGGCAGTGCTGCGAGACGGCGCCCGATCGCCCCGGGCTGCCTGTCCAGAACCGGGAAGTCGAACGCCGACCGGTCGCGATCAGAGCGGGCGCGAGCAGGGGAATGGTCCAGGGTCGTAATGTTTTCGGTAGACAAGTAGACAGGCTCCTTTCGGCGAGGCAGAAGCCCCGGGCCGCGTGAGACATGGTTTCCCGTGTGTCCGATCTGGAAACATCGGCTCGCGACGGACTACCCCGCCGGGCTGGTTTCCGCATCGCGATGCCGTTTCTCGCCGACCTGACTGCAGTGCTCGTCGCTGGCCTTCTCGCGCTCCTCGCCGCACACTGGTACGGGCGTTCCGGTGCGGTGCCGGAGCGTCCGACCGAGGAGGTCGCGCGCGCGGTCGGCCAGGCGGTCAAGCCGCACACGCGTTTCCGGCGGGTCCTCGCACGACGGCTCGATCGCGAAGTCGCCAGCGGCCTCCTGCTGACGCTCGCCCTTGCCGTGACGCTGGTCGGCGGGCTCGTGCTCGGCCTCCTCGCGCTCCTGGTGCGGAGGGTCGCGGTCATCCAGCGCGTCGACAACTCCGTAGCGGCATGGGGGTATGACCACCGGAGCGACACTTCGACACGCGGCCTGCACGCGATCACCGATCTCGGGAGCATCCAGATCGTCGTGGTGCTCGCCCTCGTGCTCACGGTCGTCGATCTGCTCTGGCGCGGCAACCGCCGGACGTTCCTCTTCCTGCTTGTCGTGCTAGGCGGCATGGAGCTCGCCCAGCTCGGCGTCAAGGACCTGGTCGGCCGCGTCCGTCCGACGCTCGATCCAGCGGCTGCGAGGCTCGGGCCCTCGTTCCCGAGCGGGCATTCGGCGACGGCGGCTGCCTTCTATGCCGCAACCGCACTGATCATCGGGCGTGCGCTCCGTCGCCCGGTTCGCCATGTCGTCATTGCCGCGGCCGTGGCGATCGCTGTCGGCGTGGCGGCGAGCCGCGTCCTGCTCGACCTGCACTGGCTGTCGGATGTCGTCGGCGGTCTTGCGCTCGGCTGGGCATGGTTCGCGCTCTGCGCCGTCGTCTTCGGCGGACGGCTACTCGTGCCTACCGCGGCGGCCGACGTCGCAGCGGGCGAGGCCACTGCAAATCAGGGGCGAGGGTAGCCGTGCCCAGTGGCGCGTAGCCCGGTGTTCGCCACTCCTCGTTCGTCATCCCTTCGTCCGGCAAGAGGCGACAGTTGCGTACGGATTTGCGTACAGCCGCGCTCTACCAGCCACTGCCGACGACTACCCGCGACCCAATGCCGGGAATGCTCGTGGCGTGCCTACCTAGGTGCCCACGTCGAATCTTGCCTGCCGGGGCAACCAGCCCGGCGCGGGGTCGACGACTTCGCCGGCCGAACGAGCGCTTCCCCTTTCACATCCGTCGACGTGACACCCAGCGTCACCGACTCGCGAGGCTCCAGTCCCGCGACCTGAATCGAGACACGCTGATCCTCCACCGACCGCAGCGGCGTCACTCGCACTACTGCCGTACGAGGCATGGCGAGCAGAGCGTGCTGGTTAGAGGAGCATCCCTGCGCCAGTGCTCCGGAATGCACGCTGAGCAGGCCGTCTGACCGCGTCGGAAGTGCGGCTTCCCATTGGGATGCGACGCGCTACTCGCCCGGCAGCAACGACCACACCGTCTTGTCGACGCGGTTGCCGTCGGCCGTGTGCATGGAGCGGCTGATCCCCTCGCGAGTGAAACCTGCGCGTTCGAGTACCCGTTCGGATGCGCTGTTGCCGACCCTGACGTAGGCAACGACACGCTGGACGCCGAGATCGAACGCGTGCTCGGCTAGCGCGCGTGCGGTCTTGGTCGCGACGCCGCGTCCGCGGGCGTGCGGGTACAGCCAGTAACCAATTTCGAGCGTCGCGCGCACGGGGTCGAAGTGGTGGAACGTGCCGCCGCCGAGGATCTCGCCCGTTTCGACGTCGGCGACGACGAGCGGCGCGAGCCGTCCGCTCGCGACGAGCCGTTTCAGGCGCGGGATGAAGTCGGCGAAATCATCGCGCGTGAACGCACCGGGATCGGCAAAGGCCGGGTCCAATAGGTCGATGTCAGCGGCGGTCGGAAGCCGCAAGACAAACCCATCGAAGACGATGCCGTCCTTCGGGATCGACAGCCCGATCGACGATTCGATCACCTGGTCACCGAGTGCCCCTTGGTCCATCGCAGGAGTGTCGCAAAGGCGCTCCGGCTCGACGCGACGGCTCTGGCCGGGGCGACTACCGGCTGGGCGAGCGCTGCCGCGTGCTTGTTCTCCCACACCTCGTCCGAACCGCACCTGCTGCATCGCCTCCGAACGATCAGGCGCTAGGCGGGTGTTACTGCAGGCATCTGCATGCGATCCCCACGTGCGTCGACCTGGAGGATCGGGGAGGACGGCCTGAACCCCTTGAACGTGCAGTAGATGCCGAGCGACAGCTCCCAGAGGAACTCCGGGATCGTCGCAATGGCCTGCAGCGTGCCGCCCTCATTGTCAACGCCGAACATCACGAGGGTGCCGGACACGATGATGAGCGGCCCGCCCACGAGGCCGAGCCACGCCATTTTTCGCGGTACCAGGCCCGAGCTGTATATCGGGAAGATCACGACGGCGGTGCCGATGTTCGCGATGAGCAGTAGCTCTAGAAGCGCTCCGAAGAGGATCCGGTTGTCGTGCCCGGCGCCCGCGATGTACCCGACGGGGTCGTCGAGTACCGGCTGGTAGAGCAGCAGCGCGGGGATCGACGTGACGAAGGTGATGAGGAAGAGGACGCCAAAAACACGCGCGCGTTGTTGATCCGAGAGCATCTCTGACCCTTTCCCCGGCGATCGATAGGAGCCGAACTAACACTCGTCAGCGCCGGGCGCTCACGGCGCTAGCCGACGATGCTGGCCGCTGCCTAGACGCTCTCTCAGCCATGGCCCTAGATGTCACACAGCCGGGGTAGGTAATTCGCCACCCGAACTCTGCGGGATAGCCCCTGGCGGCGAAGGTACCGAGCGATGAACCTAAGGCCATGTGGAGCGAAGACAGCGAAGACAGCGAAGAGAGCGACTATCCCACGGCGATGGCCGCGCGGGTCAAGCTACGGGTTCTCGTCGAGTTCTTTGTCTGGCTACTGACCGCACGGCTTTCAGACCACCACGCTTAGAGCGCCTAACGGAATGGGTGTTCGTTCCCGAGGTGCGATGGGCGAGTGCGATGCAAGGACGCAGGGAGCCCCGATAGTGACCTAACTATCGGGGCGACTGAGGACGCCGCAGCGTGCCGCCCAGCGCGGCTCGGGGACACAACCACTCATTTCGTTAGGCACTCTTAGCGGTGCGACGAGCGCGCGGTCAAAGCGAGCGCCTGATTGAGCGGCCAGTTCGGCGTGGCCCCGGTTGCTCTAGCCAGGCGGTCGGCGACGGAGAGCGTCGCGCCGCTCCTGGTCACGTCCGTCTTCCCGTGCCGCCCACCAGAACATGACGCCGACGATCACGATCGCGATCGCGGACACGACCGAGAGGATCACGAACAACGCGGTCATCCCGTCCGTTGTACCCGTCTTCGCAGGTTTGCGCGGCTACGCGGGCTCGAGCTCGTCGGCGAGGGCCGTCCAGAGCGCCCGGGCGTCGTCAGGGAACGGCTTGCCGATCGCCGGGTGGTCCTGCCAGTACGTGAGCGCCTGGAAAAGGTGGGTCTTGCCGTCACGGTCGAGGTCGATCGGCCGGGTGGCTCCGACGTTCTCGAAGTAGAGCACGACCTGGAGCGTCCCGGCCGCACGTTGCAAGAGCTTCAGCAGCTCGTTCCGCGTAGTCCACGTGATCTCGATGTCTTCACCGTCGGCGCGCACGTTCAGACGGGCCCGCCTCAACGCTTCTCCGGCCACCTTTGCAGCCTAGCCGCAGCATGACTGCGCGTAGTTCTTGCCTACCGGGTCAGGCGGCGATCTCGGTCGTACGCCGATGGGAAGCCTGCCGCTATTCCGTTGTCGGTGTCCCCGCCTGGGCATGGGTGACCGTCCAGTCGAGCAGGTAGTCGGCGACCTCCTCCCAGCCGTCCTGTCCCGGGAAGTGGCACCGGCCGGGATACTCCTTGTACTCGGTCGCGGACGGGGCTTTCCGTTGCTGCTTGAGGTTCGACCTGTTCACCGAGGGAGGACTGATCCGATCCTCTGTTCCCGTGGCGAGGAGGAGCGGCGGCCTGGCGGGATTGTGGTAGTCGACCTTGGTCGTGGCATTCGGATCGAAGTTGGCAAAGGCAGCCTGGAAGAACGGCCGGGAGGCACCCGGGATGTAGTAGCGCGCGTGCACGGCGTCGGAGTCCTCTCGGCTGAGGGCGTTCGTGAAGCACCAGTGGAACTGTTCGAGGCTCAGGGGGACGACCTTGTTGCGGTCGAAGGGATTGTTCAACGCGGGCCAGCCAGACCTGATGGTCGAGTACGGGAGCTTGAGCACGCCTTTCGGCGCGGCGGTACCCAGGGCCACGGCCGCAGCCCCCAGGCCCCTGTCGATCAGAAGCTGCGTGAAGAGCCCACCGAAGGAGTGGCCGATGATGATCGGCGGACGATCCAGGGCGCGGATGATCCTGTCGTAGTGGTCGATGACCTCCGTGATCCCGAGCTTCGTCAGGGGTGACGGGTCGCGGCGCAATTCCTCCGGCTCGCCTTCGAGGCCCGGCCACGCGGGGGCGAGCACCTGGTGGCCACGGTCGCTGTAGCGCTTGATCCAGTGCTCCCAGCTGCGTGGAGTCATCCACATGCCGTGGATCAGGACGACGGGCGCGCGCTCTGCGGACTCTGACGGACTGGTGGTCATGACTCTCCTCTCGGGTCGCTGAACCGCAGGTGGCTCGTGCTCGAGTATCGCGCAGCGTCCCTGCCGGGAAAGGGAGGCGGGGATGCACTGATCCGGATCGTCGTTGCCGCGGCTCCGGTCTGGCGCCGGCAAGCGGCGGCGACGCTAGACGGAGAGACCGAACTCCGCGGGCAGCTCTGCGGGCTCGGCTTCGTCCGTCGCCTGGCGAGCCCTGGCGTCGAAGTACAGGTACGCGGTGGTCAGCGCGACGAACGGCATCGCCAGGGCGTAGACGATGCCCGCGATCACGTTCACGAGCCAGAACGGCGCGTCGGTTCCCAGGATCAGCCCCACGCCGACGAGCGGCCCCGCGACCAGCACGAGCCCGCCGCCCAGCACGATCAGCGAGGCGACCTTGAGCCATCGCGTGCGCACCAGGCGGCCGCTCCGGCGCAGCGCGCGCAGGGCGGAGACGCGCTCGAGCTCGATCGCGGGGGCGATCAGGGCCCAGCGACCGGCGAGCCAGGCGGCGATCGGCAGCAGGAAGATCGAGCTCGCGAGCAGCGAGACGATCACGGTCGCGACGAGCAGGGCACCCAGCAGCGGCACGACGCTGTCGGCGGCCAGGCGGTAGGCGCGCACCGGTCCGATCGAGCGACCCTCGTCGATCTCGAGCAACGCGCGGGCGGTCGCAGCCTGGGTGACTCCGAGGGCGAGCAGCGTCAGCGAGGTGCCGATCGCGAGCACGACCACCGCGACCAGCCCGTTGCTCTCGCCGCCCGTCTGGACGCCGAGCACGTTGGTCGCGTGCAGCACGAGCCCCTGCAGCAGCGATACGACGAACGCGATCGGCACGAACACGATCCCGATCCCCACGAAGAGGGGGAACCGGGACAGGTACATACGCGCGCTGGCGGACAGGACCTGACCCAGGACCGGCGGCGCGCCACGCTGAGCGGAGCGGACGGGCGCCAGGTCGCCCGGGAAAGGAGGACGATCACGAGCAGGACGAGCCCGGCGAGCAAGAGGCCGAACTCGAGCGGATGGTCGACGAGCTGGACCAGCGCTCTCGAGCCGCCGCCGACGGCGCTGCAGAAGAAGCCGGTCGCCTCGGGCCCGAACGCGCTCCCGCCCGGAACCGTGTAGCTGCGGGTGCGCCAGCCGTCAGACCACGCAATCGGCGCCGTCCACTGGGCCTTGAGGTTGGGCCCCGTCGGCCCGTTGAAGAAGGCCGGGCGAAGCTCGCCCCAGCGGCCCTGGAAGGCGATCCACGGGAACGCCTGCCGCGCCTGCGCCGGATCGCTCGGGATCGTCCGCACGACCGGGCGTACGTCGATGGTGGGCCCGCGCGTGTCGTCGCAGCCGACGCCCTGCTCCGCAGAGCTGCCCAGGTAGAGCGCCTCGTCGAAGAAGTTCGCGTGTGAGCCTGAGGCCGGGTGCACGACGGGATGCGTGCCGTCGACGCGCTCGAGCTTGTCGTCGTCCCACGCCGCCCTCTCGGCACCCTCGTGCTGGCTGTAGCCGACCTCGACGGGCGTCCGTCTCAGCGCCTGCGCCGCATTCGAGGCGTCGAAGACCAGCTGGATCATCTCCCAGTCGCCCTCGTGCAGGTTGTTCCAGTCGTTGAAGACGTAGAACAGCCAGTACTGGAGCGCGAGCTTGCCCGGGTGAGCGGGATCGGTCGCGACGTGCGCGTAGACGGCAGGCGTCCGCCCCACCGTCAGCCGCCGCTGCCAGTGGAGGTAGTCGCAGCCCGGGTCGAGCGCGTTCCCCGGGAAGTCGAGGTGGTACTGGTAGAGGCCCCTCGAGAGATCCTCGGCGGTCGGGCCGATCTTGACGACGCCGGCGTTCTGCCACGGCCCGCGCAGCGCCACCGTCGGCTCGTCGAAGAGCAGGTCGACGGAGATCGGTACGTACGGGTCGCCGGGCTCGCAGTCCGTGTCGGCGACGAGCCGGACGACCGGCGCGTACCGCTTGGCCAGGGCCGTCTCCTGCGCCCGGTCGGCGAGCGCGGTCGCCGGCAGCGCGAGCGCCAGGAGAGCGACGAGAAGCACGGCTCTCACCGTTCGTGCTCCGAGGCGAAGACATCGAGACCCAGCCGGCGCGACAGGAAGGCCGCAGCGAGCTGGCCCTTGACGCTGTTTCCCGCCTCGTCGAGCAGCGGCGCAAAGGTGCCGAGGCCGCCCTTGCCGGGGGCGACGGTGACGATGCCGCCGCCGATGCCGCTCTTGCCGGGGAGGCCGATGTCGTAGAGCCACTCCCCCGAGGTCTCGTAGGGGCCGGCCGTCGCCATCACCGCCAGCGTGCAGTGGCAGCTCTCGGCGCCGACGACCGATTCGTGTGTGAGCGGGTTCGCGCCGCCGTTCGCGAGCGTCGCGCCCATGACGGCCAGGTCACGCGCGGTCACCCGCAGGCAGGACTGGCGGGTGTAGAGGTCGACCGCGTCGGCCGGATCCGAGTAGAGGCGGTCGTAGCTCTGGAGCAGCCGGGTCAGGCTGTGGTTGCGATGGTTGGTCTCGGTCGCCGAGCTGTAGACCTCGTCGTCGAGGGCGAGCTCGCGGCCGGCGAAGCCCGAGAGCCCCTCCTGGATGAAGCGCCACTTCTCCTCGGCGTCGTCGCCCGGAACCAGGCTCGTGACCGCGATCGCACCGGGATTGACCATCGGATTGGTGCGTCCGTCGCCGCTCCGCTCGACGGCCTCGATCGAGTTGAACGGGAGCCCGGTGGCATTCACACCGACCAGGCGCCGCAGCTCCTTGCGACGCAGATCCCGAACAGCTCTTTCGGCACCAGCCCCAGCGCCGGGTAGACCTGCGAGAGCGCACCCTCGTCGTTCATCCGGTAGCGCTCGTGGGCCTCGACGACGACTCCCCGGACGAGGTCCTCGTCAGGCAGCCGGCCGGTCGAGACGAACGGCGACTCGGTTCCCGCGGCGATTCCGGTTCGGACGTCCATGCCTGCTCCTAGATGATTGACCGGTAGTTCGCGTGGTCGCGGGGAGGGCATGCACCAAGCAGTGGGGTCGACTCGAACGGTGGCAAGGCCGAGCAGCCTCGCGGCCGGGCGAGGCTGCCGCAATGCGCCGCGTGCAGGCCTCCATCCGGGGCTGCGTGGAATTGCCGGTCAATCATCATAGGTAGCGGTTGCGCTGCAGCCAGAGCATGGCGGGAAAGCCCCAGGCGGGCGGCAGGTAGTAGGTCGAGATCCGGTAGAGCAGGACGGCGGCGATCGCCGCCTCCGGAGTCATGCCCGCCGAGGTCAGGCCGATCGTGAGGCCGAACTCGGCGACGCCGATGCCGCCGGGGACGGGGATGAAGCTGGCGAGCAGCGAGACGCTGATGTTGATCACCAGCAGCTCGGTCAGGTCGACGTGGGCGCCGAAGGCGCGTGCGAAGAGGCCGAGCGCGGTCGCGAAGAGCAGCTCGGTCGCGAGGTTGCCGATCAGGAGCGGCGCCACCTTGTGCGACGCGCGGAGGGCGACGAGCGAGGTGCGGACGTCCGGCCACCAACGCCGGACGCGGTGAGCGATCGCCTCGCGCAGGCGGCGGACGAACACGAGAACGAGGACGCAGGCGACGAGGGCGCCGACGAGGACCCAGAGCAACACCTTGAAGCCTCCGGAGGGAGCGGGCAGCTCCAGCGCCAGCGACGACTCGGAGAAGATCAGCAGCACGCCCAGCAGCAGCCCCTGGACGATCGTGCTCGCGAACGAGTCGATCACGCCGGAGGCGACCGCTGTCGGTGCCGTCAGCCCCTGCCGCTGGAAGAACCGGATGTTGACGGCCATCCGCGCGAGGTTGGACGGCAGCGCCACGTTCATGTAGCCGGTTGCGAGCTGCATCGCGTACACCGGGCCGAACGGCATCGAGGACGGCACCGAGCCGAGCGTGCTGACCGCCTGGCTCAGCCGCGGCAGCTGCGCTACCACGAACGCGAACACGATCCACGCCCAGGACGCGTGCTCGACGGTCGAGAGCACGTCGCCCCAGTCGACCCCGCCCGCGGCCTCCAGGATCGTGTACGCGGCGAAGCCGAACAGGGCGATCTGCACCAGCGCCCGCACGCTGACGCGGCGCAGCTTGGCGAGCTCGGGCGCTTCCGCACCGACGGTCTCGGCCGCCTCGGCCCGGAGCTCGTCGAGGTCGACCCCGGCCTGCCCGAGCACCTTCCGCAGCGAGGTGGGCAGGGCGGCGGACTGCAGGTAGGGCAGGAGCTCCGCCACCTCCTCCCGCCCGAGGGCCTCCACCGCGGCGCGCAGCGCCCGTTCGCCTCCGACCAGAGCGGCCGTGGTCGTGACGAGCTGGGCCCGGTCGGCCGCCAGCTGCTCGTCCGCCGGTGCGACCGTGGCGGTACCGAAGTCGAGGAAGCCGACGCCGCCGTCGAGCACCGCCACCGTCTCGGGATCGATCTGCTGGTGCGCCACCTTGAGCCCGTCCAGGCGTGCGAGGGCATCCCACGCCCCGCGGAGGAGCGCGTCGTCCAGCTCGGCCGGCTCGAGCGCCGCAAACGGGCGCGCCTCGCCCCGCAGCACCAGCAGCGCGTCGTCGTCGATCGTCGACGCCGCCGTGACGACCTCGCGACTCGCGAGCCCGTTGCTGCCGACGAGCAGGGTCACGAATGCCTCGTGCTCGACCGCCTCCAGCCGGCCGAGCCTGATCGGCAGAGCGGCGCCGCGATACCACAGCCGGCGCCAGAGCCTGGCCACGAGCTGGCTGTCGTACGCGTCTCGGCCGTACACCTTCACCATCAGCGCACGGCCTTCCTCGTCGGCTCTCACGGGCGAGGCCGACCAGGAGTTGTCCGGCCCAGGCCGTCACCCCGGTCGCGTCGAGGCTCTCGCTGACCACGAACAGGGCGGCGATGAAGATCACCGCCTGGTCGCCGAAGCCGGCCAGCGCGGCGGTGAGGTCGAGGACGCCCGTCGCCCAGAGCGTGAGCGCCACCCCGACCGCCACGACCGCGACCGGCAAGCGGTCGGCGATGAACACGACCACCACGGCCGCGAGCACGACGAAGGTGATGGTGGTGTGGCTCACAGCGATCCGAGTCTCGCCGTCACCGGCGATCGGCGCGGCGCTAGAGCTTCACCGGCGCGCCGGGGCCGAGCGGGATCCCGATCAGATACCAGACGACGAAGAACAGGATCCAGAGGATCTGGAGGATGATCGCGTACGGGAGCATCATCGAGACGACGGTCCCGATGCCGGCGTCCTTCTTGTACCTCCTGGTGAAGATGACGATCAGCGGGAAGTACGCCATCAGCGGCGTGAGGACGTTGGTCGGCGAGTCGCCGACCCGGTAAGCGGCGAGCACCGTCTGCGGCGCGACGTCGAGCCGGATGAACAGCGGGATGAAGATCGGGGCGAGCAGGGCCCACTTCGCGATCGCCTGGGGGATGATGAAGTTGACGATCATGGTGATGATCATCACCCCGATCAGCAGCCACACCGCGCCGATGTCGATGCGCTCGAGGACGTCGCCGAGCTTGACCGCGAGCACCTCGGCGATCCTGCTGTAGTTGAAGTAGGCGATGAACTGCGCGATCAGCAGGAAGAGGAAGAGCAGCCCCGCCAGTCCCGCCCACGACTTCGTGATCGTCTTGAGCACGTCGTCCGAGCCCTTGATCGTCCCGGCGCCGCGGCCGTAGGCATACCCGGCGGCGAAGAACACGAGCGTGATGATCACGATCAGGCTGTCCATGAACGGCGAGTCGCCGATCACCTTCCCGGTCTCGGGGTTGCGCAGCGGAGCGCCCGGGATCGCGGTCAGCAGCGTGATCGCGCCGAGGACGGCGAGCGTCGCCCACAACGCGAACCGCAGTCCGCGTTTCTCCTGCTCCGGCGACACCTCGGGGGCGTCGTCGGCTTCCTGCGGGCCTTCACCGGCGTCGGCGGGATCCCAGACACCGAGCCGGTTCTCGACCAGCTTGGCCGTGATGAAGGTGAGGGCGACGGTGACGAGGATCGTCGAGCCGATCCCGAAGTAGAGGTTGGATGCGAGGTCGATGTGGTGGGCCTTGCTGCCGCTCGCGTCGTTGGTGATCTCCACCAGCACTCCGTCGAGCGGCGTGATCAGGAAGTTGATGCCGAAACCGGCTGCGACCCCGGCGAACGCCGCCGCCATCCCGGCCAGCGGATTCCGCCCGACGCTCTTGAACGCCGCGGCTCCTAACGGTATGAGCACGAGGTAGCCGGCGTCCGAGGCGATGCTCGACAGGACGCCGAGGAGCACGATGATGAACGTCAGCGTGCTCCTGGAGGAGACGCCGACGAGCTTGCGTATCAGCGCGGCTATCAGCCCCGCCGCCTCGGCCAGGCCGACGCCGATCATCACCACCAGGATGATCGCCACCGCCGCGAAGTTGCGGAAGTTGCTGACGAACGACGTGAAGAGGTACCTGATCCCCTCGCCCTGGAGGAGGCCCTTCACCTTCGTCGTCTCGGTCACGGTCCGGTAGGCATCCGGCGGAACCGGCTCGGTCGGTCCGACGTCGGTCGGCTCGACCGAGCCGCCGTAGTACGTCTCCTGCGTCGGCACGGGCGGCGGCTTGATCACCTCGTACGTCGCCTTGACGTCGAACCAGAACATGATCTGCGACAGGACGATCACACCGCCGCAGAGGGCCAGGAACAGGATGGCCGGGTCGGGCATCCTGTTGCCCGCCCGCTCGATCTTGTCCAGCAGCCGCTCGAGGAAGGTGTGCTCCGGCACCTCGGCCGGAGGAGCGCTTGCGGACTCGCTCATGCCGTCCTCTGCGCGGCGTAGAGGCCGAAGAACTCGGCCTCGGCGAGGACGGCCTTCTCGAACTCGTCGACGACGACGCGCTCGTTCGGCGCGTGGATGTTGGCGAAGCCGTCGGTGGTGCCGAACAGCAGCATCTCGGCCTCCGGCGCCGCCTGCTGGAGCGCATTGACGAGCGGGATCGAGCCGCCGGTGGCGATCGACACCGTCTCGCTGCCCCACGCGGAGCCCAGCGCCTCGCGCGCGGCGTCGTACGCCGGGCCGTCGGTCTTCGCCGCGAACCCGGTTCCGGTCTCGAGCGCATGGACGGTCAGCGGTATGCCGAACGGCTTCTGCTCCTCGAGGTGGCGGATGAGCGCGGCCTGCGCCTCGACCGGATCCTGTTCCGGATGCACCCGCAGGCTCACCTTGGCCCGCGCGTGCGGTACCACCGCATTGACCGCCCTGTCGACCGGGAGAACGTCGATCCCGGTAACGGTGATCGCAGGGCCGGACCAGATCCGCTCCCCGAGCCCGCCGGTGCCGATGAACGGAGCGCCGGGCAGGACCTCCGCCAACTCGCGGAACTCGTCGTCGGTGTAGGACGCCCCCGTCCATTCCTCGCGCCGGAGCCCGTCGACCGCGACGTCGCCGTTCTCGTCGGTGAGGCCCGCCAGCGCGCGGATCAGGGCGAGCAGCGAGTCCGGGGCGGCGCCGCCGAACTGACCGCTGTGCTTCGGGCCGGCGAGGGTCGCCGCCTCGACCGTAATCATCGCCATACCGCGCAGTGCGATCGTCAGCGTCGGCACGCCGGGCCGGACACTCCCCATGTCGCCGATCACCATCGCGTCCGCCGCGAACAGGTCGGGCCGCGAGGGCGGGAAGGTGCTGAACGCGCTCCCGACCTCCTCCATGCCCTCGATCACGATCTTGACCCCGACGGGCGGCTTGCCCTCCCACGCGCGAAGCGCACCGACGTGCATCAGGATGTTCGACTTGGTGTCGGCCGTGCCGCGCCCGTAGATGGCGCCGTCGCGCTCCGATGCCTCGAACGGCGGCGACTCCCACTTGGACTCTTCGCCGACGGGCACGACGTCGTAGTGGCTGTACAGGAGGACCGTCGGGGCCCCGGGCGGAGCAGGGATCTCGCCGATCACGACCGGCGCCGTGCCCGGCAGCTCGAGCGGATCGAGGATGGTGACGCCCGCGTCGCGGCAGAGCTCGCAGACCGCCTCGTATGCCTCGAGCAGCGCAGGCCACGTCGACTCGGGATAGTTCGGCCCCGAGATCGACGGGATTGCCACCAGCCGCGCGAGGTCCGTCTTCAGCTGAGGCATCAAGGCAGCCACGCTCTCGACCGACGGCACGGCAGCGACTCTACAAGTGCATCTCGTCAGACGCCCACCACGGCAACACGATCACTCGGTCGGACGACGGTGGTACAGCACGGCATTCAGGAACGCGCTACCGATCACCAGACGGGCGAGCACGTACAGCCAGACGAGCATCGTGGCCGCGGTGCCGAAGGCGCCGTACGTCTCCTCGGCACGGCCGAGCTTCGGGGCGAAGTAGAAGAGCACGGCGACCGTGATCAGCTGATAGCCGACCCCGACCAGCACCGCTCCGGGCACGAGGTCGCGGAGTCGTGCCTCGCCGTGCGGCAGGAACCACATCGCGACCAGCCCGATCCCGACCATCAGCACCGCGCTGAGGAGGCTCCCGAGGAGCGCCTGAGCCCCGATCTCCTCGCGCAGCCACGCCACACCCGACGAAGCCGCGAAGGCGACGAGGAAGAGCCCGTTGAACAACACGATCGCGTGCAGCGGCCGCCGGAGGCGCCGCGGCGCGGCCCCCCATGCGAGCGAGAAGGCGAGGTTGAGCGCACGGATCGCGCCCAGGCTGAACCAGAACAGCGCCGCGACGCCGAAGACCAGGACGAGCACGATGCCCCGCTCGCCGTTCTCGAGCGCTCTCGCACCGGAATGCGCTGCAGCGGCGGTGATCCCGAACCGCCGCGCCTCGTGCTCGAGCGCACCCGGGTCGAGATCGTCCCAGAAGGAGAGGAACGCCGCCCCGACGAGTCCGAACGGCACGAGCCACAGGAAGAAGCGGAAGGCGACGCCCGCCTCGATCAGCACGCCGCCGAGACGACGCTCGGTCTCCAGCACCTCGACGACGAGCGGCGCGCCGGGTAGGCGGTCGGCGCGCCTGCGCCAGGCCTCCGCCCGCGCGGCCAGAGCCTGGGCTCGTGTCTGCTCCTCGACTGCGACCGCCGGCGGCTCGGGACCCTCACTTTGCACGTGCCGATCGTCGCAGATGCTCACGGTTTGGCAGAGTGCCGGGTGTGGCTACCGTGCCGGGCAAGCTGAACGTCGACCAGACGTACAACGACACCTACCGCGGCTGGCCGGTCGCCCCGGTGCACGAGCCTCACCCGATCCGCGGCGCCTTCATGGACCCGCGCCCCGATCCCGAGCTGGGGGCGATCTACCACGATGGCGTCGACGTCGCCGTGCGCGACGATCGCCCCGAGAGCGGCGCTCCGCCGGGACGGACGCACCGCGTGTACGCGATCGAGGGTGGCGAGGTCCGCCAGGCAACGCCACACGGAGTCCGGGGTCTCGTCGACATCGGGCACTTCCGCTACGAGCACGTCGACGCACTGGTCAAGGTCGGGGATCAGATCGATCCGGGCGATCTGATCGGCTGGAGCTGCTTCGACTCCTGGCACGTCCACATCGGCGAGTGGATCTTTCCGCCCGGCGACGATCCCATCCTCGTGAACGCGCTGCGGCCGGGCGGAAAGCTCCGGCCACACCCGGACACGGCGCCCCCGGAGATCCACGAGATCCGCTACTACACGCCGGCGGAGCCGGCCTGGGTGCGGCGCCCCCAGACCACGGTCGCGCGCCTTCCGCAGGCAGGAACCCGGCTGAACAAGACGGCGCTCTCGGGCAAGGTCGACGTGCGCGTGCACCTCGACGACCCGCAGTCGTTCATCGGCTGGTTCGCGGATCTGCCCTGGATGGCGGCGCCCCACCATCCCTTCCGTGTGGCGGTCGCGGTCGTCAAGCTGCCCGGCGACGAGGTCGTCCTCAACCGGGACGTCTTCCGGGCCGAGCGTTCCATCGACACCCCCGCCGGGCAGCACTTCGCGCCCGGCACCGAGCAGAACCTGCCGGCCAACGAATGCATGGCCATGCACCGCACCCTGGCCTGCGACGGCATCTACTGGTTCCGTCTCTTTCCGAAGCCGTACTGGGACACGACGAACCTGCCGAACGGGCCCTACCGCCTGCACATCCTCGCCTGGGACGTCGCCGGCAACGAGTCGGAGGCCTACTCGGACGTGACGATCCGCAACTGAGCGCGGCACAAGCGGCGCGAATGGCAAACGGGCCGCCGATCGAGCACAATTGCCCGGTCGGGACAACCAGCGACGCGGGGGTGAACGAACGGTGAAGATCTTCCAGCGCGAGCGGCAGCTACGGACGACGGGTGGGCTCCACATCCGCGACATCACGGACGACGTCGCCGAGTCGGTGCAGGAGAGCGGCGTCCAGGACGGCATCGCCTGCGTCTACTCCCCGCACACGACGTGCTGCGTCCGCGTCAACGAGTTCGAGCAGGGCTTCCTCGAGGACTTCGCCCAACTCCTGCTCCGCCTCGTGCCGCGCGAGACCTACTACGCCCACGATGACTGGGACCGCCGCACCGAGAACATCTGCCCGGAGGACATGGACTTCGGCAACGGCCACTCCCACTGCATGGCCATGCTGCTGGGCACCGCGGGCGAGTCGATCCCGATCCGAAACGGCGAGCTGCAGCTCGGGACCTGGCAGCGGGTGCTCTTCCTCGAACTCGACCGTGAGCGCGACCGCCGCTGGATCGTGCAGGTAGTCGGCCACTAGCGCCGAGACCGACGAAGCGGCGGCCCGTTCGGCCGTATCTCAGCTCGTGGCGTTTCGCACCCGGTCTCTGAGACCGGGGTTGGAACGTTTGTGTAACACCTTGTCCACAGGGTGCGGGACTACTCCGCACGCGCCTCCGCCGGCCGCTCCACCCGTGGGCGCTGCTCGACCGCGAGCTCGAAGATCCAGAAGTCCTTGCCGGTCACGTACGTCGCGACGTTGTAGACCGGCACCCGGCCGATGAAGCCCTCGAACGTGCCGGCGTGCGCATGGCCGTGGAGGACGAGATCGGGCGAGTGCTCCGCAATCGGGCCGGCGAGGCGGTCGCTGCCCAGGAATGCCCAGATCCCGCGCGGCTCGCCCTCCAGCGTGGTGTGGCGTCCGTAGGCGACCCGCTGAACGGCATGGTCCCGACGTTGAAGTGCTCCGCGGCTGCTCTGCGCGACCACGGGATTCCCTTCCTCGTCGCCGGCGGCGTCGCGTCCTGGGTGCGCGGCGGCCCGCCGACCGACCACGACCTCGACTTCCTGGTCGCAGCCGTCGATCGCCGTCAACTCGCGCTCGAGGGTGGTGACGTCCTCCGTCGTCTCTGCGTACACCTGCCGCAGCAGCGGCTCGCCGAAGTCCGGCAGGACGTGGTCGGGGAAGCCGCCGACGAACCCCTTCAGCCCGACGACGCCGACCTGCTTCCCGCGGACGACGAAGCCGAAGCCCGCCGAGCTCCGCTCGAGCACCGGACGCCCGCGTCGCTCAGCACTCCACGACCTCGTGCGTCCGGTTCAGGTGCCAGTCGTGGTTGCCGAGCACCGCGCAGACTGGGATCTCCGAGCCCCTGCAGGCGTCCGCCAGCACCGCCGCCTCGTCCGGGTCGCCGCCATGCCGTTCCGGCTCGGGTATCCCACCTGATCAAGCCCGAGGATGCCGAAGAGGCGCTCGCCGTGCTGACCGCCGCCGGCCTCCGATGGCCGAGCACTCGATCAACTACCGCAGCTGCCTCGAGATCGCCCGTGCCCTGCGCGAGCAGATGGACTGGGACGACGTACGCGAGCGCAGCGCCGACACGCCGTTCGGCCGGGCGTTCTTCGTGATCGCCGAAGGCCTCGGGATCGTCTGAAGGCTAGGCGGCCTCGCGGAGGCCGGCGACCTCGCGCAGCATCGAGAGAGTCTCGAGCGCGTTCGCCTCGATCTGCCGAACCCGCTCGCGCGTGAGCCCGAGCTGGCGGCCGATCGCCTCCAGCGACATCGGCTCGCCGTCGCCGGCGAGGCCGTAGCGCAGCTCGAGCACCGAGCGCTCCCGGTCGGGCAGCTCGTCGAGCGCCTTCCGGAGTGTCTCCTGACGCAGGCTGACCTCGACTTCCTCGTCAGTGTGGACGTCGGCTGCGAACAGGTCGCCGAACGACCCCGAGTCGTCCTCGCCGATCGGCTTGTCCAGGCTGGTGACCGCCCGCGCCGCCGACTTGACCTCGCGGACCTGCTTCACCGGCAGCTTGGCCGCCCTGGCCAGCTCCTGATCGGTCGGCTGCCGTCCGAGCGACGCGACCAGCTCGCGCTCGGCGCGCGCGATCTTCTGCTCGCGCTCGACGATGTGCACCGGGATCCGGATCGTCCGCGACTTGTTCGCGACGCCGCGCTGGACGGCCTGGCGGATCCACCAGGTGGCATAGGTGGAGAACTTGAAGCCCTTGCGGTAGTCGAACTTCTCGACCGCCCGGATCAGCCCGATGATCCCCTCCTGGATCAGATCGAGCAGCGACAGGCCGTGCCCCTGGTAGCGCTTGGCGATCGAGACGACCAGCCGCAGGTTCGAGTTGATCATCAGATCCTTGGCTTCCTTGTCGCCGCGCTCGATCAGCTTGGCGAGCTCGACCTCCTCCTCGGCGGTCAGCAGCTTGTACCGGCCGGCCTCGTTCAGGAACAGCTGGAGCGCGTCGGTGGTCGCGTACGCGAGCTCGTGGTTGTCGAAGGTGGCGTCGTCCTGGACGACGTGCCCACAGTCGTCGCTGAGGTCGATCCCCCGCTCGTCGAGCTGCTCGTAGATGCGCGCGAGTTCGTCGTCGTCGAGGTCGAGCTC
This sequence comes from uncultured Actinomycetes bacterium, assembly GCA_963775695.1. GTDB lineage: Bacteria > Actinomycetota > Thermoleophilia > Gaiellales > Gaiellaceae > DATBLE01. The sequence continues at coordinate 372,855 of CAVZJU010000002.1, read as the reverse complement.
GTGGATGAGCTCGTTGAACTGCGACAGATTGACGCAGCCCTGCTCCTCGGCCCGATCGATCAGCGCTGTCAGCCGGTCCATCAGCTCCCGCCTGGAGAATGCCCGCTCATTGCTCAGACTAACCTCTGTCACCGTCATAGCAAGCCGCAATGGCGCGCGGTGTTGGGCCACGGCCAGAATCCTCGTGTTTGATAAGCCCGCTCTGCGACCCACATCTGCTCGAGCGCCGTCCAGTGGTCGGCCGTTCCCTTCGCCCGGTAGAGCTCGATTCCGTACGTCCGCTGGAACTCGACGTCCATCTGGAGCCCGCCGTAGTACGGGCCGCCCGGGTTGGTCCACGAACCCTCGTAGCGATGGATACAGAGCCACTGCGACCTGTGCGGCGGGCGTTGCGCCTGGGTCCTGGCTACGGTCGCGCGGTGCTTCCACAGTCCGAGCACCCACCGGCGGTAGGCGAGCTTCTCGACCTTGCGGGCACTTTCGCGGTAGGGCGTGCGCGGCCGCTGCATGACCCGCTGCCAGCGCCAGGTCTCGTCGCGGTGGGCGGTGATTTTCGGCAGCAGCGCGGCCCCCGGGTCCGGAGGCACGCGCTTCACCGCGCGCACCCGATTCGGAGCCTGCTGCCGTGCCGTCGCCTGCGGGACGAGTGCGATCGCACACGCGGCGAGCACGGCAAACCGAACGACGCTTTTCAACGCGGTGATCTCCTTCCTCGTGCGGGCGACGACAGGAGCGGTCAACCACGTTGGGGAACGCACGTCGTCGTCTCACCTAGAGAGGACTTGCGCGCCGCGGCCGCTCAGCCGTCTGGCTTTGCGCTTGCCGGCTCAAACTAGCAGGCGAGACGGACGATCGGGACCCCCTAGGTGAGCGAAGCGGTCACCTTCGACTGGAACGAGGCGATCAGACGTTCGCTTTCGGGCAGCAGACGCCCGCGCTCGACAAGGCCCGCCGCGACTCCGCGCTGGACGGACTCGACGAGCGCCGTGTCCTCCAGGCCGACCTGGTCGTCGAACGCGATCAGCTCCGCCGCCCAGACGTCGTCCACGTCGGGCGCGAAGAAGTAGTCGAGGAAGCCCGCGGTGCGGCCGGTCGTCTCCGGCCACAGAGGCCCGATCGAGAGGTTGGCAAAGCCGGGGTAGACGTTGATCTTCAGCGCCGGCCAGACCAGGTGGAAAGCGCAGGTGCCGGTCCCGTCACGGGCCGTGCCGTACTGGCTCCAGACCGGGCCGTCGCCCTCGAGCACGTACGCGGCCGGGTCGACGTCGACGAGCCGGCTGAAGCCCGGATGGGCGACCGGGCAGTGGTAGCACTCGAGGTAGTTCTCGACCGCGATCTTCCAGTTCGCCTCGAGCGTGTAGTCGACGCGCTCGCGAAAGACGAGCTCGCCAGGGTCGAACGGCAGCCGGACCGCGGCGAAGAGCTCGGACGGCGGCGGAGAATCGGGATCCGAGCCGACGAAGAGGAACGGGCCCAACCGGTCGAGGGAGAGCGCCACGAGACCGAGGCCGGACGCGTCGAAGCCGTCCTCCCGCTCGGCCCGCGGCGCCGACCGAAGCTCCCCGTCGAGCCCGTAGGTCCACGCGTGGTAGGGGCACTGGAGGGTCTCGCGGTGGCCGGCCCCGGCAACGATCTCCGAGCCTCGATGGCGACAGACGTTGAGGAATGCGCGTAGCTCGCCGTCACCGTCCCGTGTGACGACCACCGGCAGCCCGCCGGTCGTGCAGGCGAAGTACGACGACGGCCCGGGCAGCCGGCCGGCGTGACCGACGTAGTGCCAGGCGGAACGGAAGATCCGCTCGCGCTCGACGGCCAGCGCCGCGGAGTCGGAGTACCAGCTCCACGGGTAGGTATCAGCCACGCGCGGCCTCAGGTTCGACTGGCGCTGCGCCGATGTAGAGCGGGTGCGACGCGCGGCCCGGACACTGCTCGCCTGCCTGGCGCTCGCGGGTGCACTCGCGGGAGCGGCTCACGCAGGCCCGGGCCTGCTGATCGGCGTCGCCGACGACACCCTCAAGTGGTCGGACAAGGCGACCGCCCAGCGCGCGCTCGTCTACACGCGAGACCTCGGCGTCCGCGCCGTCCGCGTCACCGTCCCCTGGCAGCCCGGCCAGACGCAGCTGAGCGTGATCGACCGGCAGCCGGTCGACCGGATGATCCTCGCCACCTGGGGGAACGGGCTGCGGGTCGTGCTCGCCGTCTACGGACGCCCCGACGACGCGCCCCAGAACGACGCCCAGCGCGGTGCCTACTGCCAGTTCGTCGCCGGCCTCCTCCACCGCTATCCGGGCGTGAGCGACGTGGTGATCTGGAACGAGCCCAACTCGAGCCGCTTCTGGCGGCCCCAGTTCGCGCCGGACGGGACGAGCCTGGCGCCGGCCGCGTACGAGGCGCTGCTCGCCCGCTGCTGGGACGTGCTCCACGCGGCGCGCCCCGCCGTGAACGTGATCGCAGCCTCCGCTCCCCGCGGGAACGACAACCCGGCCGCCTCGTCCAACGTCTCCCACTCGCCCGTGAACTTCTACCTCAAGCTCGGCGACGCCTACCGCACCAGCGGACGCCGGCTGCCGATCTTCGACACGGTCGGGCACAACCCGTATCCGCTCACGAACGCCGAGCGGCCGTGGGTCCGGCACACGACCGGGAAGACGATCGCCGAGGGCGACTACGACAAGCTGATCGCGCTGCTCCAGCAGGCCTTCGGCGGCACCGGCCAGCCCCTGCCCGGCCAGAAGCAGGTGCGGATCTGGTACATGGAGCAGGGCTTCCAGACCTCGGTCGACCCGGTCAAACGGCCGCTGTACCGCGGGGCCGAGACCGTCGGGCAGGTGCTGCCGTCGTTCTTCGCCCTGGCCGCGGCGCGCGAGACCGCCGGGCCGGCGCCCGACCAGGCAACGCAGCTGTCCGACGCGCTCCGCGTCGCGTACTGCCAGCCCGCCGTCGGCGCCTTCTTCAACTTCGAGCTCGCCGACGAGCGGAACCTGGCCGGCTGGCAGTCCGGGCTGCTCTGGACCGACCTGACGCCGAAGCCGTCGTACGGGCCGTTCAAGGCCGCCGTCCGGGCCGTCGCCGCCGGGCGGGTCGACTGCGCCCATTACGCCAGGCTGTCCGCGGAGACGGCCGTCGGGGTCGGCTTCACGACGCGGCCGAAGGGGAAAGGCTCCCGCGGGTGAAGTAGCCTCTGCGCGTGATCGTCCGCTCGCTCGAACAGGCCGAGCCGTTCACGACCGCCGACGGAAGCACGATCCGCGAGCTCCTCGGCCTGCCGACCGCCCCGGTGCGCAACCAGAGCCTCGCCCAGGCGACGCTCGCGGGAGGACAGGCAACCGAGCGCCACTACCACGCCGAGAGCGAGGAGATCTACTACGTCGTCGAGGGCTCCGGTGAGATGGAGCTCGACGGCGAGCGCCGCCCCGTCGCGGTGGGAGACGCCGTGCTGATCCCGCCCGGCTCCCGCCACCAGATCCGCGCGAACGAAGATGGCCTCCGCTTTCTCTGCTGCTGCGCGCCCGCCTACCGCCACGAGGACACATTCTTCGACTGACGCTCCCGCGGCGGCTTCGCCGCCTAGGTCGCTTCGTGGGGGAAACAGCCGGTTTCCCCCACGGGCCCCCTTCCCCGAGACCAGCGTTCTCGCGGCATGCGGTTGTGTGCCGCGCCCGCCCATGTCGGTCGCGGCGGCGAGTGATCCCGACAGGGCCACGCTTTGCATCGATAGGTTCTTCCCATGCCCGTCACCATCGGCTTGCAGGTCATCCCGCAGCACGGCGACTTCGAGCAGATGAAGCGCACCTGGGTGGAGGCCGACGCGATGGGCGTCGACCGCATCTACAACTGGGACCACTTCTTTCCGCTGAGCGGCGACCGGAACGGCAAGCACTTCGAGTCGCTGACCGTCCAGGCGGCTATGGCGGCGCTGACGAAGAAGGCCGAGGTCTCCTCGCTCGTGATCTGCAACTCGTACCGCAACCCGAACCTGCTCGCCGACATGGCGCGGACGATCGACCACATCTCCGGCGGCCGGTTCGTGCTCGGGATCGGCTCGGGCTGGTTCCAGCACGACTACGACGAGTACGGCTACGAGTTCGGGACCGCCGGCAGCCGCCTGCGTGACCTCGATCGCGCACTGCCGATCATCAAGGCCCGCTGGGAGAAGCTGAACCCGCCCCCGCTCCGGCGCATCCCGATCCTGATCGGCGGCAGCGGCGAGAAGGTGACGCTCCGGATCGTGGCGGAGCAGGCCGACGAATGGCACACCTTCGGCGACCCCGACTCGCTGGCACACAAGTCGCGGGTCCTCGACGACTGGTGCGAGCGGGTCGGCCGCGACCCGAAGGAGATCGTCCGCTCGACCACGATCTTCTCCCAGTCGCGACGCGAGCAGCGCGACGGCGACAGGCTGATGGAGCTCGGCTTCACCGACTTCGTGGTCAGCGTTCAGGGGCCCGACTGGGATCTGGGGGAGCTGGAGCGGGCGCTCGCCTGGCGGGACGGGCTCGGCTAAGCCGCCTGCGGGGGTTCAGGTGCGCCGCCGCAGCGTCGATACTGAGCCGACGTGACGGTGCTCGCACGCCTGGCCGCGGTCGTCTTCGCGCTCGTCCTCGCGCCGGCCGCGGGGGCGGGCGTCCTCGCCTATCCGGCCGCACAGACGATCCCGGCCTCGGGCCGCCTCCCGCAAGGCGGCAGCCCGGCACTGAGCCTGAATGCGGCGATCGGCGAGCGCGAGGGAGCGTGGCTCGTGGCGACGGACGCCCACACCGTCTCGGCCACGGTCGACGGCAGCGCGCTCGGCCCGCTCAAGGCTCAGGTGTACTTCGGACACTTCGTCTCGTTCAGCGGGCGCGCCGTCCCCGACGCGCTTCTGCCCTGGAACGGATCGGCCCGCCAGGTCGAGCAGCCGAACCAGCCGCTCTACCTCCAGGTGCTCGTCCCGCCCGACGCCAGCCCCGGCGGCTACAGCGCGACAGTCACCGTGACGGCCGACGGCAAGCCGACACCGATCCGTGTCTCGATCCGCGTGTTCGACGTGCGGTTGCCGGCTCCCTCGGCCGTGCAGGGCAACCTGCTCACCGCCTTCCACGTCGTGCCACAGTCGTACGTGTCGAAGGTCGACCAGCTCTACCCCCTGGGCTCGAACGCTGCCCGCTCGGCCGCGAACGCGAAGCTCTTCTCGTTCCTGGCTGCGCACCGGATCTCGCCGGACGGCTGGGGCTTCGGCGAGCCGAAGTCGCGCGCTGGCTACTCGTCCTCGCGCAAGTGGTGGCTCGACGCCGCCGGGAACATGGTGAAGCAGAGTCCTGCGTCGTTCGCCGCGCTGCGAATCCCGATCTCGAACCAGCGCGCCAGCGCGGGCAACCGGATTGCCGGCATCTCACCGTTCGCGCTCGACGCGTGGTGCGACTACCTCCGCACCGTGCGCGGCTTCTGGGACGCCCACGGCTGGCTCGACGGGCACCTCTCGTACCTGTACACCCTCGACGAGCCGGGTCCGGAGGGCATGCGGCTCGTCGCACAGCAGGCGGCGACGGCCCACCGCTGCTGGCCGGGGTCGAACATGCTCGTGACCGGCAACCCAGCCGCGGGCAACCGCTTCCTCTGGGACGGCAAGAACGGCGACGATGCAGACATCTGGGCGGTGCTGTCGCGCCGGTACTACGGCCAGTACGGCGATCCGCGGGGGAAGCTGGCGGCGATCGCGCGGGTCCGTCGGGCCGGAAGGATGATCTGGTCGACGACCTACACCGGCGTCGGCGGCAGCCCTGGCTATACCGCCGCCGAGCCCCTCTCCGACCCGCGCATGTTCCTGCTCTGGAACGCGCTCGAAGGGATCCAGGGGACGCTCTACGCCCAGGGGCTGACCTCGTACAGGCCGGGCAATCCACTCGACGCCGTCGCCGCCAACGGCGAGTCGGTGCTGGTCTACCCGGGCGCCGACGGGCCGGCGGCGAGCGCACGCCTGGAGCAGATCCGCGACGGCATCGAGGACTGGGACGTACTCGACGTCGTCCGCCGGAAGCGCGGCGCGGCCGCCGTGCGAACGATCCTCGGGAACGCCGGCCTGTTCAGCGCCACCGCGCGGCGGGTCGAGCTCGCCTGCACGATCGGCTGCGAGCTCCACGGATCCAAACGGTTCTCGTGGCCGCAGTGGTCGCACGACGCGTCCACCGCGCAGAAGATCGAGGCCGCACATCTCCAGGCGCTCCGCGCCGCCTCGGGCTAGTCGCCGGCGGCGGCCCGCTCGACCAGCGCGCGCGGCGCAACCTCCGCGAACGCGTCCTCGACGATGCATCTTCTCGTGCAGCCGGCTCGGTCGCCGGCTGCGCGCTGCCTCGCCTCCTGCACGCATTCTCTACCCTTCCGCGCATGGCCGACCTGCCACTCACCGGCGGTTGCCTCTGTGGAGGCGTCCGCTACGAGGTGACCGAAGCGCCGGTGGTCGCGGGCTACTGCCATTGCACGCGCTGCCAGCGTCGCACCGGGAGTGCGGCCGCCTGCTCGGCGCTGATCGTCCCCGGCTCGATGCGAATCACCGAAGGCGAGGAGCTGCTGGGCTCGTTCGACCCGCCCGACGGCTGGTCGAAGGTGTTCTGCTCGGCCTGCGGCGGGGCGCTCTGGGCGCAGAGCAATGATGACCCGGGCTTGCGCAACGTCCGCCTCGGTACCTTCGACGGCGACCCGGGGATCGCGCCTTCGTACCGCCAGTTCACGGCGTACGCAGCCGCCTGGGAGCCGATCCCCGACGACGGCCTGCCCCGCTACCCCGAGCGGCGGCCGCCGTCGTGACCCCGCTCCACGTCACCGAGCCCACGGTCGTCCAGGGCGTCGGCGAGAAGGTGATCCGGGAGCTGGTCGGCAACGCGAGCACGGGCACCGGCACGGTGAGCGTCGCCCGGATGACGAGCCCGCCGGGCTGGGAGGAGCCCGCTCAGACGCCCGAGTTCGACGAGATCACGGTCGTGCTCGAGGGCTCGGTCGTCGTCGAGCACGACGGCGGCTCGATCACCGTGATGCCCGGCGAGGCGGTTCTCGCCCGCGCCGGCGAGCGTGTCCGCTACTCGACGCCGGACGGGGCCGAATACGTCGCGATCTGCGTGCCGGCGTTCGCCCCCGACACGGTGCACAGGGACGAATAGGACGAATCGGGGTATAGGAAGGAGCGTCGCCATGTGCCGGAACATCCGCACCCTCTACAACTTCGAGCCGCCGACGACGCGCGAGGAGATCGACTCCGCCGCCGTCCAGTACGTCCGCAAGGTCAGCGGCATGCAGAAGCCGTCGCACGCGAACGCCGAGGCGTTCGAGAGGGCGGTCGACGAGGTCGCAGCGACGACGTCGCGCCTGCTCGAGAGCCTCGTCACCTCGGCTCCACCGCGCGACCGCGCGGTCGAGGCCGAGCGGCGCCGCGCTCGCGCGGCCGTCCGCTTCGGCACGGCGGCCTAGATGCGCTTCCGTCGCGGCGCGACGCTCGACACGGGCCAGGTCACGGACGTCCGCGGCCGCCGGCCCAGCGGGATGGCGCTCGGCGGCGGCGCCGGCGGCCTCGGGATCGTCGGGGTGCTCATCTTCCTCGCGATCACGCTCCTGTCCGGGAACGGCGGCGGCCTGGGCCAGCTCGGGGCGCTGGACGACCAGGCGGTCGGCCAGGGGACCACGCCCACCGACATCAGGCAGGACTGCCGCACCGGCGAGGACGCGAACACCCGCGACGACTGCCGGGTCGTCGGCGTGGTCAACAGCGTCCAGAAGTTCTGGGCGGGCGTCTTCCAGAGCAGCAACCGGACGTACCAGCCGGTCAACACGGTCTTCTTCACCGACCAGGTCCAGACCGGCTGCGGACTCGCCTCGTCGGCGGTCGGGCCGTTCTACTGCCCCGCGGACAAGCTCGTCTACATCGACCTCGGGTTCTTCGACGACGTCAAGGACCAGCTCGGCGTCGAGGTGACGCCGTTCGTGCAGGCGTACGTGATCGCCCACGAGTACGGCCACCACGTCCAGGACCAGCTCGGCGTCCTCGAGGCGATCCGCGGGGATCGCCAGGGTCCCGAGAGCAAGGCGGTGCGCTCGGAGCTCCAGGCGGACTGCTACGCGGGTGTCTGGGCGGCCCATGCAGTCGAGACCGGGCTGATCGAGGAGCTCACCCAGGCTGACGTCAACTCGGGCCTCGACGCGGCCGCGGCGATCGGCGACGACCGGATCCAGGAGAAGACGCAGGGGCAGGTCAACCCCGAGACCTGGACGCACGGCTCGGCGGAGCAGCGCCGCCGCTGGTTCTCGCGCGGCTACGAGACCGGCAAGCCCGCCGCGTGCGACACCTTCTCCGGGTCGATCTAGTGGACGACCGGCTCGCGCGCGCGATCGAGCTGCGCGAGCGCGGCGAGCTGGAGCAGGCGTTGCCCCTGCTGCTCGAGCTGCGCCAGGAGTTCCCGGACGACGCCCGGATCGCCGTGCAGACGGCCTGGACGCACGACAGCCTCGGGCTCGAGGACGAGGCTGCCGGGCATTACGAGGCGGCGATCCGCGGCGACCTTCCCGACGACGAGCTCCGGGGGCTGTACCTCGGCCTCGGCAGCACGTACCGCACGCTCGGCCGCGACGCCGACTCCGAGCGGATCTTCAGGGAGGGCATCGAGCGCTTCCCCGACTTCAAGCCGCTGCGCGTGTTCAACGCGATGCTCGAGTACAACCTGGGCCGCCCGCGCGAAGCCGTGCGGGCGCTGATCGAGGTGCTGCTGGAGGCGAGCGACGACCCGACGATCCAGCGCTACCGGCGCTCGCTCGGCGGCTACGCCGAGGATCTCGACCGCAGCTGGCTCGACGAGCGGTGAGAAGAGGATCCGGCGTACGCCCGCGCGGAGCGGGCGTACGCCGGAGTGAAGCGAGATCGTGCTAGCGCTGGTGGAACGTGACGACGGAGTCGAAGTCCGTCCCGGAGACGTAGATGTGCTTGCCGCCGCCGGTGGAGAAGATGTCCGTCAGGCCGCCGACGCCGTGTGCGGATTGGCAGTTGCCGCCGGAGCCGTCCTCGGTGACACAGCCACCGGGATCGGCGAGCGGCAGCATGGCTCCGCCGTGAACGCCGCTCTTGATTCTGGAGAACGCCGCCACTCCGTCGTTCCCGGCGACGTACACGTAGCGGTTCGTCTTGTAGACGACCAGCCGCTTGAGCGCGCCGATGTCCGCCAGCCTCGGAGCGGCGGTGCACCCGCCGCCGCCGGCTGCGTTGACGCACCCGTCAGGGAGCGTCGAGCTGGGTCAGCGTGCCGTCACTCTTGTTCCGCGCGAACACGCCGACGGCGTTGTTGGCTGCCCGTGACGTAGACGCTGGTCGGCGTCCCCTGCTGGTCGATCGAGACGCCGTTCAGCCCGCTGACGTTCGCCGGTGTGATGCTCTGGACCTGCGTCAGCGCGCCGGTGACCTTGTTGCGCGAGAACACGCGTACGGCGGCGCCGTCGACGGCATAGACCGTCTTGCCGTCACGCGAGACCATCATGTCCACAACGGTGCCGGAGATCGTGCCGGATGCACACCCGGTCGCGCCGCCGTCCACGATGCAGCCGTCCTGGCCACCGTTGCCGGCGAGCTGCTTGAGCGCGCCCTTCGTGCCACGGCGGAAAGCGGCGATGGTGCCAGGGCCGCCGACGTACACGTAGCTTCCTACCGCCGTGATCGACGTCGCGCCGGAGAGCGCCTTGCCGTCGCCGCGACAGCCCGTGACTGCAGCCCTCGCTGATGCAGAAGATCTGGTTGTCGCCGTTGTTGTCGAGCTCCTTCCACCTGCCCGACTGCGAGTCCCTCGTCAGCGTGACCACGGCATTGCTACCGGTGGAAGCGACGTAGGCGTTGCCGCCGACCGATACGACGTCGCTTCGCGCCGTCAAGACCGTGACCGGGCAGACAGTCGCCAACCGCACCGGTGCCAGACTCGCTGGTGCAACCGCCCTTGTTGTTCGGCGAGAGCTGAAGCTGTTCGAGCTTGCCCGTGCCCCGGGTGCGGACGAACACCACGACGGCGTTGTCCGACGGCGAGGCCGCGAATACGCGGCTTTCGTCGTCGGAGAGCGCTATTCCGCTGGGACTACCCAGCCCCAGGACCGGATTGGTCGGATCACACGTGTCGGCGCCGGTCTCGCTGACGCAACTCTTGAAGTCAGGCTGGCCCTTGACTCCCGTCGCCGTGGTGATGCCGTAGGCAGCCGACGCGACCATCGCCGCGACCAGCGCAACGACGGCGAGCGCGGCGCCCGAAAGGCGAAAACGCTTCACTGCAAGACCCCCTTCTCCTTGGTGTTCTCATCCATAGAAAAGCCGCAGTCCTTTCGAATCCAAAGAAAACAGGCCGACTCATCGCCGGCTGACCTGGGCATAGTAGCGCCCTCGCCGGTGGGTTGTCCCCGCGAGGGAACCGCGGGCGCTCCTCCGGTGTACCCCAGTGTCCACTAGAAGGAGGCGGAGATGCGTGGTTCCCGTAGGCTCGTGATGGTTGCAACGACGGCGGCAGTGCTGGGAGCCGCCGGCTCGGCATCGGCGGTCGGGCCGTGGCCCGGGCTTGCGCCGCCATCCAGGCTCCGTCCGGTGACGTGCGCTACACGGCGACCCGCGGCGGCGGGGCGACGACGGTGAAGGCGGCCGGCTCCGACGGCCGGCTGCTCGCCTCGGCCCGGATTGCCGGGGCGTTCGGGATCCCCGCGGTGACGAGCGCCGGCGCCGCCGGCGGACTCTCGCCCGACGGGCGGCTGCTCGTGCTCGTCCAGCCGCCGCGCTACGACGGCCTGCGGCGCCAGAGCCGCTTCGTCGTCCTCTCCACGGTGAAGCTCTCGCGCGTCTCCACCGTGACCCTGCCCGGCGAGTTCGGGTTCGACGCGATCTCCCCCGACCGGCGCATCCTCTACGTGATCCAGCACGTCTCGTCGCAGGATCTCGTGCGCTACGTCGTCCGCGCCTACGACCTGCGCGCCAAACGTCTGCTGCCGCAGGCGATCGTCGACAAGCGGGAACCTGACGAGACCATGCGCGGCTACCCCGTGGCGCGGGCGACCTCGCCGGGCGGGACCTGGGTCTACACGCTGTACACGAAGCAGCCGGGCTCGTCGCTCACGTTCGTCCATGCCCTGAACGCGGCAGGGCGCTCGGCGTTCTGCGTCGATCTGCCGGCCTGGACCGGCGGCGAGGACATCTGGAACGCGCGGCTGCGGCTCGTCGGGAAGAAGCTGTCCGTCGTGACCGCCTCGGGCAAGGTGTTCGCCGGGATCGACACCCGGACGCTGCGGGTGATCCCGCCGTCGTGAGGGGGCCTAGTGTCCGGTGGCCGAGAAGTGCATGTAGTCCTTCGTCGAGCCGGACCAGGCTCCGCCCCAGCCCCACCCGATCGAGGCGAAGACGCGGACGACCGCGGGCGTCACCATCCCGGGCCGTTGACGCGACCGGTCGAGGTACGCCCGCCCGCGCTTGTCGTGGCTCATCCCGCAGCCGACGTACGGGTTCTCGGTCGGGTTGAGGTCGACCGCCTCGCCGTAGGCGTGCATCGACCAGGTGCCCGTTCCCGTCCCGCCCGTGCAGGGCGACGGCACCGCCTGGCGGCACTCGAACGAGCCGGTCAGGTCGTTGTCGGCCGGCAGCCTGCCCGGCGGCCCGTAGACAGCGAGCGTCATGTGCCGGATCGGGAAGCGCATCGCGTAGAGCTGCCGGAACACCTTCGCGAGCCCGGCGGCGTGGCCTGCGTTGACGACCAACTGCCCGCGGTGGCTTCGGTGGTCGAAGCCGTAGTACGTCACGGTCAGCACCCGCAGGCCGGAGAGCGGCACGGGGCAGGTCGAGTGCCAGGCGCGGGCCCTGACCTCCGAGCGGAGCGCCGGCGAGAGCGGCGCGATCGACGACTGGAAGGGCGTGAGCGCGAGGAACGCCAACGGAACGGCGAACAGCCGCATGCACCCATCTTGCCTACTGCAGCCCGCTGGGCCGCGACGGTACTCAGCTCATCGTGTCGTGCAGCTCGTACCAGTAGTCGGCGGTCGGCGGGCGGAGATCCTGGCTTTCGCCCACTTCCGCCATGTACTGCTCGAGGATGGGATTGAGCGTCTCGTCGACGAACCGCTGCCCCGCCTCACGGCTCTCCCAGACGTCGAAGATGCGGAACACACCCTTCTCGTTGTCGAAGCCCGCAGTGTGGACGATCAGGCCGTCGGGCGACGCGTCGAGGTTGAGCCTCTGCGAAATGGCGTCGTAGTTGGTCGTGCTGGTGTCGCCGTCGACGATCTCGAACTCCTGCACATAGGCGATGGCCATCGTCCACTCCTTCCGGTCGGGTCGGTTCGATCGTAATGTCGATCGGCGTCCGGCGCGCTCGTCGTCCATACGTCAGGCTGATCAACACACGAGAGGAGCGACGATGAAGTACCTGCTGCTGGTCTGCTGGGACACCGAGCGGATGAACGGCCAGACGGAACCGGAGCCGGGCCCGGCTCCGCCCGAGGACGAGGAGGGCTTTCCGTGGGTCGACGATCTCCAAGCCAGAGGCATCTGGCTGACCGGAGACCAGCTCGCTCCGGCCCCGCCGCGCCGTGCGCGCTCGGTACGGGTCCGCGGCGGCAAGAAGCTGGTCACGGACGGACCGTTCGCTGAGACGAAGGAGGCGGTCGGCGGCTTCGACCTGATCGAGTGCGGCAGCCTCGACGAAGCGGTCGAGATCGCCGCGAGCCACCCGATGGCGGAGGCGGGGACGATCGAGGTGCGGCCGCTCTGGGGGGAGCTGAGGAGCGCTAGCCGAGACGGGCGCCGAGCTCGGCGAGCGCATCGTCCAGCGCGGATAGGGCCGCGTCGAGCTTGGCATCGGCGAGCGGCAGGCTGAGGTTGACCATCCCGCGCGGCGCCGTGTAGATCCCGCGCTCGTAGAGCCCGAGGAACAGGAGCTCCTGCAGCGCGGGATCGCGCCGGGCCGACTCGGCGCCGTCCGCCGGAGCGGCCGGGAGCGCGTGCAGAGCCAGCATCGAGCCGTACCCGGAGACGCTGACCGGCGACCGGTGCCGCCCGATCACCTCGGCGACGTCCGCGCGGAAGCGCTCGCCGCGGGCGGTGTGCGCCTCCGCCGTGTCCGCCGTGTAGAGCTCCCCGAGCACGACGCAGCCGGCGGCCATCGTCGCGACGTTGTTGTTGAACGTGCCCGCGTGCGGGATCGACTCCGGCCCCGAGCCGCCGAACTGGTCGAGCAGCGCGGCCGTGCCCCCGAACGCCCCGAAGGAGAAGCCGCCGCCGATGTACTTGCCGAACGTGCGGATGTCCGGTTCTGCGCCGAGCAACGCTGCCAGGCCCGAGCGCCCGTGGCGAGAGGTCATCACCTCGTCGGCGACGCAGACCGCGCCGACCGACCGAGCCGCCTCGAAGACGCCGCCGAGGAAGGCGGGCGCGGCGGGGATGCAGCCCCCGGAGCCGAGCATCGGCTCGACCAGCACGGCCGCGAGGTCCGCCCCGTGCTCGTCGATCAATGCCGACGTCGCAGCCAGGTCGTTGTACGGCGCGACCACGAACTCGTAGGGCGCGTTCCAGGGTGCAACGCCGTCCGTGAAGAAGAGAACGCCGCCGTGGTAGCCGCCGTGGAAGACGAGCAGCTTCGAGCGGCCGGTGAAGCGCCGGGCGGCGGTGATCGCCATCAGGTTCGCCTCGGTTCCCGAGTTCGTGAAGCGGACGCGGTCGAGGCCGAAGCGCTCGCACATCAGCCCGGCGAGCTCGGCCTCGTGCGGATGCACGCCGCCCACGCTCGCGAGCTCCCGCAAGTGCCTCGTCGACTGCGCCGAGCACGCGCCGTTCGCTGTGCCCGAACAGACCGGCGGTGTAGTCGCCGAGCAGGTCGACGTACTCGTGCCCGTCCGCGTCGGTGAGTATGGCCCCTTCGCCGCGGACGAACGTCAGCGGGAAGGGTTCGTGGGCGAGGATCGTGCGCGTGTGGCCGCCCGGCAGGAACCGGCGCGCCTCCTCGTGGAGGCGCGCGCTCTCCGGGTTGCGCGCGGCGAACGCGCGCCGCTTCTCGTCGACCAGGGAAGGGAGGTCGGTGAAGGCAGCCGTGCTCACGCCGCGATTGTCCCAGAAAGGCCCGCGCGCTTAGGGTTCGCTCATGGCCAGACCGACCTTCGGCATCTTCGACCACATCGAGGACATCCCGGGAACGCCGACGCAACAGCTGTTCCGGGACCGGCTCGAGCTGATCCGGCTGGCGGACGAGGCCGGGTTCGAGAGCTTCCACCTGGCCGAGCACCACGGATCCGGGCTGTGCATGGCACCGAACCAGGAGCTGTTCGTCGCAGCCGCCTCGCAGGTCACCACGAAGATCCGGCTCGGCCCGATGGTGAAGCTGCTGCCGCTCCACCATCCGGTGCGGATCCTGGAAGACATGTGCGTGGCCGACCAGCTCACCGGCGGCCGGCTCGACTTCGGCGTCGGCAGCGGCGTGGCGCCGATCGAGCATGCCTGGTTCGGCAGCACGTGGACGGAGCGGCGCGAGCGCTTCGAGGACACGCTGGGGATCATCTGCCGCGCACTCGCCACCGGGGAGATCTCGAGCGAGCAAAGCAGGTACCACGACTTCCCGCCCGCTCCTCTGGCGACGAAGCCCGTCCAGGACCCGATCCCGTTCTGGTACCCGGGCAACCCGGTGACGGCCGGCCGTCACGGCATGAGCCTGATGTGGCCCGGCCCGATCGACCGCAAGACCTACGACCTCTACGTCGAGAACTGGAACGAGCACCGAGGCGACACGCTGCGGGTGGACGGCCCCAAGTCCCGGCCTCGGGTCGCCTGCACGATGATCCTCGCGATCGCCCCGACCGAGGGCGAGGCGCTGGCGATTGCCCGCCGCGGCATGGACGGGCTGGTGCGCCGCGCCGAGGCCGTGCACGCGAACGACCGTCTGATCATGGCCCCGGAGGACTGCGAGAAGGCACTCGGGCCCCTGCGCGCGATCCTCGCCCACGTCGAGGGCGCGATCGCGGCCGGCTCGGGCACGGTCGGGCAGATCACCGAGCGCTTCGCGGCCATGCTCGAGCCCGGGCTGATCGAGCACGTGGCACTGCAGCTTCCGACCGGGGACATGACCTTCGAGGAGGCCAGGCGCACGTTCGAGCTCTTCGCGGCCGAGGTGAAGCCGCAGCTCGAGCAGGTGTCGGTCGCGGCCCCGGCGTGAACGGCCCACGCCATCTCGAGGGAGAGCTCGTCACCGCGCGCCGCGGGTTCTTCTGGGTCGGAGGCGAACCGTTCCCGGTCCGCGAGGGAACCGCGCTCCGCGGCCAGATGTTCGTGCAGTGGGAGGCGCCGGCGGAGGTGACCAGGCCGTATCCGGTCGTGCTGATCCACGGCGGGGGCGGCCAGGGCACCGACTGGCTGGGCACGCCCGACGGCCGGCCGGGGTGGGCGACCTTCCTGCTGCAGGAGGGGTACGCCGTCTACGTCGTCGACCGGCCCGGCCACGGCCGCTCGCCCTACCACCCCGACGTGCTCGGCCCGCCGGGAGGCGTGTTCACGCTGGAGATGGTGTCGACGCTCTTCACCGACGCCGCGAACGGGCCGCTCGCGCACCCGACTGCCCACTTGCACACGCAGTGGCCGGGGAGCGGCGACGTCGACGACCCGTACGTCCGGGGCTTCGCCGCCGGAACGGGGCCGATGCTGGCGGATGCGCGGGTCGCGCACTCCCTCGAGCAGGCATGCGGCGCCGCCCTGGTCGACGAGATCGGCCCGGCGGTCCTCGTCACCAGCTCCGGGGGCGGCCCGATGGGCTGGCTGACCGCGGACGCGCGGCCCGAGTCGGTCAAGGCGATCGTCGCGGTCGAGCCGGTCGGGCCGGCGTTTCTGGACGACCCCGGCATGGGCCTGTCGCTCGAGTGGGGTCTCACCGCCGCGCCGATGACCTTCGATCCGCCGGCCGCCTCGCCTGCGGATCTCCGCGCGAAGCAGGCGAGAAGGCTGCCGGCGCTCGCCCGGGTGCCGATCGCCATGGTCGAGGCGGAGGCATCCCTGTTCGCCCAGCCCGGCCCGGCCACGGCCGCGTTCCTCGAAGAGGCCGGTTGTCACGTCGAGCGGATCGTCCTGGCCGAGCACGGCGTCCGCGGCAACGGGCACCTGGTGATGATGGAGCGGAACAACCGCGAGGCGCTGGCGCCGATCCTGCGCTGGCTGGACGAGGTCGTGCCCTGAGGGCCCCGTTCCGACCGGCTACCGTCTCGACATGCTGACCAACCGCTCCGCGCCGCCCGCCACCGTCACCCCGGTGCTCGTCTATCCGGACGTGCGCGCAGCGGTGGCGTGGCTGGAGGCCGCGTTCGGGTTCGAGGAGCGGGTCAGGATCGGTGACGGACACCGCGCCCAGTTGCGCGTCGGTTCGGACGGAGCCGTCGTCGTCGCCGACACGGGCGCCGATCGCCGCGCGCCGGGCGGGGAGGCCGTCACCCACCTCCTGAAGGTGCGCGTTCCGGACGTCGACGCGGCGTTCGCCCGCGCTCAGGCCGCCGGCGCGCGTGTCGTCGAGGAGCTCACGACGTGGGAGTACGGTGAGCGCTCGGGCGTCATCGAGGACATCGGCGGCCACTGCTGGGAGCTGACCCAGACGGTGCGCGACGTCGAGCCCGAGGAATGGGGCGGAGTGACGGTCGCGCCGTGGTGACCGCTGGAACGAGGCGGCCGCCCGGGACTGCGGTCGCAGAAGGCTAGGTGAGCCTCTTGCGGAGGATGACCGCCTGCCGCTCGAACCCGTGCTGCTCGTAGAACTCGACGGCGCCGACGTTGCAGTGAGTCGTCGGGCAGCGGCCTCCCCAACGCCTCTTCGAGCCATGCGACCAACGCGCCGCGGTCGGGAATCTGGAAGCGATCCGGCTCGAACGTCCCGTACTGCTCCGCCAGGTCGCGGGCGGCCTGGGCAAGACCCTCCGCGTCGTCCTTCGTCGGCGGTCTGACCACTACCCCCAAGCGGGCGCCCCTAGTCGCGGGCGGTCGTCAGCCAGATCGGGTCGCCCGGGGCGACGCTGCCGAGCCCCTCGGCTGCGTTCGCCGGGTTGCCGCGGATCACGAGCGCCCAGCCCCGGGGGTCGACGATCAGGCCCCACTCCCCTGACCCGACGTCACCGTAGGTCGAGACCCGGCGGGCGCGGGCGGAGCCCGAGGTCGCGTCGATCTGGACGACCCCGTCCTGGGCGACGCCGGACTCGGCGAGTTCGGACTCACGAACGTTGAGCAGGACGTTGCCGAAGCGGTTGAGGTCGAGCACCTCGCACTCGATCTTCCCGTGCTCGATCGTCGGTTCGGGGATGGTCATCTGCGCGAGCGTCGCCGGATCGACCGCGGGCCCGAGCGTGTCGATAGCGGCGCCGGCCGCGAGGTGCGCGGCAGCGGGCGCAAGCACGTCGCGGGCATGGAACGAGGGTGAGATCGGCGTCAACACGACCTGGGGCGAGGTGATCTCCACGGCCCGCGCCACTCCGCCGAGGGCCGCGACAGCGGGCGCGAGCAGGCCGTTGTCGGGTCCGACCACCAGCCGTCCGTCGCTCGCCTCGATCGCCAGGTCACGGTCGCGCCCGACGCTCGGGTCCACGATCGCGAGCAGGATCGCATCGGCGGCCAGGTAGGCGAGCGAATCGACGAGCAGCAGCGCGCCGTTGCGGACGTCGAGCGGCGGCACCCCGTGCGAGAGATCGACGACCGGGCTCTCGGGCGCGATGCGGTTCATCACCGCGTGGCAGATGCCCACCCACTCGTTCCGATAGCCGAAGTCGGAGAGGAAGACGATCGTGCGACCGTTCCCGGGCACCCGGTCAGTCTCGCACTTGCCCTCTGCCCTGACAACGTGCTCTCCCGGGTACGGTTCTCCCGTGGGGGATACGGCGACGATCCCGGAGCTCGCGATCGTCCCCGCGAACGAGGCGAGCTGCGACGATCTCGAGGCCGTCTTCGGCGTCCGCGGGACCGCCGCCTACTGCCGGTGCCAGCGGTACAAGCTGCGGCCGAAAGAGGCGTTCGCCAAGTTCCCCATCGAGGAGCGCGCCCACCGGCTGCGCGAGCAGACCGCCTGTGGCCACCCGGAGTCGGAGACGACCAGCGGCCTCGTCGCCTTCCTCGACCGCGAGCCCGTCGGCTGGTGCGCGGTCGAGCCGCGCCCCGGCTACGAGGGGCTGGTGCGCAACAACCGCGTCCCCTGGGAGGGCCGGACGGAGGACAAGGCCGACGAGACCGTCTGGGCCGTGACCTGGATCGTGATGCGCGTCGACTTCTAGGCATCGATCAGCTCCGGACCGAGGGGTCGATCGCGGTGCAGCTCCTCCACCGACTCTTCGCCGAGGGCCACCTGCAGCTGGTGCAGGCGCCGGGGGCGGTGGCGCCGACGAGTTGAGCCGGCGTTGGCCCGCTTCGCTGCACCCGAGAGCCGGGCCTACTTCTTCTTCGCTGCCCGTTGAGCGCGCGCTGCGGAGTTGGCCGCCACCGCGGCGCGGACGAGTCGCTTGAAGGCGGCTTCGTCGATCTTCTCCCCCTCGCGGAGGTCGATCGCACGCCGCGTGTTCCCTTCCAGGCTGGAATTGAAGAGCTTCTTCGGGTCCTCGATGGAGGCTCCGCGAAAGAAGGTGAGCTTCACGACCTGCTTGTACGACTCCCCCGTGCAGACACCGCCGTCATGAGACCAGACGGGGGTTCCAGGAGACTTCGGCTTCTCCCATTTCCACTCCTCTTGGATGTCGGGGTCGGCATCGTGGATCAGCTGCCGGACCCGAGCGAGGGTCTCCCCTTTCCAATCCCCCAGCTCTTCGATCCGCTTGGTGATGTTCGCTGAAGCGGCCTCGCCGTTCATCACGCTCCGAAGGTTAGAGGAAGAGACCCGGGCCGCCTGAGCCCAAATCGTATGGCCCGCGCGTTGCGCTGGTGCTAGGAGATCTCCAACCGAAGCAGGGTCTCGTTGCCATGGAGATCTCCGGTTCGTTCGAAGCCGTATCGCTCGTAGAACGTGACCGGGCTGCCGTCGCCCTGTCCGGCGCTCGTCCACATCGTGCCGACGCCCCGGCTCCGGAAGTACTCGGCGATCAGGTCGAGCGTTGCCGTACCGAAGCATCGTTGCTGGTAACGCGTGTCGATGAGCAGCTTCCAGAGATAGTGGGCGATGTAGTCGGGGCTGCCGACCTCGTCGGCGATCATCACGAACCCGACCGGCGTCTCGTCGGCGTAGATCGCCCAGTAGAGGGCCCGAGCGTCCGGCTCCTCCGCCGCCTCGAGAATCGACTCGCGCACACCGCTGACGAACCGTCCCTGATCCGGCGTTACGGCAAGGGCCTCGACCGCTTCCCGATTCGCGTCGGTGATCGGCCGGAGAGAAACCACCGCGCGAGAGTAGACCAACCGCTCAGGGCAGTCCCGGCCCCGGCCTCCCGCCGACGTCGGCCGGCGGGAGGCACCGATGGCGTGCCTAGGTGATTACCGGCGCCGTGCGGTGCGCCGTGCCGTGCGCCGTGCGACTCTGCGGGCCAGCATTTTCGACCTCCATTCGAGTATGAGTGGTCTCCTCGAGCGACCCGGCTAGACGGCGACCGGAGTCGGGTGCATGGCCGCGAGCTGTTCGGCCTCCTCCGCCGTGGCGACCCCGATCGCGACGAGATCGTCCGGGTGGATGAAGCCGTCGGCCAGGCCGATGCCGCCGGCACGCAGGATCGCGTCCCGCAGCGGCACCGCCCAGTGGTGCTCGATCAGGAGCAGCGCCGCGGCCGAGTCGTTCGGGATGTCCTCGAGGACGTCCCAGGCGAGGTCGTCGGAGAAGACGCTGAGCCCTTCTGCGCCGGCCTCCGCGCCGCGCTCGGCACCCGCTTCGAAGCCTTTCTCGCCCTCGATACCGAGACCGATCAGGGCGCCGACCTTGGTACCGACCTCGATTGCCTCCTCCTTCGTCAGGTTGCTCAGGTGCATGACCTCGATCTCACCCGCGACGTCCTTGTACACCGCGAGTGCGTCGATCACGCGCACGGTGTCGCTCTCCCGGAGCTTCTCCAGCTCCTCGATCACCTCACCGTGGAAGTCCGGATGCTCGAACCCGAGCACCAGCAGCTGAACAGGTCCGATTGCCATCTGTCTACCTCCTCTTCCTTGACTCGCGTTTCAGGCCGTTGGTCGCCTCCGCCCGACATCTCCTTTCGCCGGCCGTGGAGGCCTTGTGCTTCGTGCGATCAAGAGCGATCGTGGCGCACGCCGCAGTGCCTGGCATCAGGGTTTGCGCGGAGAGGACCTAGACCAAGCTGTCATCCCCGCATCTCGATCGGGATCCTGGCCCTGGGCTTCGTGGGTGCGACTTCTCGGAGTGCGATCGTGCCGTCACCGCGTGTGATCGCGGTGCTCAACGGAGGGTCCGGGCACAGCGCCGATCGCCCGGAGAGCTAGCTTGGCCGCCTTACAGTGATCCTGAAGGACGCGTGCGCGGTGTTTGCACTCGA
The DNA here is from genome assembly GCA_963775695.1 of uncultured Actinomycetes bacterium. Taxonomy (GTDB): domain Bacteria; phylum Actinomycetota; class Thermoleophilia; order Gaiellales; family Gaiellaceae; genus DATBLE01. The sequence continues at coordinate 352,413 of CAVZJU010000002.1, read as the reverse complement.
GTCCGTGGCGGCGCACTCAACTACGGTGCGGCCAATCGGGAATCGACTGCCCGACCGGGGCTTGCACGAGACCGGTAGCGCGCCGTCCCTGGCGTCTTGCGCTTTGACGCGGAAGGTCACGCGGGCGCCTCTCGACCCTTTCTGCGCCTTGACCGTCTTGTTGGCCGCACCGGTGAGCACGGGCGCCGTAACGTCGAAGTCGTAACCCCGCACGCTCAGCGTGCCAGTCCAGGTTTGACTTCCATGAAACTTGCCGTCGAGAGACAACCGCCGCACGAGTGGCGTCTATCTTGCGTATGGACGGCTGGGGATCCCCGAGGCTGCTGAACTCAAGTGCTGATGACGAGCCGTTGGGGCTCTTCCTCGGCCGCCAACAACTCTTGAGCGTCGCACGCATCGAGAACCACGGCGGTTCGGGCGTCATTCGTGAACACTCGCGCAGGCAAGAGTCGGTACGCTCGGCAGGCTCTTACGCCGACAGGTGAGAAGGGGGTGGACTGTGATCCGGGTTCTGGACGGTTTGCCCGACAACGTGCTCGGTGTGGAGGCGAGCGGAAAGGTCACGGACGACGATTACGAACGCGTTCTCGTCCCGGCTGTCCGCGAAAGACTGGACGCGCGCGGGAAGATCCGGTTCATCTACGTGCTGGGTGAGGAGTTCGACGGCTGGACGATGGGAGCGATGTGGGAAGACGCCAAGCTGGGGGCAGTGAGCTGAAGGCGTGGGAGAAGGTGGCCGTCGTCAGCGACAAGGATTGGCTGAAACACACGGTCAAGGCATTCGCATGGATGATCCCTGGCGACGTCCGCGTCTTCGGGCTCGACCAGCTCGACGATGCCAAGGCCTGGGCGGCGAACTGAAGCACGGATTCGCCAAATACGCCCGATCGGAGAAGAACGGGCGCCCCGTCGTCGTCCATGAGGAGAAGCAGTGATCGAGTCGATCACGCCCGGCGGCGCCACCAGCTAATCACCGCTCCCTGAACAGTCGCCCATTGCCGGAGCGTGCTCGAACACGGGCACTCGGCTCAAGCGACATTCCTGAACACTCGGCACAGGAGGTACTTTCACCAGCGCACCCGCTCTAGCATCGCAGGCTGCCCAGGATGCGGCCGCCGCCAGGTGCGTTGCTCGTCATCTGGTGCTCCTTTGTTGTGGGGTGGGACTAGTGCTTTCATCAGAGACTCAGCGGGCGCATCAGCATCGTCGGCGCAGTCGTCGGGGGACATTCGCAACACTGGCCCAGTCGACGACGCCTATGTTTAGTGCTCAGGTGTTATGGGAGAGGGCGAGCCCGGGAGAAGAGAGAAGTGTCGATACGGGAGGTCAGAGCCGCCGGGCACGAAGCGCTGATGCTGGCCACGGAGCTGCTGCAGCGCGCTCGTCTGGCTGATCGGCAGGCAGGTAACTGGGAAGCCGCGGATGTGCAGTGGTGGTGGCGGAAGGCGAGGCGCTCTGACGGTGTCGAGCAGCTTTTCTGGGTAGATAGTCAAGGGCCCGTCGCTGGGGTGCTGCTGACGAGTTGGACGGACACCTCATGGCAGTGTGACCCGATCATCGTTCCGCGCGCGTCAGGTCCGGAGCCGGACCTCGTGTGGGCACGGGCATTGGACGAACCAGGCGCGCACGCAGTCGATGCGTTTGACGTGCCCGTACGCGACGACGAGCTCGCTTTGAAGGAGCTGGTCGAGGGTTCCGGCCTCGTTGCCGGGGAGTCGGACAGTGTCGCGTGGATGAATGCCGATGATCGTCCAAGCGTGCAGTCGCCTGCCGAGGGCTTCGCCCTCGTCGACCGCACTCAGCGAAGAGGCATGCCGCATCCGATGCGCCACCGGAACGGCGACGAAGTGGAAGTGCGCCTTGGTCAGTGCCCGCTGTACGACCCCGAACTCGACCTCGCTGTCGAGGCAGTCGACGGGCGAGTCGCCGGCTACTCGCTCTATTGGTTCGACCCGGTGACGAAAGTGGGGTTGGTCGAGCCCGTCAGAGTCGAGGACGAGTATCAACGGCGCGGTCTTGCAAAAGCGATGCTGACAGCGGGAATCGATCGCCTGGCGAAGAAGGGCGCACAGCGGATGAAGATCGCATACGGAACCGAACCCGCTGCCGCCCTATACCAGGATCTCGGCTTCCAACCAACCTCAACGACCACCTGGTACGAAGCACGCTCCCAGACCGGAGAGCTTCGCCCCGTCGGCAGGTAGTACAGCCGCCCCTTCTGGGGACATTCCCGAACGCTGGCGCAGCACAACGCTCTGTCCTCGGAGCGTCCGTGACAGAGCGCGCCCGGCGTTAGAAGGCAGCCGCGCTACCCGTTGTCGACCAGCTCGGCGACTTCGACGAACGAGACAGTCGGACGCACGCCGTACAGACCAGCGACCCGTTCGACGAGTTCGTCGCTGAAGAATCCGCGCGCAAGCTCCTCGGAGTCCCACAGGTACACATTCATGGCGCGGCGGTTCTGCTCATCGACCGTGAAGGCTTTCTGGCGGAGCCCCGGCAGGCCCTCGAAACGCGCGCGAGCCTCATGCGCGATCCCCGCAACGCGGGCCGGATCAAAGTCGTCCCCGTACTCGAACTCGACGATCACACCCTGCATTTCCCGTGACTTCTCTCCCGGCTACGACAAGCAAAGAAGCATAACGCCGCCGTTCGGGCCTCATCGCCGAACACTGGCCCGGTCGAGGGTCGTGCTCGCTCTCCGCTTTCTCCGCTGTCGGCGGGGCCGAGACCTATCTCGCCGCGGCTCCAACGATGAGTTCGCATGGCCCGACGAATCCGTCTGGCCCCTCGAACTGCCCCAGTTCCTCCTCGATCTCTGCCCATGCCTCCTCACGCGCTTTCTCGGAGACGCCGTCAAGCATGGCGTGGAGCGCGCCGAACGACTCCCGTTCGAAGCGGACGCAATCGGCCGTGGTCGCGAAGCGCAGCGGGGCCTCGACCGTCTCCACCTCGGTGCCGCGGAGGCCGGCCGACTGGTACGCGTCTGCCAGGGCGCCAGGCTGGCCCAGGCTGAACGGGCCCGGCATCCCGGGCGCGGGTGCGGCGAGACCCGCGACGCGGCGGATGACGGCTACGGGAATCGAGAAGAACGCGTTGCGTTCCGGTGTCGAGTACACGATCGACGCGACGCGGCCGCCGTCACGCAACGCGCGGCGCATCTCGCCAAGCGCCCGCTGCCGGTCGGGGAAGTAGATGAGTCCGACGCGCGAGACGACCGCGTCGAACGACTCATCCTCGACTTCGAGGTTCTCGCCGTCCATCGTGCGCGTGGAGACGTTCGAGAGCCCGGCCGTGCGCGCCCCGCGGGCGAGATGCTCGAGAATGTTCGACGAGATGTCAGTCGCGAGCACCGCGCCGCGATCGCCAACGCGGCGCGCTGCCGCGATCGTCTGGCCGCCGGCTCCCGCCGCCACGTCGAGGACGTGCGCGCCCTCGACGACCCCGGCAAGGTCGAGCATGAGCTCCGTGGCCTCGCCGAGCCAGCTCTCGAGCGTCGGCCCCCAACGATCCCACGCCGCTGCCGTCTCCTGCCACTGCCGCCTCGTCGTCTCCTTGTATTCGACCGGGTCGAACGTCACATCGACACCGATCGTGGCATCGCCGAAGTCTCTCACAGCAACACCCACGCGGCGCTGCCGGCATCCGCGCACCGGTACCGCATCCGCGGCGGCGACATCACACTCGGGCGTCATTGTCGAGCACTCGCTCACATCGGAGACCTGTCACTGCGACAATCGCGTCCGTGCGCCAAGCACAGCTCGAGGACGCCGGCTCAGGACTTGCGCCCGTCACGGAGGGCTGGTTCGTCGTGAACGTGCGCGACGCCGAGTGGTGGTTCTCCGAGAGGAGGGGCCTGAGGTGCGCCTTCGAGAGCGAGTACGGCGACCCGCCGGTCGAGTTCGCGCAGTTCGGGATCAACGTCACCGTCCTGGAGCCTGGCCAGACCGGCCTCTACCACGCCGAGTCGAACCAGGAGGCGTTCCTCGTCCTTTCAGGGGAGTGCACGCTGCTCGTCGAGGGCGAGGAGCGACGCCTCCGGCCCTGGGACTTCTTCCACTCTCCCCCTGGACCGAGCACGCCTTCGTGGGTGCGGGCAAGGGGCCCTGTGTGATCCTGATGGTCGGTTCGCGCTCGGGCCCGGGAGGGCACTACCCGGTGTCGGAGCTCGCGGCGCGCTACGGCGCGAGCGTGGCGGAGGAGACCTCCGACTGGAGGCAGGCGTACGCGACGGTCGAGCGGTTCCGGCGAGAGCGGCCGCCGAACTGGGCTCGTCTGCCCTGGGCGTAGCATTCGGGCGCGTGGAGGCAGGAGTACGCACCGGCGGATGTCTCTGCGGGGCGGTCCGCTACAGCGTTCGCGGTGACCCTGTGTACGTCCGGCGTTGCCACTGCGCGGATTGCAGAAAGGAGTCTGGCAGTGCGTTCAGTGTGTATGCGAAGTGGCCCGTCGAGGCGTTTGAGATCAGCGGCGAGATCTCGAGCTATGACGGTCGCGGCTTCTGCCCCCGCTGTGGGTCTCGGCTCGTTGACACAGCCGACCCCGACGACACGCTCATCGAGATTCGGATCGGAAGTCTGGATGAGGCGCCCTTCGAGCTGAAGCCCGAAGACGAGATCTGGGTGAAGCGGCGCGAGAGCTGGATACCGCCGGTCGAGGGCGCAGCGCAACACGACGAGAACTAGAGGCTTGATGTGAAATTCAGCCGGTGCCGGATGCCGCCCCAGACACGGCGCCGGAGCGGCACGCTCGCCCTCGACACGTAACGCTGTTACGCACCGAGGACGATCGCGGGCTCCGTCTTGGTCTGGAACGGCCCAGACGCGAGCCGAGAGGAAGCAGCGAGGGGATCCAGAACGTCGGTCTACGATCGCGTCATGAGTGCAGTCGACGCCGCGGTTGCAGTCGCTGAGACCCACGGCGTGCAGTGCGAAAGGCCGATCGTCTTGAGCAAGGCGTGGCATGTTCTCGTGCACCTGTGGCCGTCGCCGGTGGTGGCGCGCGTAACCAGCGGCGCTCCCGGTGTCGATCCGGCCGACGTCGAACGGGAACTCACTGTCGCCCGGCACGCGGCTCGGATGGGCGCACCGGTCGTCCAGCCAAGCGACCTGCTTCCGCCTGGCCCGCACCGCCATGACGGACATACGCTCGTCTTCTGGAACTACCTCGTGCAGGCCGGGAAGCTGGATGCGACCGCAGCCGGCCGAGGGCTCCGCACGATCCACGACACGCTCGCCGACTACCAGGGCGAACTGCCCCGTGCAGGCCGCGCCGAAGACGTGCGAGCGATGCTCCAGCCTTTCGCGCCGTCCGACGACGTCGAACTGCTCTGCGAACTCGCCTCGCGCGAGCTCCCGGAGGGGCAAGCGCTGCACGGAGACGCCCACCTCCTCAACTGCATCCAGACCCCCGCCGGGCCGGTCTGGCACGACCTGGAGACGGCGTGCCGCGGGCCGCGTGAATATGACCTCGCCGCCCTCGTACTGGACGACCGCTCGCGCGATTCAGATCCGGAAGCCCGGATCGCCGCCGCCGCCTACGGAAACTACGACCAGGAACTCCTCGACCGGGCGCTCCCGGTCTACGCCTCCTGGGTCGCCGCATCGTTGATGGTCGCGGTCGCCCGCCGGCCCGACGCCGCACCCTCCCTCGAACGCCAGCTGCGGTTTCTGCGGCGCTTCCGCCACTAGGCCGCCGTCACCTCATGGGCCATTCGCGAACGCCGGCGCAAGACGTGTTGCTGCGCGACGACGCGCACCGGATCGATCCCGCTGGCGGGCGTCGCGGGCGGTTGTGAAAGACTCGGCGGGCCACCGTGTTTCTCAGCCGTGGGACAATCCCGCGCGCAGAACGGCGGCGCCAACAGGAGGTCCGCATGTACGCCACCGTTCGCACGTACTCGGCGAGCGCCGAGATGGCCGACGCGCTCGTCAGCAACGAAGCCGACGTCAAGAGCTTGCTCAGCGGGATCGCCGGCTTCAACGCCTACTACCTCGTCCGCACCGCCGACGGCGCAGTCTCGGTCAGCATCTACGACAACGAGGCGGGCGCGAACGAATCGACCAGCGCCGCGGCGGCGTGGATTCGCGACAACCTGCCCGAGTTCGCCGGCTCGGCACCGCAGGTCTCGTCCGGCGAAGTCGTCATCTCGGCATAGGACCGCCGCGCACGCATCCCTGCCCTGGACCAACGGGGCAGGGACACGTCCCTCCAGCTCAGGGTGCGGTCATTGTCCTGGCGTTCTTGGACTCTCGATGCGCGGGGAGTCGGGGTGGCGGCGTAGGATCAGGGCTCTCTAGCGAAAGCGAGGCAGCATGGCGATTGGCATTCGCATCAAGCTCCGGGGGATCACTCAGGAGCAGTTCGACAAGGGGCACGATCAGATCAACCCCGACCGCACGCCTCCGGAAGGGCTCCTCTTCCATGCATCCGGGCCGGTGGACGGCGGCTGGGGAATCATCGACTTCTGGGAGACCCGCGCGGACTTCGACGCGTTCGCAGCGCGGATTCCCGAAGGAATGGCGGCAGCCGGCGTCCAGCCGGAGGGGCCGCCTGACATCAAAGAGTTTCCGGTCCACGAAATGATTCACCCCTAGCTCCCGTCGGCGGCGGCGGGACACCGCACGCACGGGTGTCCCGTCGACACCGCCGGGTGCTACCCGCCCGTGCAGCCGGTCGTCTTCTCCTTCTGCATCAGGCGGGATGCAATCGGATCGACGATCGAGCGGAAGTGAGCCGGTGTCACGTGGGTTGCGATCAGCCTGACTTGAGCGATGTAGAAGTCGGCGGGCCAGCCGACGTACTGGTCCCCGTAGTGATGCACGATTCGGCCGAAGCCGGGGCGGGCGCGCGTGGCGAGCGTGAACGAGCGAACAACGCCGGGCACGACCCGGCCGGCGACGTTCCTTTGGCGAAGACGGGTGAACACCGTGAGCTCTGAATAGAGACGCGCGCGAGGGCCACTCGTCCAGCGGCAGCTCGTTCCGCCGCTTCCGACACACAGCACCTGGCGAACCGCAGGGTGTTGTGTCAGCATCACCCGCTCGCAGCGAGCAGGCGACCAGAACTTCGGCGGTGGCTTCGGCACAGCACCGGCAGAACCGACCACCCACAGGCCGAGGCTGCACGACACGAGCGTCGCCGCCAGAAAGCGGATCAGACTCATGATCGACACGACCATACTCCGGCGCTCGCGCGCCCGACAACTGGGCAGGCTGGTCGTCGCGTACGGTCGTGCAGGCGACTCTCCCGGTCTCGCCGGATCGGCGGGCGCTAGGTTTGAGCGGTGGCTGACCGGCTCGACGCAACGCCGCTGGCTGCGATTCAGGAGGAGAGCTACCGACAGGCGAGTCGTGCCGTGCATGCATCCTGGCCCCAGGAAGACGCGATGGACACGGAGCAGCTCGGTGCCTTCCTCGACAGCGCCTCGTTCTGCGTCCTCGCGACCTCCCGCCCTGACGGTCGCCCCCAGGCTGCGCCGGTCGCATTCGAGTTGCGCGATGGCGCCTTCTGGATCGCGACAGTGTCCGGGGCCCGTCTGCGTAACCTGCGCACCCGTCCGTACGCTGCACTCGTCGTCAGTGACAGCTCGCGGGAAGACCATCGGATGGTGATGGCCGAGGGCCCGGTCGTCCTGCACGAGTCAGCGCCCGCGCAGCCCTCGTGGGCGGCTGCGACGATCGAGCTACGTCCTACGCTCCTCTTCTCACACGCGCGGGCATGATCGTGATCGTGCCGCTAGACGCGCGAGGCGAGTGCGAGCAACGCCTGGAGCTGCGCGGACGAGCCGCTCGAAGCTTCCGCGGCTTCCATCGCGACCATTCCGGCAAAGGCTGAGCACCAGTCGAGGAGGCGGCCTCTACCCCATCCAAGCAAGTGCGCCAGCTCGTCGATACGTCGGACGACCGTCTCGGCATCGTCGGCTCGCCAAAGCACGAGGTCGATTGCGTCGAACGCCGGATCGCCGATGCAGGGAGCCGGGTCGATGGCGACGAGGCCGCGCGCTTCGCCGCCGTCGAGGATGTTCACCGGCGTGAGGTCGCCGTGCAGAAGAACCGACGCGGACGGCCCGGCGCCGAGCCGCAGTGCCGGGTTGCGACTGCGCTCGTACAGCTCGGGCGAGAGCTCGGCGACCGGCCGAAACGCGGGATCGGGCAATCCGTCTGCGTGCAGCGATCTCATGAGGGAGGCCAGGCTCGCCGTACTCGGATATTCCGGCGACTCGACCAGCGGCGTCCCTGGCTCGATCGCCTCGATCAGGAGCGCGCCGACGCCCTCGTCGACGGCATACACGACGGGTACGTGAGCAGTCGTCCACCTGACAAGCGCTGCTGCCTCGTCCCGTATGCGTCCCTGGTCGGGACTGACCTTCAGCACCGCCGAACGCCCGTCGGCCGTTCGGCACCGGATGACGACGGAGACGCTTCCGCGCCGGATGAGCGATCCGAGCTCGATCTCCCACCGCTCGGCGAGGTCACGCAAGACCTGCGGCAGCGCATCCAACCACGACTCGACCCCGTTGCCGAAGCGTCGACCGAGACGCCAACGCAGCTCGTCATCGAGATCGGGCACACCACGCGAGGCCACGCCATGAGTATCGCCCCCTGTTCAGGCGGCATTCCTGAGCACCCGGCATTCAGGTGTGTTCTGCCACCACCGGTTGCATCTGACCTCTCGGGGTATCAACGACTCCTTCCGAATGAAGGGCAGGTGACTCGATGGGAAACTTGGTCGTCTCGACCCAGATGACCGTCGATGGCGTGATCGAGGTCGGCGAGTGGTTCGTCGCGGACGGCGAGCACGATCGTGCAGGCAAGGACCAGCTCGATCACGCGAGCGCCGTGCTCCTCGGGCGCAAGACGTACGAGGGTCTTGCTGCCTACTGGTCGCCGCTGCAGGACGACTGGGCGAGGATGATCAACCCGAAGCCGAAGTACGTCGCATCACGCACGCTTCATGGTTCGCTCGAATGGAATGCAACGCTGCTCGAAGGCAACGCAACCGACGCTGTCTCGAGCCTCAAGGCCGAGCTTCCTTCCGACCTGTTGATCTATGGCTGCGGCGAGTTGGCTCGGTCCCTCCTCGCGGCAACGCTCGTCGACGAGCTCCGATTCTGGGTTCATCCTGCGGTGTGGGGCTCCGGAGAGCGCCCCTTGCAGAGCGAGGCCCAGAATCGGCTGCGACTCCTCGGGTCAGAGGCGTTCGATTCGGGCGTGACGCTCCTTCGATATACGCCCATCTTTCCTGCTGAAGGCGGGAATCGACCCCACGGAGGATTCGGGCCAGAGGACGCTCGCGCAAACGGCCACGCCATCGCTTGACACTCGGTAGCGTCGTCCCGATGTCGAGGATCTTGGTGACCGGCATGTCGGGAACGGGCAAGTCGTCAGCGCTCGCCGAACTTGGCCGACGCGGCTATCGCGTCGTAGACACCGATGATCCGGGCTGGCGCGAGTATCGCGAGTATGTTGAGTCCTCCGACGAGGTGCACCGCGGGGAGTGGCTCTGGGTCGAGGAAAGGATCACCGGGCTGCTGGACTCCGATGATGGTCGCTCGCTCTTCGTTCAAGGGTGCGTGAGGAACCAGTCGAAGTTCTACGACCGTTTCAACGCGGTCGTCCTGCTCAGCGCTCCTGCTGACGTGATCCTTGACCGGATCGCGCGCAGAACGACGAACGAGTACGGAAAGACTCCAGTGGAACGAGTGATGATCTTGGATGACCTCGCCAGGGTCGAGCCACTGCTCAGAGCGAGCTGCACGCATGAGCTGGATGCCAGCCGACCGCTCGATGAAGTCGTCGCCGACTTGATCGCGCTCGCGTCGCGCCCGACGACGACGTCCTAGGCCACCCTCGCCTTCGAAGGACATTTCTGAACACTCGCGCAGGCGAGTGTCTGATTAGCTGATGGTGGCCGCCAGCTCCTGATAGGGAGGTACGAGTTCGCCCCATCGGGCCTCGATGTCGTCGGGCTGACCTCCGAGGATGTAGGCGGCGAGGTGCTCGGCGCGGATCTGCCACCCGGCTCCGTAGAAGGCGATCTTGTCCAGGGGCATACCCTTGACCTCGATGACCAGGATGGTCTGGTCGCCGTCGGCGGTCAGCGTGATTTCGTTGACGGCGTCGAACGGCGGCACGCCTTGCCCTCTGCGGTAGGACTCGTCGGTTTCCCTGGTGTCACCAATAGCCGTTGAAGGCTCGCATGCATCCACGCGTCCGGTGCTCTCGATGTCATCTGCTTCGAGGTAGACGCGGAACTCTCCGCCGGGACGGAGGTCGCCCTCTACCTGACCGTGCCAGCGGGCGAGCCGGTCGGGATCCGTGATTGCCGACCACAGGTCGTCGATATCGGTGTCGTAGCGATCTTCGATCTGCACCACGCCCACGCCGGCTGCCGATCGCAGGCTGCCCAGGATGCGGGTACCCGGACTTGCGTCGCTTGTCATCTGGTGCTCCTTTGTTCGCGTTTTCCCCGGGCCACCTCGGTGTGCAGCGCATCGAGCCGCTGCTCCCACAAGCGCCGATACCGGTCGAGCCATTCATCGACTTCTGCGAGCGGTGCAGGGCGAAGGGCGTAGATCCGCCGCTGTGCCTCCTGGCGAACCTCGACAAGCCCCGCTTCCCGCAGCACACGCAGATGCCGCGATACACCTGGGCGAGCAATCGGCAGCAGCGCCGCCAACTCGCCCGCGGTTGCCGGCCCGTTGGCCAGGGATTCCAGCAGCGTCCGCCGACCCTCGTCTGCCATTGCCCGCAGAACAGCCTCCATGCCCGGGAACGTATCACGACGGTTACGTAACCGTCAAGTTACATATCTTCCAACGCCGCTGCCAGCAGCCATCGCTGTCGTTCCGGACAGCGTCAGGGGTCATTCCCGAACACTGGCCAGGCGAGCGCGCGTTGCCTCCTAGCCCGATTCGCTTGCTGCGAGGCTGGGGGTAAACAGCTTCCACTGCCCCTCGGAGACGACTTCGACGGTGCCGTCGACCACTCTTATGGCCGTCTCATCGTCAATCGCGTAACCGCGTACTGATATGCCGGCGGCCCATTTTTCGGCGTTGGCCATGGAATGGTCGGGCATGTTCTCGTGATCCACGTGCGGAAACATCGAGAAATCGACCATTCCCAGCGCTTTATCGCCACGGGCGAACGGATTCCCGTAGACGAATTCGCCCCCGACCTCAGGGCCCATCACCAGGCTCCCGCCGCTCACCCCCACGTAGACCGTGCGCCGCAGCAACGGCAGGAGGTCTGCCAGTCCGGACTGCTGCATCCAGTAACACAGATAGAGGGGGTCGCCGCCTCCCACCAGCAGGGCGTCAGTCTCCTGGACTATGGGGGCCCAATGCTCTTCGTCGATGCTGGGCAGCGCGGTGAGCTCCAGCACTCCCAACGACTTCCAACCCAATCCGCACAAGGGGCTGGCTGCTGATCCGGTGATCAGCCGGTATGCAGAGACAGCTCCGCCTGGAAATGCGTACGTCGCGGTGGGAATGCAGAGGGCGCTGGACTCGGCAATCGGTTTGCCCAGTAGGTCGACCAGCGCGTCGTCGATGCTCGTATTGAGTGTCCGATCGCCTCTGTAGGCATGACCGAAACGGAGGAACCTCATGTCTACGAAGGCCAAGACCGAGATCGACCTGATCGGTAGCGCCGGCGGGGGGCGGAGCGAGCCCGGAGGGCGAGCGGAGCAACCTGCCGGCGGCGCGACCGAGCTCGAGCTCCCGTCTGAGGTTCGCGACCGGCTCTCGGACGAGGTGATCGACGAGTTGCTCGCCGGTGCCCGCAGCGAGGAGGAGATCGTTGGTCCGGGCGGCGTGCTCGCCCAGTTGACGAAGCGGTTGGTGGAGCGGGCGATGGCGGCAGAGCTGACCGAGCATCTCGGCTACGAGCTGCACCAGGAGCCGCCGGGCGGCACCGGCAACACGCGCAACGGCTCGATGGCGAAGACGCTTTCCACCGAGCACGGCCCGGTGGAGGTGCGGACACCACGGGATCGCAAGGGCAGCTTCGAGCCGCAGATCGTCAGGAAGGGGCAGCGCCGCTTCCAGGGCTTCGACGACAAGATCCTCGCCCTCTACTCGCGCGGCTTGTCGACCCGCGACATCGAGGCCCATCTCAAGGAGATGTACGGCGTCGCGGTCGGTCGCGATCTGATCAGCCGCGTCACCGACGCGGTGATCGAGGACGTCCGCGAGTGGCAGCAACGCCCGCTCGATGACGTCTATCCGGTGATCTTCCTCGACGCGCTCGTCCTCAAGATCCGTGAGGGCGGCACGGTGCAGCGCAAAGCCTGCTACCTCGCGTTGGGCGTGACCGTCGAGGGCGACCGCGACGTGCTCGGGATGTGGTTCCAGGAGACCGAGGGCGCCAAGTTCTGGATGCAGATCCTCAATGAGCTCAGGCAGCGCGGCGTCCGCGACATCCTGCTCTGCTGCGTCGACGGGTTGAAGGGCTTCCCCGAAGCGATCGAGGCGATCTTCCCGGCCACGACCGTACAGACCTGTATCGTCCACCTGATCCGGCACAGCCTCAAGTACGTGCCGAGACGCGAGTACGACCAAGTCGCCAAGGACCTGCGGCCGATTTACACCGCCGTCGACGCCGACGCCGCCCAGGCCGCGCTTGAGGCCTTCGACGATAAGTGGGGATCGCGCTTCCCGGTGATCACGCAGGCCTGACTGAACGCCTGGGAGTACGTGACCCCGTTCCTGGCGTTTCCGCCCGACCTGCGCCGGGTCGTGTACACCACGAATGCCATTGAGGCCTTGAACCGACAGCTCCGCAAAGCGATCAAGACGAAAGGACATTTCCCCAACGAGGAGGCCGCCCGCAAACTGATCTATCTCGCCATCACCAACGCCGTGCCGGCCTGGACGAGAACGCGGAACTGGACGACAGCCCTGCTCGCGTTCAAGATCCACTTCGGAGACCGTCTACCCGATTGACCCGCCTACACAGAAAATCGGACGCCCTCGTCTTAAGGCCTATCCCGCTTGGAGGGACCCGCGTGTTGACGGCGAAGCCTTCTTCGTCATCGACGAGGGAGGCGGGGATGGGTCTTGTCGTGAGGGACGACGGCTGGCGGATGCCGGAGTGGTTGTGGGAGCGGATCGAGCCGTTGCTGCCCGAACCGCCGTTTCACCCATTGGGCTGTCACCGTCCGCGTGTGCCCGATCGTGACGCGATGGACGCGATCCTGTTGGTGCTGCGGACGGGGATGCAGTGGAATGCGCTCAACGCGACCGGGGTCTGCTCCTCGAGTGCGGCGCATCGGCGCTTCCAGGAGTGGGAGCAGGCCGGCGTCTTCCACGAGATTTGGCGGCAGGGGCTGCTCGACTACGACGAGGTCGTCGGGATCGACTGGGCCTGGCTGGCGGCCGATGGGGCGATGACCAAAGCGCCGCTGGGCGGGCCGAAGACGGGGCCGAATCCCACTGACAGAGCCAAAAGGGGGCGAAACGATCGGTCCTCAGCGAAGGCAAGGGCGTTCCGGTCGGGCTCGAGCACGAGGGCGCCAACCGCAACGACCACAAGCTGCTGAAGGGCACGCTCGACTCGATCCCGATCGCCCGGCCCGAACCGACCGCGAAGCAGCCGCAGGGAATCTCCCTCGACCGCGCCTACGACAACGCCGACTCGCGCGAACTCGTCGACGAGTTCGGGCTCACCCCGCACATCCGCAGCCGCGGCGAAGAGATCGACCTCAAGGCGAGCCGCCCCGGCTGGCGCGCCCGCCGCTGGGTCGTCGAAGCCTGCCACTCATGGCTCAACCGCAACCGCGCGATCCTGATCCGCTGGTCGAAGAAAGACGAGAACCACCTCGCCCTGCTCCAACTCGCCGCCGGCCTGATCGCCTTCAAGAAAGCCCACGCCGCACGACTCGCCCTCGCCCAAGCGGGATAGGCCCTTAGCGCATCGTGCGACGATGCGGTGGCAGAGCGGGACGGCTCGTTCAGCGGTTCAGGTCTGCCGGTCTCCTCATGTGACATTCCCGAACTGGCGCACATCAGCGTCCTCTCGCTGGAGCGGGCGACAGGACTGTGCCGTGCGCCAGCGTTGCGAAATCACGCCTGAGCCGGTGAAGCGGAAGCTAGTTGTCGCTGCCGCTCCGGGCGTTCCAGATGATCTCCCACAGGTGGCCATCCGGGTCGCGGAAGTAGCCTGAGTAGATCTTCCAAGCCCGGTCGTGAGGCTCCTCGGTCAGCGTTGCGCCAGCTGCGATGGCCTGCTCGAGCAACGCGTCCACATCAGCTCTCCGAGGAACGATGTGACCGATGCTGAACTCCCCTGGCTTCGGCGGTCCGAACGGAATGTTCGCGTCCTTCGCCAACTCCGACCGAGGGTAGAGGGCAAGCATCAAACCACCAGCCATGTGGAACATCACAACGTCGCCGGCGGGCATTACCTCGTCGCCTTTGTAATCGGTGCCGGTGACGCCAGACGTAGCAAGCCCGAGACCCTCGCGGTAGAACCGAAGGGCCCGGTCCAGGTCGCCGACGGCCAAAGTGATCACGTCGATCCGAGCCTCCACCAGCCTCCTTCGTCGATGGCTGGACCATTCTGCCCTGCAGCAGGCGGTCGGCGGTGGGGCCGGGTGAAAGGGCGTCGGGCTGGGCGAGTGTGCGTGCTGGTCCCTGGCTGGCGAGGCTTGGGCGCGGCGGCGGCTGGCGCGGGTGCCAGCCCCGGGAGGGGCGGCGCGCGCGGCCGCGCCGCGCTGGTCTTTCTTCACTTGTAGTACCAACGAAACTCGCGGCCGCGGGGCGGAACCCGCGCAAGATTTCGCGTCGGTGATCCGCCGGAGAAACCACCGGATGAGACTAGACCCAACCGCTCACTTGCACATGCGGGGCCCGTCGCCGGCCCGCCAGCGGCCGGCTGACCGCCTGCTCAGGTTGTGCGGAGCGCGTCGACCGTCGCCGTCTCGACGAGGCCGGATACCGCCCGTGCCAGATCTGCGTCGGATGTGACAAAGACATCTGCCTGGAGCTTCGTCAGAGCCACGTACTCGGCGTCGTACGTTGTCTCCCACCCCAGCTGCTCTGCGACCTTCCACGCCTGCCGCTGGAGCACCTTGTCACCGAGGAAACGAACCTTCAGCGAGTTGATCCGCGTCACGCGCTCGATGCCCTCGACGGCCGAGATCTCACCCCGGCGGGCCGCCTCGTACAGCGCCGACAGCGCCTGCGACCGGACGAGTGTCGGCGCGACCAGCTTGTGCTCGGCGGCGACCTCGACCTCGCCGGTCGCAATGCGAAGCAGCGTCTCGCAGTCGACGACGAACCGGGTCATGCCGCAGACGCTACACGTCCACCGATGACGTTCGTACGTGACGGACGAATGGTTACTCGATGCCACATCCGCCGCCGCGACCGGCATGACGGGCGCGGCACACTGCGCTCCTGGCCACACCGTCCCGAACGAAGTCGTCATGGCTCCCGCGAAGCGGGAGCCGGACTTCGTTCGGTAGTGGAGGCGGTGGGAATCGAACCCGCGAAACGTTCCCTCGGAATGCGCGCGGGCTTGCGGTCCTCGCGTGTCGCTGATCACCTCCTACCGCGCTCACGTCTGAGAGGATGAGCGCTCCCGCCAACCCGACGCTTCTTGGGAGGTTCGCGATGCGCCTTGGTTTCGTCCTACCTCACATCGGGCCCTGGGCCGGCCCCGACGCGCTCGCCCAGGTGGCCTCTCGGGCTGAGGAGCTCGACTTTGACAGTGTATGGACGACCGAACGACTGCTCGTCCCTCTCGAGCCCAGCGCCCCCTATCCGGTCGGCGACGGTCGGATTCCCGAGGTCTACAAGACGACCTTGGATGCGCTCGACTCGCTGGCGTTCGTCGCCGGGCAGACGAGCCGGATCCGCCTGGGCGTGAGCGTGCTGAATCTCCCTTGGTACAACCCACCGCTGCTCGCGCGACGCCTCACGACCATCGACGTGCTTTCAGAGGGGCGGCTGAACGTGGGTTTCGGGATCGGCTGGTCGCCCGAGGAGTACAAGGCGGTCGGCAGCGACTGGAACGTCCGCGGCAAGCGCTTCGCGGAAGCACTCCGAGCGCTGAAGACGATCTGGACGACCGACCCGGTCGAGTTCCACGGCGAGTTCTTCGACATTCCCCGCTCCGTGATCGGCCCAAAGCCGGTGCAGAAGCCCCACCCGCCGATCTACATGGCCGCGTACACGCCTCCGGCGCTCGAGCGCGTCGCGCGCGACTCGAACGGCTGGAACCCGGTCGGGATTCCGCCCGCAGGCGTGGCCCAGATGTTCGAGGGGATCAAGGAGACGGCTCGGCAGGCGGGCAGGGATCCCTCCGAGCTTGAGCTCGTCATGCGTGCCAACGTGGAGCTGACCGAAACGTCGCTCGGCGACGATCGCGGCCCCTTCTGCGGCACTACCGATCAGATCGCGGCCGATATCGCCGAGACGAAGGAGATCGGGGCGACGCAGCTTTTCTTCGACCCGTCGTTCGATCCTACTGTCCGCTCGCTCGACGACTACATCAGCCGCATAAAGCTCTACGCGGACCTCGTGAAGTAACACCGCGCCCCGGCGACCTGCGGCGGTCTCACCCGGCATGGGCGGCCGCAATAGGTCGACGGTGACCCCGAACGTCAAAGACCCACGGAGGCGCGACGAGCATCGAACCCGCGTATTGTGCCCGCCCTTTTTTGCCAGTGCCCGGGATGCCGACTTTGGCTTGCAACCATGCGGGTTTGCGGCCACCTGGGGCCGATGCTTCGGCTTGTCTACGTTCCCCGTTTCCGGACGTTTGGGGCATGAGTGGGGCACGACCGGGCCGGAGCCGTGCGCACCACCCGCGAGCTCACCACCGCCGACGTTCCTTCGCCAAACGCCGTCTTTCTAGGTCCGCACGGCATTCGGTGCCGCGCAGTCCCTTTTCTCCCCCCGATGGCGCGAACGGGGCTGGTGGTGCGGATTGGAGCGGGATCCGGGGTTAGGTCGGGCGTTCGTCCGTCAACGAGCCCGGCGCGGCTATGGGGCGGCGCATCAGGCGCGCCGTCGGCGGCTGCTCGGTCCGCTGGCCGCGTCAGCGGAGCAGGCTGATGAGTGCGTTGCGCAGGAATCGCTGCAGGCGTGGGTCGCTGCGACCGGTGATCTCGTCGAGCCTGGTGGCGAAGCGTATCGAGCCCGAGCTGAACACGACCGACCCCGACGGCGCGGTGTACCGCACGGCGTCCGCGTCCAGGTGGTTCGGTGGCCTCGCTTCGAAGAGGATCGTCGTCCCGGGCTGCTCGCAGTTCGTGAAGAGCGTGTCGTACTCGTAGCCGACGAGGTCGGGCAGCAGGTCGTTTCGCGTGAAGCCGGTTCCGACGAACCAAGGGTCCTTGGGGGTGATGCCTGCGCCTACCGCGGTGTAGTCGGCATTGCCGATCTCGCCCCACTGCACGCCGAGCAGCTTGCACTCGGGACGGCCGAGCTCCCGGAAGCTGATGGTTTTCAACGCCGGGTTGGTCTCGGGATCGCGATCGGCGGTGCGGTATTCGACGATCGTGCGTCGGCCGTTCTCGTAGCGCATCTGCCAGTAGCCGGTGTTCGCGCCCATGAAAGCAAGATTGACGCCGCCGGCCCGCGCAGATTCGAACGCGTCGCGCATCGTCTTCGTCCAGTACTCGTCGTGGCCCGCGGTCATCACGAGCCGGTGCCGGAGGAGCTCGGCGGGGTGGCGGTCGGTGTCGACGTCGGTCGTGTAGGAGACGTCGTAGCCGTAGCGCTCCAGGAAGCGCGCCAACGGGAACTCCCATGCGGACGGCAGGTTCGCCCCGCGGCCGCCTTCAGCTGGCGCGCCGCTCATCTGGTAGGGCCGGCCGAACGAGACGTGGTCGTCGCCGATGCCGGTGTGGTTCCAGTAGAGGCTGCGGCCGCCCCAGGCGTTGTATGCCTGCCATGTGTTCACGGCCGCCTGGACGAGGATGGCCGACCTGCGCGACCGCAGCTCCCGCACGACGAACGGGACCCAGGAGCCGCGCCCCGCCAGCGGACCCGAGCCTAGAACGAGCTCCGCGAGGTAGTAGCCGCTGACCCAGTTCTTGCCGACGCGGACGACGTCGGTGACCGGCCAGGCGAGGCGGAGCAAGCCCGTCCTCTGGTCGGGTTGCGGAACCCGTTCGGAGCTTGCCCGGTGGACACGGCAGGTCGTACAACGCATCAGACGCCCCCCGCTCCCGTCGTACCAGCCGACCCGGAAGACAAGGACGCGGTAGCGCAGGCGCGACGCAGACGAGACGTGCAGATGCAGAGACTGGCCCGGCGCGACGCTGGCCTCCGACGCATACCCCTCGAGCGCATGCTGCGGGACGAGCCGGATCCGCCACTGCTTCGTGCCGGCTCTTGCGTTCTCGACCTGAACCGGGTTGGCAGAAGCCCCGGCCCGGGCCGCGGCGTGGCCCACTCGTGTTGCCGCCACGGCCGCAACGACAACAACCACGAGGACAACGGCAAGCGCAATCCGCCGCTGCCCGTTCTGTCCCGCCATCACAGAAAGTCCCCGATGGCCACGAGACCTACACCGTGCCAGCAGGCAAACGGCTGGTCGTCCAGTACGTCAATGCGGGCTCCAGCTCGGATCAACGCAGGATGACCGTGGCGCTCGGGCGTGCCGGCGAGGCTGACTACGTCTTCCACGGTAGAAGCGAGTTCATGTGTCGGCTTCAACTGCGCCAATCAAGTCTTCGGAGACGAGGTCTCGATCCCGCTCCGCCTGGAGATGACGCCGGCCGGGACGAGCAACGGATCGTGGACACCGGTCTGGTTCGAGCGTGCTCCTCGAGGCGACCACGCAGAAGTTGTCCTGCTACTGCGCGCCGAGAACGAGCCGGACGCGCTCGCTGTCCGTCCCGCCGGCAAGGTCACGGAACTGCGCATCGTTGCGGTGGTCGCTGAAGTTGAAGCTATACGGCGTCACGAATTGGAAGTAGCACGTCCGACGCGGCCTCGCGCCCGGGTCGAGCCGCCCCCCCATGTGGAAACACCGGCTCGTGTCGACGAAGTAGACGGTCCCCTCGACGCCGTTCAGCTGCTCGATCTCGCCCGAGGCCTCGTACGCTGCGAGGTCCTTGTCCGGGATCCGGTACGCCTCACCCATGTCGTAGCCGATCTTCTCAGCGAGCTCGGCCGACCGCTGGGCGTCCAGTACGGTCATCGGCCCCGTCTCCTGTCCGATGTCGCCGCAATACACCCACACCTTCACCTGCGTCACGTCGTCGTGGTCGAGGTGCCACTCCTGCGAGGCCTTCGGCGGGGCGTCCCACGGCAGCGTGTACCAGACGTCGAAGTCGTAGAGCACGGGCACCAATCCAAGGTATGCGGTGACCGCGTCGAGCACCTCGTCGCTGAGCGCGAAGCGAAGGTACGGTGAGTCGAGGCCGATGTCAGTGCGGTCGACCAAGTGGCTGACCAGGTAGGGCTTCGACTTCCGCCCCCCCTTCCCGAGCAACTTCTCGTGGCCGATCGAGTCGATGGTCGAGTTCGCCTCCCGTGCGACCTCGTCCGCAAGCGTCAGTTGACCTGCCTCAACGCGAGCGAAGCCGCGCTCGTGGGTGATCTCGATCGCCGGCTCGACCGTCGCTGCGAGCTCGTAGCGGCGTGCGTCCCGCTCGATGGCCAGCCCGCGGCGCGCGGCAACGTACCTGCTGCGCGCGTCGATGGACTGCTCTGCGGCGGCGCGACGCTCTTCCTTCTGGGGGCGATCGCCGCTGAGCGTGACCGTCGGTCTGCTCACGATGCGAAGTAAACCAAGGCGGGAGGCGCAGGGTGATCGCCGACCACGACATCCCGTTCTAGGGTGAGTGGGACGATTGATCCCGAGGAGCGGGCTGCGGCGTTCGCGCCGCGGCTCGCGCCCTGGCCGGGCCCGGCTGGGTGCTACTCGACCTAAACGGCAAGGAGCCTCGTAAGAAGGGCTGGCAGAAGACGCGGTCCGTCCCAGCCGAGGCCGCCGCCGGCAGCTGGTCGCACTGGGGGCGCACCGCGAACATCTGCGTGCTGCTCGGCGCGAGCGGGCTCGCGGTCGTCGAGCCGGACACACCGCAGTCACAGGCAGGTGGTTTCGACCCGAGGACCGAGCATGGGTCATGGGCGTGGTCGATGGGGCAACCGAGGGCATGGACTGATGCGCCGGCCGGTCCGGGGGGCCGCGCGGGCTCACGCGCAGCGTGCGCCCGCCGGCGGCCGGTGGAGCGGAGGAACGCACAAGCGTCGTCTGATCTGACGACGCTTGGCGATGAACCCTCAGGTACCTCGAAACCGAGGAGTGGAGGCGGCGGGAATCGAACCCGCGTCCGCAGCCGCACCGGACTGAACGTCTACAGGTGTAGCTCACCATTTGGTCTCGCCCGAACGGCCGGTGGGTGAGCGACCTACCGTCGGGCCAGCCATCCTGTTGTCTCACCCCTCCGGCGATCGGCGTTCCTTCGGGGCCAGCCCGTTTATGACGCCGCTACCCGAACCACGGGCCGAATCCGGAGCGACGCGTCACCTAATTACTTAGGCGGCGAGTGCGAGTTCGTTATCCGCACTTACGTTGGTTCCCGGTTGTTTTACGAGGCCGACCGGGGACCTCGACCTGCAGCTCAGCCGGAGAACCGACCACGTCGAGACCTGGTCGCCCCCGTATGTCGTCCGTCACAGTGTAGCCGCCGGCGATTCGATCAATCCGACCTCCCCGATCGTGCGAACACCTCCCAGGAGCACCACCGAGACGGGAGGAGATGTCGTGAAGAAACTCGTACTGCTCGTTGTCGCCGCCACCGCGGTCGCGCTGGTCGCGGTCGCCTTCGCGGGCGCGGCCGAGTCCTACACGGTCAGCGCCACGCTGAAGAACAACACCGAGGTGCCGAAGCCGAAGGGCGCACGGTCGGCGAAGGGCGCGTTCAGCGCCAAGTACGTCGAGAACAAGACCGGCGCCACGCTGACCTGGAAGCTGACCTACTCGCGCCTCTCCGGCAACGCTCTCGCCGCCCACATCCACATGGGCAAGGCGGGCGTCGCCGGCCCCGTGGTCGTCCCGCTCTGCGGGCCGTGCAGGAACGGGCAGACTGGCAAGGTCCATATCTCGAAGGCCGTGATCTCCGCCCTCGAGGGCGGCCGGGCGTACATCAACGTCCACACGAAGAAGAACGCAGCCGGCGAGATCCGCGGCCAGGCGAAGGTCGCCGGGTAGCAACCGGCGAGGCTCGGGCGGGCCGGCCCACGGCCCGCCCGACTCCCCTGGAGAGCAGCGTCAGCTGCTGCTCATCGCGGCCATCGCTTCCTTGGCGCGCTCCGCCATCTCCTCGGGCGGGACGTCTTCCACGTGGGTCGCGATCGACCATGAGTGGCCGAACGGGTCCGTGAGCGAGCCGAACCGATCGCCCCAGAACTGGTCGGCGACCTCCATCGTGACAGTCGCCCCCGCGTCGACGGCCCGGTGCGCGACGGCGTCGACGTCCTCGACGTAGAGGAAGACGCCTGCGGTGGTGCCCCCGAGTTCACTCGGCGGCTTCGTCGTCGATTGCGGGAACGAGTCGGCGAGCATCACCATCGAGTCGCCGATCTCGATCTCCGCGTGCCCGATCTTGCCGCCGGGCGCCTCCATGCGCATGAGCTCCTTCGCGCCGAACGCGTTCTTGTAGAACTCGATCGCGGTAGCCGCGTCGTCGAACACGAGGTACGGCGTGACGGTGCGATACCCCTCCGGAATGGGCTTCGCCATGATCCCCCCTTCTTGGTCGTACGGCAGAAGCGCCGCTAGAGGTTCCCGTGCCCCGTTTCCGACCGGCGAAACCCTCGTCTCCGAATGCTCACCAGATCGTCTCCGAACGGCCGATTCACCGGCGCGACTTGAGCGCCCGCTGCATCGCGCGGTCGGCCTCCCGCTTGGCGATGTCGCGTCGCTTGTCGATCGTCTGCTTGCCGCGCGCGAGCGCGATCTCGACCTTCGCGCGGCCGTCCTTCCAGTACATGCGGGTCGGCACCAGCGTGAGCCCCTTCTCGCGCACCTTGCCGTAGAGCGAGGCGATCTCGCCACGGTGCAGGAGGAGCTTCCGGTCGCGCGTGGGGACGTGGTTGGCGATGTTGCCCTGGTCGTAGGTGGCGATCTCGGCGCCGACGAGCCAGACCTCGCCGTCGCGGACGTCCGCGAACGCCTGGGCGAGCGAGGCGCGGCCGTCGCGCAGCGACTTCACCTCGGTGCCGGTCAGGACGAGACCCGCCTCGAAACGTTCGAGGAGCTCGTAGTCGTGACGGGCGCGGCGATTGTCCGCGATCAGCTTCTCTCCGGCCACGGAGAGAGTCTAGGTGCGGGTCAGCCGGAACAGGCCGACGCCGAGCGCGAGGAACGGCGCGAGGCCCAGCGCGTTATGCGAGTGCGATCGGCATCCCTGGACGATGGGTCACGCCAGGTGCACAGTCGCTACGGCAGGCAGGGGTCTCGAGGTGCGGGCAGCCCCACTCTCTGATGGCTACATCGATAACCGTCTCTTCGCCCGCCCACTGGCTATGTCGGCGGCGAGCCGAGATGGATTCTGCGCCGGGTTGCACCGTCGGGATTCCCCGGGTGAACGGGAGCGCGAGCAGCGAGAAGAGCGCCAGAATCGCCACGGCGACACGCAACCCGTCGATCCGGCTCTCCTCGTTCTGGTCGACGATCGCGTTGGCCGTCCGCGGCGGGACGTGCGCGTCCGAGAGTGCGGCCTCGAGGTCGTCGTCGGAGATGAAGGGGACCCCGCCGCTGAGGCTTGTCTGTGCCTGGTTGACGACGCGATCGGGAACGGCGGAGTTGTTCTGGATGCCGGTGATGAACGACGCGGTCAGCGCGGAGATGAGCACGGCGCCCGCCAGCGCGGTGCCGATCGACGCGCCGAGCTGAGTCCCCGTGTTCTGCAGCCCGCCAACCTCGCCGCTCTTCTCGTCCGGCACCGCCGACACGGTCACGGCTCCCGAGCTGTGACGCGATCGCGCCGATCCCGGCGCCCGCGAACAGCAACGGCCACGTGACGATCTCCGCCCCGGCGCCGTAATCGAGCAGGACGAGCAGGAGCACGAGGCCGGCGAACAGCCCCAGGAATCCGAGGCGAACGACCCGCCGCGGCGACACCTTCGGCAACAGCTTGGGCACTCCAACGGCGAAGAGCAGCAACATCAGCGAAAGCGGCAAGCAGCCGAACCCCGGTCGCGACCGCCGACATTCCGAGCGCGACCGACAGGAACAGCGGGACGACGAAGAAGATGCCCAGCCTGGACCAGGAACAGAAAGAGGAACGAGGTGACTCCGTTGCGGAGCTGGAGATTGCGCAGCATGGACGGGTCGAGGAGCGCGCCCTCGCCGCGTTCGAGCCGCCGGTTCTCCCATGCGACGAACAGGAGGAGCAACGCCCCGCCTCCAAGCATGAGCCAGATCACGGGTGAGAGTCCGAGCCACTCGGGAGCACCGGGCTTCGCCTGCACGAAACCCCACGAGCCCGAGCGCAGGATCCCGTAGACGATCAGGCCGAGGCCGGCTGCGGACAGCGCCGTGCCGACCAAGTCCAGCTTGACGCCCTCCTCCGGTGGTGTGTCGTCCATCCGCCGGGTCAAGAGGAGAATCACTGCAACGATGAGAACCTCGCCGGCGAACACCCAGCGCCACGAGGCGTAGGTAGTGAACGCAGCCGCCGATGACCGGCCCCAAGGCACACGCGATGGCGCCGGCGGCGGCGACGAGCCCGTAGGCACGGGGCCGTTCGGACCGCCCGAAGTTTGCGGCGACGAGCGCCACGATCGCCGGCATGATCAGCACCGCGCCGACTCCCTCGAGGAACGACCAGCCAATGAGCAGCGTGGTCAAGTTCTGGGACAGCGCGGTCGTGAGTGACCCGCACGCATAGATGACGCAACCGATCGCGAACGCGCGCTTCCGACCGATGATCTCCCCGATCTTGCCGCCGGTGATCATCAGGGACGCCATCACCAGCGTGTAGAACGTGATCGCCGTCTGGATCCCGGTCACGGTCGTCCCGAGGTCGTTGGCGACCGTCGCGATCGCCGTGTTCATCACCGTGGTGTCGAGCGCCATGACGAACTGGCCCGCCGCCAGCGTCATCAGGACGATGCCCGACGCCTTGGCAGCGGCGGAAGACATGGTCGACGCGGCGGTCACGGCGAGACCCTAGCGCCTGGCGGAGAGCTCGACCTTCCCTTCCCAGGCGGCGGATCTCCTCGACCACGACCTCGATCGGGTCGCCGAGCCGGAAGACACCTCCGCCGCGCCTGCCGGCAAGCGCAGTGCCCAGCGTGTTCAGCTCGAAGTAATCGCCGTGCAGCCGCCGCACGGGGATGTAGCCCTCGAACACGTCACCGAACCGGACGAACAGTCCGGACGGGATCACGCCGGTGATCTCCCCCGGCCACGGCTCGTCCCAGCCGCGGTCGAAGAGCTGCGCCTCGAGCAGCCAGGCGAGGCAGATGTCGTCGGCGAGGTACTCCAGCTCGGCCGCCTCGCGCTCCCGGGCAGAGGTGTGCTCGGCCAGGTCGCCCAGGTGCTCGGGCAGCGGCTCGTCGGAGACGCCGAGCTCGCGGAGAAGCGCCCGGTGGACGACCAGGTCCGGGTAGCGGCGGATCGGACTCGTGAAATGGCAGTAGGCCGGGCTCGCGAGGCCGGAGTGACCGAGGTTGCGCGGGTCGTAGCGGGCCTGCTTGAGCGAGCGGAGCACGAGCGCCGGGAACGCCTCTCGCCCGCGGCCGGACTTGCCGACGTAGTCGATCACGCGCTCGCTCACGTCGGCCACGGCGCGGGCGGCGTCGCCGGCGGGCAGCCGATCCGGCACCGGCGGGGTCGGCACGTCGAGGTCGGCCAGCTTGGCGACGAGAAGAGACACCGATTGTGGATCGGGCCGTTCGTGAACGCGGAACAGCGCCTCCCGGTTGCGGCCGGCGAGCAACCCGGCCACCGCCTCGTTCGCGATGATCATCAACTCCTCCACGAGCGCGTGTGCCTCCGGCTCTCCCTGCCATCGAGCAGCTGCGACTCCGCCCTCACCGTCGAAGTCGAACGCGAGCTCGGGTCGCTCGACCCGCAGCGCCCCGCGGGCGAACCGCCGGCGGCGCAGCTCGGCCGAGTAAGCGGCGGCGAGTTCGAGCTCCGCCGATACCTCGGCCGGAACGTCACGGCGCTGTGCCTGGCCGTAGGTCAGCCGGGCGTCGCTACGGATCGTCGAGCGATAGAAGAGCGGCTCCCCGCTCGGGGGGAACTCCACGGTCACGCACGACCGGTCGACGTGCGGCCGCAGGGAGCACGCATCGTCCGAGAGCTCGGGCGGGAGCATGGGCGCGACCAGGCTCGGCACGTAGGTCGAAAACGCCCGGGCCGCCGCCCCTCGATCAAGCGCGGATCCGGCGGAAACGAACGCCGAGACGTCGGCAATGTGCACCCAGGCACGGACGCCGACCGGCTCGCGCACCACCGAGAGCGCGTCGTCGAAATCCTTCGCCGTGTCGGGATCGATCGTGAACGTGGTCAGGTCGCGGAGATCGACCCGACCCTCGGCCGCCGGCTCCGCCAGGTCGACGGGCTCGAATGCCACCCGCGCGCCCCGCTCGACCAGGAGCCCCTCGAGCACGGCCTCGATCCGACTCGCCGGCCCGAGCACGCGCTCGACCTTCGCCCGCCCGCGGCCGCTCGAGACCACGGCCAGGTCGCCCCGCTCGGCCCCATGCAACGACTTGCGATCGAGAACGATCGGCGTCCCCGGCGCGAAGTACGGCTCGCCCGCCACGAGCTTGCCGCGACTCGCGACCTCCACCACCGTCCGGACCGGCTCCATCCTCGGCCGACCCTAACGCCCAGCTCTCGGGGCACCCCATCCCACCACCCGCTGCGAGCGTAGCGAGGAAAGTGTCACGCGTCTGTGACGTTTCGTGGCGGAACGGAGAATTCGAATCCCGGGCCGCGGGGCCGCTAGACCTGGAGGAAGCGCCGGAGCGTCAGCCCGGTGCCGGAGACGCCCAACGCGAGCCCGATGCCGATCAGGATCAGGGCGTTCAGCTCGAAGGCCATCGCGTGCGCGTCCTTCGAGTGGCCGAGGCCGATCGAGGGCAGCACGACCGACTTGCCGATCACCAAGAGCACGACTGCGGCAATCGAGCCCGCCAACCCGCAGATCAGACCTTCGACCATGAATGGGCCTCGGACGAACCAGTTGGTCGCGCCGACGAGCTTCATCACCTCGATCTCGCGGCGGCGAGCGAAGATCGACAGCCGGATTGTGTTGGCGATCAGCAGCGTGGAGGCGATGAGGAGCAACAGCACGCCGATCAGGCACACGATCGAGATGATCCCGCCGACCTTGAGCACCCGGTGCGAGGTGGTGCCCCCGTCGTTGACCCTGTCGACGCCCGCCGGAATCGGCCGCAGCTGGGCGCGGATCTGATTGATGTACTCGCCCTTCGTGGGGCGGATCTCGTACGCATCCGGATACGGGTTGTAGGCCAACCCTTTGTTCAGCTGCGGGAGGCGCTTCTGCATGATCTTCAGGGCCTCTTCCTTCGGGACGAAGGTCAGCTTCTGGACGAGCGGGTTGACCTTCGGGTCGAACCGCCTGCCGATCGTGTTGATCTGTTTCGGGGTGCGGTCGTTCTTGAAGTACACCTTCACCAGCAGCTGCTGCTTGAGGTGGTCGCTGTAGGACAGCACCCAGGTGCCGAGCCCGATCGTCGTCCCGAGCACGAGCATCGCGACGAGGACGGTCATTGTCGCCGCCACCGTCGTCGACATGCTGGCCGTGATCGACCGCCAGGCCTCACCCACGATCATCCGCAGGCGCATCATTCGGTCGTGTACCCCCCGCGGCGCTCGTCTCGCGCGAGCCGGCCGCTGTCGAGCGCGATCACACGCTTGCGCATCTTGTCGACCATCTCGCGGTCGTGGGTGACCATCAGCACGGTCGTGCCGGCGCGGTTGATCCGGTAGAGCAGCTGCATGATCCCGACCGAGGTGTCGGGGTCGAGGTTCCCGGTCGGCTCGTCGCAGATCAGGAGCGGCGGGTGATTGACGACGGCACGGGCGATCGAGACGCGCTGCTGTTCGCCGCCGGAGAGCTCGCCGGGCAGCGAGGTCGCCTTGTGGGCGAGCCCGACGAGGGAGAGCGCCTCGGGCACTTTCTTGCGAATCGACTCGGGCCGGTCGCCCTGGACCTTCAGCGCGTAGGCCACGTTCTCGGCGGCGGTTCGGTTGGGCAACAGCTTGAAGTCCTGGAAGACGCACCCGAGGTTCCGGCGCAGGAGCGGCACCCTCGAGTGCTTGAGGCGCCCGAGGTCGCGACCGCCGACGAGGATGCGGCCCCGCGTCGGCTCGAACTCCTTGAGCAACAGGCGGATGATCGTCGACTTGCCGGATCCCGAGGCGCCGACGACGAAGACGAAGTCGCCCTTCTCGATCACGAACGAGACGTCGCTGAGGGCAACCACGTCCGGGTCGTAGACCTTCGTCACGGCCTCGAACACGATCATGGCGGCCGCGGGGGCCCCGCCGGGACGCGGCTCGGGCTCGGCCAGAGCTACCGGAGTCTCGATGTGAAGTTCGTCTGCTTGCTGCACTGGAAGTGTGTGCGGCACGTCGCCGTTCGAGCGCGCGGACGAGCCCGGGGCCGCACCGGTCGGGGGAGGGTCAATTCTAGCCGAGTCCACCGCTAGACGGCCCTTCCGGCCGCTCGAGCGAGGAGGTACGCGTGCACGAACTCGTCGAGGTCGCCGTCGAGGACGCCCTGGGCGTTTCCGGCCTCGACGTCGGTGCGGTGATCCTTGACGAGCTGGTACGGGTGCAGCACATAGCTGCGAATTTGACTTCCGAAGTCCGCCTCCTGCACCGCCCCGCGTTCCTTGGCCAGTTCCGCCTCCCGCTGCTCCTGCTCGAGCTCGGCGAGCCGGGAGCGCAGGATCCGCAGAGCCGTCTGCTTGTTCGACGTCTGGGAGCGCTCGTTCTGGCACTGGACGACGATCCCGGTCGGCAGGTGGGTGATCCGGACGGCCGAGTCGGTCTTGTTGACGTGCTGCCCGCCGGCACCGCTCGCGCGGTACGTGTCGATCCGCAGGTCGGCCTCGTCGATCTCAGCCACGGCGTCGTCAGGCAGGAGCGGGCTGACGATCACCTGCGCGAACGACGTATGGCGCCGATGCGCCGAGTCGAACGGCGACAGGCGGACGAGCCGGTGGACGCCGCGCTCGGCCTTGAAGATCCCGTACGCGTTCTCGCCGCGCGCAGTGAACGTTGCCGACTTGAGCCCCGCCTCCTCGCCGGGGCTGGCCTCGAGGAGCTCCGTCTCGAAGCCGCGCCCCTCCGCCCAGCGCAGATACATGCGCAGGAGGATCTCCGCCCAGTCCTGAGAGTCGGTGCCGCCGGCCCCGGCGTGGATGGTCACGACCGCGTCCCCGCCGTCGTACTCGCCGTTGAACAGGGCGTCCTCCTCGAGCCGCGCCAGCTCGGCGCGCAGCGGGCGCAGGCTGGCCGCGATCTCGTCGGCCATCTCGCCGTCCATCTCGGCCAGCTCGCGGGCGTCGCGGTATTCCTGGTCGAGCCGCCGAAAGCGTTCGAGCCGCTTCGCCACGCGCGAGTGCTCGGTGCTGATCTCCGCCGCGCGCTGCTGGTCGTCCCAGAAACCGAGAGCGCCCATGGCTTCCTCGAGCTCTGCGGCGCGTGCGGTCAGGCGATCGGGGTCAAAGGTAATCACGGACCCAGGCGAGCTGGGTCCCGATCTCCTCGAGCTGCTGATCGAGCGGCTGCTCCTGTGTCTCGGCCATGGCGTAAGGCTAGCCGACCGGCCAGCCGTAGTCCGCGCCCGCCAATATCGGCACTGATCCGGCACGAAGACGTGAGCGTCGAGCGAGTAGCCTCGCCGGCAGGGGAACGGGGCAAGCCCCCACCCTGGGTGGGGGTGTGGTGTTTGGGTTCACGACACGCCTGGCGAGACCACCGCTCCGCGGGTCGGCGCCCGAGCAGCTACCGCGGGTCGGCGCGCAGCAGCGAATAGATCACGGTGTCCGCGCGGATGTCTTCCTTGAAGTGGAGCGAGCGCAGCACACCCTCGCGGACGTAGGCACAGCGTTCGGCGACGCGGATCGAGGCGGTGTTCTCGGGATCGATGTGCAGCTCGACCCGCTCGAGCCCCAGCTCGCCGAGC
This sequence comes from uncultured Actinomycetes bacterium, assembly GCA_963775695.1. Lineage (GTDB taxonomy): Bacteria > Actinomycetota > Thermoleophilia > Gaiellales > Gaiellaceae > DATBLE01. The sequence goes on along the minus strand of CAVZJU010000002.1, from coordinate 323,268 downwards.
GCCCAGGCGGTGATCAGCCGGAGCGCGTGTCCCGCGACCCCGCGGCCGCGCGCCTCCGGGGCGACGACGTATCCGATCTCGCCCTGACGTCCGTCCAGATCGAGGTCGACGACGCCGCCGAAGCCCAGAAACGCGGCCTCTGGCGAGAGGATCGCGAACCCGGCCCGGGAGCCGTCCCGCCAGCCATCGATGTAGCGGCCGACCCACATGGACGCGAAGTCGGCCGGCGGGGACGAGGGAACCCGCGTGTTGCGGATCACCTCCGGGTCCTCGAGCAGCCGCTCGAAGTCCGGGACGAAGCGATCGTCGAGCGGCTCGAGGCGAATCGTGTCGTCTGCGAGCGGCCGGCCCGGCGGCCTCAGGCCCCGTGGCACTTCTTGTACTTCTTGCCGGAGCCGCACCAGCACGGGTCGTTCCGGCCGAGCTTCTCGTGCTCGCCGACCTTCCGCTGCTGTGGCCGGGAGAGCGTGCTGACGCTGCCGGCCTCGCCCCCGAGGGCGCCGGCGATCACGGCCGCGCCCGCCTCCGACTCGTGCTCGTACGAGAGCCCGCCGTTCCCGACGGCCGAGGCCTCCTGCACGGTCCGCAGCTCCTCGGCGTCCTCGGCCTGGAGCTGCGCGTGGAACAGGAGCGTGAGCACCTCCTCGCGGATCTGGCCGTTCAGCTCCCCGAACATCGCGTGCCCCTCGGAGGTGTACTCGACCAGTGGGTCCTTCTGGGCCATCGCCCGGAGATGCACGCCCTCACGGAGGTAGTCCATGTTCTCGAGGTGCTCGCGCCAGCGCTGGTCGACCACCTGGAGAATCACGAACCGCTCGAGCTCGCGCATCAGCTCCGGCCCGAGCTCCTCCTCCTTCGCGGCGTACTCCTCCTGCGCGTCGTCGATGAACTCGGGGACGAGCGAGCCGGGATCGGTCACCCCGTCTTCGCGCAGCTCGTCGGCCGTGATCTCGCTGTTGTAGAGCTGCTGCATCGCCTGGGTGAGCGCGTCCAGGTCGGGATCGCCGCTCTCGGGGTCGACGAACGTCTCGACCGAACGCCCGATCACCTCTTCGATCCAGCCCTTGATCTCCTCGGAGAAGTCCTCGCCCTCCAGTACTCGCCGGCGCTGCTCGTAGATGACGACGCGCTGCTTGTTCATCACGTCGTCGTACTTGAGGACGTTCTTGCGCGAGACGAAGTTCTGCTCCTCCACCTTCTTCTGGGCGTTCTCGATCTGCTTCGAGAGGAGCTTCGCCTCCATCGGCTGGTCATCCGGGATCTTGAAGCGCTCGATGATCCTGTAGATCCGGTCGCCGGCGAACAGGCGCACGAGGTCGTCCTGGGCGGACAGGTAGAACCGCGACTCGCCCGGGTCGCCCTGGCGGCCGGAGCGACCGCGGAGCTGGTTGTCGATGCGCCGCGCCTCGTGCCGCTCGGTGCCGAGCACGTAGAGGCCGCCGAGATCGACGACGCCCTCACCGAGCTTGATGTCGACGCCGCGGCCGGCCATGTTCGTCGCGATCGTGACCGCGCCGACCTGGCCCGCGTCCTTGATGATCTCGGCCTCACGCGCGTGCTCTTTCGCGTTCAGGACGTTGTGCTTGATCCCGGCTCGCGTCAGCCGTTCCGACAGATGCTCGGAGGTCTCGACCGCGATCGTGCCGACGAGGATGGGCTGCCCCAGCTCGTGACGCTCCTTGATGTCCTCGATCACAGCCGTGAACTTGCCGTCGACGGTCTTGTAGATGAAGTCGTTCTGGTCATCGCGCGCGACCGCCTGGTTGGTCGGGATCTCGACCACATGCATGCCGTAGATCTCGACGAACTCCTTCTCCTCGGTCTTCGCGGTGCCGGTCATCCCGGCCAGCTTCTCGTAGAGTCGGAAGTAGTTCTGCAGCGTGATCGTCGCCAGGGTGACGTGCTCCTCCTGGATGCGGACGCCCTCCTTGGCCTCGACGGCCTGGTGAAGGCCCTCCGACCAGCGCCGCCCTTCCATGATCCGGCCGGTGAACTCGTCGACGATCTTCACCTCGCCGTCCTGAACGACGTAGTCGTCGTCGCGCTGGTAGAGCGCCTGCGCCTTCAGCGCCTGGTTCAGGTGGTTGACGAGCTGGACGTTGCGCGGGTCGTAGAGGTTGTCGATCCGCAGCGCCTGCTCGAACTTCTCGATCGCGGCCTCGAGCGGCGCCACCGTCTTGAACTTCTCGTCGTAGAGGAAGTCGGTCCCCTCCGGGATGTCCGCCTCGACGGGGCCGCCGCCGGGCTTCGCCTTCGGCTGTGGGTAGCCGTTCATGGTCCGGGCGATGCGTGCGAAGTCGACGTAGACCTGCGCGGCGGTCTCGGGCTCGCCCGAGATGATCAGCGGCGTCCGAGCCTCGTCGACGAGGATCGAGTCGACCTCGTCCACGATCGCGTAGGCGTGGCTGCGCTGCACGCACTGCTCGAGCGAGACGGCCATGTTGTCGCGCAGGTAGTCGAAGCCGAACTCCGAGTTCGTCCCGTACGTGATGTCGCAGTCGTAGGCGGCCTTCCGCTCCGAGAAGGGCAGCATGTTCTCGATCGCTCCGACCGTCATCCCCAGCCGCTCGAACACGCCGCGGTTCCACTCTGCGTCGCGCTTCGCCAGGTAGTCGTTGACCGTGACCAGGTGCACGCCGCTGCCGGCGAGCGCGTTCAGGTAGAGCGGCGCGCTCGCGACGAACGTCTTTCCCTCGCCGGTCTTCATCTCGGCGATGTCGCCCTCGTGCAGGACGATGCCGCCCATCAGCTGCACGTCGAACATGCGCTGATCCGACTCCCGGAGGCGGGCTTCTCTCACGGCTGCAAATGCTTCGAACAGCAAGTCCTCCAGCGTCTCGCCGTTCTCCAACCGCTGTCGGAACTCGGCCGTCTTGCCGCGCAACTCGTCGTCGGACAGCTTCTGGAAGTCCGGCTCGAGCGACGTGATGAAGGCGGCCTGTCCGGCCAGCCGTTTGACCCGCCGGCCCTCGCCGGCGCGCAGGAGTCTCTCGAACCCGCCGAGATCTTGACCGGGCACGGCTACAGGGTAGCCGTCGCGGAGGGCACCATTTGGGCGATGAGAGCACTCGTTGCTCTGGGGGCCCTGTTCGCGACCACGTCGATCGCTGCGGCGGCAGGGGCGGACCGCACCGTCACGAGCCCGGGAAGGGTGCAGGCACTCGCGCGGAGCGGCTTCTCGGTGGCCTTCCTCTCCGGCCCGTACGCCGGCCATTGCGGCCCCCACGTCGAGTTGTGGAGCCTGGTCACCCGCGGCGTGCACCGGCTCGGCCGCCACACCGACGCGCTCTGCAGCGAGGGCCCCTCCACCGGGAGCGGCGTGACGGACATCTCCGTCGCAGGCGACCGGGCGCTCTGGCTGGCGTTCGCCGGCGGCAACCTCCGCGACTGGCTGCTGGAGACGGCGACGACGACACGGCCGATCGAGCGACAGCTCGAGTTCCGGGAGGTCGACGTGGACGCACCGCCGCCGATCGTGCTCGGGGTCGCCTCCGAGCAGGTAATGCCGTATTCGATCGGCGCGACCGTGAAGGTGCTCAAGGCGAGCGGGGCCAGGGCGTACACGTGGCGGGCGCCGGGCCGGGTCACGAACACGACCGCGTACCGCGCCACGGTCGCCGCCTTCGTCGTGGGCGGGCGGTGCTTCGTGCTCTCACCGGCGGGCGTCGTGCGGCAGACGTACACATTCGCGCCGGGCTCGGTGCAGGAGTTCGCCCTCGCCGGGGTGGGGCTCGTCGTCCAGCTGACCGGCCGCCGGGTCGAGATCCGCCGGGGCGCCTCCGTGGTGAGGACGCTGCGCCTCCCGGCGGGCGCGCGCATGCTCGACTACGCCGAGGGCATCCTCCTGTACAGGCGCGGGACCCAGATCCGGGCCCGTCGCGTCTCCACCGGCAAGGACGCCCTCCTACGCCGGGCCACGCACGCCGTCTTGGAGCACAACGGGCTCAGCTACGCGGTCGGCCGTCGCGTCTCGTCGGTGGCGATGGTGAACGTGCAGGCGGCGCTCGCCCGTTAGAGCGGCATCGCCTCGACTTCCCAGACGGAGCCGTCGAGCCGCGTCGCCCGGACGACATAGGAAGGTCCTCTCGCCTCGCCGAAGTGCTCGAGTGCCGGCAGCGAGGCGAAGGCATGGGCTCCGTCGACGAGCAACTCCTGCCCCCCGTCGTTGACCGTCAGCGTGATTTCGTCGCCGCCGGGATCTTCGGGCAGCTCGACGACATCGAGCTCGCGGATGCCCACTGCCCACTGCGACTCTCCACGCCGCGCGGCCTCGGCGCGGTACGGGACGGCCGCGACCTGGTCGACGGCGTTCGCCAGCGGCTCGACGCGCTCGCCCTCCTCGACCACCAGGACGCCGGGAAGCGCGACGAAGCGGGCGTGCTCACCCTCGACGCCCTCCGCCTCGACCGTTACGACTGCGTCCCACTCGCGCGCCCGCGGCACGCCGTGGATACCGGTCTCCATCCACCTCGGTGGCCGTGGTTCCTGGATCCGATCGGGGTCGATGCCACCCTGGCGGGCAAGCTGCTCGTGGAGCGGCTCGCGCCGCCGGAAGAGCCCCACTTGCTAGCTCGGCTCGATCAGCCCGTAGCCGCCGTCGCGCCGCCGGTAGACGACGTTGATCTCCCCGGTGTCCTGGTGGCGGAAGACGAAGAAGTCGTGGCCGACCAGCTCCAGCTGCAGGACCGCCTCCTCCGCGCTCATCGGATGCATCGTGAACTGCTTCGTCTTGACGATCACGGGCCCGCCCTCCTCGTCGGTTGCCGTCGGAGCATGCGCGTCGAGGCCTTGCCCATCGTGCTCGCGAGGGCGGCGGCGGCGCTTCTCGCGGTAGCGGGTGACCTGGCGTTCGAGCTTGTCGGTGAGCAGGTCGATCGACGCGCGCATGTCCGTCGAACGTTCCTTGGCGCGCAACGTCGGCCCCTTCGTCCAGATCGTCGCCTCGGCGACGATCTTGTCCGCGATCGACGGGTTCCGCTCGACCGCGAGCTCGAGCTCGACCATGGTCGGGTCGGCCAGCTGGCGCTCGAGCTTCCCGAGCTTCTCCTCCGCATAGGACCGAATCGCGTCGCTGATCTCGACGTTCTTGCCTTTGATCTGCAGGCGCATGGGATGTCCCCTTCTCAAAGGGTGGTCATCTCCAACCCTAGTCGATCTCAGCGTCTCACCGTCCGCGCGAACGCGACCACGTCGACCGAGCTCGCGCCTGCGCCGCGGAGGGCGCTCGCTGCCGCCGACACGGTTGCGCCGGTCGTGTACACGTCGTCGACAAGGATCACGGGCCCCCGGATCGTCGCCGTGGCACGGAAAGCGGCCCGGACGTTGCGGCGGCGCTCGTCGCGGCCGAGACCACGTTGCGGCCGCAGCGGTCGGGTGCGCTCCAGCATCGCCCGGACCGGCAGCTCCCAGCGGCGTCCGAGCTCACGGGCGAGCCGCGCCGGCGGGTGATGACCCCGCCTGAGGCTGCGGTCGCCGTCCGGCGGCACGAAGGTGACCACGCGGCCGGGCGGCCGGGGCACGACCTCGACGATCAGGGCGGCCGCGAGGTCACCGACGTTCCGGAGGCCACGCTCCTTCCAGGCGGAGACGAGCAACCGCACGGCGACCTCGTATTCGACGGCCGCCCGCGCGGAGGCGAAGGCGATCCGCCGGCCCGAGCACTCGCGGCAGCGTTCCACCGGCCAGGCAGTGGCCGCACCGCATCGGCCGCAGAGCGGCGCGGCGATCCGCGGCAAAGCGCCCGCACACGCGGCGCAGAGGGCGGCGCCCGGGACGGAACAGACCACGCAGCGTCGAGGAAACACGAGATCCAGCAGCACATGCGGTCACGCTAGACCGCAAGCCGTGACGTGTCTTTGCCAGAGGCGCGCCAAGGGTGTAACTTCGCGGTGTGGCAACGCCCCCGCCGCAGCCGCCCAGGAAGAAGCCGTTCCGCTGGGGCGCAAAGGACCCGGATCACCCCGGGCTCAGCTGGTGGGGGCGTTGGGTGGTCCGGCGCAAGCCGCCGCCCGGTCCGCCCCCGGCGCAGAAGCCGCCGGTCCCGCCGCCTAGCTGAGGGTCGCGTAGGTCTCGCGCGGCGGCAGGCCCGCGCGCTCACGCCAATGGTTGTCCGCCTCGAGCAGCTGCTGGGGATTCCCGATGTCGAACCACGGCCCGGGAAACCGGTAGGCGTAGACGGGTTCGCGGGGATAGAGCCATGCGATCAGCCGCCCCGGCTGGTCCGGGGGATTGCCCTCGTCGAGGTAGCGCGCGACGAGCGGGACGTGCTCCTGCCGGTAGACGTAGGCCGCCGTCGCGACCAGCGTGCTGCGCGGCTCTGACGGCTTCTCCTCGAAGCCGACCACGCGGTCGTTGTCGTCCGAGTCGACGACACCGTAATGCGTGGCCAGCTCGAGGTCGCCGCAGTCGTAGACCGCGACCGCGCTGGCGACGCCCTTCCCGCGCGTGAACGCGACGAAGTCGCCGAGCGCGAAGTCGAACAGGTTGTCTCCGGCGATCACGAGCAGGTCGTCGTCGGTGCCGATCCGCTCCAGGACGAACGCGATGTCGCCGATCGCCCCGAGGCGGTCCTCGTTCGAAACCGTGCCGTCGTCGTGCACGGTGACGCCGCCTCGCCGCCTTGCCCACTCGCGGAAATCGTCGGCGAAGCGCGCGTTCGTGACGAGCTCGACGTCGTCGGTGACCTCCGCGACACGGTCGCAGACCCAGTCGACCATCGGCCGCCCGCCGACGGGCAGGAGCTGCTTCGGGATCGTGTCTGTCAGCGGGCGCAGGCGCGTCGCATACCCGGCGGCCAGGATGATCGCCCTCATGCCGCCACCAGCCCTGCGAGCGAGGACGTGTACGGCGCGCGGTGGACGCCGGCCTCCGTGACGATCGCGGCGATCAGGCCGGCGGGGGTGACGTCGAAGGCCGGGTTGCGGGCCGCGAACCGCGCCGTAACTTCGTCGGCGGCGCGCTCCTCGATCGGGATCCCCGCGCCGGTCGCGGTCGTGAGGTCGACGGTCGAGCTCGGAGCGATGACGTACAGCGGGATGCCGTGGTGCGTCGCGAGCACGGCCAACGAGTAGGTGCCGACCTTGTTCGCGGTGTCGCCGTTCGCGGCGATCCGGTCGGCACCGGTGACGACCAGGTCGACCTCGCCCCGGGCCATCATCAGACCTGCTGCGGAGTCCGCGATCACGGCGTGCGGGATACCCGCCTCCTCGAGCTCCCATGCAGTCAGGCGCCCGCCCTGGAGCAGCGGCCTCGTCTCGTCGACGAGGACGTGCTCGAGCAGGCCGCGTTCCCACGCCGCGCGGAGCGCGCCGACGGCGGTGCCGTACCCACCGGTAGCGAGCCCGCCGGCGTTGCAGTGGGTCAGCGCGCGGGTGCCGGGCTCGAGCAGCGCAGCGGCGTGCGCGGACATGACCCGACAGCGCTCGACCTCCTGAGCGTGGATCTGCCGTGCCCGTTCTGCGGGATCGCCCTCCCAGCGCTGCATCTCCGCCAGCGCCCACGCGGCATTGACTGCGGTCGGACGCGCGCTGGCGAGCACTGCCGCCGCGTCGTCGAGATCCTCCCCGTTGCGGGCGGCGAGCGCATAGCCGTACGCGACGGCAATGCCGATCGCCGGCGCGCCCCGAACGGCCAGGGTCCGGATCGCCTCGGCCACCTCCGCCGAAGAGCAGCAGACGAGGTCGACCTCCTCGCCGGGAAGCCGGCGCTGGTCGAGGAGGACGACGGCGCGATCCTCCAGCCTGATGATCCGCTCGGGCTCGAGCATGCCCGGCAGTCTAGGCCCGCGGCCGCATCTAGCTCACACGCGTGGAGAGCGAGTGAGGTCAACAGGAACAGGACCGAGAGCGCGATCAGGACGACGCCCGGCACGATCATCACGAGCCTCCTTGGATCGGAATCGGCCGGGGTAGGGCGCCGGGCGCAGCAGCGACGTCCCCACCGCGGCGCCGAGGACGCCGACGATCACCACCAGCGAAGCCCAGACCGGCAGTTCGTAGAGGTCGGCGGCGGCCATCTTCGCCCCGACGAACACCAGCACCATCCCGAGCCGGACGTTCAGGTAGTGGAAGCGTCCGAGCAGCTCGGCGAGGACGAAGTAGAGCGAGGCGAGGCCCAGGAGCGAGAAGGCGTTTGCCGCGCAGACGAGAAACGTCTCGCGCGTGACGGCGAAGATCGCCGGAATCGAGTCGACTGCGAAGACGAGATCGAAGGTCGCGACCAGGACGAGCGCGGCCGCGAGCGGCGTGGTGAACCGACGTCCCCGCTCCCGAACGACCAAGCGGTCGCCTTCATAGCGGTTGATCAGCGGGAGGATGCGCCCGAGCAGCTTCAGCGCCGGATTCCGCTCTGGATGGATCTCGACGTCGGAGTGCCTGGCCATGCGCAGACCGGTGAGGACGAGGAACCCGCCGAAGACGTAGATCGCGTAGTGGAACGCGTCGAGCAGCGCCGCGCCGGCGAAGGTGAAGATCGCCCGAAGGACGATCGCGCCGACGATGCCCCAGAACAGGACGCGGCGCTGCGAGGCGGACCGGAACGCCGAAATAGGTGAAGACGAGCGCGAAGACGAACAGGTTGTCGATCGAGAGCGACTTCTCGATCACGAACCCGGTCAGGTACTCGCCCGCGGCGGCGCCTCCCTGCCAGAAGAAGATCACGCCGCCGAACGCGACCCCGAGCACCGTCCAGCCGATGCTCCAGCCGACGACACGCAGGAAGGAGATGCCCTGCTTCCGGCGCGCGAACGCCACGAGATCGATCGCGAGCAGGGCGACCACCAGCGCAGCGAACGCCCCCCAATGCCACAACGCCAAGCTCATGCGGATACACCCTTCGTCGCCCGATTCCGGGTGGAACGAAGGTCTCTCCCGCCGTGTCGTACGGCCGGTGCCGCCGGGCGCGAACGCCGAGGTGACGACGGCAACCCGTTGGGGATACTCTCCTCGAAGACGAGGGTAGCGGACGAGCGAGGCGGCGGCGGCCGGAACCGGCCCGGCGGCGTTCAGGCCGTGGCGATCAGCACGTGGAACTCGTTCTCGAGCCGGTAGCCTCCCTGCGGCGTCCTGCATGCATCGAGGGCCTCGACGATCTGCCGGCGAACCTCGTGCTCCCGAGCCGGCCCGACGAGATCGCCGATGCCCGCCGGAGCGAGCATCGCCCGCCCGAGCTCCTCGTCGTCGGCGAACTCGTACGCCCAGCTCAGGTCGAAAGTGCTCTGCGGCTCGAGCCCCGCCTCGGTCGCAACCCGCTCGAGCACACCGAGCGCGGCGAGGTCGGGCTCAGAAGGCGCATCCGGCGGCCGTGGCGGCAGGAACGGCCTCACGACCGCCTTCATCGCCTCCAGCTCGCAGCGGTCGTGCCGTCCCCAGACCTGGATCACGACCGGCGCGCCGGGCTTCGCGACCCGGCCGGCCTCGCGCAGCGCACCGACGAGGTCGAGCGCGAAGAAGAACGAGTTGAAGCCGGCGACGACGTCGAACTGGTCGTCGTCGTACGGCAGCGACTCGAGGTCGCCCAACCGCAGGTCGGCCTCGGGCACCCGCGCACAGGCGAGCTCGAGCAGCGCCTCGGAGGCGTCGAGCCCGTACACCTCGGCGCCCCGATCGGCCGCGGCTTGCAGGAATACCCCGGTGCCGCAGCCGACCTCGAGCACGCGCTGGCCCTGGGAGATCCCCACGCGCCGGATCGCCTCCTCGTAGGTGGGGAGCTGTTGCAGCTCGCTCGCCTCCCAGTCCGAGGCGCGTGCTCCCCACGCGCGTCCCCACTGGGCTGCCCGCTCGGACATCGGTGTCGTCGCCGTCATCGTCCGCTCCCCTCGCCTGAACTATGCTCCAGAGGTATAAACTATGAATCATAGTATGCCAAGCGACAAGTTGAGCCTCTTCTCGTACGAGATCCTCGGCCTCGTCGGTCGGACAGGCGCCGGCGCCCACGACCTCCTGCGCCTGGCGCAGCGAGGGCGGATGCTTGCCTGGGCCGGCGAGAGCCAGTACTACGTCGAACCGAAACGACTGGCGAAGCTCGGCTACCTCGCCGCACGAAAGGAGCCGGGCAAGACGCGCGAGCGGACCGTCTACACCCTGACGGACAAGGGGCTGCGTGCGCTCAAGGACTACGCGCGCACCCCAGTCACCTTCACACCGCTGAAGAGCGAGCCCCTGCTCAGGCTGCTGATCGCCGACCTCGTCGGGGAGAAGCCGACCCGAGAGAGCCTGGCCGGCCTGCGCGCAGACATAGCCGACCTCGAGCGGCAACTCGACGACGCCGAGCAGACCGCGGAGCTCCTTCCACACCGCCGGAAGTACCTGCTACTCGTGATCGGCTTCTTGCGGCAGCTGTTCGAGCTCCATCTGGAGCTGGTGAAGACAGTCGAGCGCGAGCTGGCCTAAGACGCCGCGCGGCCGGGCTTTGCCCGGCCGCGCTCACTTCCCCTCTGCTAGGTCCCCTCGTCCCACGAGGCCAGATACTTCTGCTGCTCCTCGGTGAGCTGGTCGATGTCGATGCCCATCGTCGCGAGCTTCAGGCGGGCGATCTCGCGGTCGATGTCGTCCGGCACGGGGTAGACCTTCCGCTCGAGCGAAGCGGCGTTCTGCACGGCGTATTCCGCGCCGAGCGCCTGGTTCGCGAACGACATGTCCATGACGAGCGCCGGATGGCCCTCGGCCGCGCCGAGATTGACGAGCCGGCCCTCGGCGACGAGGTAGATCCGCCGTCCGTCCGCCATGGTGAACTCCTCGACGAACTCACGTGCGTGCCGCGTCTCGGAAGCGAGCGAGCGCAGGGCGCCCTTGTCGATCTCGACGTCGAAGTGCCCAGTGTTGGAGAGGATCGCCCCGTCCTTCATCCGCCCCATGTGCTCGGCGGTGATCACGCCCTTGTCTCCGGTCGCGGTGCAGAAGAGGTCGCCGATCTCGGCCGCCCTCGCCATCGGCAGGACCTCGAAGCCGTCCATCGCCGCCTCGAGCGCCCGCATCGGATCGACCTCGGTGACGATCACGAGGGCGCCCATGCCGCGGGCCCGCGAGGCAACGCCCCGCCCGACCCAGCCGTACCCGCCGACGACGAAGCGCTTGCCGGCGAGCAGGACGTTGGTCGCGCGGATGATCCCGTCGATCGTCGACTGGCCCGTGCCGTAGCGGTTGTCGAACAGGTGCTTGGTCTTGGCCTCGTTGACGGCGATGATCGGGAAGCCGAGCTTGCCGTCGGCCTCCAGCGCCTTCAGGCGGATCACGCCCGTGGTCGTCTCCTCGGTGCCGGCGATGATGTCGCCGAGCTGCTCGCGGCGGGCGGAGTGGAGCACGCCGATCACGTCGGCGCCGTCGTCCATCGTCAGCTGCGGCTTGTGGTCGACGGCCGCCTCGATGTGCGAGTAGTACGTGTCGTTGTCCTCGCCCTTGATCGCGAAGACGGCGATGTCGTACTCGTCCACGAGCGCCGAGGCGACGTCGTCCTGCGTGGACAGAGGATTGGACGCGCACAGGACCACGTCCGCCCCGCCCGCCTTCAGCGTCCGGGCGAGGTTCGCGGTCTCGGTGGTCACGTGCAGACAGGCCGAGATCCGGTACCCGGAGAGCGGCTGCTCGCGCTCGAACCGCTCGCGGATCGCGGCCAGCACCGGCATCTGCCGGTCTGCCCACTGGATGCGCCGGACGCCCTCGGGCGCCAGCGCAAGGTCCTTCACGTCGTATCGCTTCGTCGTCGCCATGCAGTCCTACTCCTTTCAGCATCGGTGCCCGACCTTGGTCTGGCACCGATTCGGGTTTCATGCGGCCAGAAGACGTTCGTGCTTGCGCTGCTCCCACTCGAGTGCGCTCTCGCTGCCGGCGAGCCAGGTGTGGACGGCGTCGCGGAGCCCCGGCTCGCGGCGGAGCCTGGCGGCGAACGCAACGTCGGAGAGCTCGACGTCGAACCGGGTGCGCAGCTCGCGCAGCGACCTCAGCTGGTTCAGCTCGCGGATGCCGTACACGCGGTAGCCGCTCGGCCGCCGGGCGGGAACGACGAGCTCTGCGTCCTCGAGATAGCGGAGCATCCGGGCCGACCAGCCCGTCTGCCGTGCCGCCGCGCCGACGGTCAGCTCCATCGGCACAACCTTACCACATTTACGTCAAGGTTCGCTGGTGCCCTCGCGCCCGTAGGCGTCCTCGAGCCGGACCACGTCGTCGAGGTGGGCAGTCGAGACCTCGAGGATCCTCGTGTCCTCGATCCCGGTCACGCGGTGGACGGTTCCCGGCCGGACGCGGAACGCCTGGCCCGCCGTGATCTCGACCTCCTCCACGCTTCCCTCCCCCGCGCGGCCCAATTCGAGCTTCGCCCGCCCCTCGAGCACGTACCACGACTCGTCCTTGATCTCGTGGTACTGGAGGCTGAGTGACTCGCCCGCCTTGACGAACAGGATCTTGCCCGCGTAGTGCTCGCTCTCGGCCCAGATCAGCTCGGAGCCCCACGGCTTGTCCACGGTCCGGGGCTCGAAGGTGTACTCGCTCATCGGGCTGTCTCCCCGGTATAGACGGTTTCCGCCGCCGCGACCGACCTGGCGGGCGCGGCACAGACCCTTACGCCACCAGACGGAATCGCGAACGCCGCCGGCGAGCCGGCGGCGGAGCTCGGAAGGGGGCCCACGGGGGAAACCGGCCGTTTCCCCCGTGTCACGAGAGCCACTCGGGGTGGGCTGCGACGTGCTCCTGGGCACGGCGCAGCTCCTTCGGCGTGTTCACAGTCAGCCACAGGCCCTCGTGGCGGTAGGCCCGGAGCCGCCCTTCGGCGGCCAGCTCCGGGAACGCCGTCGACTCGTGGTCGCCCCGGTCGGGGAAGCGCTCGATCGCCTCCTGGGAGAGGACGTAGACGCCGCAGTTGACCCAGTAGGGGATCCGGCCGCCCTCGCTGAATCCGGTCACCACGTCGTCGTCGCCGAGCTCGACCACGCCGAACGGCGACGCCGGCCGCGCGACCGAGACGGTGGCGGCGGCGCCCGTCTCGCGGTGGCGAACCAACAGCGCCTCGAAGCCCACGTCGACCAGCTCGTCGCCGTTCATCGCGAAGACGTCGCCGCTCTCGGAGCGCTCCCGCGCGGCGAACTTGATCCCGCCGCCCCGGCCGAGCCGCTCGGGCTCCTCGGCGCAGACGATCTCGACCTCGAGCTCACCGAGCTCGTCACGGAGGACCTCGCCCTGGCCGGCGGCACACGAGACGATCACGCGGCCGACGCCGGCGTTCGCGAGCCTGCCGATCTGGTAGGCGACCAGCGGCTTCCCGGCGACGTCGACGAGCGCCTTCGGCCGGCCGCCGGTCGCGTCGCCCATGCGCTCGGCCTTTCCTCCGGCCAGGACGATCGCCTCCATCGTCGTCTCCTCTAGTCCCGGGAGAGCGTGGGCGCCGGCTCGGGGGGCCCCGGCAGCGTCGCGAACGGGGAGGCGGAGCGCCCCATCCCCTCGTACACGTAGCCGGCGGCGCGCATCGCGGCGGCGTCGAGGTGGTTGCGCCCGTCGACCACCACCGGCGAGCGCATGGTGCTCTTTAGCTTCGACCAGGGCAGGTCGCGTAGCTCCGGCCACTCCGTGACGACGACCGCGGCATCGGCGCCGGACAGCCCATCGGCGACCGAGTCGACGAAGGTCACACCGTGCAGGACCGTCCGAGCGTCGGCGACCGGGTCCCAGGCGACGACCTCGGCGCCCTCGGCGAGCAGCCGAGCGGCGAGGACGATGCTGGGCGCCTCGCGCATGTCGTCGGTGTTGGCCTTGAACGCGAGCCCGAGGAGGGCGATGCGCTTGCCGCGCAGAGAGCCGAGGTGCTTCTGCAGCTTCGCCACCGGCCGGCGCATCTGGAGGTCGTTCACCTCCATGACGGCGGTCACCAGCTGGAAGTGGTAGCCGGAGTTGCCCGCGAGCAGCTTCAGGAAGGAGATGTCCTTCGGGAAACAGCTGCCCCCGTAGCCGAGCCCGGCGCGGAGGTAGTGCGTGCCGATGCGCCGGTCGAGGCCCATGCCGCGGGCGACGTCCTCGACGTCGGCGCCGACCAACTCGCAGACGTTGGCGATCTCGTTGATGAAGCTGATTCGGGTGGCCAGGTAGGCGTTGGCCGCGAGCTTGACCATCTCGGCCGAGGGGACGTCGGTGCGGACGGTCTCGGCACCGAGACCGTCGTGCAGCGCAGCGACCGCGTCGCCGTCCTGCTGGTCGAACGAGCCGACCACCACCCGGTCGGCCTCCATGAAGTCCCGCACGGCCGTGCCTTCGGCCAGGAACTCCGGGCACGAGGCGTAGCCCACGCGTTCGAGGCCCCGGGCGTCGAGCGCGGCGCGCACCTTCTCCCCCGTCCCGACCGGGACGGTGCTCTTCATCACCAGCACCGGCGAGCCGATGTCGGCCGGCAGGTCCTCGATCACCGACCACACCGACGCGAGGTTGGCGTCTCCCGAGGGAGTCGGCGGGGTGCCGACGCAGACGAACAGGAACTCGCTGCCGTCGACAGCCTCCTCCACCAACAGCGTGAAGCTCAACCGCCCGCGGTTCGCGGCGATCAGCTCCTCGAGACCGGGCTCGTGGAACGGAACACGGCCGGCGGTGAGCTGCTCGATCCGCTCGGGCGCGACGTCCCGGATCACCACCGTGTGGCCGAGCTCGGCCAGGCAGGCTCCGCTGACGAGGCCGGCGTAGCCGGCGCCGAAGAAAGCGATCCGCGCCACGGCTACCTTGCCTTCAGGGGCTTCAGCCCCTTTGCGATTGCGATCATCGTCTCGTTGGAGATGTTGTCGAGGAGGGAGTTGACCACCCAGTAGCTGGCCCCCTTCTCATGTAGCACGATCATGTGGAGCTTCGGGCCGTTGTAGTAGAAGTCGTACGGCCGCCCGCTGAGCACGTGCCGGAAGCTGCGGTCCGACAGGACGGGCGCGTCGGGCCAGTTGGTCTCCTGGACCCCCCAGTAGGCGCCGCTCGCCGTCCGGAAGACGAGCCGCACCGCGTGGTGCCTGCCCTCGATCAGGTAGCCGTGGACGGGCTTCGTGGAGTCGGGTGCCGACGAGCTGTCGAGGACCGTCGGCACCATCAGGTCGAAGCCGACCTTCTTCCGAAACGGACGCAGGAGCCCCGAGGTGTCGTAGGGGTTCGACTGCACGTGTGCCGGCTCTCTGGTCACGGGTGCGCGCACCGGCGGAGCGGGCGCGACGGTGCCGTGGAACGTGCGCCCGACGACGACGGTGAGCATCGCCCCGTTCTGGAGCGGAGCGATCGTCCGCGGCACCTTCTTGACGTCGGCCGGCGCGAACAGCTTGGCCACGGCGTTGGCGGCTGCCGCCGACCGCTTCACGCGCGGGTTCCAGAGCACGGTCGTGTGGAAGTAGTCGAAGCTCGGCGCGTTGCCGGTGGCGTTCGGCGGCAGCGGAAGGATGTGGTAGCCCTGCTGCGACAGCCCCGTCGCCGCTTCGCCCGCCGCGCCCGCGACGCCGTTGCCGTTCAGGACGGTGATCGTCGTCTCCGCTCGAGTCGGCGTCCGCAGCTTGACCTTGCGGCCCAGCGCGACTGCGGTTGCGACCTGTGCTGAGTCGACGTCGGGCGTCTCCCAGTCCTGGACCGCGGCGGCGATGTTCGCGGACGACGTGGTCAGGTCGGAGTAACCGCTCAGCCCCTGGATCTGCGTCTGGAAGAAGTGGCCCGGCGGCAGGTGGTATGCGAAGAACGCGTAGCTGAGGATGGTGCGGCCCGAGACGCCGCTTCCGCGGCCCGCGGCGACCTCGATGTTCTTGGTCAGCGTCCCGACGATCTTCGGCACCTTCAGCACGCTGAAGCTGTGCTTGAACTGGTACTTCATCGCCTTCACGAACTGCTGCTGGCGGGCGACGCGGAACAGGTCGGAGTCGGTGTGGCGATAGCGGACGTAGTCGAGGGCGCTGCCGCCGGTGAGCAGCTGGTAGCCGGGCTGCAGGTTGATCTTCGCGTAGCCGAACGTCGGCGAAAGCCCGGCGTTGTCGTTGAAGTACCGGCGGTCGATGTCGATCCAGACGCCCCCGAGCCGGTTGACGATCTGCTTGAACCCGCGGAAGTTGACCGTGATCAGGTAGTTGATCGGCAGGCCGATCATGTCGCTGACCGTCTGGACGGTGCCCTTCGCGCCGCAGGCCGCGTAGGCGGAGTTGATCTTGCCCGAGTAGACCGGCTGTCCAGGGCAATGCACGTTGACCAGCAGGTCGCGGGGGAATGACATCATCGAGACCGTCTTCGTCGACGGGTCCGTGCGGATCAGCATCACCGTGTCCGACCGCGAGGGCGTGTTCGCGGCCTCGTTGGCACGGTGGTCGTAGCCGATCACCAGCCCGATGGCGGCATGACCGGGCGCGGGCGGCTCGCCGAGGAACTTCTGCGCGCTCTTCACGTCCTCCGAGTGCGCTTGGATCGCCGCCACGCTCTCGTGGAACCAGAGATAGAGGCCCGCCACGAACGAGATCACCAGCATCGTGACCGCGATCGCGATCCAGAGCAGGATGCGCCCGACCGTGCGGAGGCCCGACCGGCGCGGAGGATCCTCCGACCGGTACCGGGTCATCGGGGTCAGCGCCGACGGCGGGAGAACGGAGTGTCCGTTCCCCTCGAGGACGCCGCCACGCCCGATTCCTCGTTTCAGGGTCGTCTTCAAGCGGGCACCGGATCGAAAGAAGGCGCGCCGCTGGTCGGCACGCCGCCGCCGGTCAGGATAGCGGAGGCCGCCGCCGGCTCCGACGCTACCTGGTGACGCGCGCGAGCACGCGCGCGACCGCCGTCTGCTCCAGGGAGGCCGGCAACGGCCTCACGATCCCGAGGAAGATCATCGCCACGTCGGTGCGGCCCTTGTTGAAGAGCACGATGTCGGCCGTGACCGGCAACGTGGCCGTCGGCGTCTTCACCGACGCGACCAGCCGGTACGCGTTCGTACGGTCGCCTGCCTTCGGGAAGGCGACCGGGCCGGCGGAGACGATCTTCGCAGCGCTCGGCTTCGTGACCCCCTTCGCGAAGAGCTCGCCGAAGCAGACGGGCAACTGCCGGACGGCGACCCGCCCGTAGCCGCGCTTCGCCATCGCCGCCGTCCTGAACACGCCCGTCGAGACGGAGACGAACGAGTTGTCGGCGGTGCGGGTGAAGTCCGGCGAGTCGTACTTGCCGGTCTCGACCAGATCCGACTGGTCGGGGTGGTAGCTCGAGCAGCGCGGCTGGGCGCCCGAGGTACCGGCGGACGGCGACGCCTTCCAGCCCGGGGCGAAGTCCGAGAGTCTCAGCGAGGCGGCCCGCGCACGCGCCTGGTCGGCCTTCGTGAACGCGTGCTGCGGGTCGCCGGCTGCCGCCCACGCGGCCGGGACGAGGACAGCGGCAATCCCCGCCGTCAGGAGCGCCTGCCTCACGCGTCCATCATCGCACGACCTCGACCGCGACCTCGTAGCCAAGGTTCGGCCGCAGCCACCGTTCCGCCTCGCCGAGCGGCACGCCCTTCCGGACCGCGTAGTCGTCGACCTGGTCCAGCCCGATCCGACCGACGGCGAAGTAGCGCGACTCCGGGTGCGCGAAGTAGATGCCGCTGACGCTCGCGGCGGGCGTGGTCGCAAACGTCTCGGTCAGCTCGAGCCCGGCGTCCGCGGCGCCGAGCAGTGTGAACAGCTTCTCCTTCTCGCTGTGGTCCGGACTTGCCGGGTACCCGAATGCGGGCCGGATTCCCCGGTAGCGCTCGCCGACCAGGTCCTCGTTCGAGAGCGCCTCGTCTGGCGCATACCACGCCTTCCTGGCCTCGGCGTGCAACCACTCGGCAAAAGCTTCCGCGAGCCGGTCGGCGAGCGCCTTGACCATGATCGAGCGGTAGTCGTCGTGCTCGGCCTCGTAGCGTGCCGACAGCGTGCCGGCCCCGTGGATGCCGACCGCGAAGGCGCCGAGGGCATCGCCCTGCGGAGCGACGTAGTCGGCGAGGCAGCGGTTCGGCCGCGAGTCGCCGTAGTCGGACTGCTGGCGCAGGAAACAGAATCGCGGCCCGTCCTCGAGCACGACGTCGTCACCGTCCGAGCAGGCGGACCAGAAGCCGTACACGCCGCGGGGACGGAGCGCTTGTTCGACCGTGATCTCCTCGAGCAGCGCAAGCGCGTCGTCGTACAGCTCCTTCGCCTCCGCGCGGTCGAGGATCGCCGGAAACTTGCCTTTCAGCTCCCAGGCGTGGAAGAAGAACTGCCAGTCGACGAATCGCGTCAGCGACTCGAGGTCGGGCTCGACGATCCGCGCGCCGGTGAACGGCGGCGCGGGCAGATCGGCGAAGGAGACGCGGTGCGGGTTGGCACGCGCGGCGGCGATCGGCAGCAGCGGCTTTCGGACGCGTTCGGCGTGCTGCACGCGCAGGCGCTCCTGGAGCTCACGGTTCTCCTGGTCGAACTCGCCGACCCGCCCCGGGTCCAGCAGGCTGGCGACGGTCGCGACCACCCGCGAGGCGTCGAGCACGTGCACGGTCGGCTGCGAGTAGGCGGGAGCGATCCGGACGGCCGTGTGCTGCTTCGACGTCGTCGCACCGCCGATCAAGAGCGGCAGGACGATCCCGCGGCGCTCCATCTCCTGGGCCACGTGCACCATCTCGTCGAGCGAGGGCGTGATCAGACCCGAGAGGCCGATCACGTCGGCACCCTGCTGCTGCGCGGTCTCGAGGATCTTCTCGGCCGGGACCATCACGCCCAGATCGACGACCTCGTAGTTGTTGCAACCGAGAACGACGCCGACGATGTTCTTGCCGATGTCGTGCACGTCGCCCTTGACCGTGGCGAGCACGACCAGCCCCTGAGCCCGGCCGCCGCCGTCCTTCTCCGCCTCCATGAACGGCTCCAGGTAGGCGACCGCACGCTTCATCGCCCGCGCGCTCTTCACCACCTGGGGCAGGAACATCCGCCCTGAGCCGAACAGGTCGCCGACGATCTTCATCCCGTCCATCAGCGGGCCTTCGATCACGTCGAGCGGCCTCGGGAGCGCCCGCCTCGCCTCCTCCGCGTCCTCCTCGATGAACTCGACGATCCCGTGCACGAGCGCGAACGAGAGCCGCTCCTCCACCCCGCGCTCGCGCCAGGACAGATCGACCTCGCGCCTCGTCGCCTCGCCGGAGACGGTGCCCGCGTACTCGACCATTCGCTCGGTGGCGTCCGGGCGCCGGTCGAAGAGCACGTCCTCGACGCGCTCCAGCAGCTCCGGCTCGACGTCCTCGTAGACGGTCAGCTGGCCGGCGTTGACGATCCCCATGTCGAGGCCCGCGCGGATCGCGTGGTAGAGGAAGGCAGAGTGCATGGCCTCGCGGACGACGTCGTTGCCGCGGAAGGAGAACGACAGGTTCGAGATCCCGCCCGAGGTACGCGCTCCGGGGCAGCGCTCCTTGATCAGCGGCAACGATTCGATGAAGGCCTTCGCGTAGCCGTTGTGCTCTTCGATACCGGTGGCAACCGCAAGCACGTTCGGGTCGAAGACGATGTCCTCCGGCTGGAAGCCCTCGCCCAACAGCAGTCGGTACGCGCGTTCGCAGATCTCCACCTTGCGCTCGACGGTGGCGGCCTGGCCCTCCTCGTCGAAGGCCATGACGACCGCCGCCGCCCCGAGACGCCGGATCGCCCGCGCCTGTGCCAGGAACGACTCCTCGCCCTCCTTCAGGCTGATCGAGTTGGCGATTCCCTTGCCCTGGATGCACTTCAGGCCGGCCTCGATCGCCGAGAAGCGCGAGCTGTCGACCATGATCGGCACGCGCGCGATCTCCGGCTCGGTCGCGATCACGTTCAGGAAGGTGGTCATCGCCTGCTCGGCGTCGAGCAGGTCGGCGTCCATGTTCACGTCGATCAGGTTGGCGCCGCCCTGCACCTGCTCGAGCGCGACGGCGACCGCGCCCGTGTAGTCGTCGGCCTCGACGAGCCGGCGGAAGCGCGCGGAGCCGGTCACGTTCGTGCGCTCGCCGATCATCACGAAGCCGGTCTCCCGCTCGATCTCGAACGGCTCCAGGCCGCTGAAGCGTGGAAGGGCGTGGCGCTCGGGAACGCGTCTGGGGGACAGCCCGTCGGTCAGGTCACGGATCGCCGCGACGTGGTCGGGCGTCGTCCCGCAGCAGCCGCCGACGACGTTGACGAGGCCGGAGGCGGCGAACTCGGACAGGTAGCGGCTGGTGTCCGCGGGAAGCTCGTCGTGCTCGCCGAAGGCGTTCGGCAGCCCGGCGTTCGGATGGCAGGAGACGTAGGTGTCGGCGATCCTCGCGAGATCCTCGACGTACGGACGCATCTGCTCGGCACCGAGCGAGCAGTTCACGCCGACGATCAGCGGCCCGGCGTGCTCGATCGACGCCCAGAACGCCTCGACCGTCTGTCCCGACAGGTTGCGGCCGCTCGCGTCGATCGCCGTGAAGGAGACCCAACGCGGCAGCTCCGGCGCCACGTCGAGCGCCGCGGCGATCGCCGCCTTCGCATTGAGCGTGTCGAAGATCGTCTCGAACATCAGCAGGTCGACCCCGCCGTCGCGCAGGGCTGCGATCTGTTCTGCGTACGTCTCGTGGACCTGGTCGAACGTCACCGGGCGGAAGCCCGGGTCGTCCACCTTCGGGGACACGGAGAGCGAGACGTTCAGCGGGCCGAGCGACCCGGCGACGAAGCCGCCGACCTCGTCGGCCGCCCGCCGCGCGAGCCGCGCGCCCTCGAGGCTCATCTCGGCGGCGACGTCCTCGAGCCCGTAGTCGGCCTGGCCGATTCGAGTGGCGGTGAAGGTGTTGGTGGTCGCGATGTCCGCGCCGGCGGCGAAGTAGCGCCGGTGGATGTCGAGGATCACCTCCGGGCGCGTTAGGTTGAGGAGGTCGGGATCGCCGGCGACGTCGCGCGGGTGGTCGCGGAGACGCTCGCCCCGGTACGCCTCCTCACCGCGCATGTCCCGCTGGATCAGTACGCCCCACGACCCGTCGAGCAGGACGATCCGCTCGTCGAGGAGGTTTTTGAAACTGTCGATCCGATCGCTCATTCGCGCTCCGCTGCCCAAGAGTCCACCGGCGGTACGCGCGGGCTCTTTAGGCGTTTGTTGACCCGGTCGCCAAGCTGCCTTTCAAAGCTTTCCGGGGTTCTCAGCTTAGCGGAGAGGCTTCGAACAGGGACGGTCCCCGCAGGGACGGTCACTGCAGCGGGCTCGACTCCTTCGGCCCTCGGGGTCGGACCTCGGCGGCCGAGGCTAGCCCGGAACGGGCGCCGACGTGTGGATCGGCGGCGAGGTGGTGCCGCCGGCGACCGCGAGTTGGTTCTCGGCGTGCTTGATGCGCTGCTCGAGCTGCCAGCGGTCGGCGTCCGACTCGCCCGCCTCGACCCGGGCGAGCTCTTCCTGCGCGACCTGGAGCTGGGCCCGCGCACGGTCGCCGTCGATCTCGTCCACGTCGACGGCGTCGTCGACCAGAGCGAGCGCGCGGTCCTGCTCGACCTTGAAGAAGCCCGGGCCGGTGGCGAACTCACGCACCTCCTGCCCGCGGCGGATGTGCACGCGGGTCGAGCCCGCCTTCAGCATCGCCACCAGCGGAGCGTGGCGCGCCAGCACGCCGATCTCTCCGTCGGCACCGGGGACGATCAGCATCTCCGCCTCTCCCTCGAACGCCGATCCGTCCGGCGTCACGAGGGAGACCTCGATCACGTGCGCCTCGTCCGCCACCGGATCAGACCGCCGCCGGCTCCGTCTCGGTTTCGGCCTCGACCTCCGCTTCGGCCTCGGCCTGCGCCTCCGGCGCCGGCTCGTCCTGTGCAGCGAGCGTCTTCGCCTTTGTGACGGCATCGTCGATCGTGCCGACCATGTAGAACGCCTGCTCGGGCAGTGAGTCGTGCTTGCCGTCGAGGATCTCGCCGAAGCCTTTGACCGTGTGCTCGAGCTTCACGTAGGCGCCCGGCGTCCCGGTGAAGACCTCGGCGACGAACATCGGCTGGGACAGGAAGCGCTCGATCTTGCGGGCCCGCTGCACCACCAGCTTGTCCTCGTCCGAGAGCTCGTCCATGCCCAGGATGGCGATGATGTCCTGGAGGTCGCGGTAGCGCTGGAGGACCTCCTGCACGCGCGTGGCCGTGTCGTAGTGCTCCTCGCTGACCACGCCGCGCGACAGTGCACGCGAGTTCGAGCCGAGCGGGTCGATCGCCGGGTAGATGCCCTTCTCCGAGATCGACCGCGCGAGCGTGATGAAGGCGTCGAGGTGGGCGAACGTGTTCGCCGGGGCGGGATCGGTCAGGTCGTCGGCCGGCACGTAGATCGCCTGCACGGAGGTGACCGAGCCGACGCGGGTCGACGTGATCCGCTCCTGGAGCTGGCCCATCTCGGTCGCGAGCGTCGGCTGGTACCCGACGGCGCTGGGCATGCGGCCGAGGAGCGCCGACACCTCGGAGCCCGCCTGCACGAAACGGAAGATGTTGTCGATGAAGAAGAGGACGTCCTGACCTTCGTCGCGGAAATGCTCCGCCATCGTCAGGCCGGAGAGCGCAACGCGCAGGCGGGCGCCCGGCGGCTCGTTCATCTGGCCGTAGACGAGCGCGACGCGGTCGATCACCCCGGACTCCTTCATCTCCAGCCAGAGGTCGTTCCCCTCGCGGGTGCGCTCGCCGACGCCGGCGAACACTGACACGCCGCCGTGCTGCTCCGCGACGTTGTGGATCAGCTCCTGGATCAGCACCGTCTTGCCGAGCCCGGCGCCGCCGAACAGGCCGATCTTGCCGCCCCGCACGAACGGGGCGATCAGGTCGATGACCTTGATCCCCGTCTCGAAGATCTCAGCCTTCGGCGACAGCTCGCGGAACTCGGGCGGATCGCGGTGGATCGGTGACCGCTCGCCGGAGGATGGCTCGCCGTCGTCGACCGGCTCGCCGAGCACGTTCCAGAGGCGGCCGAGCGTCTCCTTGCCGACCGGGACGCTGATCGGCGCGCCGGTGTCGACCACGTCGACTCCGCGCGGCAGGCCGTCGGTCGAATCCATGGCGACGGCGCGGACGCGGTCGTCGCCCAGGTGCTGCTGGACCTCGGCGATCAGGTCGAGACCCGGGGAGCCGTCCTGGCCCGGGACGGTGATGCGCAGCGCGTTGTAGATCTCGGGCAGCGCCCCGGTGAAGACCGCGTCGACGACGACGCCCTTGACCTCGACGACCTTGCCCACATTGTTTTCAGAGGTTTTGCGCTCAGCCATTGGACTCCTGAAGAGGCGATTGCACGAGAGGATGCCCGCCCCGCCGCGCGCGGCGGGCGAGCGATCGGAGTCTAGCGAAGCCGGGGCGCTCGGGAACGTCGCTCGGTAGCGCTCGGCGCTCCTGCTTCAGCGTGGCCACACGGGCCTCGTGATCGAGCGATCAGCAGTACGACGTGACGAGCGAGGGCATCATCCCTCGAAAGACTACTCCGCGTCGCCGTTAACGCGTGGCCGGGGCGCCGGCGTTTATACCGTACGAGCCGATCCCGGTGCCTTGCGGCGGCCTGCCGCCGAGTTGAAGCACCCGGAGCGTGCGCAGCTGCTTCAAGTCCTGGTCGTCGGGCACGGATGCGACCGGGACCGAGCCGGGGCTGTGGGAGGCCGGCCCCTTGGCGGCCTGGGTACCGAGCACGGTCGTCACCCCGACCACCGCCGCCACGACGGCTGCGACCCTCGCGACGGCGCCGGGGCGAAGCATTGCCCGCCGCCGGCCGGCGACGACGATCGGCTCGTCCATCCGCTGCAGCGGGTGCGCACGCAGCGCCAGCACGGCCCCACGCACACTCGCCTCGTACTCGCGGCAGGCGCCGCAGCGGCGCAGGTGCGCCTCGAGGAGCGCGTCCTCGAGCTCCGAGATCTCGTCGTCGAGGCGGAGCGAGACCCACTCGCGCGCGCGGTCACAGGTGTGCGGCTGCGGTCGCCGTGCCATTACCGGTTTACGACGTCCCGACGTGCCCGTTGTTAGCCGGGAAAGCGATCACAGCAATCGGTAACGCGAATCGATCGCTAGCCCGATGAGGATCAGGACGATCCCGAGGACGAGGAAGATCGCCGACTCGGCGATCGTCGACTGATGCTCCTCCGGAGTCGCCCAGCGCAGGAAGCGAGGGCCGATGAACGGCGCCGCCTCGCCCTTGGTCCGCACCGGGCCCCGGTTGCCGACGAAGAAGGCGAACAGGAGCAGCAGGCAGCCGAACGCCTCGAAGGCCACCGCGATCGACCGGTTCAGCGACGTGCCGAGGATGAGCCCGACCGACACAGCACACAGGAAGACGGCGCCGACAAGCACGCCGAGGAGCGTGAAGAAGCGGCGTGCGGCCGCGAGCCACACGGGGACTACTCGTCGCTGTTGGCCGCCGGCGGAAGCTGGGAGCCGGTTCCGCGGAACTCCTCCTCCGTCAGGGGCCAGCCCTCGAGCGGGTAGTGGCAGGCGGCGACATGACCCTCGGCGCCCATGGGCCTGAGCTCCGGCGTCTCGACGTCGCAATGACCGGCGTGGAAGCGCGGGCAGCGCGGGTGGAACCAGCAGGCGGACGGCGGGTTGATCGGGCTCGGCACGTCGCCCTGGAGCACGACGGGCTTGCGGGCGCGGCCCACATCGGGATCCGGGAGCGGCACCGCGGACATGAGGGCCCCCGTGTAGGGATGCTTCGGCTCGGCGTAGAGGGCGTCCCGCTCGGCGATCTCGACAGCGTGGCCGAGATACATGACCATGACGCGGTCCGAGATGTGGCGGACGACATTGAGGTCGTGCGCGATGAAGACGTAGGTGAGGCCGAAGTCGCGCTGGAGGTCCTTGAGCAGGTTGAGGATCTGCGCCTGCACCGACACGTCGAGGGCGGACACCGGCTCGTCGCAGACGATCAGCTTCGGGTTGATCGCGAGCGCGCGGGCGACGCCGATCCGCTGCCGCTGGCCGCCGGAGAACTCGTGCGGGAAGCGGTTGTAGTGCTCCGGATTCAGGCCGACGATCTCGAGCAGCTCCTGGACCCGGCGCTTGATCTCCGCGTCGGTGCCGATGCCGTGCACCTGGAGCGGCTCGCCGATGATGAAGCCGACTCGCTTGCGCGGGTTCAGTGACGCGTACGGGTCCTGGAAGATCATCATCATCTCGCGGCGGACCGGGCGCATCTCGGCACGCGAGAGCTTCGTGATGTCCCGCCCCTCGAAGACGATGCGGCCGCCCGACGGCTCGAGCAGTTTCATGATGCAGCGGGCGAGCGTCGACTTCCCGCAGCCCGACTCGCCGACGATGCCGAGCGTCTCGCCTTCCCTGAGCGTGAAGCTGACGCCGTCGACCGCCTTCACCGAGGCGATCTCCTTCTGGAAGATGATCCCCCGCGTGACGGGGAAGTGCTTCTTGACGTCGTCGACGACGAGGAGCTCGTCGCCCGCCAGCTCGAGCGGAGCCTTCTCGACGACGGGCGCCGTCTGCTCGGGCTTGGTCGTGCTCATAGGCCGTCCTTCGGCCTATGAGCGGGGAGGGGTCCCAGGGGAACCGGGAGGTTCCCCAGCTCAATCGGCCTCTGGAAGAAGAGGGCTCGTGGGGGAAACATGGTGTCCCCCACGGGAGCGAGGAGCAGCCGAGCGACGCTCAACTGGCCTCCGCCATCGTGCCCTCGATCAGCTTGACCGCTTCGTGGTCCTTGGTCTCCTGATCGAGGTGGCAGCGAACACGGTGGGCTCCGGCCGCCTCGGGCACGGCCGCGAGCTCGGGCTCGGTCTGGCTGCAGATCGGCATGACGTACGAACAGCGCGGATGGAAGCGGCACCCCTTCGGCGGGAAGAGTAGCGACGGCGGCTGGCCGGAGATCTGCACCAGCCGTTCGACGTCCTGGTGGAGGCGCGGCAACGACCCGAGCAGGCCCCACGTGTACGGGTGGTTGGGCCGCCGGAACAGGTTGCGGACCTCGCCCTCCTCCTGCACGCGGGCCGCGTACATCACGACGACGTCGTCCGCGATCTCGGCGACCACTCCGAGGTCATGGGTGATCATGATGATCGCGCTGCCGAACTCGTCCTGGAGGCGCTTCATCAGGTCGAGGATCTGCGCCTGCGTGGTCACGTCGAGCGCCGTCGTCGGCTCGTCGGCGATCAGCAGGTCCGGATTGTTGACCAGTGCCATCGCGATCATCACGCGCTGTCGCATGCCGCCGGAGAACTGATGCGGATAGTCGTCGATCCTGGCGTCGGCGCGCGGGATCCCGACCGCCTTCAACAGGTCGAGGGCACGTCTGCGGGCGGCGGCCTTCGTGATGTCCTGGTGGAGCAGGATCGCCTCGGTCAGCTGGGACCCGACCTTGTGCACCGGGTTCAGCGACGTCATCGGGTCCTGGAAGATCATCGCGATCTCGTCGCCGCGGATCGCGCGCAGCTGCTTCGCGCTCATCCCGATCAGATTCTGGCCCTTCCAGAGCGCCTCGCCGCTCGAGATCGTGGTCTTGCGGTTGTTCAGGCCCATGATCGTCAGGCAGGTGACGCTCTTGCCGCAGCCCGACTCGCCGACGATGCCGAGCGTCTTGCCCTTCTCGACCGAGAAGCTGACTCCGTCGACGGCCTTGACGATCCCGTCGTCCGTCCGGAAGTAGGTCTTCAGATCGTTGACGTCGAGAAGGGCCATGCGATCAGGGTACGGATGACACCGGGGTTGAGGATGACACCGCGGTTAAGGATGACACCGGATCGGGGATCCTGGGAGCCGGGCCGGAACTATGCCAGCCGGATCCGGGGGTCGATCACTGCGTAGAGCAGGTCGACGATGAGGTTGAAGACGATGATCACGATCGTCGCGAAGACGATCACGCCCATGATGGTCGGCGTGTCGTAGTTCTGGAGCGCCTGGACCGCGGTCCGGCCGAGCCCCGGCAGGCCGTAGACCGATTCGGTGAAGATGGCGCCTCCCAGCGCCAGGCCGATGTCCATGCCGAGCATGGTCACGACCGGCAGCATCGCGTTCCGCAGCACGTGCGAACGCAGCACGACGGACTCCGGGGCGCCCTTCGCGCGCGCGGTTCGCACGTAGTCCTCGTTCAGCGTCTCCATCACGTTTGCCCTGATCATCCGCACGTAGAGGGCGGCGAACAGGATCATGAACGTCATCCAGGGCAGGATCAGGTGATAGGCCCATTGCACCGGTCCTCCCGGCTGCCCCGGCGGTGGGTTGAAGAAGTCGGCGTAGTTCGATATCGGCGCATAGATCGGCGATCCGTGCTCGTGCAGGTAGAAGCCGAAGAACCACGCGAAGATCAGGCCGATCCACACCGGGTGCGCCGAGATCCCGATCAGGACGAAGGTCATCGCTCCTCGATCCAGCAGCGACCGCGGCCGCAGGGCCGAGAGGACCCCGATCGGGATGGCGATCAGCATCCAGAAGAACGCTCCGCCGATCACGAGTGACGCGGTCACCGGGGCGGCGTCGGCGATGATGTGGTTGACGCTCTCGCGGTTGTAGTAGGAGTGGCCGAGGTCGTGGTGGTACACGAGCCGCCACACGAAGCGGCCGTACTGCTGGTAGATCGGCTCGTCCAGGTGGAGGTAGTGCCTGGCCTTCGCGATCGTCGCCGGCGTCGCACCCTTGCCCGCGAATTGCCGGGCCGGATCGGCCGGGATGACGAAGAACAGAATGTACGCAACGATGGTGACCGCGAAGAACAGCAGCACCGCCCAGAGAAGCCGTCTGATCAGGTAGCGGGTCACGATCTCGTCATCTGCTCGTCGGATTCAC
Source organism: uncultured Actinomycetes bacterium (assembly GCA_963775695.1). Lineage (GTDB taxonomy): Bacteria > Actinomycetota > Thermoleophilia > Gaiellales > Gaiellaceae > DATBLE01. The sequence goes on along the minus strand of CAVZJU010000002.1, from coordinate 295,616 downwards.
CCTTCGGGTCTGACTGTAAACCAGGTGGGCGCCGGGGTTGTACCCGGCGCCCACCTGTTTGCAACTGTCCTACGTTCCTCGATCCCTCTCCTTACTTGAGGAAGAAGGTGTTGAGGTTGGCCTGCCCGTGCGCGGCCTGGAAGAGATAGCCACCGGTCCGGGCCGAGACGAACTCGCGCGTGTTGCGGTTCTCGTACACCGCCAACGGCGCGTAGTTGTTGGTGATGTTCTTGTCCAGCGCCGCATATGCAGCACCGCGCTTGTCGCCGGTGAGGGCGTTGGCGGCCTTCATCTGCTTGTTCAGCGCTGGCACGTTCAGGTACGCGAGGTTGTTGTTGTTTGCCTCGTGGATGTTGTCGCCGTTCAGCAGGATGTCGATGAAGTCGTACGGGTCCGCGTAATCCGCGAACCAGCCCACCGCGATGGCGGCGTCGTACGGCTCACCCTTGGTGCCGGTGGCGATGTAGATCTGGAAGCCCTGGAAGAGCTTCACGTTCACCTTGCAGCCGATCTGGCTCAGGTTGTACTTGAAGACCTGCGCCAGGTTCTGGCCGACCGCCGTGTTGCCGCTGTACAGGGTGACGTCCCCGCAGCCGCCGGCCTGCGAGGCCAGGGTCTTCGCCTTCGGGTAGTTCGCGCCCTTGATCGGGTAAGTGTTGATCGGCTTGTAGCCGTCGATCCCCGGAGGCAGGATCTGCTGCGAGCGTTTGCCGGCGAGGAAGCCACGGACCCGGACGAGTGCCGGGCGGTCGACGGCGTAGTTCGCCGCCTTGCGCATGCCGACGCTCTTGAACGCCGCCCGGGACGTGTTCAGTGCGACGTAGTCGATGTTCAGACCGCCGTTCACGAAGTACCGGTAAGGGCCGCCCTTGTGGACGCCGTACTGCTGAGCGAGGCCGGCATTCGCCGTCGCCGGGAGCCCGCCGGCGTCGTAGTCGGCCTGACCCGCCTTCACCTGCAGCAGGCTCTGGTCCAGGTTGGTGTTCATCGTGAACACGAACGTGCTGATGTTGTGCGGGCGCGAGCCCTTGTAGTTCGGGTTCGACTTCGTGATCAGCTGACGGCCGACCTGGCGGCTGGCGACGTAGTACGGGCCGAAGGACGCGAACGTGTTGATCCCGTCCGCGTTGATCGGCGTCCCCTTCGGGATCGGACAGAAGAAGTTCATCGCCATCTTCGACAGGAACGACCCGTCCGGCTTCAGCAGCCTGATCGTCAGCTTCTGGCCCTTGGCGACCACGCCGCTCGCGGTGGCGGCCTTGCCGTCGTTGACGGCCTGCGCCCCGACGATGCCGTTGTCACCGGTCATGAACGGCACGGCCGGCGACTGCATCTTCGGATTCAGGTCACGGTTGAACACGGCCGCGAAGTTCGCAGCAGTCAGCGTCTCGCCCGTGTTCGACTTGACGCCCGACTTGATCGTGAACACGTACGTCTTGCCGTCCTTGGACACCGCCGGGAAGCCGACGGCGGCATCAGGAGCAAGCTTCGCCCCGACCGGATCCGGCTTGTCCGGGTAGTACATGAGCTTCATGCAGACCGAATCCAGGATCTGCCACGAGATCGTGCCGTAGGCAAGGGACGGGTCGATGTAGTCGACGTCGGTTCCCGAGACGTTGACGTTCATCGTCCCGCCCTTCTTCTGCCCGGAGGCAGACGGCCGGTTCGACTTGCTCGACGCCGGGCCGGCAAACGCAGCCGCGACCAGCATCGCGGCCCCGAGCGCAGCCATGGCGCCGGAAAGCCATACTTTCTTCTGCATCGATCTCCTTTCGATGACGCACGAGCCAGGCGCGTTCGCCGGACTCAGTGGTAGACGCATCCTCGACCCGTTAGACGAGCCGCGCGGAGTTTAGTTGGCAGGTTGCGAAAATGTGAAGAGGGGAATCCGTTTGGCCAGATTGAGGCTGATGACCGGGGTCCGGACCCTCCGCCTGGCCGCAGCGGCGGTCGCATCTGTCGCCGTCGTCGCAGCCCTGGCCGGCGCTCGCAAGGAGCGGCACCGGCGCTCCGCGGCGTCAACTTGATCAGCATCTGCGGCTTCAGTCACCGCGGGCCGGACGACCCGATCGTCCTGCCGCGCCAGCCCGGCTTCTCGCACGACCACACCTTCGTCGGCAACGACTCGACCAACGCCTTCTCGACCCCGGCGCAGCTGCGTATCGCCGGCACCACCTGCCGGCGGACTGGCGACAAGGCCGCGTACTGGATGCCGACCCTGTTCGTGGGCGGGCAGGCGATGACCCCGGCGACCGCGATCGCGTACTACCGCCGCCTGGTGCGGACGCCGCTGCGCCCGTTCCCGGCCGGCCTCCAGATCGTCGCCGGGAACTCGCACGCGACGAGTCACCTAGGAACAGAGCTCTCTGCGGAGCGCACGGGTCTCGGCGACCGCGCGGTGCGCGCTCATCACGATCGTCGCGGTCGGACTCATCGTCCGCGAGCGCAGCGGATCTCCCGCAAAGGAACGTAGCGCCTGCTTGGCCCTCGCCTTGGCCCCGCGGAAGCGGGCGGCCAGGGGATCGGCGGCGTCGAGCACGTCGAGGGCCGCGTGGTCGGCCGCAAGGGCCTTCCGGAGTGCGCCGGCCGCCTCAGCCCGAGAGGCCGGCGCGACAACAGGTGCGGAACACGCCTCCGATCGTGATCGGCCGCCTCCGCAGCCGGCCAGCATCACTGCCGCTGCGAGCGCCGCTAGAGCGCGCGAATGGTAACGGCGCCGTTCCAGATCAGGGTGTCGTCGCAGTCGTAGAGGTACTCGACGCCGTCGTAGAGGTGCGGGAAGTGCGAGCAGTTCCGGGTCGGCACGTACGCCACGCCCCGGGCCGGGTGACGCGTGCCGACCGGAGCCGTGAGCGCGCGGCCCGCCGCCAGCCGCGCGAGTGCAGCGGTCTCGAGGGCGACCGAGGTGACCAGCTGGTCGTTCCGGATGTCGAGCTCAAACGGTTGGCCGGGACTCCTGTACTTCGGCCCCCGCGGCTCGAGGCGCAGCCCTCCTGCGGCCCGCTTCACCGAGACGTCACCGTTGGTGTGCAGGTCGAGGTCGCTCTTGCACACCGACGTCCCGGCCCAGCCGGGCTCCTCCTCGGCCGAGTCGCAGTTGTCCTGGACGGCGGTCCCGTCGACGGAGCCGGCGATCGTATCGTTCCCTCGGGCGGGCGCCCGCAGGACGTAGCCCTTCGGGCCGGGAACGAGCCTGGCCGTCCATTCGATCCGCCAGCGCACCGAGAGCGTCTCGTCGGCGAGCCTGCTCGCGTAGCACTGGCGGATGACCTCGTGCGGCCAACGCGTGTGGTCGAGGTAGCGGCCACCACCCTTGCCGGTGAAGACGATCTGGACCGTGCGCGCCCTGGAGACGTCGCTCCCGGCGCCGGCGCCGGCCACCGGCCAGGCGCACAGGGCTGCGGCCGCCGGACGGCAGTCCGACCCCCGAGCACAGCGCTCGACTAGCCGGACGACCGTGGGTCGAAGGAGTCGCGCAGGCCGTCGCCGAGCAGGTTGAACGCGAGCGTCGCGAGCAGCACCGCGACGCCGGGCCAGACCATCAGCCACGGCTGCGTCAGGTAGTAGTCCGGCGAGGTCGCCAGCAGGTTGCCCCAGCTCGCCGTCGGCTGCTGGATCCCGAGGCCGAGGAACGACAGACCCGCCTCGGCCAGGATGTTCGTGGCGATCACCAGGGTCGAGTAGACGATGATCGGGGCAACGAGGTGCGGCAGGATGTGCGACCGGATGATCTTCCAGTCGTTCGTGCCGATCATCCGCGCCGCCTCGACGAACTCCTTCTCGCGCAGCGACAGGACCTGGGCCCGCACGATTCGGGCTGGATAGAACCACCCGAAGATGCCGAGCACGAAGATGAGGGTGACGACCCCGGGCGAAAGGAAACCGAAAGTGACGCCGTTCAGCCGCTCACCCGCAGTGCTCGCCAGGGCGATCACGAACAGCAGCACTGGGAACGCCATCACGATCTCGGTGAGCCGGCTGATCACCGTGTCGGTCACGCCGCTGTAGAAACCGGCGAGGGCGCCCATCAGGACGCCGACCGTCATCGCCAGCAGCGTCGCGCCGACAGCGACCTCGAGCGAGGTCTGCGTGCCGTAGAGCAGGCGCAGGAACTCGTCGCGGCCGAGCTGGCCGTCCGCGCCGAGGATGAAGAAGGTGTGCTGGAAGTTGCCCACCGCGCCCGGGTAGGGCTGCGTCGAGACGTCGCTCAGCGGGCCGACCGGCAGCACCGTCAGCGGGTCGAGACCGCCGGCGAACTGCTCGTTGGGCCCGTGGCCGAGGAAGTGCGCTGCGATCGGAGCGCCGATGAACCCGATCAGGACGAGCAGGACGACGTAGACCCCGCCGGCGATCGCGAACTTGTCGCGGCGGAAGCGCAGGAACACGCCCTCCCAGTAGCCGCGTGCGCGTACCGCCCCTTCGATACCGAGCCCGCCGTGCGACTCGGCGGCGACCGTGGATGCAAGGCCTGCGCCGGAGGAGACGAGCTCGGGGCGTTCGGTGGTGGCCACTGGCAGGTCAGAGCATAACGGGGCACGGTGCCCGCGTTACCGGACTGAGACTGTCCGGTGATCAAAAAGTTAGCGAAGCACGGGGAAACCCCTGGTTCCCCCGTGGACCCTCTCCTTGCGGGCGGCTCGGAGCTACCGGCGCACGCGGAGCCGGCCACGGTAGTTGTGATCCTGCTCTTGCCTGTCTGTTGCGAGCCTCCCGCCGGGCGGAGCCCGGCTTCGGCGGCGCAGGTTTTCGACTCGACAGCGCTTCTACGTCGTCAGGGCATCGGCACCGGCGACGACCTCCAGGATCTCCTGGGTGATCTCCGCCTGCCGTGCACGGTTCATCGCCAGCGTCAAGCTGTCGATCAGCTCGCCGGCGTTCTTCGAGGCGTTGCGCATCGCCGTCATCCGGGCGCCCTGCTCGGACGCGGCCGACTCGAGCAGCGCACGGTAGAGCTCGGTCTCCACGTAGACCGGAAGCAGCCGCTCGAGGATCTGCTCGGGCTCCGGCTCGTAGATGAAGTCGCCGAGCAGGGCCGCGTGCCGGTTCTCGTCCTCGTCCGCCGCGAGCATCTGCTCAGGGACGGGCAGGACGTCCTGCTCGACCACCTGCTGAACGAGCGGCGAGACGAAGTGGTTGTAGACGATCACGACGCGGTCGACCTCCTCGGCCACGTAGAGCTCGGAGATCCGATGGGCGATCGCCTGTGCGTCCACGTAGGTGGGCCTGTCGCTGAAGCCCGTCCAGGCCTGCAAGACCTCGAACCGGCGGAAGCGAAGCGTGGAGGAGCCCTTGCGGCCGGACACGAGCCAGCGCACGCGCTTCCCCTCGCCGCGGAGCTGCCGCTCGAGCGCGAGAGCGTGCCGCAACACCTGCGCGTTGAAGGCGCCCGCCAGGCCGCGGTCGCCGGTCAGCGGCAGGATCGCCACCGCCCGCTCCTCGTCCCGCCGCTGGAGCAGCGGCAGGCCGCGGACGGACGAGCTCGCGCGCGCCGTGCCCACCATCAGCTCCATCATCCGGTCCGCGTAGGGCCGCATCGCCTCGATCCGCGCCTGCGCGCGGCGCAGGCGCGCGGAGGCGACGAGCTCCATGGCCTTGGTGATCTTCCGCGTGTTGCGGATGGACCTGATCCTCCGCTTCAGGTCTTGTACGGAAGCCATGCGATCTTCGTCTCGCTCGTTTCCGTCAGGAAACGAGCGAGCCCTCCTCTTGCACGTTGAACATGCCAGCGAAGCGCTTCAGCTCGGCGTTCAGCTTCCCCTCGAGCTCGTCGGGGATCTCCTTCTGCTCGCGGATCGCGTCCAGGATCGACTTCTCAGTCCGCATGTGCTCGCGCAGCTCGTCCTGGAAGCGGGGCACCTGCGGGACGGGCACCTCGTCGAGGTAGCCGTTGATCCCGGCGAAGATCGCGACCACCTGCTCCTCCATCGGCCACGGGCTGTACTGCGGCTGGTTGAGGGTGGCGACCATCCGCTCACCGCGGGCGAGCGTGCGCTGCGTCGCCTGGTCGAGCTCCGAGCCGAACTGGGCGAACGCCTCCAGCTCGCGGTACTGGGCGAGCTCGAGCTTCAGGCGGCCGGCGACCTGGCGCATCGCCTTCACCTGGGCGTTGCCGCCCACGCGCGAGACGGAGATGCCGACGTTGATCGCCGGGCGGACGCCCGAGTAGAACAGGTCGCTCTCCAGGAAGATCTGGCCGTCCGTGATCGAGATCACGTTCGTCGGGATGTACGCCGACACGTCGCCCGCCTGCGTCTCGATGATCGGCAGAGCGGTCAGCGATCCGGCCCCGAGCTCGTCGTTCAGCTTGCACGCGCGCTCCAGCAGTCGCGAGTGCAGGTAGAAGACGTCGCCCGGGTACGCCTCACGGCCCGGCGGGCGGCGGAGGAGCAGCGACATCTGCCGGTATGCGTCGGCGTGCTTCGAGAGGTCGTCATAGATGCAGAGGGCGTGACCTCCCTGGAACATGAAGTACTCGCCCATCGCGCAACCGGCGTACGGCGCCATCCACTTGATCGGCGCAGCCTCGGAGGCCGAGGCGTTGACGATGATCGTGTAGTCCATCGCGCCCTCCTCCTTCAGCCGCTCGTACACCTGGGCGACGGTGGAGGCCTTCTGGCCGATGGCAACGTAGATGCAGATCACGTCCTGGCCGCGCTGGTTGAGGATCGTGTCCACGCAGATCGCCGTCTTGCCGGTCGTGCGGTCCCCGATGATCAGCTCGCGCTGGCCGCGGCCGATCGGGATCATCGAGTCGATCGCCTTCAGGCCCGTCTGGAGCGGCTCTTTCACCGGCTGGCGCTGGACGACTCCGGGCGCCTTGAACTCGAGCGGCCGGCGCTCGGAGGCCTCGATCGGCCCGCCGCCGTCGACCGGATTGCCGAGCGGGTCGACGATCCGGCCGACCAGCGCGTCGCCGACGGGAACGCTGGCGACGCGGCCGGTGCGGCGAACCGGCTCGCCCTCCTTGACCTTGTACCACTCGCCGAGCAGGGCAGCGCCGACGTTGTCCTCTTCGAGGTTCAGCGCGACGCCGGTGACCCCGTGCTCCAGCTCGAGCATCTCGAGAGCGACCGCGCTCTCCAGGCCGTAGACGCGGGCGATGCCGTCGCCGACCTGCAGCACCTGCCCCACCTCGGCCAGGTCGGTCTCGACGTCGAAGTCCTTGATCCGCTCCTTCAGGAGAGCGGTGATCTCTTCCGGGCGTAGCTTCAACTCAGGGCTCCTTCGGTATCAGACACGGGTACGGAGATCTCGGCCGAGTTGCTCGATCCGGCCGCGGATGCTGGCGTCGACCCGGCGCGAGCCGACCTGGAGGACCACGCCGCCGATCAGCTCGGGGTCGACGGTCCGGTTGGCCTCGACCTTCCGGCCGGAGCGCTGCTCGATCTGGCCGACGATCGCGCGCGCTTCCTCGTCGGAGAGCTCGTAGGCGGTGGTCAACTCGACGGACAGCTCGCCCTCCTCGGAGGCGGCCATCCGTTCGAACTCCAACGCGACCTGCTCCACCTCTCCGCTCCTGTTCTTTTCCACCAGCAGGCGCAGGAGGTTCAGGACCAGCGGGTCGCCTCCGCTCGCGACCGCGTCCACGGCGGCTGCCTTGGCCCGCTTGTCGAGCTGCGGGTTCCGGAGCAGCTCGTCGAGCTCGGGCACCTGTCGGCCGGCCTCGACGAAGTCGGCGAGGTCCCGGCGGACGGCGGGCACGCGCCCGGCCTCCTTCGCGGCCTCGAACAGGGACCGTGCGTACGTGCGGTGGACGACGGACAACGGTTAAACCGTTTCCTTCTCGAGCACGGAGAAGTCGAGGTCGCCGATCGCGTCCTCGATCAGCTTGCGGTGGTCTTCGCGGTCGAGGACCTTGCCGGTCACCTTCGCGGTCGCGACCAGCGTGAGCTCGCCGACCTCGGCGCGGATCTGCTCGAGCGCGCGCTGCGTCTCGGCGTCGATCTGCTTCTTCGTCTCCTCGAGCCGCCGCTGGCGGTCGGCCTCCGTCTCCTCGCGGACCCGCTCGCGCTGTGCATCGGACTGCTTGCGCGCCTCGGCGAGGATCTCCTCGGCGTCTGATCTGGCCTTGCCGAGCAGCTTGCGGTGCTCCTCGAGCAGGTTGCGCGCCTCCTCGCGGGCGCGGTCGGCCTCCTCGATCGACTGACGGATGCGCTCACGCCGGTCGTCGATCGCCTTCTGGATCGGTCCGAAGGCGAACCGCTTGAGCACGTAGAGGGCGATCAGGAAGCAGACGATCGTCCAGATCATCAGCCCCGGCGTGACCTTGATCAGCGCGTTCGCGCCGAGCACCAGCGTTCCGGCCATCAGACGAGGACGAAGGCGAGAATCGAGCCCAGCAGGCCGTAGAAGACGACAGCCTCGGTCAGCGCGAAGCCAAGCCACTGGATGCCCTGGAGCTCGCCGCGGAGCTCGGGCTGCCTGGCGACGGACTGGATCATCGACCCGAAGATGTTGCCGATGCCGACGCCGGCGCCGAGCGCGCCGAGGCCGACGCCGAGCGCGAGGCCGATCGCCTTGCCGGCCTTGGTGACGTCGCCTGTGGTAGCGGCGATGAGAGCAGCAAGCATGTGGTTCTTCCCTCCTAGTGTTCCGGCTCGATCGCCGAGCCGATGTAGATGGCTGACAGGGCGGAGAAGATGAAGGCCTGGATCGAGACGACGATCACGACCTCGAAGAGGTAGAAGACCGTCGCGATCGGCACCACGAAGACGGCCAGGATGACCGACTCGAGGATGAACATCAGGCCGAGGAACGTGAGGATCAGGATGTGGCCAGCGAGCATGTTCGCGAAGAGGCGGACGCTCAGCGAGATCAGCCTCATGAACTGGCCGAGGATCTCGAGGGGCACGATCAGGAAGAGCAGCGCCTTCGGCGCCTCCGGGATCCAGCTCTTGAAGTAGCGGCGCGGCCCGTTCCACCTGATCCCCTCGTAATGGGTGAAGACGAAGGTGAGCAGGGCGAGCGCAAGCGTGACGGACAACGACGACGTGGCGGCATAGATCCCCCACGTCGGGACGCCGTGCCACTTCTCGCCGGTGAGCGGTAGAGGGATGAAACCGATCATGTTCACGACCCAGATGAAGAGCATCAAGGTCGCCACGTAGGGGAACCAGCGGCCGATCGCCTTCGTCGGCAGCCCCTGCTCGGCGATCTGCACCTGCGCGACCTCGTAGATCTGCTCCCCGACGGACTGGCGGCGGCCGACGTCCTTTCCCGAGACCACCTTCCAGCGCATCAGCCCGAGCCCCATCAGGATCGTCAGCAGCGTCCCGATCATCAGGTAGACGACTGCCTTCGTGATCGACAGATCGAGCCCGCCGATGTGGATGGAGATCCACTCGTGCTGCTCGAACTCGGTGGTCGGATCGAACTTGCCGCGCGCCAGCGCAGAGCCGGGGAACGCAAGTGCGATCGCCAGGGAACAGAGCATCGGTGCCAGACCCTTTCTCTGCCTGGGTCCGGCTCCGATTCCGTTTCCGACCATCGGTGCCAGGCCTTTTCTCTGCCCGGGTCTGGCTCCGATTCCGTTTCCGACCATCGGTGCCAGGCCTTTTCTCAGCCCGGGTCTGGCTCCGATTCCGTTTCCAAGCCGGCGCTTCATTTGCCGATCGGCTCCCGGCCGTAGTACGAGGCGAGGGACAGACCGAACTCGGCCGTGTAGGCGAGCGCATAGGTGAGCACGGCCGCGATCGCGAGTTCCTTGTCCGAGGACGCCGTGGCGACGAGCACGACCAGCAGGCCGAGAGCCTTGAAGAGGACGCCGAAGACCTTCGCGCCGTTCCCCAGCCGGGTGACGACGAGGTCGAGCGCGTGGACCGCGACGTAGAGCACGGTCGCGAGCGCCCAGCCGCCGATCGGCCAGCCGGCCACGAGGAAGACGGGCAGTGCGATCAGCAGCACGATGCCGCCGGCGAGCGCCGGCAGCAGGTGGTTCGGCTCCGGCCGTGGGCTGAACATCGCCGACGGCATCAGAGCGACTTCCCGTAGCGGCGGTACACCGCGTAGATGCCGAGGGGCACGCCGACGGCCGCCCCTGCGAGGAGGCCGTATGCGAGCGACCCGGTAGCCCAGCCGATCAGGGCGCCACCCGCAGTGCCTGCCGCGGTACCCGTGACCAGCAGAGCGCCCGCGCCGGCAGGATCGAACGTCTGGCGCGCAGGCTCCATCTGCGACGGCGAGCATATCAGGCGAGTTTGTGACACGCGAATATCGCTTGGCCACTTCGATCTGCCGATAGCTTGTGACTCGATCGTACCTGGGGACGACCAGGCTGCGATTTCCGGTCGGTGGCGGGCCAGATGCGGGTGACTCAGCTCAGCCAGTAGCGGCGGGACTAGGCGGAGCGGCGTTCCCGCTCGGCCTCCTCGCGTCGGCGGCGCCGGATGCGGGGGTTCGCCAGCTTGACGATCTCGAGCAGGTAGACCATGTAGACCGACGCGGCGACCGCCAGCAGGCCGAGCGCAGCGGCGCCGACCGTCGGCCACGGATGCCAGCGGCCGTCCTCGCGGAAGGGGATGTAGCGGGTGCCGAGCGCGGCCGCGGCCAGGGTCGCGACCCAGAAGTAGATGTAGGCCACGGCCCGCCGCTGGGAGAAGCCGATGTTCACGAAGCGGTGGTGCAGATGCGTCTTGTCGGGCGTCGTGATCGGCATGCGGTACTTGAGCCGCCGGGCGACGACGAAGCCGGTGTCGAGGATCGGGACGGCGAGCACGAGCAGCGGGAAGAACAGGGCGACGGTGGCAGCGGTCTTGAGAAGCCCCTCGACCGAGACGGCCGCGAGCGAGAACCCGAGCAGCATCGCGCCCGAGTCGCCCATGAAGATCCGGGCCGGGAAGAAGTTGTGGCGCAGGAAGCCGAGGGTCGCTCCGAAGACGATCGCGGTGAAGGCGGCCGCCGTCGGCTTGCCGAGCGAGAGCTCGATCGCGGTGAAGGCGAGCGCGGCGATCGCGCAGACCCCCGCCGCGAGCCCGTCCAGACCGTCGAGGAAGTTGACCATGTTCATCACGGCGACGATCCAGAGCACGGTCAGCGGGCCGCCCACCCACGGCGAGAGGTCGTAGACACCGAGGAACGGGAACGTGAAGTGGTCGATCCAGACCCCGAAGATCGGTGGAATCGAGGCGGCGACGACCTGGCCACCGAGCTTCTCCCACCAGCGCAGGCCGCGGAAGTCGTCGATCGCACCGACCGCGGTCGCGACCGTCGCGCCCAGCAGCAGCCCGCGCACCGACCGGCTCAGGTCCAGGAACGCCAGCGACGGCACGATGATCCCGAAGAAGAGCGCGAGGCCGCCGAGACGTGGGATCGGGATCCGGTGGACGCGCCGCTCGTCCGGCTGGTCGACCGCACCGAGCCGCCGGGCCATCCCCGCCACGGCCGGCGTCAGCAGGATCACGATCAGGAACGCCAGCGCAGCGCCGTAGATCACCTCGAGGTGGTCGCCAAGCTCGTGCAGCGTCACGGCGGCCTACACGGTACTCCCGCGGGCGGCGCTCGGAAGTGCCCTCTGCGGCTACTTCGTGCCGTACAGCCGGTCGCCGGCATCGCCCAGGCCGGGAACGATGAAGCCGTGCTCGTCCAGGCCGCGGTCTTGCGAGGCGCAGACGATGTGCACGTCCGGGTACGCCGAGTGCACCTTCTCGATCCCCTCCGGAGCGGCGACCAGGCACACGAGCGTCACCGAGCGGGCGCCGGCGTCCTTCACCTGGCCGATCGCCGCGACGCTCGAGTTGCCGGTCGCCAGCATCGGGTCGAGGACGATCGCGTCCCGCTCGCCGAGATCATCGGGCAGCTTCACGTAGTACTGGATCGCCTCCAGCGTCTCCTCGTCGCGGTACATGCCCATGAAACCGACCCGGGCGCTCGAGATCAGCGAGAGCGTCCCCTCGAGCATTCCGACCCCGGCCCGCAGGACCGGGCAGACGGCAACCTTCTTGCCGGAGATCCGCTGCGCCTCCATCCGCTCGAGCGGCGTCTCGATCTCGACCGGCTCGGTCGGGAAGTCCTTCGTCGCCTCGTACGTGAGCAGAAGGGTCAGCTCGTTGACGAGCTTGCGGAAGTGGACGGTGGGCGTCTCCTGGTCGCGCAGGTACGAGAGCTTGTGCTGGACCAGCGGATGAGTGACGACGGTGAGACGCCGATCGGCCAACTCAGTCCTCGTATGTGGTCCAGCCGCGGAAGCCGGGGTAGAGCGGATTCCGCTCGCAGAGGGCGACGCTCCGCTCCGTGAGCACATCGACGTCCGCGTCCTCCTGAAGGGCTGCGGCCACGATGCGCCCGACCTCGCGGAAGTCGTCCTCGTCGAAGCCGCGCATGGTGCAGGCGGGCGTGCCCATCCGTACGCCGGAGGCGACCGTCGGCGGCCGCTCGTCGAACGGAACGGTGTTCCGGTTCACGGTGATGTTCACATCGGCCAGCCGCTCCTCCGCGTCCTTGCCCGTCCACTCGGAGGCCCGCAAGTCGACCTGGAGCAGATGCGTGTCGGTGCCCCCGGTGAGGACGTCGAGCCCGCCCGCCTGGATCTCGTCCGCCAGCGCGTCGGCGTTGGCGCGCACCTGCGTCTGGTACTCGCGGAACGCGGGCGTGCCCGCGATCCGGAAGCAGGTCGCCTTCGCCGCGATCACGTGCTCCATCGGACCGCCCTGCATCCCCGGGAACACCGCCCGGTCGAGCGCCTGCGCGTGCTCCTCGCGGCAGAGGACGAAGCCCGAGCGCGGGCCGGACAGCGTCTTGTGCGTCGTGGACGAGACGAAGTCGCAGTGGGGAACCGGGTTCGGATGCAGGCCGGCCGCGACCAGCCCCGAGAAGTGCGCCATGTCGCAGAGCAGGTAGGCGCCGACCTCGTCGGCGATCTCGCGGAAGCGGTCGGCCTCGACCGTGCGCGGATAGGCGGAGCCGCCGCAGACGATCAGATTCGGCCGGTGCTGCTTCGCCAGGGCGAGCACCTCGTCGTAGTCGACCCTCATCGTCTCGCGGCTGACGCCGTAGTGGACGATCGAGTAGAGCCGGCCGGAGAAGTTCACCTTCAGCCCGTGGGTGAGGTGGCCGCCGTGGTCGAGGCGCAGCGAGAGGATCGTGTCCCCGGGCTCGAGCACGGCCGAGTAGACGGCCATGTTCGTCTGCGCGCCCGCATGCGGCTGGACGTTGGCGTGCTCGGCCCCGAACAGCTCCTTCGCCCGGTGGATCGCCAGCTGCTCGATCTCGTCGACGACCTCGCAACCGCCGTAGTACCGCCGGCCGGGATAGCCCTCGGCGTACTTGTTCGTCGGAACGCTGGAGACCGCCTCCAGCACGCTCGGCCAGGTGAAGTTCTCGGAGGCGATCAGCTCGATCTGCCCGCGCTGGCGCTCGAGCTCCTCGCCGATCAGCTCGGCGATCTCGGGGTCGACCTCGGCGAGCCGCGCGCGGCGGAGATCCTCGACGGTCTCCTTCTTCTTGCGGGCGGCGACGGAACGGGGCACCGCTCCGATCCTACTCGCCCTTCCAGCCGAGACGTCTCAGCGCCTCGGCAGCGGGGACGGCGCCCTCGCGCACCACGCGGGGCTCCGGGCCGGTCAGGTCGACCACGGTCGAGGCGATACCCGGCAGCTCGCCGCCGTCCACCACGGCCGCGCACGCATCGCGAAGCTCGGCGGGGACGTCCTCGAGGCGGCTCGGTTCCGGCCCCTGGTGGCGGTTGGCGCTCGTCGCGGCCACCGCGCCGACCTGCGCGACGATGGCGGCGGCGGCGGCCGGGAGCACGGGCACGCGCACACCGATCGTCCCACCGCCGCCCAGCTCGGGGAACCGCGCCGCCGGATTCGGAAGGACGAGCGTGTACGGCCCCGGCAGCGCCGCCTCGTACGCCGCGACCTCGGGCACCAGCTCGAGCAGCCGCTCGACCTCCGCGCAGAGCAGCGCGACCGGCATCGACCCCGGCCGTCCCTTCAGCTCGGCCAGCCGGGGGGCCCGCTCGGGCGCAGCGCACAGCCCATAGACCGTGTCCGTCGGGAGGATGACCGCCTCGCCCGCGCGCAGCGCCGCTACCGCGCGCTCGACCATCGTCCCTCGACGACACGGTCGCGGCCGGCGAGATCCTCGCCGCTGCGCACGTCCTCGTAGCCGAGCCGGCGCAGCACGTCGGAGACCTCCGCAGCCCGGCCGTCGGCGACCTCGAGCACGAGATGACCGCCGGGGACGAGCACCCGTGCGGACACCACCGCGATCGCCTTCGTGTGGTCCTCTCCGACCGTCGCGATCCGCGGCTCCCAGTCTCGCACCTCGGGCTCGAGCGTCTCGATCTCCTCGGCGGTCACGTACGGTGGGTTCGAGACGACGAGGTCATACGCGCCCCCGAGACCGTCGCGGACGTCCTGCTCGGCGAAGGCGACCTCCAGCTTCGTGGCCCGAGCGTTCTCGCGCGCGACCTCCAGGGCACCGGCCGACACGTCGATCGCGGTCACCTGCGCGCCCCGGTGCTCGTCGGCGATCGCGAGCGCGATCGCGCCCGAGCCGGTGCCGACGTCGAGCACCGCCGGCCGGTCGAGCCCGCGCAGGAGGTCGAGGCAGCGCTCGACCACCACCTCCGTCTCGGGCCTGGGGACGAGCACACGCCGGTCGACCTTCAGTGTCAAACGACGGAAGCCCCACTCGCCGAGCACGTACGCGAGCGGCTCCCTTGCCTCACGCCGCGCGACCAGGCGCTCGAGCCCGCCCGACTCCTCCGCCGAGAGCTCGCGCCCGGGCTCGACGTAGAGCGCCGTGCGGGTCGTTCCGAGCGCACTGCCGACGAGCAGCTCGGCGTCGACGCGCGGCGAGGCCACGCCCGCAGCGGCCAGCCGGCGCTCGGTGCCGGCGAGCGCCTCCGCAACGGTGACGGCTTCGGCGTCACGACTTCGCCTCGCGCCAACCTCGACAGCTTCGCTGCCGGCTTTTCGCTCGGCTTCGTCTCTCACGCCTCGAGCGCGCGGCGGCGGTCCTCGGCTGCGAGCGCCTCGGTGAACTCGTCCAGCTCGCCCTGGAGGATGCGGTCGAGCTGGTGCACGGTCAGCTTGATCCGGTGGTCGGTCAGCCGGTTCTCGGGGAAGTTGTACGTGCGGATCTTCTCGGCCCGCTCCCCGCCGCCGATCTGCGAGCGGCGGGTGGCTGCGAGCTCGGCCTGCTGCCGCTCGCGCTCCTGCTCGTACAGGCGGGCGCGCAGCACGCGCATCGCTTTCTGCTTGTTCTGGAGCTGCGACTTCTCGTCCTGCATCGCCACGACCAGGCCAGTGGGCAGGTGCGTGATCCGCACCGCAGAGTCCGTGGTGTTGACGCTCTGGCCGCCTGGACCTGTAGAGCGGTAGACGTCGATTTTCAGATCATTTGCGTCGACCTCGACCTCGACCTCCTCGGCCTCGGGCATGACCGCGACAGTTGCGGTCGAGGTGTGGATGCGCCCCTGGGACTCGGTCTCCGGTACGCGCTGCACGCGATGGGTGCCGGCCTCGTACTTGAACACCGAGTACGCGCCGTCGCCCTTGACCGCGAACACGAGCTCCTTGAAGCCGCCGCCGTCGTTCGGGCTGGCCGAGAGCTCCTCCGGCCTGAACCCGCGTCGCTCTGCGTAGCGGGTCAGCATCCGGTGGAGGTCGCCTGCCCAGAGCGCCGCCTCGTCGCCGCCGACCCCCTGCCGGATCTCGAGGATCACGTCCTTGCGGTCGGCCGGATCGGCCTCGACGAGCGCGAGCTTTATCTCCTCCTCCAGCTCGCCGACGCGCTGCTCCAGCTCGGGGACGAGCTCCTTGAGGTCGCCGTCCGCACGCGCCTCCTCGAGGTCGGTGCTCGCCGAGCACCACTCCAGCGCGAGCCGGTGCGGTGCCTCGAGCTCCTTCAGCCGCCGCCCGACCTCGGCTGCCTCGCGGTGGTCGTTGTAGACGGCAGGGTCGGACATACGCTCCTGCGTCTCGCGGTAGGAGCGCTCCAGGTCGTCGACGAGCTGCGCGATGCCGACCATTCCGGCTACAGGGTAGACGGGGGCGGGCGGCGCCGCCCCCGTCCGAGAGCCGGGCCAGCGCTACTGGAGCCCCTGCGCCCTCCACTTCGCGAAGATCGTCCTGAACTGGCTCTGGTATGAGCTCGCCGCAGCCTGGGCCGTCATCTTCCCCTGTGCCACCTGGGCGAACATCTGCGGGATCAGGGACTGGTTGAAGATGTCCCCGATCGCCGCATTCGCGAAGCCCGGGTAACCGACGTTCGTCGTGTAGCGCTGCGCGATCGTCGTCAGGACCGTGTATTTGCCGAGCGGCTTGTGCTTGTCCGCCGCCGCCAGCTTGTTCATCGCCTTGAATCCGCCCTTGACCGCGTTTGTCCAGGCGGGGAAGTTGTAGAACTTCGACTGGACGAAGTGGTTCCGATAGCCGAGCTGCTGGTCGACCAGGTACTGCTTCGCCGCCTCCTTGTTCTGGGCGAACTTCCAGATGAAGAAGATGCCCATCACGTGCTCGTTCCCGAGCGCCCGCACCGGGCCGCGCGGGATCGGCCGGATCCACGTGTCGTCCGAGAGCG
Organism: uncultured Actinomycetes bacterium; assembly: GCA_963775695.1. Classification (GTDB taxonomy): domain Bacteria; phylum Actinomycetota; class Thermoleophilia; order Gaiellales; family Gaiellaceae; genus DATBLE01. Next base: position 279,092 of record CAVZJU010000002.1, on the reverse strand, counting down.
CGGTGTTGCCGGAGTCCTCGGCCGAGCGCGCGATCGAGATGGCATTGACGGCCATCGAGAGCCGGCCGGCGAGGAACGCCTGGTTGTTCGACGCGGCAGTCCAGGCGAAGACCTCGTCGGACATGCCGTTCTTGTAGATGTCCTTCATCAGGTTCAGGGCCGCGATCGTGCCCTTGTTGTTGATCGCCGGGTTGCCGTTCGCGTCCTGGAGCGACGACCCGTAGCAGTAGAGCAAGGACATCAGGAACATGTTCGAGTCGAGATCGCCGCTCGACATGCCGAGCCCGACCGGATGACCCGCCTTCTTCAGGATCGGCGCGGCCTTGCGAACGTTCTCCCAGGTGTTCGGGGCGACGCCTGCGTTGAACCACATGCTCTTCCGGTACTGGATCGGATCGGGCACGTAATTGTCCGCGAAGCCGAAGTACCGCTTCGTCTTCGGATTGTAGGTCGACTTGTACGCGACGTCCGTCATCTTGCCGAGCTTCTTCGTCACCTCCTGGACGATGTCGTTGAGCGGCAGCGTCGACTTCTCGAGGGCCGAAGGCGGGAAGAGGAACTGCACCATGTCGTGGCCCTTCTGGGCCGCCACCTCGGCCGCCGCCGCACTCGGCAGCAAGGCGTTGTTGATGTGGTCGACCTTCACCTGGACGTCGTTCTTCTCGCCCCACTGCTTGATGTAGGTGTTGTCGAGCCACTGGTCGTACGCGGGCACGAAATGGGCCCACTGCAGGATCGACAGATCGCCCTTGAGCTGCTTGTTCTTGAACTTCATCGGCCCCGCGAACGCATGCGCCCGATCGGCCAGGCCGCCGAACATGGAGACCGCGAACGCGCCCGCGGCTCCGCGCTTGAGCAGGTCGGCCCTGCTCAGGCTCGAGCTCACGACCTCGAGCTCGTCGTTGTCCTTCGCCATCCCTCCTCCTTTCGATTGGCACTCACCGGAACGCCCCACCTGTGAAGCCCTTGATGAACCTGTCGAGAAACGAGTTGTAGAGCAGGGCAAGCGGGATGGTCGGGATCAGCACCGCCGCCATCAGCGATTGCCAGAAGAAGACGTCGCCGCGGATCAGCTCGTTCGGGACGCCCGCCGAGATCGTCCGCTCGTTGGTCGACGACGTAAAGGTGAACGCGTAGATGAACTCGTTCACGCAGAGCGAGAACGTGAAGATCACCACCGTCAGGATCCCCGGCACCGAGACCGGGAAAACGATCCTCCACAGCGCCTTGAGGCGCGAGCAGCCGTCCACGAGCGCAGCGTCCTCCAGTTCCTGGGGGATCGTCTTGAAGAACCCCATCAGGAGCCAGGTCGCAAACGGGACCGTGAACGACGGGTAGACGAGGATCATCGCCCAGAGCGTGTCCTGCAGGTTCAACTCGGCGATCAGGCGCGAGAGCGGCAGGAAGAGGAGCGTCGGCGGCACGAGGTAGACGAGGAAGATGCCGATGCCCGCCGTCTGACCCCACGCTCCGCTCAGCCGGGCGAGGGCGTAGCCCGCCGGCAGGGAGAGCACGAGCGTGATCGCCACGACCGCGACGCCGACGATCGCCGTGTTCACCAGCCAGGTCGGATACTCGGTGTGCTTGAACAGGAACGTGACGTGGTGGAACGTCATGTAGTTCCAGAAGTCCCAGTGCGCGTGACCCGCGCCGTCGTTGTAGGTGTACGGGACGCTCTGCGTGTTGTAGAGATCGAGGTCTCGCTTGAACATCGTCGTCAGCGCCCAGTAGAACGGGAACGCCAGCACGATCGCGAACGGGCCGACCACCACCCACACGCTCGACCTGCGCCAGCTCTCGGCGAGCCACCCCACTAGGACACCTGCGCCCGCTTGGCGAAGAAGAGCATCAGGATGGTGACCGCGATCAGCAGCGGGAAGAGGAAGAGCGAGATCGCCGCGCCCTCGCCGAGCGAGCCGGACTCGATCCCGACCGTGTAGGCCCAGGTGGTCAGGACCTGGGTCGAGTTGAACGGGCCGCCGTGGGTGAGGATGAAGACAACGGCGAAGTCGGCGGCGGTGAAGACGATCCCGAACAGCACCGCGACGAGCGCGATCGGCAGCTGCAGCGGCAGGTCGACGTACCAGAGCTTCTTCAGCGCCGACGCGCCGTCGATCCTGGTGGCGTCTTCGACCTCGGTCGGGATCGACGACCGGCCGGCGATGAAGATGATCACCGCGAACGGCAGGATCCGCCACGCCTGGACGACGATGATCGCGAACATCGCGAGCTTGTCGTTCCCCAGCCACTGGGGCGGGTTGTTCGGGCCGCAGTTGCCGATGCCGAAAGCACCGCAGACGACGCCGAGCAGGTGCATCTCCTTCAGCGTCCAGTTGACGATGCTGAACAGCGAGTCGAAGATCCAGAGCCAGCCGATCGTCACGAGCGAGACGGGCGCCGCCCACGGCAGCACGATCAGCAGGCGGACGAACCACTTCCCGCGGAAGTCGCGGACCAGCGCATTCGAGAGCACCGCCGCCGAGACGACCACGATCGCCTGCACGGTAAACGTGATGATCAGCGTGTTCTCGAGCGCGTTCCGGAAATTCTGGTCGTGCCAGGCCGCCTTGAAGTTGTCGAAGCCGACGAACTTCCCGGACAGCGAGCCGCCGATCGCGTTCGTCATGCTCAGGTAGATCGCCCAGCCGAGCGGGACGCCGACCACGACGACCACGAAGAGAACGGCGGGCGAGATCAGGAGCGGGCCGAGGACCCGCTGTTCCTCCAGCAGGTGTCGGCGCCGCCTCCTGGCCTGCGCCACACCCCCCGCCGCAGTTGCCACATCGAGATCCTACGAGCAAAGAATTGGTGAACGCAAGGTGTGCGTGCGAGCGGCAAAGCGCTAGATTCCGAATCGAACGGGGCGGCGTGGCGGAGATCGCACTCGACAAGCTGACGAAGGTCTACGGCGACGGGACAAGAGCGGTCTCGGAGTTCGACCTGTCGATCGCCAACGGCGAGTTCGTCGTCTTTGTCGGGCCGTCCGGTTGCGGCAAGACGACAGCTCTGCGGATGATCGCCGGCCTCGAGCCGATCACCGGCGGGACCGTCCGGATCGGTAACGAGATCGTCAACACGCTGCCGCCCAAGGACCGCGACGTTGCGATGGTCTTCCAGAACTACGCGCTCTACCCCCACATGAACGCATACGACAACATGGCCTTCGCGCTGAAGATGCGCGGGGTCGACAAGACGGAGATCGAGCGTCGCGTGAAGAGCGCGGCCCGGACACTCGGGCTCTCCGAGGTGCTGAAGAAGAAGCCGCGGACGCTTTCGGGCGGGCAGCGGCAGCGCGTCGCGATGGGCCGCGCGATCGTTCGCGAGCCGCAGGCGTTCCTGATGGACGAGCCGCTCTCGAACCTCGACGCCAAGCTCCGGGTCGAGATGCGGGCCGAGATCCAACGCATCCAGCGCGACCTGCGCGTGACGACGATCTACGTCACACACGACCAGGTCGAGGCGATGACGATGGGCGACCGGGTCTGCGTCCTGCGCGGCGGGATCCTCCAGCAAGCTGCGTCGCCGCAGGAGCTCTACGTCCGTCCCGCCAACCTCTTCGTCGCCGAGTTCATCGGTTCGCCGGCGATGAACCTGGTGCAGGCGGAGCTCGCAACGGAGAACGGGCGGACGGAGGCGCGCTTCCGCTCGGGCAGGCTGACTGTGCCGGATCCCATCGTCGCCGCCCGGCCGGGGCTCAGGGGCTACGCCGGGAAGCGAGTCGTCGTCGGGATCCGGCCGGAGGACATCGATGACGCGTCACTGGCTCGGTTCCGCAGTCCCAATGTCCTCTCCGTACAGATCGACATCCGCGAGGACATGGGCGCCGAGGTGTACGCGCACTTCCGCCTCGACGCCGATCCCGTCGAGTCCGAGGAGGTCCTCGAGGCGATGGAGGAGGAGGACGTCGCCGGCGTCGTCCGCGAGCGCATGCGCGGCGGGATCCCGTTCATCGCCCGGCTGGAGCGAGGCACGCAGGCGCGTGAGGGCGCCCGGCTCGACCTCGCAGTCGACATCAGCCGTCTGCACTTCTTCGACCCCGAGAGCGGGACCGCAATCTACTGAGTAGCACGGGGGAACTCCTGGTTCCCCCGTGGGCCCCTCCTTGCCGGCGCTGCGACGACTCCCGCCGGAGCGGGGCCGGTCTTTCTCCCGCGAGTCAACCGTTGCCTCTCCATAGCGTGCCTCCCGCCGGGCAAAGCCCGGCTCCGGCGACCCTCCGAAGCGACTCTCGAGCGAACTACGCGAGCTTCGCGTCGAGGGTGATCTCGGGGACGCCGGCCAGCGCCTTCGAGACCGGGCAGTTCGCCTTCGCACCCTCGGCCGCCGCCTGGAAGCCGTCCTGGTCGAGACCGGGGACGCTGCCCTCTACGGAAAGGGCGATCTTCGTGATCCCTTCACCCGGCTGGAAGCTCACCGTCGCCGACGTCCGCAGCTCTTTCGGCGGGGTGCCGGCGTTGGCGAGCCCGAACGAGAGCGCCATCGAGAAGCAGGTGGCATGCGCGGCGGCGATCAGCTCCTCGGGGCTCGTCCGACCGGACTCGTCCGGCTCGGACCGCGACGCCCAGGTCACTTCGAGCCCGGAGACCGCGCCGCTGCCGGTCGAGTCGATCCGGCCCGACCCGTCCATCAGGCCGCCGTTCCACGTCACCTCTGCATGCCGGTCGACCGCCATCGCTCCTCCTCGTCTCGGGACTGGGGCGTTGACTCTATCGAGGTCGGAGCTGGCCACCGGCCCCGGGCGCCCGCGGGACGCGCCCCACGTCGGTCGGCCGGCGGCCGAGGCTCTTGGTGCGTCGCGTCGTCGGCCTACGCCATGACTTCGACCCGCTGCGCGCCTGGGGCGGCGGCGCGCTCGCGGTCCAGCACCTGCTGGAGTGCCCGGATCGACACCTCGAGCTGGTCGAGGCTCGGCTGTCGCGTGGTCAGACGCTGGAGCCAGAGGCCGGGGGCGAGCAGCCAGCGCACGACCTTGTTGTCGGCGTGCTTGCCGGCGAAGCGGATCAGCTCGTAGGCGAGACCGGCGATCACGGGCAGCAGCAGGATCCGCGTGCCGATCAGCCAGTACCAGACAGGGTGCCCGAAGAAGGCGAAGACGAAAATCGCGATCACCATCACCCAGAGCAGGAAGGCGGTCCCGCAGCGGACGTGGATCAGGCTGTGCCGCTGGACGTTCTCCGGCGTCAGCTCGTCGCCCGCCTCGTAGCAGTTGATCGCCTTGTGCTCGGCTGCGTGGTACTGGAAAACCCGCCGCAGGTCCGGGAGCAGTGAGATCAACGCGAGGTAGCCGACGAACAGTGCCACCCTGATCGCGCCCTCGACGACCACGAAGCCGCTGGTGCCGTGCACGGGCAGCCAGTTGGTGATCAGGGCCGGTGTCACCTTGAACAGCATCACCGCGAAGCCGATCGCGATCGCGAAGGCGAAGATCATCTGCCCCCGCGACAGCTCGGTGGGGACCTCCTGCTCCTCCTCGCCCTCCTTGGTCTCCTCCTGGGCCGCGTAGTTCGCGCTGATCGCGAGGGCGCGGAAGCCGATTGCCAGCGACTCGCCGAGCGCGATCACGCCGCGGATCACGGGCAGCCGCCAGATGCGCCGCTTCGCCATCGGCGAGGCGATCTCGTTCACGACCTGCGCGATCTTCCCGTCGGGCTTGCGGACCGCGACCGCCCAACTCGACGGCGAGCGCATCATCACGCCCTCGAGGACGGCCTGGCCGCCGATCGCAGTGCTCATGCCGCTAGCTTCGCTTCGAGGCGGCGGCCTTTTCCAGCTTGCGCTGGAAGCGCTCGACGCGGCCACCGGTGTCCATCAGCTTCTGCTTGCCGGTGTAGAAGGGATGGCAGGCCGAGCAGATCTCGACATGGAGCTCGGGCTTCGTCGAGCGTGTCTGGAACTCGTTCCCGCACGCGCAATGCACGGTCGCGAGCACGTATTCCGGATGGATGTCGGCCTTCATCGCGCAGCCAGGATAGCAGAGGCAGTTTCGGGCGCCACGTTGCCACCCGAGACGACGGCGACCACCTGATCGTCCGGCTCGAGCACGACTTTCCCGGACAGAAGCGCCGCCGTCGTGGCCGCGCCGGCGGGCTCGCAGGCGAGCTTGGCACGGGTGTAGAGGAGCCGGAACGCCTCCTCGATCTCGGCGTCGCTCACGAGCACGACCTCGTCGACGAGCTCGCGACAGACGGCCAGCGTGCCCTCGCCGACGAAGGGCGCGGCCAGCCCGTCGGCGATGGTCTCCGGCGCTATCGGCATGACGGCTCCTGCCGCCAGCGCAGCGGTCATCGTGGCCGCGCCGTCGGGCTCGACTCCGATCACGCGGGTGCCCGGTCGGAGGCCCTTGACCGCAGTGGCGACGCCCGTGATCAGGCCGCCTCCGGCGATCGGGACGACGACGACGGCGGCCTCGGGCACGTCTTCGAGCACCTCCAGTCCGACCGAACCGTGCCCCGCGTGCAGGACGGGGTCGTCGAACGGGTGGACGAAAACGGCGCCCGTCCGCTCGACGTGCGCGAGCAGGCGCTCATGCGACTCCGCGGCGTTCTCGGCCTCGAGGTCGACCTCGGCGCCGTAGCCGCGCGTCGCGGCCACCTTCAGCGGGCTGGCCGTACGCCACATGAAGACGCGGCAGTCGACGCCCGCGGCGGCCGCGGCCCAGGCCACTGCCTGCGCCGCGTTCCCCGCCGACCAGGTGACCACCCCCCGGCGCCGCTCCTCCGCCGTGAGCGACTCGATCTTCGCCACCACACCGCGCGGCTTGAACGAGCCGGTGCGCTGGAAGAGCTCGGCCTTCAGGTGGACGCGGGCGCCCGTCCGCTCCGACAGCGTGCGCGACGTCAGCATCGGCGTACGCACCAGGCGCCCGGCCGTGCGCTCGCGGGCGCGGAAGACGTCGTCGAGGCTGGGCTCAGGCAGGATCGAGACGGTACACGCCGCCGTCGGTGGCGGTCACGAAGACGCGGCCGAGGCCGTCGACGCCGAAGGAGTCGAGGGTCGGGACGGTGAGGCCGAGGTCGGTGACGTCCGTCGCCTTTCCCCCGTCGACCAGCATGCTGTGCAGCTTGCCGTCGCAGTAGTCGCCGAAGAGGTAGCGGCCGGCCAGGGTCGGCAGGCGCGGGTCGCGGACGACGACACCGCCGATCACCGCGCAACGGCCGCCTCCGTGGTCGTAGTCGTAGATCGGCCCGACCGGGTCGGCGCACGTCTGGCTGGTCGAACCGGCCACCGTTCCCTCGAAACAGGGCCAACCGAAGTTCTGGCCCCCCTTGTTTGCGGCGACGTAGTCGATCTCCTCGCGCTCCCCTTCCCCGGCATCGCCGACGAAGAGATCGCCGGTCAGCGGGTCGATCGAGAACCGCCACGGGTTGCGCAGGCCGTAGTCCCAGACCTCAGCGCGCGCGCCAGTGCGCCCGACGAAGGGATTCGACGCCGGAATCGAGTAGGGGAGCTGTCCGGACGGGTGCAGAGGGTCGATGCGGAGGATGTTTCCGAGCAGGTCGTCGAGCGTCTGGGCGAACGCGCCCGGCGGGTTGATCACCCCCGAGTCGCCGTCCCCGACGGCGACGTAGAGGTACCCGTCGGGGCCGAACTGGAGCATCCCCGCGTTGTGGTTCTCCCACGGCTTGTCGATCTCGAGAATCTGCCTCGCCGAGTACGGATCGACCTGGTCGGGGAACCGCTCCGAGCGCAGGAACTCGACCACGTTCACGTTCCCGTTGCCCGTCCGGTCGGTGTAGTCGACGTAGACGCGGCCGCTGGTCGCGTAGTCGGGCGCGAAGGCGAGCCCCAGGAACCCGCGCTCGCTGACCTCGAGCACGTGGTCGGTGACGTCGAGGAACGGCGTCGGCTGGACCTGGCCGTCGACCACCTGCTGCACCGTGCCTCGCTGCTCGGCCACGAACAGATGGTTCGGGTCGCCCGGCGGCGAGGTCACGAACACCGGGCGCGCGAAGTCGCCGATCTTGGTCAGCTGCAGCCGGACGGGTGTGCTCGTCGACGGCGGCGGCGCCGTCGTGGTCGGCGGCTTCGTGGTCGTCGGCGTCGGCCGCAGCGCCTTCCCGACCACCAGCGTGCCGCGCATCCCGAGCGCCGCATGGCCCGGGACGGTGCAGCGGAAGGCAAACCTGCCGCCGCGGGGGAAGGTGATCAGGAGCACCGCCGACCGGCCGGGTTGGAGCAGCCGCGTCCTCCGGGTGCCGATCGCGAAGTCGTGGGCAACGGCACCGCGGTTCACCACCGTGAACCGGACACGGCCGACCGGGACCGCCGTCCGCGAGAGGACGTACGAGAAGTCGCGCGCGACGACGCGCACCGCCACCGTCGGCTTGACCTTCGGCTTCGGTTTCGCCGGGGCGGTCGCGAGCGTCGAGCCGGCCCACACGCCCGCGGCGCCGAGGACGAGGACGACCGCGACGGCTCCGGCCCCGCGAAAGCGGCGTTCAGACATGCGCGGGCTCGGCCGACACGGCACTGACCGGAAGCCGGACGCTGAACACGGTCAACCGGCCGGGCTCGCTCGCCACCTCCACGGTGCCCCCCATCGCCTGCGTCAGCTCCTTGACGATCGCGAGGCCGAGGCCGGTGCCGACCGGGCGCTCCCGTCCGTACCGGGAGTGCAGGTAGAAGCGCTCGAATGCGTGGTCGCGGTCGTCGCGCGCAAGGCCCGGGCCGGTGTCCTCGACGCGCAGGCTTCCCGGCTCGCTGACCACCCGGACCTCGCCGCCGGGAGGAGTGAGGCGCAACGCGTTCTCGACGAGGTTCGAGACGACCTGGAGTACCCGGTCGGCGTCGGCGACAGCGGGCGCCGGGCCGTCCGAGATCGCCGCGAGCGAGACGCCGAAGGCAGCCGCCTGCTGCTCGTACCGCCGCACGGCGTCACCGGCGATCTCCCTGAGGTCGACCTCCGTCGGGTGGACGGCGAAGTCGGTGCGGTTCATCCGCGCGAGATCGAGCAGGTCGCCGACCAGCCGACCGAGCCGCTCGGCCTCCGCGGCGATCGTCTCGGCCGCGTCATCCGGCGTGACCACGCCTTCGCGCAGCGCTTCGGCGTACCCCGAGATCGCGGTCAGCGGCGTCTTCAGCTCGTGGCTGACCGAGAGCAGGAACGAGCGCTCGGCCTCGCGCGCCCGGGCGAGCTGCTCGGCGAGGTCGTTGAAGGCGACCGCGAGGGTCTCCAGCTCCGCCGCCCCCTCCACCGGTACCGGCTCCGGGCGACGGCCCGCCGCCAGGCTCCGGCTCGCTGCAGCCACGCGGGCGACCGGCCGGACGATCCGCCGGGCGAGGAAGAAGGCGGCGGCGGCGGCCAGCACCCCGCCGACGAGAGCGGCGATGACGATCGCCTCGACGAAGGGCGTCCACCGCGGGTTCGTCGAGCTCTTCGGCCGGAGCAGGATGAAGGCGCGCTTCCCGACCGGCTCGGCCGCGTAGTAGTAGTCGGTGCCGTCGACTTTCACGCCGCCGGTGACCGGGCGGCCGAGCGCGAGCTTTCGCCGCGCGCCGGAGGACAGCACGGAGGTGTCGAGCAGGTAGCGCTCGTGCTGCCGCGCCAGGTACGGACGCAGCTGCGGCAGGTGGGTCAGCGGCGAGAGCGCATTGCGCTCCTCGCCGACGATCAGGGCCGCCTGGTGGGCGAGGTCCTTCAGGGTCGCCTCCTGCACGGCCCGCCGCGTCAGGACGACGCCGAGGACGAGCGTGACCGCGACCGACAACGCCACGATCAGGCCGATCGCGGCGAAGAGCCGTGCGCGGAGACTGTGGAGCAGGCTCATTGATCAACCTCGGCGAGCGTGCACGAGCTTGTACCCGGCTCCGCGGACGGTGTGGATCGCCTCCGCGTCGCCGAGCTTGCGACGCAACTGGGCGACGTGCATGTCGACCGTCCGCGTGCCGCCGGGGTAGGACATCCCCCAGACGTTGTCGAGCAGGCGCTCCCGCGAGAGCACGATGCCCTGGTGCTCGAGGAAGCAGGTGAGCAGGTCGAACTCCTTCGCCGTCAACTGTACGGCCTCGCCGTCGACCGTGACGTCGTGCGAGTCGCGCCGGAGCACGATCTCGCCGGCAGAGAGCACAGCGTCCTGGGACGCCGCCGGCTCAGCCCGGCGGAGAATCGCCCGGATGCGCGCCTCCAGCTCGCGGGGCGAGAACGGCTTCGGGACATAGTCGTCGGCGCCGAGCTCGAAGCCGACCACGCGGTCCGGCTCCTCGTCGCGGGCGGTCAGCATCACGATCGGCACGTTGGACTGGCCGCGGACCCGACGGCAGACCTCGAAGCCGTCGATGCCGGGCAGGCCGACATCGAGCACGATCAGCCGCACCGGGTGACGGCGAAGCTCAGCGACCGCCTCCTCGCCCGTGCGGAGCCAGAGGACGCGCCAGCCCGCCTGCTGTTCCAGGTACTGCTTGACGAGGCGCCCGATCGCGTCGTCGTCCTCGACGAGCATGAGCACGCTGCCGGTCGCCTTCCCCCCCACGGTCCTACCCGCCGGCTTCGACCTGGATCAGGTTCGCGCGGGCGTTCGCCTTGTGCACCACGAGGACGCGCATGCCCGGCCGCAGCTGCACGACGGTCGCGACCGACGGCGAGCCGGCCACTCGTGCCCGGCGCGCGACCGGGATGGTGACGGTGCTGCCGTCGCGCTCGCGCAGGTCGATGGAGCGGGGCGTCACGGCCGTGATCACGCCCCGGTCGAGCCGGAAGTCGTTCACGCCCCCGCCCGGCGCCTGGAGGATCACCTCGGCACGGATCATCCGCGGCCCGAAGAAGCGGTCGATCATCGCCCGCGGCAGCGCGAACGACCCCTGGGCGAGCCAGAAGAAGGCGTTGACGGCGATGAGTGCGCACACGAGCAGGGAGAAGCGGCGTCGCGACATGCTCACATGATCGCCAGGATCCCGGATCGTGGCGTAAGGAACGGGTAAAACGTCGCCGGATTGGAGACTGCCTATGCCGGCTCGTGCTCGGCGACCTTCGCCGCCGGCGTCGCCGTGACCTGGCCGAGGGTGGAGCCGGCCTTCGCGCGGACGTGGATCACGACCTTGTCGCCGACCTTCAGGTCGGAGCGATCGATCACGGTCGGCACCTTCGCCGCCCAGAGCAGGTAGATGGTCGAGCCGCCGACGGCGAACGTCTGGGTCCGCGAGCTCCCCAGCAGGAGCCGGAGCGCGCGCCGGTTGCCGCCGCGCACGTCGACCGACACCGTGGACGAGCCGACCGCGGCCACGGTTCCGCGGAACAGGTAGTCCGGCTGGTCGGGCCGCGTCAGCTCGGTCCCGTGATCGCCGATCAGGCCGGCGGCCGTGGTCTCGAGGGTCTCGAGCGAGTTGCCGCGCGGAGCGCGGAGGTTGACACGGACGTAGTCGCCCGCCTGCAGGTCGCCGGCCTGGACGACCTTCGGCACGCCGTTCGTCCAGCGCAGGAACTCGGTCTTGTCCCCGTAGGCGAACGTCTGGGCGACGGACGATCCGAGCATGGCGCGCAGGGCCGGCCGGTTGCCGCCCTCGACCGCGATCGAGATGTGTCCTCCCGACGGAGCCGCGGACAGCTTTCCGAGGAAGGAGTAGGCGATCCCGCCGCCGGCGGCGCCGGCGGAAGCGGCACCGACGGCCGCCAGCGCCGCCGTCGCGGCCGCGAGAACGAGTTTCATGCGCATTCGAAGACCTCCTGGAGCATTGAAAAGGTCGGGCGGGCTCGTCCCTGCCCCGACGCGGTTGCACACCAGCCTCGTCGCGGCCGGTCAAGCGCCGGTCTCTCCGGCGTAAAGCCGCCGTAAAGCGGAGGGGCCGTTACGTGCGGGTGTACTCGGGCCCGGAGCCGCCCTCGGGCGGGGTGAGCCGCCCGCCCTTCGCCGTGATCGCGCCACACTGGACGCAGTTCGAGGGCGTCACCTGCACGTCCACCTTGCCAGCGTCCTCCTTACCCACCTCGTACACGTGCGCCGGGCAGAGGCGCGCCCACATCTCGGCGACGTCGCGCGGGACGCGCGTCTCGATTCGGATGTGGCTCGGCTGGTCGTCGCGCGTCTTGTTCCCGGACGCGAAGACGGACGACAGCTTGTCGAAGGTCAGCTTCCCGTCCGGCTTGGGGTACGACGCGGCGCGGTCGGTCGTGATCAGCTCCTGCTCGGCGTCGAGCTCGAGCACCTCGTCCTTCGGCGGGAGCTTGCCGAACGAGGTGATCGCGCCGCCGGCGAGCGCGCTGCCGAGCCAGAAGCCGCGCGAGAACGCGGGCCGGACGTTGCGAACCTTCTTCAGGTCCTTCCAGATGTAGCTGTCCCGCAGCGAGTCGTCGTAGCCCTGGAGCGCGCCGCGGCGGCCGATCGACTCGCCCTTCCGCAGCGCGCCGTATGCGGCCTCGGCTGCCAGCCGTCCCGACTCCAGCGCGTAGTGGATCCCCTTCAGCGCGGGCACGTTGACCATCCCCACCCCGTCGCCGCACAGCAGCAGGCCCGGCGCGTGCAGACGCTTCGGCAACGACAGGAACCCGCCCTCCGGGATCGTCTTCGCCCCCCACTCCAGCCGCTCGCCGCCGTCGACGATCCTGCGGATCTTCGGGTGCGTCTTCAGCTGCTGGAGCACGTCGTGGACGGACAGCTCGGCGTCTCGGTAGTCCAGGCCGACGACCATGCCGAGCGTGACCATTTCCTCGCCCATCGGGTAGACGAACGAGCCGCCGAACTCGCGGTGCTTCTTGCCCGAGCGCAGCGGCCAGCCCATCGTGTGGACGATGCGGTCGAGCGGCTTCTCGACCTTCCAGACCTCCTTGACGCCGAGCGCCCAGACCTGCGGGCTCGCGCCCTGGAGGCCGAAGCGCTCGATCGCCGCGCCGGTCAGATGTCCCTGCGTGCCCTCCGCCAGGACGGTGACGCGGGCGAGCAGGTCCGAGCCGGGCTCGAAGTTGCCGAGCTCCTCGCCGTTCCGGCCGCGGCCGCGGTCGGCCGTGCGCACACCGCGCACGCGCCCGTCGGCGATGAGCAGCTTCGTCGCGGGCGTCTCGGCGAGGATCGTGGCTCCGGTCGCCTCTGCCTCGCCGGCGAGGAAGCGCCCGAGCTGGGAAAGCGAGACGATGTAGTTCCCGTGGTTCCGCATCGGCGGCGGAGCCGGGATCCGGTACGCACGCTTGTCGCTGAGGAAGTAGACCGACTCGTGCGCGACCTCGTCGTAGTGCGGCATGTCGTCGAAGCGCTTGCTGCCGTTGAAGAGCCGCCGCAGCCCGCGCGGGTTGAGGACCGCGCCCGAGAGCAGGTGCGACCCCGGCTGCTTGCCCTTCTCGACCACTGCCACCGGCACCTCGCCGAGGCGCTTCGCCCTCTCCGGGTCCTGCTCGAGCAGCTGTCCCAGCCGGATCGCGCAGGCGAGCCCGGCCGGCCCGGCGCCGACGATCAGGATCCCGACCTCGATCGGATCGGCGTCGCTCGGCCGGCCGAGTGCCTCCTCGACCCGCCAGGGCGGTGGGAACCTCGCGGGGACCGATCCCACTAGTGACGCCTCCGGTGATGCCGCGGAGCTTCTGGGTCGCTGGCACCAAGCGATGCAAGGATGTAGGGAGCACCCATATCGAAATCAGCTATGGGCGCGACTGAGGACGCCGCAGCGCGCCGCGTGATAGCGGGCCAGAAGCCGGCATGGATCGCCGGCGGTGTCACTGGCCCCCCTTCCTCGTCCGGACGAGCTCGGTCAGCGTCGGCAGGACCTGGTGCAGGTCGCCCACGATGCCGAGGTCGCTGAACTCGAAGATCGGCGCGTTGGCGTCCTTGTTGATCGCGACGATCACGTTCGAGCCCTGCATTCCGACCTTGTGCTGGATCGCGCCGGAGATGCCGCAGGCGACATACAGCTTCGGCGAGACGTTCTTGCCGGTCTGGCCGACCTGGGCGGCGTACGGATACCAGCCGGCATCGACGACCGCGCGGGTCGCCGCGACCGCGCCGCCGAGCACCTTGGCCAGGTCCTCGACGAGCGAGAAGTTCTCCGGCCCGCCGAGCCCACGTCCGCCGGCGACGATCACATCCGCATCCTCGATCGACGGCCCGGCCTGCTCCTCGTGCGCCTGCTCGAGCATCGTCGCCCTCGTCGAGAAGTCCTCGAGCTCCACCGGGGCCTGCATGACCTCCGCCTCCCCGCCGCTCTCGGCGGGCTCGAACGTCCCGGCCCTGACGATCCCGATCGCAGGGGCCCCCTTCCAGCCGACGTCGGCGACGATCGTGTCGCCGAGCGCGGGGCGCTTCCCGACGAGGCGGCCGTCCTCCAGGGCGAGGTCGACCAGGTCCCAGTTCAGGCCGGCGTCGAGCCGCGCGGCCAGCCCGGCGGCGACGTCGGAGGCGAGCACGGACGCGGCGAACAGCACGGTGTCGTAGCCGCCGGCCTCGACCACCTTCGCCAGGACGTCCACCCGCGGCTGCGGCAGCGGCGCCTCGAGCGCCGGATCCTCGGCCACCCAGACCTTGGCCGCGCCGTGACGGCCGGCCTCCTCTGCGAGGCCCGCTGCGCCGGTGCCGACGATCGCGCCCGCGACCTCGCCGTCGCCCAGCGAGGCGGCCCTGGCCAGCACGCCGAGCGGTCCCTTCTGGAGCTCGCCCTCGTGGTGCTCGAGGAAGACGAGTATCGGCATCTAGATCAGCTTCCTCTCCACGAGGAAGTCGAGGATCTGCTGCGCGCCCGTGCCGTCGTCCTCGATCTTTCGGCTCTCGCCCCTCGCCGGAGGGTCGCCGAGCGCGAGTACCTCCGTTCGCGACCCTTCGTCGCCCACGTCGCTCGCGGAGAGGCCGAGGTCGCCGAGAGCGACCGTCTCCTGCGGCTTCGACTTCGCGCCCATGATCCCCTTCAGCGACGGATACCGGGGCTCGTTGATCGCGTCCGAGACGGCGACGACGGCCGGGAGCGGCGCCTCGATCCGATCGTAGCCGAACTCCGTCTGGCGCTTCACCACCGCCTTCCCCTCGGCGACCGCCAGCTCGGCCGCCTGCGAGATCAGCGGCAGCCGGAGCCGGTCGGCGACCGCCGCCCACAGGACGGCGCCGTCGGAATCGGACGACTGCTGGCCGAAGAGGACGAGGTCGGCCTGCTCGCGCTCGAGCCCCTTCGCGAGCGCGCGGCTCGTGGCGACGAGGTCCGAGCCCGCCGCGCCGTCGTCGGCGACGAGGATCGCCCGGTCTGCGCCCATCGCGAGCGCCTTACGCAGCGAGTCGAGCGCCCGGGCGGGGCCGAGCGAGACGACCACCACCTCCGCCTCCCCCTGCGAGTCCTTGACGCGCAACGCCTCCTCGACCGCGTTGACGTCGAAGGCGTTGAGCGCCGCCTCGCCGGAACGGTCGAGCCGCATCGTCTGAGGATCGATGCGACGAGCAGCACCGGCCTCGGGGACCTCCTTCACACAGACCGCGATCTTCACCGGGCCAGACTATTACCGAATCGGAGCGGGAGGCCGCGGGGGCACCTGCGGGCCGGATGCCCTGGTACCCTCCGACCCTTCGAGGTCGGTCCGAGTCGATGCGCGATCGCCGGAGCACACTCCGTGGGGTCCTCGTGATCCTGGCCGCTGCCCTTCTCGCCGGGCCTGCGGCCGCGTCGCCTCGCGCGGGCGGCGTCCCGAGCCAGCTGATCTTCCCGGTGGTCGGGCCCTACCGGTACACGAACGACTTCGGCGACCCGCGGCCGCAGGGCCGCCACGAGGGCAACGACATCCTGGCGCCCAAGCGCTCGCCCGTGGTCGCGGTCGAAGACGGCAAGATCAAGTTATGGACGACCTCGTCCCGCGCCGGCTGCATGCTGTACCTCTACGGCGCGAGCGGCACGACCTACCTGTACGTCCACCTGAACAACGACGTCACGATGGCGAACGACAACCGCGGCAAGTGCGCCGCGGGCGGGTCGTACTGGCCCGGCCTCAAGGACGGCGCCAGGGTGACCGCCGGTCAGGCGATCGGCTTCGTCGGCGACTCGGGCGACGCCGACGGGACGCCGCACCTCCACTTCGAGGTCCACCCACACGACGGCGGGGCCACCAACCCCTTCCCCTACCTGAACAGGGCGACCCGGATCCTGTTCACGGCGCCGCCGGGGAGCGCCGTCACGCTGTCGCTGAAGGGCACGATCGTCGCCGCGAACGACACGCAGCTGACGATGAAGGTGCAGACGGCGACCGTCTTCCCGTCGCGCCTCAAGCTGCTCGGGCTGCGGAAGCCGATGATGCTGACGTTGACGTCGACGGCCCTGGTGGACGTGCCGGCCACGCCCTCCCGCAGTGTCGCCGACCGGACGGGGACGCTGGTCGGCAAGCCGGCGATCATCCTGACGTTGCCGGCCAGGACGACGCTTCAAACGCAGGCTGCCCGCGACGGCGCCTTCTCGGCCGCCCGCGTGGTGCTCACGCCGGCGTAATGGGCTACTTGCGGCGGAGCTTCTCCGCTCGCCGCGCGAGGTAGCTGTCCCAGCGCGAGCGCGGAACGCCGGGCTCGAGCTTCTCGAGATTCTCGTCGAGGCTCCGGCGCGGATCCTCCCGCGGGAGGATGTGCACCTGGTACGCGAGCCGGTCGCCGGTCGCCGCCTCGCCCTCCTTGATCCGGACGCCGTGGAGCGAGATCGGCGTGTTCAGGAACGCGACGAAGAGGTTCCCGCTGATCGGGATCGACTCCGCCAACTCGACCCCGATCCCCTCCTCGCGCTCGGCGTAGTACGTACCCGTGTGCAGGAGCTCGGGCTCACGTTCGGGCCGGTAGAGGCACAGCGCCCCGGAGTTCACCTCACCGGCGGAGGTGAAGTAGAGGAGGCAGGTGACGGCGAAGTGGGCAGAGTCGCTGTGGGGGCGCAGGTTGTATCCCGGCTTGCGGGCCATGATCCGGCCCGGGTTGGAGACCAGCCCGCCGGTCATCACGTCGTCGGCGAGCTCGAGCGTGAAGAGCTCGGCGTACTTCGCCCGGATGTCGTCCTCGAGCCGACGAGTCAGCACCGGCGCGACGACCTCCTGGATCACCTCGTCGCGCAGCCGCCCCCAGACAGCGCGGAACTCCTCGCCCGCCCGGGCGAAGTACTTGTTCCGGTCCTCGATCCGGAGATTCGACTTGATGTCGTCGTCGGGCTGGAAATCGGCCACCGGCGGCATCGTCTCCGCCAGCTGATCGAAGAACTCCGCCGGGAGGAAGTCCTCGACGACGAGGTGCGGGAAGGGCTCGCGCTCGATCGGCGCGGTCTCGATCTTCTCGCGAACCGCCGCCTGCAGCTCGGTGTCGGCCATCGGGCCGATGCTAGCGGCCCCTGAAGCCCGGCTCGCGCTTCTCGGAGAAGGCCATCATCCCTTCCTTCTGGTCCTCGGTGGCGAACAGCGCCGAGAAGAGGATGGCCTCGTACGAGAGGCCCGCGCCCAGGTCGCCCTGCAAGGCCCGGTTGACGGCGTCCTTCGCTGCCGAGAGCGCGACCGTGCTCTTCTTCGCGAGCGCCGCCGCGGTCTCGAGCGAGCGCTCGAGCAGCTGCTCGAGTGGATGGACGGCACTGACGAGACCGATGCGGAGCGCCTCGGCGGCGTCGATCGTGCGTCCGGTGAGAATCAGATCCTTGGCCAGCCCGGCGCCGATCGCCCGCGCGAGCCGCTGGGTGCCGCCCCAGCCGGGGATCACCCCCAGGTTGATCTCGGGCTGGCCGAACTTGGCGTTCTCCGAGGCGTAACGGATGTCGCAGGCGAGGGCGAGCTCGCACCCGCCGCCCACAGCGAAGCCGTTGACCGCGGCGATGGTCGGCTTCGGCATCGACTCGAGCAGACGGCCGCACTCGTGGCCGAGGGCCCCCCAGGCGTGGCTCTCGAGCACGCCCATGTGCACCATCTCCTTGATGTCGGCCCCTGCGGCGAACGCCTTGTCGCCCGCGCCCGTCAGCACGACCACGTGCACGTCGGAGTCGGTCGCGAGCTGCCGGAGCCGGTCGCGCAGCTCCGTGAGCGTCTCGCCGTTCAGCGCGTTGAGCGCGTCGGGCCTGTCGATGGTGACGACGGCAACGCCGTCGTCGCGCTGCTCGACCTGAACCGCTATGCGGTGACCTCGCTCGCCTCTGGCTCGCTCGCGTGGGGGAAACCCTGTTTCCCCCACGAGCCCCCTTCCCGCTGCGCGGCTACGCCGCCGTTCTCAGGGGGAACCTCCCGGTTCCCCCCTGCCCCCTCCACGTCCCCGCTCACGCGGGGACCTTCGACCGCAAGAACTCGACGATCTCGCTCGTGGGAGCCCCGGGCGTGAAGACGGCCGCGACTCCCTGCTTCTTCAGTTCCTCGGCGTCCTCGGCCGGAATCGTGCCGCCCAGTACGACCAGCACGTCCTCGGCGCCGTTCTCGCGCAGCCCGTCGAGGATGCGCGGGACGAGCGTCATGTGCGCGCCCGAGAGGATCGAGATGCCGACCGCGTCCGCGTCCTCCTGGATCGCGGTCTCGACGATCTGCTCGGGTGTCTGGTGGAGGCCGGTGTAGATCACCTCCATACCCGCGTCGCGGAGTGCCCTGGCGATGATCTTGGCGCCCCGGTCGTGTCCGTCGAGGCCGGCCTTGGCGATCACCACGCGAATCCGCTGCCCCATCAGGGCGGCAGTATACGGCGATGGCCCCTCTTCTCCCGCCGGGCGGTCGCCGCCGCCGGGATGTACTTCCCGCGCCGCTCACCCGTAGTGCAGGTACGCTGCTGCGCGCCGCAGGCGGCACCTCCGTTGTCGGCCCCGGCTCAGGAGACCGAGAATGAAACTGACCGTCGTGGGCTGCTCACCGGCGTGGCCGAACCCTGGGGGGGCACAATCCGCCTACCTCGTGGAGGGCTCCGGCAGGCTGCTGCTCGACTGCGGCCCCGGCGTGCTGGCGAGGCTGCGGCTGCGGGAGGGCTGGCCGCGGATCGACTCGATCGTGATCTCCCACTGGCACCTCGACCACTGGGGCGACCTCGTCCCCTGGGTGTGGGGCAGCATGTTCGGCCTCGGCCGGGAAGCCGCCAAGCCCCAGCTCTGGCTTCCCCCCGAGGGGAGCGACCTCCTGCGGACGTTCGGCGAGCGCATGGGGACGCCGACGATGTTCTGGAACGCGTTCGAGATCGAGGAATACGTGGAAGCGCAGCCGTTCGACACCGCAGCCGGGCTGACGATCACGCCGATCAGGGTTCCGCACTACACACTGCGGACCTTCGCCTTCCGGGTCACGGACGGCGACAAGGTCCTCGCGTACTCGGGGGACTCGGCACCGAGCGACGCGCTTGCCGAGGTCGCCCGTGACGCCGACCTCTTCGTCTGCGAGGCGACCCTGGTCGACGCCGCCGCAGACGGCCAGCCGCGCGGTCACCTCTCCGCCGACGAGGCGGTCGAGGCCTTCACCGCCTCCGGCGCCAGACGCCTGCTGATCACCCACCGGCCGGAGGAGCTCGATCTCCCGCCGGAGCTGGAACGGGCTCAGGACGGGCTCGAGCTCGATCTGTAGAGCCGGGCGGCTTGCACCGCGCGCCGATGCCGGAGCCGGCCGCGGATCGCCACGAACGCGATCACGCCGACCAGACCGCCGACGATCAGGCCGATCGGCACGAACAGCCAGACCGCTCCGAGCGCCGGCTTGGGCGGATCTGTTTCGACCGAGGGCGCACGCGGGTCGCCGTGTGCGAGCTGCACCCCACCTTCGGGAGCCCAGTAGGAGACGAGCCAGTGAGGCGCTCCGGCCTTGCCGTGGTTCTGGAGCGTGATGTCGAAGATCTGCCGATCGACGCCCGACCGGGCCTTCGGGTAGAAGGCGACCTTGAGACCGACCTCGTTCGCGTAGGAGTAGTCGACGCGCCAGCGGACGTTGTCCACCGCGTTCGCCGGGTAGGGGACGACCGGGATCGTGCCGCTCGCCCAGTCGGCGAGGGAGAGCCCCTGGTGCAGCTCGCTGGTCGTGAGGGCGAACGAATCGGCGACGTGCTTGCGGTAGACGGCGCTCTCGATGAAGTGGACCGCCACCGCTCGGACCCGTCGCTGGTCGGCGGGAGTGAACGTGACGGCCTTCGGGGTCTTCGGGACGAGCTGCGGCTTCCCCGGCTGGAAGACCTCCTTCTCCGCGTGCCCCGTGTTCGAGAAGTGGATCCCGACGAAGGCGACACCGCCAGCGACCGCCAGACAGAGTGCGAGCCACCCGGCTCGGCGCCGGAACCGGCTGGACCTCAGCCGCCACATCGGCTCAGGATACGTCTGCGCGCTGGCAGCGGCATCTGCCCGACGGGGCTACTAACTGCTTGGGTTGTTCGGGATGGTCGGCGCCGAACGCGGCGCCCACGAGTTGACGACCCAGTGGGCGTCCTTCCCGGTCCCGACCTTGTTCACGTCGAGCGTGAAGATCTGCGGCTTCACGTTCTTCGACACCGGGATGAGGATCACCTCGAGGATCGCGTGGTTCTTCTCGGAGAGGTCGACCTTCATCGGCGCGAGCTTGATCGCGTCGAGGAACGGAACGACGGGGATCATCCCCTTGAGCCAATCCTTGTAGGTCATCCCCTGGCGGATCCCCGGCCCGACGAGCTTCCAGGCCTCGCCGAGGTCCTTGCGCTGGACGGCGGTGAGGATGAACCGGCCGGCAACCACGCGGGCGGCGGGCTCGAGCGTCACCTTCTTCGGCGTCGTCACCGTCTGCACGGGCTTGTTCGTGAACGGGGCGACCTCGGAGTGGCCCGTGTTGCGCAGGAACACGATCAGCACCGCGGCGATGCCTGCGGCGAGGACGAACCCGGACGCCCAGAGCAGGTACCGCTGGTTGCGTTGTGACTTCAGGTCCACCGGTCTCCCACTGAGACTCTCAGGGTAAGGGCGAAGTTAGAAGACAGGAGTGTCCTGCCATCGCTTGGCGATGTCCGCGAAGCGGGAGGGGGTCTGGGGGAACCGGAGGTTCCCCCAGCGCCAGTCGCATCCGTTGTCAGAAGACGGGGGTCTCCCGCCATGTCCCCCACACCTCGCGGAACGCGTCGCACATCTCGCCCATGGTCACGTACGCCTTGGCGGCGGCCAGGATCGGGTCCATCAGATTGCGGTCGCCGGCGGCAGCCTGCTTCAGCTCGGCCAGGGCGGCCTCGACGGAGCCGCTGTCGCGGCGCGCACGCACCGCCTGCACCCGCTCGACCTGCTCGCGCTCGAGCTCCGGGTCGATGCGCAGGATGGGAATCGGCTCGTCCTCGTCCAGCTCGTAGTGGTTGACGCCGACGACGATCCGCTCCTCCGCCTCCACCTCGGCCTGGTAGCGGAACGACGCCTCGGCGATCTCACGCTGGAAGAAGTTGTCTCGGATGGCGGCGACCACCCCGCCGAGCTCGTCGATCCGCTGGAAGTAGTCGTAGGCCTCCGCCTCCAGCCGGCTGGTCAGCTCCTCGACGTAGTAGCTGCCGCCGAGCGGATCGATCGTCCGC
Organism: uncultured Actinomycetes bacterium; assembly: GCA_963775695.1. Taxonomy (GTDB): domain Bacteria; phylum Actinomycetota; class Thermoleophilia; order Gaiellales; family Gaiellaceae; genus DATBLE01. The sequence continues at coordinate 257,718 of CAVZJU010000002.1, read as the reverse complement.
GCCACCCCGGTCTCGTGCGCGATCACCTGCTGCGTGCGCAGGGCGAGCCGCACCGCGTCCTCGGTCGGCAGTGCCAACGCCTCGTCGAACGAGTTCGTGTGCAGCGACTGTGTCCCGCCCAGCACCGCGGCCAGCGCCTCGATCGCCGTTCGGACGATGTTCACGTGCGGCTGCTGCGCCGTCAGAGAGACGCCGGCGGTCTGGGAATGGAAGCGCATCAGCCAGGAGCGCGGGTTCTTCGCCCCGTAGCGGTCGCGCAACTCACGCGCCCAGACCCGGCGGGCGGCGCGGTACTTGGCGATCTCCTCGAAGAAGTCGATATGCGCGTTGAAGAAGAACGACAACCGCGGCGCGAAGTCGTCCACGTCGAGGCCGCGTTCGAGCGCGGCGTCCACGTAGGCGAATCCGTCCGCGAGCGTGAACGCCAGCTCCTGCGCAGCCGTCGAGCCCGCCTCACGGATGTGGTACCCGGAGATCGACACCGGATGCATCCGCGGCAGCTCGCCGGCACACCACTCGATCATGTCCACCACCAGCCGCATCGACGGCTCCGGCGGGAAGATGTACTCCTTCTGCGCGATGTACTCCTTGAGGATGTCGGTCTGCACCGTTCCTCTGAGCCGGTCCCGTGGGACACCTTGCTCGTCGCCGACCGCGACGTAGAACGCGAGCAGGATCGCCGCCGGCGAGTTGATCGTCATCGAGGTCGAGACCTCGCCGAGCGGGATCCCCCCGAACAGGGTCTCCATGTCGTCGAGCGAGTCGATCGCCACCCCCTCCCGTCCCACCTCGCCGAGCGAGCGTGGGTGGTCCGAGTCGTAGCCCATCAGCGTCGGCATGTCGAACGCGGTCGACAGCCCGGTCTGGCCGTGCTCAAGCAGGTAGCGGAAGCGCTCGTTCGTCTCTGCGGCGGTGCCGAAGCCGGCGAACTGGCGCATCGTCCACAGCCGCCCGCGATACATCGACGGGTAGACGCCGCGGGTGAAGGGGAACTCGCCGGGCGAGCCCAGGTCGCGCTCGTGGTCGATCTCGACGTTCTCGGGCGAGTACAGCGGCTCGACCGGAAGACCCGAGATCGTCGAGTGGAGCTCTTCGCGCTCCGGCCGGCTGTCGAGGCCGGCGGTGTCCTCCGTGGTGGCCATTGCCTGGAATTGTGCCCTACGCGGTCGGCCGCACCGATACACGGGCCGCGTCGGGCCGATCGGCCCGACGCGGCTCCGTGGCGGCGGCGAATGCCGACGGCGCCTCTCAGTACCAGCCGTGCACCGCCACTCCTTCCAGGAGCTCTAGGGGCGTCCGCGGAGGAGGTACCACGCCTCCGCGGACGCGACGGTGACCGCGGCCGCCACGATCTGGACGCCGATCAGCTCACGCGGGCTTCCGTGCAGCACGACGAAGGCGACCAACTGCAGGATCTGGATCGCCACCAGCACGAGCGCGAAGCGTGTCCGCGCGAGCGAGAGGAAGTGGTACAGGTAGACGGTCGCGAGCGCGTAGAACGCCATCGCGAGCGCGAGCGGCCCGAGCCAGGGCACCGCGGCGTGGTACTTCTCGCCAAAGATGTCGTCGACGATCGGGCCTGCAAAGACCCACAGCACGGCGGTCACGAGCGCCCCGAGAGTCGCCACCACTCCGAGGCCGGCGAGCAGGTGCCGCCGCTCTCGCTCGGGATCGCGGAGCGTCGCCACGCGCGGGAACAGGACGGTGACGACGCCGATCGGAAGCAGCAGCTGGACGCGGGCGCACACCGACGCCACGCCGTAGGCGCCGGCGATGGTCGACGAGAATGCGAGCTTCGCGACGAGGACGTCCACGGTGGCGAGGGCCATCAGGACGGTCAGGCCGGTGGCCGCAGCGGCGTTGGGCAGCGTCGCCAGGCGCCGTCGCCCCGCCCGCTCGGCGGCGTGCCAGAGCCTGCGGAGCGGCAGGAAGGTCAGACCGAGCGTGAGCGCCGTCGCGGCCGCGACGCCGGCCATCACCGCAGCCGCGTCGCCGCCGGCGAGGCCGATCCCCAGGCCCGCGGCGAACCGGGTGCCGGCGAACGCGAGCTGGGCGAGCCCGAAGACGAGAAAGAGGCGTGCTCCGAGCAGGCCGCCCCAGACGGCCGGGATCACCAGCGCGAAGGCGATCGTCGACGTGGTCGCGAAGGTCGCCGCCGCGTCCCCACCGCCGGCGAAAGCCATCACCGCCGAGACGACCCCGCCGAGCAGGAGCACGCCCAGCGCCCAGGGGACGAGCCCGCGGACGGTGTCTCGGAGCGCCGCCCCTGCCCGGTCGCTCCGCCCGCCGTCCAGCTCGAGCGCGACCTCCCGGGCAACGCTCGCCTGGAAGGCGAGCGGCGGCACGGCGGCGATGAGCGTGATCACCACCAGCGCGACGAGCACCGAGTACTCCGCGGGCGAGAGCACGCGGGCAAGGGCGATCTGGAACAGCGCGTTCAGTCCGTTGGCGGCGAACGTCGCAAGGCCGACGAAGAGGCCCGACCCGAGCAGCGCCCGCGAGGGGGTGGTCGGCTGTCTCACGCTCGTCCGCGTCGCCACGCTCGTCATTCTCCGTGTCGCGGCGGCGCTCCTAGGATCTGACCACCGCCGAGCGCGGTCGCTCTCCGGGGGCAGTCCGTTCGGGGGACAGTCCCTACGTCCGCGACGCGCCGGGCTGCCACAGCGGCTCACCGCAACCGGCGTTCGCAACACGCGCGAGGATGAACAGGAGATCCGAGAGCCGGTTCAGGTACGTGAGAGCCGCCGGGTTGGCCGGCGAGACGACGAGCGCTGCCAGCTCCGCACGGCGGCAGACCGTCCGGGCGAGGTGCAGCCGTGCGCCCACCTCGGTGCCGCCGGGGAGAACGAAGCTCTTGAGCGGCTCGATCTGCTCGTTGAACTGGTCGCAGAGCTCCTCGAGATCCGCCACCTGCTGGACGACGATACGGAGCCTCTCGTCGCCTTCCGCAAACGGCACGGCGAGGTCCGCGCCCAGGTCGAAGAGCTCGTTCTGGATTCTGGCCAGCGGCGCGCGCAGCTCGTGGGAGACCTCCGACGCAAGCACGAGGCCGAGCTGGGCGTTGACCTCCTCGACCGCTCCCACCGCGGCGATCCGCGGGTCGGTCTTCGCCACCCGCGACCCGTCGCCGAGGCTCGTCTCGCCGGCGTCGCCCGTGCGCGTGTAGATCCGGGTGAGCCGGACGGGCTCGTCTCGCCGGCGCGCCATCAGCCGGAGGCGAGCGCCTTCTGCTTCAGACCGAGGATCGACCGGGCAATCACGAGGCGCTGGATCTCGCTCGTGCCCTCGTAGATCTCCGTGATCTTCGCGTCGCGGTAGTAGCGCTCGACCGGGAACTCCTTGGTGTAGCCGTAGCCGCCGAAGACTTGGATCGCCTCCGCGGTCTGCCGGCGGGCCATCTCCGAGGCGAACAGCTTCGCCTTCGCCCCCGCCTCTGCATGGTCGCGTCCCGCCTGCTTGAGCCAGGCCGCCTGCAGCACCAGCAACCGGGCCGCGTCGATCTCCATCGACATGTTCGCGAGCTTGTGCTGGATCGCCTGGAAGTCACCGAGCCGCTTGCCGAACTGCCTCCGCTCGAGGGCGTAGTCGCGAGCGGCCTCGAAGGCGGCTCTGGCGATCCCGACCGCCTGCGCGGCGATTCCGATCCGGCCGGCGTCGAGCGTCGCCATCGCCACCGCGAAGCCCTTGCCCTCCTCGTGCAGCAGACGGTCGCCGTCGACGAGGGCGTCCACCGCGACGTCGCTCGTGGTCGACGAATGCAGCCCGAGCTTCTCCTCGTCGCGGGTGACGGTGACGTGACCGGCGTCGAGGACGAACGCGGAGACACCCTTTGCGTTGGAGCTGGAGATGTCGGTGCGCGCGAAGAGCAGGAAGGTACCTGCGTGGCGTGCGGTCGAGATGAAGCGCTTCGCTCCCGAGATCCGCCAGCCGCCGTCCTCGGCCGTCGCCGCCGTCCGTAGCGAGCCCGCGTCGGAGCCCGACTCGGGCTCCGTCAGCGCGAAGGCGCCGAGCGATTCGCCGCGGGCCAGCGCCGGGACGAAGCGCGCCCGCTGCTCGTCGGTGCCGAACCGCAGGACCGGCAGCGTGACCGCGCTCGTGTGCACGGCGACGGTGACGCCGACCCCGGCGTCGGCCCGGGAGAGCTCCTCCAGCACGAGCACGTAGGCGACGAAGTCGGCGCCGGCGCCGCCGTACTCCTCGGACACGCAGACCCCGAGCAGCCCGAGCTCGCCCAGCTTCGGATACAGCTCGACCGGAAACCGGTGCTCGCGGTCCCAGTCCGCGGCGTGCGGCTCGATCTCCGCCCGGGCGAACTCCCGCGCCAGCGCCTGGATCTCGCGCTGCTCCGGCGTGAGCTCGAAGTCCACCGGAAGACTGTATCCCGCCCCGAGCGCCGTAGAGCGAAGCTCGCCGGCGCCGGAAAGGCGGCGTTCTAGTAACCAGAGAAGCCGTCGGACAGGACCCGCTCTTCCGGGATCCCGGCGCCCTTGAGCTCCCCGACGACTCCCTCGGTCATCGCCGGCGGCCCGGCGACGAGGTACGTGTACGAGGCCGGGTCGCCACCGAGCACGTCGGCGAGCATCGCGGCGTCGATCCGCCTCTGCTCACCCTCCCAGCCAGGGTCCTGGGTCATCGTCGCCACGAGCCGGAACCAGTCGCTGCGCGCGTCGAGCTCCTCCAGCTCGTCGAGGAAGGCGGTCGAATCGCGGTCACGGTTCGAGTACACGAGCGTGACCCGGTACGGCTCGCGGGTGTCGTCGATGTAGCGGAGCATGCTGCGGAAGACGGTGATCCCGATCCCGCCGGCCACGAACGCGTAGGGCGTCGCCGTATCGTCCGGCAGCGCGAAGTCGCCCTTCGGCTGCTCGACCTCGACCTCTGCGCCGACGGGCAGCTCGACGAGCGAGCGCTTGAAGGCCGAGTCGCGCAGCCGCGTGCACAGGCCGAGGACGCCGCGTTCAGTGGGCGACGTGACCACGGAGATGTGCCGCCGCGGCCCCTTCTCGTCGTCGTACGGCGGGTCGAGCAACTCGATCCAGAAGTACTGGCCGGGCCGGAAGTCGACCTCCTCGCCCTGCAGGTCGAAGAGGACGAGCAGCGTCCCTTTCGCCACCTCCCGCTTCTCCTTGATCAGTGCGCGCATCCCTGCGGCAGTCTAGAATGCCGGCCTTTGCGGCGGTGGCGGGCTTTGTCCGACACTGCCTGCAGACTCGGAGTAGTCGTAGAAGCCGTGGCCGGATTTCCGGCCGAGGCGGCCTGCCGCGACGTGCGCGCGGAGGAGCGGGCAGGGCGCGTACTTGTCGTCGCCGAGCCCGGCGTGCAGCACCTGCATGATCGCCACGCATGTGTCGAGGCCGATCAGGTCGGCGAGCGCGAGCGGCCCGATCGGATGGTTGAAGCCGAGCTTCGCGATCGTGTCGATCGCCTCTGGCTCGGCGACACCGTCGTATAGCGCCCACGTCGCCTCGTTGATGAACGGCATCAGGATCCGGTTGGAGACGAAGCCCGGGAAGTCGTTCGCCTCGGCCGGCGTCTTCCCGAGCTCCCGCGCAAGCTCGACGATCGCGGCCGCGGTCTCGTCGGAGGTCGAGGGGGCGCGAACGACCTCGACCAGCGCCATGACCGGCACGGGATTGAAGAAGTGCATCCCGATCACGCGGTCGGGCCGGCCGGTGGCGGCGGCGAGCGTCGCGATCGGGATCGAGGACGTGTTGGAGGCCAGGATCGCCTCGGCGGGCAACGCGCCGTCTGCCCGCCCGAAGATGTCCGCCTTCACGGCGACGTCCTCGACCACCGCCTCGACCATCAGCTCGGCCGCCACGAGGTCGTCCACGGGCTCGACGCGCGCGAGCACCTCGTCCGGGTCGGCGCCGCCCTTCTCGGCCAGCCTGGCCAGGCTCTTCCGCATCGTCTCCAGCCCGCGCTCGACCGCCCCCGGCGCCGCGTCGTACAGAGAGACCCTCCGTCCCGAGGCGGCAAAGGTCTGGGCGATCCCGCCTCCCATCTGGCCGGCGCCGACGACGAGGACGTGCTCGAACACGATCGCCGGAGCCTAGCGAGCGGCAGGGCCGCTAGACGTCGATCAGCAGCGCGTCGCCCTGCCCGCCGCCCGAGCAGATCGCGGCCAGCCCGAGCCCGCCGCCCTGGCGGCGAAGCTCGTAGATCATCGTCGAGAGGATGCGGGCACCGGACGCGCCGATCGGGTGGCCGAGCGCAACCGCGCCGCCGTTCACGTTCACCGTCTCGGGGTCGGCCTCCAGCATCCGCGTCGAGTTGAGCGCGACGGAGCAGAACGCCTCGTTGACCTCCACCCGCTTCACGTCGCCGATCTTCTTGCCGGCCTTGTCCAGCGCGATTTGCCCGGCACCGGCGGGCGTCCGCGCCAGATAGGCGAATTCGTCGGCGACGTAGCCCTGGGAGACGATCGTCGCCAGCACTTCGAGCCCGCGCTTCCTCGCGAACTCCTCGCTCGTGACGACGAGCGCGCCGGCTCCGTCGTTCACGCCCGGGGCGTTCCCCGCGGTCGTCGTCCCTTCCGGGTCGAAGACCGGCTTCAGCGCCGCCAGCTTCTCCAGCGTCGTGTCGCGGCGTGGGCCCTCGTCCGCCGTGGCCTCGCCCACCGGGACGATCTCGTCGGCGAAGCGCCCCTCGTCCTGTGCTGCGACCGCGCGCTGGTGCGAGCGCAGCGCCCACTCGTCCTGCGCCTCGCGCGTGATCTCGAGTTCGCGGGAGACGAACGACGCCTGCTCGACCATGTGCCGGCCGTCGAAGGTCGACGTCAGCCCGTCGTGGACCATCAGGTCGATCAGCGCGCCGTCGCCGAGCTTGTAGCCGAACCGCGCCTTCGGCAGCGCATACGGCGCATTCGACATCGACTCCATCCCGCCCGCGACGACCACGCTGTGGTCGCCCGAGCGGATCATCTGGTCGGCGATCTCGACCGCCCGGATGCTCGACGCGCAGACCTTGTTGATCGTGTCCGCCGGCAGCGAGATCGGCAGGCCCGCGCCGACCGCCGCCTGGCGCGCCGGCGCCTGGCCGGCCCCGCCCTGGAGCACCTGGCCCATGATCCCGTACTCCACCGCGTCGTCTTCGACGTCGACGCGGTCGAGCGCCGCGCGGATCGCGATCGCGCCGAGCTCGGTCGCCTGCCGCCCGGCGAGGGCACCGCCCAGCCTGCCGAACGGCGTGCGAACGGCCGATACGATCACGGAACGGGCCACGCTCGAAATCTAGCTCCCGACGCGGTACGCTCCGCGTGATGCAGTCGTCGTCTCGCACCTGGGCCTGGTTCAGGCGCCACGAGCGGGGCGGCCGCACGGTCTGACCGACGACCCTTCCGACCCGCTCGCACGACCTTCCAACCGGAGGGTCGTTTTCGTTGCATGAACGTTTCCACCGTCATCGCCGCCGACCTGATCACCCCTCTGGGGGCGTACGTCCGGCTGCGCCGAGACGGGGAGGCGTCGTTCCTGCTGGAGTCGGTCGAGCAGGGCCGCCTGGGCCGCTACTCCTTCGTCGGCTGCGGCGCGCGCCTCGTGCCGCTCGAGGAGGCCGAGCGTCTGGAAGCCCCAGTGGTGGGCTACATCTCGTACGACCACGCATCGTTGCTGGAGCCGACCGTCCCGGTGCCGGCGCATGGGCCCGATCTGCCGGAGAGCCGTTTCGTCGTGGCCGAGACGCTCGTCCGGTTCGATCACCCCGGCGGTGTAGCGGAGGTGCTGAGCGGTGACGCCGAGGCACTGGAATCGCTGCTCGAAGCGCCCGCGCCCGCGCTCCCGCCCCGCGGGGGAGGGAAACGGGCGCCGACTCGGCGGCGGCCGGCGCGGCACGCGTACGAGCAGAGCGTGGTCGCGGCGAAGGAGCACATCCGTGCGGGCGACATCTTCCAGGTCGTGCTCTCGCAACGGGCAGAACGGCCCACGTCGGCGGGCGCGCTCGATCTCTACCGCACGCTGCGGCGCGTCAACCCGTCGCCGTACCTCTTCCTGCTCGAGCTCGGCGACCTCGCCCTGATCGGTTCCTCGCCCGAGACGCTGGTCAAGGTCGAGGGCCGGCGCGCCAGCCTGAACCCGATCGCCGGCACGACCACTCCCGGCACCGACGACGCCGAGCGGCTGCTCGCCTCGGAGAAGGACCGTGCCGAGCACGTCATGCTGGTCGACCTCGGCCGCAACGACCTCTCGCGCGTCTGCCGTGCCGGCACGGTGCGGGTCGGGCGCTTCATGGAGACCGAGCGCTTCTCGCACGTCGCCCACCTCGTCTCGGAGGTGGTCGGAGAGCTGCGCGACGGCGTCCGGCCGTTCGACGTGCTCCGCGCGTGCTTCCCCGCGGGGACCGTGTCCGGCGCGCCGAAGGTGCGTGCGATGCAGCTGATCGCCGAGCTCGAAGGCCGCAGGCGCGGGCCTTACGCGGGTGCGGTCGGCTACGCGCTGCCGGGCGGCGACCTCGACACCTGCATCGCGATCAGGACCATCGTCCTCCACGACGGCATCGCACACCTCCAGGCCGGGGCGGGGATCGTCGCCGACTCAGACCCGAGCGCCGAGCACGAGGAGTGCCTCCGGAAGCTGGCCGCTCTCGAGACCGCGATTACGCTTGCCGAGCGATGATCCTGCTCGTCGACAACTACGACTCGTTCACGTACAACCTCGTCCACCTGTTCGAGGAGCTCGGCGCCGAGGTGGTCGTGCGCCGGAACGACGAGGTCGACGCGGACGAGGCCGAGCTGCTGGCACCCTCGCATCTCGTGGTCTCACCCGGGCCGGGGAGGCCCGGCGACTCGGGCGCGACGGTCGAGATCGTCCGGCGGCTCGCGTCGACCACGCCGACACTCGGCGTGTGTCTCGGCCACCAGGCGATCGTCGAGGCCTTCGGCGGCGAGATCGGCCGGGCCCGCGAGCTCGTGCACGGCAAGGCGAGCGCGGTCGAGCACGACGGGCGCGGCCTCTTCGAGGGGCTGCCGCAGGGGTTTCAGGCCGGCCGCTACCACTCGCTCGCCGCGGTCGGGGTGCCGGCGGCGCTGGAGGTCTCTGCGAGGACCGCCGACGGCGAGGTGATGGCCGTTCGCCACCGCGAGCTCCCGGTCGACGGCGTGCAGTTCCACCCCGAGAGCGTCCTCACGCCGGTGGGACCCGATCTGTGCCGGAACTTCCTGGGCCGATGATCCAGGACGCGCTGACGGTTCTGCTGGACGGACACGATCTCGACCGCGCGCAGGCACGCGCGGTCATGGACGAGATCATGGCCGGGGAGGCCACGTCGGCCCAGATCGGCGGCTTCCTGGTCGCGTTGCGCCTCAAGGGCGAGACCCCCGACGAGATCGCCGGCTTCGCCGAGGCGATCCGGGGCCGGAGCGTGGCGGTGGCGCCGCGACGAGACGACCTCGTCGACACCGCCGGGACCGGCGGCGACGGGCAGGCAACCATCAACATCTCCACGGCGGCGGCTCTGGTGGCGGCGGCCGCCGGCGCGGGCGTCGCCAAGCACGGCAACCGGGCGGTGTCGTCGGCGTCGGGCTCGGCCGACGTCCTCGAGGCGCTGGGGTTCACGCTGGAGGTGCCGCCCGGACGGATCGAGGCCTCGATCGACGAGCTCGGCTTCGGCTTCCTGTTCGCACCCACGCACAACCCGGGATTCCGGCACGCTGCGCCGGTGCGGAAGGAACTCGCGGCTCGGACGGTCTTCAACGTACTCGGCCCCCTCACCAACCCGGCCGGCGCGCGCGCGCAGCTCGTCGGGGTCTACGACCCGGCTCTCGTACCCACGATCGCGGAGGTGCTAGCCCGGCTGGACGCGCGGCGGGCTTTCGTCGTCCACGGTGCATTCGGCGTGGACGAGCTCTCGCCCGCAGGCCCCAACCTCGTCTGCGAGGTGGTCGACGGAGTGGTGCACGAGCGGACGATCGATCCGGTCGACCTGGGCGTCGCGCGCTGCGAGCCGGGGGAGCTGCGCGGCGGCTCGCCCGCCGAGAACGCGGCCCTGATCCGCGCTGTCTTCTCGGGGAGAGAGCGGGGAGCGAAGCGGGACGCGATCCTGCTCAACGCCGCCGGCGCGATCGCCGCGGGCGGGCATGCGGAGGATCTCCGCGAGGGGCTCGACGCCGCCCGGCAAGCAGTCGATTCCGGAGCCGCAGACGAGCGGCTCGACGCACTCGTCGCCTTCTCCCATGGGTAGGTTCCGCGACGCGCTCGCCGGTGCCGGCCTCGCCGGAATCGCGGAGATCAAGCGGCGCTCCCCGTCGGCCGGCGACCTCCGGCCGGACGCCGACCCGGGCGCGCTGGCAGCCGCGTTCGCGGGCGCGGGAGCGGTCGCCGTTTCGGTGCTCGTCGACGAGCGCTTCGCCGGCTCGCTCGCCGACCTCGCCGCCGCTCGGTCGGCGAGCTGGGTGCCACTCCTCGCGAAGGGCTTCTTCTCGAAGGAGCAGGACCTCGACGACGTCCGCTCCGCGGGCGCCGACGCCGCCCTGCTCGTCCTGCGTGACCTCGACGACCGCGCGGTTGCTCGCCTGATGGAACATGCGATGCGGATCGGGCTCGACACGCTGGTCGAGGCGCACGACGCGGCGGAGCTCAAGCGTGCCGTCGCGCTGGGCGCAGACCCGATCGGGATCAACGCCCGCGACCTGGCGACGTTCGCGATCGACCGCGAGGCACAGCTTCGGCTGGTCGCGGCGGCTCCGCGGGACCGGGTCGTGGTCGCGGAGAGCGCCGTCCACACGCGGGCACAGGGTGCGGCCGCCGAGGTCGCCGGCGCGGATGCCGTCCTGATCGGCAGCGCGCTGATGCAGGCCGCCGACCCGCCGGCCAGGCTCCGCGAGATCCTCTCTCGCCCGCTCGTGAAGGTCTGCGGGCTGACCCGCGAGGAGGACGTCTTGGTCGCCGTCGAAGCCGGCGCCGACCTGTGTGGGTTCATCCTCGAGCCCGCCAGTCCGCGCGCCGCAGAGCAGGTGTTGCCGGTTCCCGACACGGCGCTGTCGGTGGCGGTCTTCGTCGGCGAGCCGGAGGAAGCCGATACCGACCTCGTCCAGCTCTACGAGCGCGAGGAAGGAGCCGTCCGCGGCCGCGATGCCGTGCTGCTTCGCGAAGGGGAGCAGGTCGCGACGGTGGTCGACCTGCCCTGGGGGGGCGACGACCCGACCCTCCTCGAGCGGGCCCGCGCGGTCGACGGCCGGGTCGTCCTGGCCGGCGGCCTGGACCCGGGCAACGTGGCGGGCGTGGTCGCGTCAGCGCGACCGTGGGCCGTGGACGCGAGCTCGAGCCTGGAGGTCGAGCCCGGGATCAAGGATCACGACCGCGTGCGGGCGTTCGTGGCGGCGGCCAGATGAGCCGTTTCGGCCATGTCAGGGGTCTGACCCCTGGAGGCGACAAGTCCGCGCCAGGTTGTCCACACTTTGGCCCAACCATGTGCGTCTTCGTCCGTTTCGGCCATGGCAAGGGTCTGACCCCTGCCACGTCCGGAAGAGCCGATCCGCGATGAGCTACGGCGGGTACGGCGGGCGGTACGTCCCGGAGACGCTGATCCCTGCGCTCGACGAGCTCGACGCGGGTTGGCGCAGCGCCCAGGCCGACGCGACCTTCGCCGCCGAGCTCGACCGGCTCGGCCGCGAGTACGGCGGCCGGCCGACCCCGCTGACGCTCGCCGAGCGCTTCGCCCCCGGCAAGCGCCTGTACCTCAAGCGCGAGGATCTGCTCCACACCGGCGCGCACAAGCTGAACAACGCGCTCGGGCAGGCGGTGCTGGCACGGCGCCTGGGCAAGCAGCGCATCGTCGCCGAGACCGGAGCGGGGCAGCACGGGGTGGCGACTGCAACCGTCTGCGCGCGCTTCGGGCTCGAATGCGTGGTCTACATGGGTGCCGAGGACATGCGGCGCCAGCGCCCGAACGTCGAGCGGATGGGCCTGCTGGGCGCCGAGGTTCGCCCGGTCGAGTTCGGGACGAAGACCCTGAAGGAGGCCACCAGCGAGGCGATCCGCGACTGGATCACCAACGTCGAGACGACCCACTACCTGATCGGCTCGTGCGTCGGACCCGAGCCCTACCCCGAGATCGTCCGCGAGCTCCAGGCGGTGGTCGGGCGCGAGGCGCGTGCGCAGGTCCTCGAGGCCGAGGGCAGGCTGCCGGACGCTGCGATCGCCTGCGTGGGCGGCGGCTCGAATGCGATCGGGATGTTCGCCGGCTTCCTGGACGACCCCGATGTCCGCCTCTACGGCGTCGAGGCCGCCGGCGCCGCGAGCCTCGGCACCGGCCGAACGGGCGTCCTCCACGGCGCGCGCTCCTCGCTGCTCGCCGACGAGGATGGCCAGATCGTCGACGCGCACTCGATTTCGGCCGGTCTCGACTATCCCGGCGTCGGGCCGGAGCACGCTCAGCTCCGCGACTCGGGCCGCGTCGAGTACCGCGCGGCCACCGACGACGAGGCGCTCGGCGCCTTCCGCCGGCTGGCCGAGACGGAGGGGATCATCCCGGCGCTCGAGCCCGCGCACGCGCTCGCCCGAGCAGCCGAACTGGATGGCGACGTGATCGTCGTCTGCCTCTCCGGCCGCGGCGACAAGGACCTCGACGAGGCGCTCGCCCACCTTTCCCGCTCCGGCGCCGGCAAAGCCGCCACCTCCGATCATCGGTCGCCTCCGTCGAGTCTACGGCGATGAGCACGGCACTCGTCGTATACCTGATGGCCGGCGCGGACACGCCGGAGCTGGCCGCGGCCGCCGAGGCGGGCGGCGCCGACCTGGTCGAGATCGGCTTTCCCTTCTCCGATCCGCTGGCAGACGGTCCGGTGATCCGGCGGGCCGCCGGGCGCGCGCTGGCGGCGGGCATGCGCACGAAGGCCTGTCTCGAATGCCTGGCCGCGGCGCGCGAGCGCGTCGCCGTACCGCTCGTGCCGATGACGTACTCCTCACTGCTCGAGGCGTACGGCTGGGAGCGCTTCGCGGAGGATGCCCTGAGCGCCGGGGCCGCGAGCCTGATCGTCGCCGACCTGCCCGCCGGAGAACGGCCCGCGCTCAGGCGCATTCAGCTGGTCGCCCCGAACACGACCGACGAGCGCCTGGCGCTCGCCGCGGCCGAGACCGACGGTTGGCTCTATCTCGTCACGCTCACCGGGACGACGGGCGCCCGGTCGGGCCTCTCCCCTGCCCTCGCCGGCCTGGTCGCGCGGGCGCGCCGCGTGACCGACCGCCCCCTGTACGCCGGCTTCGGGATCTCCACGCCCGAGCATGCCCGGGCCGCGGCCGCGCTGACCGACGGCATCGTCGTCGGCTCGCGCGCAATCGAGGTCGCGGAGGAAGGGCCGAGCGCGCTCGAGGCGTACGTCCGCTCGCTCAGGGAAGGACTCGACGCATGACCTCGGACCACTACCGCTTCGAGCAGGTCGCACCTCACGCCTGGGCAGCCGTCGCCGTCGACTCCGGCGCCGGCGTCGGCAACGCCGGCATCGCCGACCTCGGCGGCCGCGCCCTCGTTGTCGACTGCAGCTTCACGCCCGGGGCGGCGCGAGACCTGCGCGCCGCGGCGGAGGAGCTCGCCGGCCCGGTCGAGCGGCTCTTCATCACCCACGCCGACTTCGACCACTACGGCGGCGCGCAGGCATTCTCGGACGTCCCGATTCTGGCGGCAGAGACGACCGCGGCGACGATCGCCGAGGCCGGGCCCGGCCGCGTCGCCGGCATGCAGGAGCAGATGGAGACGTACCTCGCCGAACTGGAGGAACAGCACGCACCCGAGTGGGAGCGCGAGCAGGGCCGCCGAATCGTCGCCGAGCTCCCCGGCCTGGAGCTCGCGCTCCCGACGGAGACGTTCACCGGCGAGCGCGAGCTCGGGGGCGCGACGGCGATCGAGTGCGGTGCCGCCCACACGGCGAGCGACTCAGTCGTGTGGCTGCCCGGCGACCGCGTGCTCTTGACGGGCGACCTCGTCGGCGTCGGCTCGCACATGAACCTCACCCGAGGCCATCCACCGGAGAACTGGCTCGCGATCCTCGACCGCCTGGCCGGGCTCGACCCCCAGCACGTCGTCCCCGGGCACGGCCTACCGGCCGGCCCGGAGTCGCTGACCACCGTCCGCAGGTACATCGAGACGATCGTCGAGCTCGCCGCGAAGCCCGGCGATCACGAGATCCCGCCCGAGTACGCCGACTGGACCTTCGCCGAGGGCTTCCAGCAGAACATCGGCGCGTTGCGGGCGAGGTAGCGTTCGCGCATGGAGGAGTACGGGCCTGCGACCTACGGCGACCGGATCGCCGACGTGTACGACCAGCATGTGCTCGACCTCGGTCTGGACACCGACGCGGCGGTCGACACACTCGCGTCGCTCGCCGGCAACGGCCCGGTGCTCGAGCTTGCGATCGGCACCGGGCGGCTCGCGCTCCCGCTCGCCGAGCGCGACCTCGAGGTGCACGGAGTCGACGCGTCCGAGGCGATGGTCGCGAAGCTCCACGAGAAGCCCGGCGGCGACCGCATTCCCGTGACGATGGGCGACTTCGCCGACGTCGGAGTGGACGGCAGCTACTCGCTGATCTTCGTCGCCTTCAACACGTTCTTCGGGCTCTTGGACCAGGAGCACCAGGTGCGGTGCTTCGCCAACGTCGCGACGCACCTGGCGGACGGCGGCCTGTTCCTGATCGAGGTCTTCCTCCCCGACCTCGGACGCTTCGACCGCGGGCAGCGTACGCAGGTGACGCGCGTCAATCCGGATGAGGTCTTCCTGGACGCATCGAGACACGACCCCATCGCACAGGTGATCGAGAGCAACCACGTCGTGATCACGGAGGCGGGCACCAAGCTCTACCCCGTGAATCTGCGCTACGCCTTCCCGGGCGAGCTCGACCTGATGGCGCGCCTCGCCGGCCTCGAGCTGAAGGAGCGCTGGGGCGACTGGAACCGACAGCCGTTCACCGCCTCCAACCCCCGGCACGTCTCGGTGTACGGCCGGTGAACGGTCCGGTCCGAGTCGCCTGCGTCCAGGCCGAGCCGGTCATTCTCGACCGGGAGGCCACGCTCGACAAACTGGCCGTGCTGACCGCCGAGGCGAAGGCTGCCGGCGCCTCCCTGGTCGTCTTCCCGGAGACCTTCCTCCCGGCCTACCCCAGCTCGGCCTGGGCGAAGTACCTGGCCGGCTGGGCCGACCCGCGTGCGAAGGCCTCGTTCGCGATGCTCGCGCGCGAGTCGGTCGAGGTGCCCGGCCCAGCAGCGGACCGACTCGGCGAGATCGCGCGGGACAACGAGGTCTGGCTCGTCACGGGAGTCAACGAGCGCGATCCCTGGAACCGCGGGACGCTCTACAACGCTCTCCTCTACCACTCGCCGGAGGGAGAGCTCGCCGTCCACCACCGGAAGCTGGTGCCGACGAACCACGAGCGCCTGGTCTGGGGCCAGGGTGACGGCGGCGGCCTACGCGCGCTGCAGACGCCGATCGGGCGAATCGGTGGACTGATCTGCTGGGAGAACTACATGCCGCTCGCGCGTTTCTCCCTGTACGAGTCCGGCGTCGAGATCTACATCGCCTCGACCGCAGACGACGGCGACGCCTGGCAGGCGACGCTCGTGCACATCGCGCGCGAGTCGCGCGCGTTCGTGGTGGCGCCGTCGCACTTCCAGCGGGCGAGCTCGTACCCCGACGACTTCCCGCTCAAGGACAAGCTCGCCGGGAAGGACGTGCTCGGACGCGGCGGGTCGGCGATCCTCGCTCCGGACGGCTCCTACCTCGCCGGCCCGCTCTACGGCGAGGAGGGAATTCTGTACGCCGACCTCGAGCCGCAACGGCTCGACGAGGAGCGGCAGCGCTTCGACCCGGCGGGCCACTACCACCGGCCCGACGTGCTCGAGCTGAAGGTGACGCCCCGCAAGGGCGTCCGGTAGCCGCCTACCAGCGGTCCCAGCGCACAAAGGTGTCGAGCGGCGCCCGCACCGCCGGCTTGAACTCCGTACCCACCGTGTAGGCGACCGGGATCAGCGCAGCCTGCATCACCTCGTCGAACGGGATCCCCAGCAGTTCGGCCGCCTGCTCCTCGCGGAACAGGTGGAACGTCGTCCAGACCGTGCCGAGCCCGCGCGAGCGCGCCGCCAGCATGAAGCTCCAGGCGGCCGGCATGATCGACCCCCACGTCGACGCCTGGGCGACGACGCCCTTGCCGTCGGTGCGGCCCTCGATACAAGGAATCACGTGGACCGGCACTTCGTGCAGGTGGTCGCGCAGGTGGAAGACGCCGACGAGGACGCGGCCCATCATCCCCGGGATCGCTTCCGGGTCGCCGATTCCGGCGAGGTATCTCTCGGCGCCCTGCCGCCACAGGTCGGCCAGGGCGGTTCGCAGCCCGGGCTCGGTGACGACGACGAAATGCCAGTTCTGCCGGTAGCTGCCCGTCGGCGCCTGCTGCGCGAGCCGGAGGCACTCCTCGAGCACGCCGCGCTCCACCGGCCGCTCGAGGTCGAGCCGCCTGCGCACCGCCCGGGTCGTCGACAGCAGCTCGTCCGGCGTCAGCTCCAGCACGTGCGCATCTTGTCAGCCCGAGCGGTGTTTGAGCTCCGTCTCGCGCCGCTGCCCCTCGGCGAGCGTGATCTCGCCGGAGCAGACCTTGCCGTTCAGCTCGTTCTCGATCCGGTCGACCTCCTCGGCGTGCGGTCGCGGCTCGGGCCAGAGGTTGCGCGGGTCGGTCGGGTGCCCGCCGAGCTCGAGGCTGATCAGGTGGTCCTCCTGGTACCCGGACGGATCGCCGCCCACGCCGTACTCCTGCATCTGGCGCAGCTTCAGCTCGTTGGTGTACGAGGTGGGTGGGCGGACCGTCCGCGTCCAGCCTCGCTTGCAGATCGTTCCGCCGATCGTCTCCTGCCGGACGTCCGGGTTCAGGACGCCCGGCGTCCGGACCGGGTCGGCGACGAGCACCGGCCCGGCAGCCTTCGAGCCCTGCCAGAGCAGCACCAGGCCGAGGACGAAGCCGAGCAACGCGAGGACCGTCGCGATCCTGGGCACGTCGTCAGCATGGGCAACGACGGCCCGGTGCACATCGGCTGTGGACGGGTTCTCACCGCTTCGTCACACAGGCCCGCTCGAGCCTCGCACGAATAGCGGCGCGAGCCTGGGCGAGCCCGCTACGTCCTCCGTGCAGAACGCGCAGCGAGTTGCCCATCTTCATGAACGCATCGAGCTCGAACGCGAGCAGAGCCGGATCCTCGGCCGCGTCGAGCTCGCCGGCCTCCTGCGCTTCGCCGACGCGACGCTCGATCAGCGCCAGCCATCCGTCCAGGGACTCGACCAGCTTCTCCTTCACCGGCCCGGGGTGCGTATCGAGCTCGGCCGTCGCCGAGGCGAAGAAGCAGCCGCCGGGGAATACGGGCCGCTCGAGGTAGCGAAAAAAGTTCTCGCAGAGCGCCTCCAGCCGCTCTAGCGCCGTGTCGGCCTTGCGCGCCGGCCGGATCACGTCGTCGGTGAAGATCTGCGTGGCGGTGTCGATGGCGGCGAGCTGAAGCTCCTCTTTCGATCCGAAGTGCGCGTAGAGGCCGCTCTTCGACATGCCGATGTGGTCGGCCAGACGCCCGATCGAGAGGCCGTCCAGCCCCTCGACCGTGGCGAGCTTCGTCGCCGCGTCGAGGATCGTCGCCCGCGTCTGCTCGCCGTCGGCGCGGCGCCTCCTCGTCGCGCTCACGCTTGACAAAATAGCACGACCGGTCGTATTATCAAGAACGACCGATCGTGCTAAGTAGCGACGCACCCCGTTCACAGCAGGAGCTGCACGCCGAGTGGCGCCGAGGCGAGCTGGCTTCGCCGCTCCTGGTCGCGCTGCGCTGGACCATCACTCAGCTGAAGAGGGTGAGCTCGGGCTCGCGCTCGCCGCGGAGCACGCCCAGGTCGACCTCCGCGCAGCGCACGCCGCGCGAGTCGGCCAGCGTCAGCGCCTGCGGCCGGAACCGCATCGCCGCCAGCACGCCGCGGCAGTCCGCCCTCGCGGGATCGAGCCGGATCCGCTCCAGATAGCGGACGAGCTGCTCCACCGCCTCGATCCCGGCGATCCGCTTCACCTCGACCGCCACCCAGCCGTCGTCGGGATCACGGCACATCAGGTCGACGGGACCGATGTCCGTCGGCCATTCGCGCCGGACGAGGCGAAGCGCCTCGCCCAGCGCCTCCGGCCGGTCGGCCAGCAGCTCCTGAAGGTCGCGCTCGACGCCGTCCTTCTCCAGCCCTGCCGCCTCCCCCATCTCGTGGGACACGTCGCTCAGCACCTCGGCGAGACGGATCTCGAGGCAGTCCTCGACTCTGCCGGCGCGCTTGCGGACGACGATCAAGCCGTCCGACTCCTCGATCGTCGTCGGCGGGGTCATCCAGTTTAGGGGCTTTACTTTGGGCCCCCCGTTATCGGACCAGACCATGAACGTCCCGTCCTCCTTGATCATCAGTAGGCGGGTCGACTCAGGTAGATGGGCCGTCAGCCGGCCCGTGTAGGTGACCTCGCAGCGAGCGACGATCAGACGCACGAGCCGGAACCGTACTGGCCGTTTCGGACGTGTCTCTTCGACCCCTGCGCGCGGCCCTCGGCAGACTCGACGCATGGAGATCCTCCGACTCGAAGCCGAACGCGCAGAACCGATCGGCCCGCGTCCCTACGACGTCCGTCTCACCTCAACCCTGGAGCTCGCGCCCGGCGGCGAGATCGGCCCGCACCGAGCAGGGTTCGGCCAGTTCCTGGTCGCCCTCGCGGGAAACGGATGGGTCGCGGGTGGCGACGGAGAGCGCCGCGACCTCCCCGAAGGGCGTGCGGCGCTCATCACGCGAGGCGAGACGCACTCCAAGGGAAGCGAGACCGGCATGACAGCGCTCATGGTCCAGGTCCGCGAACTCGCGCGAATCGGCGGCTAACGGCCGTCGTTCAGCGGCTTTACCTTAGGCCCCCCGTTGTCCGACCAGACCATGACCGTGCCGTCGGCCTTGATCATCACCAGCCGTGTCGACTCGGGCAGACGAGCGGTCAGCCGGCCGGTGTAGGTGACTTCGCAGCGGGCGACGATCAGGCGCACGCGCGAGACCGTATCGTCCGTTTCGGACATGTCCGTAACTGGCTCAGAAGGGCGGGGGGAGGACAGGCCTCGCCGGCTCCGCTGCCGTATCGGCCTGCACCGGTGGGTGCAGATCAAGCACGAGGACACCGATCTCGACAATCCAGAGGAGGAGGTCGAGTGGTCGAACGGCATGCCGATACTGCGGCGTCGAGCAACGTGCCGGCCTCGGCGCCACCTTTGCCTTGGCCGGGATCGTCGCCGTGGCAGGTGCGCTCCTGTGGTGGCTCGTCTCGCCGGTCCTGGGAGGGCTCCTGATCATCGGAGCCGTACTCGGCCTCGGCTGGTCGGCCGCACTGACCTTTCTCGGCCGTCTCGGCGGCTTCGGCTTCCGGTACCGCGGCTAGAGCGCGCAGTTGAGGGGCTTGTAGCCGCCCGCGTCGGATGGACGAGCACCGAGCCGTCCGACTTGAACATCAGCAACCGCGTCGACTCCGGCAACAGGGCGGTCAGGCGACCGGTGTAACGGACCTCACAGCGGGCCACGAGCAGGCGCACCGGGCACCGTACTGGCCCTTTCGGACGTGTCCCGGGGACAGTCCCCGGGACACGTCCTGTCGGGCGGCTGGCTCAGTCCTCGGCCGGCTCGTCGTCGTGCGCGCGATGCCGCCTGCGCCGCATCGTCGCCCCCGCGGCCAGCCCGACGGCGCCCGCGGCAATCAGCGCCTGCTTCTTCCGGCTCCGCTTGGGCTGGGAGCGCCGCATCTTCAGCTGCATCTCGACCGTCCTTTCCAGGTCGCCTAACGGTGCGGTCGCTGGACCATATACGCGCCTGCGAGACTGGGGGCATGGTCGGCCGGATCGCCTGGATCAACGTCGCCCCCGTGAAGGGAATGGCGCTCGAGCAGCGCCACGCCGTGGAGCTCGAGCCGTTCGGCGTGCTCGACAACCGCCGCTTCCACGTGATCGGCGAGAGCGGCCGGCTGCTGAACGGTAAGCAGCTCGGCGAGCTCCAGCAGATCGCCGTGCACTGGGACGAGACGGATTCGGCTCTCAGGTTCCGCTTCCCCGACGGCAGCGTCGCCGAGGGCAACGTCGAGCTCGGCGAGGCCGTGACCACGAACTTCTACGGGCGCGACGTCCACGGGCGCCTGGTCGTCGGCCCCTGGTCGGGCGCGCTCACCTCGTTCGTCGGACGTGAGCTGCGGCTGGTCCAGTGCGTCGAGGCCGGGGCGGGCGTCGACCGCGGCGGGCGCGCGGCGGTGTCGATCCTATCGAGGGGCTCGCTCGAGGCGATGCGCGAAGCGGCCGGGATCTCCGAGCCGATCGACCCGCGCCGCTTCAGGATGCTGTTCGGGGTCGATGGAATCGGACCGCACGAGGAGGACGAGTGGATCGGTCGCCGCGTCCGCATCGGCGAGGCGATCGTCGCCGTCGGAGGCCACACCGGCCGCTGCATCGTCACCAGCCGCCACCCGGAGACCGGCGTGCGCAACCTGCCGACGCTCGACGTCCTCGCCGAGTACCGCGACGGCGTCGAGTCGACCGAGCCGCTGCCTTTCGGCGTCTGGGCCGAGGTGGTGGAGCCGGGGCGTGTGGCACTCGGCGACAGCGTCGAACCCGCGTAGCAGTCTCCCGATGCACCCCGATCTGGAGTCCGAGCAGGCCTACGTCGACCACGCCTATGCCTGCCTGGAGGAGATGCGCCGGCAGGTGGAGCGGGCCGGCGAGGCCGGCATCGGCGAGGTCGAGGCCCTCGTCCTGGAGGCCTGGGCCGCGAAGCGGCTCGTCACCTTCGAGGACGCCGAACGCGGCCTCTGCTTCGGCCGGCTCGACCTCGACGGCGTCGTCCGGCCGCTGTACGTCGGGCGCCGCTGGCTGCACGAGGAGCAGACGCCGATCGTCGTCAACTGGCAGGCGCCGGCCGCAAGGGCGTTCTACACCGCGACGGTCGCGGAGCCCCAGGGGGTCGTGCTCCGGCGCCGCTTCCGCACCGAGGGCCGCAGGCTTCTCGACCTCTACGACGAGCCGCTCGACGGCTCCGCCGACGACGTCGTCCACGGCGTCGCGGACATCCTGCTCGAGGAGCTGGAGCGCAGCCGTGACGAGCACATGCGCGACATCGTCGCCACGATCCAGGCCGACCAGTACCGCCTGATCACCCGTGAGCCGGACGGCGTCCTCGTCATCCAGGGAGGTCCGGGAACCGGCAAGACGGCGGTGGGCCTGCACCGCGCGTCCTGGCTGCTCTACACCTACCGGCGCGAGCTGGAGCGCAGCGGCGTGCTGGTCGTCGGTCCCAACCCGGTCTTCATGGACTACATCTCGCACGTCCTCCCCATGCTCGGCGAGGAGCGCGTCGAGCAGCGGGCCGTGAACGAGCTGGTCGATGGTATCGAGGCGGTTCGGTCCGACACGGCCGAGGTCGCGCGCCTGAAGGGCGATCCCCGGCTGGCGACGATGATCGCCGCCGCCGTGCGGGCGCTACCGCGGCCACCCGAGGACCTGCTCGCGATCCGGCTGGAGGGGGTGGAGCTGCGGCTGTCGCCGGAGGAGGTCCGCAGGCTGATCGAGGATGCGCAGGCGGAATCGACCGACCACGCCACCGGGCGGGAGCGCCTGCGCATGAAGCTCGTCCGCTCCTTCTACGAGCGCTACACGGCACGCCTCGGCGCCGCCGCCTACCACTCGTTCGACGACATCGAAGCGACGCTGCGAAGCGGCGGCTTCCTGAACCGCACGCTCAGCGCGCTGTGGCCGCGTCCGAGGGCAGAGCAGCTCGTCCGACGTCTGTTGACGAGCGCCGAGCAGCTCGCAGCCGCAGCGGACGGCATCCTCGACGAGGACGAGCAACGCCTCCTCCGGTCGGGCCGCGGCCGGGGCTGGAGCGAGGCGGACCTGTCACTGCTGGACGAAGCGCGCGCGCTCCTCGACGGGCCTGAACCTGTCCGCGGCCACCTGATCGTCGACGAGGCCCAGGACCTGACGCCGATGCAGCTGCGCATGCTCGCTCGGCGCTCGTCGGGAGCGGTCACGATGCTCGGCGACATCGCCCAGTCGTCGGGGCCGATCTCGTACACCGGCTGGGACGAGGTCGTCCGGTGTCTGGCGCCGGAGGTGTCGCTGGCAGTCGAGGAGCTGCGGCTCGCCTACCGCGTTCCGGCAGAGGTGATGGAGCTGGCGCTCCCGCTGCTCCCGTTGATCGCCCCCGACGTCACTCCGCCGATCGCGTACCGCGCGGGCGACGAACCGCCCCGTTTCGTCCGTGTCGAACCCGACCGCCTCGTCGCCGCCGCGGTGCGCGAGGCAGGCCGGGAGGGGCTCCGCGACGGGCGAACGGGCCTGATCGCTCCGGCCGCGATCCTCGGAGAGATCGAGCCGCTCCTGCCTCACCCCGAGACGGCGTTCGACGAGCTCTCCTCGCCGATCCAGGCGCTGACGCCCCGCGCTGCGAAAGGGCTCGAGTTCGACCGCGTCGTGCTGGTCGAGCCGGCGGCGATCGCGGCCGGCGGGATCGAAGGCCTGCGCGCGCTCTACGTCGCCCTCACGCGCGCGACGAAGACGCTCGTCGTGGTACACGCGAAGCCGTTGCCCGCGGAGCTCCAGCACGACTCAGCAGAAGGGACAGGCTCGAGCCTGTCCCCGAGCATTGCGCCGGCGCCACCGAACAGCAGGGGTCAGGCTGGGGCCTGACCCTTCTCGCCGTCCCGGCTACCAGCGCGAGCGCCGGCCGCGACGCCCCGAGTAGACGAGCTTCGCACGGCCGGGCTGCATTCCCTCGCTGGCGAACTGCTCGGCGTGGCCGAGCCGACCGGCAACCCGGCCGACGTCCGCCTGCTGCTCGGGGAGGACGAACGTGATCCCGCGACCGCTCCGCCCGGCCCGGCCCGTGCGGCCGACCCGATGGACGTAGCCCTTGTCGTCCTCGGGCGGGTCGTAGTTGATCACGTGCGTGATGTCGGAGAGGTCGAGGCCGCGGGCCGCGACGTCGGTGGCGACGAGCGTCTTCACCTTGCCCGAGCGGAACCTGCCCAGGGCCCGTTCCCGCTGTCCCTGGCTCATGTCGCCGTGCAGCGCCAGTGCAGGCACGTCACGCGCGTGCAGCTTGCGGGCGAGCCGATCGGCGCCGCGCTTGGTGCGGACGAAAACGAGCGCCAGCTCACGGTCGGACTCGAGCTCCTCGATCAGCCGGTCCAGCTTCCCGTCGACCGTCACGGCGACGAAGGTGTGCACGACCTCGCCCTGCTCCTCGGACTCGGGGAGCCGGGCCTCGACCCGCACCGGATTGCTCGTGTAGGCACGTGCGAGCTCACCGACCTCGCCGTCGAGCGTGGCCGAGAAGAGCATGGTCTGGCGTGCACGCGGCAGCCTGCGGACGAGACGGTCGACCTGGGGCTTGAAGCCCATGTCCAGCATCCGGTCGGCCTCGTCGAGGATCAGCGTGCGCACCCGGTCGAGCGAGACGAGTCCACGCTCGACGAGATCCTGGAGACGGCCCGGGGTGGCGACGAGCACGTGCGCGCCGCGGGCGCGCTTCGCCTGGCTCGCGATCGGGGCGCCACCGTAGACGGCGGCCACGCGCAGGCCTTTCTGGCCGCCGATCAGCTCGAGCTCGTCGGCCACCTGGGCGGCGAGCTCGCGCGTCGGGACGAGCACGAGAACGGACGGGACGCCGTCGGCCGGCGTGGCCCGCTCGACCACCGGCAGACCGAAGGCGAAGGTCTTGCCCGATCCGGTCGGCGCCTTGGCCAGCACGTCGAGGCCGGCGAGCGCGTCGGGTAGGACGAGCACCTGGATCGGAAATGGGGTGACGATGCCGCGCTCCTCGAGCGCGGACGCGACCTCGGCGCTCACACCGAGGGCACGGAAAGACTGGTCTTGCATATTCTGTTCGACTCCTTGTCGTTCGGGATTCGAGATGACCGACCCGAAACGCCCGAAGGAGGAACGAGAAGCTCGATCTCACGGGATGGCCCGTTGCCAACCCTGGCCACACCGTAGCACGCGCACCGGCGGTCGAGAGAAAGCCGGCCGCGACGTGGTTGCGGTCGCGCGGCCGGTGCCCTCGATAACGCGCGAAGCGCGTGAGAGAAAACTCTTCGCTCTTTGCGGTAATCCGGTCCGTTGGGGGTCTTGTCGGACCGGCACCGATGCCCTAGGTTGCTGCTTGCACGGAGCACGGAGCGGGAGTAAGTCGAAGCCGCATCCGAGGGTTGTACGGGGAAGGCCGCAAGGCCCAGTCGGAAAGCCAGCGGAAGCGGTGGATGAAACCGCCACCGGCTCCGTGAACCTATTTGGGGGAACCAAATTGGTTCCCCAAACTGCCCCTCCTTTGCTCGCTCGCTTTGCTCGCATCGCCCGGCTGCCGACGGCCGTGGCGAGCCGCTGCCGCCATGTCGACAGCGGCGGCGAACTAGAGCCGAACGACGAACCAGCCGTTCACGTTGTCGCACCGGACCTCGCCCGGGCCTTCGTGGACGTACGTGTAGACCGGGAGGCGGTTGTAGGTGACCTGGAGCTTGCCGCCGGGCCGCCGGATCACGCCGAAGGTGCCCTTGATCCCCGCGACGTGCGCAGGCACCGCCGTCCGCGAGCGGACGATGAGCGGCGGCCAGAGGGCGGCGCAGGTGCCCGTGCAGCGCACCTTCCCGCCTGCCTTCTTCTCGACCTGCCAGTAGTAGAGCACCTGCCGGTCGGCTCGGGCGAGGACGAAGCCGAACCCCGTCGCCTTCAGCTTCTTGACAGGAGCGGCGGCAGAGCCTGCCATCGCCGCCGACGCAAGGGCAAGAGCCGCGAATGCGGCGGCCGCGAGAGTCAGGGCTGAAAGCTTCATGTGACCTCCTCGATCCGTGTTCCGCTTCCGTCTGACGTGGCCGCTGGTCGTTTCAGCCTCGGGGGAACTCGCGGAACGCGTCGAGCAACCCGGCGCGGAATTCCGGCGAGAGATCCTCTGCTCGGATCCTTCCGGCGACGCGGATGGTCGCTTCGATCTGCTCCAGGTAATGCGTGCAGTGCGGACACCCCGCGAGGTGCGCCTCGAACGACGTCCGCAACGGGGCGTCCATCGCACCTTCGAGGTAGTCGGTGACCAGCTCGACGATCTCCTGACAGGGAAGGTCCCTGGTAGCCGTAGCGCTCATGCTTCCTCCAGGTACCGCTCCAGCGCGGCCCGCACCTTCGCCCGGGCTCGGTGGAGCAGTACACGTTGATTGGTCTCGGAAAGGCCGAGGACGTTGCACGCCTCCTCGGCCGGCAGGCCCTCCACGTCGCGCAGCGTGATCACCGCGCGCTGGTTCTGCGGGAGCGCGGCGATCGCCTCCGCGATGCGGGCGCGGGTCTCGGCGGCGAGCAGCCGCTCCTCGGGGACGCCGCGGGGCGGGGTCGCCCAGGCTCCGCCGCGGGCGAACCGCTCGACCGGCACCGCGGTCTGATCCTCGTCGCCGTCCACGGCGAGCGCCGAGAAGGGAACGATCCGAGCCTCCCGCTGACCGCGCGTCTTCGCCTTGTTGGCCAGGATCCGGAACAGCCATGTCTTCAGGGACGAACGGCCCTCGAACCGGTCGACGCCGGTCAGGACCGCGAGCCACGTCTCCTGGACGACCTCCTCGGCGACTGCCCTCGACGGCACGTAGAGCCGCGCGAGGCGGAGGAGCGAAGGGCCGTACTTGTCGACGAGCGCGGCGAACCCGCGCTCGTCGCCTGCACGCAGCGAGCGGAGAAGCTCCGCATCCTCGTCTGGGGGCAGCGGCGTCGCCGTGCGGCGAGTCTAAATCGGGGCCAGTCCCGGCGCCGCGCCGGAGCGAAGCGCCGGACATCGCTGCCCGCATAGCTGATCACCACATCCGGCCGAAAGCGCGAAGCGCCAGGAACGCCCCGGCCCTGCGGGGAACGACGCCGACACTCGGCGGGTTCCGTCGGACCGCGCTGCGAGAATCGCGGCTCCGATGAGCGCACTTCCCCAGCGACTCGCCTCCGCGGCGCGGCCCCACGGGCAGCTCGAGCTGATCTGCGGACCAATGTTCAGCGGCAAGAGCGAGGAACTGATGCGCCGGCTGCGCCGCGTCGGGTACGCGCGCAAGTCGGCGATCCTCGTCAAGCCTGCGATCGACGACCGCTACTCGGTCGACGAGGTGGTCAGCCACGAAGGGCAGCGCATGGCCGCACGGGTCGTGCGCACGCCGGAGGCGATCCTGCAGCTCGCCGCCGGTTGCGACGTGGTCGGCGTGGACGAGGGCCAGTTCCTCGACGACTCGCTGATCGACGTCTGCCGGGACCTCGTCGCCCGCGGCGTCCGCGTCGTGATCGCCGGGCTGGATCTCGACTACCGGCAGCAGCCGTTCGGCCCGATGCCACGGCTGCTGGCGATGGCGGACGAGGTCGCCAAGCTGAAGGCGGTCTGCCACTCGTGCGGCGAGGCGGCCGGGTACACGCAGCGGCTCGTGGACGGCGCGCCGGCGCCCTTCAGCGGCGAGACCGTGGTGATCGGCGGCCTCGACTCGTACGAGGCCCGCTGCCGCGCCTGCTTCGAGCCCGGCTAGCAGCCCGCCGCCGGTGCGACGCCCGGTCCGCGCCGCACGGCGGCGCGCGCCTCGACCGTCGTGCTCATGCCGCGTGCGTGACCGAGATCAGCTGGTTGCGCTCGTCGCCGCCTTTGACGGTCAGCTCCGTCACCGTTCCGACACCGCGGACGTAGAGCTTGTTGTCGACCACACCCGGCTCGAGCGGAGTCGTCTCCTCGGTGAGGACCGAGGCCCGCGCCCCGGAGACCGAGCGGATCACGGCGACGATGCGGAAGTGGTCCTCTGCATGTCCCTTGTAGTACTCCTGCAGCCCCGACCGGCCGACGCGCGGCTCAGCCGGCATGAAGATGCCTGCCTGGGCGCCGTCGACACCGGTGCGCCACGTCCCCTCGGTGCTGGTCACGCGGCCGCTCCGGTCCAGCTCCGCAGTCTCCTCGCCGAAGTACCAGACGTTGCCGGCTGCGTCCTGCGTATACCAGTCGGTCGTCCGCTCGCGGAGCTTGCCGCGGAGGTACAGGCGGTCGGAGACGTCGACGCTGGGCACGCCCTGGATGGTGGTGACGTGATGCGTGACCACCATGACGTCGCGCGACGGTTGCCCGTCCTTGACGCCGACATACTCGTAGCGGGTCCCCGGCTTCAGCGGGAACCACGGGTTGTCGACGCGTGCGGTGAAGCCGCGCGGGTTGCCGCCGGCTGCGCCCGCCGCGACGCCGAGCGCCGCCGCGATTCCCGTAGCGGCGAGAACGATGTTCCGGTGCACTTCGATCCCTCCTCGTGACATGACGCCGGCCACGCTACGACGGCCGCATGAACCGAAGATGACGGCGGCTGTCATCTCCCTTTCATGACGATTCGTCACGATTGGGACGTGCGCGTGCTGGTCGTCGAGGACGAGCTGCGGATGGCGAGCCTGATTCGTCGTGGCCTGGTCAAGGAGGGGCTGGCGGCCGACGTGGCACCCAGCGGCGAGGAGGCGCTCGTCTTCGCGGGTGCGCACTCCTACGACGCGATCGTGCTCGACGTGATGCTGCCGGGCCTGAACGGCTTCGAGACCTGCCGGCGACTGCGCGAGGCGGGGATCTGGTCACCGGTGCTGATGCTGACCGCCCGCGACTCTGTCGAGGACCGCGTCGCCGGGCTCGACACCGGCGCCGACGACTACCTGGTCAAGCCGTTCGCGTTCGCGGAGCTGCTCGCCCGCCTGCGCGCGCTCGCACGGCGCGGCGACGCGGAGCGGCCGATCGTCCTCGAGGTCGGCGACCTGAGCCTCGACCCCGGGACCCGAGAGGTACGGCGAGGCGGTACGCAGCTTCCTCTGACCACCAAGGAATTCGCGCTGCTCGAGGTCTTCATGCGACGGGCCGGGCAGGTGCTCTCGCGGTACGAACTGCTCGAGAACGCCTGGGACTTCGCCTACGAGAACCGCTCGAACGTGGTCGACGTCTACGTGCGCCGCCTGCGTGCCAAGATCGACGAGCCGTTCGGGCGGCATACGCTCGAGACGGTCCGCGGTGCGGGGTACCGGCTGCGCGCCGACGACGCGCGTTGAGGCGAACGCCGATCAGGCTGCGGGTTGCGGCCGCCTTCGCGCTGGCGATGGCGGTCGTGCTGGCCGCGACGAGCTGGTTCCTCTATGCCCGCCTGGAGTCGCACCTGGCGCTGGCGCTCGACCGCGATCTCCGGCTGCACGCGCAGGATCTGGCGGCGCTGGTTCGGGGCCCCCGCTCCTCGATCGACGTCGCCGAGGCGGGCCACCTGATCGAGAGTGGCGAAAGCTACGCACAGCTTCTCGACCGCCGGGGCCGAGTGCTCCAGGCGACACCTCCGCTCGGGTCCGCACCGGTGCTCACGGCGGGCGAGCTGGCGGCTGCCCGCCGGGGGACGACCTTCGCGAACCGGCCGCGCACTCCCGGCCTCGACGAGCCCTCACGGCTTCTCGCGACGCCGGTGGAACGCGACGGCCGCGGCCTCGTCCTCGTCGTCGGCGCCACCCGTGGGAACAACCTGGAGACGCTCTCGAGCTTCCGGGACGAACTGCTGATCGCGGGCCCCGCCGCGCTGATCCTCGCCACGCTGGCCGGCTACCTGCTCGCCGGCGCGGCCCTGCTGCCCGTCGAGCGAATGCGGCGGCGGGCGGCGCAGATCTCGGCCGAGACGCCGGGCGAGAGGCTGCCGGTGCCGGAGACGAGAGACGAGGTGCAGCGGCTGGGCGAGACGCTGAACGAGATGCTCGGGCGCCTCGAGTCGGCACTCGCACGCGAGCGGGACTTCGTCGCCGACGCCGGCCACGAGCTCCGCACGCCGCTCGCGCTGCTGCGCACCGAGCTGGAGCTCGCGCTGCGCCATGCCGAGTCGGAAGCCGAGATCCGCGAGGCGGTGCGCCGCTCCGCCGAGGAGGTCGACCGCCTGACCCAGCTCGCGGACGATCTCCTGCTGATCGCCGGTTCCGAGCGCGGGAAGCTGCCTCTCCGGCTCGAGCCGGTGCCGACGTCCGAGCTGCTCGCCTCGGTCGCCCGCCGCTTCGAGTGGCGCGCGGAAGAGGCCGGCCGGTCCGTGCAGGCAGTCCCAACCGGCGGGATCAGAGTGCGAGGCGACCGCATCCGGCTCGAGCAGGCACTGGGGAACCTGGTCGACAACTCGTTGCGCCACGGCGGCGGACGGGTGCGGCTCGAGGCGATGCAGGTCGACGGCGTCGTCGAGCTACACGTCGCCGACGAGGGCTCGGGGTTTCCGCCGGAATTCCTCGAGGCCGCCTTCGAGCGCTTCTCGCGACCGGACGCGGCGCGGGCAGGCGGTGGCGCAGGGCTCGGGCTGGCGATCGTCCGGAAGATCGCCGACGCCCACGGCGGCGAGACGCACGCCGCCAATCGTGAGCAGGGCGGCGCCGACGTGTGGCTCGTGCTGCCGGCCGACTAGGTGTAGTTCTTGAACACGTTGGTTCATCCGGGCCTCCTTGGAGGCTGAGGGCTGCCAGGCACTCAGACTCAAGGAGGCATCCGGATGAGGCTTCACGGTAACGCGGCTCTCAGTTGGAGCGGTCGGCGGCGGCTGGCCGAGCGCGTTGTTGTTCAGGGCTGGACGGTGAGTGCTGCCGCTGAGGCTGCCGGTGTCAGTGTCGGTTGCGCTCGCAAGTGGGTGAGCCGCTACCGGCTCGAGGGTGAGACGGGCTTGTGCGACCGCTCCTCGGCCCCTCGCCGAGTCTGGAATCGGACAGCGCCGGAGCGTGTTGAGGCGGTGATCGCGCTTCGGCGGCTGCGGATGACCGCAGCGGAGATCGCCGAGCTGCTTGGGATGGCGCTCTCGACCGTGTCAGGGATCCTGGCTCGGTGCGGAATCGGTCGTCTCGGTCGGATCGGGCTCGAAGCAGCTCGCCGATATGAGTACTCGCGGCCCGGTGAGCTCGTGCACATCGACGTGAAGAGACTCGGTCGAATCGAGGGTGCTGCTGGCAAGCGCATCAGCGGACGGCCCCACTCGCAGTACATGCCGAGGCGCACCGATGCCGCCGGCAGCCGGCGGAACACGGTCGGCTGGGAGTACGTCCACATCGCCGTCGACGACTACAGTCGCCTTGCCTACGCCGAGGTCCTCAACGACGAGAAAACCGCTACCGCAGCCGGCTTCCTGCGTCGCGCTCTCCGCTACTACCGCCGCCACGGAATCCAAGTCGAGCGGATCCTGACCGACAACGGCTCCTGCTACCGCGCCGCGATCCACGCAGTCGCTTGCAGGGCCCTCGGCATCCGCCACAGCCGAACCCGCCCCTACCGGCCACAAACAAACGGCAAGGCCGAGCGCTTCATCCGCACTCTCCTCCACGGGTGGGCCTACGGCGCGATCTACCGCTCAAGCCAAGAACGAACCGCGGCACTTGACGGCTGGCTCAGGCACTACAACCATCGCAGACGACACTCAGCCCTCGGCCACCAACCCCCGGTCAGCAGAACCAACCTGCTCGGGTCCTACATCTAGGCCGCCTCTTCCAGACCGAAGGTCTCGCCGGCCGTCTCCGCCGCGCCGGTCGACTGGCGGAGCGGCATCTCGCGCAGGAGCCAGGTGAGCAGGAACGCGGCGACACCGACCGCGGCGGCGACGACGAAGACCGGCTGGAGCGAGGCGGCGAACGCCGACACGAACGCGTCGTGGATCGCCGGCGGCAGGTGCTGGACCGTCTCGGGGTCGGCCGTCCTGGGCAGGCTGACGCCGGGGAGGCGCTCGGCCAGGTTCCCACCCAGGCGGTTGGCGAAGATGGCGCCGAAGAGCGCCACGCCGATCGACCCGCCGATCTGTCGGAAGAGCATCGCGCCGGAGGTGGCGACCCCCATCAGCCGGTGGTCGACCGAGTTCTGGACGGCCAGGATGAGCACCTGCATGACCATGCCGATCCCCAGCCCGACGACCAGCATGTACGCGGACGCCGTCCAGGTCGAACTGCCCACCCCGAGCCGGGAGAGCAACAGCAGCCCGACGGTCATCACGGCCGTGCCCACGATCGGGAACACCTTGTACCGCCCGTAGCGCGAGATCAGCTGTCCTGCCGTGATCGACGCGACCAGGACGCCGAGCATCATCGGCGTCAACTGGAGGCCGGAGCCGGTCGGGCTCTCGGCCTTCACGATCTGCAGGAACACCGGCATGTAGACGATTGCGCCGAAGAGCGCCAGGCCGACCGCGAAGCCGATCGCGCTGGAGGCGACGAAAACGCGGTTGCGGAACAGCGAGAGCGGCATGATCGGCTCGCTCGCGCGCCACTCCGCGAGCACGAACAGCGGGAGCAGCACCACAGCGAGCACCGTCAGTACGACGATCGGCGTCGAGGCCCAAGCGTATGTCGTCCCGCCCAGGCTGATCACGAGGATCAGTGCCGACAGGCCGCCGGTGAGGAGCGACGCGCCGAGCCAGTCGATCTTGTGCCGCACCCGCTCGACCGGCGCATGGAAGACGGCGCCGATCACGACGAGCGCGACCGCCCCGATCGGCAGGTTGACGTAGAAGATCCAGCGCCACGACAGGTTGTCGACGAAGAACCCGCCGAGCAGCGGCCCGATCACGGTCGCCACACCGAAGACGGCGCCGATGAACCCCTGGTAGCGGCCACGCTCGCGCGGGGCGACGACGTCGCCGATGACCGCGATCGTGGTGATGATCAGCCCGCCTGCCCCGATGCCCTGAACCGCGCGGAAGGCGATCAGCTGGCCCATGTTCTGGCTCAGGCCGCAGAGAGCAGAGCCGATCAGAAAGATCACGATCGCGACCTGGAGGACGAGCTTGCGGCCGTAGAGGTCGCCGAGCTTGCCGTAGATCGGCCCGGAGACGGTCGAGGTCAGCAGATACGCGGTCACCACCCACGAGAGGTGCTCGATGCCGCCAAGGTCGCCGACGATCGTCGGCAGCGCGGTCGAGACGATCGTCTGGTCGAGCGCCGCGAGCAGCAGGACGAGGACGAGCGCCCCGAAGATGACACGGATGCGCTGCGGCTGGGGGGTCACGCGGCGACTCTGCGCCGGTGGTAGCGCTCGCGGAGCGCGTCGATCGCCCGCTCGAGCCGGCGGCCGGCGAGCGGGGCGACGTCCTGCGGCGTGGCGGCTTCGGGCCGCATGCCGTCGAGCAGGATGCGCAGGTGCCGGCGCCACACGTTCGGGGCCACGCCGGCCGTCGCCTCCAGCACAGGAGCGAACGACCACATCGCCAGCGAGAGATCTCCGACGGTGAGGTCGTCCCGAACCACTCCCTGCTCGCGGCCGCGCTCGACCAGCTGCTCGAGCAGGGGGAAGATCAGCCGCCGCCGTTCCGCAATGCCGGGGCCTCCGCCGTGGCGGAGGAACAGGCCCCGCAACGGGAGGTTGCGGGCCTGCAGGCCGAGCACGCGCTCGAGGAACGAGACCAGGCCGGCCCACGCGTCCTCCGCGGCTGCGGCCGCCTCGGCGGCCGCGATCACCTCGTCGATGTGCTCCGCGAAGATCTCGTCGGCGAGCGCCTCGCGGGAGGGAAAGTGCCGATAGAGCGTGCCGATGCCGACGCCGGCGCGGCGGGCGACCTCCTCGAGCGAGGCGTCCGGGCCCTGCTCGGCGAAGACCTCACGCCCGGCGGCGGTCAGCTTGACGCGGTTCCTGGCGGCATCACGGCGGAGCTGCGTCATGACCAGAAAGGGTAGCAGGAAACGGAGGCGGCCTCCGTTTCGTGGCCTCTGCTCGACGAGAAACCGCCTCGCCGGCCCGCGCGTACCCACGTTGATGAAGGGAGGTCTCATGCGGCACATCACCCTTGTGGCGATCGCGCTGGCACTCCTGGCGACGCTCGTCCTCGCCGGCTGCGGCGGGGGCGGCAGCTACTAGCCCGCGTCCCGGAAGGGACAGGCTTCAGCCTGTCCCCAGGCCTTGCCGCGCCACCGCAAGGCAAGGACCAGACTGAAGGCTGGCCTTCTTGGAGGCCCTCGAGCTGCTAGTCGAGCTCGGTGGCGACCTCGCCGTGCGCGGCCGCGTGCTGCGGCGCTTCGCCGGGGCGGAGCAACAGCCCGGCGATGGCGGCCGCGCCCACCGCGAACACCGTCGAGACGACGAAGGCCAGCTGGTAGCCGCCCGTGAGCGCGGCGAGCTCGCTCGACCCGGAATCGCGGAGGTCGCCCGTACGCCAGTCGGCGAGGCTGGCGAGGACGGCGAGCCCGAGCGCTCCACCCATCATGAACGCGGTGTTGACGATCCCCGACGCCAGCCCCGACTGCTCGGGCCGGACGTCGCTCATCGCAGCCAGCAGCACCGGGTTGAACGCCATTCCGGCGCCGATCCCGAGCAGGATCATGCTGGGCAGGATGTGGACGACGAAGGTGCCGTCGACCGGGGCGAACGAGAGCAGGATCGAACCGGCTGCGGCGAACCCGAGCCCGGTGACGAGCGGCGGCTTGATCCCGAAGCGCATCACGAGCTTCGCCGAGAGGCCGACCGAGAAGAGGCCCATGATCACGTTGGCCGGAAGGAACGCGAGGCCGACCTGCAACGGGCTGTAGCCGAGCACCAGCTGCATGTAGAGCGCGGAGAGAAAGAACCACGCGAACATTGACGCCGCCCAGAGGATCCCGACCAGGTTCGAGGCCCAGATGTTGCGGAGCTTCAGGATTGCGAGCGGCATCAGCGGCTCGCGGACCCTGTTTTCGATCGCGAAGAACCCGACCACCAGCACAGCGGCGGCGGCAAGGAGGCCGAGCGTCTCGGCCGAGAGCCAGCCGTTCTTGTTCCCGTTGACGATCGCGTAGACCGCCAGCATCAGCGCGGCGGTCACGGTCACAGCACCTGCGAGGTCGAGCCTGCCGCGCGTCTCGGCCGCCGCGGAAGGCGGCAGCAGCCGCAGCGTCAGGACGTAGACGAGGACGCCGATGGGGACGTTGACGAGGAAGATCCAGTGCCAGCTCAGGGTGTCGGTCAGCACGCCGCCGAGGAGGACGCCGATACTGCCGCCTCCGGCCATGACGAACCCGAAGACGCCCATCGCCTTCGTCCGCTCGGCCGTCTCGGTGAACAGGGTCATGATCAGCGAGAGCGCAACGGCCGAGACGACCGCGCCGCCGACGCCCTGCACGGCGCGTGCTGCGACCAGCATGCCCTGGCCGGTGGAGAGCCCGCAGACGACCGAGGCGGCGGTGAAGAGCGCGATCCCGGCGAGGAACATCCGGCGCTGCCCGAACAGGTCGCCGAGACGGCCGCCGAGGAGCAGGAAGCCGCCGAAGGTGAGCAGGTACGCGTTCACCACCCAGGCGAGCGAGGTCTCGGTGAAGCCGAGGTCGTCGCGAATCGACGGCAGCGCGACGTTCACGATCGTCGTGTCGAGGACGATCATCAGGTCGCCGAGGCAGAGGACGATCAGGGCGAGCCAGCGGGTGCGGGTGTCGGTGATGGTCATTCGCTTCTTTCGGTTCTACAGGTCGGACGCACCCCGGCGTCGAAAGTCATCGGTCACACTCGAGCGCTCGCCGATGAGTCTCGAGGCCTCGAGCGGTCTTACTGTCGATGGCTGAGCCGGATCCGGCGCGGATCGTGGTCGAGGCTGCCGTACTCGCTGCCGACGGCGCGACCCTTGACCTGCTCGCGCGGCGACAGCTTGCAGCCCGCCGGATAGGCCGGCACGTCCTCCTCCGCGACCCGTCCCCCGCCCTCCGCCGGCTGATTGCGTTCGCCGGGCTCGAGCAGGTGCTACGGGTCGAGCCGCGGCGGCAGGCCGAACAGCGGGAAGAGCCGCTCGGTATCGAGGAAGAAGGTCAGCTCCTCGATCCGCCCGTCTGAGAGCTCGAGCACGATCAGCGCCCACGCCTCGTGCCCTCCGTCCTCGCTCGGCTTGTACTGGCCGAATGCCGGCGAGCCGTTCGCGGAGACGGTCGGGATCACCCGCGAGTCCTTGCAGCCGATCCCGGGCCCGAACCACCAGGTGAAGATGTCGTCACGGCCCGAGAGCCAGAGGTCGTACGGCGGCATCGACTGGGTCGCGTCCTCGTGGATCAACGCCGTCAGCCGGTCGATGTCGTAGGCCTCGAAAGCCTCGACGAAGCGGGCGAGCAGCTCGCGCTCGGCTTCGCCCAGCTCGGGCGCCGGATCGTCGACGCTCACGCGCGCCGCCTCGAGCGTCGCGCGGGCCCGTTGCAGCGCACTGTTCACCGAGGCGACGCTGGTCTCGAGCAGCTCGGCGACCTCGATCGCCTGCCAGCGCAGGACTTCGCAGAGGATCAGCACGGCGCGCTGCCGCGGCGGGAGATGCTGGAGCGCGGCGACGAAGGCGAGCCTGATCGACTCGCGCTCGACGACCATGTCGGCCGGATCCGGCGTCGGCTCGATCCACGTCACCTCGGAGCGCTCGTTGAGGTTCTCGATGACCGGCGCCACCGCCGGCCCGAGGTCCATCGGCCGCGCGCGCCGCTCGCGGCCCTTGAGCAGGTCGAGGCAGACGTTGGTGGCGATCCTGTACAGCCACGAGCGCACCGCAGCCCGTCCCTCGAACCGGTCGGCGCCACGCCATGCCCGGATCAGCGTCTCCTGGACGGCGTCCTCGGCCTCGAACGGCGACCCGAGCATCCGGTAGCAGTAGGCGAGCAGCTCGCGCCGGTAGGACTCCAGCTCCTCGAACGCCGGGGTGACGGCGGCCGACTCCACCACGGCATCGTATGCACTCGACACCGTCAGGCGTCGGCCCTCATCGTCGCTCCTTTCTTCGTGCGTGTCGTACGTCGGTAGGGACCGACCCGGCGGCCGGAACTCATCGCCCGCGTAGCACCAGCCGGCCGCCGAGCCCGGCCGCGAACACCCCGACGCCGGCGACGACGGCGGTCCACGGGAGGGTCACGACCAGGACGACGCAGGCGACCAGCCCGGCCAGGTTCAGAGCTCGCGGCCAGCGGCGGTGCGTCGCATCCTGCGTGAACGCCGACGCGTTCGCGATCGCGTAGTACGTGAGCACGCCGAACGACGAGAAGCCGATCGCGCCGCGGAGGTCGGTGGTCAGCACCAGCACCGAGACGACCGCGGCGACCACCAGCTCGGCGTGGTCGGGCACGCGGTATCGCGGGTGGACCGAATCGAGCCAGCGGGGCAGGTCGCCGTTCCGGGCCATCGCAAGGCCGGTGCGGCCGACGCCCGCGATCAGGGCGAGCAGCGCGCCCAGACTGGCGACGGCTGCTCCGATCCGGACGACCGGAATCGCCCAGGCCGCGCCGACCACGTCCACCGCCGTAGCCAGCGGCCGGGAGCTGGCCGCCAGCGCGGACGGCCCCAGGGCGACGAGTAGCGCGATGCCGACGACCAGGTACAGCCCGATCGTGATCCCGAGCGCGAGCGGGATCGCGCGCGGGATCGTCCGCTCCGGCTCGCGGACCTCCTCTCCGAGCGTGGCGATGCGTGCGTAGCCGGCGAAGGCGAAGAACAGGAGCCCGGCCGCCTGGAGCACGCCGTAGACGCCGCCGTGGCCGAAGGACGAGAACCCATCCTTGCCTGCGCCCTCTCCGCCGTTGACCGCGATCGCACAGACGGCGACGAGGAGCGCCGCGATCGAGACGCCGACGAGGATGCGCGCGAGCATCGCCGTCCGTGAGATTCCGTGGTAGTTGGCGGCCGTCAGCGCGGCCACCGCGGCGAAGGCGACCAGGCGCACGACCCAACCGGAGCCGTTGACGGCGTAGGACGCGAAGGTGAGCGCCATCGCGGCGCACGAGGCGGTCTTGCCGACCACGAAGCCCCAGCCGGCGGTGAATCCCCACCACTCCCCGAGCCGCTCGCGGCCGTAGACGTACGTCCCACCCGAGGTCGGATACTGCGCGGCGAGCTGGGCCGAGGCGACCGCGTTGCAGTAGGCGACCGCGGCCGCGATCGCGAGGCCGACCAGGAGTGCGCTCCCCGCTGCCCGCGCCGCCGGTGCGAAGGCGGAGAAGACGCCGGCCCCGATCATCGAGCCGAGCCCGATGACGACGGCGTCGCCGGTCCCGAGCCGGCGCGCGAGTGCCTGTGCCTGGGTCACATCGCGTCTGCGACCCGCCGGGCTGCACCGGCGAGCTCCTCGTCGGGCACGTTCGGTAGGACGTCCTCCCAGAGCGGGAGCATCATCCCCGACGCCTCGACCATCCCCAGCGGCCGCGGCAGGAACCACACGTGGAAGTGGGCCCCGCCGTCGCCCCACCGATAGAGGTGGACGCGGGCGACGCCGCCCAGGGAGAGGATCGCCCGCTCGACCCGCGCCGCGATCCGGCCGAAGTCGGCTGCAACGTCGTCGGGCAGATCGGCAAACGAGTCGACGTGGACGCGGCTCGCCAGCCACACCGCCCCCGGCAGGCTGCCCCCGACCGGCGGATGCAACGTCCAGTTTTCGTCCGACCACACGGCACTCGTCGTCTCGCCTGCGCAGATCGCGCAGGGCGGGCCGCCGGGCTCGCCGCGCCGCGGGGGCTCGGGGATCTGCCGCTCGGCCGGCTCGCGGCGAACGAGCGGCTCCTGGTACGGCAACGTCATGGTCATCGTGCCTCCTTTCGTCGGGGCCGCGAGGGGACCGGCTGCGGGCCGGCGACGCCGTTCAGCACCAGGCCGACAACCCTCGCCCGCGCCCGCTCTGCCGTCCACTCGTGACGCCCCCGCAGGTGGACGTACGGCCACGCAACCCCGTTGAACGCGATGTCCGCGGCCTCGACGACGTCGTCGAAGGCAGGCAGGGAGCCGTCCTCGGCGCCCTCGCGGAAGAACCGGATGTAGGGGTGCAGGTAATCGGGAGGCTCGTCGGGCCCCGTCGCCTGGTGAAACGCCTCGTCCGTCGCGAGCATCAGCGGCAGGTGACGGTCGAGCACTTCGCAGAGCTGCTCGAGTCCCGCCTCGAGCCGCTCCCGGCCGGTGCCGCCCGAGGTGAGCACCGGGTACATCGTCGCGCGGAAGTCGTCGGCGAGGTCACCGACGAGCCCGAGGATCAGGGCGTCCCGCGTCAACCCCTGCCGCCACAGCGTGGAGCGGGCGCGGCCGGCGACCTCTGCCACGCGCTCGAGGGTCAACCCGGCGAATCCGCGCTCGCGCAGCACCTCGATGGTCGCGCGACGAAGCTCCTCGTCGACGGCCGGAGCCTGCAGCGGTTCGGGCTCGTTCATGCACCATCAGTGTTGCATCATTGCAACAGGCATGCAACGTATTGCTCTCTACATAATGTCGCCCGGCATATGGGCGCGCGCATCTCTATCTCTCTAGCCATAATGTACTTGTGAATAAGAACGCCACCAATCCCTTCACCTTCGGCGACCTCGCCCTCGATGAAGCCTTCACCGACCGGGAGGACGAGCTCCGCGAGCTCGTCTCCGACATGCGCAACGGGCAGAACGTGCTCGTCTACGCCCCACGCCGGTACGGCAAGTCGTCGCTGGTGCTGCGCGCTGCGCAGGAGGCGATGCGCCGCAAGACGCTGGTGGGCTACTGCGACCTGATGATGACCCCGACGAAGGAGCGCCTGGCGGCGGCGCTGGCGAAGACGATCTACTCCGACATCGTCTCCCCGGTCGGCCAGGCGTTCGAGCGCGCGGCCGAGCTCTTCCGCAGCCTCCGCATCCGGCCGTCGATCGAGGTCGACCCGAGCGACGGCTCGCTGCGTTTCAGCTTCCAGGTCGGGCGCCGCCGGGCCGACATCGACGACACGATCGAGCGGCTGCTCGAGCTGCTCGGGGAGCTGGCGGCCGAGCGCAAGCGGCGCGTGGTGATCGTCTTCGACGAGTTCCAGGAGATCATCACCCTCGACAAGCGCTTCCCCAACCTGATGCGCGCCGTCTTCCAGGCCCAGCCGGAGGTGAGCCACGTCTACCTCGGCAGCAAGCGGCACCTGCTCGAGCGCATCTTCAACGACCGGAACGAGCCGTTCTGGCGCAGCGCGAAGCAGCTCGAGATCGGGACGATCCTGCCCGCAGCGTTCGAGCCTTTCCTGCGCGACCGCTTCGCCGCCACGGGAAAAGGCATCGCCGACGAGGCGCTCGACCGGCTGCTCGAGGTCACCGCCGGCCACCCGTACGGCACCCAGGAGCTGGCCTACTTCGTGTGGGAGCTCCTCCCCGTGGGCGGCCAGGCCTCGGCTACGGACGTCGAGGACGGCGTCGCCCGTGTAGTTCGCTCCGAGCACAACCACTTCGCGCAGCTCTGGGACGATGCCCCCCGCGCCCAGCGGCTCGTCCTGCTGGCCCTCGCCGACGAGCCCACGAACCGGATCTACTCGGCCGACTACCACGAGCGGCACGAGCTGCCGGCGACCCCGACCCTCCAGACAGCGCTGGCAGGCCTGATCCGGAAAGAGATCGTCGGTCGAGACCGGGCCCGCGAGTCCCGGATCATCGAGCCGTTCCTGGCCGAATGGCTCCAGCGTGAGCAAGGCCCGGCGTAGCCGCCATGCGGCGCCTTTGTGCGCCTCACCCGGTCGTTTCTCCCGCTCCAGAGCCGGGAGTCGCTGCGAGCGTTCAGGTGGCACGTACCATCGAGCCGTGGCGTACGCCGAGATGCTCGCAGGACGCATCCGCGAAGGCCTGGGTGACGACCCCGGCGTGACCGAGAGGAAGATGTTCGGCGGCCTCGCCTTCCTCGTCGGCGGCAACATGGCCGTCGCGGCCAGCGGCCAGGGCGGGCTGCTCGTCCCCGTCGACCCGGCCGAGTCGGATCAGCTCGTGGCCGAAACCGACGCGCGCCCGATGGAGATGCGCGGCCGGCAGATGCAGGGGTGGCTGCGGGTCGACTCCGAC
The DNA here is from genome assembly GCA_963775695.1 of uncultured Actinomycetes bacterium. Classification (GTDB taxonomy): domain Bacteria; phylum Actinomycetota; class Thermoleophilia; order Gaiellales; family Gaiellaceae; genus DATBLE01. The sequence continues at coordinate 217,984 of CAVZJU010000002.1, read as the reverse complement.
GACGTGAAGACAGAGCCAGCGCTCTCGAGATGGGTCGAGCTCGGCGTGGCGTACGCCCGCTCCCTGCCGCCGAAGCGATGACCCAGCACACCGCTCGGGCGAACTGACGATGCCCGACTACGGGCGCGAGCTTCAGTTCGGGGCATTCATCCGACCGGTGGCCGAGCAGGCGGATGACGTGCTGGAGCTCGCCCGGCTTGCCGACGTGGTAGGCCTCGACCTGGTCACCTTCCAGGATCACCCATACCAGCCGAGCTTCCTCGACACCTGGACGCTGCTGGCGCTGGTCGCGGCGCAGACGGCCAACGTCCGGGTGGCGCCGAACGTCGCGAATCTGCCGCTGCGACCGCCGGTGGTGCTGGCGCGCAGCGTCGCGACTCTCGACGTCCTGAGCGGCGGGAGGGTTGAGCTCGGCCTCGGCGCTGGCGCGTTCTGGGACTCGATCGCAGCTCTGGGCGGCCCGAGGCTCAGCCCGCGAGAGAGCGTCGACGCGCTCGACGAGGCGATCGACGTGATCCGGGCGGTCTGGGCAGGCGGCGACCGCGAGCTCCACTTCGAAGGCGAGCACTACCGGCTCAGCGGCGGCCGGGCGGGGCTCGCGCCCGCCCACGCAGTGCAGATCTGGCTCGGCGCGTACAAGCCCCGCATGCTGTCGATCACCGGCCGCAAGTCGGACGGCTGGCTACCCAGCATGGGCTACGCCGCGCCCGGAGAGCTGCCGGCAATGCAGGCGCGCATCGACGAGGCCGCCGTCGCGGCGGGCCGGAGCCCGACCGAGATCCGGCGCCTCTACAACGTCAACGGCAGCTTCGGCAGCGGCGGCAGGCTGCTCCAGGGGCCGCCCGCCGACTGGGCCGAGCAACTCGGCGCACTGGCGCTGGAGCAGGGGATCGACACCTTCATCCTCGCCGTCAGCTCCGCCGAGGACCTGCGCCGGTTCGCGACCGAGGTCGCGCCGGCCACCCGGGAGCTCGTCGACGCCGAACGAGCCCGCACGGAGCGCCCTGCCGACGGGCGACCAGTCACGCGCCTATCGGTGGAATCAACACCTGCCGCGCCGCTGGCGGTGCAGCTGACGCCCGACGACGGCACGCGGCTCACCGAAGAACGCGTCTGGGACGAGAGCACGCGTCCGACCGCACCGCCGCCTGACCTCGAGCGCCGCTACACGCCCGACCAGCAGGCGGCCGGCCGGCACCTCGTCGACGTCCACGACGGCCTGCGAGCGGAGCTGGAGCGCATCCGCGACCTGCTCGAGCAGGTCGGACGGGGGACGGCCGACCCGCGCTCCGTCCGGTCGCTGCTCAACCGGATGACGATCCGCCAGAACAACTGGGCGGTGGGCGTCCACTGCCAGGCGTATTGCCGCATCCTCACCGGCCACCATACGCTCGAGGATCGCGGCATCTTTCCCCACCTCGGGCGGCGCGACCCTCGGCTCGACGCCGTACTCCACCGGCTGGAGGAAGAGCACGAGGTGATCGCGGAGCTGCTCGACCGCGTGGACGAGACGCTGGTCGCGCTCGTCGCCGCCGAGGACGACGCGCTCGCACGCGTCCGGTCGGCGATGGACGTCGTCACGGATGCACTCCTCTCGCACTTCGCCTACGAGGAGCGCGAGTTGGTCGACCCGCTGGCCCGCTTCGGCTACTCCTAGCCGTCGGGGAGCGCGCCGATCGGCTCGCGCGGCGTCGACGACACAGACGATCACCCGCGGCCAACCGGCCCAGCGTCCCGACGGGAGGAGCTCGTCCAATCTCCGCCAGGCGGCGTCCAGCCTCGCCGCCTTCCCCGGCGCGCGTCGGGCGGAACCCGGCTAAGCACCTGCAGCTCCACGTGGTCGAGGCCGTCCAAGACCGCGGCGGTGTCGTCCGTGAACCCGTCGCCGATCGCCAGCACGGTCTTGTTGACCGTCTCGACTGCGAGCGCATCTGGGCCGGCGTCCTGCCGCCACTCCTGTCGCTTGGAAGCGCTCGCGGCAGTACGCGTTCGAACCGCGAGATCACCGTCGCGACCAGGGTCGTTCAGCCTCAGTCCGGGATGGCCCACCTCGAGATCGAAATCCGGCTCGATCTGGGCGAGCTCGAGAATCGGCGCGACCGAGCGCTCCCGACAGCGCCGCGCCGCTTCGCGGCGCAGCGTCACCCGGCTACGGGTGGTTGCAGCCCGACGGGTACCAGGTCGTTACCGAGGGCTCATCGACTGCGACTGACGATGCTCCGCCGGTGCACGTCGGAAGTGGTGGAGCACTATGCGACGCGGCGGACGACGTCACGAACGCCGATGACACCAGCACGGTCAGCAACGCCAGCTTGACCAAAACCCCTTGCCTCCCTCCTCGCCGTGTGGAACGGCGGCTCACTCCCCACTTCCCTTCTAGTCGAGTAAGGGCCGCCTGTCCACGCGAACCCACGTTCGTGGGATCGCAAGCCGCTTCGCGCGCCGCTTGCAGGAACACTTGCAGGCACCACCCGCGCGATCCGCCCTGAAGACGAAAGTCCCCGTTTCCGGAGGCTTTCGAGTAGCGGGGGCAGGATTTGAACCTGCGACCTCCGGGTTATGAGCCGCCGCGATTGGGTCTACGTGTGCCGCCGTATTCCGCCGAAATGCAGGCTCCAAGCCAGATTGGGCTCAAGCCGCTGCGTTGAGGCGGAACCGGTGGCATCGCCGCGGAGGCCGAGCGCTTGCAGAAACGCTTGCAGGCTCGAGTCGATCTGCCAGTTCCCGGTGTCAGCACGACGCCTCCAGCGCGATCTGAGTCTTCGGAGGCTGTCGCCGACCGCACTGAGCGCGAGGCGTGCGCCGCCGACGGCCCTCTCAGACGTGCATTCGGGAAACTGCTGCGCTAGAGACAGGCAGACGGTTACGATCGGCTGCGTGCAGTCGTGGGATCTGAATGCGATCGAGGCACTCGATGGCACCCGTTCGCCCACCGTGCTCGAGACAGCCGACGGAGCGCGGGCGATCGTGATCCGCCTCGCGCCCGGGCAGGAACTGGGGGACCACCAAGTGCACGAGCGGGCGTGGTTAATGGTTGTTCAGGGGTCGGTGCACATCGAGGCGGGACCGAGCGTCGTTGAGGCGGAGCCAGGTACGTTGCTCACCTTCGAGCCCGGAGAGCGGCACAGCGTCGTGAGCGAGCAAGGCGCGCAGATCCTCCTCATCCTCGCCCCGTGGCCTGGCGACGGCCACTATCGAGCCGACAATCCCGCCTAATCGCGTCCGCCTCTTCGCTTGCCGAACCGGAGGCAGAAGGGCGCGAGAAGGATGTCCTCAAGAACCGTATGGAAGCCGCACGCTTGTCTTGCGGAAAGGGCCGCGAGTTCGCGGCCCTTTCCTTTGGAGTGGCGCCGAGGTTGAGTCTTCCGCGAGTTCCCGGCGACGTGATGGGTGCGGCTGTCGATCGCTTACATCATGTCGCCCATGCCGCCCATGCCGCCCATGCCGCCCCCCATGCCGCCCATGCCGGCGCCTGCCGGCTGCTTCTCGGGGGCCTCGGCGACGATCGCCTCGGTGGTCAGGATGTTCTTCGCGATCGACGCGGCGTTCTGCAGCGCCGAGCGCGTGACCATGGTCGGGTCGATGATCCCGGACTTGACCAGGTCCTCGACCTGGCCGGAGTCGACGTTCAGGCCCTGGCCCTTGGCGGCCGACCGAACCTGCTGGACGACGACCGAGCCCTCGAGGCCCGCGTTGAACGCGAGCTGGCGGACCGGCTCCTCGAGCGAGCGCAGGATGATCGCCGCACCCGTCCGCTCGTCCGGGATCTCGAACGTGTCGAGCTTGATCGATCCCCCTGCGTTGAGGAGCGCGACGCCGCCGCCGGGGACGATGCCCTCCTCGAGGGCCGCGCGGGTGGCCTGCAGCGCGTCCTCGACGCGGTGCTTCTTCTCCTTCATCTCGGTCTCGGTCGCAGCACCGACCTTGACCACCGCGACGCCGCCGGCCAGCTTCGCCAGCCGCTCCTGCAGCTTCTCGCGGTCGAAATCGGAGTCGGTGTTCTCGATCTCGGCCTTCAGCTGCTTGATCCGGGCCTTGATCGCGTCCGAGTCGCCGGCACCGTCGATGATCGTGGTCGTGTCCTTGTCGATCACGACCTTGCGAGCCTTGCCGAGCTGCGACAGCTTCGTGTTCTCGAGCTTCAGGCCCATCTCCTCGGTGATCACCTCGGCACCGGTGAGGATCGCGATGTCCTCGAGCATCCGCTTGCGGCGATCGCCGAAGCCCGGCGCCTTGACCGCGACGGCGGTGAAGGTGCCGCGCAGCTTGTTGACGACGATCGTCGCCAGCGACTCGCCCTCGACGTCCTCCGCCACGATCAGCAGCGGACGACCCGCCTGGATCACCTGCTCGAGCACCGGCAGGATGTCCTTGACCGCCCCGATCTTCTGGTTCGCGACCAGGATGTACGGGTCGTCGAGCACGGCCTCCATACGCTCGGCATCGGTGATCATGTACGGCGACAGGTAGCCCTTGTCGAACTGCATGCCCTCGGTGAACTCGAGCTCGAGGCCGAAGGTCTGGCCCTCCTCGACGTTCACGACGCCGTCCTTGCCGACCTTCTCGATCGCATCCGCGATCACGTCGCCGATCTCGCGCTCCCGCGACGAGATGCTCGCGACCCGGGCGATGTCCTCCTTGCCCGAGATCTCCTTCGACTGCGACTTCAGGTTCTCGACAACCGCGTCGACGCCCTGCTCGATCCCACGCTTCAGCGCCATCGGATTCGCACCGGCCGCGACGTTCTTCAGGCCCTCGCGCACGATCGCCTGCGCCAGCACCGTCGCCGTCGTAGTGCCGTCACCCGCAACGTCGTTCGTCGCAGTCGCGACCTCGCGCACGAGCTGCGCACCCTGGTTCTCGAACACGTCCTCCAACTCGATCTCACGCGCGATCGTGACGCCGTCGTTCGTGATCGTCGGAGCGCCGAACTTCTTGTCCAGCACGACATACCGGCCCTTCGGGCCAAGCGTGACCTTGACCGCATCGGCCAGGATGTTCACACCACGCTCGAGCGCGCGCCGCGCATCCTCGTTGAACTTCAGCTCCTTGTGAGCCATGTCAGTCTTCCTCCGTTGCTTTCGGTTTAGGCCTTGGCGCCGGCGAGGGCCTTCTTGCCCTTCGCCTTGGCACCCGTGGACACGACCTTCGCGAGTACGTCCGACTCGCGCAGGATCAGAAGATCGTCGGTACCGACCTTGACCTCGGTGCCGCCGTACTTCGAAAAAATGATCTCGTCTCCGACAGCGACGTCCATGGGAACGAGGTCGCCCTTGTCGTTGCGAGAACCCGGGCCGACGGCCATGACCTTGCCGCGCTGCGGCTTCTCCCTGGCGGTGTCCGGCAACACGATGCCGCTGTTGGTCGTCTCCTCCTCCTCGAGGACCTCGACGATCAGGCGGTCACCCAGAGGTTGCAGATCCATGGGGAACACTCCCTTCCTTGTAGCGGGGCGAACAGGCAGCGTTCGCAGAGGCGGATGCCTCCGGTCGGCTGTCCCAGTTCGCCTGAGATGCGGTCGCAACGAGGAAGAAGAAGCTGGCGGCTCGACGGCAAACCTGGTGCCGTCAGCGCGACTGGCTCGGTGGTTCCAATGTGAATTTTAGCACAATCTGGGCAGACGCCTCGAGCGGTAGCAGCTCATCTGGAACCCAATGTTGGCCCTGGAGCAGAAGTTCACTCTCTCGCAGTAATGACCACGCACCACCTTCAGCGGTCACGCAACGCCGGGTGCCAGGATCGCGTTTCTGCCGGCGTAAGGGGATCAAGTAGACTTGGTGCTTGGAGACACCGAGCCAGTCGCGCTGACGGTCCAACTTTCAGCCCGTCGAGTCGCCAGCTCTTCTTCCTCGTTGTGACCATGTTCAGGTGAGCGGAGACGGTCAGCCGGGGACAGCGTTCCCCGAGGTGACCCGTTCGTGTCCACCGTCGGAGAAGGGAGTCGTTAATGGGGGCAGTGATGACCGAGGCGATCCGGGCCGAGACCGATGCCGTCCAAGCGATCGGTTCGGACTATGAGATCAAGTACGGCTTTCATGTTCCGGAGGACTATTTCTTCAAGTCGGGCCGGGGGCTCTCGCACGAGCTCGTCGATGCGATCTCGAGCCACAAGGACGAGCCGGATTGGATGCGGAAGTCCCGCCACCGCTCGCTCGACTTTTTCAACGCCCGTCCGCTGCCGACCTGGGGTGGCAACGTGGCCGAGATCGACTTCGACAACATCTACTACTACATAAGGCCGACCGAGAAGCAGGCGAACTCGTGGGAGGAGCTGCCCGCGGACATCAAGGACACCTGGGATCGGTTGGGCATCCCGGAGGCCGAGAAGAAGTACTTGGCCGGCGTCGGCGCCCAGTACGAGTCCGAGGTCGTTTACCACAAGCTCCAGGCCGATCTCGAGGCGAAAGGCGTGCTCTTCCTGGACATGGACTCGGGTCTGCGCGAGCACGAAGAGATCGTGCGTCAGTATTTCGGCAAGATCATCCCGCTGAACGACAACAAGTTCGCCGCCCTCAACTCGGCGGTCTGGTCTGGCGGCTCGTTCATCTACGTGCCGCCGGGCGTGAAGATCGAGCTACCGCTCCAGGCCTACTTCCGGATCAACGCCGAGAACATGGGCCAGTTCGAACGGACGCTGATCATCGTCGACGAAGGCGCCTACGTCCACTATGTCGAGGGCTGCACGGCGCCGATCTACTCGAGCGATTCGCTCCATTCGGCGGTGGTCGAGATCATCGTCAAGAAGGGTGGCCGTTGCCGGTACACGACGATCCAGAACTGGTCGACGAACGTCTACAACCTCGTCACCAAGCGTGCGGTCGCCTACGAGGACGCGACCATGGAGTGGGTGGACGGAAACCTGGGATCGAAGCTGACGATGAAGTACCCGGCGATCTGGCTGATGGGGGAGCGCGCGCACGGCGAGGTGCTGTCAATTGCGTTCGCCGGCGAGGGCCAGCACCTGGACGCGGGCGGCAAGTGCGTCCACGTGGCGCCGAATACGACCTCCCTGATCACGTCAAAGTCGATCTCCAAGGACGGGGGCCGCGCCAGCTACCGTGGGCTGCTCGAGGTCGCGAAGGGCGCGCACGGCTCGAAGTCGAAGGTTGTCTGCGACGCGCTGATCATCGATGAGGCCTCCCGATCAGACACGTACCCGTACATCCGCATTGACGAGTCGAACGTCGACATCGGTCATGAGGCGACGGTGTCCAAGCTCGGCGAGGAGCAGCTCTTCTACCTGATGTCGCGTGGGCTCTCCGAGGCCGAAGCGTCGGCGATGATCGTCTCCGGCTTCGTCGAGCCGATCGTCAAGGAGCTCCCGCTCGAGTACGCGGTCGAGCTGAACCGGCTGATCCAGCTGCAGATGGAAGGGTCGGTTGGATAGCGCCCTAGCCCGAGAGCGGCAACGCGAGCACGCTCGCAGTCTGTCGAGCGGGTGCGCCTTCAGTCGCTACCGCTATCCCTCGTCACTGTCGATTACGAGTACGACATGTACGACGCGCTGACGACCCGGTACACGTTCGCCTGCCCCGCCCGGGGCGAGACGAGCGTGAGGTTGTCCGCCTTCCGGGAGGTCGACCGGCTGCCGGGCGCGGCTCACCCGGCCGTGTTCCGCGTCCGCTTCGCCTGCGGCTGCGGCGAGGACCACCTCGGTCTCGTCTCGCACGACCAGCTCGACTGGGCACCGCTCGGTTTGGACGACGGCGCGACGTTCCTGAACCTGATGACCGACCGACTCGAGCCGCTCGACTCGGAGTTCGTCGACCTCGCGATCCGCCGGATCCAGGCCGGAGAGTGGCCTTGGAGCTTCTTCTGCTACCCGGAGGAGCGACCGCGGCCCGTGTTTCCTTCCTTCTTCCGCCTGCTCGCTCCGAGCGCGCCCGACGGCACAATCGGCCTCGCCGTCCTCTGTCCCGCCTGCTTCCGCATCTCGATCAACCTCGTCACACACGAGCACGTCGACCTGCCCTTCCACAACGACGCCGAGATCGGCGTCGTCCAGCACGTCTTCACCAGCGACACCACACAAACGCTCGACGAGTTCCGCGCACGCCTCTACTCGGCCGACTTCGACGCACGCCGGCTACAGCTCGAATAACGGCTCATCCCGCTCCAGCTCATACGCGAAGCAAGCTCACGTGTCACTCGATGAGGTCAGCGATGGCCGACCTCGACTGCGCCACTCTTGTCTTGCGACCTTACGAACCGTCGCTTCGGTTGGGCAAGACGACTCTTTCATCCGGCTCGGTCGAACCATCTGGCCCGGTTGAAGCCAAGCGACGACGCGGGTCTCTCTTGCTCAGGGACGCGGCTTCGATGTCCTTGGCGTTCCGCCTCGGCAAGGCCGGCGACGATGATCAGCGAACGGGCGGGATGCGCGGCTGCCATGCCGGTGACGACACCGAGTGGGACGAGCAGACCGTCTTGGGCGCCGAGCACGAACTCGCCGATGCGCAAAAGCCGCCCGATCCGCGCCGCCTCACCGAGGGAATGCTCCTGGATATGCCGCGTTGCTTCGGCGCGGGCAGCGTCGTCGATTTGCGCGTCGTCGGGCCGGGGCAAGGGGCCACGTCCGCCGTGGCTCGATTCATCGGGCAAAGTGCTCGCGGCTTAGGCCGACGATACCGGGGCAAGATCAGAGAGTGTCACCGCTTCGTAGGTCGATTGCCATTGTCGTCTCGCTTGGCGGGTTAGCTGGTGGGTGCCGGCGTGGGCGGTGTTCGTGTGGATTTGTGTGGCCAGAGGTGCCAGCGTGAGGCTATGCGGGTGATGCGTCGGTGTTGGTGGCTGATGTGGAGGGCGAGGGGGCGGCCGCCTTGGTGTTTGAAGAAGAGGGCGACGCCGAGTTGGGCGAGGGCGAGGTAGGTGATGATCATGCCGGCCAGGACGGCGAGGAAGGAGAGTGGCAGGGGCTGGAAGCCGAGCAGGTGGGCGATTGGTTCGATGTAGGGGATGACGACGCCGAGGGCGGCGCAACTGAGGGTGGCGATGAGGAGCGGTTGGCTGGGTCGGCTCTTGAAGAAGGGGACGCGGCGGGTGCGGATGACGAAGATGACGAGCGTCTGCGTAGTCAGCGATTCGACGAACCAACCGGAGCGAAACAGGGTTGGGCCGGCGTCGAAGACGCGCAGCATGACGGCGAAGGTGAGAAAGTCGTAGACGCTTGAGATCGGGCCGAAGAAGGCCATGAAGCGGCGGATCAGGCTGATGTCCCACTGGGCGGGGCGGGCGAGGAGTTCCTCGTCGACGTTGTCGGTTGGGATGGTCATCTCGCTGACGTCGTAGAGGAGGTTGTTGAGCAGGATCTGCGTCGGCAGCATCGGCAGGAAGGAGAGAAACAGGGAGGCGCCGGCAGCGGAGATCATGTTGCCGAAGTTGGACGAGGTGCCCATCAGCACGTACTTGATCGTGTTGGCGAAGATGCGGCGGCCCTCGACGACACCGTCGGCGATGATCCCGAGGTCTTTGTCGAGCAGCACGACGTCGGCGGCGTCCTTGGCGACGTCGGCCGCGGAGTCGACGGAGATACCCACGTCGGCGTCGTGGAGGGCGATCGCGTCATTGACGCCGTCACCGAGGAAACCGACATCGGCGCCGAGGCTTCTCTGCGCGAGAATGATGCGCGACTTCTGCTCGGGGCTGACGCGCGCGAAGATGGTCGTCTGCGGCAGCAGCGCCAGCAGGGCGGGATCATCCAGCGTCGCGAGTTCGGGGCCGGTCACGACCTTTCCGGCCTCGAGGCCGACCTGGTGGCAGAGGTGCGCCGCGACTTGGCCGTTGTCTCCGGTCACGATCTTGACCGTGACGCCTAGACGATCGAGGCGCGCGAGCGACTCCTTCACGTCGGGTTTGGCCGGGTCGGAGAAGGAGAGGAAGCCGTTGAGGGAGAGATCGTGCTCGTCGTCAGGACCGAGGCGATCGCTCGTGAACGTGCGGCTGGCCACGGCAACAACGCGTGCTCCGGAGGCGAAGAGCCCGTCGAGGGTTGCCTGCGCCTCGGCCGGTGCGTGCGTGCATCGGGCGAGAACACCCTCGGGGGCGCCCTTGGCGATCAGCAGTCGGCCCTTCGGCGAATCGACCAGCACGGAGGCGAGTTGCCGCTCGTGGTCGAAGGGGAGGTGGTCGAGCGTTGGCCAACCATCGTTGTTGGTCTCCTCGGTGGCCCAAAGCGCTCGGTCGAGTTCGTTGCCGGTCTTGTCGCTGCAGGCTAGGCCGAGGGCGCGCACGTGCTCGTCCAGGTTGCCGTGGCAGTCGAGCGGCTCAGAGAAGGAGATATGGCCCTCGGTCAGGGTGCCGGTCTTGTCCGTGAACAAAACCTGGACGTTGCCGAGGTCTTCGATGCAGACCAGGCGCTTGACGATCACCCGACGCCTTGCCAGCCGCCGCGCGCCTGTAGCCAGGCTGACGGTGACGATCGCGGGAAGCAGCTGCGGCGTCAGGCCGACAGCGATCGCGAGCGCGAACAAGGCCGACTGGAGAATCGAGCGGCCGAGGGCGGCGTTGATCAGGAAGATCGAGCCCGCCAGCACCACGGTGACGATCGCGAGTAGCCGCGAGAACGCCTGCAGCCCTTGCTGGAACGCGGTCTGCCCTTGCCGCTCACCCAGGCGCAACGCGATTACGCCGAACGCGGTCAGGGGGCCCGTGCGAACCACGAGCCCGCGCCCGTCCCCACCCCGAACAAGCGTGCCCATGAACGCACACGAACGCAGATCGAGTGACGACTCGCCGGGCGGGTGCGCGTCGGCCGTCTTGGCCGCCACCTGAGACTCGCCTGTCAGCACAGACTCATCGCACTCCAGACCGTGCACCTCCAACAGGCGCAGATCGGCCGGAACGACGTCGCCGACCCGCAGGTGCACAACGTCGCCAGGAACGATCTCGGTAACGGCGACCTCGGCCGGCTGCCCGTCGCGATCGACAAACGCCACGTGCCTGATCTGCGAGTGCAACGCCTCGACCGCCTTCTCCGAGCGGTACTCGTTGAAGAAACTCAGGCCAACACTCATTGCCATGATGCCGACGATGATCAACGCCTCCGTCCGGTCACCGACGACAGCCGAGACGACAGCCGCGAAGAGCAACAACAGCAACAGATAACTCCGCAACTGGCGGATGAGCACCGAAAGAACGCTGACGCCGTGCGAGAGCAACACGTTGGGCCCGTAAGCGGCCAGACGCCGGCCCGCCTCGGCGCTCGACAGGCCCTCGTCCGACGAGCCGAGCTCGCCTAGTAGGTCGGCGACAGGCAACCCGGCAGCTACAGCCAGATCAAGCTGCTGCGGCTCGTCCATCTGAGGCGCCAGGGGAGCGACCGCTCAAACCAAACACGCCCACACCATCGCACGCGGCTCGGCCGCGCCTGGCTAGCAACTGGAGCAAGGTGGCCGTGGCTTCTGGACGGTTCTTGAGGACGGTCCGAGGCCGTATGCCTCCGGCTCGGGGGCCTTCGATGCGGCGTGCCTCGCGAAGCCGCCTCTGAACCACGCCATTGGCGCGGTCGCGTCTACTCGGGTTCGAGCTTCTTCGTGGGCTTCACGTCGGTCTTCCTTGCGCGCTTGTCTGATGTCTGGGCGCTGTCGCCGGCAGGAGTTGTCGACTCGGGTTTCTGCTCGCCCTGGCCATAGTCGGTCGAATAGAAGCCTGTGCCCGTGAAGGATGTGGAGATCGGGTAGAAGACTCTGCTCACCGGTGCTGCACCGCAGACCTCGCAGGCGGTCGGAGGCGTGGCGCCCATGGCGTGGACGACCTCGAAGTCGTGTCCCTTCGGGCAGCGATACCCGTAGGTGGGCATCCCCTCAAGGCTATAGGGGCCTCCAGGGTAAGGCGGCTCGCGTGCATCCAGCCACGACTCGATCAGGGCTGATGCTGGTGAGCGGGGGAGGATAGGGTTGTTCTGAGGGGGGATACGAGAAGGGAGGTCTGCGATGGCGCAGGCACAAGATTCGCCCCGAGGGCACGTTGGCGACTTGGTGATTGTGGAGGGCCACCGGATCGGCGAGGCTCGCCGGATCGGGGAGATCATCGAGGTGCTCGGCGAGGCTGGGCACGAGCACTACCGCGTCCGCTGGGACGACGACCATGAGAGCGTCTTCTATCCCTCCAGCGACTCGACCATCCAAAAGGCGGAGCCGCGGAAGAAGAGGAAATCGTCAGGAGGCCGACGCTAATACCAACGGAAAGTATTGGAGCAGCAAGGGTCAGGAGGCTGGGGCCGGAGGCTGGAACTCGATGGGTGCACGACACGGGCTCAGTCTTAGTGAGCCCTGGCGACGAAATGACCGTGGTCTTCGACATGGTCGCGACGAAGACATTCAGCAACGGGCTAACGACGTAACGGTCCCTGAGCAGAAGTCATCTCTGGATCGACCTGCACCCTCCTGCTGTCTGATGCCTTCGTATCTCTGCATCTAGCGAGTCGTCTGAGGGAAGCAATCAGCTACCCCTCGGGTTCCTTACCGCGATTGGGTGGAAATGTGGGGCAGACGCCCGTCGCTCCCGTATCGATCGTTCGGAGTACTAGGCGGCCCCGGCCGGTAGCTCCGTCTCGATCTCGACCAGTGCGTTGCGATATGCGTACGCGACGGCCTCGGCACGGCCGTGCACGTCCAGCTTGACGGGGATGCGCTGAAGTGAGCCGCGACAGTCTTAGCGCTGATGTGAAGCTCGTCGGTGATCGCATGCTGAGTCAGTCCCCCAGCGGTCGCAATCAAGGCAACCGTTAGCAAATCGGCTCGCCCGCCGCTAACGCTCCACCGCCCCGCCAAAGGGGCTGTCCCGGATTAGCAGCGCAGCCAGGGACTCTTCGACGCTGATCGGAAAGAGCGTCGATGGCGGCGCCGGCGTGAGATGGCATGCTCCTGGTTCCTCCTCGAAGGCGGCGCATGAGGCAAACCCCAACGCTGGATATCCAGCGGGAGCGGGATCCGCTGGCGACGATCGCAGTCTCGGCCGCACCGGTCGTCCTCGAGGGCCGTTATCGGCTGCTGATGCGAGCGCTCTGGCAGCTTCGGCACTCGCGGAGGACGCGCTGGGGAGTCGGTCTCGGGTCGGCTGCCCTCATGCTCCTCCTCACGTTCCTGGCTGTCCGGCATTTTGCGACCACCTCGTGGCCGCTCTCGCACGGCCAGCCAGGCTTGCTCGTGGCAGCCGGACTGCTGCTTCTCCTTGCGCAGGCGCTCAAGGCATTGGGGTGGGCTCGCCTGTTTACGAACCGCGAGCGGCCCTCTCCGGTTGCGCTCGTGGCCGGTAACGGCGGCGCGGCGCTGATCGGTGTCGTCCTTCCCGGCCGCTTCGACGATGCGATGCGGATCGCAGTCGTACGCCGCTACCCAGGTTGTCCTGCCGGTCTGCGGGCAATCAGCCTCTCGCTTGTCATGCTCGGTCTGATCGACAGCGCCGCGCTGGTGCCGCTCGCCGCCGTCGCCGTCGCCTTCCCGGGAGCCGGGGTCGCTGCCCGTGTCGCGCTCGCGGTCGTAGCCGGAGCCGGGATCGCAGCCGCGGCAGTGCTCGTGGCCCTGCCACGCCTTGCCGGAAGCAAACGCGCCCTGCGCTTCCGGCTCGGCCGCTGGTTGAGCCCGCGCACGACCTCCCTCTACCGCGCGACGCAGGCGTGGGCGTTTGTCTTCGGCTGCTGGCTCGTCCGCGGGGTGGCGTGCTTCATCATGCTCGGCACGCTCGGACTGGGTTACTCTTTCCCACTCGCGCTCGTGTTTCTCTGCGCCGGCGCCGCAGCCGCAGCGCTGCCGATCGGGCCGGCAGGCGCAGCGACCCAGGCAGGCGCCGGAACCGCCGCGCTCGCCGCCTCGGGTTTCGGAACATCGCAGGCGCTTGCTGCCTCCGTCTCCGTTGGCGCCCTGGGAGTCTTCTCAGGGGCAGCCGTCCTGCTCTTCGCCGTTGGGTGGCGCACCGGACGGTCGCTCCTGTCCGGCCAGACCCAGCAAGGAGTGGACGAGGTGGTGAATCCTTAGCGGTGTCAATCGCCTGCCTGATGTGGGATTCTTCTCTGGCGTTCCTGTGAGGAGCGAGGCGATGGTGTTGTTGGACAAGCTGAGGAAAGTCGGCAACTACGTCCGCAAGGGCTGGAGCTCTACCAACCCGGACAGCTACTCCCATTACAAACGGGGACGTGAGCGCGAGCGCAAGCAGGCAGAGCGGAGCCGTAAGGAAGCCGACCGCTCCGCTGAGCTGGACCGCGAGGAGGTACAGCGCGGGCGTGAGTACGAGGAACGCTATGCGGCCGAGCGTGCAGCCGAAGAGCCACAAACGGAGACGCCTCGGGACGACACGGGCGAGCCCGAACGATCCCGGCCATGATCGTCGCCGCCTCCACCGTCGCCATCCCGTGATCGTCCCGCGGCGGAGCCGCGGATTTGTGCTAAAATTCACATTCGAAACGCCGAGCCAGTCGCGCTGACGGCATCAGATTTAGCCGTCGGGCCGCCAGCTTCTTCTTCCTCGATGAATCGTGTCTCAGCCTTTCGCTGAGCCAGCCCGTTGAAGGCGCTCGCCTCCAGGGGCTGCCTGCTTCTGAGAGGAGTACACCTTGACCACTCTGGTTCGTTTTGATCCCTACCGCGAGGCGACCGCTCTCCAAGGCGAGATGGCCCGTTTCCTGACCCTGTTCGCCGGCGGAGCCGGCACTACGCCGGCGGGCGTCTGGGCTCCGGCGATGGATGTCTGGGAGACAGACGACGAGATCGTCTACGCGTTCGACCTGCCCGGCATCCCGAAGGACACGGTCTCGATCGAGTTCGACCATGGTGTCCTGACCGTCAGCGCCGAGCGCGAGCGCTCACAGGAAGTCTCGAACGACCGGCTATACCGATTCGAGCGCCGGTACGGCAGCTTCACGCGGGCGATCGGGCTGCCACAGGGCGTGTCCGAGGATCAGATCTCGGCCCGCTACGACAACGGCGAGCTCGAAGTCCACGTCAAGAAGCCCGCGGTCGTGCTGCCGCACCAGATCAAGATCGGCAACGGCAAGGCCGCGATCGGTAACGGCAAGACCCCGATCGAAGGGAAGACGACGAAAGCGTAACCAGCACAGCGGTTACCAGCTCACGGGAGGCGGCGGGACCAGCCGCCTCCCTCCGTCCGTCGATCCCGAAAAGAAGCCCAATGCCTCACCCGACGAGGCTTGAGGGCCGATCCACCAGCGGGCGACCTCAGCCTCCTGCTCGCGGTACTTCTAGCTCGCTCGACACATCGCAATATCCTGGTCTGTGCCCAATCCCGGTCCAGGCCACCGTGAGAGACCGGAAGCAGGGGCCGCCTATCGCTCAGGGTGGAAATAACCCGTTTCCGTTGACACCGTGTCAACCGAAGCGGGTCAATTCCATCCTTAGGAACTACACTAGGCGCGCGCCCAGCCGTCTTTCAGGATGGTGATGCGGCAGCGGTCCGGGCAGCGAGCCGCTACTCGAAGAGTGCGGCGCGGATCGGCGGGTTGTCGTCCGGCCACACGTCGGTGACGCGGGCGCGGCTGCCGTGCTGGTCGACGTCTATCAAGTCGCCGACGCTCGGGAGTTCGCCGGTGGGGCTTTCGTACTTGCCGGCGCCGCTCGTTCCGTCCGGCTGGACAAGCTGCACGTCGTAGGTCTTCACGGCGGCAAGCATACGACGGGCAGGTCTAACCGGAAGGCGCCTCACGCTTACGGTCGTCGTTCGCGTCGTCCTGCTCGTGCTCGGTCCCTTGCTTGTCAGCGACGGACGTCTCCCGCCGTAACGCTTCCGCATCCGTCGCTTCCTCGGTGGTCATCGGGCCTGTCGGCGGCCGGTGTCCACCGGGCAGGCGTTCGAGGAAGGCGCGCAATCGCTTCACGCAGGAAGCGTATCCGGAGGCTTTGTGTTCACGTTCCGCCCCACGGAGTCGACCACGCTCGCCAAAGCTGCAATTCCCTCCCGGGACAGCTTTCAGGGCAAACGCCGACGTCCAGGTATCGCTCGCGGCCTGGCCGTTACTCCGCCCGCTCTTTGCGGCGCATCGCCTCGTACACCTTGTCCCAATGGGCGGGAATCTCCTGCAGGGCACGGGCGGTCGTCAGCGCGGCCTCCTCCAGCCCGGCATTCACGTCTTCCATATGCTCGAGGCGCGTCTCGAGTTCACCGACCCTATGACCTAGAGCGCTCACTTCCTGGACAATCGTTTTCGAAGTCTTCCACGCTCGCGAAACTGATCCGCGGTGGTCAGCCAATCGTCAAGCAACCGCGTTTCGCCCAACCCTCCAGGCAGCCGCGCCGGGCCGGGTAGCGTCATGAGCGCTTGATCAACGCGACAACCCCGAGAAATCGCCGCTCGTCTGCGCGGAGTGCGGCCGCGAGAACCCACCGGACGGGCACCCGGCGAGCCGAGCCCGGCAGGCAGATGCGACCTACAGGAGCGTACGGTGCAACTCCTGCGCTTTCTGAGCCGCGTCTAGACGCGTCTCCGCCCCACGCACGCACGGGCCGACAGAATGCGCACTCTGCTCCACTACCTCCGCTGGTCCTGAGGCGACGTACGCATCCCACGTGCCGCCCCAAGCCTCCTCGGTCCAAAAGAGCTTCCCCCGCCCCGCGAACCAGTCCTCGATCCGGCGGTACTGCTTCGCCTCCTCCTCGTTCGTCAGTTCGTCGCTCTCAGCCACCCCTCCTAGATAAGCACACGTCGTGCGCTAACCGGCCGACGTGCTTACCCAGCGCAGCGGGGAAGCGGGTTTTAGAGCTGAGCCTCAAGAAACCAGCCTAGACTGCTCGCGTGGCTGCCAAGCGCAGGCGCAAGTCGAAGCGGCATTTGCTCGCTCGCACGCCTGGCCAGTTCGTTGTCGGCGTCATCTTGCTGTGGCTGGGCGTCGTGATCGTTCGCAACGGCAACACGGGCCTAGGCGTTGTCCTGCTCGCGCTCGGGGTGGGTCTCGCCTCCGTGTCGGTTCCCAAGTTGATCGCGCGGCGAAGGACGAGGAGGCGGGGTCATTCCCGAGCCTCAAGAGCCCGACAGCTTCCGACTCAGCCCGCCAACGGCCACGCCGACGAGGATGACGATCACAGCTGATGTGGGGTGAGGTTTGTCAAGTCGGTACGGCTTGAAGGCCCGCGTGTGCGGGCCTTCTTGTTTCGGCGGGGAGAGCGCGGCGGCAGCTTGTCGACGGGTTGTGTCGCGGCTGATATGCGCGGGTCGGGACCGCATGACCGGGTGTGCGAGCTGGAGGAACGGAGCCGCTCTCTAGAGTCGAGCTGGGCTTCCCCCGCTTCGGTGGACACGTAGACGTTAGGCAGCTCTTGCTTGTTCTTCAATGAAGATCGTCTCGTCCTCCCGCACGCAGTCAGTCTCCTTTCGGTCGTGGTGGTCTTGCTCGTACTCGGCGGGCGAGCGGTAGCCGAGCGTTGAGTGCAGCCGCTCGCGGTTGAAGAAGACCTCGATGTAGTCGAACACCGCCGTGCGTGCCTCCTGCCTGGTGCGGAGCGAGCGCCGGCGGAGCAGGTCCTTCTCGAGCGAGGCGTGGAAGCTCTCGCAGACGGCGTTGTCATAGCAATCGCCCTTGGAGCCCATCGACTGGGCGATCCCGGCCTGGCGGCAGCGGTGCCCGAACGCGAGCGAGACGTACTGCGAGCCCTGGTCGGAATGGGCGATCAGCCCGGCCGGTGGCCGCCGGCGGCTGACCGCCATCTCGAGCGCCTCGACGACGAGCTCGGCGCGCATGTGGTCGCGCATCGCCCAGCCGACCACACGTCGTGAGTAGCAGTCGATCACCGACGCGAGGTACAGCTTGCCCTCCCAGGTCGGGATCTCCTTGATATCCGACATCCAGAGCCGATCGGCAGCCTCGGCGGTGAAGTCGCGGTCGACGAGGTCATCGGCGACGCGGACGCCCTGGACGCGGATCGTCGTCTTGCCCTTGCGGCGGCGGTGACTGCCGGAGAGCTCGGCGGTCCGCATCAGCCGCTCGACGCGCTTGCGACCAATCCGAACACCCTCGCGGCGCAGCTCGGCATGCACGCGCGGCGAGCCGTACGTGCCACGCCCGCGCCGGTGGCTGACCCGGATCAGCGGCAACAGCCGCGCGTCCTCGACCGCACGGGCCGAGGGCGGGCGGCACTCCCAGGCGTGGAAGCCCGAGCGGGAGACGCCGAGCAGCCTGCACATCAGCGAGACACGATGGTTGGCCCTCTCCGCCCGGATGAAGCGGAAGCACTTCACCGGGTCTCGCTCTCCCTCGCGAAGAAGGCCGCGGCTTTTCGCAACACCTCGCGCTCCTCGCGCAGCACCCGATTCTCGCGCCGCAGCCGGCGCAGCTCCTCCCGCTCCTCGCTCGTTAGCCCCTCGCGCTGGCCAGCGTCGATCCCGGCCTGCCTGACCCACACCCGCAGCGACTCCGTCGCGACGCCGAGATCGCGGGCGATCTCGACCAACGACCGACCGCTGCGCCGGTACAGCTCAACAGCCTCACGCCGAAACTCCGGCGGATACGGCCTCCTGAAGTTCGATCCCCTTGGCATGGTGGCGCATCCTTCCCGCCAGATCGGACACTGCCGACCCAGCGCTCAGGTGTCCACCAAACCGGGGGAACTCCAAGCGTCGCCCAGTCCGGGCGGCTCATAGCTGTACCGCGGGTCGTTCCTCGCGTGCCGTTGCGCCGCTGCGCTCTCCTCGCCGAGCCGTTGGGGAGGCGCGGCTACATGGTGGCGAGTGCCCAGCAGTGGCCGGCGAGCTCGCGTGCGACCGCGACCGCGACGATCGTGCGCCGCTTGCCGCGACGTTCGAGCGCGTGCCAGCGCTGGTGAAGCCGGCGGGCGCTACGGTCGGCTCGCGCGCGGACGGCGGCGGGCTGTCCCTGCCGTCGGCGCGTGAGCGTGGCGCTTTCGCGCAGCGGCCGCCGCTGATGCCAGGCTGCTTCGACGAGCAGGCGGCAGGCGTGGGTGTTGCCGGTCTTGGTGATCGAGCCGAGACGGCGCCGCTCACCACTGGAGTCCTCGCTCGGGGTGAGCCCGAGAAACGGGCCGAGCGCCTGCGGCCGGAAGCGGCTCCGTCGCCGAGCTCGACCGTGAGCGCGAGTGCCGTCAGGGTGCCGACGCCGCGCAGGCAGCAGAGTCGCCCGACGATCTCGGCGAACGGCGGCTCAGCGGCGAGCTCGGCGATTGCCTGATCGAGCGCGTCGCGGCGCGCCTTCGCCTGCGCGGCGGCCGCGTACGATTCCTCGAGCGCGAGCTGCAGCGGCCGCGAGTCGAACCGCTGCCGGCGCAGCCAGGCGTCGTGGGCGAGCGTCCAGGCCGAGGCGTCGTAGATCAGCCCGTGCCGCAGAAGCAGCTTCGAGAGCCGATGCCGGGCGCGCATCAACTCGCCGCGGGCGTCCTCGCGTGCCCGCACGAGATCGCGGGCCGCCTCCTCGTACGGCTCCGGGACGCGAACCGCCACCAGCTCGCCCAGCCGCAACAGGCGCGCCAGCCGCTCGGCGTCGCGGCGATCGGTCTTGACCCGGTCGGCGGGCGCCCGCTGGATCTTCGACGGCGCCGCCACCGTACACACGATCCCGCCAGCGGCACAGGCGCGCGCGAGCCCGTACCCGGTCGGCCCCGCCTCGTAGGCGACGCGCACCGGCGCCGGAAACCGCCGCAGCCACTCGACCGTCTCGGCCGGCAGCGTCGGCGCCCGCAGACTCCGAAGCTCGCCCGACCTTGCATCCAGTACACCCGCCACGACCTTGCGCGCCTGCACATCCAACCCGACCCACGTACCCTCAGCCATACCGGCGCCTCCCGTAATTGCGGCTCTACCGCCGGCCCAGCGCCGACGGCAACCCGCGCCAACTTACGAGCGAGGCGCCGGATCTACGCCATACGGGCTAGGCCACCGCAGAACACCTCGACCTTGGTCTTGAGGGTCTTGAGTTGACCACATCCTGGACTCAGCGGCCATCTTGAGATGCCCAAGCCAGGCCACTAGCGACGCGTCGAGGAGCCCTGCATCCCCGCGGCGCGACGGCGTTCTTCACAGCCACTCCGGCGGCCGTCGTTGCCAGGATGCGCTGGGCACACTGTCTGCTTCTGGCACGTGAGAGCCGCCGCGCCGCTGAGTGGTGCGACGCCGATCGGTCGAGCGCATTCCGATAAGCCGCGTATGCGGCGAGCGTCTCGGAATCGTGACGCTGCCGGTTCGGGAAGAAACGGGCCAGGAAGCTGGGCCGATCGAGCGTCCCAGGTCCATCCCGATCGGGAGAATTGAAGCACCGATGACGATCAACAGCACTGGTCAGCGGCGGCTTCAGACGTTCTTGGGGACGTTGCCGCTCAGCGAGAAGACGAACCGCATCGCCTTGTGACCGAAGTCGGCGGTCGGCCCGAACATGCAGGGGCAGCCGCCGTCGATCACGGTGATGCCGCGCTCGCGGCCGTACGCGGTCGCGGTTTCGGAGACGCTGCCTGCGCCGGGTCCGCGGTGCATCCAGACGTGCTTGATCCCCAGCTCGGCGCATTCGCGCATCGTCTCGTCGGCGGTCTCAGGCCGTGTTCCGATCACGACCGCTTCGACGCCGCCGGGGATCGAGTGCAGGTCATGGAATGCCGGGTCGCCCTCGACCTCTTCCGCATTCGGGTTGATTGCGAATACCTCGTACCCTCGATCGCGCAGGCGCTTGTAGACGACGTTGCTGCCGTGGTTTCCAGGCGTCCGTGAGACGCCGGTGACGGCAACGCGTTTGTGGTTCAGGAATTCGGTTGCGGCTTGTTTGACGGATTCCATCGACGGCTCCTTTCAATCGTTTCAGGTTCGTACTCCGAAAGCGCCAGGCGAACTCGATCAGCAACGCACGAGTCGACACCTCGAACCGCTCGCGCTCCACGACCGCCATCAGCGTTCCTCCATGCGCTGGCGACACGACCATCGCTCGGCATCGCACGGCTGCCATCCGGGCAACCCCTGATCGACGACGGGACTTCCCCGCCGACAGATCAGAGAGCTCCTTGATCCTCAGCGGCTCTGCCTGGAAGATCCCTCCACTTGTTCCGCCTCGCGAGAGGCGCGCTGCCGCTCGCGGTGCGGCGGTTCGGAGGAGGTTCCGATGAAATCCAGAGGTAGGACCCATCACCCGCCTCTCCCGCGAGAGCGCCATACGAAGGACCCGGACGCGATCTCGCCCGCGAGGGTGGGGGTGGCCTGCCGTGGGATTGGGGTCAGGCTCCAGCGTGTTCGATGCTCCGCGGGGATCATCGCCGGCCCGAGACGGGCTACGAGAGGTGGATCGAGGTCCCAACCCGAAGGCTTCCCGGCCAGCTCAACTGCGGGGATGGGCACACCAGCGGCTGAAGAGTGAGCATCAAGGGAGAGCACGCTCGCGCAGACGGTGCTCCTCTCCGTCGAGGAGAGCCGCAGCCAGGCCGAAAGTCAATGCGAGAAGAGTCAACTACACTGGTGGCGGCCAGTCGATGCGAGATCCAGGAGGCGGGGCGGGTGACCGAGCACCAGGAGAACGCGCATTGGAACGCAGCGGAGTGGCACGGCAAGATACTGGTCGATCGCGACGGCGAGAGGATCGGGAAGCTGCGGGACGTTTACGTCGACGTGGAGAACGACGAGCCGCAGTTCGCCACCGTCAAGGAGGGCTTCATCGGCCGTCACCTGACCTTCGTGCCACTCGGCGGCATCAAGGTCGGCCCCGACGAACTCCAGGTGACTGTGACCAAAGAGCAGATCAAGTCCGCGCCGAACATCGAACAACACGGCGAGGAACTTTCCCAGGCAGACGAGTCTGCCCTCTACCACCACTACGAACTCAACTACACGCCGCCGGATACCGAGAGCGGTCGCCGCCTCGCCCGCCGTTGATTGCTCGGCGACCGTTGACGCCGGAGCCTGCACCGTTCCGTCGCCTGGTCGGGTGACGCAGTAAGCAGGCGGGACAATTCCCGCCGCGCTCGGGGCACATTCCCGAACACTCGGGCAAGTCACACGGACATCGCCCGATCAGCATGCTCAGAAACTGGATGTAGGGTGCAAGACCATGGCAGGGAGGCCGGTCTCAGCCGCCGCAGCAACCTATGGAGTGACCGCGGATCGACCGGGGGCATCGGCGCGCCGGCTGATCCTTCCGCTGGCGTTGGCGCAGTTCATCTGCAGCTTCGCGGGCTCGAACATGAACGTGATGATCACCGACATCAGCGATGACCTGGACACGACCGTCAAGGGCGTGCAGACCGCGATCACTCTGTTCTTGTTGATCATGGCGATCCTGATGATCCCCTGCAGCAAGCTGACCGACCGCTGGGGCCGCAAGCGATGCTTCATCTGGGGACTGACCCTGTACGGCGTCGGGGCGCTAACCAGCGCGGTCTCGCCGAACCTCGGCGTGCTGATCCTCGGCAACTCGGTGTTCGAGGGTGTCGGCACGGCCCTGCTGATCCCTCCCGTCTACATCCTCGCGACGCTGTGGTTCAGCGATCTCACGTCGCGTGCCTGGGCCTTCGGCGTGATCAGCGGGCTTGGAGGGATCGGCGCGGCAGCAGGACCGCTGATTGGCGGCGTGATCACAACGGGGATCAGCTGGCGAGCCGCGTTCGTCTTTCAGGCCGCCGTCGTTGCCACGATCGTCCTCCTCAGTCGGCGTATGGTCGATCCGCTCGCACCGGATCCGACCCGTCCCTTCGATGCCATCGGAGCGGTCTTGTCCGGGGTGGGCATGTTCTGCGTCGTGTTCGGGATCCTGCAGGCGGGAAGCAACAACTTGCTCTTTGCGGTCTTCCTGGCGATCGGAGCGATCTTCTTGCTGGCGTTCTTCCTCTTCATCCGCGCCCGCGAGCGTGCGGGGAAGGAGGCGTTGCTCTCCACCGGGCTCTTCAAGAATCGGACGTGCAACCTCGCCCTCGTCACGCAGAACATCCAGTGGCTGCTGCTGATGGGAGTGTCGTTCGTGATCTCCGTCTTCCTGCAGGAGGTGCGCGGCTACAGCGCGATCAAGACCGGGGTGATCTTCACCGCCGCCACGCTCGGCATCCTCTTCTCCTCCCTCGCTGCGGAGCGCCTGGCGAAGAGATACGCCCAGCGGACGTTGATCGTCGCCGGGTTCCTCGTCACCATCGCCGGGATCGCGCTCCTGCTCGGCCTCGTCAGAGCCTCAGACAGCATCTGGGCCTTCGTGCCCGGGTTGGCACTGGTCGGCCTCGGCCTCGGTGCCATGCTTACGCCCTCCGTGAACGTCGTCCAGTCGAGCTTCCCCGAGCAGCTTCAGGGCGAGATCTCAGGGCTGTCGCGGAGCATCTCCAACCTGGGCTCGTCTTTCGGCACCGCAATCGCCGGAACGATTCTTGTCTCGGTCGTCGCCACCGGAAACCGGGCCTACGCTTGGGCGATGGCCGCGCTGATCGTGATCGGACTCGTCGGCCTCGGCGCCGCCCTGCTCCTTCCTGATCGAATTAAGCAGCCGGCGAGCTGAGATCACCGTCCCGTAACCAACGGATCTGAGTTAAGCCTGAGTCCCTGGTCCGCTGCGAGCATCAGGAGCATCATTCCTGAACACTCGCGCAAGCGACCGCTTCGTCGCTCGACCGCCTTGTCATTCCCCACGGCTACGGACGAGAGGTCGCAAAGCGGGCTTTTTACGGAGGCGGCGGGAATCGAATCCGTGCATGATTCCCGCCGGCGAGAGCAGGGCTCGGGTGACGGGCCACTCGCGCGGGTGTTGCTGCACGAGCGACATCGAGTTGCTTCTCAGTGTACGCTCGGGCGGAGCCGGGCAGTCGGGACGGCGGCAATCGGAGCCTCGCTGCTCCGATTTGCTCTTTCCGCCCCGCGGCGGCGGCTCCTGGAATCCCGCGCCCGCACCTGGCTCGACCACCGCGCTCGAGGAGACAACGATGACCAGCATGAAGAGTGGACACGCCGACGTTCTGCGCCCGGATTCGCCAGGGTGGGACGGGGCCCGGCAGGCCTGGAACCTGGCCCTCGACCAGCAGCCGGAGGCGATCGTGGCCGCCGAGTCGACAGACGACGTGATCGGAGCCGTGGAGTACGCCCGGCGCAACGACCTGCGCGTAGCAGCGCAGGCAACGGGGCACGGCGCAACGGCTCTCGGCCCTCTGGCGGGCACGCTTCTGTTGCGGACGCTCACACACGGCGTCAGAATCGACCCGGAGGCCCGCCGGGCGCGGGTTGAGGCGGGAACGCCTTGGCTCGAGGTCCTTCTCGGTGCGGCCCGGCATGGGCTGACCGGACTCGCCGGCTCAGCACCGGATGTGGGCGTCATCGGCTACACGATCTCGGGAGGTCTGAGTTTCCTTGGTCGCAAGTACGGCCTCGCGGCGCACACGATTGCCGCGGCTGAGGTCGTGACCGCCGACGGCCGTCTGGTCCGTGCGGACGAAGCGTCGAGCCCCGAGCTCCTCTGGGCGCTGCGTGGGGGCGGCGGCAACTTCGGCGTAGTGACCGCGCTCGAGCTCGAGCTCGTCCCGCTTTCCGAGGTCTATGCCGGCATCCTCTGGTTCCCGTTCGAACGGGCCGCCGAGGTCCTCCATGCCTGGGCGGTGATGACCCGCGACGGGCTACCCGACGAGTTGACGACGATCGGTCGCCTGCTCCAGCTTCCGCCCCTGCCTGAGATTCCGGAGCCTGTGCGGGGGAAGTCGTTTGCGATCGTCGAGGCGATCCACTGCGGCGACGGGGCAGAGGCCGACACGCTCCTCCAGCCGCTGCGCGCGCTCGGCCCGGAGATGGACACGATGGGGCCGGTACCGCTGCCGGAGCTGGGACGCCTTCACATGGATCCGAATCACCCCGTTCCCTTCGTGGGAGACGGAATGGCACTCGAGTCGCTGCCGGCCGACGCGATCGACGAGCTCCTCCGCACCGCCGGCCCGGGCTCCGGATCGCCGCTGCTTTCCGTCGAGGTCCGACAATTCGGTGGAGCGCTCAGCAGGCCGCGTCCCGACCATGCCGCGCTCGCGGCGGCACCGGGCGAGTACGCGCTCTACGCCGTCGGGATCGCCGCGACACCGGAGATGGCCTCCGCGAACGAAGCGCAGATCGGACGCGTGAGGCAGGCGATGTCGCCGTGGACGGCGCCCGGCATCGTCGCCAACTTCGCCGAGACGAGGCGCGAACCGGCAAGCCTCTGGGGCAAGGACGCGCTTGCGCGCCTGCAAAGGCTGAAGGAGGAGATCGACCCGGACAACGTCTTCAGGTCGAATCATCCGGTGCTGGAGGAAACAGCTCGGTAACGCTCTTCCAACCGCCCTCGGCGCGGTTCAGGCGACACTCCCGAACTCTGGCGCAGCCGAGGGCGTTGTCCCCAGGCGGTTACCGTACTGCCGTCCGAGTGACCGAAGATGCGATCGGAATCCGTGAGTTTCACGAGGACGACCTCGAGGCCATCGTCGAGTTCTCCCTGCGTGCGTGGCAACCCATCTTCGCGTCAGTGCGCGATGTCCTTGGCGACGACATCTTTCTCCGCCTACATCCGGACTGGAAGGCAAACCAGGCTGACGCCGTCAGATCGTCCTGCACGAACGATGCGCGGGATGTCTTCGTGGCCGTCGCGAACGGGCGGCCAGTCGGTTTCGTCGCGGTCGCGCTGAACGCATTCAACGAACGGATGGGCGTCATCGACATCATCGGGGTCGATCCTGACTATCAACGGCGCGGCATCAGCTCGCGGCTCACGGAGGTCGCGACTAATCACATGCGGAGTCGTGGCATGGACATCGCCGTCGTCGAAACGGGCGGCGACCCCGGCCACGCACCCGCGCGAGCGGCATACGAAACGGCAGGCTTCACCCTCCTGCCCATCGCGCGTTACTTCCGGCTCCTCGATTGAGAGCCAGCAATACGTCAGGGAACATTCCTGAACACTCCCGCACGTCACGCGGCTCTCGCCCGAGTACCGTCCCGAACTCGACCAACAACCGCCGGCTTGTGGGCACTTCCCGCAGAAGGCGACACCCTCCCCCCGAATCGACGGGACTCCTACTCGAAACAGGCGACGTCGGGGTCTTCAAAAACCTCGTGCCCTGTGCAAGCATTGCGAGTTGCAGATTCCGGACAGCCCGGGGTCAGGGGTAGGGCGGGCGCTCTCAACCCGGAGAAAGGGGTTGATATGAGGCGTCTGCAGATCGCCGCTGGCGTCACGTTTGTGTCCGCCTGGATTGGGCGGGGTCTCCTCTGTTGATCGGTCGGGAAGCTCGGTTGGTGGTGCACTTGATGATGGGTGAGCAGCCGTAGGAGGCACCGACGGCGCGGGGGGTGGGTGCCGCGTCCGCGCGGCGAGGACGATCAATGCACTGCTTCCCCCGATGGCGAGCAGACCGCCGATGAGCGACCCGATCGCGACCCAGAGCAGGAAGGACAGCTTGGCGCCGAGGTCGATGTCGGCAGCGACGCCCCGCGAGCCGTTGGCGTTCATGAGCACGACTGACCAGTCGCCCTCGCGCACCTTCCACGTCAATGTCTGTGTTCCCACCCCGGAGGCGGAGGCCGCCCAGAAGCGCTGCTCCGTCGGCGGCCCTTGCGGCGCGCCTCCCGTGATCGGAAGGTACGTGACGTGGAAGGGATCGAAATCGATGTCCTGGACATTCGCGTGGGCGACGCTTCCCAGGTACTTGGCTACAGCCGCCTCCGGGCCAATGCCAATGAAGAGCATCTTTGCGCCGGGACTCTCGCCGCGAATCCGAACGTTGCCGAACCAGCTGTCATTCAAGACCCACCCCGCTCCGTCGGTATCGACTTCGAGCCGAGTGCGCGTCAGGGCGTAGGTCGTGGTCGCAAACCGCTCGGTCGGCGTGGTCAGGTAGCCGTCTTCGCGCTGGGTGCGGTCGGCCCAGAGCAGGAAGCCTCCGCCTGCCGCGAGCGCGAGTCCGACAAGGACCCCGATGCTGCCGAGCACAATGAGGATGACGCGACCGGCGCTCACTAGAGCCGGAGGCCTTCAGGCTGACGGCCACGCGCCGCGCTCCATGCAGCGACAGACGTGTTCGTAACCGAATGACGACGGCGGAGATGAGACCGAGGATGACCAATGACATACATGGCCGCCCCGGACATTCTTAGCTCCCGGCCGGCACTGGACGTGCTTCGGGAATCGGCTCAGGCTCGCTCGCGACCGCGACCCGTGGCAGCCATTCGAGCCAGCTGGGGAGGTACCAGTTCCAGTCGCCGAGCAGCTTCATGCTCGCCGGAAGCAAGACCGCCCGGATAATCGTCGCGTCGATCAAGACGGCGGCGGCCAAGCCGACGCCGAACTGCTTCAGCAGGTCGAACGACAGGGTGATGAAGACCGAGAAGACGAGGACCATGACGATCGCGGCGCTGGTCACGACGCCGGCAGTGGTCTTGATTCCGTGCTCGACCGCCTCGTCGGTCGACATGCCGTGGTCGACGCCCTCGCGGATGCGGCTGAGGATGAAGACGTGGTAGTCCATCGAGAGCCCGAACAAGATCACGAACAGGAACATCGGCATGAACGACTCGATCCCTCCTGACGAGGCGCCGATCAGGCCGCGCCCGACGCCGTCCTGGAAGACGAGTACGAGGATGCCGTAGGCGGCAGCGACCGAGAGCGCGTTGAGCACGATCGCCTTGACCGCGATCACGATCGAGCGGAAGGCGAGCAGCATCAGCACGAAGGTCAGGGCGAAGACGAACGCGAACACATAGGGCGTCCTCTGCCTGAACTGGTGCCCGAAGTCGAGTGATTGCGCCGTCATTCCTCCAACGCCTGTGGTCGCGTCGGGCAGTTCGCCCACCGTCGCCGGCACGAGGTCGTCGCGGAGCGTGTGGACAGCGGACTTCGAGGCCGAGTCGGTGCCGTTACCGGCAATCGGGACCGAGACCAGGGCGACCGTGCCGGCCCGATTGACATCGACCTCGATCGGCCGGAACATCTCCCCGCTCGCGAGCGCCCGGCGGCTCAGCTCGCCGATCGCGCTTCGGACGGCGCCTGAGCGGACATCGGGAGCCTCGACGACAACCTCTGCCGCGACCGCGTCGCCGGGGAACGCCTTCTGGATCTTGTCGTAGGCCCTGACGACGGCGAGCGACCGTGGGAGCGAGTCCGTGCTGTTCTGCGTCGTCTGCAGGCGGAGCGCCGGCACGGCGAGCGCGATCAGGACGCCGGCTGCCAGGACCCCTGAGACGAGTGGCCGCCGCAGGACCCGCCCGACGATCGCCCCCCAGAAGCGGCTCTCGCCGACGCGCTGATCGGGACTGCGCAGAAACGGCACCCGGCCCTTGTTCACGCGGTCCCCGAGCTTGGACAGCAGCGCCGGCAGCACGGTCAGCGATCCAATCACGGAAGTCGCTACGACGATCATCGTCGCCGCCGCGAAGCCCTCGAAGGTCTTGTCGCCACTGATGAACATCCCGGACATCGCCACCAGTACCGTGAAGCCCGAGATCAGGACAGAGCGCCCCGACGTCGCTGCTGCAGCCTCGACCGAGGCGGACTCCGTCCGTCCCGCCACGCGCTCCTCACGAGCCCGCTTGAGGTAGAACATCGAGTAGTCGACGCCGACCGCGAGTCCGATCAGCAGGACCACGGCGGAGACCGCGTCGTCCATCGGCAGCACCTTGCTTGGCAGCGCTAGCAGCCCGATCGCCGCAAGCACCGACGTCAGGGCGAGCAGGAGCGGGATCCCTGCGGCGACCAGCGCCCCGAACGTCAGCAGCAGAATCACCAGCGTCAGCGGGAGCGAGATCGCGCCCGCCTTCAGCAGATCCTTGCCGAACTGCTCGTTGATCGCCTTGTTCGCGCTTCCACCGCCGAACTCCGCGATCGTGAACTGAGGACTCACGCGCTGCGCGCCCGCGACCGCCGCCAGGATCGGCTCGACCTTGTCCTTGGCGTCCTCGGACTTGCCGCGGATGTCGAACTCGACCAGCGCCGAATGCCCGTCGCTCGATACCCGACCAGCACTGCCCGGCCCAAACGGCGAATCGATGTTGGTCACGTCCGGCTGCGCCTCCAGCCGCCGGACTACATCTTGCACGGCGGCGTGGAACCGCGCGCTCGCCGCCGTCAGCGAAGAGCTCTGAACGAGCACCAGCTCCTTCGCCGGCTGCTCGAACTCGTCGTTGAGGATCCGCTGGACACGGCCGGACTCACCCGGCCCCGGTTCGTCCACCGACAGCGAGTCTGTCCCCACCACATATCCGAGCGCGAACGCCACGAAAACGAACGCCAGCCAGCCGAAAACGGCCGCCTTCCAATGCCTCGCGCTCCAACGGCCCGCGCGCGCAGCCAGGTTCTCCTTCTGGAAGGAGCCTGCCACAATTTCCCCCGATACCCTCGCAGCAGGATCTAAACCCTGCGACCTCCGAATTATGAGCTTCGCCAGAGGTGTAGCCGCGTTCCGACGAGTTCCGCAGATATCCAGGCTGCAAGCCAGATCCGGAGGTCAGAAGCGCCGGTAGCCGCGCCCGCGATGTAAGCAAAAGGCCCTGTTTCCAGGGCCTTTCTCAGTAGCGGGGGCAGGATTTGAACCTGCGACCTCCGGGTTATGAGCCCGGCGAGCTACCTGACTGCTCCACCCCGCGTCGCGGGCGGCAGTATACCACCGTGGACGTGGTTTTTTGGGCGGCGCTGGGCTTTCTCCTGGCCGCGATCGTCGTCGGCACGGCATACGTCGCGGTCCGGGCGTGGCGCACGTGGCAGGCCTGCGTCTCCCTCGCCCTCGTCGGTGCGGCCGGCGCCGAGCTGCTCGCCGCCCGAGGCGAGCTGGCCGCGGCCAAGGCCGACCGGTTGACGGAGAAGCTGGACGAGCTCCAGGCTGCGCTCGCCAGGCTCGATCGTTCGACTGCGCGGGGCCGGGTGCTGGTGGACGCGACGAACGAGGTGCTCGCCGTGCTGCGGTCCGTGCTCGCCTTCGTCCCGAGAGCGTGACCGTGCGCGTCGGCGCGGTCGACCTCGGTACCAACTCCACCCGCCTGCTCGTCGCCGACGTGGAGGACGGCACCGTGCGCGAGGTCGAACGTGGGCTGCGGATCACCCGCCTCGGCGAGGCGGTCGACAGTCGGCGCAAGCTGCTCCCGGTCTCGATCGCACGCGTCCGGAACGTCCTCTCCGACTACCGCCGCGAGCTCGAGCAGCTCGGCGCGGAGCGCACGCTCGCAGTCGCGACCAGCGCCGTGCGAGACGCCGACAACGGCGAGGCGTTCCTCGGCGAGGTCGAGTGGAGCTACGGGTTCACCACGCGGCTTCTCTCGGGCGACGAGGAGGCTGAGCTCACCTACCGCGGGGTCGCCTCCGGCCGGTCGCTCGATCCCGAGGCGATGATCGTCGACATCGGCGGCGGCTCGACCGAGTTGATCCTTCCGGACAGACACACGAGCCTCGATGTGGGCTGCGTCCGCCTGACCGAGCGCTTCGGCGAGAACGCCGATGCCGCCGGCGCCTTCGTCGAGGGGCTCCTCCCGGGCTGGCCCGTCGAAGCCGCGATCGGTGTCGCCGGAACGGTCACCTCGCTGGCTGCGCTCGATCTCGGCCTGGTCGGCTACGACCCCGAACGCGTCCACGGCCACGTGCTCACGGCCGCCGCCGTGGACGAGCAGCTTCGGCGGCTGGCCGCGCTCTCGCTGGAGGAGCGGCGGCGCCTGCCCGGGCTCGAGCCCGACCGCGCTCCGGTGATCGTCGCCGGCGCGGCGATCCTGCAGGAGATCCTGCGCCGCTACGGGCTTGGCTCGATCGAGGCGAGCGAGCGCGACCTCCTCCACGGCGTCGCGCTGGCCGCCGCCGAGCTTCCCGCTCCGGACGAGGACGCTGTCCCGCCTGGCGCCTACACCTGCTGCTGACGGAGGTCGGCCGAGGGCCTGTTTACAGTCCGGGCGATGCGCCGCGCCGGCCTCCTCCTGGTTCTCCTCGCGCTTCTCCCGGCCTCGGGCGCGGCGGCGGCACCGGCTCCGGCGGTCAGTGTCTCGGCCGCGAGCGGCCCCGCGCCGCTGACGGTCCGCTTCACCGCCGACGCCGCCGTCGTCGAGCCGGCGCCGGCGATCGTTTCCTACGCCTGGTCGTTCGGCGACGGCACGACCGGCGCCGGACAGTCGGTGGCGCACCGGTTCCTCCGAGCCGGCCGCTTCACCGTCGCCCTGACGGTCACCGACGCGCTCGGCGGAACCGGAACGGCAACGACGCAGATCGAGGCGCAGGCGCTCCGGCTCAGGCTCGCGCCGGCTGCGGTCGTGTTCGGCCGGCGCACGATCGCCCGCGGCACGCTCGTCCCTGCCCGGGCCGGAGCGGGCGTGATCATCGAGCGGCGATCGTCCGACGGTTGGATGAGGATCGCAGCGGCCAGAACCGACTCGGCGGGCCTGTTCAACGCCCGTCTTAGTCCCGCCAGGACCGGCGTCGTGCGCGCGCGGATCGGCGTGATCCGCTCGGCGCCCGAGCGGCTCATCGTCTCGCCCGAACTGAAGGCGCAGGCCGGCGCCGGGGTCGCGTTCGTCGGCGCACCGCTGGTCGTCCGCGCCCGACCGGCGACGCCGTCGTCGTTCACGGTCATCGTTTTTCACGCGGGCAGGGAGGTCGCCCGGGCGCGAGGACGTCCGGGCGCGAGGCTGATGGTGCCGACGCCCGGCGTCGGCGCATTCTCCGCCAGGATCGAGCTCGCCGGCGGCACGCTCACCGTGCCGCTTCGGGCCACCGCCAGGACGCTTTCCTACGGGTCGACCGGCGACGACGTTGCCGCTCTCCGAACGCGCCTCGCCGCACTGCACGTCCATGTTCCGGCGTCGTCGGCCACCTTCGGCTCCGAGCTCGTCGACAGCGTCGTCGCGTTCCAGAAGGCGCGCGGCCTCGACCGCACGGGCACCGTCGACGACACGACCTGGCGAGCACTCGCCCAGGATGTGGTCCCCGCGCCCCGCTACCGCGGAACGGGGACCCACATCGAGGTCTCGAAGAGCCGCCAGATCCTGATGATCGTCCGGGACGGCGAGACCCTCTGGTATCTGCCGGTCTCGTCGGGCGCCGGCGGGATCACGCCGGTCGGCAACTACCGGATCCTCTGGAAGGCGCTTTCCACCACCACCTGGCTCGGCCCGGCAATCCTCTACCGCACGATGACCTTCCACACGCACTACGCCATTCACGGGTTCCCGTCGGTGCCGACCTACCCGGCCAGCCACGGCTGCGTGCGGGTGCCGATCTGGATCGCCGACTGGCTGTATCAGCAGTCGCCGGTCGGCGAGCGCGTCTACGTCTACGAGTAGTCGTCGTCCTCGGGCGGAGGCTCGTCCTCGGCCAGCCGCCGTTGCACGACCGAGCGCGAGAGAACGCCGACCAGCCTGCCCTGCTCCAGCACCGGGGCACGTTCGACCTCGGCCTCTTCGAGCAGCCGGTAGCCGTCGTCGAGCGGAGCATCGGCGTCGAGGACGAGCGCCGGCTCGACCGCCGCGGCGGACACGGGCGCCGAGCGCGGGTCGAGCCCGGCCGCCACCACGTGCTCGACCAGCGAGTCGGTCGTGACCACGCCGACCAGGGTGCCGTCGCCGTCGACGACCAGCACGGCGCGGACGTCTGGCCGCATGAGGTGCTCGGCGGCCTCCTGCGCAGACGCGTCGGCCGCGAGCGCGGTCGGGTCGGAGAGCATGCCGTCGCGGACGAGGGTCACGGTCAGGGGTAGAGCCCGCGGTCGTTCAACGCGGCCGCCACCTCGTGGATGCCCGTGACGAGCGCTGCCTGGCGCAGGGTCAAGCCGTGCGTCTGGGCGAGCTCCCAGACGCGGTCGAACGCATCGCCCATCTTGTCCGCGAGCCTCGAGCGGATGTCGTCGCGGTCCCAGAACAGCCGGCCGAGGTCCTGGACCCACTCGAAGTACGAGACGGTGACGCCGCCGGCGTTCGTGAGGATGTCCGGGAGCACAGGGACGCCGCGGTCGGCGAAGACGGCGTCGGCCTCGAGCGTCGTCGGCCCGTTCGCGCCCTCGGCGATCATCCGCGCGCTCACCCGCGGCGCATTCTCGCCGGTCAGCTGCTCCTCCAGTGCCGCGAGGATGAGAATGTCGCAGGGCAGCTCGAGCAGCTCCTCGTTCGTCAGGTGCTCGCCCGCGTGCTCGGCGAGCGTGGCGTGGCCGCGCTCGAGCGTCGCCTCGTACAGGGACGGGATGTCCAGCCCGCGCTCGTCGTGGAGCCCACCCGACACGTCCGAGACTGCGATCACCTTCGCGCCGCGCTCGTGGAGCTCGTTGGCGGCGACGGCGCCGACCTTGCCGAACCCCTGCACGACACAGCGCAGTCCGGCCAGATTCCAGTCGAGCCGCCGACACGCCCGCTCGATCACCATCACCACACCGGCGCCCGTCGCCTCGGCGCGGAAGACGGAGCCCCCGATCGAGATCGGCTTCCCCGTGACGATCTCGGGCACGGCGTGACCGACCTGCATCGAGTAGGTGTCCATCATCCAGGCCATCGTCTGCTCATCGGTGGCCATGTCGGGCGCCGGGATGTCCTCCTGCGGGCCGATGAAAGGCAGCAGCTCGGCCGTGAACCGCCGCGTCACCGCCTGGAGCTCGCGGAGCGAGAGGGCGCGCGGATCACACCGGATCCCGCCCTTCGCGCCGCCGTACGGCAGCCGCAGCAGCGCGCACTTCCAGGTCATCCACATCGACAGCGCGGCGCACTCGCCGAGCGAGACGTGCTCGTCGTAGCGGATGCCGCCCTTCGTCGGCCCCAGCACGCTGGAGTGCTGGACGCGGTAGCCGGGGAAGACGGTTCGCCGCCCGTCGTCGAGTTTGATCGGCACGGAGACGATCACCGAGCGCTCGGGCAGGCTGAGCCGGTCGACGATCGCGTCGCTGACCTGCGCGTGGGGAACGGCCTCCTCGAACTGGGCGAGCGCCTGGTGGAACAGCGGCGTCTCCCACTCGAGCGGCGCGTGGGTCTTGCTCACCTGATCGACTCCCGGCACGCGATGAGTTTAGGCGTTGGGGGCTGGATTCATCCTGTCCCCAACACCGCTTCCCTGCTCAAGGGGTACCCCGAAGGAGCCGATCCTCTCGTTGTCGAACGAAAGGTTTCCCCCCGATGACCAGATCTCTCAAGCTGAGTGCGTTCGTCACGCTCGTCGCCTATGTGAGCGGCGCCACGGCGCTGCTCTGGCGCCGCTAGCGCTTCGACCAGCGCGCTTTTCCGAACAGCCGCCCGAAGCGGTCCTTGAGCGATGTGCCCTGCCCCTGGGCCGGATCGGCCGCGTACACCGGCGGTCCTGCGGTAGGCGGCGGGAGCGACTTCGCGTCCTCCGGGCTGAGCGTGGTCATGACGCAGCGCTCGTAGATGCGGTCCACCTGATCTGAGTCGACGAAGCGCGGGCCGTCGCTCGTCTGGATCACGATCCCGTCGAAGACATCCTCCTCCTGCACGAAGAGAACGCGGTCGACGGTCCCGATCTGCTCGTTTCCCGACCCGTAGACCGCAGTCCCGGAGCGCAGCACGAGGTAGGCGATCGGTGATCCGCAGTCGAGGTGCTCGTCGGCCATCGCGACAGACTAGACCGAGGCGTTCGCCGGCGCGACCGGCATGACGGGCGCGGCACCCGGACGCGCGCCGTGAGAGCGAGGGTTCCGGGGAAGGGGGCCCACGGGGGAAACCGGCTGTTTCCCCCGTGCTGTGCCGGGGACGGGATTCGAACCCGTACGCCCCCGAGGGGACACCTGGTTTTAAGCCAGGCGCGTCTCACCAGTTTCGCCACCCCGGCGGCGCCAGAATACCCCCGCCGCCGCGACCGACATGGCGGGCGCGGCTCCGTCGGCCACTGGGGTGCGAACGTGTCAGGAGGGGGGCTCGTGGGGGGGAACCGGCTGCTCCCCCCACGCGAGCGAGCGGAGCGAGCGGCCTACGGTCCGCTTCCCTCCTGATCGGCATCGAGTGGTACGCCCTCCACGCCGTGTCCACGGTAGGCGTCGCGGAACACGGTGAACGCGTCTTTGTCGAACCCGGGACAGACCGCGAGATGACCGATCCCGTGGTAGCCGTTTCGGTAGTAGCGGGCCGGGTCGCCGGTCCAGGCAGAGATGGCGACCTTCTTGCCCAGCCCGGCGATCGGCGTGCCGAACATCCCGGTGGGGCTCTCGTTGTAGAACGACCGCAACTCGGAGATCGTCGAGTCGGGGACGTCCGGGCCCCACCAGAGCACCACACCTCCGTGCTCCAGGTTGTGCACCACCTGACGCGGATTGACGGGCTGCGTGTAGAAGCCCCAGACCGCCCAGAGCGGGTAGTGCGAGCCGCCGGAGGGCGGGAACGTGCTCCATTTGACCTTGGTCGTGAGCGTCGGCACGTCGAGGTGATAGCCGCTCGGAACGTCCTGCTTCGGCGGTAGCGGCGCCTTGCTGACGAATGTGCAGCCCGCCGAGGTCATCGCGTTGCGCACGGCGGCGTCGCTTCCATCCGCCGCATCCTTGGTCGTGCCGCCGGCCGCGAAGACGACGACGAGGGCGATCACGATGCCGGCGACGCCGAGGCCCGCGACCACGAAGAAGATGTTCCTCTGGCGGTCGCGGTCCATGGGCTTCCCCTGCGCCTGACGCTGCTTCGGTGCCTGCACATTGCGGGGCGGTTGCGGGGTGCGCGGCTTCTTCTTGGCCACCGGCGGAACAAGGTATCAGGCGCTCAGCAGCGCCCCGTGGGCCAAGAAGTCGACGACGGCGGAGCGGTCCGCGGTCACGGGACACGGCGGGAGCGACTCGAGGAAGGCCCGTCCATACGGCCGCGACGAGAGGCGCGGGTCGAGGATCGCGACCACCCCGCGGTCGGCCTGCGAGCGAATGAGGCGCCCGAAGCCCTGCCGAAGCTGGAGGACGGCAGCGGGCAAGGCGTATTCGTGGAACCAGTCCCCGCCGAGCTCGGAGATCCGCTCGCAGCGGGCTTCCACCAGCGGGTCGCCGGGGGCGGCGAACGGCAGCTTGTCGATCACGAGCAGGGAGAGCGACTCGCCCGGGACGTCGATCCCCTGCCAGAACGTCGACGTGGCGACCAGCACGGAGTCGACCTCCTCGCGGAACCGCGCGAGCAGGCGCTCGCGGGGCGCCTCCCCCTGGACAAGGATCTCGTAGGGAACGCGGCTGCGGATGCCGTCGGCCACTGCGTTCAGGACGCGGTACGAGCTGGTGAGCACGAGCGCCCGCCCGGCGGAGATCCGGCAGAGCGCGGCCACCTCCTCGACCACGCGGTCCAGCGCGCCGGCGGCGCGGGGGTCGGGCAGGCCCCGGGGGAGATAGAGGAGCGCCTGCTCGCGGAAGTCGTACGGTGAGCCGACGGCGAGCTCCCTGGCCTCGCGCAGCCCGAGCCGTTCCCGGACGAAGCCGAACTCGTCACCCGCCGTGAGCGTCGCGGAGACGAGGATCGACGTGGGCCCGTCGTCCCAGAGCAGCTCGCCGAGTGCGGCGCCGACGTCCACCGGCGCCCAGGCCAGCAGGTCGGGCTCGGACCAGACGACTCGGTTGGCGTCGTCCTCCAGACAGGCGGCGGCGTCCGCAGCGAGCCGCTCTGCGCGGGCGGCGACCGCATCGAGCTCGTCCCGCCCGCCCTCCAGCGCCGCGGCGAGCTCGACCAGGCGCGTCGCGAGCTCGTGGACGGGCTCGGCAGGAACCTCGCGGAGCCGCCGCCGACCGGCCGGCGGCGAGACGGCCGCCAGCAACCTCCGGCCCGCTCCTTCGACCCGGTCGAGCGCACGCGCGGGCGCCGGTGCTCCCGCCTCTCGACAGGCGCGGTCGGCATCGCGGAGCAACCGGTGGATCAGGGGGCCGCCCACGCGTCCGCCCAGCCACGAGGCCGCCGATTCCTCGAGCCGGTGAGCCTCGTCGAAGACGACCGCGTCGTGCTCGGGAAGGACCGCAGGCGCGTCGGTGCGGCTGCGAAGCCCGAGATCGGCGAAGTACAGGGCGTGGTTGACGATGATCAGCTCGGCGTGGGAGGCGCGTTCGCGGGCGGCCTCCGAAAAGCAGAGCGACGCGAACATGCAGCGGCGGCCGAGGCAGCGATCCGCCCCGACGGCGATCTCCGCCCAGACCGCATCGGGCGGCTCCACCTCGAGCTCGGCGCGGTCGCCCGTCTCGGTCCCGTCGATCCAGCTGCGCATCTCGTCGAAGGCGGCGGCGTCCTCGGTCCGCGTGAAGAGCTGTCCGCCGAGGAGCTCGAACCCCTGGAGGGCATGCCGGCACAGGTAGTTCTGGCGGCCCTTGAGGACCGCGACCTGCACCTCGCGGCCGAGCGCGTCGGCGGCGGCCGGAACGTCCTTGCCGAGGAGCTGCTGCTGGAGCGCCTTCGTTGCGGTCGAGACCACCACCCGCTGTCCCGAGTCCAGTGCGGGGATCAGGTACGCCAGGCTCTTGCCCGTGCCGGTGCCGGCCTCGGCGAGGAGGTGCTGCCCGGACGCGAGCGCGACCTCGACCTCGGCCGCGAGCGCAGCCTGCTCCGGGCGGGCCTCGTAGCCCGGGAGGACACGCTCCAGGCGCCCACCGGGCTCGAAGAACTCCTCCACGCGAGACAGCGTACGGAGCGCTGCGGCTGGAGGAACGCCTGTTCGCCACGGTGTGCGAAAAACGTTCGCAACATGCGCACGTTTCGTGCTTGACAGCGCTGCCGGGACCGTTATAGATTCCTCCCGTCAGATCCGGTAGGCCTTCGGGCTCGCCGGATCTGGCATTTTTTTGCCTCGATCGGGAACACTCCTTCAACCCGACGACAGGAGACTTGATGGGCTTCCTCGACAAGCTCTTCGGCCGCAAGAAGGACGACGCCGTCGAAGGGATGCAAACGGCGCCGCCCCCGGCGACGCTGCCCGCAGACGCCGCCCCGCCGGCCGGCGTCACGCCACCCGAGAACGAACCGGACGAGCACGGCGAGCACGACCACCCGCACTGAGACGAACCGGTGACGGCCACCTACTAGGCCGCTCCGAGCTTCGACAAACCGGCTCCGTCCGACCGCGCCGCTACGTTCTTCGGCCCGATGCTGATCGGAGTCTTCGTCGTCGGTGCAATTCTGGGCGGCCTCGCCGTCTGGCTCTTCCTGCGCGAGCGCGAGCGCGCCGCAGCCCACCCTTACGCAGCCGACGAGGTCACTGCGACCTTCAGGTCGCTCTCGGCCGAGGCACTGCAGCAAAACTCGGACTCGTTCCTCCGGCTCGCGCAGTCCCAGTTGCAGCCGATCGCCGTGACCCTGAAGACCTTCGACGAGAAGACACAGGCGCTCGACCGGGAGCGCCAGCGGGCGTACGGATCCCTGACCGAGCAGGTGCGCTCACTTGCGGAAGGCCAGGAACGCCTGCGGACCGAGACCGGCAATCTGCGCACGGCACTGAGGGCGCCCCACGTCCGCGGCCGGTGGGGCGAGATCCAGCTCAAGCGCGTGGTCGAGCTCGCCGGGATGCTCCAGCACTGCGACTTCCAGGAGCAGGCGACGACACGCGACGCGGACGGCTCGCTGCTCATCCCCGACCTCGTCGTCAACTTGCCCGGCGGCAAGCGGGTCGTCGTCGACGCCAAGGCGCCGCTGGCGGCCTATCTCGACGCGCTCGAGGCAGAGGACGAGCCTGCCAGGAAGACCCACCTCCAGCTGCACGCCCGCCAGGTGCGCGACCACATCGGCAGGCTCGCCGCCAAGCGGTACTGGCAGCAGTTCGAGCCGGCGCCCGAGTTCGTGATCATGTTCCTGCCCGACGAGACCTTCTTCCGGGCCGCCTGCGAGGCAGATTCCGGCCTGCTCGAGCTCGGCCCCGAGTCGGGCGTCCTGCCATCGTCGCCGACGTCGCTCATCGGGCTGCTCAAGGTCTTCGCGTACGCCTGGCAGCAGGAGACGATCGCGCAGGACGCGCGGGACATCGCAGCTCTCGGGCGCGAGCTCTATGAGCGGCTGGGTGTGTTCGCCTCTCACTTCTCGAAAGTCGGCCGCGCGCTCGGGACGGCCGTGGGCGCCTACAACGACGCGGCCGGCTCGCTCGAACGGCGGCTGCTCGTCACCGCCCGGAAGTTCGAGGAGCACGGCGCGGCTTCGGGTGAACTCGGTGAGGTCGAGCCGCTCGAGAAGGCGCCCGTGCCGCTCACGGCCGCGGAGCTCACCCGCGCGGAGCTCACTCCGCCCGCGGCCGACGCCGCCTAGCGAACGGAATCACCGACCGGCGCGCTACGTTTACCTAGGTATGGACGAGATACGTGAGGTGATCGTGATCGGCGGCGGCCCGGCCGGTTACACGGCGGCGTTGTACAGCGCGCGCGCGAACCTGCGTCCGCTGGTGATCGAGGGGTTCCAGTGGGGCGGCCAGCTGATGATCACGAGCGATGTCGAGAACTACCCCGGCTACCCCGACGGCGTGCTGGGGCCCGAAATGATGCAGGAGTTCCGCTACCAGGCCGAGCGCTTCGGGGCCGAGTTCCTGACGGACGACGTCACCCGAGTCGATTTCTCAAAGCGGCCGTTCCGCGTGTGGGTCGGCGACGACGAGTACCGCGCAGAGGCAGTGATCGTCGCGACCGGCGCGAGCGCCCGTCAGCTCGGGCTCGAGTCCGAGCGCTCACTCCAGGGCCGAGGGGTCACGTATTGCGCGACGTGCGACGGCGCCTTCTACCGCGACCAGGACGTGGTTGTAGTCGGCGGCGGCGACTCGGCGATGGAGGAGGCGACGTTCCTGACCAAGTTCGCCTCAAAGGTCACGCTCGTCCACCGCCGCGACGAGTTCCGCGCGTCGCAGATCATGATCGACCGCGCTCGCGCGAACGAGAAGGTCGACTTCCTCACCCCGTATGTGGTCGAGGAGGTGCTCGCGGGCGACGACGGGAAGATGCGCGCCCTCCTGCTCCGCAACACGGACAGCGACGAGACGCGCGAGCTGGCTGCCAGCGGCCTGTTCGTCGCGATCGGCCACGACCCGACCACGGCGCTTTTCCTGGACCAGCTCGACCACGACGAAACCGGGTACCTCGTGACCAGGCCGGGCACGACGGAGACGAACGTCCCCGGCGTGTTCGCAGCCGGCGACGTCCAGGACCACACCTACCGGCAGGCGGTCACGGCCGCCGGCTCGGGCTGTATGGCGGCGCTGGACGCCGAGCGTTTCTTGGCCGCTCGTGAGGGCCACGAGCAGGCGGCTCTCGCCGCGCCACGCACCTAGTTCCAGGCGAGCGCCGCGGTAGCGTTGCCCGCTGATGGCCGCGGGTGCCCGCTGGATCGACCTGCTCGGCCCCAGGCCCGGACGAGCTGAACGCGAAGCTCCCTGCCGCGGTGCACGAGCGGGCGCCCGAG
Organism: uncultured Actinomycetes bacterium; assembly: GCA_963775695.1. GTDB lineage: Bacteria > Actinomycetota > Thermoleophilia > Gaiellales > Gaiellaceae > DATBLE01. The sequence goes on along the minus strand of CAVZJU010000002.1, from coordinate 177,795 downwards.
CAGCTGCTCGCCCCGGCGCGGCACGACGACGAGCCCCGGCCGAAGCTCGACCCGCAGGGCGACTACGTCTTCGGCGTCCTGCTCGTCCCGGTGCTCGACGCCGCCGAGGAGGAGGTCTTCTACCAGGAGATCGACCTGGTGATCACCCGCGACACGATCGTCACCGTCCGGAAGACCCCGAGGGCGGGCGGCCGGCCGTCCTGGGATCCGAGTACGGCCCAGGCTTCGTGCCGCAACGAGGACAACGTGGCGATGGTCGCCTACCACCTGATCGACGACGTCGCCGAGCACTTCCTCGATCTCGTCGACGGGCTCAACGACGAGATCGACGCCCTCGAGGACAACGTCGAGGTCTGGACGTCCGAGAAGATCCGTGCCCGGCTGTCCGGGCTCCGCCACGACATGCTCCACATCCGGCGTACGCTCGCCCGGACCCGGGACGCGGTCCGCATTCGGCGTACGCTCGCCCCGACCCGGGACGCGGTCCGCGAGGTGATCGACAACCGGGTCGAGTTCGCAGGCGAGGAGGTCTTCACCCACGAGGTCGAGCTCAACTTCGGCAACGCCTACGACAAGCTGCTGCGTGCGGCGGACAACCTCGAGCTCGCCCGCGACCTCCTCGCCGGCGTGCGCGACTACCACCAGGCCCAGATCGCGAACGAGCAGAACGACGTGATGAAGAAGCTGACCGCGATCGCGTCGATCCTGCTCCTCCCCACGCTGATCGTCGGTCTGTACGGGCAGAACTCCGCAACATCCCGGAGCTGCGTTGGGGCTGGGGCTACTACTGGTCTCTGGGCCTGATCGCGATCACCTCGCTCGCCCAGATCCTCTACTTCCGCCGCAAGAAGTGGCTCTGAGAAGAAGCGCGAAGTAGTCCCGGAGACGGATCGGTCCGTCACCGTTCAACGAACGAGGAGATCCGTGAGCCGAAAGGTCTCGCCGCGGGCGGGCAGCGTCGGTGACCAGTCGGACTCGAGGGCGAGGTACGACTCGGGATCGGCGGCGATGACTCCGTGCAGAACCTCGGCGACGATGCGTCCGCCGACCTCGCCGAGACGGTCACCGTCGTGACGGACGAACGACTCACGCAGGATGTACAGCCAAAGCGGCGTCTCGCCGGTCCAGCCGTGACGCCGGAGGCCGAGCTCGTCCTCGTTCAGCACGACGGCGCCGATCAGACGCGCGACCGCTTCGCCCGAGGGTAAGCCTGTGCCCTCTCCTCGCACGAGGTCACGTGTGGCGAGCGAGCGGTAGGCGTCGTCGTCGACCGCGCCGCTGATCGCCTCCGGGAGCTGGATCAAGGAGCGCGGCAGTTGACCGTCGATCGGCTTGGCGCGCTGGGCACGAGGTCGACCGGGGACGTCGAACAGCAGCGACCAGTCGACGTGGTGGTCGCCGACTGGACAGAACCCGATCAGGTCGGGAAAAACCGGGTGGAGCGGCCCGTCCGGCTGGAGCTGGTACAGCTGGCGTATCTGCGAATGGCCGTAGCGGTAGGCAGCGTCGGCGAACTCGAGCGGGATGAACGGCTTGCCGTCCGGGTAGTAAAAGCGGGCGCCGGTCGCGGCGAGATCGTCGACCAGCTCCGTGCCGACGAGAACGGGCAGGAACTCCTCGAGGATCAGCCACTGGTAGTGCCACGTAAGCGCCCGCCGCGCCTCGTCGAAGAGCTCGGCATCGCCGACGCCGTCCTCGCGCAACCGGTCGACGAGGAGATTGTGCACGCGGATGAACGCGAGCTGCATCTGACTCACGAACACGTGGACGTCGTTGCGAGGATCGCCGATCAGCGCGATGCCTTCCTGGTTACGCGGAAGATCGCCGTCGTCCTCGAGGAGCTTCGCGGGGTCGTCGCGGCAGTACAGGTACGGCGATCCGGCAGGGCCGCCGCCGTAGAGCGACTCGAGATTCGCGCGCGGCGAGCGCATGTTGTGCAGCGCGTCGAGGTCGGCGTGCGCGCGCAGGGGTGAGCGGTCGGCGGTGAGGTCATGGGCGACGTACTGGCCGAAGAACGGCCAACCTGCCTCGACGCGTGCGTCGCCTTCGCGGTCGCCGCCGTCGCAGAAGCCGCCGGCCGCACCGAGCTCGTGCAACACGTGCTCGCTCTCGTCGGCGTTCAGAGCCGGCAGGTCGAACATGCGCCCGTACCGGCCGCCCTCGACGGTCGACGCGTCGACCCGCTCGGGCGACAGGCAGTGGTCGCGGGAGATGTGCGGTGCTGCGCCCATCGGCTCACGGTACCGATCGGCCTCGTGACCGCACCTCAATCCGCGATGTTCGCGCAGGGAACCGCTTTTCGCCCGCACGCCTGCCAGGCCCTAGGAACCCTGGATACGCACCCCTAGCGACACGCTCAGAGATCGTGCTGCGAAGCGGTTCGCGAGAACGGCGGCAAGGGTCGCGCACGCCGCCTCCTCGCTCCGTGGCACAGTGACCGCCAAGTCGATGTCTGCAAGGCCTGACGCGCCGTTGCGCGTTCGCCATCCTGCGGAGTCGGCTCCCCCAGAAGAACTGACTCTGCCGTGGCTACCCTGAGCTAGTGCCCTACTACATCTGCCCGAACTGCAAGGACCGGTCGATCGACATCGACGGGTTCGAGGGCATGTCGGACGAGGCTGTCGCCTGCCATCGCTGCGGATTCGGCTTTTTGTTCGAGCTGATGGACGACTACTACCCGGGCCCGAACACCGGGCTCGTCGTTTGCGACCAGGAGGGCCGGATCCTCGCTTCCGGACGCGGCGTGTTCGAGCTGACCGGTTACAGCGAGAGCGAGCTGATGGGCCGGGACGTTGTCGACCGGTTCGGGCTCAACGGGTTCGACGAGAACAAGAATCCCGTCTCGCTCGCGCTCGAGTGGGGCGTGCGCAGGCTCGGCGAGCAACTCGAGCTGCGGACGAAGGCGGGCGTTGCCAAGCCGGTGATCGCCGATCTGTTCCCCGCTTACGACGACGACGGCGGCCTGTTGGTCGCCCTCAGTCCGCGGGCCTGACCTTCACGAATCGGCGCACCTTCGCACCCGGCTCGTCCTCCTCGAAGCCGGCACGGAGCAGCGCCCGGATCGACGGCTCGTTGTCCGGAAGTGTCTGGGCCCGCACGTTCTCGACCCCGGGCTGCTCGAGCGACCAATCCGCCAGCGCGGAGATCGCCTCGGTCGCGTAGCCCTGCCGCCTTGCGGAGGGGACGATCGCGTACCCGATCATGACCACGCCTCTGCGCGGCGGCGACACGAAGCCGATCTCGCCGACCACGAGGTCGTCCGCGAGGCGGACGACGAAGTGGAAGCCGTACGCCTGGTCACCGTGCCGCAGGTAGAGCCCCACCCCGTCCCGCGTGTCGGGCAGCGGGTACCCGGGCGCGAACGCCCAGCCGGCGGGCAGCCGGCCGGCGCCAAGCACCTTCGCCTCGTCGGCGGTCAGCGCGTGCAGGCGAAGCCGTGGCGTTTCCAGGTCGAGCACCGGGCGAACCTATACCCGCGAGGACGGGCAGAGCTCCAGCAGGACGCAGTCGACGCAGCGCGGGGCGCGGGCGATGCACACTCGACGGCCGTGCCAGATCAACAGGTGCGGGAAGATCCCCCAGTGCTCGCGGGGGACCAGCCGCTGGAGGTCGCGCTCGATCTTCACCGGGTCGTCGTGCCGGGTCAGGCCGAGCCGCTGGGAGAGCCGCCTGACGTGCGTGTCGACAACGACGCCCTGCGGCTCGCCGAGCTCTGCTGCAACGACGTTGGCGGTCTTACGGGCCACACCCGGCAAGCGGACGAGCTCCTCGATCCGGCGCGGCACCTGCCCGTCGTATTCCTCGATCAGCATCGCCATCGTCCCTCGGATCGCCTTCGCCTTCTGCCGGAAGAACCCGGTGGCGTAGACGTCGCGCTCGAGTTCCTCCTGGGGGACGGCGAGGTAGTCCTCCGGCGTGCGGTACTTTTCGAACAGGCGCTCGGTGACGCGGTTGACGTTCACGTCCGTCGTCTGTGCGGAGAGCATCACGGAGACGAGCAGCTCGACGTCGGTGCGGAAGCGGAGCGCGATCCCGGCGTCGGCGTGCTCGGCCCTCAGCCGCTCGATGATCGGTAGGATGCGCTCCTTCTTCGGCCCGACCCGCTTCCAGGCCTCCGGGATATAGGACCGCGGCATCAGCCCAGCCGGCGCCAGAAGAGAAGACTCTCGGGGGCGGTCGGGTCGTTCTCGCCGTATGCCGGTCTCGTACCCCGACGACGGAAGCCACGAGCCTCGTAGAAGGGGATGCCCTTCTCGTTCCCTTGCGCGACGGCCACCCACTGCTCGCAGGCACCCCGGCCGCGCTGTTCCTCGGTGATCGCCTCCAGGAGGCACGTACCGGCACCCTCGCCCCGGCGCAAAGGATCCGCATAGAGCACGAACACCTCACCGGTTTCCGGTCCGGTCATTCCGCCTCCACCCGCGGCCAGGATGGCGCCGTGGTCGTCCTCGGCCACCCACCAGCCGTCCCAGCCGTCGGTCGGCTCGAGCTCTCTTCCGACCCGCTCGGGGTCGTAGAGCTCGGAGATCGCCCGGTCGATTCGCTCGGCGCTGTAAAGACCGCGATACGTGTCGCGCCACCCGGCGGCGCAGATGCGGCATATCGCCTCGACGTCTCCCGGGCCGGCCCGCCTGGCACGCACGAGCCGATGCTAGTGAGAATGCAGCGCCGGCCCGGCGCAGACCACGTCCAGCGCCGGACAGCCCGCACAGGCGAACTCGCTCGGCCGCGGCGGGAACTCGCCGGCCTGGATCTGCGCGATCGCCGCCGACAGCTCGGCTTCCAGCCCCGGGAGCTGCTCGCGGCCGAAGGACGCCACGACGAGCTCCTCCGCACGCTCGAGGAACTGGTAGACGACCTCGACCTCTTCCGCGCCGGCCCGAAAGCATGCGATTGCGTACACGAGGCGCTGAAGCCGGTACTCCGCCTCGACCACCTCCGCCGGCGAGAGCTCGCCGAGCAGGTTCGACTTGAAGTCGGCGACGAACGCGCGGCCGTGCTCGAGATGCAGCACGTCGAGGACACCGTGGAAGAGGACGCCGTCGTGCTCGAACGCGAAGGGCCGCTCGGAAGACGCGCCTTCGAGTGCCGCGAGGCGCGCGGCCAGCGCGGACTCGCAGTAGGCCTCGACCAGGACGCCGATCCGCTCCAGCTCCTCGGCGGTTGCGCCCGGATACCAGCCCAGCACCTGGTCGAGCGACGGCGGCGCCGGTGCGGCGAGGTCGACCCGCTCGAGCAGGCGGTGAACCGAGTCGCCGATCTCGCTCGCGGCCATTCCCGCCCGACCGGCCACGCCGGCGCCGCCCTCCACCGGCCTCATGCCCGCCAGCCGCTCGGCGTAAAAGCGGTACGGACAGCGCTCGAAGAGCGCGAGCGCAGAGTAGGAGAGGCGGCGGACGGGCTCCACGGCCGGCACGGCGACCGGTTCGAGCGGCGGGAGCGCAGGGACGTCGAGGGTCGGCATGGAGCCCGAGCCCGTTGCGTCGAAAAGGGTCAGCTGCGCGGCCGACGGCGCGACAGGCTGCTCAACCTCCGGGGCGATCGCGAAGCGATCGACCCGGACCTGGAGCCGAGCCTGGCCGCGAACGACCTCCCCGTCCTCGACCTCCCCGAGCTCGAGCCGATCGAGCACCCAACCGATCGGCGTCTTCGGGTCGGGCCGCGCCACGTCGATCGATCCGGCGACGATCAGCTTGTCGATGGCGCGGGTCATCGCCACGTAGTACAGGCGCAGCCGCTCGGCTTCGGCCGCGGCCTCCTCGGCGTCCCGCACCTCGTCGTACTCGAACGCGCCGACGCGCTGCCCGGTGAGCGGGTCGACCACCTTGAAGCCGAACCGCCCGTCCGGGAGGCAGATGATCTCCTCACCCCTGGTCGACATGCGCTCGCGGCCGGCGTCGGCGACGACGACAACCTTGAACTCGAGGCCCTTCGCGGTGTGGATGGTCAGGAGGCGAACCGCGCCGGCTCCCTCCTCCTCCGCCACCGCCTCGAGCTCCTTCACCCCGGCGGCGTCCTGCTCGGAGACGAAGCGGACGAAGCCCTCGACGTCGGTGCCGCGCAGCTCCTCGTAGGAGCGGGCCAGGCGTGCGAGCTTGCGCAGGTTCGCGTAGCGGCGGCGCCCGTCCCACCGGGCTAGGACCGCGAGGTCGTAGTCGTGCTCGACCACGATCTGCTCGCAGAGGCGCTCGAGCCCGACGGTGCCCGCGAGCGCGGTCAGCCGGTCGTAGCGCTGGCGAAAGGCCTGGAGCAGACGCCGGTCGCGCTCGGACAGTCCGTCTGGCAGGCCCTTCTCGACCGCCGTGTACAGCGGCCGGCGGGTGGCATTTCGGCGCAGGACGACGAGGGCGTCGTTCGAGACGCCGACGAAGGGCGAGGCGAGCACGGTGACGAAGGCCTCGTCGTCGTAGCGGTTGTGCAGGAGCCGCAGGTAGCCGAGCAGGTCGACCACCTGCTGCTGGCCGAAATAACCCCGTCCCGTCGCACGGTAGGTCGGCAGGTCGAGCTCGCGCAGCGCCTCCTCGTACTGCTCGGCGTCGGTGCCGGCGGCGAAGAGCAGGACGATCTCGCCCGGCTCGGCCTCGCCGGCATCGACGAGCTCCCGCACGCGACGGGCGACAGCCCCCGCCTCGCCGCGCCGCGACGTGACACCCGTGTCCTTGTAGCTCGCCTTGTCCGTGACCAGCAGCTCCACGGCGGCGCCCGAGGCCGGATCGGCGAAGCGCCCAGCGGCTACGAGCTTCTGGAACTCGTCCCCGAAGGTCGCGGCGAACAGCTCGTTGACGACGGCAAGCACCTCCGGTCGCGACCGCCAGTTCTGGGTCAGCGGCAGCACCTCGCCGATCTGCTCGCGGCGCTCCTTGAACACCTCCACGTCGGCGTGGCGGAAGCGGTAGATCGACTGGAACTCGTCTCCGACGAAGAACAGCTCGTCGCGCGCGATCAGGTCGATCAGCTCGCACTGCAGTCGGTTCGTGTCCTGGAACTCGTCGACGCAGACCTGGCGGAAGCGGAGCTGCTCACGCTCGCGAATGGCGGGGTCGTCGCGGAGCAAATCGCGCGCGCGGAGCTGCAGGTCCTCGAAGTCGAGCGCCGACTCCCGGTCCTTCGCCGCCTGGTACGAGCGCTCGAACGACTGGAGCAGGCGCTCGAGCAGCACGCGGTCCCGGGCGGCGACGGCGTTCAGCGCGGCCTGCTCGAGTGCTTCGCGCGCCTGCTCGTAGTCGTCGTCCCCCTTGACCGCGTAGCCGGAGAGGTCGAGCAGCGCCTCGGGCTGCGGCCGCCGGCCGAGCAGCTCCACGAGCCGGGCGGCCTCGTCAGCGTCGCCGGCGACGGCGACGACACGGGCCGCGGCCTCGTCGATTCCGGGCGCATCGCCGATCGGCAGCTCCAGAGCCCGTCCGGCCGCGCGAAGCGTCTCGTAGACGCTCGTCAGCATCCGCCGGAGGGCTGCAGACCCGTAGGTGGCGAGCAGCGCGAGCCGGTCTGCCTGCTCATCCGCACAGAACTCGGCCAGCGCGTCGTCGAACGACTCGGCCCGGAGGACGGCCGCCTGGCTCTCGTCCAGCACGCGGAACCGCGGGTCGAGCCCGGCCGCGAACGGGTGCTGCTTGAGCAGCCGCAGGCAGAAGCCGTGGATGGTCGAGATCCACGCGCCGTCGAGCTCGCGGGTCAGCTCGCGCCGGCCGAGCTCTGCGAGCCGGGTCCGGATGCGCGACCGTAGCTCGGCGGCCGCCCGCTCCGTGTAGGTGATGACGAGGATCGAGCCGACGTCGACACCGCTGTCGACCGCGCGGACGAAGCGCTCGACGAGGACCGCGGTCTTGCCGGTGCCCGCGCCGGCCGAGACGAAGACGAGCCCCTCGGCCTCGATTGCGGCGTGTTGCTCGGGGGTCGGCGGGCGCTCGGTGGTCGCGGCCATGCTAGGCACTCACCCCTCGCCCGATCCGGCACATCGAGCCCAGCTTGCACCACGACGGACAGGAGCCCTCGCGCGGATCGTGCTTCACGTCACCCTCGCGGATACGGGCGACCATCCGGCGGGCGACCTCCTGCGCCTTGTCGACCTTCGCCCAGAAGTCCTCCTCGTCGACGTAGTCGCGGGCGGAGTAGCCGGGAACGCCGTCGGCGCGCGCGGACGCACGCAGCAGCCCGCGCGCCTTGCGGTCGCCGGAGAGCGGCCGATAGAGCCCGCCCAGGGGCTCGACGCCGACCAGGTCGCGGAGGACGAGCATGTACAGCGGGATCTGCAGCCGTAGCTCCCGCTCGATCTCGGCAGCAGTGTGCGCCTTCTTGCCCGACTTGTAGTCCCAGACGATGCCGCGGGCGGAGAACGGGTCGAGGTCGACGCGGTCGATCTTCCCCGAGAGGTGGAACGTGTCGAGGTCGAGGCCGCGCTGGAGCTCCGGCGCGGAACGCTCGGAGCCGAACGACACCTCGAACTTCCGGGGAACGAGCGGAAGCTCCGACTCGGCCTCGGCCCGCACGAGGGCCTCCAGGTCGCGCCACAGGGTCTGGCGCAGCTCGCTGCGCTGGAGGTCGGTCAGCTCGAGCCGGTTCTCGGCACCGCCGGCGATCGCCTCGGCCAGGCACTCGCCGAGGAACGCGAGGGCGTCGTCGAGCTGGTCGGGGGAGACCTGCTCGCAGCCCAGCCGCTTCGGCAGGCCGGAGAAGAACTTGAACAGCGTCTGGTGCGCGATCGAGCCGCGCATCCGCGCGTCGACCTCGGCATCCATCGACTTCGGGTCGAGCAACCGCTCGACGAACCAGATCGACGAGCAGCCCGCGAACGCCTCCAGCTCGGTGACACCGAACGTGGTGCGCGACGCAAGCGACTCGAGCACCGCCGGGTCGGTCAGACGGGTCGGACGGCGGAACGCATCGAGCGCGCGCCGCAGACGGCGGTCCCAGCCGTTCGCCTGCGCGATCCCCTCGGCGCCGGAGCGGTCGGTGGTCGACAGCCAGGAGACGGCACGGAGTCGCTCGCGTTCGCTCGGCGCGCCCTCGAGCGGCCAGACCAGCTCGGAGAGCGCCCGCCTGCGCGTCACACGGGGCCGGTCGTCGGGGCGGAGCACAGCCAGCACGTCCTCCCAGAACGGGCTCGGCTGGCGCGGCGCGCCGTCGTCGGTGGCGGCCTCGCGGACGAGGTAGAGCCGTCGCGACGGCCGTGTGCAGGCGGTGTAGAACAGGTAGCGGGCCCGCGAGACCGGGTCGGGCTTCGCGAGCCGTGCGCCGTCGCCGAGCTCGCGCCGCCGGTCGTCGTCGAGGAACGGCGAGCCCTGGGTGCGCTGCGGGAAGACTCCCTCCTCCAGCCCGAGGACGAACACGACCTCCGCGCGGCGCGTGCGTGCGCGCAGCAGGTCGAGCACCGTCACGTGCCCCGGGCGCACGGGGCCGAGCCGGACCTGCGCCCGCTCCAGCGAGGCGGCCAGCTCCTCGGTCACGAGCTCGGAGCCCAGCTCGACCCAGGCCTCGAGCTCGTCCAGCAGCGTGACGATCGTCTGGTACGTCCGCAAATCGATCCGCGCCTCGTGCGAGGCGGGCGGAGCATCGAGCCCGTACGCCGCCCGCAGCATCGAGGCCGCGAGGTCGCGGAGGGCCGCGAACGACGTCGGAGCCGAACGCAGGCGCTCCAGTGCCGCGAGGGGCTGCCCGCGGAGCTCGACGATCGTCGCCTCGAGCCGCTCTGGCGAGCGGATCCCCCGGCCGCGCAGCCGTCCCTCGAGGAAGTCGGCGTGGGCACGCGCGAGGCCGGAATAGGGCGACCGCAGGAATGCGAACAGATCGCGCCGGCCGCCGCCGAGCCACGCGTAGCGGACGATCGCGAGCAGCGCACGGCCGAAGGACGTGTGCGCCGCCCTGACCGTCCCGTCGAGCGCGTAGGGGACACCGAGCGCACCGAAAGCCGCCTCGAGGGGAGCGCGGAGACGCTCGACCGACGGGCAGACGACGAGGATCTCCTCCGGCGCCGTGCCGGAGCGGAGGAGCTGGAGGATCTCGTCGGCGACCAATTCGAGCGTCGCGCGGGTGCCGGCGCCCTCGAGCAGGCGGATCGCGCCCTCGGCCGGCGGCGACGGCGGGGGCGCATCCTCGAACAGGGCGCGCTCGAGGTGGGCGAGCGCGGGGTGCGCGTAGTCGGCGTACCGCGGCGGCAGCTCCTCGATCCGCCCGGCTGCGAGCCCCGCCAGGTCGGTGGCCGTACGCTCGAGCGACGAGAACGCGAGCCGCCCGGGCTCGTACGGCAGCGACACGATGACGTCCACCCGGCCCGCGAACGCCTCGAGCAGGCTCCATTGCGCCCCACTCAGGTCCTCGAAGCCGTAGGCGTAGACCGGGCGGCCGTCCCAGGCCGCGAGCTCGTTCGCGATCCGGCTCGCGGCGTAGGCGCGCCGTAGGTCGCGGTCCCAGAGACCGAGCCGGTCGAGCTCCTCGCGATATCGCCGGTAGAGCTCGGCGAGGTCGCCGTCGACATCCCCGGGCTCCAACAACCCCGATTCGAGCTCCGCTATCACTGTGCCGAGCGCGTCGCCGAATCCCGCGAATCGCGCCGACGCGTCGAGCGCGCCGAGCGTCGCCCCCGCCACCACCCGGCGCAGGATCAGCGAGCGCTGCGCATCGCCGGCGACCGGTTTCACGAAGCCGTTCCCGGCCGCGATCCGTTCGAAGACGTCGTCGAATGTCCCGATCGATCCGCCGAGCAGCGCTCCCGCGCGGGCGAGCAGGTCGCGTTCGACCCGTTCGACGTCCGACCCGGTCGGCACGATCAGGACAGGCTCCCGCGCCAGATCGGCGAGGTAACGATCGAGGAGCAGAGCCACTTTGCCGGCGTTGGCCGACCCGGCCAGCAACGTCAAGGCCATCGACCCATACTAGTCCCGCGCTCCGACGCCTCTGCTTACGCGGCACGCCGCGAAACCGGGAAAGAGCGCGAAAAACGGGACGGAGCTCGGGGACGGGACCATCCCGTCCCCGAGGCTCGTTCAGGCTGCTACGGACTTGGGCTTGCGCCCGCGGCGGGCGGTCGCACGCCCGGGCATGCCCGTCGCGCACGAATCGCACAGATCTGCTTCTTTTGCACCGCGCCGAGCATCGGAAAAGGACAGGCGCATCGTCGCGCCCTTTCCTTCGTCCACTTCCCTGCCGCACTGGTCACAGACGAGAACGGTCTTGCGTGCCAATTCGATCCTCCGAGTTGGTGGGTCTCGAACGTCAAGCGTAACGAAAAGCCCGAGTGAATGAGAGCGGGATTCTCCGAAAAATGTCCAGCTTCGCCGGGTTTACCCCTACTCCGCCACGGGGAGGATGCAACTCCATGCCGCGATTGCGACGTGTCGACTGCTCCGGCCCAGGAATTCGCCGCCTCCGCCGCGGCCGCGGATTCTCGTACCAGAGCCACCGTGGCACCCGCATCACCGACGAGACGACGCTCGCGCGGATCCGGGAGCTGGCGATTCCGCCCGCCTGGGAGGACGTCTGGATCTGCCCGGTGCCGAACGGCCACATCCAGGCGGTCGGTACGGATGCACGCGGGAGGAAGCAGTACCGATACCACGACGACTGGCGAAGCCGCCGGGACCGCGAGAAGTTCGAGCAAATGCTCGACTTCGGCCGGGCACTGCCGCGGCTGCGGCGACGCGTCGCCGCGCAGGTGCGCGGTCGGGAGCCGACGCGGGAACGCATCCTCGCCGGCGCCCTGCGTCTGCTCGACCTTGGGTTCTTCCGGATCGGCAGCGAGTCGTACGCCGAGGAGAACAACTCGTACGGCCTGGCGACGATGCTGAAGCGGCACGTCCGGCTCGAGGCCCGGAACGTCCTCGTCTTCGACTACCCCGCAAAGAGCGGCAAACGACGGCTCCAGTCGGTCGTCGACCCCCACGTCCACCGGCTCGTCGCCGAGCTCAAGGCCCGCCGCGGGGGCAGCGACGAGCTGCTCGCGTACAAGAACGGGCGCCGCTGGCACGACGTCCGCGCCGCGGACATCAACGAGCACGTCAAGGAGCTGACCGGCGGCGACTTCACCGCCAAGGACTTCCGCACCTGGAACGCGACCGTCCTGGCGGCGGTCGAGGTGGCGCGGCTCGGGCCGGACGCGCATTCGCGCACGGCCCGCAAGCGGGTGGTCACGCAGGCGGTGGAGTCGGTGGCGTCGTACCTCGGCAACACACCGGCGGTCTGCCGCGCGTCGTACATCGACCCTCGCGTGTTCGACTGCTTCGACGCCGGCCTGACGATCGGCGACGCGCTTCCCGCGAGGGCAGAGCCCGATCTGGACGATGCGACCGTCCGGGCGCGGGTGGAGCGGGCGGTGCTCGACCTGCTCTCGGACGAGGACCTCACGGCCGCCTGAGAGAATCACGCCGTGGACACCTCGACGATCGTCGTCCTCGAGGGGGACGAGACCGGCCAGGAGCTGCTCGAGGAGGCGCTGCGGGTGCTCGCCCCCGACGTGATCGGCCTCGAGCTCGCCTTCACCCGGTTCGACCTCTCGCTCGAGCACCGGCGGGCGACGCAGAACCAGGTCGTCCACGAGGCGGCCGCGGCGCTCCGCGAGGCAGGCCTCGGCCTGAAGGCGGCGACGATCACGCCGGAGGGCAGGGACGACGTCGGGTCGCCGAACCGGATCATCCGCGAGGAGATCGGTGGCAAGGTGATCGTGCGAACCGGCCGCCGGATCCCCGGCGTCGTCCCGTTCGGCGGAGTCCACGCGCCCATCTCGGTCGTGAGGATGGCGGTCGGCGACGCGTACGGGGCGAAGGAGTGGCGCGAAGGCGAGGGCGACGACGAGGTCGCCTTCCGAACGGAGCGCATCGAGCGCCGGATCTGCCATGCGGTGGCCGAGTTCGCGTTCCGTGAGGCCGAGCGCGCGGGCGCCAAGGTCTTCGGCGGCCCCAAGTACACCGTCAGCCCCACCTACGAGGGAATGCTCAAGGAGGAGATGGACGCGGCCGCCGCACGCCACCCCGACGTGCCCTACGAGCCGCAGCTGATCGACGCGACGTTCGCGCTGCTGATCGCCGCCGCCGGCGACCCGCTGATCATCCCGTCGCTGAACCGCGACGGGGACATCCTCTCCGACCTGGTGCTGCCGCTGTTCGGATCGATCGCGGGCGCCGAGTCGCTCCTCGTCGCCTTCGACGACGACTTCGAGCCCGATGCGGTCATGGCGGAGGCGGCCCACGGCACCGCCCCGTCGCTGCAGGGCAAGGACGTCGCGAACCCGATGGCGATGATCCTGGCCGGCGCCGCCTTGCTGGGCTACACGGAGAGGACCGCCGTGGCGGGACGTGCGATCCGCGAGGCCTGCCTCGAGGCGGTCGCCGACGGCGTACGCACGGCCGACCTCGGTGGCCACGCAGGAACGAGCGAGTTCACCGACGACGTCATCCGCCGTGTACGGACGAAGCTGGAGGTCTGGGCGACCTTGTAGTGGGAGAACCCACGGTTCTCCCGCCGGCCCTCTCTTCGCTCGGCCGCCTACCGGGCAGCCGCTCGCAGAGCGGCGGTGACGAAGAACGCGCCCGAGTCCCAGGCGGCCAGAAACGCCTCCGTGATGTCCGGATCGAACTGCGTGCCGGCGCAGCGGTCGACCTCCTCCGCGGCCTGGACCGCCGGGCGGGCCCGGCGATAGGGCCGGTCCGAGGTCATCGCGTCGTAGCTGTCGACGACGCCGAGGATGCGGGCGACGAGCGGGATCGCGGGCCCGGAGCGCCCGTTGGGGTATCCGGCCCCGTCCCAGCGCTCGTGGTGGTAGAGGACGGCGGGGAGCGCGGCGCGGAGCGCGCGGTCGAGCGCGACCATGCGCGCGCCGATCTCCGGGTGGGCGCGCACCTCGCACAGCTCGTCGTCCGTCAGCGGGCCGGGCTTGTTCAGCACCTCGTCGCGCACCCCGAGCTTGCCGACGTCGTGGAGCGCTCCGCCGAGTGTGAGCAGGGTCAGCTCCGACTCGTCGCAGTCGAGCCGCAGGCCGACCTCGTAGGCCATGCGCGCGACGCGTGCGGAGTGGCCGCGGGTGTACGGGTCGCAGTTCTCGACCGCTTCGGACAGAGCGAGGAGAGCGCTCACGGACCGCTCGTGTTCGACCCGGCCGCGCGTATCCCTCCAAAGGGTGATACCGGCCGGTGGGCACAATGGCGGCGTGTTCCAGTCGATCGTCGACGCGATCTCGGGTTCGGCCTGGAGCTACGGGATCGTCTTCGCCGTCTCCGCGATCGACGCGTTCTTCCCGATCGTCCCCAGCGAAGCGACGGTGATCACGGCCGGCGTCCTCGCCGGCAGCGGCGATCTGAGCCTCGGCCTCGTCATCCTGGCGGCTGCGGCCGGGGCGATCTGCGGCGACAACGTCTCGTACTGGATCGGCCGGACACTGGGCGAGCGGATCGCGGAGAGGCTCTTCAAGGGCGACCGCCGCAGGCACCTCGATCGAGCCCATCGCCTGCTCGAGGAACGAGGCGGCTACCTGATCATCATCGGCCGGTTCATCCCCGGAGGCCGAACCGCGGTCACGTTCGCCGCCGGCAGCCTCGACTGGCCCTGGCGGCGGTTCATCGTCTGGGACGTGCTCGCCGGTACGATCTGGGCGTCGTACGCGGCGCTGCTCGGCTACTTCGGGGGCAAGGCCTTCGAGGACGCGCCGTGGAAGGGCCTCCTGCTCGCCTTCGCGATCGCTGCTCTCGTCACCGGCACGACCGAGCTGGTCCGCTGGTACCGCAAGCGATCGGCGGAGGCTTCCTGAGACCCGGCCCGCCCGGGCCGAATAGCATTGGCACGTGCGAATCGGGGTCCCGAGGGAGACCGCGCAGGACGAGCGCCGTGTGGCGCTCGTCCCGGAGGTGGTCGCCAGGCTTGTCGAAGCGGGACACGAGGTGCTGGTCGAGCGCGGCGCGGGAAGCGCCGCGTCGTTCGAGGACGACGCCTTCGCCGAGGCGGGCGCGACCGTCACCGACAGCGCATGGGACGCCGACGTGGTCGTCAAGGTGCAGAAGCCGACCGCAGACGAGGCCGGGAAGCTCAAGTCCGGCGCCGTCCTGATCGGCTTCCTGCAGCCGCTCACCGACCAGGAAGGGATCGACCGGCTCGCCGCGCAGGGAGTCGTCGCGTTCGCGATGGAGTCGATCCCGCGGATCACCCGGGCGCAGTCCATGGACGCGCTGTCGTCGCAGGCCACCGTCGGGGGTTACAAGGCCGCGCTGATCGCCGCCGACCGGCTGCCCCGTTTCCTGCCGATGCTGACCACTGCGGCCGGCACGGTACAGCCGGCGAAAGTGCTCGTGATCGGAGCCGGCGTCGCCGGGCTCCAGGCGATCGCGACTGCCCGCCGGCTCGGTGGGGTCGTGTTCGGCTTCGACGTCCGGGCAGCCGTCAGGGAGCAGATCGAGTCACTGGGTGCGAAGTTCCTCGACCTCGGCGTCCAGGGTGAGGAGACCGCCGGCGGCTACGCGACCGAGCTCACGCCCGAGCAGCAGGCACAGCAGCAGGCCGAGCTGGAGAAGCGGCTACCGGACTTCGACGTGGTGATCACCACAGCCGCGATCCCCGGCCGCCCGGCGCCGAAGCTGATCCCGGCCTTGGCAGTGGAAGCGATGCGTCCCGGCTCGGTGATCGTCGACCTCGCCGCGGAGACCGGCGGCAACTGCGAGCTGACCAGGCCGGGCGAGGAGATCGTCAGCGACGGCGTGACGATCGTCGGCCGGCTGAACCTGCCCAGCGAGATGCCGTACCACGCGAGCCAGCTCTACGCACGCAACATCCAGGCCTTGCTCACCCATCTCGCGCCCGAGGGCACGCTCGTCCTCGACTTCGAAGACGAGATCACTGCCGGCGCCTGCGTGACCAGAAAGGAGACGGCCGCCGGGTGAACACCAGCTTCCTGATCGAGGTCACCGTCCTGATCCTGGCCGCCTTCCTGGGCGTGCAGGTGATCTCGAAGGTGCCGACGCTCCTGCACACGCCGCTGATGTCGGGGACGAACGCGATCCACGGGATCGTGATCGTCGGCGCGATCATCGTTGCCGGCGCACACGGCCAGCCAACCTGGCTGCGGATCGTGTCGCTGACCGCGGTCGCGCTCGCGACCGGCAACGTGGTCGGCGGCTTCGTCGTCACCGACCGGATGTTGGAGATGTTCAAGCCGAAGAGGAAGGCGCCCCCGGACGACGCGGACAAGGGCGGGGCATGAGCAGGACCGACTGGATCTACCTCGCCTACCTGGTCACGATCGTCTGCTTCATCATCGCGCTCCAGTTCCTGTCCCATCCGGCGCGAGCCCGCCACGGCAACTGGATCGGCGCGGTCGGGATGGTGGTCGCGATCGTCGCCACCTTCTTCACGCCCGGCCTGACGAACTACGCCTCGATCCTGGTGGTGATGGCGGTGTCGGCGCCGGTCGGGGCCTACGCGGCGCGCGCGGTGAAGATGACCGCGATCCCGGAGATGGTGGCGCTGTTCAACGGCGTCGGCGGCGGCGCGGCGGCGCTGGTGGCTCTGGCGGACTTCCACAACTCGATCCCGGAGCCGGGCAGGCTCGACTACGACGCCTCCGTCTCGATCGTGCTCTCGGCACTGATCGGGAGCGTCTCGTTCGCCGGCAGCCTGATCGCCTTCGCGAAGCTGCGCGAGCTGATCGGCGGCCGGCCGATCGTCTACCCGGGCCAGCAGATCGGGAACCTGGCGTTGCTCGCCGCGCTGTTCGCGCTCGGCTGCGTGATCGTCTTCGGGCCGCAGAAGACGTTCCTGCTCGTCCTGGTCATCCTCGGTGCGCTCGCCTTCGGCGTCCTGTTCGTGCTGCCGATCGGCGGGGCGGACATGCCCGTCGTCATCTCACTGCTGAACGCCTTCACCGGCGTGGCCGCTGCCGCGACCGGGTTCGTCCTCCACCAGAACGTCCTGATCGTCAGCGGCATGCTCGTCGGGGCGTCCGGCTCCCTGCTGACGCTGATGATGGCCCGCGCGATGGGCCGCTCGGTGTCGAACGTCTTCTTCGGCGCGTTCGGCCAGCTGCAGACGACCGCCGGAACGGACGGTGCGGCCGCCGACGGCGGGACGGTGCGCTCGTCGACCGCCGAGGACGTGGCGGTGATGCTCGCCTACGCGGACCGGGTGATCATCGTCCCGGGCTACGGCCTGGCGGTCGCGCAGGCGCAGCACGCGGTCCGGGAGCTCGCCGACGAGCTCGAGAAGCGCGGCGTCGAGGTCAAGTACGCCATCCACCCGGTCGCCGGCCGCATGCCCGGCCACATGAACGTCCTCCTCGCCGAGGCCAACGTGCCGTACGAGCAGCTCGTCGAGATGGACGAGATCAACCCGGAGTTCGAGCGCACCGACGTCGCGCTCGTGATCGGCGCGAACGACGTGACCAACCCCGACGCGCGGTCGAACTCCGGCAGTCCAATCTACGGCATGCCGATTCTCGACGTCGACAAGGCGCAGGCCGTGGTCGTGCTCAAGCGCAGCATGCGCCCGGGCTTCGCCGGCGTCGACAACCCGCTCTACACGCTGCCGAACACGCAGATGCTCTTCGGCGACGCGCGTGAGTCGGTCGTGAAGCTCGCCGCCGCAGTCAAAGCGCTGTGATCCCGCTCTTCCGCGCGCGCGACGTCGAGACCGCGGTCTCGCCGGAGCGGGCGGTGGAGGCGGTTCGGGAGGGGTTCGTAGCCTACGAGCACGGCGAGTGGTCGATGCCGCCAAAGGTGTACGTCCCGGCATATCCCGCCGGCGACTTCCGCGCGATGCCCGCGCTCGGTGCAGGACATGCCCTGCTCAAGTGGGTCACGTCCTATCCGGGCAACCCGGCGCGAGGGCTGCCGACCGTGACGGGATTGGTGCTGCTTTCCGACGCCTCGGACGGCCGGCTGGTCGCGGTGCTCGACGCAGGGGCGGTCACCGCGCTCCGCACCGGCGCCGCGGCGGTTCTGGCGGCCGAGACGCTGGGGCGGCCGGGCTCGGCAGCAGTCGTCGGTGCGGGTGTGAACGGCAGGGCTGCGGCGCGGACGTTCGTCGCCCGGGGCCAGGACGTGCTCCTCTGGGACGTCGATCCGGCGCGGGCCGAGGCTGCGGCCGATGAGCTCGGCGCAAGCGTCGCGACATCCCGGGAGGAGGCCCTCGCAGCGGACCGACTCGTGACAGTGACACCGGGCAACGAGGTGCTGCTTTCGGAGGGCTCGCTTCGGCCCGGCCAGCACGTCTCGCTGATGGGCGCCGACGGGCCCGGCAAGGCCGAGATCGCCGCGGCCGAGCTGGCACGTGCCCGGGTCTTCTGCGACGACTGGGAGCAAGCCTCACACGGCGGGGAGTCGGCCGCCGCGGTCGAGCAGGGCCTCATGAGTAGAGGAGACGTGACAGAGTTGGGAGCGGTTCTGGCCGGCGCGGCGCCGGGCCGCCAGGCCGACTCCGACGTGACCCTGTTCGACAGCACCGGCCTCGCCATTCAGGACCTGGCGATCGCTTTGGCGGCGATGGAGTCCGTTGACGAGCTGGAGCTCTCGACGCTCGAGCTCTAGTCACCCGCCGCAGGGTCGTGGAAGCGGGTCGCAGTCCTCCAATCGAGCGGTCGAGGGCGCGCCAGCGCCGACACGGTGTCATAGTCGGCGGAACTGCGACGGAGGAGGTTGGGCATGGCTGGCGTTGAGAAGCGCGATTTCGAGTCACCGGATGAGAGTCGGACTCCGGACAAGACGCGGGTGGACGTCGTGCATCTGGGCGACACGTCGGCCGCTCGCCTCACGATGGAGCCTGGATGGACATGGTCTGAGTGCGTGAAGCCGGTTGCAGGAACCGACAGCTGTCAGCACAGGCACCTGGGCGTTGTCCAGTCAGGGACGATGCGCGTGACTCACGACGACGGCACGGTGCTCGAGCTCGGGCCCGGAGATGCGTATGTGATCGAACCCGGCCACGACGCAGAAGTCATCGGCGACGAGCAGTTCGTAGGCTTCGAGTTTCAGCCGAAAGCCGCTGAGGAGTACGCGCGCCAGTAGCCCACGACCACGGATTTCTCGGGGGCGGTCTCGGCTACGAGCCGCCCGCCGCGTGTCGCAACTCGCGGATCTGCGACGTCTACGAGCAGGGCATGACAAAGGGAGGTGGGCGATGCGTCCGACACACCTTCGGGACGATCGGCGGCAACACCTACCGGTACTCCTGGCAGCAGTGCGGTTCCGACGCACTCTCCGTCCCCGAATGCCCGAGCGCGAACGGCGATGTCCGAGCCTCCAGCGGCAGCAAGACGTTGAACATCACGCAGGAGGTCTGGCAGGGCAGCACCGGGGCCGGCTGCTGACTCGCCGGCGCGACTCCTGGATCTCGAAAGGCACTGCGAACTGAAAGGTCGCCGACGACGCCCGGCTCGACTTCGTCGACTTCAGCTACTCGGTGGAGCGGTTCGTCCTCCAGACGACCCTCGGGAAGGCGCCGGTCGTCGAACGGGGAACCGAGGTGCGGCGCGTCCGGATCGACATGCGCAGCGGCGCGTACGACCGCGCGAACAGCTCCGTCAGCATCCAGGGAGACGCGAGGCCCTTCGCCGGAGACGCGAATGCCAACCGTTTCGCCGAGGCCGTGGCCAGCGCGATCAGCTCGTTTCGCTCGGCCGAAGCCCGCTGGAGCTCGTTCCAGCCAGGCGAGGGCGGATTCTGCGCAACCGCGATCTTCACACCGAGCAGCAGTACGCGCAGGCTCAAGGCCGGGGACAGCGGGATGGTCGGCATGTACGCCAAGGCGCGTGACGGAGGTCGGGCCATCGGAGCTCGCTGGACGCTGATCAGTCCGACAAACGCGAGTTTCTTGCCCAGCTCGGCCCGCTCGCCGTCGCCGCAGGTCACGTACCACGTCGTCGGCTCGCCGAGCGGCAACCGGGTTCAGGTCACAGCCAAGTTCACGTCCACCGCCGGCGTCGGCAAGGACACGTGGACGCAACCACTCGAGGCGTTGCCGACGCGGTTCGAGGGGTCGTTCTCGGGTGTGACCCAGGTGGCGGCCACGAACTCCTTCAGCGGCAAGATCACGTTCGTCTGAGACCAGGCGCGTTCGACCGGCAGCGTCTCGGTCTACACCGCCGAGAGCGTGGATTTCAGCGTCACACTGTCCGGCACTTCACCGTGCACGCTGAACGCCATGGCGCATGTGACCCTGGGCAAGTCCAACCTGCAGGCAGCGCAGCTCGTGCTCGATACGACGAACAGGGGGAACGGATACCGCGACGCGACCGCGGCGGGCTTCCAGGACACGCATTCGATGCAAATAAGCGCTGCGAGAACTGAAGGGCACGTACGACTCGCCGCCGAAGCAGGCCAAGTACAGCTGGGACCTCAAAGGAAGCTAGCGGCACGCAACGTAGAAGACTCCGCGGTCGCGGGGTCTTCTGTCTCCGGCCTGGGAGCAGGCAGTCACGGCGGCGAGCTCGCGGCAGCCGTGGCGGCAGGTCGCCTGAGCCGGAACGAGGTCGCCACGCCGGTGCAGTTCTCGCCGGCGAGGCGCCGGGCCGCCCAGTAGGCTCCCGCCCATGGCCACCATCGTGCACTTCGAGCTGCCTTCGGCCGACACCGATCGGGCGAAGGCCTTCTGGAGCGGCGTGTTCGGCTGGACGTTCGGCGGGATGACGGAGCCGTTCGTGTACCTGATGACCGAGGGCGAGCAGCCCGTCGGCGCGATCTTCCAGTCCGACGAGGCCGGCAGCGGCCCGATCGTCTACATGGCGACCGACGACATCGACGCGACGATCGCCAAGGTCCGCGACGCCGGCGGCTCGGCCGACGACAAGCAGCCGATCCCGCAGACCGGCTGGTTCGCCAGGTGCAAGGACACCGAAGGCAACGCGTTCTCGCTCTTCCAGACGGACGAGAGCGTCCCGGGCGACTTCAACGAGGGCTAGAGCAGCCGGGCCGGATCGAACAGGGCGAGCTCGGGCACCGGGCGCCCGAGCATCGCCTCCGCGACGAGCTCGCCGCAGAGGAAGCCGAGCACGTTGCCGTGGCCCGAGTAGCCGCCGGCGACCCATGTACGGCCGTCGCCGGGGACGCGCCCGACGACCGGCAGGAAATCGAGGACGAGCCCGAACAGCCCGGCCCAGCGATAGTCGACCCGCAGCGGACGGCCGACAAGATCGGCAACGAAGCCTTCGAGCGCGTTCTGGATGCCCGACGTCGTTATCTCGTCGGTCGTGAACTCGTCCTGGAGGGCGGAGTCGCGGAACCCGCCGGCGAGGATGCGGCCGTCCGGCGCCTGCTGCCAGTAATCGAAGCCGTGCCGGCCGTAGTGGGGGCACTCGAAGACGCGTTCCGTGAGCGGCTCGGTGGCGATCATCTGGCCCCGCGTGGGCACGATCAGGCCCTCGAGCTCGCCGAGGAGGCCACTGGGGTAGCCGTCGGTCGCGACGAGCACGTGCTCGGCCTCGAGCCCGTCGAGCGACTCGACGCGGCTGTGCTCGCGGATCTCGACGCCCGCCTCCACGGCGCGAACGGCAAGCCGTCGCACCAGACGGGCGGGCTGGAGGGCGGCGTCCGGCGGATGGAAGATCGCCGCGCGGAAACGCCCGTCGAGCGGCTCATCGACCCACTCGGCGGCGAAGCCGTCTGCGCGGAGCCTCTCGAATTCGATTGCCAGCGCGTCGCGCTCCTCCTCGTCGGCGGCGAGGCGGAGGCTTCCCGTCCGGATCAGGGCGTTGCCCGCCAGTGCTTCGAGCCGGTCGAGCGCCTGCTCGGTGCGGCGCCACAGCCAGGCGGTGGCGTCGCGGCCGACAGTCTCGGCCGTGACGTCGTACGGGGCCGCGCCCCCGCGCAGCGCGAAGCCGCCGTTCCGGCCGCTTGCCCCGCCCGCGATCTCGCGCGCGTCGTGTAGCCGCACCTTCAGACCCGCCTCGGCGAGGCGCAGGGCGGCAGCGCAACCGGTCACCCCGCCGCCGACGACGACTGTATCGGGCAAGCCGTCGAGACGCCGCTGCGGGATCGGCGGCGCCGCCTCGTCCAGCCAATAGCTTGTGGTCACGGCCCTGGGTGAGTTCCTGTCTGGCCGGTGAAAACCAAGCAGGCCAAGGACACAGGGAGCCCTCGTACCGACCAGTACGGGGGCGACTGAGGACGCGGGCATGTTACGCGTTTGCAGCCGGCCAGGCAGACAACCCCACCCGTGGTCGTGGCCACTTAGCTCAGCAAGGAGGTCGCCCGGCGCATCGGCACGAAGGCGAGGTTACCGACGTCTCTGGTTCCCTTGACGGTGTTGAAGGCGTAGGCGATCCCGGGAGCCTCCACCTGGAGCGCGGCGATCGCGCGTGGGGCGGTCGCCAGCACGGCATCCTTCCCGTCGGCGAGCCGGAGGACGTGCACGGTGCGCCCGACGGCGTAGGCGGCGATGCCCGAGTGGGCATCGAGCTTCGCCGCCCCCGCCGCGACGCGGAACGCCCGCACGGGCGCACCGGTTCTCGCGTTGAAGATCTCGATCGTCCTGGCCCTGGTCAGGACGACGATGTAGTCCTTCCGCAGCGCAACCTCGCGCGCCGAGCTCGGTGTCACCGTGAGCAGCAGCCGTCCGGTCTCGGTGTCATAGAGCGCGATCTTTCCGTCGGAGCGGAGGACCGCGATCCGGTGGAGGTCGAGCGAGGCGGGACTGAGAGTCCCCTTGCCTGCGGCGATCGTGGTCGGCTCCGGGTCGAGACGCCGCAGAGCTGCGTTCGCGATCGTTCCGGTCGCGTTCGTGGTGAACTGTTCGGCCGCGATCCGGTCGCCGCTTCCGACGAGACCGCCCAGCCAGCCTCCCGTCAGCGTGCCGTCGACGTCGCCGGTGCGGAGCACGTTGGCGACCAGCTTCTCCCGTGGCCGCGGGACCGAGGCCGTGTACAGGAGGTCCGCGCTCTCCGTGTTCCCGCCCATGTTGACGATCCAGGCGAGGCGGGTCCCCGCGACGGCGATCTCCGTGACGCCCCCGCCGGTGCTGGTCGAATCGGCCGCGCACGTGCCTCGGCCGCTGACGCGCGCCGCGCTGCCGTTCAGGACGTTCCAGGCGAAGACCTTCGTGCACGCCGCTCCGCCCTTCACCGCGTAGGCGAGCCGCGGCCCGTCCATTGCGATCGCCTCGACCCACCCGCTCGTGTTCTTGACGTGCCCGGCCGGACCAGGCGCAGCCGCCGCGGGGACGGAGACGGCGAGGAGCAGGGCGGCGATCGCGACGGCGCGCATGGACTCATGGTCGCGACGTCGCTCGATAGATCCCTGAAGTTTCCGTAAGGAGTTCGTGTAGGTCGAGTTCCGCCAGAGCGGCCGCGACCGTCCCGACGTCGAGCCCGAGCGCGCGCACGAGCTCGTCGGCCGAGGCCGGAGCGTCGCCGACGCGCGCGAGCACGGCCTCGGCAGCCGGGGACAGGGCCTGCGGCGCCCGGTCCCTGCCCACCAGGCCGAAGGGCTCGAGCACGTCGTCGGCGGACGTCGCCGCAGTCGCGCCGAGCCGAAGCAGCGCATTCGTTCCGGCAGAGAGCGCAGACGAGATCTCACCGGGAACCGTGAACACCTCGCGCCCTTCCTCGAGGGCGAGATCGGCCGTGATCAACGCGCCACTCTTCTCACGCGCTTCGACCACGACGGTTGCCTGGGCGAGACCCGCGACGATTCTGTTCCGTGCCGGAAACCGCCATGGCGACGGCTCGACGCCGGGCGCATACTCCGAGACGACCAGCCCGCTGCCGCAGATCCGCCGGGCGAGTTCCGCGTGCGCGGCCGGGTAGTTGCGGTCGACCCCGCAGCCGAGGACGGCGACGGTGACACCGCCGGCGTCGAGGGCGCCGCGGTGCGCCTCCCCGTCCACCCCGCGCGCCATGCCGCTGACGACCACCAGGCCCGCGGCCGCGAGCTCCCGGCCGAAGGCACGCGCGACATGTGAGCCGTACGCCGAGCAGGCGCGGGCGCCGACGATGGCCACCGCGGGTCGGTCGAGCAGCCCCGCATCCCCGCCTCCGCGCAGGAAGAGCCCGACCGGGGGGTCGAAGATCGAGCGCAGCGACGACGGGAAGGCAGGATCCGAGCGGCCGAGCCAACGGATTCCGGCCGCGGCCAGCCCGGCCCGGAACGCGCCCGCGTCGAAGCGCCTGCGGAAGCGTCCGTACCGGGCGTCGCTCGGCTCGGAGAGGACATGGCGGCCGGTCTCGGCGGCGAACGCCGCGAGAGCGAGCTCGCTCATCGACCAGCCTCCAGGCTTTTCGGAGCTCTTCCGTCGCCGCGACCGACATGGCGGGCGCGGCACAGAACCGACCTCGGTGAGCATGAAGGGGAGGGGGGCTCGCGGGGGGAACCGGCCGTTCCCCCCGCGGGAGCGAACCGCGGGTGAGCGACGATCACATCGGCTCCAGCTCGCGGGGCGAGCGATAGGCGAGCGACTCGGCGACATGCTCGGGCTTCACGGCCTCGGAGCCGGCGAGGGCTGCCACCGTCCGGGAAACCCGGGCGACGCGGGCGCGACCCCGGCCCGAGAGCGGCAGCCGCTCGACCGCGCGGGAGAGCAGCTCCTCGGCCTCTGCGGTGCGTCTCGGCGAGTGGACGGCAAGGAGCTCCCGGGCGGCATCCACCCGCTCGGCAACCACGGCCGACGCCTCCGAAGGGCCGGCGGCGAGCTCGCCGGCCCGTGGACGCGGGACCGTGACGACGAGGTCGAAGCGGTCCAGCAGCGCTCTCGAAAGCTTGTCGCGGAAGGACGCGAGCCGTTGCGGCGAGCACGAGCACTCGATCGCGGGGTCGCCTCGTGCCCCGCACGGGCAGAGGTTCATGGTGCCGAGGAGCTGGAACCTGGCCGGATACACCGCTCGCCCCTCGGCCCGTGCGACGCTGACCACCCCGTCCTCGAGGGGTTGACGAAGCGCCTCGAGCGCCGGGCGCATGAACTCGGGGAGCTCGTCGAGCAGCAGCACGCCCCGGTGAGCCAGGCTGACCTCGCCCGGGCGAGCGGAGCGGCCGCCCCCGACGATCGCCGCCATCGAGGCGCTGTGATGCGGCGCCCTGAACGGGGGGTCGCGCACGAGCGGCCGCTCGGGTGCCAGGAGTCCGGCGACGGAGTGGATCCTCGTCACCTCGAGCGCCTCGTCGGGGCCGAGCGGCGGCAGCAGGCCGGGGAGGCGGCGGGCCAGCATCGTCTTGCCGGTCCCGGGCGGGCCGGCGAGCAGCAGGTTGTGACCGCCGGCGGCCGCGAGCTCGAGCGCCCGGCGGGCGCGTTCCTGACCACGGACGTCCGCGAGATCCGGCTGCGCCGGAGACGCCCCGCCGCCGAAGGTGCAGGGCTCGTACGACGCCGGCTCGGCCTCGCCCCGGAGGTACGCCGCCGCCTCGGCGAGATGCTCGACCGGTACCGGCTCGATTCCGGCAAGAGCGGCCTCGGGAGCCGACTCGGCGGCGCAGAGCATCCGCTCGAGGCCCGCCCGCCTCGCTCCCTCGGCGGCCGCGAGGACTCCGCCCACCGGCCGGATCCGGCCGTCGAGGGCGAGCTCGCCGACCGCGGCGTGCGTGGCCAGGAGCTCGGACGCGACCTGGTGCGAGGCACCGAGGACGGCGAGCGCGATCGGAAGGTCGAAACCGGAGCCTTCCTTGCGGAGGTCGGCAGGTGCGAGGTTCACCGTGATGCGGCGGGCCGGCCAGAAGAGCTCCGCCGAGGCGATGCCGCTGCGCACGCGATGCTTCGCCTCCTGGCAGGCCCGGTCGGCGAGGCCGACGATCGTGAACACCGGCTGGCCGAGCTCGACGTGCGCCTCCACCTCCACCCGACGGGCGTCGAGCCCGACGAGCGCGTGGGTGAGCATGCGGGCGAGCACACACGCATCGAAGCGGCGAACCCGTCCCGCGTCTGTGCCGGAACCGCGACGATTCGTGCGGTGTACTTCAGCCGATGAAGCTCCTCGCCCTCGTTCTCGCCCTGGCCGCGGTCACGGCGCCGGCAGCTCTTGCCAAGGGGCCGGAGCGGGCGCGTGCCTGCGGCGCCGTCCGCTGCGCCTCGATCCACGGCCCTGCCGCGGAAGCACTCCTCGACTGGAGCGAACAGCCGGAGTTCGACCTGCTCGCGGCGCCGAGGCGGACGACCTACTACCGGATCACGCTGTACGAGCACGGCACGCGCACCTGGGAGTTCCTGTACGCGCCGACGGTCTCGCGGGTGCGGGTCACCGAACCGGACGTGTATCCGTTCGGCTCGGTCGCGCCGTACTGGCGCGCGGTCACTCCGGAGGGCAGGACGGCGTTCGCACGCGTGATCCGCGGACTGACGCCCTTCGCGGCACCGCGCACCTGGCGGCGTTAGGCCCGCGCGACCAGCACGTCCTCGAAGTACTCGCCCGCGCGGCGGCCCGTGCGCCGGTTGACGTGGCGGCGCAGGCGCCGGTCGAGGCGCAGTCCCGCCCGCTCGAGGATCTCGGGATAGAGATCGCGTCGGTCGTTGACGACGATCGCGACCGGAGAGCGTGGCCGCAGCGAGGCTTTCACGTTGAGCAGCACGTCGACGATTCCGTCGGCGTACGCGGCGAGCGCCCGCTTGCTCGTACCGGCCGCCGCGGCTCCCACCTCCAGCTCGCGTCGGTCGTCCAGGCCGAGCAGCTCATAGGCGTAGCGGTGCTGCTCGTGGTAGTCGATCAGCCCCGGATAGGGCGGCGAGGTGACGACCGCGTCGAACGCGCCCTCGAGCTCGAGCCCACGCGCGTCGCCGTGGATCACCGCCGCCTCCACCGAACGCGAGCGGAGACGGGCGAACGCCTTCAGCCTGGCGAGCGTGTCGAGCGCGTAGCGGCGGACGAAGTGGTCGGCTCGATCGACAGGCCGGCATTCGCGCTTGTGCTTGTGGCACCAGTACGGTTGGGCCTGCGGCTCCTTCGGGAAGTCGAGGTCGTAGTGTGGCGTCAGCCGCGCGGAGCGAGCCGCCCGGGCGAGCACGACCCGCAGGACATCTGCATGTGCGTAGTCGGTGACGAAGTCCCGGAACGCCAGCAGCTCTGCAGCAGCTCTCGGAGCGAACCAGCGGCCGATGTAACCCGGTTCCCGGGTCAGCCCGGGGAACGTGCCGTCGGCGGCCTCGAAGCGGCTCAGCGCGTCCCTGATCTCGCGCTCGAGCACGAACTCGTTGTAGCGCGCTGTCTTGACCCGCATCAGTAGGCAGTTGAACGCTGCGACGTCGATGCCCGTCGCCTCGCGGCCACTCTCCAGCGACTGGACGAGCGTCGTCCCCGAGCCGGCGAAAGGATCGAGGACGCGGCCGCCCGCCGGCACGTACCGCGCCAGCAGTGTCTCGACCAGCTGCGGGATGAACTTGCCCAGGTAGGGATGCAGCCGGTGCACGTGCTTCGTCCGCTCACGCTCGGGCAGTTCACGCTCGGACCACGAGAGCTCGAGGTCGATGTCGGCGTAGAGAGCCTCCTGTGTCCGCGCCACCCGGATTTCTTCGGCGTATTGGCTCCCACTCCTGGTCCACTGGTTCCCGTCGCCGCGCCGACCTGCAGGCGCGGCTCAGAGCCGATCCGGGGTGCGAGCGCTTAGGGAAGGGGGCTCACGGGCGAAACCGGCCGTTTCCCCCGTGCTTCTAGGCGAGCCCGCGGTTCCGGTCGTAGTCGCGCAGCCGGGCGATCCGCTCCTCGAGGGGCGGGTGCGTCGAGAAGAGGCCCGCCATGCCTCTGCCGCTGAGCGGGTTGACGATGTAGAGCGCCTCGGTGGCCGGGTTGACCTCCATCGGCATCGCCTGTCGGCCGCGCTCGAGGTTCTCGAGCGCCTGGGCGAGCGGCTCGCCGGTCCCGAGCATCCGCGCGGCCGTCGCGTCCGCGAGGAACTCACGCTGACGCGAGACGGCGAGCTGGAGCAGCGACGCCGCGATCGGCGCGACGATGATCAGCAGCAGCGAGCCGATCGCGCCGAGCGGGTTGTTGTCGTCGTCTCCGAAGATGCCCATGAAGAAGAAGATGTTCCCGATCGCGGAGATCGCGCCGGCGATCATCGCGGCGATCGAGGACACGAGGATGTCGCGGTTCTTGATGTGCGAGAACTCGTGGGCGAGGACGCCGCGAACCTGGTCACGGGGCATGAGCTGGAGCAGCCCCTGGGTGACCGCAACCGCCGCATGCTCGGGGTTCCGCCCCGTCGCGAAGGCGTTGGGCTGGTCGGACGGGATCATGTAGACGCGCGGCTTCGGCACGTCGTACAGCTGCGCCAGCTCGGCGACCAGGTTGTGCAGATCGGGAGCCTCCGCCTCGGAGACCTCCTGGGCCCGGGCGGCGCGGATCGCGAACTTGTCCGACCAGAAGTACGCCGCCACGTTCATGAAGACCGAGAACAGAACGAAGAACCAGAGGGCGGCTCCTCCGATCGCGTAGCCCACGCCGATGAACAGCGCGGTCAGGCCCGCGAGCAGGATCCACGTACGGGCTTTCGTGCTGAAGCTGGCTCGATTGACGTTCACGGGACTCCTTTCGGCTGACGCAATATCACTGTCAGCCGAAGGTTTCTCCCGCCGCCTGGCTGTGTTGTGAGCCATTGGGCCGGCGCACCCGGGTCTTGCGACCGTTCTGACGAGTGACGCCCGTTCGGGGATAGTGCCCCTCGGCAGGCTCAGAGTACCAGAGGGACCCGTTCCAACCGCCCGGAGCGCAGCGCCACGGCCTCGTACGCGATCTCGAGCGCGGCCGCGTCGGGATGAGTCGCGAGCCAACTCTCGCCCGCCTGCGCGAGCCGCCGGAGCTTTTCGGGGGTGATCATCTCCAGCGGGTCGCCGTAGCCCGGCCCGCTCTTCGCTTTCACCTCGCAGAACACGAGCCGGCGGCCCCGGCGCAGCACGAGGTCGAGCTCGTAGCCACCTGCCCAGACGTTCGAGCCGACCAGCCGGTAGCCGCGCAGCCGGTAGTGAAGCCGGGCACGCCGCTCGGCAGAGCGCCCCTTACTCCGGGTCGACGGCGGCGAGCGCGTCGGCGTCGGGGAGGTAGCAGAGGGCCTGGAACGAGCGCCGGTGGATCTCGCAGGGGCCGAGCTGACGGACCACCGCGGAGTGCGCCGGGGTGATGTAGCCGACATGGGAGACGAAGCCGTAGTGGGGGAAGAGCGCATCCATCCTCCGCATCAGCCGGTCCCGCGTCACCTTCGCGACCACCGACGCCGCGGCGATCGCGGCGCTCCGCTCGTCGCCGTCGACGACCGCGGTGTGGATGGGCGCTGAGGGCCCCAGCCGGAAGCCGTCCACGAGGCACGCCTCCGCCGGCGGGCTCAGCTCCCAGAGCACGGAGCGCAGCCCGGCGAGGTTGGAGCGGTGCAACCCGACCCGGTCGATCTCCCCGTTCGAGATCACGCGGACCGCGACGCGGTCGGCACACCCGACGATCGCCCGGAAGAGCTCCTCGCGGCGCTCGGCAGGGACCTGCTTGGAGTCGTTCAGGAGCGCGAGCGGCCGGACCCGGTGATCGCGGAGACGGCCGTAATCGAGAAGCACCCCGGCAACGACGAGCGGGCCGGCGAGCGAGCCACGTCCTGCTTCGTCGGCGCCGGCGACGAACCGGGCGCCGAGCCGACGATCGAAGCTAAGAAGCCTCTTTCCCGGTCTCTGCTTCTGCTTCTGGCTGGGCGGCCGCCTCCGGCTCGCCTTCAGCTTCAGTGGCAGACTCTGCAGCTTCGGCGGCAGACTCTGCGGCGCCGGCGACAGGCTCGTCCGCGACAGGCTCGGCGGTCTCGTCGACGGACTCGGCGACGGGCTCGGCTGCCGCCTCTTCGAGCTCCTCGCCGGCGTCCGCGACCCCATCGGGCGAGCTTAGCTTGTCCCTCCGCTGAACAGCCCTGACGCGCGCCTTCTTCCCCACTTTCTCGCGCAAGTAGTAGAGCTTCGCGCGGTTCACGTCGCCGATCTGGGTGACCTCGATCTTCTCGATCTTGGGCGAGTGCAGCGGGAACGTCCGCTCGACCCCGACGCCGAACGACTGCTTGCGCACGGTGAAGGTCTCGCGCACGCCGGCGCCCTGCCGCTTGATCACGATCCCTTCGAACACCTGGATACGGCGGCGCTGACCCTCGATCACCTGGAAGTGAACGCGGACGGTGTCGCCGGCCTTGAACCGCGGCCGGTCTTTGCGCAGTTGACGCTGCTCGAGGAGCTCAATGGTCTTGCTCATAGGAAAACGGCCCGTGGGCCGACGGCGAATGGTAGCTGAACTGATATGGAGGCGCGTTTGTCAAGGGTCCGGGCGGCATCGCCCAGTCGTTTGACAGGGTGAGGAGGTCTTGCTTGGGTGGGCGTCGGGCGCTGCGACGACGTCGCTTGCGGTCAGTCTGATGATGCGGGGGTTGGCTACCCCATTGCCCTGCTTGGGTCGCCGGCGTGCGCTGTCTAGGAACGGGCGTGGCCGTGTGCGGGTTGCCCATAGTTCAGTCGCGCGTGCCGGCAGCGTGTGGCCCGGCGCCCGCCCGAGCAGGCGGCTGTGGTCTGGGTTTACTCGGCCACGGCTGCGGCCCAGAGGAAACAGGCGAGCTCGCGAGCGACGGCGACGGTGGTGACGTTGCCGGGCTTGCCACGCGCACGGAGGCGGCCGTAGAGGCGGTGCAGCCGTCGCTGTGCGCGCAGGGCGACCTGGATGACGTGGTCGGGTTGGCCGGCTCGGCGCTCGGCGAGCGCGGGGCCGACGCTCGGCCTGGGCAGGTAGTGCCAGGCGGCCTCGACGAGCAGCCGGCGTGCGTAGCCGGAGCCGGTCTTGGTGATCGCGCCTTGGCGGCGGCTCTCGCCGGACTGGTCAAGCGAGGGCACGAGCCCGAGCCAGCTGGCCAGCTTGGCCGGGCGGGGGAAGCGCGTCCAGTCGCCGATCTCGAGGCAGAGCACGAACGCCGAGAGCGTGTCGATGCCGCGGAAGCAGCGCAGACGGCCGACGGTCGGCCACCAGTCGCCCTCGCGCGCGAGCCGGGAGAGCCGCTCGTCGAGCGCGGTCTTGCGGGCGACGAGGCCGTCGACGGCGGCGAGCGTGTCCAGGTAGGCGAGCTCGGTCGCCGGCTGCTCGAACCGCTGCTGCTCGAGCCAGCGGCGGTGCGTCTTCGTCCAGGCGCTGCCCTCGTAGACGCGGCCGTGGAGCAAGAGCAGCTTCGAGACACGGTGACGGCAGAGCATCAGATCGCCGCGCACCTGCTCACGCGCGCGGGCGAGATGCCGGGCCGCCTCGAACGGCGGCGACGGCACCGCGACCGCCTTCAGCTGCCCGGCCAGCAACAGCCGCGCCAACAACTCGGCGTCCTTGCGGTCGCTCTTGATCCGATCGCCGGGAGCACGCGGCGTCTTGGACGGCGCAACCACCTGCAGCGGCAGCCCCGCCGCCTCCGCGGCGCGGTAGAGCGCAAAGCCGGTCGGGCCGGCCTCGTAGCAGCCCTTGAATGGTTGCGGCAGCGCCTGCAACCAACCAATCACCTCGTCGCTGCCGCCGCCGAGGCGCGCACTACGCAGCTCTCCGCTCGCGACGTCGATCGCGGCAGCATGGGTCGAACGGGCGTGGACATCCAGGCCCACGTAGCTCATCGTTACGGTCACGGCCGGACCCTCCTTCCGTTGCATGGGATCAGCCGGAGCCAGTCTCCGGCCAGACAAACCCCCGATCTGCAAACCGGAGGATCCGGCCTTCAAGCGCTCGCGGCTACTCAGCCGCCATAGGGTCTAGGGCGAGTACGAGATCAGCTCGAGCAGCGATCCGTCCGGGTCGCGGACGTAGACGCTCGTGCCCGTTCCGCCGGCGCCGATCCGCTCGACCGGCCCCAGCTCGACCTCGACACCATGCGCGTGCAGGTGTTCGACCGCGCCCTCGACCGGGCCGTCCCACACGAAGCAGAGATCGCTGTTGCCCGGGCGCACCGGGTCGGCCGCCCGCGGGTGCGGCTCGCTGCCGGGGCCGTGGACGTTCAGCTGCTGCCCCCCAAAACGGTAGGCATACCGACCCTTGTCGAGCTCGACCAGCTCGGCGCCGAGCACGTCGCGGTAAAAGGCGTTCGACCGGTCCCAGTCGCTCACTGCGATCACACAATGATCGAGCCGAATTGCCACCGCTACGCCGCCGCGCCCGACCTGTGCGAGCGCGGCCAGCAGCCGCGCTCGGTCAGCCACCGATGCGAGCGCAGCGAGCGAGCGAAGGAGAGGGCGCGCGGGAGAACCATGGTTCTCCCGCGTTTCTATCTGAAGCCGATGCGATTGGGCGGCCAGTAGACGGCGAACACCTCGCCGATCAGGTTCTTGCGTGGGACCGAGCCCCACTCTCGCGAGTCGCAGGACTGCGAACGGTTGTCGCCCATCATGAAGTACTGGCCGTCCGGAATCTTCCGAGCCGGGTACGACGTGCCCGTGTCGCGGCGGCCGGGCTTGATGTACGGCTCGATCAGCTTCTTGCCGTCGATGTAGATGAACCCGTTCTTCTCTTGCCATGTTTCCCCGGGAAGGGCGATCAGCCGCTTGACGAACGTGCCGCCCGCCCCGCACTTCTCCTCGGCGAGGGGCGGCGTCTTGAAGACGATGATGTCCCCACGATGCGGCTTGCGGAAGTGGTAGATGAACCGATTCGCGAGCACCCGGTCCGAGAAGCGGGCTTCGCAGCCGCTGCCCGGCCTGGCGCAGTGGAGCGTCGGCTCCATCGACGACGAGGGGATGCGGTACGGGTTGACCACCCACGCCTTGATCGCCAGCACGATCGCGATCGCGCCGACGATGGTCACCACCCAGTCGATGGCGATCCGCCAGCCGCGCGGCAGGCCGCTGGTGGCGCGCGTGATCGGGTTGTAGGACCTGGGCTCCTCGGGCCCGACCGGCACGGGCTCCTCGAACGACGCCTCGTAGGCGTGGTCCGGCTCGGGCTCTGCCACCGGCGTCGGCTCGGGCTCTGCCACCGGCGTCGGCTCGGGCTCTGCCACCGGCGTCGGCTCGGTCACCTGTCCCCAGCCGTCGCGGGCGGCGTCGTAGCTGCGGCGCCTTTCGGGGTCGGAGAGCACCTCGTAGGCCTCGCGCAGCTCACGCATCCGCTGGTTCCCCTCCGGCGTCTCGACGTCGTCGAACCGGAGCCGCCGGTGGTAGGCCAAGCGGATCTCGTCCCCCGAAGCCCCCGGGGCGACTCCGAGCACGGCGTACAGGTCGGTCACCGGACGCTCCGCGCGCGGCTCTGTTCGCGGCGCCAGTCCTCGATCCGGCCGTGGTCGCCGGAGACGAGGACGTCGGGCACCCGCCAACCGCGGAACTCGGCCGGGCGCGTGTAATGGGGGAACTCGACCCCGCCCTCGAGCTCGGCCGAAAACGTCTCGTGCCTGACCGACTCCTCGGCGAGCGCCCCCGGCCGCAACCTGGCGATCGCGTCGACCAGGACCATCGCCGGCAGCTCGCCCCCGGAGAGCACGTACGGCCCGATCGAGATCGCGTCGGAGCAGAGGTGGGCGAGTATCCGCTCGTCGAAGCCCTCGAAACGGGCGGACAGCAGCGTCAGGTTGTCCTCGCCTGCGAGCTCCTCGACGACGTACTGGTCCAGCTGTCGCCCCTGCGGCGTCAGCGCGATCACCCGGTGCTCGGGCACGCCGCCGTAGACCGCATCGAGCGCTGCTGCGACGACGTCGACTCGCAGGACCATTCCCGGCCCGCCCCCGTAGGGGGCATCGTCGACCTGGCCGTTCGGAAGCGGTGTCATATCGCGGTAGCCGAACAGCCTCAGGTCGATCTCGGTGCCGAGCACGTTTGCGAGCGGACGCTGCTCGGTGAGCCAGGCGAAGGCGTGCGGAACCAGCGTGAAGACGTCGATCTGCAAGGGCGCTTGAGGTTACCGGTCGTCGACGAAGCCGACTGCAACGACAATTGTGCCCGCCGCGAGGTCAACCCGGCGGATGCACTCCTCGTGCATCGGCAGCGCGAGCCCCGAGTCGAGCTCGAGGACGTCGTTCGCGACCCCCGGAGCGACCTCCCGCACAGCGCCGAGGCGGCGACCGCCCTCCTCGACCACCTCCAGGCCTTGAAGCTGAAAGACGTAGAAGCTGTCGGGCTGGGGCTCGGGGAGCGCCGAGCGTCGTACGGCTAGCTCCGTCCCGCGCTCCGCCGGCGGGTCGAGCTTGATCACCAGGCGGCCGCCCGACCGCTTCCGCGCCGCCACGGTCGCGGGCTCGCCGCCCGCGATCAGCCTGGCACCCGGTTCGAACAGCCGCTCGTTCTCGCTCGGCCGCTCGACCACGAACGACCCGTCCAGCCCGTGCGGCCGGCCGACGCGGCCGACCGGCACCAGCTCGCCTTCGTCCGTCACTCGACGATCTCGAGCAGGACGCGCCGGTCGCCGTGCGCGCCGGCCGCCCGCACGAGCGTGCGCAGCGCCCGGGCGATGCGGCCGCCGCGCCCGATCACGCGACCGAGGTCGTCGGGCGCCACCCGGAGCCGGACGACGAGCGCACCGTTCTCCTCGACCTCCTCGACGCTGACCTCGTCGGCGTGCTCGACCAGCCTGCGCGCCAGGTACTCGACCAGATCGGCGGTTGCCGTGTCTCTCAAACGATGTTCTCGTCTCGGTCGCTGCCTGCGGCAACGCCCTCGCCGAGACATCTTCGCCTCGGGCCAAGGTGCTCAGCTACCGCTGGCACCTTTTCCCGCGGCTTCGATGTTCTTGGCCTTCAGGAGTCGCGAGACCGTGCCCGACGGCTGCGCCCCCTTCGAGAGCCAGTCCTTGACCTTGGCCTCGTCGAACTCGATCAGCGACGGGTCCGACTGCGGGTTGTACCGGCCGACGATCTCGATGAACTTCCCGTCCCGCGGCGACCGCGAGTCCGCGACCACGACCCGGTAGATCGGGTTCTTCTTCGACCCGACGCGGGTCAATCTCATCCGTACTGCCATCGGTCTCCTCTCCTGCTCTCTAGCGCCTGCCGGCCATGCCCGGAAGCGCCGGCATCTTGCCTTTGCCCATCTGCTTCATCAGCTTCTGCATCTCCTTGCGCGCGTTCAGGAGCCGTGAGACCTCCTGGACGGTCGAGCCGCTGCCCCGCGCGATGCGCTGGCGCCGCGACCCGTCGATAGTGTGCGGGAAACCGCGCTCGCGCGGCGTCATCGACAGGATGATCGCCTCGACGCGGGCCAGTTCGCGCTCGTCGATCTCGAGCCCCTTCAACTGGTTGCCGACGCCCGGGATCATCGAGAGGACGCCCTTCAGCGGGCCCATCTTGCGCAGCATCTTGTAGCTGGCGAGGAAGTCGTCGAAGGTGAACTCGCCGGCGCGGAGGCGAGCCTCCATCTCCGCCTGCTCGTCGGCTTCGACCGCCGCCTCCGCCTTCTCGATCAGCGTCATGACGTCGCCCATGCCGAGGATGCGCGAGGCCATGCGGTCGGGGTGGAACCACTCGAACTGGTCGAGCTTCTCGCCGGTGGAGGCGAGCTTGATCGGCCGGCCGGTGACCGCGCGCACGGACAGCGCCGCGCCGCCGCGGGCGTCGCCGTCCAGCTTCGTCAGGACGATCCCGTCGAACGCGACCTGCTCCTGGAAGGCCTCCGCGACGTTCACGGCCTCCTGGCCGGTCATCGCGTCGAGGACGAGCAGCACATTGGTCGGGCGCATTGCCTCCGCGATGCGTCCGAGTTCCTCCATGAGCGCCTCGTCGACCTGGTGCCGCCCGGCCGTGTCCACGATCACCAGGTCGCAACCTTGCGACGCGGCCCAGTCGCATCCCTCTCGGGCAACAGCGACGGCGTCGGCGTTGCCCGACCGGAATACCGGCACCTGAATCTGGCGGCCGAGCTGCTCGAGCTGGTCGATCGCCGCGGGACGCTGGAGGTCGGCCGCGACGAGCGCGGGCGTCTTCCCCTCCTTGCGCAGCATCAGCGCGAGCTTGGCAGCGGCCGTCGTCTTGCCCGAGCCCTGGAGACCGGCGAACAGGATCGTGGTCGGGCCGCGCTGGGCGAAGGCAAGTCGCGAGTCGCCGCCGCCCATCACCTCGGTCAGCTCCTCGTGGACGATCTTCACCACCTGCTGGCCCGGTGTCAGACTCTTCGTCACCTCCTCGCCGACCGCTCGCTCCCTCACGCGCGCGACGAAGTCCTTCACCACCTGCAGGTTGACGTCGGCCTCGAGCAGCGCGAGGCGGATCTCGCGCATCGCCTTCGAGACCGATTCCTCGTCGAGCCGTCCGCGTCCGCGGAGGTCGCCGAGGGCGTGCTGGAGCTTGTCGGAGAGCGTGTCGAACACGGCCGGGGAAGGGTACCTACCGCCGGCGGCAGGTCCGAAAGCGCGGGTTGTGGCCGCGAGTAGAGCTCACCGGAGTTCAGCGCATGTGGAGGAAGCCGGAGACGGCTGTCGAGCGCGAGGATGTCGACGCCGTGCTGGCGGCGTTCATCGACATCCGGCGAGAGCTCATCCGGATCCGTACGATGCTGGAGGCGGACGATGACGCGGAAGGAACGGATTCGTAGAGCGCTCGAGCGCGCGGATCGCGAGTTCGAGGCCCACCCGACCACGAAGCTTCTGCGCGAGCGGATCGCCCATCACCGCGCGAAGATCGCCGAGGAGCGCGCGGCGAAGGGTGATTCCCGGCCCACCTAGGGGGTATGGAGAGCCCGGCAGGGGCAGTCCGGGGGGTAACTGTCCCTGCCTCTACGGCAGATGAGTGAACGGGCCGGGTCCGCGGTGGCCCGGCCCGTTTCTCGCGCTCTACGGCGCCGGCGCACACACGGCGAACCCCGCCTGCTTCACGACTCGCCGGAGACGAGTGCGTAGGCGAAGTCCGCCGCGTCGAACGGGCGGAGGTCGTCGAGCCCCTCCCCCACGCCCACGAGCGTCACGGGCAGCCCGATTTCGTGGGCGATCGCAACGGCGATCCCGCCCTTGGCGGAACCGTCCAGCTTCGTCAGCACGACACCGGTGACCTCGACGGCCTCCCGGAACAGCCGCGCCTGCTGGAGGCCGTTCTGGCCGGTGGTGGCGTCGACGACGAGCAGCGTCTCGTGCGGCGCGCCGTCGAGCCGCCCGGCGATCACGCGGCGCACCTTGGCGAGCTCTTCCATCAGGTTCGTCTGCGTGTGCAGCCTGCCCGCGGTGTCGACGATCACCACGTCGCGGCCGCGCGAGCTCGCCGCCTCGATCGCGTCGTACGCGACGGCGGCCGGGTCGCCGCCGCGGGGCGAGCCGACGAAGTCGGCGCCCGCCCGCTGCGCCCAGATCTCGAGTTGCTCCTCGGCGGCCGCCCGGAACGTATCGGCCGCCGCGAGCAGGACCGAACGGTCGTGGGCCGCCAGCTTGGCGGCGAGCTTTCCGATCGTGGTCGTCTTGCCGGTGCCGTTGACGCCGACGACCAGCACCACGGTCGGGCGAGCGGAGAGGTCGAGCGACCCCGGCTCCCCGAGCAGCGCCGCGATCTCCTCGGCGAGAGGCTGGTCGAGCGTGGTCAAACCGCCACGCGCCTCGAGCCGCCGGACGATCTCCGCGGTCGCCGGGACGCCCACGTCGGCCACGATCAATGCCTCTTCGAGCCTCTCCCAGGCCTCCTCGTCGGCCGAATCGAACGCCGCGACCGCCAGCTGCTGCGTCAGCGCGCGCCGTGACTTCGAGAGCGAGTCGCGGAGCCGGCCGAGGAAGCCCGCCCGCTCCTCGACCGTCTCGTCCGTCGAGTCGTCGCCGAGCAACTCGCCCCAGGTCCGCGTCATCGCGGGAGCGTAGTCAGGCCGCGGAGACCGCGGCGGCGTCCTCGCGGGGCAGACGCCGGGAGACGATCTGAGAGACGCCGTCACCGCCCATGGTCACGCCGTAGAGCGCGTCCGCCGCCTCCATCGTCCGCTTCTGGTGCGTGACGACGATGAACTGCGCCCGGTCGGCGAACTGCCGCAGGAGCGCGCAGAAGCGGCCGATGTTCGTGTCGTCGAGAGCGGCCTCGACCTCGTCCAGCAGGTAGAAGGGACACGGCCGCGCAAGGAACAGGGCGAACAGGAACGAGATCGCCCCGAGCGCCTTCTCGCCGCCCGAGAGCAGCGAGAGGCGCGTGACGCGCTTGCCTGCGGGCGAGAGCTCCACCTCGATGCCGGCCTCGATCTCGTCCTCCTCCGGTTCTGTCAGCCGGAGCCGTCCGTGCCCACCGGGGAAGAGCGTCGAGGCGACCTCGGCAAAGTTGCGCTGCACCGCGTCGAAGGTCTCGGTGAAGCGGCGCTCGACCGTCTCGGTCAACTCATCGCGCAGGGCTCGCAGCTCGTCGAGCGCGCGCTCGAGGTCCTCCCGCTGCGTCCGCAGCTCCACGAGGCGCGCCTTCTCCGCCGCGTATTCCTCCTTTGCGAACGGGTTGACGCCGCCGAGCTGCTCGCGGCGGCGCTCGAACCGCTCCAGCTTCTCGGCGAGCTCCTCCCGGGAGCCGTCCGCCGGTTCCGCGCCGGCGGCGTCGAGGCGGCGCTGCGCCTCGTCGTGCTCCGCCTCGAACCGGGCGACCTCGACGTCGACGGCCGCCACACGCTCCGCCGCCTCCGAGTGGGCGCGGCGGAGCTCCACCTCGCGCCCGCCGAGCGCGCGGAGCTCGGCGGCGAGCCCGGAAGCGCGGACGGCGCCGCGGTCGGCCTCGGCGAGCATCGGCGCCTGGAGCCGCTCGGTCGCGCGAAGCGCTGCAGAGAGCGACTCGAGCAGCGTCGCGCCGGCGGCGACGAGCGTCGGGTCGGCGAGCCGCGGCACGGCCCGCGCGGCCTCCGCCCTCAGCTCCGCCGCCTCGTCGAGCAGCCGCCGGCGCTGAGCCTCCAGCTCGAGCAGCACAGCCTCGGCCGTGTCGCCCGTGAAGGTGAGCACGCCGCGCGCCGGATCGTAGGAGTGTCCCTCGACCGTGACGGCGGGACGCGTCGAGGCGAGCAGGCGCTCGCGCGGGACGACATCGATCCCGGCGAGCGGCTCGAACCGCCCCGGGCGGACGAGGACGGTCAGGTTGCCGAGCCCGCGCTCCCGGGCCTCGTCGAGCAGGCGCAGCCCTTCCTCGGGCGTCGAGGCGACGAGCGCGGCGCCGACGGCCGCCGCCACCGCTCGCTCGCGGCCTTCCTCGACCTCGACGAGGGACAGCGCCAGGGACGCACCCTCCTCGGCGAGCGCGCGGGCGGCCGGAGGCAGCCCCTCGCGCTCGGCGATCGCGCGCCCCAGCGCCGCCGCCCGGGCCTCGGCGACGCGCGCCCGCTCGACGAGCCCGGCGTCGATCGCCGGCGGCGCCTCGCGGACGCGGGCGAGCAGCGACTCCGCGGTCTCGCGGCGAAGCTCGAGCCGCTCGCAGGCGCTCCGCAGCCGGTAGAGCGTCGATGCTGCGCCTTCCCGTCCGCCGGCCGCCTCGGCCAGCGCCTCCTCCGCGCGGCGGCGCTCCGCCAGCAGGCATTCCAGCGCTTCTTCGGCCGCGCGCCGCTCGGCCGTGTAGCCGGACCGGCGGCCCGCCGCCTCCTGAATCTGCCCTCCGAGCGCCAGCACGTCGAGCGTCGCGATCCCGGCGTGCAGGCCGGCGATCTCGATGCCGAGCTTCTCGGCGCGCTCGGCGGCGGTCGCCTGCAGCGCCAGCGGCCGCAGCCGCTTCGTCACCTCGGCCTCGACGTCGCGGGCCCGCTCGACCTGCGTCGCCACGCGTGCGAGCTTCAGCTCCGCACGGTGACGCCGCCGCTTGAACTTCCCGAGACCTGCCGCCTCCTCGACCAGTGTCCGCCGTTCCTCGGGCTTCGAGGCCAGGATCGCCTCCACCCGCCCCTGGGAGACGATCGAGCCCAACGCCGACCCGAGCCCGACGTCGGAGAGGAGCTCGACGACGTCCGTGCGGCGTACGTGGGCGCCGTTGACGAGGTACTGGCCCTCGCCTCCGCGGTGGAGGCGGCGCACGATCGAGACCTCGGAGTAGTCGATCTCGGGCAGGCCGCCGTCCTCGTTGTCGAACAGCACCTCGACCTCGCAGTGGTCGGCGGCCGTCCGCGAGGCGGAGCCGTTGAAGAGCACGTCGTCCGGCTTCTCGGCGCGTAGCTCGCTCGGGGCGAGCGAGCCTGCCGCCCAGATCAGCGCATCGGCGATGTTGGACTTGCCCGACCCGTTCGGACCGACGACCACGGCGACGCCCGGCTCCAGCCGGACTTCGACCGGATCGGGGAACGACTTGAAGCCGCGCAGCTTGATCGCCCGCAGGTGCACGCGTGCGGGAGGCTAGCGACCGGTCAGGACGCCAGGAGCCCGGTCACGTACATGATCGCGATGCCGGCGAGGAAGCCGCCGACCACGTGGCCCGAGACGAGCGTCCCACGCGCCGTCCGAGAGAGGTGCCGGCCGACCTCGACGACCACCTGGAGGACCGCTCCGGCCGCGCCCGCGAAGAACAGGACTCCCGGGAAATCGGAGGTGAGGTATCCGCCGATCCAGGCGCCGACGATCGCGGGGGCCCCGGCGATCAGGGCAAGGACCGCCAGCCTGGCGACGGCGACCGGCGCGCTCCCCTGTTCGGCGATCGGCGCGGCAATGCCGAGCCCCTCGGTGACGTTGTGGATCATGAAGCCGACGATCAGGAACGAGCCGAGGGCGAGCTCGCCGAGCGAGAAGGACGAGCCGATCGCGAGACCCTCGCCGAGGTTGTGCAGGCCGATGCCGAGGGCGACCAGCAGGGCGAGCGCCGCACCGCCGACCGCGCCGCCGTCACCGGACATGCGGTGGGACACGAACGTCATGGTCAGGAAGCTGGTGGCGATCCCCAGCAGCACCAGCCCCGGGCCGCCGAGCGCGCCGGGAAGCGCGGCCTGGAGGTCGAGCGCCTCGGAGAGCGCCTCGATCCCGAGGAACGTGAGCAGGCCGGCGGTCAGCGCCATGAACGCGGCGATCCACCGGGGACGCGCGGTGCGGAGCGACGGCAGCCAGAGGAGCCCGAGGGCGATCGGCACGACCCCGACCAGGAGGCCGATCAGGGCGTAGCCGAGGAACCCGCCCGGGAAGGCTTCGGCGTCTCCACGGCAGCCGCCAGCTCCTCGGTCACCTGGATCCCGGTGGAGCTCGTGACGCCGACGGTCAGCGACTCGTTCTCGACCCAGTCGTACGCGACCACGATCGTGCTCGAGCGCAGCCGGCCCAGCGTCCGCGGTCCGTCGAGGCGGAAGGGGACGATCGCGTCGTCGATCGCCACCGAGCCGATCGTCAGCTGCTCGCGCTGCGAATTCGTCACCCGGATCCGAACCTCGCCCCTCGAGAGCTGCACCCGGCGGATCTGGAATTCGTCCTTGGGCGGGGGCTTCGAGCCGACGAGATCGACGAGCGAGCCCCCCGTCGAGGCGAACAGGGCCACCACGGCGGCGAGCACCAGGAGCGGCAGGAGCGGCCACAGCCGGCGGATCATCTGACCTCGAAGAAGCCCATCCAGCCGAGCTCGGTGAACTCGGACTGGTGGGCGTGGAACATGAACCGGCCCGGGTTGTGGAACTCGATCTCGATGACACAGCGCTCGCCCTGGCACAACATCACCGTGTCCGTGTACTCGAACTGGTCGGCCGATCGGGTGCGGTAGACCCGGAAGAGCTCCCTGTGGAGATGGAACGAGTTGATCAGGTCGAACTCGGTCAGGTTGGCCAGGTAGAGGCGGACGAGCCTCCCGCGCCTGACGACGATCGGGTACTTCGCGAAGTAGAACGCGAGCCCGTTGACCGTGTAGAAGTTGTTCTCGCCGTCGCCGTCGGTGTCGTAGCCGTTCATCAGCATCACGAGCTCCTGCGCGGGGGCGCGCGGCTCGGGCGGATCGATGATGAACGCGCCGTAGAGGCCCTTGTGGATGTGCTTCTTCAGGGGCGTCGAGTGGCAGTGGTAGAGCCTGCTCCCCGGGGAGCGGGTGAGCGTTCTGGCGCTCGAGCCGTCCGGTGGACCGCTGCTCGTCGAGGCGGGCGGCGCCCGGTGCGCGATCTCCCGCGATCTCGCCGCGCTGATCGGAATCGGCTAGAGGCTTGATGTGAAATTCGGCTCGTGTCGGGGCCGTTCCAGACCAAGACGGAGCCCGCGATCGTCCGCGGCGCGTAACAGCGTTACGTGTCGAGGGCGAGCGTGCCACTCCGGCGCCGTGTCTGGGGCGGCGTCCGGCACCGGCTGAAGTTTCAATCAAGCCTCTAGCTCTCCTCGTCCAGGGTGGCCAGCGCCTCCCGCGCGGCTTCCTGCTCGGCCTCCTTCTTGGTGCGGCCCGAGCCGGTGCCGGCCTCGGCACCGTCGATCACGGCCGCACAGGTGAAGCGGCGGTCGTGCGCCGGCCCTTCGGCATCCACGACCACGTAGACGACCTGTTGTCGGCGGCGGGCAAGCGTCTCCTGGAGCTCAGTCTTGTAGTCGACGTGCTGGGTGGCGGCGTAGTCGATCTGCTCGGAGAAGGCGGCGACGACGGCCGGCTCCACTCGCTCGAATCCCCACTCGAGGAAGGCGGCGGCGAGCGCTGCCTCCAGCAGCGCGGCGAGGACGTTGCTGTTGGCGACGAGCCGCGCGAGCTCCTCGTCGGGCAGGGCGTCACCGCGGCTCGCGAGCATCGGCCCCAGGCCGAGTGCCTTCGCGACCTTCGCGCAGCTCATCCGCGAGACGACGTGCGAGCGGATCTTGGCCAGCCGGCCCTCGGAGAACTCGGGATACCGCTCGTACAGCGCCCGGGCGACGGCGAGCTCCAGCACGCTGTCGCCGAGGAACTCGAGCCGTTCGTACGACGACGCCCGGTCCATCGCCCACGAGGCATGGGTGAAGACATGCTCGAGCCTTGCGGCCGGAAGCGCGTCGATCAGCGTGCGTACGGCAGCGGGCCCGTCGCCCGCGTCCGTCTTCGCCCTACTGGTGCGAGAAGACGTAGTCGACAGCCTGCCCGACGGTCGTGATCTTCTGAGCGTCCTCGTCCGAGATCTTGATCCCGAACTGATCCTCGAGCTCCATGATCAGCTCGACCAGGTCGAGGGAGTCGGCGTCGAGGTCTTCCTGGAACGAAGCCTCATCAGTGATCTGGTCCTCGTCGATGCCGAGCTGCTCGACGAGAACGGCTTTCACCTGCTCGGAGACTTCTTCTCTCGACGCTGCCATGTCACCTCTTCTGTCGGGGCCGATTCAGCGGTTGAAGCCGAAGCCGGCCGATCATACACACGTCAAGCGGGTGTTTCCGCCTTGCTGGGCAACCTCGCGGCGAGGCGTCCGGTGACGTCGTGCTCGACGCCGCGGGCGGCGAGGCGGATCGCGTTGGCGATCGCAGTGCCCGAGGAGTTCCCGTGCGCAATCACAGCCAGGCCGCGCAGGCCCAGGAGGT
This sequence comes from uncultured Actinomycetes bacterium, assembly GCA_963775695.1. Taxonomy (GTDB): domain Bacteria; phylum Actinomycetota; class Thermoleophilia; order Gaiellales; family Gaiellaceae; genus DATBLE01. The sequence continues at coordinate 134,620 of CAVZJU010000002.1, read as the reverse complement.
AGGCGCCTCCGTACGTGTCGGGGTCGAGGCGCCGATGGAGGCCGCGCGCGGCGGGGCGGATGAGCAGGCCGCCCAGCTTGCCGCGCGACGACGACGCGATCTCGGCTCGAAGCCCTTCGATCACGGTGCGGATCGTCCCCTCCATCGTCTTCAGCGCGACGTTTCCGGTGAACCCGTCGGTGACGACCACGTCGGCCGCCTTGGCGAGCAGGTCGCGGCCCTCGGTGTTCCCGCGGAAGTCGAGCTCGCTCTCCGCCAGCAGGGCGTGCGCCTCCAGCGTCAGCTGGTTTCCCTTCTCCGCCTCCTCGCCGATCGAGAGGAGCCGCACCTGGGGCCGGGCGACGCCCAGGATCTCCTCCGCGAAGATCGAGCCCATGTGCGCGAACTGGAGCAGGTGCTCCGGGCGGGCGTCGGCATTCGCGCCGCAGTCGAGCAAGACCGAGGGGCCGTCGCGGGCGGGGATCGGGACCGCGATCGCAGGCCTGGCGACACCGGGGAGCCTGCGGATCTCCAGGAGACCGGCTGCGAGCATCGCGCCCGTGTTCCCGGCCGACACGACCGCGTCCGCCGTCCCTGCGGCGATGGCGCGGCACGAGGCCACCAGCGAGCTGTCCGGCTTCGAGCGCACCGCTTCGGCGGGCTTCTCGTCCATCGCCACGACGCGTTCCGCGACGACGTGCTCGAGCCCGCGCGTGTCGAGCGACGCCGGGCCGAAGACCACCGGCGCGATCCCGTCCCCCGCGACCTCGAGTGCGCCCTGGACGATCTCGTCCGGACCCCGGTCGCCGCCCATCGCGTCGACGGCCACACGGATGGTCATTGGCGTCTAGAGGTGCGTGGAGAGAGGTTCGACGTCGCGGCCCTTGTACGTCTTGCAGGTCGGGCACACGCGATGCGGCCGCTTCGGCTGTCCGCAGGTCGGGCAGACGTTGATGCGCGGCGCCTCGATGCCGTGCTGGGCGCGCCGCTTGTCGCGGCGGGACTTCGACGTTTTCTTCTTGGGGACTGCCATGGAAGCCGCGGCAGTATAGCTCGGCCCGCCTAGAGCTCGTTCCTCAGGCGCTCGAGCGCGGCCCAGCGCGGGTCGGCCTCCTCGTCCTCGTGACCGTGCGGCTCGTCGTTGAGGTTCTTGCCGCACGTCGGGCAGAGGCCGGCGCAGTCGGGGCGGCAGAGGATCTTGTCCGGCAGCGCAAGGACGAGCGCGTCGCGGGCCCAGGCCGACAGGTCGAGCCGGTCGTCGACCAGGTAGGGGGTGGTCAGCTCGTCGGAGTCTGGGCTCGTCGCCTGGTATTCGCGGAGGTTCAGCGTCTCCTCGACGACCGCGTCGCCGAGGCAGCGCACGCAGGCGCCGTGCAGCCGCACCGACAGGCGCAGCCCGAAGACCCAGCCGGTCGAGGCGCGGGTGACCGCGAGCTCGGCCGGAACCGCCTCCGGGACGGAGACGTAGCGCTCGCCGCCGAGCACGACCGGCGCGATCGTCACGTCGATCGCCTCGCGGTGCTCTTCCCCCGAGCGTACTCGGACGTTACGAAGGTCGAACATGGTCACGAGGCCAGCGTAGCGCGGGGCCGGCGCCGTTCCTCGGCGACTTTGGTTAGCTCCCGCGCGCGGGCACGGCGGCCGGTCCGGGCTCGAGCGCGACCGGTGCCTGCTCCTTCGGCGCGCGTACGATCAGCGCGACCGCGGCGATCACGATGCCGCCGCCGACGAGCGTGCGCCAGCCGAGCGGCTCGCCGAGGACGAGGGTCCCGAGCAGCACCGCGACGAACGGGTTGACGTAGGCATACGTGCCGACGAGCGTCGTGGGCGCATTCCGCAGCAGCCACATGTACGCCGTGAACGCGAGCAGCGATCCGGCCACGACGAGGTAGGCCAGCCCGAGCCAGGACTCGAGCGAGATCTCGCCCGGACGGACCTCGCCCAGCTCTCCGCTGACCCCGGCGACGACGGTCAGGATCAGCCCGCCGGCGAGCATCTGCATCCCCACCGAGACCAGCGGCCGGCTCGGCTGCGGCGCCTGCCGCGAGTACAGCGAGCCGATCGCCCACGCGAGCGAGCTGAAAACGAGGACGACCGCGGCCCGGCTGACGCCGCCGGAGCCGCCGGGAGCGACCAGGAGCCCGACGCCGGCGAAGCCGACGACCAGTCCCGCGACGACCACGCGGGCGAGTCGTTGGCCATAGAAGAGGCGGTCGAGCAGTGCCATCCAGAGCGGGACCGACGCAATGATCAGGGAAGCGGTGCCGGTGTCGAGCGTCTGCTCGGCCCAGCCGACGGCCGCGTTCCCGACCGCGAGCATCGGCGCCGCGATCAGAAACGCCGAGAACCAGTGTCTCGGAGTCGGGCGGTCCAGACGATCGCCGCGCCGGATCGCCCAGGCGTAGAGCAGGCCGCCCGCGATCAGGAAGCGGACGGCGGCCATCAGGAACGGCGGAATCGTCCGGACGGCGAGGTCGATGCCGAGGTAGGTGGAGCCCCAGACGACGTAGACGACCGCCAGGGCCAGCCAGACCCGGCTGCCTACCTGCTGCCGGGCCACCAGCCCCGCCGGTCGTTCACGTCGTAGTCGTGGGTATCGGGGCCCACCACCGAGAGCACGCCGGCGAGGATCAGTATCGTGAGGAGGATCACGATCTCCACGACCGCAAGCGTGCCTGCCGGCACATGATTAGCGCCAATCGTCTAATCTGTCATTTCCATTATGGCTCCTGATAGCTGGCTCGGCCTCGAGCTACGGCACCTGATCGCCCTGAAGGCGATCGCCGAAGAGGGAACCTTCGGTCGCGCTGCGCGGCGGCTGGGCTACACCCAGTCGGCGATCAGCCAGCAGATCGCAATGCTCGAGCGGATCGTCGGCCGCCGCCTGATCGACCGCCCGGGAGGCCCACGCCCCGTGTCGCTGACCGAGCCGGGCGACCTCCTGCTCCGCCACGCGGATGCGATCGCGGCCCGGTTGCAGGCCGCGCAGGCGGACCTCGCCGCGCTCGACGCCGGCGACGCCGGCCCGCTGCGGATCGGCACGTACCAGAGCGTCGGCGCGCGCGTGTTACCGGAGCTGTTGCGGGAGTTCTGCGGCGAGTGGCCGCAGGTCGACATCACACTCCAGGAGTCCGCGGACGACCGCGACCTGCTCGAGCTGGTGGAGCGCGGCCAGCTGGATCTCAGCTTCGTCGTGCTGCCGTTGGAGCCGGGCCCGTGCGAGGCGGTAGAGCTCTTCCGTGACCCGTACGTGCTCGTCGTTCCGACGGGTTCCCCGCTCGCGTCGCGTGACCGGCCGCCGAGCCTGCGCGAGCTGCTCGACCATCCGCTGATCTCGAACCGCACCTGCCGCACCAACCAGCGGGTCGAGGACCGCTTGCGCCAGGCCGGCCGCGAGCCGCACATCGCGTTCCGCTCCGACGACAACGGGACCGTCCAGGGCCTCGTTGCCGCCGGTGTCGGCGTCGCCGTCGTCCCCCGCCTCACCGTCGACGAAACCGACCCGGCGATTCACGTCGTCGATCTGGGCGACCGCGTGCCGCCGCGCCTGATCGGAATCGCCTGGCACCGCGACCGGCGCCGCACCCGTGCGGCGGAGGCGTTCGTCCAGCTGTCGCAGAAGCTGACGTCGAGCGTCGGTGCGTCGGCCGAAGCGGCGTAGTGCGCTCGTCGCGCGGCGGCGGGCTTTGCCCGTCGCCGCTGCGGGCCAGCTCAGTACGCCGCTTCGTCGCCGTCGTTCGCCGCGACCCCGGCGACGACGTTCTCCTGCGAGCGCTCGTGCAGCCGCTCCCGGCCGCGCTTGACGGCGCTGAGGAACTTGTCGAGGTTGACCTCGAGCGTGGAGAGGATGCCGTCGGCCCAGTCCTCCATCTCGAGACGCGTCTCGCGGGCCTGCCGCCGAGCCTCGTCGATGATCTCCTGCGCCTGGCGCTCCGCGAGCTTGACGATCTCCGTCTGCGAGGCCTCGCGCGCTGCCTGCTCGCGCGCCTCGCCGAGGATCCGGTCGCACTCCCGCTTCGCCTCGGCCAGCATCTCCTGCCGTTCCTTGACGATCCAGCGGGCCTGCTTGATCTCCTCGGGGATGGTCGCGCGCATCTGATCGAGGATGTCGTAGATCTCCTCGCGGTCGATGCGGACCTGGTCGGTGAGCGGCACGGCCTTCGCGTTGTGCACGAGGTCGTCGAGCTTGTCGATGAGTACGAGGACGTCCATCAGCTGCAGTCTACCCGGCAGCCAACCAGGCGAGCCTGGTTGGCGCCAAGAGCGGGCATGTTACTCCTGCGGGCTCGTGGGGGCGCCGCCCCGCCCCTCCGGGAAGAGCTCCCGGAACCTCGCGGCCACCGCGGGCGGGACCAGCTCGTCGACGTTGCCGCCGAAGGCGGCGATCTCCTTCACGCCGCTGGACGAGATGAACGAGTAGAGCGGGCTGGCCATCACGTAGACGGTTTCGATCTCGGGGGCGAGGTGGCGGTTCAGCTGGTTCATCTGGAATTCCCACTCGAAGTCGGAGATGACCCGCAGTCCCTTCACGATCGCCTTCGCCTCCCAGCGGCGGGCGAAGTCGACGACCAGTTCGGCGAACACGTCCACCTCGACGTTCGACACGTCGGCGAGGGCGTCGCGGACGAAGGCGACGCGCTCGTCGATCGCGAACGTCGGCTCCTTGTGCACCGGGTGTCGGACGACGCCGACGACGACGCGGTCGAAGATCGCGGCCGCGCGGCGGATGACGTCGACGTGCCCGAGGGTCACGGGGTCGTACGTGCCGGGGTAGATCGCCGTGATCAATGCTCGAACAGCGTAAGGCGAGCCGAGCCGTACGTGCGCGAGGTGCGGACGCGGAGATCGCCGAGAGCGGGCTCGCGGCGCGACGTCGTCTCGTAGACGACCAGGCCGTCGGGAGCCAGGGCACGGACGAGACAGGGGGCGATCCTCGCGTCCTGGTCGAAGCCGTACGGCGGGTCGCAGAGGATCAGATCGTAGGTGCGGCGGCCGGCGGCGAGTGCCTGGAACACGTCCCGCTGGAGAACGGTCGCACCGGTCAGGCCGAGCTTCTCCAGGTTCCGGTCGATCGTCCGGCACGCGTCGCGGTCGCTCTCCACGAACGTCGCCGACGCCGCGCCGCGGGACAGCGCCTCGAGCCCCATCGCTCCCGAGCCGGCGAAGAGATCGAGCACGGTCGCGGCCTCGACGGGGCCGATCAGGTTGAAGGCCGCCTCCCTGACGCGATCGGAAGTGGGCCGGGTGTCCTCGCCCTTCGGCGCGAAGATGCGCGCGCCGCGGTTTGCCCCGGCGATGATCCGCACGCGCGCAAGGCTACGCCATGGAACCCGGAGGGTCTGTCCCTACGTGGATCGCGCGCAGGCCACTGCGTCCGCCATCAGCGCCGCGGCCTCGGCCGCGTCGAGGCCGCTCTGCGCGAGACGACGCCACGCGTGGAAGTCGAGCGCGAGCGAGAGGGCCGCCTGCGCCCGCCTGGCGTTGCCCACGCCCTGGGACAGTGCGCCGGCGATCCGTTCCATCGGCTCCGCGGCTCGCAGTTCGAAGAGTTCACGCGTCAGCGGATCGACCTCGGCGTCACGCAGCACGCAGCCGAGCATGTCCTCGTTGCGCTCGAACCACGAGTAGAGCGCCTCGAGCCCGACACGCAGGCGCTCGCCGGGATCCGCGATCCCCTCCCACTGGGCCGGATCGGGCGGCGGGTTGAGCTCGAAGTGGTGACCCGAGCAGGCGAGCCCCATCGCGCGCTCGTTCGGGAAGTAGCGGTAGAGCGTGTGCCGCTGGACGCTCGCGCGCGCGGCGATGTCGCTGAACGTCGTGCGCGCGGGCCCCTTCGTCCGATGCAGCTGGATCGCCGCCTCGACGATGCGCCGCCGGGTCTCCTCCTGGCGCTCTGCACGCTTCTTGAGCTCGTACTTGCGGGTCACGGAACTAATTGTTGCACAAATGCGTGCAGTGATTTATGATCGCTCGCTACACACTACTGTGCAACGAAATGGAGGAGCGATGGAGACCAGAATCGACCACCTCGTCGGCGGCATCTTCCGCATCTCGACAATGACCGAGACGTACGGGATCACCTTCAACCAGTTCCTGATCGACGACGAGCAGCCGACGCTCGTCCACACGGGCGACTACTTCCTCTACGAGAACGTCCGGGCGGCGATCCGCAAGGTGCTCGACCCGGCCACGCTCGCGAACCTCGTCCTTCTCCACTGGGAGGGCGACGAGAACGGCGGCATGGACCGATTCTTGGGCGAGGCTCCCGGCGCGGAGCTCGTCGGCTCGCCGCTCTCGATCCAGCTGAACGCGGCGAGCTTCGGACTCGACACCGGACGCGTGCGGAGCTTCATGGACGGCGAGAGGCTCGAGCTCGGACGGCAAACGCTCCGTTTCCTGGAGACACCGCACGTCCACCACTGGGACTCGATGATGCTGTTCGAGGAGTCGACAGGGAGCCTCTTCCCGTCCGACCTGTACCTGCAGCCGGGCGACCAGCCGCCGGTCACGAGCGAGAACCTGTCCGCGGCGATGATCGAGGTCTACCGCGGGATCGGCATCTTCGCCTCCGAGAACCCGGTGCGCACCGTCGTCGACCGGATCGAGGAGCTCGACCCGGTCTGGATCCACGCGATGCACGGCGCGTCGCTGAAAGGCGAAGCGCTCCACGACTACAACCGGGCACTCCGGGAAGAGGAGTTCGCCTACAACGGCCTCCTGCTCGGCCGCGACCTCAACGCGGTCGCAGCGGCAGCGGCCTAGGCGGCGAGTCCCTCGTCCGGGAACAACGCGCCCACCGCGTCGTCGAGCGGGCCCTCGACGTCGATCAGCTCCAGCGCCGCCGCCCGAGCCCTCTCGAGGAGCGGGCGGTCGGCGCGGAGCTTGGTGAAGCGGAGGTCGGATAGACCCGCCTGGCGCGTGCCGAGCAGCTGGCCTTCGCCCCGCAGCTCCAGGTCGATCTCGGCGAGCTCGAATCCGTCGGTCGTCTCGACGAGCGCCTCCAGGCGGCGGACGGCCGCCTCGGTCAGCTCCTCCTTCGGCCGCGAGACCAGCAGACAGTACGACTGCTCGGCTCCGCGGCCGACGCGGCCGCGGAGCTGGTGCAGCTGGGCCAGTCCGAAGCGGTCGGCCTCCTGCACGATCATCACTGTTGCGTTCGGGACGTCGACGCCGACCTCGATCACCGTCGTCGCGACCAGGACGTCCAGCTCTCGCGCCTTGAACCTCGCCATCAGCTCACGCCGGTCGGCCGGCTTCAGCCGACCGTGCATGCACCCGACGCGGAAGCCCTCGAGCTCTCCGCGCTGCAACCTCGCGGCCTCCTGTTCTGCCGCCCGCGCCCGCGAGGTCTCGGACTGCTCGATCAGCGGGCAGACGACGTAGGCCTGGCGCCCTTCGCGCAGCAGTCGCGTCAGCCGCCGGTACGCCTCGGGAGCTCGGCCTTCCTCGATCCAGCTCGTCAGGACCGGCCGGCGCGAGGCGGGCGGCTTCGCGATCTCGCTGACCGCCAGGTCGCCGTAGACCGTGAGGGCGAGCGTGCGCGGGATCGGCGTCGCGGTCATGTGCAGAACATGCGGCGTGCGGCCCTCGACGAGCGCCTTGCGCTGCTCGACGCCGAAACGGTGCTGCTCGTCGACGACCGCGACGCCGACGTTCTGCAGGTCCACCCCCTCCTGGATCAGCGCGTGCGTGCCGACCAGGATCGAGGCGCCGCCGGCGACGTCACGCGCGCGCTTGCCGACCGAGCTGGTCAGCAGGCCGCAGGTGACGCCGAGCTCGCGGCAGATCCCCTCGACGGTGAGGAAGTGCTGCTCGGCGAGGGTCTCGGTCGGGGCCATCAACGCGCCCTGGTAGCCGCGCTCGACCGCCCGCAGGAGCGCATACAGCGCGACCGCCGTCTTCCCGGAGCCGACGTCGCCCTGAAGCAGCCGCTGCATCGGAGTAGCGCGGGCGAGATCGCGGTCGAGGTCGGAGATCGCCTGCTCCTGGTGCTCGGTCAGCTCGAAGGGCAGAGCGGCGCGGTAGCGCTCGAGCAGCTCGCCCGGCTCGCCGAGCGCCGGCGCGACCTCGTGCTCGCGCTCGCGCGTCCGGCGGGCAAGGCCGAGCTGGAGCAGGAGCAGCTCGTCGAACGCGAGCCGGCGTCTCCCTTCCTCCGCCTCCTCGAGCGTCCTCGGGCGGTGGAGGGCGTAGAGGGCGTCGGCCCTGCGCGGCAGGCGTTCCCGCTGCTTCAGGCCGGCCGGCAGGGGGTCCGGCTCGTTGGGGACGAGCTCGAGCGCGCGGTCGGCCAGGGCGCGGAGCCGGGGCGGCGTGACCTCCTCGCCGGCCGGATAGATCGGCGCCAGGTCGGCGGTCGCCGCCCCGCCGCTCAAATCGTACGACTTGACGTTGAACGCATTGCGGCGGAGCTGCCCGCGGAGGCGCACGCGCGTCCCGGGCTGCAGCTTCTCCTTCAGCCAGTCCTGGTTGAACCAGACGGCCGGGATCGCCCCGGTCTCGTCCGCGACGGTCGCCGTCAAGATCGTCAACCTGCCGCGCGCGCGCCGCAGCGAGACGCTCTGCACCTCGCCGACGATCACCGCCTCCTGCTCGCCGAAGAGGTCGACGATACGGCTCTCGCCGACGGAGCGCTGATAGTCGCGGGGCCGATGCTCGAGCAGGTCGCGGACGGTGGCGAGGCCGAGCTTCCGCAGCCGGCCGGCGATCCTCGGGCCGACCCCTGGGAGCGAGTCGAGCTGCGACGCCAGGCGCTCGGGCCGCGGCTCGCCGCGCAGGCGGGGCCAGGCCTTCGGCCGGTCCCCGGTCGCAAAGCCCGTGGGGCGCGTCACGACCCGCCAGTGTAGGCCTACGCCCGGCGGAGCCTGACGACGGCGTCCATGCCCCCGCCCGCAGCCTCCCTGAGCTCGGCATCGCCTCCGTCCGCCCGCGCAAGCCGGCGCACGATCGCCAGGCCCAACCCGGATCCCGGAGTCCGGGTGTGACCGCGCCAGAACCGGTCGAACGCGCGCTCCCGCTCCTCCGCGCTCAGTCCGGGGCCGCGGTCGACGACGTGCACCTCCACCCAGCCGTCCTCCGACGCAGCCGACACAGAGACCGTATCGGACACGGCAAGAGCGTTTGCGACCAGGTTGTCGACCATCTGCCCCAGCCGGTCGGAGGTGCTCCTCACCAGCAGCCCGCGCTCGCCCGCTCGCCCGACCGCACTCAGCCCGGCCAACCGGTCGGCGAGCACCGCGTCGACGTCCACCACCTCTGTGCCGGCAGGCGCAGCATCGGCCCGCGCAAGCGAAAGCAGCGCCTCGACCAGCCGACCGAGACGATCGACCTCGGCGAGCGCAGGCCCGGCAGCCGCGGGGTCCATGTTCTCGAGCCGGAGGCGCAGTGCTGTCAGCGGCGTTCGCAGCTCGTGGGAGGCATCCGCGACGAACGCCTGCTGCGACTCGAGCAGCTGCTGGAGCTTCGCAGCCGTCTCGTTCAACTCGTGGGCCAGCCTGCGCACCTCGGGCGGCCCTTCCTCGGGCGCCCTCGCGTCGAGACGCCCCGCGCCGATCTCGGCCGCGGCCTCTTCCACGCGCCGCAACGGCCGCGCGACTCCGCGCGCAAGCCACAGTCCGACCAGCGCGACGCCAACGAGGACGATCCCCGCGATCGCAGCCAGCGTCAGCCAGTACCGCCGAACACGCCGGTCGACAGCAGAGGTCGGATACGTGATCCGGGCCGCGCCCAGGATCTTCCCAGCGGATGCGACAGGGACGGCGACGTAGAGCAGGTCGACGCCGAGGGTATTCGAGTGGCGCACGCCGGACGCGACGTTCCCGGCGAGCGCGGCGGCGATCTCGGGTCGGTTGGAGAAGCTCGTGTCGCCCGCGATCGGGCGGGAGTCGACGATTGCGTTCCCGCCCGGGCCGACGACGACCACCCGGCCGCCGGTGTCGGCCTGGTAGCCGGCGGCGATGGAGCGGAGGGATGCGACCGGAGCCTCCCCCTTTCCCTCGAGGACGCCCTCGGACAGCGATGCCACCGTGACCGCGTCCCGCTCGACTTTTCCCTCCAGGTCACGACGCTCGTTGCGCGCGTACGTGACGCCGAGCGGCACCTCGAGCACGGCCAGAACGGCAAGCGTCAGGCTCAGGTACCCGAGCAGGAGCCGTCGGCTCATGCCGAGCGGAGACGGAAGCCGACACCGCGCACGGTCTCGATCCACCCGGGATCGCCGAGCTTCCGTCGCAACGCCGCCACGTGCACGTCGATCGTCTTCGGCGATCCGTACCAGCGCGTTCCCCAGACCTCCTCGAAGATCCGCTCACGCGTGACGGCCGCACCAGGATCGGCCGCGAGCAGCGCCAGCAGGTCGAACTCCTTCGGCGTCAGCGCGAGCGCGCGGCCGTCCAGGCTCGCGCGACGTGCCCTCGTGTCGACCGTGAGCCCACCGACGAGCAGCAGCCGCTGCTCGGCCTGGACCGGCTCCGCGCGGCGGCGGACGGCCCTGATCCGGGCTACGAGCTCGCGCAGGCCGTACGGCTTGACCACGTAGTCGTCGGCGCCGAGCTCGAGGCCGACGACGCGATCGACCTCCTCGCCGCGCGCAGTGACGACGATGATCGGCACGCGGGAGCGCTCGCGCAGGCGGCGGCAGACCTCGAGGCCGTCGATGTCGGGCAGGCGCAGGTCGAGCAGAACGAGGTCGGCCGGCGGAGCAGCGAGCGCCGCCTGCCCGGTGGCGGCACGTTCGACCGCGAAGCCTTCCCGCTCGAGGCCTTCGACGAGCGGCTCGGCGATCGCGTCCTCGTCCTCGACGACCAGAAGCTTCACATGGCCATGCTCGCACCGGCCGGCAGAACGGGCATCCGGGCTTTCCCGAACCTTTACCGATTGCAGGAGAAATCCCCGCCTTCCGCTCGCCCCCCGCTTACCGAGTGGGGCCTACCGTCGGAGCAGTCAACCGAACGGAGGCCATGGTGAACCGAAAGCACGCACTCACGATCTCCCTCGCAGTCGGGCTCGCCGCGGTCGCCGGGACGATCGCGGCGACGAAGACGCTCCACCTGGGAGGGACGGATGCCACACAGCCGGCCGCCGCGTCTGTCGCCATCGGCAAGCGAACGAAACAGCTCCACCAGGCGGAAATCGCCCTCCGGAAGGCGCTGAACCAGAAGCCTCCGAAGCTGCCGCCGCTCCCGGCAGCTGTCCCGGCCGGTGGTGCGCCGATCGCGGGGAACGCAGCGGCTCCGGGGGCACAGCGGGTCGTCTACGTCAGACCTGCGCCGATCGTCCACACCATCCACCGGGCCGGAGGTCACGAGAGCGAGCACGAGTCCGGCCACGAAGCGGCTGACGGCGGAGGCGGCTTCGATGACTAGCCACGTTGCGCGTCTCTACTCGCTGGCGGCCGCCGTCCTCGTGTTCTTCGTCGCGTGGGCTGCGATCGCGGCCCACCCGTGGCAGACGCACAAGACCGCCGCGCAGGATCCCCGCTACGCGGCGCTCCAGCTGCGGGAACAGCGGCTGCGGGCCGAATCGGTCGCGGTCAAGCGGATCCTCGACAAGCGCTGGGCCGCTTATCGGGCGCAGCTCGCCCTCCGCAAGCACGAGATCGCAAAGATCAAGGCAGCGAACGCGAGGACACGTGCCGCGTCGCTCGCCTCGGCTCCGGCCTCGGTCCCGAGCAGCGGCGGGTATGCCCCGCCGGTGCGGGTCGTGACCCTGCCTCCGCTGACGATCACGAGGACCTCGTGATGGAGCGGCACTCGTTTCCCGCGATGGGCACGCACGTCGAGTTCTACCTCGACACCGAGTCGAGCGCCGAGAGCCGGGCTGCCTTCGAGGCAGCAGAGCGAGAGTTCGAGCGGCTGGAGGCGTTGCTCTCGCGTTTCCGCCCGGACTCCGAGCTCTCGGCGCTCAACCGCCGCGGCGCGCTCGACGCCGGGCCCGAGCTCGTCGAGGTCACCCGGCTGGCGCTCGAGGCGCGGGAGCGCACGGACGGGCTCTTCGACCCCACTGTCCACGATGCCCTCGTGTCCGCCGGCTACGACCGCACGTTCGCCGAGCTCGACGCCGACGGTCGCGCCGGCGGGCCACGCCTGTGCGGAGGCGGAGTCCGGATCGACGGCACGCGGATCGAGCTCGACCACAACGTCCGCATCGACCTCGGCGGCATCGGCAAGGGCTATGCGGTCGACCGGGCCGCCCGGATGCTGGTCGGCGTCGGCCCCTGCCTCGTCAACGCCGGCGGCGATCTCGCCTGCTACGGGCGTCCGTGGCCCGTCGGGGTCGAGACCGCCGACGGCCAGGTGACGCTCGAGCTCGACCGGGGGGCGATCGCCACCTCGGGCCGTGACCGCCGCCGTTGGCGGCGCGACGGCACCGAAGCCCATCACCTGATCGACCCGACCACCGGCGTTCCCGCGGGCGGTGACTTCCTCCGAGTCACCGTTGTCGCGAACACAGCGGTCGAGGGAGAGGTGCTGGCCAAGGCCGTCTTCCTCGGCGCCCCGGCCTCGGGACCCGCCGTGCTCGTCACCAACGACGGCCGCACTCTCTTCGTGGGGGGCCTGGCATGAAGAGCGACCCGACGTTCTGGCTGCTCGCGCGGGCGAGCGGGCTGACCGCCTATGTCCTGCTGACGAGCTCCGTCCTCGCCGGGCTGACGGTGAAGGCGAAGCCGCTCGGGCGCCGGATCAAGGCGGCGACGGCCACCGACACGCACCGTTTCCTCGCCCTGCTCGGGCTCGGCGCAGTCGCCGTGCACGGCCTGGTGCTGACACTCGATCAGACGATCAAGATGCCTCTGGCCGGACTTCTGGTCCCTGGCCAAAGCTCCTACCGACCTCTCGCCGTGGGCATCGGGGTGCTCGCCGCCGAGCTGATGGTCCTGGTCTACGCCTCGTTCTCGCTCCGCCGCCGGATCGGCGCGCGGAACTGGCGGCGGCTGCACTACCTGACCTTCGGGGTGTTCGCCGCCGCCACCGTCCACGGCCTCGCCGCCGGCACCGACCGCTGGGCATTCGGGCTCTACGCGGGCTCCGTCGCCCTCGTCGCGGGCCTGACGGCGTGGCGCATTCTCATGAAAGGAGGAACGCCCGATGTACCGCGTCGAAATCGACCGGTCGCTGTGTAACGGCATGGCCTCGTGCGTGAAGGTCGCGCCCGACACATTCGACCTCGACGACGATGGGATCGCAATCGTCTCCGGAGAGGCCGGGGAAGGGGCGATCGAAGCGGCCGAGTGCTGCCCGTTCGCCGCGATCACCGTCTTCGACAAGGCGACCGGAGCGCAGGTCGTCTAGCCTCGGCACATGCCCGTCGGCAGGACCGTCCGGATCGTGCTCCTCGCGGCGGCCGCTGTTGCGGCCGCCGCGATCGCCATCCTTCTCAACCTCGCGCTCCTGGGCTATGCCCAGCCGCGGAACGACCCGGTGGGAAAGCTCAGCCCGCGGGCCGTCCTCAGGCCCGGCACCGCCCCGACCTCCCCGCGACCGTCCCGGCCGCCGGTTGCCACGGCCGGCGAGGTCGACGACTAGCCTTGCGGCCCAAGGATCAGGCGGCCGGGCAGGAACCCCGCTTGTAGGCGGCGTAGTCCGCCGGCTGGAGTATCCAGCGCCATCCCCCGTCGAAGGGAACCGCGTGCAGCGTCGCGGTCGTTGTCCCGTCGTCGGAGGTCACCTGCACGCTCACAGCCGTCGATTCCGTGTTCTTGCCGCCGACCAGAACGGCCTCCCCGTAGGTCTCCAGCACCTTGAACTTGCGCAGGCGGAAGCCCTCGTTCGTCTGGCAGGCGATGAAGCGTGATCTCGTGACGATCGCCTGGTCCGCCGGATGGAGCTCGTCCCACAACCGCCCGGCCTGACCCCGGGAGAACTCGCGCGTCACCTGCTGCACGAAATCGGAGGCCGACGTCGCTGAGCCTCCGCCACCACAACCCGCTGCGAGGATCGCTCCGGCGGCGACGCAGACGACGGCGAGCGCCCGGAGCTTCATGCCGGGACCCGCGCCAGCAGATGCCGCTCGACGAGCGGCAGACGGCCGGCGACCACGGGCGGGCCGATGGCCGGGACGAGCAGGGCCGAGATCTCCGAACGCGACGCGACGTACCTCTCCGCATCATCGAGATCCGAGACGGCGAGCGCTGTCGAGTGGAGTTCGGCCCAGGCGGCATCCGGTGCGACGACGCTGACGGCCAACGGTCCGCCGCGATGAGGCGCGCCGGTCGCAGGATCGATCAGATGGTGGAGCGACGCGTCGGGCCCGAACCGCCGGCAGTCGCGGCCCGATGTCGCCACGCCGCCGGTCTCGACCGCGAGCGTGCACAGCGACGCTTCCGGGACGCGCGGGTCGGCGATCGCGAGCAGCCAGGGTCCGCCCTCGGGAGGCCTACCCCAGACGGCGATGTCGCCCCCCAGGTCCACGAGGGCACCGGGCATCCTCGGCCAGGCCGCGCGCATCGCCTCGACTGCACGGCCGGCCGCGAAACCCTTGCCGATCCCGCCGAGGTCTACGGCGGATGCGCGGGCGACCCGTGCTCTTCCTCGGTCCTGGTCGACCTCGACGGCCGCGCCTGCACGCCATGCCGTCGGGTTCGCCGGCCGATGGTCCAGCGCCTCGAACGACCGGTCGTACCCCGCCGCGACGAGCGCCGGCAGGATGGTGGGGTCGAACCGCCCGTTGGTCGCTTCGCGGCCGAGAACCGCCAAGCGCAGCGCGGCCCAGAGGCGCTCGCCGATGGGAGCCCAGGCTCCCGCTGCCGCATTCAAGCGGGAGAGCTCGCTCTCCGGATCGAAGCGGGAGAGCGCCCGTTCGCAGGCGTCGATCTCGGCACGGGCAGCCGAGACCGCCGCCTTGGCACCAGCTGCGTCGAAGGGGCCGGCGGTCACAGCGACGATACAGGTCGTGCCCATCGCGCGAAACGGCTCGCTGGCGAGGCGCGCGTCGGTCATGCGGCCACCGGCGGCGGCGGCGTCTTCGTGGCAGCCTCCCGGCCTGAAGCGGGCATCGGCCTCGCACTCCGCGTGTTGACGACCCGCGGCATCAGGATCCGCGCGAACGTGAGCCACAACACCGGCCCCCCCGCGAGGGCCGCGACGATCAGGCCCGTCCCTCCGCGCATGTCGGTGCCGACGGCGAGCGCATGCCCGAGGCCGAGCGCGAAGCCGGCAAAGGCTGCGTAGTGAAGACGCCGCCACGCCTTCACACCGATCCGGCGCCGAACCCGAAACGAGATCGCCAGCGTAACCATCAGCCAGGCGGTGACCACGCCGGCCGAGACCGCAAGGGGACGCCAGGGGGACGTTCCCGGCAGCAGAACGACACGGAGCCCGAAGTGCAGCGTCGGGTCGAGCAGAAGCGCTCCGCCGTGCAGGGCAACCATGCCCAGGCCGGTCCAGATCAGGGTCTGATGCCAACCGAGCAGCGATTTCATCCTGCGGGGAGGCACGAGCTTCGTCGACATTGCGAGCCCGATCCACACGGAGAGGGTGAGGAGGCCAAAGGCGACGAAACCGGCCGCTCGCGCCACGAGCCAGGCGACCGGGACGCCCGCGCTGACGGCTGCGATCATCCTGCCGGTACCGGCGATGTCCTGGTGGTGCCGTGGGTGGCCGACGCCGTGTTCGAACCTTGCAGGATCACGAGTTGGCGCTTGCCGTTCTTCCCCTTGACCACCACGGCCGCCGGTCCCTGAGCGGGGGCTCCGGCCGGTTGCTGACGCGTCCAGGCGAGGACCGCGACGACAGCGAAGAGCGCCCACACGGAGAGCACGGCTGCCCAGACCGGGCGCATCAGT
This sequence comes from uncultured Actinomycetes bacterium, assembly GCA_963775695.1. GTDB lineage: Bacteria > Actinomycetota > Thermoleophilia > Gaiellales > Gaiellaceae > DATBLE01. The sequence continues at coordinate 118,866 of CAVZJU010000002.1, read as the reverse complement.
CGCCGGGCTCCACGCGCCGCGGTGCCGCCGGGATGGGGGTGACGATCTGATCGACCGTCGGAGTGGACGCCGGGGGTGAGCTCGGCGAGCGAGTGAGACCGGCGATCGCCGCTCCCGCGGTCAATGCCGTCGCCGCCAGCACGGCGGCGAGCCCGAACAACTCACGTCGGCTCGGCAACCGCTCCGCGCCGACGCGGGGGCGACCGTTCACAGTCCTTTCGGGAGTCACGAAACCTCCTTGCCGGAAGAGGCTCGCGGTTCGCGGCGGGCCGGGCATCGTGGAGTCCACTGATCCCAGCCCTCCCTGCCGGCAGACGATCAGCCCTCGTCGAACCAGAAGAAACCGACCGTTCCCGGCCCGGCATGTGTCCCGACGACCGCTCCGAGCGTCGTCTCGACGTCGACAACGGCCTGCGGGCGCGTTCTCTGCACGAGCTCGCGAAGCGCGGTGAGCCGGTCGGGCGCGTCCGCGTGGGCGATCCCGACCCTGAGCGAGGGGCGATCGACGCTCCCACGCTCGAACGCCTCGACGAACTCGAGGAAGGCCTTGTGGGCGCCGCGGACGCGCTTCACCGGGACGACCTCGCCCTGCTCGATCGCGAGGATCGGCTTGATGTTCAGCAACGCGCCGGCCATCGCCGCCGCCTTGCCGATCCGGCCGCCGCGGGCGAGGTACTCCAGCGTGTCGACCGTGAAGACGACCCGGCTGTCCTGCCGGAAGCGCTCGACGAAGGCATCGACCTCCTCGTCGGTCGTTCCCTGCTCGAGCCGTTCCTGGACGCAGAGCGCGAGCAGGGCCAGCCCGGCCGACACGGTGCCGCTGTCGATGGCGCGCACCTTGCCGCCGCCCAGCTCCTCGCCCGCCAGCCTCGCGCTCTCGACGGTGCCCGAGAGCGTCGCCGGGATGTGCAACGAGAGGATGCGTTCGTACAGCTCCAGCCCGCGGTAGGTCTCCAGGAAGTCGCCGGGCGTCGGCTGCGAGGTGGTCGGCAGCTCGGAGGCGGTGCGCAGGCGCTCGTAGAACTCATGCGGGCCGAGCTCGACGTAGTCGCGGAAGCTCTCGGCGCCGAAGCGCACGTACAGGGGGACGACCCGCCAGTTCGGGTAGCGACCCGGCCCGTCGGGGTAGTCGGCGGTCGAGTCGAGGACGATCGCAGTGTTCGCCGCCGTCAGCTGCATCAGCCCGCCGCCTCGAGCCGCGCCGCCCCGCGAACCGCCTCGACGATCTCGTCGAGGGGTCGGTCCTTGCCGATGCAGGCGACGGCACCCGCCTCGAGCAGTGCTTCGACCTCGCGCTCGCCGGCCGCCGCGGTGAGAGCGACGACGGCCACGCCCGGCGCGTTCTCCCGGACGAGCCGCGTCACCTGCACGCCGTCCAGGCCCGGCAGCCGGTAGTCGACGAGGACGACATCCGGCTCGACCTCGCGGCAGCGCTCGACGACGGCGTTCCCGTCGGGCTCCGAGCCGGCGATCTCGATATCGTCGCCCAGCGTCAGCAGCACCTCGAGCGCGGTGCGGAAGACGTCGTTGTCCTCGATCAGCAGGACTCTGACGGCCATAGATCGCGATGCTAGCCCGGCAGCGCCGCCCGGCGAAGCCGGAGAGCGCGCGAAAGGCGGCCACTCTATTCGGCCGACAGGAGCAGGTGGTAGTGCGGCTGTCCGCCGTCCTGTACGTCCACTTCGACCTCGGGGTGCGACTCGGCGATCCGGTCGAGCAGGCCGTTCAGCGCAGGTGCCCCCTCGCCCGTCAACAGCGTGAGCACCTCCCGCGGCTCCGCCAGCAGCCGCGCGACGACGTCGGCGGCGACCTCCTCGAACGCCGGCCCGCCGGCGACCGGCTGGCCCTCGAGCAGGCCGAGGAACGCCCCTTCGTGGACGGCGAAGCCGTCGAGCTGCACCGCCCGCGATGCGGTGGTCACGGCTCCTGTGGCGACGGCGCCGACCGCGTCCTCCATATCGGCCGCGTTGTCCGCCGCCGTGCGGGCGCCGTCGTAGGCGACCATCGCCGCGATCCCGGCCGGGATCGAGCGGGTGCCCACGACCAGCACCGGCTTGGAAGCATGGGCGGCAGCCTGCTCCGCCGAGAGGATGACGTTCGGGTTGTTCGGCAGCACGACGACCTCCGGTGCGGCGGTCGCGTCCACGGCGGCGAGGATGTCGGCGGTCGACGGGTTCATCGACTGCCCGCCCTCGACGACGCCCGTCACCCCGAGGCTGCGGAAGAGGCGGGCGTTGCCGTCGCCTGCGACGACCGCGACCACCTCGGTCGCGCGCAGATCCGGTACGAGCTCGAGCAAACGGGTCTCGCGCTGCTCGGTCTGGCGGTGCATGTTCGCGATCTCGACTCCTTCGAGCACCCCGCGGGCGGCGCCGAGCGTGAGCGCCGCACCCGGATCGTCTGTGTGCACGTGCACCTTCAACGCGGACTCGTCGCCCACGACCATCAGGGAGTCGCCGAGCGGTTCGACCGCGCGCTCGAGCGCGTCCCGGTCGAGCCCCTCGCCCTCGACGACGAAGACGGTGCAGTAGCGGTACCGCGAGAGCTCCTGGTGGATCGCGTCGAGCCCGACGTCCTCGAGACCGTCAGGCGGCTCGGGCACCTCCTCGCCGGTCACGGCCGCAGTCAGGCCGCGGACGAGCTCGAGCAGGCCGGCACCGCCGGCGTCGACGACTCCCGCCTGGCGGAGGATCTCGAGGTGCAGCGGCGTGCGGGCGAGCGCGTCCTCGCCGCGGCGCACCAGAGCGCGCAGCAGGTCGGCTACAGGCAGCTCGGGTCGCGCCTGCGCCTCGGCCTCCTCGGCCAGCTCGCGGATCACCGTCAGCATCGTCCCCTCGACAGGCTTCCGCACCGCTCGGTAGGCAGCGTCGCTCGCCGAACGGAACGCCCGCGCGAGCGTGGGCGAGTCGATCACGGACTCGTCACCCACGACCTCGGCGAAGCCACGGACGATCTGGGAGAGGATCACGCCCGAGTTGCCGCGCGCTCCCATCAGGGCGGCGCGCGCGATCTCGTGGGCGAGCCGGTCGCGGTCGGCATCGTCGAGCCGCTCGAGGGCTTCCTGCACCGCGCGGACGGTCAGGGTCAGGTTCGTGCCCGTGTCCCCGTCGGGAACCGGGTAGACATTCAGGTCGTCGATGCGGCCGCGGCTCGCCTCCAGAGCGGCGGCGGTGGGACCGGCGAGGCGGCGGATCGCGTCCAGGTCGCCGTTGCCGCTCATGCCGTTCCCTTCACCGCGTCGATGTGCACCTCGACGGCCGAGATCTCCAGGCCGGTCATCCGCCCGACCTCGTAGGCAACGCGGTTGCGGACCGTCGACGCGACCTCCGCCAGGTTGAGGCCGTGCTCGACGACGACGTGCAGGGAGATCGACAGTCCGTGCTCGTCGCCGGAGACCTCGATCCCGCGCGTCGTGCGGTCGCGCGCCAGCAGTCGGCCGAGCCGGCCCGTCGTGGTGGTGCCGACGACCCCGTAGCACTCGGCCGCCGTCAGTCCGACGATCTGGGCAACGGCGTCGCCCGTGATCGCGACCCGACCGAGCTCGGACGAGGCAAGGACGAAATCCACTGCGCGAGATTAGACCCCGGAGGGGCCGCTCGCGGTTGCTAGGCCTTGGTGACCTTGCCGTTCTTCAGGCAGCGCGTGCAGACGTACATGCGCCTGGGCGCACCGTCCACGAGGATGCGGACGCGCTGGAGATTGGGATCGAAGCGGCGCTTCGTCGCCACCATCGAGTGGCTCCGGTGATGGCCGAACCCTGGCTTCTTCCCACAGACGGAGCAGATCTTGGACATGCGGCCGGGAAGTGTAGCGACTCGTCGAAGGCGGACGCGGGCTAGCCGAGACGCGTGAGGACGACCCGGAAGTCGGCTTCGATCGTGCAGCTGTCCAGGGTCACGATCCCCCGGGAGGAAGGCGTCGCCGGTCCGCCGTACTTCTTGCACGGCGCCCTCGGCTCCCTCCAGTCGATCGTCACAGTTCGGATCATTCCCCGTCGCACGCGGGGAGCGAGCCGGCTGACGATCGGGAGTATCTCGGCGTCGTCGAGCTCGTGGGTGAACACGAGGTCCTCCGTCGGCGACACCAGCGGAACGCCGTTCTCGGACGGGGCGGGGCAACGCGGATCAACCGGCGCCGAGGGCGAGAGGGCGACGGTGATCGCGTTGTCGACGTTGCGTGTGGTGTCGAGGGCAAGCGTGACGGTCGCCGGGTCGGAAACGACCCGCTGGCTGCAGCTGACCGCATCGCTGGTCGGTGCGCAGTTGGGTGGCCCCGCGTGCTGCGAGCGTGCACTCGGGTTGAAGGTCATCCTGACGCTCGTGTCGGCCTGGAGGTGGCGGATGGACTTGTTCGGCCTCACGGCGGCCCGAACCGTCTTCGGGGCAGGCTGACCGAGGTTGACCTCGGTCGTGCCGGAGGAGCCCGTCCATCCGCCTGCGTTGGCTGAGCACGATGCCTCGTCCCCTGGTGAATCGCGATCGTCGCTGTCACACCGCCGCTCACGGTGACACGCACGGGTGCCGTCGGCCCCGTGGTCGCCGGCGGGCACGGCGGCGGGTGAGGCACGCCCGGGGGCAGCGTCACGCCCGGCGGCAGGCACGGCCCGGCCGCCGTACCCCGTTCCGGGGAGCCGACCAGCGCAGCGACGAGCGCGACCGGCACCAGAGCCACTGCGAGACCGACGAGCCTCCGGTTGCGACGAATCACCGCGCGACTCGATTCGGGTAGCCCAGACGCGGTCAAGCCCACAGTCGTGGGCTCGCGAACGCGCTTCGCGGGGTGCCGCGAGGGCTAGCCGCGTGCGACCGCGGTTCGAAGCTGTGCGAACGCGTCGGCCATCTCGAGCGCGGTGCGCGCAGCCCAGCCGCCGCGCTCGACGCGCTCCTCGGCCTGCTCGGCCGTGTCGCACGTGAGCAGACCGAACGAAACCGGTACGCCGGTCTCGATCCCGGCCAGCTGGAGCCCACTCGCCGCCTCGCCCGCGACGAAGTCGAAGTGCGGCGTCTCGCCGCGGATCACGCAGCCGAGCGCGACCACGCAGGAGTAGCGGCGCGTCTTCGCGAGCGCCATCGCCGCGATCGGCAGCTCGAATGCGCCGGGAACCGGCATGACCAGGACGGCATCCCGCGCGACCCCGGCCTCGTCGAGCGCGAGCATCGCCGAGCCGAGCAGCTTGCCGGAGATCTCGCCGTTGAACTTGCTGACGACGATCGCGACGGTGCGACGGTTGCCGTTCGGCGAGCCCTCGAGCACGGAGGCGCCGTCCGGGATCCGCAGGTCGCCCTCGGCGTGCTGCCCATCATCCGTCGCGGCCGACTCGGTCGTCGGCCGCGGGATGTCGGTCGGCTCGGCCACCTCCTCCGCGGGAGCGTCGAGCTCCGGCGTCTCGACCTCCGGCGCCTCGCCCGACGCCTCCGGTGTCTCGACCGGCGCCTGGTCTTCCGGGACGACAGACGGCTCGGGCTCGGGCTCGGGCTCGGGCTCGGGCGTCGGCTCCGGCTCGGGCGTCGGCTCGGGCTGGGCCGCCCCCTCCTGCACCGCCGGAGCGGCCGCTTCCTCCTCGTCCTCGTCGTAGAGCACCTCGACGCCGGCGGAGGAGGTGGGCGGCGGCTCGAAGGCCGGCTCCGGCTCGGGCTCCTGCTCACCCGCGACCGGCTGCTCGTCCTGCTCGGCGTCGGCCGGCTCCTCTGCAGGCCGGGGCGGGCGCAGGCGCGCGGAGTAGTCGCGCAACGGCCAGTCCTGGGATTCGTCGAGGTTGTCGCTCACGCTTTACGAGTCCGATTCTGGCTCGAACTTGAGGTCCTGGTGGTGGAGCCGGTGCCCGAGCTTCTCACGTTTCGCGCGCAGGTAGCGCAGGTTCTCCCCGTTGGGCGCGACCTCGATCGGCACCTGCTCGGTGACGCGCAGGCCGTACGCCTCCAGCCCGGAGACCTTCTTCGGGTTGTTGGTCAAGAGCCGGATCGTGCCGAGGCCGAGGTCGGCCAGGATCTGGTTGCCGATCCCCCATTCCCGCTCGTCGGCGGCGAAGCCCAGCGCGAGGTTGGCGTCGACCGTGTCCATCCCCTGCTCCTGGAGCTCGTACGCCTTGAGCTTGTTCAGCAGCCCGATGCCACGACCTTCCTGGGCCATGTACAGCAGGACGCCGCAGGGCTCGGCGGAGATGCGCCGCAGGGCGGTGTCGAGCTGGTCGCCGCAGTCGCAGCGGAGCGAGTGGAAGACGTCGCCGGTCAGGCACTCCGAATGGACGCGGACGAGCACGTCGTCCGCGCCCTCGACCTCGCCGTGCACGAGCGCGACGTGGTGCTTGCCGGTCAACTTCTCGCGGAACGCGATCGCCTGGAACTCGCCGTACTCCGTCGGCAGCCGCACGGCGGTCTCGCGCGTGACCAGCTTCTCGTGCCGGCGCCGGTATTCGACCAGTTCGGCGACGCTGACGAGCTTCAGCTCGTGGCGCGCGCAGTACGTCACCAGATCGGGGACGCGGGCCATCGTCCCGTCCTCGTTCATGATCTCGCAGACCACACCGGCCGGGTACAGGCCGGCCAGGCGCGCGAGGTCGACCGAGGCCTCCGTCTGGCCCGCGCGGCGCAGGACGCCGCCGTCGCGTGAGCGCAGCGGGAAGACATGGCCGGGTTGGACGAGGTCGTGCGACGTCGATTTCGAGTCGATCGCCACCTGGATCGTGCGTGAGCGGTCGGCGGCCGAGATGCCCGTGGTCACGCCCTCGCGCGCTTCGACCGAGACGGTGAACGCCGTACCGAGGGGAGCCTCGTTGTGGTCGGTCATCTGCCGCAGGCCGAGCTCGTCGCAGCGCTCCTCGGTGAGGCAGAGGCAGATCAGCCCACGCGCGTGGGTGGCCATGAAGTTGATCGCCTCCGGCGTGGCGAACTGGGCGGCGATGACGAGGTCGCCTTCGTTCTCGCGGTTCGGGTCGTCGACGACGACCACGAACTTCCCGTTGCGGACGTCCTCGATCGCGTCCTCGATCGAGGCGAACGTGCGCCGTTCAGCTGCCGTTGCCATCGTCAGATCGTAGCCCCGCGAGCCTCTCCACGTACTTGGCGAGGACGTCCGCCTCGAGGTTGACCTCGTCGCTGGGGGCGGCTTCGCCGAGTGTGGTCACCCCGAGCGTGTGGGGCACGAGTGCGACGGCGAACCCTGCGTCGTCGAGCTCGGCGACCGTCAGCGACACGCCGTCGACGGCGATCGAGCCCTTCTCCACGCAGTAGCGGAGAAGCGCCTCGGGCGCGTCGATCCACACTCGTCGGCCGTCCCCCTCGAACTGGACGGAGCGGATGCGGCCGACTCCGTCGACATGGCCCTGGACGTAGTGGCCGCCGAGCGTCTCCCCGGCGCGCAGCGCCGGCTCGAGGTTGACCGGTGTCCCCGGGCCGAGCCGGCCGAGCGTCGTGCGCGCGAGCGTCTCCGGGACCGCGTCGAACGCGAGCGTCTTGCGGTCGCCGTCGACGACGGTGAGGCAGACGCCGTCGATCGCGACGGAGTCGCCGACCGCCGCCGCGATCGAGGACTCGACTCGGATCCGTCCGTCCTCGAACGAAACGACCGTCCCGACCTCGCGCACGAGCCCGGTGAACATGACCCAAACGCTAGCCGAGGGCCAACGCCTCGAGCGTCTCGCGCACGACCATCTCGAGGTCGCCGCGACCGTTCGGGCCCGTGCGTTCGAGCTCGGCAAGCAGCTCGTCCAACGCTTCCGCCTGCTCCCGCGAGAGCCCGTCCCGGCCGGCCGCCTGGATCTCGGCGTGCAGCTCGGCATTTCCGATGTGCCGGGCGAGCCAGCGCGACAGAAGACCGACGAGACGGTCCTCAGGGCACATGGACGTAGGCATCGAGGAGGACATCGGCGCCGACGGGCTCGGCCCGGAGACGACGCAGCTCGACCGGGCCGGGGAACGCTCCGAGCATGACCTGCCCCTCGCCGGCGATCGTCGGGGCGACGAAGACCAGCAGCCGGTCGACCAGGCCGCGCTCGAGAAAGGCAGTGGCCAGCGTCGGCCCGCCCTCGAGCAGCAGCGACTGCACGCCTTCGCCGCCGAGGCGCCGCAGCTCGCTCTCCAGCGATCCCGAGAGCAGCTCGAGCTCGGAGCCCTGGGGCAGTGGGCCGTGGCCGAAGGCGATCCGGCGCGGCTGGCGCGCCGCGTCGACGTCGCGCGCGTCGAGCCGCGGGTCGTCCGCACGAACGGTGCCCATGCCCACGGCGACCGCATCGGAGCCGGCGCGGAGCTCGTGCACCCGACGCCGGCTCTCGTGGCCTGTCACCCAGCGGGCGCCGGGAACGGTCACGCGCCCGTCCAGGGTGACTGCGAGCTTGAGCGTGACGAACGGCCGGCCGGTCGCGATCCAGGTGCGCCAGGCGTCGTTCTGCGCCCGTGCCTCGACGGAGTCGGCATGCTCGACCTCGACGCCGGCTGCCGAGAGGAGGTCGAGTCCGCCGCGAGCGTCCGGGTTCGGGTCGAGCGAGCCGGCGACCACTTTCGCCACGCCCGCGCGCAGCACGGCCTCCGTGCACGGCGGCGTCGTGCCGTGGTGGGCGCAGGGTTCCATCGTCACGTAGAGCGTCGCGCCGCGGGCGCGCTCGCCGGCCGCCTCGAGCGCGACCACCTCGGCGTGCGGGCCGCCCTTGCGCTCGTGCCAGCCCTCCCCGACGACTTCGCCGCCCGCGACCACGACCGCGCCGACGACCGGATTCGGCCGAGTCGTCCCGCGCCCGCGCTCGGCGAGCTCGATCGCGCGCTGCAGGTAGGTCGCTCGCCTGCGGCTCGCTCGCGTGGGGGGAACGGCCGGTTCCCCCCACGGGCCCTCCTCCCTAATCAACCTCGCACCCTCGAAACCGCACCCGACCGCGCCCGCCATGTCGGTCGCGGCGGCGAAAACCACTCTCCCAGCCGGGCAGGGAGTCGAACGAGACACTCATGCCAAAAGCTGGATCAGACGGCGGTACGCGCGCGGTAGGTCCTCCCGGCCAAAGATCGCCGACCCGCAGACGATCAGGTCGGCCCCCGCGTCGTAGACGGTCCGGATGTTCTCGTGGGAGATCCCGCCGTCGACCTGGACGTGCACGTGCGCCGGCACGAGCGAGCGCAGCTGCTCGATCCGGCCCACCGCCTCGGGCATGAACTCCTGGCCCGAGTAGCCGGGATGGATGCTCATGCAGAGGACGAGGTCGAAGGCGTCCGCGTGCGGAGCGACCCGGTCCACCGGCGTCTCGGGGTTGAAGGCGAGGCCCACCTGAAAGCCCTGGTCACGTGCCTTGGCCGCGACTGCGGCCGGGTCGTCGACGGCCTCGACGTGGAAGGTGACGCTGTCGGCGCCGGCTGCCTCGAAGGCGGCGAAATGGTGCGCGGGGTCGTCCACCATCAGATGGCAGTCGACGACGCCGCCTGCCTCGTGGACGAGCGGGGCGATCGACTGGAGCACGATCGGACCCATCGTCACCGGCTCGACGAAGTGCGCGTCGCCGACGTCGAAGTGGACGATGCGGGCGCCTGCCCGCAGCAGCACGTCGATGTCGTGGCCGAGCTGCGAGAAGTCGGCTGCGTACAGCGACGGCTCCACCTCGACCGTGCGGATCCACTCGTCCCAGCCCACGCTGCCGATCTTACGGCGGCGGCACTCGTGACGTTTGCCACCCAGTCTCTGAGACCAGGGTGTGACAATTGCGTGCCGATTCGTCCACAGGTCAGACTCGAAGGCGGGCCACGAAGAACCCGGACGTCCCGTGGCGGTGGGGTGTCGAGAGCAGGAACTCCGGCCGCTTCGAGTGCCGGAAGACCGGCCACTCCGCGCCCAGCTCGTCGGCGGCGAGGCCCGAGGCGTCGACGACCGCCTCGTTCTCGTCGGCGTTCAGTGTGCAGACCGAGAAGGTGACCGTGCCGCCGGATCTCACGCGCGCCGCCGCCGCCCGCAGCAAGGCGAGCTGGAGCTGGGGCAACGGCTGTGCGCGCCAGCGCAGGTCCGGCCGCGCGGCCAACACGCCCAGGCCGGAGCACGGCGCATCGACCAGAGCGCGGTCGAAGCCGTCCAGCTCGGCCGGTAGCGCAAGGCCGTCGGCGTTGACGACCCGGACGTTCGTCGCGCCGAGCCGGCGGACGTTCTCCTCCAGCTCGCGAGCGCGGCCCTCGTGCAGCTCCACGGCGACCACCTCGCCGGCCAGCATCGTCGCCTTGCCGCCCGGGGCGGCGCAGAGGTCGAGCACGCGCTCGCCGCGGCGAGAGCCGACGGCGAGCCCGGCGAGCTGTGAGCCGCGGCTCTGCGGCCAGATCCGCCCCTCGTCGAGCGCCTCCTCGTCGACGCGCGCCACGCGCCGGGCACCCGGAACGTCCGTCGGCTCGCCGTCGATCTCGCCGCGCACGAGCCTGACGACGGTCTCCGGTGCCTCGTTCTGCGCCCGCATCAGCGCGAGCGCCTCGTCCTCGCCCCAGTCGCGGCGCCACATCTCGTAGATCCAGTCGGGGTAGGAGTGCTTCAGCGGCCCCTCGGGAAGCGAGGCGAGGAGCGCCGGGAGCCCTTCGGTCACCCGCCGCATAACGGCGTTCGTGAACGGCACCGCCCGCTCCAGACGCGCCGCGCGCACCAGCTCGACCGACTCGTTGACCGCCGCGTGGGCCGGGACGCCGTCGAGGTAGCCGAGCTGGTAGGCGCCCAGGCGAAGGGCCGCCCTGACCGGAGGATCGAGCTTCCGCACCGGACGGCGGCCGAGCGCCTCGATCGCGTGGTCGAGCGTCCGGACCCGCTGCACCGTCCCGTACGCGATCTGCTGGGCGAGCGCCCGATCACGCGCGTCGAGCCCCCCGGCCGCGGTGGTGAAGGCACGGTCCGCGTAGGCGTCGTCTTCGAAGACCCGGAGGACCACCTCGTAGGCCGCACGCCGGGCAGGGGCTACCGCAGCCCGCGCAGCCAAGCCTCGTACTCCATGCGCCGGCCGCCCGAAGGCTGCACCTCGACGGGGACGAACCGGCCGTCCTCGACGCGGGCCCGCCACACCACCACCGGCTGTCCTTCGAGCTCGGCGCGCGCGCCGATGTGCGGCGAGAGCGCGCGCACGCGGTTCACCGCCTCCTCGGGCTTCGAGAGGTCGAGGATCCGATCCTCCGGGCCGATCTTCTCGGCGTAGGAGACGCCCTCCTCCGGCTGCGGCCTGAACTCCGGATCCGGGAGCGTCCGTTCGAGCAGCTCCACCGCGAGCGGGGCCGCCCGGTCGTAGACCGCTCCGGCGTCGTCCTCCGGACCGATCGCGAACCGCTCCTGTGCCGCGACCGGCCCCGCATCGAGCTTTTCGACGAGGCGGATCACGGTCACGCCGGTCTCGGTGTCGCCGGCCATGATCGCCCGCTCGACCGGCGCTGCCCCGCGCCAGCGCGGCAGCAGCGACGGATGTACGTTGAGCCACAGGTGTCGCTCCAGCAGGTCGTTCGGGATCAGGCGGCCGTAGGCGACCAGCACGATCGAGGACTCGTCGGGAGTCTCCTCGAGACTCTCGACGACCGGGATCCCCAACCTGAGGGCCGTCAGCTTGGCCGGCGTGGGCCGGAGACCTCTTCCCCTGCCGGCGGGGGAGTCCGGCTGGGTCAGGCAGAACGCGATCTCGTGGTGCGCCGCCATCCGTTCCAGCACGCTCGCGCCGAACGGAGCGCTCGCCGCGAAGCCGAACCGCACCGCTAGCCGAGGATCGGCTGCGGGCGCAGTGCCGCCATCGCCTCGCGCCGGGCCTCGAGTGTCGTGCGCTCCAGGATCAGGACGCCGTCGAGGTGGTCGAGCTCGTGCTGGACGACCCGGGCGGCGAGCCCTTTCAGCTCCAGGCGGAAGGGCGTGCCCTCGACGTCGTGCGCCTCGAGCGTCACCTCCCTGGGCCGCTCGACCGGCACGAGGACACCCTGGAGCGAGAGGCAGCCCTCGTCGGCCGTCTCCAGCTCCTCACTCGCATCCACGATCGCCGGGTTCACGGCGGCCCGCGCCTCGTCCTCGTCCTCGATCCGAAACACGAACACGCGGCGAAGCACGCCCGCCTGGTTGCCGGCGAGGCCGATCCCGTGCGCGTCCGCCATCAGCGCCTGCATGCGTGCGACCAGGCGGCGAAGGTCGTCGTCGAAGTCCTCCACCTCCTCGGCTCTGAGCTTCAGCACCGGGTCGGGCCATTGCCGGATCTGGGCCAGGGCAAGCCTCCGCCTCGCCTCGTTCTCGGCGCTCAGCTCCTCGTCGATGACCTGCCCGTGCTCCTCGCTCACACCGCGGTCAGTGTATTCAGAGGCTCTGCGGATCGACGTCGACCACGGCGGCGAGGCCCGCCTTCCGCATCGCCGGGGCGGCCGCGGCGAGCGCCCGGGCGGTACGGGCCGCGAGCGCTCCCGGCCGGTCGGTCTTGGCGACGAGTTGCGCGCGATGGCGTCCGCGCAGCCGTAGGAGCGGCGCCGGGCCGAGCAGATCGGCGTCGCCGAGCGCGTCTTTCAATTCCTGCAACGCCTGCATGGTCGCGTCTGCATCGGGCCCGGAGACGACGATGCGCAGCAGATGCCGGAATGGTGGATACCCGAGCGCCTCCCGCCGCTCGAGCTCGCCCGCCAGGAAACGCTCGACGTCGTGCCGGGCGGCGAGCTCGACCGGCCGCGCGTCGGGCTGGAACGTCTGGATCAGGACGCGGCCGGGGGCGTCGCGGCCGCTGCGGCCCGCGAGCTGGGTGAGCAGCTGGAACGTGCGCTCCTCGGCCCGGAAGTCGGGGAGCGCGAGGCCGGTGTCCGCGTCGACGACCGCAGCCAGCGAGACCCCTTCGAAATGGTGGCCCTTCGCGACCATCTGCGTGCCGAGCAGCACCGCCCGATCCGTCGCTGCGAACCGCTCGAGCGCCGCTGACGGGTCGCGGGAGTCCGCGTCCAGCCGAACGAGCTCCAGCTCGGGAAGGCGCACCGCCAGCTCGCGCTCGAGGCGCTGCGTGCCGGCCCCGAGCCGGGCGAGCTCGGCCGATCCACACTCGGGGCACAGCTCGGGCGCCGGCTCGGCGTGGCCGCAGTGATGGCAGCGCAGCTGTCCGCCAGCCGACTCGTGCCCCGAACGGGGCGCGGTCGGCATCCCACTGCGCGTAGGCGGGCTTTGCCCGGCTGCGCTGCGGACATGCAGCACGAGCGCGACGTCGCAGTTCGGACAGCGGCGGGTGACGCCGCACGTGCGGCAGTGGATCGCCGGGACGAGGCCGCGGCGATTCAGCAACAGGATCGCCTTGCCGCCGTTCTCGGCGATGGCGCCGAGCTCGGCGAGCAGGGGAGCGGACAGCGGGTAGCCGCGCTCACGCCGCAGGTCGACGACCCGCACCGGCGGCAGCTTCCTGCCCAGCCGCCCGCCCAGCTCGAGCCGCTCGAGCGCGGCCCAGCTCTCCGGTCTCGGAGTCGCGCTTCCGAAGATGGCGACGGCCCCCTCGAGCGCCGCCCGCTTGGCCGCGACCGTCCGTGCGTCGTAGCGGGGATCGGACTCCTGCTTGTAGGAAGCGTCGTGCTCCTCGTCGACACAGACGAGCCCGAGGCCGCGCACCGGCGCGAAGACGGCAGAGCGCGCGCCGACCACGATGCGGGCCTCGCCGGAGGCGATCCGCTCGCGCTCGTCGCGGCGCTCCGCCTCCGTCAGCCCCGAGTGCAGCAGGGCGATCTGCGCGCCGAAGCGGGCCTGAAAGCGGCCCACCGCCTGCGGAGTGAGCGCGATTTCGGGTACGAGGACGATCGCGCCGAGGCCACGGTCGAGCGCGGCGGCGCAGGCCTGGAGGTAGACCTCGGTCTTCCCGCTGCCGGTCGCACCGTGGAGCAGGTAACGGCCGCCGCCGGCGTCCATCGCCCCGACGACCGCCGCCACTGCGGCCGACTGCTCCGGCGTCAGCTCCGCGGGCGCGGGCTCGCCGACCAGCCCCGAGGGCGTCTCTCGGCGCTTGCCGCGCCTGGCCCGCCTGCGCGGTGCGACCAGCTCGAGCGCCCGGGCCGGCGTCGAGCCGTAGTACCGGGCGAGCCAGAGCGCCAGCTCGACAAGGGCAGGCGGCAGCTCGTCGAGGACCGCGGCGATCGGCGCCGCCTCGACACCCGGAGGCGGCGGCTCCCCGGTCGAGACGACCACGCCGCGGACGCGCGACCGGCCGAACGGGACCGAGACGACCGCTCCGCGGCGCACGTCGTCGGGCACCTCGTAGGTGAAGGGCCGGGCGACGGCCCGGGCCGAGACGAGCGGATAGACGGTGGCGAAGCCCACCGGGTGAGCCTAGCCCCGGGCCTGGCTGCTACCCGAGGAGCGTCTCGCCGACGTAGCCGCCCTGCCGCGCTCCCGGAGGGCAGGCGAACACCGCGCTGCCCGTGTGCTTGACGTACTCGTTGAGCGCGTCCGACGCGGCCAGGCGCCGCTGCAGCTCGACGAAGCTCGCCGGGTCGTTCTGGTAGCTGATGAAGAACATCCCCGCGTCGAGCCGGCCGAGTTCGGCGTCCATCCCGTCGGTGAACGAGTAGCCACGGCGGAGGATGCGGCGACCGTCGTTCTCGCTCGGCGCCGCCAGACGGATGTGTGCGTCGACGGGCGTCCGCGAGAGGCTGACTGGGTCGAACTCGCCCTCCCGACCGAACGGAGCGCCGCTCTCCTTGCGGCGGCCGATCGTCTGCTCCTGATCGTCGAGGCTCGCCCGATCCCACACCTCGATCAGCATGCGGATCCGGCGGGTGATCATGAAGGTGCCGCGGCGCAGCCAGCGTGGGTCAGCGTTCTCCGGCACCCACACGTGCTCGGCCAGCACCGGTCCATCCTCGAGCTCGATGTTGTTCGTTCCGTCCTCGAAGCCCATCAGGTTGCGCGGCGTCTGCTGTGCGCGGCTCGTGGAGGACGTGCGGCCGAACCCGAGCTGCGACCAGCGCATCACCACGGCGCCGCGACCGATCCGGGCGAGGTTGCGGACGGCGTGGAAGGCGACCTGCGGGTCGTCCGCGCAGGCCTGGACGGCGATGTCGCCGCCGGAGCGCTCCGGGTCGAGTTCGTCCCCGGCGAACACGGGCAGCTCGGCGAGCGCCGGCGGCCGCGACCGCTCGAGGCCGAAGCGGTCGAACAGCCTGGGGCCGAACCCGAACGTGACCGTCAGCCGCGCAGGCGACAGCCCGGCCGCCTCGCCGGTGTCGATCGGCGGCGCGAGACGCTGCCCCATCTCGCCGACGGGCTCGCCCCGTGACATCCGCGAGGCCGCCTCGGTCCACACGCGCATCAGGGCGCGCAGCTCGGATTTCGACGTCGTGACGACCTCGAACGCGGCGAAGTGCAGGCGATCCTGTGCCGGCGTCGTGATCCCGGTCTGGCGCTCGCCGTGGAACGGGATCGGCTCTGCGGCGTTGTCGCCCTCGCCGCCGGCCGCCAGCCGCTCGACGCCGACGCCCCCGAGCGCGACCCCGGCGTTGACGGCGCCGGCCGCCAGCAGCCGCCCTCGTGTGAGCTTGCGGCTCACTGTCCCGCGACGACCGCCCCCACCTCGGAGAGTGGCTCCGCGAGCGCGTCGATCGAGCGGCTCAGTCCGCGTGTCTCGGCCTTCGACAGCGCCGTGTAGGCGACGAAGCCGGTGTCGGTGCGGTATGGCTCCAGGGCCGAGTCGACGTCCGCGAAGCGGCCGTCGATCTCCTTCGCGAGCGACGGCCGCTTGGCCTCGACCAGGTCCCGAACGGACTGGTACGCGGCCTTCGCGCCCTGGACGTTCGCTTCGAAGTCGACGAGGTCGATATGCGAATAGCGCTCCTCCTCGCCGGTGATCTTCGACTTGGATACCTCGCCGAGGAGCTCGACGGAACCGTTCGCGACCTGGGTCGGCTCGAGTTCGATCGTCTGCACACGCCGCTGCAGGTCGACGACGTCGTCCATCAGCTTCGTCCGCAGGCTTTCCGGGCCGGTCGCGCCGCGCACCCAGAGGAACTGCTCGATGGAATGAAAGCCGGTCCACTTCGCCTTCGAGACGTCACCGGCGCGGGCGTCGATCGCCGGATCGAGGTCGCCGAAGCCCTCGGCGACGGGCTCGATCCGCTCGAAGGGAACGCGCGCCTCCGCGTAGGCGGCCTTCGCGCCTTCGATGTCCCCGGCCTGTAGCTCCTGGACGAACCGGCGGGTCTTGGTGACCAGCAGCACGGTCTGGGCCTCGACGTAGCGACGGTACTGCGCGACCGCGGCGGTTGCCGCGACGCTCGTCCCGGAGGCCTTGCCCGAGACGACGAGCGGGCCGCGCTCGGCGCTCGTGCCGCCGGGACAGTACAGGGTGTAGCGGCCCGGTTTCAGGGTCAGCGAGAAATGCCCGGAGAGGCCGGGCGCGAGGTTCTCGACCTCGCCGACGATGCGGTCGCCGTCGAGGATCTCGAACTCCGTGACCGCGTCCGCGCCGTCGTTGGCGACCTCGAAGGTCGTCGGGCCGGCCCCGAGCCGGAGCTCGGCGGGATCGCAGCCGGCGTCGGTGAGCTTGACGTCGACGGAGCGGCCCCCGGCCGATTTCCGGCCGTCGCCGCCGCATCCGGCCAGCGCAAGCGCCGCCGCGACGCACGTCGCGGCGAGTGTCCCGACGCGCGGTGTCACGCGGCGCGCCCCGCGGGAAGCGGTTGCGCCGCCCGCTGGCGACGGAGGCGGAGACCCGACGGCCAGAGAACGTAGATCGCAACCGGGATCGCGTAGACCAGGTAGCCGATCGCCTCTGCGGTCACCGGCCGCGGCTGGAAGCCGAACAGGCCGGTCAGGAGGGACGAGCGCACGGTGCCGGGCGCGACGAGCCAGCGCAGGTCGACGGTCTGGCCCTGCAGGCTGTTCAGCCAGCCGGCCTCGTGCGCGGTGTGCAGCGCGGTCGCGACCAGGCCCGCGGCGACGAGCACGAGCACGAGCCCGGTGGCCTTGAAAAACCGGGCGAGGTTGAGGCGTATTCCGCCGCGGTAGATGCCGTAGCCGATCACGACGGCGATGACGACCCCGAGGACCGCACCACCGCCGGCGGCAGCCGGGTTGGCCGACGAGTCGAACGCGGCGAGCAGGAAGACGGACGTCTCGAAGCCCTCGCGGATGACGGCGAAGAACGCCATCGCGACGAGCGCGATCACCGACCCCTTCGCGAGCGCGTCCGCCGCGTGACCCTCGAGCACGCGCCGCAAACCGCGCGCGTTCCGCCGCATCCAGACGATCATGAACGTGACCGCGGCGACGGCGATCGCGCCGACTACGGTCTCGAGCATCTCCTGCTGGCGCTGGGGGAGGTCGCGGCTGACGAGCTCGAGCGTGACGCCTGCGGCGACGCAGATCGCGCCGGCGCAGGCCACCCCCACCCACATCCACCGCAGCGCGTCGCGGCGTCTTTCCTGGCGGAGGAAGGCGGCGACGATCCCGACGATCAGGGCCGCCTCGACACCCTCGCGAAGGCCGATGACGAAGGTCGGCAGCATCAGGCTGCGGTGCGGAAGCTCGGTGGAGCGTCGGTCAGATCAGGCATCCCTGCGTTCCCGTGTAAGGCGTACCTTACAAGCGGCCGCGACTATAGTGGCGAGCCCGGACGCCCGTCAAGTCCGATCCGTCATGGCCCAACGTCACTCGGTCGACGAATATCTGGAGACGATCTGGTTCCTCGCCTTCCCGATCGGCGAGTACCGGCCCACGACCACGGGCACGCCCACCCTGGCGTCGCGTGTGGCGGAGATGCTCGGCGTCTCACGGGCCTCCGCAGGCGAGATGCTGAAGCGCCTCGAGAAGGAGGGTCTGGTCGAGCGGGGCGAGCACAAGGAGGCGATCCTCACCAGCTCGGGGCGTGAGCGGGCCGAGCGGGTCGTCCGTCGCCACCGGATCATCGAGCGGCTGCTGACCGACTTCATGGGCTACACCGCAGCCGAGGCGCACGTGCACGCCGACGAGCTCGGCGACACGTTCACCGACGACATGATCGAGCGCATGGACGAGAAGCTCGGCCACCCCGAGCGCTGCCCGCACGGGTGGCCGGTGGACACCGAGTTCGAGCAGCGCGAGAACCGGGAGCTGGCGCCGCTGTCGGCGCTCGAGGAGGGCGACCGGGCGACGATCGTCCGCCTCGCCGAGCACGACGGCGAGCTCTTGCACTGGTTCTACGACCAGGGGCTCGTCCCCGGCACGAAGCTGGAGGTCACCTCGGCCCAGCCGGCCGCCGGACAGGTGACGGTGAGGCTGAACGGCGACTCGCGAGCGATCGGCGAGAGGGCCGCAGGCGGCTTGTTCGTCAGGCCGGCGTAACGCTCAGGCCGGCGTCGCCGTCACCGATCGAAGCCCGGCGGCCTCGCGAAGCGCCTCGGCCTTGTCGACGCGCTCCCAGGTGAAGTCGTGGTCGTCGCGGCCGAAGTGCCCGTAGGCGGCGGTCTTCGAGTAGATCGGCCGCCGCAGATCGAGATCCTTGATGATCGCCGCCGGCCTGAGGTCGAAGTTCGCCCTGACGAGCTCCTCGATCCAGGCGGTCGTCATCCCGTCGCTCTCGGTGCCGAAGCATTCGACCTCGAGCGACACCGGGTGCGCGACGCCGATGGCGTAGGCGACCTGGAGCTCGCAACGGCTGGCGAGACCGGCCGCGACCACGTTTTTTGCGACGTAGCGGGCGGCATAGGCGGCAGACCGGTCGACCTTGGTCGGATCCTTGCCGGAGAACGCACCGCCTCCGTGCCGGGCCGCGCCGCCGTAGGTATCGACGATGATCTTGCGCCCGGTGAGGCCGGTGTCTCCCATCGGCCCGCCGACGACGAATTTGCCGGTCGGGTTGCAGTAGAAGAAGTCCTTGTCCGAGAGCAGCCGCTTCTCGTCGTACATGTGCCCCGGGAGGATCGGGTGCAAGACATGCTCCGCGAGGTCGGGCTTGATCAGCGCGTCGGCGTCGAGACCCTCGCGGTGCTGCGTCGAGATCAGGACGCGCACGATCTCGACCGGGCGGACACGGCCGTTCTCGTCGGCCTCGTAGCGAACCGTCACCTGGGCCTTGCCGTCCGGGCGCAGATACGGGAGGACGTCCGCCTTGCGTACCTCGGCGAGCCGACGGCAGATGAGATGGGCGAGCGTGATCGGCATCGGCATCAGCTCTTCCGTCTCGTCGGTCGCGTAACCGAACATCATTCCCTGGTCGCCGGCGCCCTCGCGGTCGAGCGGATCCGACTCGCCAGGGTCGTGCTGCGTCTCGTAGGAGGCGTCGACGCCCTGCGCGATGTCGGGCGACTGCTCGTCCAGCGCCACGATCACGCCGCAGGTCTCCGCGTCGAAGCCGTACTTGGCGCGGTCGTAGCCGATCTCGCGGACCTTCCGGCGCACCAGCCTCGGGATGTCGACGTAGGTCTGCGTCGTGATCTCGCCGGCCACGACCACGAGTCCGGTCGTGATCAACGTCTCGCAGGCGACACGCCCGAGCGGATCCTCCGCCAGGACGGCGTCGAGGATCGCGTCCGAGATCTGGTCGGCCATCTTGTCCGGATGGCCCTCGGTGACGGATTCGGACGTGAACAGGAACGAGCGCGGCGCCATGAGCAGGCCAAGGCTACCGGACTGCGACACGCTTCTCCGCTTTACTCTCCGCGCGGCCGCCGGCCCATCAGCGAGGCGGCGAGCTCGCCGAGATCGTCGCCGGCGAGGACCCGGCAGACGCCCTCCGTGATCGGCAGCTCGATCTCGAGCCGGCGGGCGAGGTCCTGGAGCACCGGGGCAGTCGTCAGGCCCTCGACCACGTGACCGATCTGGGCGATCGCCTCCTCCGGCGACGTTCCCTGCGCGATCAGCTCGCCGGCCTGGCGGTTCCGGCCGAAAAGGCTCCAGCAGGTGACGATCAGGTCGCCCATCCCGGCCAGCCCCGCGAACGTCTCCGGCCGGGCGCCGCACGCCTCCCCCAGCCGTGCCATCTCCGCCAGGCCGCGGGTGATCAGCGCCGCTTTGGCGTTGTCGCCCGCACCGAGCCCGTCGACGCCGCCCGCGGCGAGGCCGATGACGTTCTTCGCCGCGGCGCAGAGCTCGACCCCGACGAGATCGGAGTTGACGTAGACGCGGAACACCGTGGAGTTGATCGCGTGTTGGAGCTCGACGGCGAACTCTTCGTCCTCGCTCGCGATCACGGCCGCGCTCGGAAGCCCGGCGGCGATCTCCTCGGCCATGTTCGGCCCGGAGAGCACGGCGACCGGTCGGTCGCGCACGAGCGTCGAGAGCCGCCCGCCCGTGGTGGGGTCGAGGCCCTTGGTCAGCGACAGGACCGGCCCGCCGTCGGGCAGCCGGGCGACCACATCCGAGAAGGACGCGCTCGGAACGGCGAGGACGTAGAGATCCGCTCCGGAGGGCGCCTCGGACACGGCGTCGATGCCCTCGAGATCGACGTCACCGACCCCGCGCGGGTTGCGGCCGGTCTCGGCGATGGTCACCGCCTGCGCGGGGTCGCGGCAGACGAGCGTGAGCTCGTGCCCGCGGTCGGCGAGCAGGCGCGAGAATCCCGTGCCCCACGAGCCGGCGCCGACGACAGCGGCCCTCACCGCGAGCACCCTTGTGGACTCGATGTTCCGGTCTTGTCACACCCGGAGTGGCAGGCACTGGTTGTGGACAACGGGCGCGCGGGCCGGGCGGACATGGCCGGGCGAGTCTAAGCGGGTTACGACCGCCGGACGAAGTCGATCGAGACCGGGACGCCTTCCAGCTCGAAGCGGTCGCGGACCTGGTTCTCGACCCAGTAGCCGTAGTCGCGCGTGACCAGCGAGGGGTCGTTGACGAAGAAGCGGAAGCGCGGCGGCCGCGTCGTCGTCTGCGTTCCGTACAGGAGGTTCAGCCGCCGCCGGTGGCGTGCAGGCGGCTGCCGCGCCGCGCGCAACTCGCCGAGGAACGCGTTCAGCGCCGGCGTCGGGATCCGGCTGGTGTGCTTCGCGAACAGCTGTTCCACGCGGACGAGCAGCCTCGCGACGCCCCGGCCGGTGGTCGCCGAGAGGGTGATGATGCCCGGTCGCTGGCGGAGCCGGTGCTCGAGCCGAGGCCGCACGTCCTCGACCTTCACCTGACCGATGTCCCACTTCGACAACACCACGATCGTGGAGCAATTGGCCTTGCGGGCGACGTCGGCGACGGCGAGGTCCTGGTCGACGAGCCCCTCGCTCGCGTCGACGAGCACGAGCGCGACGTCGGCGCGCTGGGCCGCATCGAGCGTGCGCAGCTCGGCGTAGTACTCGATCCCCTGCCGCTGGCGGCGCTTGCGGCGCAGCCCGGCGGTGTCGACCAGGACGAAGCGCGAGTCGTCGCGCTCGAACACCGTGTCGATCGCGTCGCGGGTCGTGCCGGGGACGTCCGAGACGATCACGCGCTCCTCGCCAAGGATCGCGTTCAGCAGGCTCGACTTGCCGACGTTCGGCCGGCCGAGGACCGCAACCCGAATCGCCTCGTCCCCGACCTGCGCCGGCCCCGCGCCCGGCAGCCGCGCGACGATCGCGTCGAGCAGGTCGCCCGTCCCGTGTCCGTGCAGGGCCGACAGCGGGATCGGCTCGCCGAGGCCGAGCCGGTGAAACTCGAGCGCCTCGGTGTCCCGGGACGGGTCGTCGATCTTGTTCGCGAGCAGGAACACCGGCCTGCGGGCCAACCGGAGGATCTCCGCCACCTCCTCGTCGCCCGGCGTGATTCCGGCCTTCGCGTCGACGACGAAGAGGACGAGGTCGGCCTCGTCGACCGCAGCCCGCGCCTGGTCGGCGATCGAGCGCGTGATCGGCGAGCGGTCGGCGACGTCCACCCCGCCGGTGTCGATCAGCCGGAACTCGGTGCCCGCCCACTCGCAGACGAGCTCCTTGCGGTCGCGCGTCACTCCCGGCGTCTCGTGGACGACGGCCGCGCGTGTGCCGGTCAGCCGGTTGACCAGCGTGGACTTGCCGACGTTGGGGAATCCGACGACGGCTACGGTGCCCGCGAGCTCGGGCATGTCCGCCTAGTGGCCCTTGAAGCTGGGTTGGACTCGTAATGTCATTACGCGGCGATCCGGTGTTTTGCTTCGGCGGCGGCGATCCGGTGGTCGCGGTGGTCGCTGTTTCGGTAGCGGATGTGGTTGGCGAGCGCGTGTCCGAATGCGTCCCAGTCGAGGTAGTCGGCGTTACAGACGACGAACTCGGTGAGCGCGGAGAAGTGGCACTCGACCGGGTTGAGGTAGCTGGCGTAGGTCGGGGTCGGGACGAGGTCGATTCTGTTCGCGGCCGCGTAGGCGCGGATCGGTGGTACCCAGTTGGCCGAGAGGTTGTCCTGGATCCAGTAGATCCGCTGCCGGGCCGGATAGGCGAGCCGGATCTGGCGCATGAACGCCGAGCATGTCGGTCCCGGCGCGTTTCGGGCGAAGCCTGACCCGGAGCCGGTCGGCGTGGACGTCGTAGGCGCCGAACACGTAGCGGATGCCGGCGCGGCGGTTGTAGTCGGCCCGCTGCCGCTCGGGTCGCCCCTTCGGCGCCCAGCCGGCGCCGGAGGTCGGGCTGCAGGCTGATCAGGCCCCATCTGGTCGAAGCTGATCGACGGACCCGTCAGCGGGCAGCGTGCTCGCACAGAGCTCGAGGATCGCGCGCCGCTTTCTCCTCGTAGTCGGGGTCGGGGCTGGCTTTCCAGGTGCGGGTGCGCTGGAAGGACAGTCCGGCTTCGCCGAGCAGCGTGCCCAGGTGACGAGGCGAGACCTCGATTCCCTCGCCGGCGAGGTGAGCAGCAAGCCGCGGCAGCGACCAGCGCGTCAGCGGGATCCCCTGAGCGTCGGGACGGGCACCGGCCACGCTGACGATCCGCTGCCGCTGATCAGTCGTGATCCGGCGGGGACGCCCGCCCCGGTAGCGAGGGCGCAGGCTGTCCATCCCCCGCTCGTTGAACTCGTGAATCACTTTCCGCACCCAGGACGGATCGGTACGCCACATCTCGGCGATCTGCGGCACCGGCATCCGCACGTTCGAGGCCAACAACACCGACGCCCGCTGACGCGTGCTCTCATGCTTGGCACGCCGCGACAAGCGCTTCAGTCGCACAGCCTCCTCATGCAGCAACGGCCGCACAAACACAGACGGGGGACGCATCACCACCTCCACGGTCGAGATGCATCCCCATTCGACAGCAAGACCGACTTTCCGGTCCAACAATTCCTCAAGGGCCACTAGGCGAGCGCGCGCTCGCGGACGAGCCGCTCGATCCGATCGACGACCTCATCCGCGGTGAGGTCGGTCGTATCGATCAGCTCGGCGTCCTCCGCGGGCTGCATCCGTGTTGCGTCGCTCTGGTCGCGGGCGCGCAGATCGGTGGCCAGCGCATCGGCGGAGAGCTCCGGGCGCTCGGCCAGCCGCCTGCCCGCCCGGACCGACGCGTCGGCCTGGAGGTAGATCTTCACCGGCGCGTCGGGGACGACGACCGTGCCGATGTCGCGGCCCTCGATCACGACGTCGCCGTCGGCCGCCAGCTCCCGCTGGCGCTCGCGCATGACCGTCCGCACCTCCGGATGTCGCGCCACCACGGGCACCAGCCGGTCGATCTCGGCACGCCGGATGGCCGAGGTCACGTCGGTGCCGGCGATGAAGCACCGTCCTTGCGTGTCGAAGTCGACCGGGTTGGCAGCGGCCAGCTCGCCGAGCAGCTCGCCCTTGTCGAGCGCGACCCCGTCCCGCCGAGCCAGCCACGTCAGCGCCCGGTACATCGCGCCGGTGTCGAGGTAGCGGAAGCCGAGGCGCTGCGCCAGTCCCCGCGCCACGGTGCTCTTTCCGGCCCCTGCGGGACCGTCTATGGAGACAATCATCGTTGGGATACAGACTCGAGCAGGTCGAAGAATCCGGGGAAGGATATCGACACGGCCTCCGCGCCCTCGACCTGGACGCCCTCGCGCGAGACGAGCCCGGCGACCGCTCCGAGAACGGCGATCCGGTGGTCGCCGGCGGAGCTCATGACACCGCCGCGTGGACGCGCCGGCACACCCCGGGCGGTGAAGCCGTCCGGGGTGGCGTTGATGTGCGCCCCCAGCCGCCTGAGGGCGTCCGTGACGGTCTCGATCCGGTCCGTCTCCTTCTGCCGCAGCTCCGCGGCGCCGCGCACGGCGCTGTCGCCCCGGGCCATCGAAGCCGCGAGTGCGAACAGCGGCAGCTCGTCGATCAGCCCCGGCACCTCGTCCGGCTCGACCTCGGTGGCGACGAGGTCCGCGTGCTCGACCTCCAGGTCGGCGACTGGCTCGCCGCCGGACGACGACCGGTTGTAGAGGGAGATGCGGGCGCCCATCCGCTCGAGCACGTCCAGGAGCCCGGTGCGGGTCGGGTTGACGCCAACGCGGGCGAGCCGAAGTCGCGACCCGGGGAGCAGCGTTGCGGCGACGACGAACGGGGCGGCCGCCGAGAAGTCGCCCGGCACGTCGAGCCGGAGCGGCTCCAGCCGCGCCGCCGGCCACACCTCGACACCGCCCGGCTCGGAGCGCAGGCGCGCTCCCGCGGCCCGGAGGATCCGCTCCGTGTGGTCGCGGGTCGCGACCCGCTCGACGACCGTGGTCGGCCCGTCCGAGGCGTAAAGCCCGGCGAGCAACACACACGACTTCACCTGCGCGCTCGCGACGGGCGGCTCGTACCGGATCGGGCGCAGCCCCCGCGCATCGATTGCGAGCGGGAGCCGGCCGCCCTCGGTCTCCACGCCGGCTCCCATCCGCATCAGCGGATCGGCGATCCGTCGCATGGGACGCGAGCTGAGCGATTCGTCGCCGGTGAGCTCGAACCGGCGCCCGCGCTGGCCGGCGAGGATCCCGGGCAGCAGCCGG
This sequence comes from uncultured Actinomycetes bacterium, assembly GCA_963775695.1. Taxonomy (GTDB): domain Bacteria; phylum Actinomycetota; class Thermoleophilia; order Gaiellales; family Gaiellaceae; genus DATBLE01. The sequence goes on along the minus strand of CAVZJU010000002.1, from coordinate 94,121 downwards.
GCGAGCGTGCCGGCGTTGCCGCAGTCGATCGGCCCCTCCGGCGCCTGCAGGTTGCGCAGCCCGGCACCGGCGATCCGCAGGGTGTCGCCGTCCTCGTCGACCCGGACGCCGAGCGTCCTCACCGCGGCGATCGTCGACTCGGTGTCACCCGAGCGACCGAGTCCCGTGACCACCGACTCGCCCTCTGCGACCGCTCCGATGAGAACCGCGCGGTGGGAGATCGACTTGTCCCCCGGCAGGGCGACACCGCCCTGGACGGACGCCGCGGGCTCGATCCTCACTGCAGCACCGGGGCGACCGATACGCCGTAGCCCTGCGCCTCGAGCAGCGTCGCGGCGCGGACCGCCTCGTCCGCCCCCAAGACGAGCATGGTCAGGACGCCTCCGCGCTCGGGCGAGAAGTGGCGCAGCTCGAAGTCCTCGATGTTGATCCGCTCGGCGCCGAGCGCCTGCGTGATCCCGGCGAGCACCCCGGGCCGGTCGGGGACGTGGACGGTCACCTGCTGGAGCTCGCCCGGGTCGGGGTAGGCCTCGGCGAGCATCCGGCGGCGGTTCTCCGACGCTTCCGCGACCCAGCGGGCGAGGTAGCCACCGTCGCCGTCGGCGAGCGCCTGCTCGAGCTGCTCGACCCGGCGGCGGTGCTCGGCGAGCGCCTCGCGCAGCTCCGGCGCGTTGTCGAGGAAGATGTCCACCCAGATCCGCGGGTTGGCGCCGGCCACGCGAGTCATGTCTCGGAGCGACCCGCCGGCAGCGGCGAGCGGGTCGTGTCCCTCGATGCGCCCGGCGCCGGCCTGGTTGACCAGCAGGTTCGCGAGGGCGTGCGGCAGGTGGCTGGTGAGTGCGACCAGCCGGTCGTGGGCCTTCGGGTCGATCGCCACCGGCACGGCCCCGAGCGAGGCGACGAAGCCGTGCACGACCCGGTACCGCTCGGGATCGGTTGTGGCGACCGGCGTCAGGAACCAGGTTGCGCCGTCGAAGAGGTCCGCGGTCGCGTGCGCCGGGCCGTGCGCCTCCCGGCCACACACCGGATGGCCGCCGACGAACCGCTCCGGGAACCGCAGCGACCAGTCCTTCGTCGAGCCGACGTCCGTGACCGTGCAGCGGCCGGGCGCGGTCGCGATCACCTCCTCGACGAGGCCGGGCAGCACGGTGACCGGGGCGGCGACCACCGCGAGATCCGCCTCGGCGAGGAGGCCGTCGAGCGGCCCGATCTCGTCGACCGCGCCGCGGTCGAGCGCGACTCCGGCGGCTGCCCCGTCGGCATCGTGACCGCCGACCCAGTCGACGCCTGCCCGCTTCGCGGCCAGCCCGACCGATGCGCCCATCAGGCCCGTTCCGACGACTGCGAGGCGCACGGACCTACCTCGCGCGCATGAGCTCGGCGACGTGGAAGGCGAGGTCGAGCGACTGCCGTGCGTTCAACCGCGGGTCACAGAGCGTCGTGTAGGCGTCGTCGAGCTGCTCCTCGGAGAGGCTGTCGCCCCCGCCGAGACACTCGGTGACGTCGTCGCCGGTGATCTCGAGGTGGACGCCGCCCGGCCAGGTTCCCTCCGCGTGGTGGGCGGCGAAGAACCCCTCGATCTCGGACATGACGTGGCCGAAGTCGCGCGTCTTTCGGCCCGTGGCGGTCCGGAACGTGTTCGCGTGCATCGGATCGCAGACCCAGACCACCGGGTGGCCGGCGTCGCGTACGGCCCGGATCAGCGGCGGCAGCGCCTCCCCCACGCGGTCGGCGCCCATGCGCGCGACCAGCGTCAGCCGGCCGGGTGTCCGGTCCGGGTTGAGGGCCTCGCACAGGCGAAGCGCGTCCTCCGGGGTGGCGGCCGGCCCGAGCTTGACGCCCACGGGGTTGTGGACGCCGGCGAGGAACTCGACGTGCGCGCCGTCGGGCCGGCGGGTCCGTTCCCCGATCCAGAGGAAGTGGGCCGAGCAGTCGTACCAGTCGCCGGTGAGGGAGTCGCGCCGCGTCAGCGCCTCCTCGAAGTCCAGCAGCAGCGCCTCGTGGCTCGTCCAGATGTCGGTCTGGTGCAGCGCAGGGTTCCGCATGTCGACACCGATCGCCGTCATGAAGCTCATCGCCCGCTGGATCTCCGTCGCCAGCTGCTCGTACCGCCGCCCCTCCGGGGAGTTGGCCACGAACTCCTGCGTCCAGATGTGGACCTGGCCGAGATCGGCGAAGCCGCCCTTCGTGAACGCCCGCAGCAGGTTGAGCGTGGAGGCGGCCTGGTGGTAGCCACGGAGCATCCGCCCGGGGTCGGGCGTCCGCGCTTCCAGGGTCGGCTCGTCGCCGTGGACGATGTGGCCGCGGAACGTCGGTAGAACGAGGCCGCCGACGGTCTCGGTGGGCTCGGAGCGGGGCTTGACGAACTGGCCGGCGATCCGGCCGACCTTCACCACCGGCAGGCTGGCCGCGTACGTGAGCACGGCCGACATCTGCAGGATGATCTTCAGCTTCTCGCGCAGGTTCGGCGCGTTCCAGTCGTGGAACGACTCGGCGCAGTCGCCGGCCTGGAGCAGGAAGGCCCTGCCCTCGACCACGTCCGCGAGCCGGTCGAGCAGGCTGCGGGCCTCGCCTGCGAAGACGAGCGGCGGCATCCCCCCGATCTCCGCGCGGACCTCTTCGAGGCGCGCCTGGTCGGGCCAGTCTGGCTGCTGGAGCGCCGGGAAGCCGCGCCACGAGGACGGCGACCAGGATGCGGAGGTCACGACCACTTTCCGCAGTGTAGTGCTGCGTTTCCGATCGCAACGTGACCGGGCCAAGCCCGCTCACGCGCTCGCGCTCCGCGCGGGAACGGCCAAGGCCAGAGGGAACCGAGAAGGGCCCCGCTCTCCGGCCCGGCTCGCTCTAGTCTGCCTCCGGAACCGGCTGCGGGCCGCGGACGAACAGGGCGCGGCGAACCCGCTCCGGGAACCACCAGTTGTACTTCCCGAGCAGCATCATCAGCGACGGGACCAGGAGCGCACGGATCAGGGTGGCGTCGATCAGCACACCCGCGGCCAGGCCGATGCCGAACTGCTTGATGTCCGGGCCCGGGCCGGTGGAGAGCGAGAAGAACGCGAACACGAGCACGAGCGCCGCGCTCGTCACCAGCTTGCCGGTTCGGGCGATCCCCAGCGAGATCGCCTGGGTGGTGTCCTTCGTGTCGTCGTAGGCCTCGCGGATACGCGTGACGATGAAGACCTCGTAATCCATCGACAGGCCGAAGAGGAACGCGAAGATCATCAGGGGTATCCAGGCGATCACCGCCTGGGTGGCCTGGATCCCCCAGATCGCCTCGCTGCCGTGGCCCTGCTGGAAGATGAAGACGACCACTCCGAGCGCGCAGCCCAGCGAGATCAAGTTCAGGATCACCGCCTTGACCGACAGCACGACCGATCGGAAGGCACGCATCAGGAGCAGGAACGTCAGCAGGACGACGAAGCCGAGGACGTACGGGAAGTTTCCGTAGACCGCGTGGACGAAGTCGCGATCCTCGGGTGCAACGCCGCCCAGCGTGAGCTTCACCTGCCCGCCGATCTGCTGCTGCAGGTCGGGCAGCACGTTGTGCTGGAGGTTCGTGATCACCTTCCTCGCAGGCTTCGCGGCGCCGTCCGTCGACGGGATCGCCTCGACCAGTCCGGTGTTGCCCTTCTGCCAGCTCGGAGGCGCGGACGCGCCGTCGACGCCGTCGGTCTGCTCGAGCCGCTTCACGACCAGGGCGCGGGTCCGGGGCGTCGACCCGTTCTCGACGAGCACCACGTACGGCTTCAGCGCGCCGGCGCTGATGCCCGCGGCGGTCAACGCATCGCGGCCCTTGAAGGCGTCGCCGTTGCCGGGGAGGTTCTTCGCCTCGGCCTCGGACGGGTTGAGCTTGAACGCCGGGATCAGCAGCAGGATCACGAGCGCCATGCCGGCCAGGGCGATCCGGCCCGGCCGCTTGACGACGTATCCGGCCCACCGGTGCCAGAAGCCCTTCTCGCCGGGATCGGCCGAGACGATCCGCTCGGGGATCACCCGCAGCTTGTCGATCCGGCTGCCCATCCAGTAGAGCAGCACCGGGGTCAGCGTCAGTGTCGACAGCACCGCCACCGCCGGGATCAGCATGCCGCCGATCCCGATCGAGCGGATGAACGGCAGCGGCAGCAGCACCATGCTGAGCAGGCCGATCGCGACCGTCGAGCCGGAGACGACGACCGACCGCCCGGCGTGCGTCATGGTCTCCACGAGGGCCTCCTCGACGTTCCCACGGTGATGAAGCTCCTCGCGGAACCGGAAGATCATCAGCAGCGAGTAGTCGACGGCCACGCCGAGGCCGACCAGGGCGACGAGGAACTCGACGACGATCGAGACATTGGTGACGTACGTCAGCGCAAAGACCGCGCTGAAGGTGGTCAGGATCGACGCCGCGGCCGTCACCAGCGGGACACTTACCGCCGTCAGCGTCCCGAACACGAACAGCAGGACGAGCAGCGCCCCGAGGCCGCCGAACAGCACCTCGACCAGGACGCTCGGCCCGCCGCTACCGCCGATGTCCTGCTGAAGCGGATCCCGTCCCGTCAGGTGCACGACCAGACCCGCCGGCGCAGCGGCTCTTAGCGCGGCGCGCACCCGCTTGATCTTGACGTTCGAGTTGAACCCCGGAGTGCCGGGTGGGTAGATCGTCGCGAAGGTGGTGTGCCGGTCCTTCGAGACGTAGGCATTCGAGCCGGTGGAGAAATACGAGGCCGTGCGGGACCCGGGGTTGACCGCGGCCGCCGCGGCGACAGCCTTCTCGATCCCTCGCTGCCCGGTGACGTCGCCGTTCGAGCGGAAGACGGCGATCAGCGGCGCCTGCTCGCCGCTCCCGAACGTCTTCAGGGTGCGCTGATTGGCCTCGTAAGCGGAGTAGCCGGGGATCGAGAACGACTCGAACCAGCGGCTGCCGATCTTGCTGGTCGTGACGAGGCCGAGGACGAAGAGCAGGATCCACGCCGTGACCACCCAGCGGCGCCGACGGATGACGAAATGGGCGAGCCGTTCGAAGAACACTCGCCCTGCACGTTATGGAAACCGGGCGAGGCTGCGCAAGCCAGGCCCGCGGGTATCATGAAACCGAATGGTGACCATCTCGCATCGGTCCTGGGGCTGGCGTCGGGGGCGAGGCGGGAGCGCGCGCGCGTAAGCGCCGAAGCAGCCGCCTTTGCCCCGCTTCCGGCCTCGATCAGAGGCCTTTTTCGTGCCCTCACGAAACAGAATGGAGCGAAGATGAGGATCTTCTCCGGCATCCAGCCCACCGGCAGCAAGCATCTCGGCAACCTGATCGGCGGCTTCCGCCAGTACGCGGCCACCCAGGAGCAGGGCGACGGGTTCTTCTGCATCGTCGACCTCCACTCGATCACGGTCGACTTCGAGCCCGACGACCTTCGCAGGCGGACGTTCGACCTGGCCGCGCTCCTGTTCGCGACCGGCCTCGATCCCGAGCGCTCGACGACGTTCTGCCAGAGCCACGTGTCTGCGCATGCGGAGGCGGCTTGGCTGCTCTCGGCCGTGACGAGCTATGGACAGCTCAGCAGGATGACCCAGTTCAAGGAGAAGGGTGAGCGGCAGGAGTTCGTGTCGGCCGGCCTCTTCACGTACCCCGTGCTGATGGCGGGCGACATCCTCCTGTACCAGACCGACATCGTCCCGATCGGGGACGACCAGCGTCAGCACCTCGAGCTCTCGCGCGATGTCGCCGAGCGGTTCAACTCACGCTACGGCCAGACCTTCGTCGTACCCGAGGGCGTCTACCCCGAGGTCGGGGCGCGGATCATGGACCTCCAGGAGCCGACGAAGAAGATGTCGACGACGGGCGGGAACGAGCAGGGCACGGTGCTGGTCATGGACGACCCGGACACGATTCGCCGCAAGTTCAAGTCCGCCGTCACCGACTCGGGCCGCGAGATACGCCGCGACGGCGACAAGCCCGGGATCACGAACCTGATCGAGATCATGTCGGTGGCGAGCGGCGAGTCGCCCGAGGCGGTGGAGGCGCAGTTCGACGGCGGCGGCTACGGGCCGTTCAAGGAGGCGGTCGGCGAGGCCGTCGTCGCGCTCCTCACCCCGATCCAGGAGCGCTACCACGAGCTCCGGACCGATGAGCGCGAGCTGGGCCGCCTGCTCGCGATCGGGGCCGACAAGGCTCGCGAGGCCTCGGGCCCGACACTGGCGGCCATGTACGAGCGCATGGGCTTCGCCGCTCGCGGCTGACGCTCGCGGCGGCTGACGCCGCCGGCTCGCTCTCACCGGCGGAAACGGCCGGTTTCCCCCGTGGGCCCCCTTTCCCTCGAGGCCTCGCACCTCAGTGACGGTGGGGTGCCGCGCCCGCCAGGTCGGTCGCGGCGGCGAAGACCCCTCCTGCGTAGGCTCTGGCGTCTACTTCAACGTCGTGACACGTCTCGTCCTCACCATCGTCGGCGTGTTCGCCCTGTGCGCGATCGCCGGAGCTTTGCACTACGCCGACGTCTCGCCGACGGCGGTCTTCGTCGTCTCCGGATTTGCGCTCGGGGGGCTCGCCTGGCTGATCGGCGTCGCCACAGAGGCGGTGGGCGCCCGCTTCGGGCCGGCGGTGACCGGCGCGCTCCAGTCGACGCTCGGCAACCTGCCCGAGTTCTTCGTCGTGCTGTTCGCGCTCTCGGCGGGAGAGATCGTCGTCGCACAGACGTCGATCCTCGGCTCACTGTTCGCGAACGCCTTGCTCGTCCTCGGCCTGACGATCGTTGTCGGTGCCCGGGCGGCCGACGGCGACGTGATGCGCTTCCGCAAACGGCTGCCGAACGACACCGCGACGCTCCTGATGCTCGCCCTCTCCGCGATCGCGCTCCTCGGACTTTCGGACCGGATCGGCGACAACGCGAGCCACCACGAGATGGCCATCTCGGTGGTCGGGGCAGTCTGCCTCCTGGTCGTCTACGGCGCCTGGCTCTGGTCATACCTGAGATCCGACAAGGAAGTCGAGCCGACCCTCGAGGGGGGCGCCCACGGGCCGATTCCCTTCACGTGGGCGCTGGTCGTCCTGGGCGCTGCGGGAGTTGCCGCGGCGTTCGTCTCCGACTGGTTCGTCGGCGCGCTCGACCCGGCCGTGGAGGCGCTCGGCATCTCGAAGGCCTTCACCGGCATCGTGATCGTGGGCATCGCCGGCAACGCCGTCGAAAACGTCGTCGGGATCACCCTCGCAGCCAAGCGGCGAAGCGACCTCGCGATCTCGGTGGTCAAGAACTCGGTCGCCCAGATCGCGTGCTTTCTGTTCCCGGCGCTCGTGTTGCTCTCCCTGTTCTTCACCGACCGGCTCACGTTCGTGCTCAATCCGGTGTACGTGGCCGCGCTGGCGGTGACTGCGGTGGCCGTCTGGCAGATCACGGGCGACGGCGAGGCGTACGCCTACGAGGGCCTGGCACTCGTCGGGGTCTACGTGATCCTCGCCACCGTCACGTTCTACGAGTAATCACACGGGGGAAACGGCCGGTTTCCCCCGTGAGCCCCCTTCCCCGACCGTCGAGTCGCGCGCGTTGTGTGCCGCGCCCGCCATGTCGGTCGCGGCGGCGAGGCATCCTGATCGTGTCGTTGGCCGGGCGAGGCACGGTCATGCGATGTCCCTCTCGGTCGCCTCGCTGAGCCCGACCAGGCGGCGGAGCGAGGCGACCTCCTCGCCCGTCAGGTCACGCCACTCCCCGGCGCCGAGGCCGCGGACGTCCAGGCCGGCATAACGGCTGCGGTGCAGCCGGTGCACCGGGTGGCCGACCGCCTCGCACATCCGCTTCACCTGGTGCTTGCGGCCCTCGTGAAGCGTCAGCTCGATCCGGCTTGGCCCGAGTCGACGGGCACGTGCCGGAGCGGTCCGGCCGTCGTCGAGCTCGACACCCTCGGCGAGGCGGCGCAGCGCGTCGGGGCCCGGGTCGCCCTCGACCTCGGCCTCGTAGACCTTGTCGACCTCGTAACGCGGATGGGCGAGCCGGTGGGCGAGCCGGCCGTCGTTGGTGAGCAGGAGGGCTCCGGTCGTGTCCGCGTCCAGTCGGCCCACCGGGACGACGCGCGGCTCGACAGGCACGAGACCCACCACCGTCGGCCGCCGCTGGGGGTCACGCGCGGTCGTCACCGTCCCGGCCGGCTTGTGCAGGAGCCGGTGGGCCAGCTCCTGCTTCGCGACCGGCCGGCCGTCGACCTCGACCGCGTCGCCCTCGGCGACGAACGTGTTGAGCTGGCCCGGCTGCCCGTTCACGCGGACCCGTCCGGCGGTGATCAGCTCGTCGGCACGGCGCCGCGAGGCGACGCCCGCACGAGCGAGGTAGGCGTTGAGCCGCATGACGCAATCCTTACGACTTTCTCAGGCCGCTCTCAGACGCGACCGGGACGATCCGCGTGACCTCGAACAAGGACGGACCAGCATGAACACCAGATCGAAGAAGGCGCTCGCCGCCGCCGGCGCCACCCTTGCCGTCGCGGCGGGCGCGGGCGGCGCGCTCGCGGCCGGCGGCAAGGGCTCGCAGGGCCCGGCCGGGCATCCCGGCCCAGTCGCCATCGCCTCCTACCTGGGCCTGACGCCCGCCCAGCTGCGCCAGCAGCTCCGCTCCGGCAAGACGCTCGCGCAGATCGCCGTCGCGCAGGGCAAGACCGTCGCCGGGCTCGAGAACGCGATCTACGCCGATGTCCAGACCCACCTCGACCGGGCGGTCGCCAACGGCAGACTGACCGGGGCGCAGGAGCAGACGCTCCTCACCCGGCTGAAGAGCCGCCTCGACGACCTCGTCAACCACGCCTTCCCGAAGACGGCGGATGCACGGCTCGGCCTGCGCGGCCCGCGTCTCGGCGCCGCGGTCACCGCCTATCTCGGCATCACGCCTGCGCAGCTCCGCACCGAGCTCCGTGCAGGTAGGTCACTCGCCCAGATCGCCACCACCCACGGCAAGACCGCCGCGGGGCTGAAGGCGGCGATCCTCGGCGCGGTCAAGGCGAGGCTCGACAAGGCAGTCGCCACCAAGCGGCTGACGGCAGCCCAGGAAACAGCCCTCCTGGACAGACTGTCGACCCACCTCGACCAGCTGCTGAACCGCTCCCGGCGCTAGGCGGGCCGGCGCTCGGCAATCGCCTCCAGCCGGTCGCGGATCTCGTCGGCGGTGCCGCCGAGGTCGTCCAGCCTGGGAAGCGCCGAAAGGCTCTCGAGGCCGAAGACGCGCTCGAACAGCGGCGTCGTCCGGTAGCGGACGGCGCCGCCCTCGTCTCGGCCCGACTCCGAGATCAGTCCGCGCTCGACCAGGCCGGCCACGACGGAGTCGGCAGCCACGCCGCGGATCCGGGCGATGTCCGGCCGGCTGCAGGGCCCCAGGTACGCGATCACAGCGAGGGTCTCGAACGCGGCCTGCGAGAGGCCACGTTCGACCGGACGCTCGAAGAGGCGCGCGCACGCCACCGTGGCCGCCCGGGAGGCGCGGAACGCGTAGCCCCCGGCCACGTGCTCGAGGACGATGCCGCTCCGGCCCTCGGAGAACCGCTCGCCGAGGAGCTCCAGCGCCTGTTCGACGCGGGCGAGATCGTCGTCGGCGGCGACGGCGAGGTCCTCCGCCGTCAGCGTTTGCGAGGCCACCACGAGCAGCGCCTCCAGCGTGTGCGCGAGCTCGTCGACGGGATTCGTGCTGATCAGGCGGAGCGGACGTTCCACGAACTGTCTCCTTCCTCGGCGTCGGTCCGGGTTCCTCCCCGGGATTCGGGGCCGGAGCCGGTCTGAAGTCCGGCACCAGCGCTGACTCTGATCGGCGCGAAGGGCCCGGCCTGCTCGATGCGGATCTCCCCCGCCTTGCGCAGCTCCAGCAGCGCCAGGAATGCGACCGCCTGCTCGAGCCGGGTGAGCTCCGCCGCCTCCTGGTCGAAATCGAAGCGCCGGCGCCGGCGCAGCAGCGCCCGGAAGCGCTCCAGGAACTGGACGACCGGCGGGAAGCGAAGGCCCATGTGGCCGAGCGAGACCTCCGGCGGCTCGACCGCCAGCCCACGCAGAGCCGCGGCGAGCGCCTCGGGCTGTTGCGGCGCGATACCGGGCTCGGCGCGCGGCGCGAGCGGCGCCGGGCCGAGCCGGAAGTAGCGGTCGTTCTCTCGCTCCAGCCGCTCCAGCAACCACCCAGCCGCTTCCTTGATCCGGCGGAACTCCTCCAGCCGCCGGGCCAGCTCCTCCGCCGCCTCCTCCGGGTCGAGGTCGGCAAGCTCGACGTGCTCTTCCGGAAAGAGCTCGCGCGCCTTCAGCTCCAGCAGCGCGCCGACGAGCACGAGGAACTCGCCGCAGGCGTCGAGATCGAGCCGTTCCCGCCCTACGCTGGAAGCGACGCCGGCAAAGCCGCCGTCGTCCGGCGGGGCGGCACCGGCTCCGCCGGTGCCGAGGGCCAGACGCTCGACGAAGGTGACGACGACGTCGGCGACGTCGACGTCGCGCGGCTCCAGCTCCTCGCGCAGGACGAGGGTGAGCAGCAGGTCGAACGGCCCCTCGAACGCGTCGAGGTCGAGCTCGAGTTCCCGGACGTGCACGCGCCGAGGCTAGCGGCGCGGGCGGACGCGGCCCTTGGGGACTGCCATGGCCGGGCCCTTGGGAATCTCCCTGGGCTTGCGTCTCACGGTCGGCTGGCCGCTCTCGTGGAAGAACTGCCACCAGACGAAGAACGCCGCCGAGCACACGCAGAGGACGGCCGAGACCCAGAAGTTCAGCCGCTCGCCCAGGAAGTGGTGCGACGGGTCGACCCGCAGCAGCTCCTCGAACGTGCGCCCGAACGTGTAGAAGACGACGTAGAGGGCGAACAGGCCGGGCGGCTTGATCCGGAACCGCCACCCGATGAGGATCAGCAGGCCCGCCATCCCCAGGTCGTAGAGGAACTCATAGAGGAAGGTCGGGTGGAAGGTGTCCGAAAGGACGTACTGCGGCAGACGGTGGCGCTCGTCGATCTCCAGCCCCCACGGCAGGTTCGTCGGCTTGCCATAGAGCTCCTGGTTGAACCAGTTGCCCCAGCGGCCGATGCCCTGCGCGATCAGCAGCCCCGGCGCGACCGCGTCCGCGAACAGCCGGACGCTCTCGCCGGAGCGGTGGATGACGACGGCGCCGGCGATGCCGCCGACGAGGATCCCGCCCCAGACGCCCAGGCCGCCCTGCCAGACGGCGAACGGCCCCCACCAGTGGTCGGGCACCTCGTCCCAGCTGGTGATGTCGTGGTAGATGCGCGCGCCGACGATCCCGAAGGCGACTCCCCAGACGGCGACGCGCAGGACGAGGTCCCAGTCGCCGCCGAGCCGCGTCCAGCGGACGCCCGTGAGCCCCACGCACGCCGCGATCGCAACGAGCAGCGTGAGCCCGTACATGTGGATGTGCAGCGGGCCGAGGTCGACGACGCCGCTGCTCGGCGAGGGAATCGAGGCGACGATCGGCACCGGCAGGATTCTGCCCGCGCCGTCGGATCGCCGCTAGCGAGAACTGGACGCTAGAGGAGGATGCGGAGCGCGGTGTCCGCCGGGCAGCCGCGCTCGAGGAGGCCGACCGCGAGGTGCAGGTCGACGTCGTTGCGGGCGGCGAGCTCGCCGGCGTCGACAGGGTCGTATCCGGCCCGCTCGAGCTCCTCGGCCCGCCAGCGCTCGATGCGCTCGGCCTCGGTCTCGACGTGGATATCGAGCTCAGCAGCTGACATGGGGTTCATCGCTCGTCATGTGTACCCGGTAGTTCGGCGCGAAACTCCAATCGGATTAGGGCCGGATGGCCTATTCCGCACTCACCCGGTCCCACCGCTGCAAAGGATCACCGAAACGAGCGCGCGATTCGGAGCGCCTGCGCCAGGGTGAGATCGCCTTCCAGCCTGAGCGTGAGGGGCCCGTGCTGCCAGAGCAGGACCTGGCGGCCGAGTCGGACGGGTTCCTCCCGGACGACGCCGCCCGGCGCAAGGTAGAGGAAGTGCGTGCCGCCGGCGATGAAGTAGCCGGGCCGGCCGTGGACCGTGACCGGGGTGATCATGGTGTCCCGCTCGACGACCTTCTTGACGAGGTCGATGCGCTCCCGGGCGCGGAACTGCGAGACGAGCAGCCGCGTGCTGCCGTAGCGGTACCAGAGCAGCCCTCCGTCCCAGGTCACCTCGTCCGGCCGGCCGAGCAGGTCGGAGGCGAGCGGCCGGAACCCTGCGGTACGCGCGGCGTCGGCGGGCGAGACCGGGACGCCGAGGTCGAGGGGTGCGGTTCGGACGTCGGGAAGGCGGTCGACGTACTCGATCCGCGCGCCCTGGAGATGGAAGAACCGGAGGATCGCTGAGCGCGCGGGCGGCACCGCGAACGCCAGCGCGACAGCGGCGAGCACTACCACAACGATGACCAACACAGTGCGCCGGCGCTGCGGACGGCCGTGGAGGCGCGCCTGGACGGCAGGGGCGAGCTCGCGCTCGTCGGGGAGGTCGACGAACGGCGCCAGCGCTCTCAGCTCGTGCTCGGTCACGGCTCCTCCTCTGCCAGGTCTTCCGGCCGCGCGGCGCCGGCTTGGCCGGCGACGCTTGCAGCCTCGAGCTCTGCACGCAGCCGCTCGAGCGCGCGCGAGAGACGCGACTTGACCGTTCCCGGCCGGATGCCGAGCGCGGCGGCGGTCTCGGCCTCCGACAGGTCGAGGAAGTACCGGCAGGCGATCGCCTCCCGGTCCGGCTCGCCGAGCCGGTTGAGCGCCGAGAGCAGCTGCTCTCGGCGCTCGGCAGCGAGGAGAGTCGCCTCCGGGGAGGGGGCCGCCTCCCCGGAAGGCTCCTGTGCCGCCCGCAACGCGAGTGCCGACCGGCGGCCGGCCGACCGGCGCCGGTTGCGCGCCTCGTTGGCGACGATGCGCAGCAGCCACGGCTTGAAGTCCGCCCCGGCCCGGAAGCGCCAGAGGGCCCGGTACGCCTTGACGAAGCCGTCCTGGGCCGCCTCCTCGGCGTCGGCGGCGTTGCCGGCGACGACGTAGGCAGTGCGAAAAGCGATCCCCTGGTATGCGTGCACGAGCTCCTCGTAGGCGTCGCGGTCGCCCCGCCGCGCGCGGGCGACGAGCTCCGTCTCGTCCTGTGGCCGGCCCACCACTGCGGCATATACACCTCCCGACGTCCGCCGGTTCCGGAGATGGCACTCGCGAACGTGAAGATCACCGGCCACGGCTAGCCTGTCCCCGGTGACCCACGCGGTCGGGATCAACCACGTCGCGCTGGAGGTCGGTGACCTGGAGGAGGCGCTCGCCTTCTACGGACGGATCTTCGACCTCTCTCTGCGCGGGCGCCGCGGCGGCTCGATGGCCTTCGTCGACCTGGGCGACCAGTTCATCGCGCTCTCGGCGGGCCGCGAGCAGGCGCCGGACGGCCCGCGCCACCTCGGCCTGGTCGTCGACGATCGCGAAGCCGCGCTCGCCTCGGCACGAGAGGCGGGCGCCGACATGCTCGGCGACAACGACTTCCTCGATCCCTGGGGCAACCACGTCCAGGTGGTCGACTACCGCGACGTCCAGTTCACGAAGACGGACCGGGTCTTGGAGGGAATGGGGCTCGAAGGTCTCGAGAAGCGGCCGCAGGCAGTCGCCGAGCTGCGCGCGAAGGGGCTCGCCGACTGACGCGTCCGTGCAGCGCTGCGTTGGTGACGCGGACGGGCGGACGGCGCCGAGGGCCAGAGGTGCGGGCCGCTTATGCTGCCCGCACCGTCACGCGCTTGAACTCGTAGGACCGACCGCTGTACCGGTCGACTGCGATCAGCCGCCACGAGCCGGCGGTCGGGAAGACGATCCGGGCGCGGTAGATCCCCGCCTTCGCGGTCGGCCTCGAGGCGATGTGGACGGTCCTGCCGGCCCGGTCGACGATCCGGACCATCGGCCCCAGGCCGGGCGCCGGCGTCCCGTCGACGACGACCCTGAGCGTGGCCGTCCACGGCTGACCGGCCTTCGGCGCCACATCCGCGGCGGTCATGGTGACGTTCCGCTCCTTCGCCAGGGCGGCGGGTGCCGCCACGAGGGCCGCGAGCACTGCCAGAACACTGAGCTTGCGCATCCTTCCTCCTTGGTCGGCCTGTATACACCGCCGGCGCGGATCAGGTTCCACACGCCGCGGTCGAGGGACAGCGGCGGAGGATCGTCACGCGCCCGCCGCCCAGCTCGAGGAGCACGGAGGCGGCGTTGTTCGCATACGAACGCTCACGCAGAACGCGGTCTGGATTGGCGCGGTGCACGAGCACGAACCGGCCGCCGAGGCCGGTGACGTCGATCGACTGGCCCTCCTTCAGCGGGACGTAGTCGTCGCCGAAGCCCGGAGAGATCCCCTGCCGGACCGCCGCGGCTCGCGGTCGGCCTCGCGCGCACTCGCTCGTCCACACGGGCGGACGGTTCAGGGCCTGCGTCTCGTACGCGTCGCGGAGGCAGAAGCCGGTCTTGCGATCGCGGCCGACGAAGCCGCCGTCGAGGCGCCGCAGGTCGTACCGCTCGAAGGCCGGGAAATGCCAGTGCCGATGTGTCTCGGAACGGACGTAGCGGAGCCGGACGTGGAGCGCCGTTCGCCGCCCGCCGATCACCTGCCAGGTCCGCATCTCGCCCCCGACGCGGTGTGCCTCGACGACGAGCGGGCCGCCGCCGACGTTGTCCACGGCCGAACCGAAGACGAGCAGCGACCGGCCTTCGCGATGCACGACCGAGACGCCGAACGGCGTGGCCTGGTCGAGGTCGGGCAGCGGCGCCGCGAGTGCAAGAGCGGTCAGGGCGAGTGAGAGCACGCCCAGCTCTACACCCGCCGGGCCGGGGATGTTCCGGCGACAGCCTGCGGGTTACGCCGCCGGCGTCACGACACTGCGGCTTCGCCGAGCAGCGCCTTCACCTCGGCGTAGAAGTCCGGCACGGGCGCGACCCGGTACTCGGGGCCGAACTCGAGCGTGCGCGGGCCTTCGGAAGTGTCCAGCGCGAGCACGACCTTGGCCTCGCCGGGGTAGTCCCGCACGACATGGCCGAGCTCGCGCAGCACGCCCGCGGGCGCCTTGCGCGCGTCGACCTTGAGGCGCACCTCGGCGGGCGGCACGTAGGCCGAGAACTCGGCGACCTCGATCGCGATCAGCTTCGACTCGCCCTCCTTGTGGTCGACCCGGCCCTTGAGGACGAGCACGCGGTCGGCCTCGCACAGCTCACGGGAGGCGGCGTAGACGGAGTTGAAGACGACCGCCTCGGCGCTTCCGGACAGATCGTCGAGCCGCAGGAACACCATCGGGTCGCCCTTCTTCGTGGTCAGCTGCTTGACCGAGGAGACGATCCCGCCCACCGTGACGATCTCGCCGTCGCGACAGTGCTCCAGATCTGCGAGTGGACGATCACACTTGCGCTTGAGCTCGCCGGCGACCTCGGCCAGCGGGTGCTCGGAGATCCACAGGCCCAGCGTTTCCTTCTCCAGGCGCAGCAGCTCGCCCTTCTCGTACTCGTCCGACGGGACGGGCGCGTGGTGGCGCGGCCGCTCGGTTCCCTTGTCGACGAGATCGAAGATCGAACCCTGGCCGGAGCTGCGGGCCTCGTGCTCGCTGCCGCCCCACGAGAGCGCCTGGTCGAGCACCTCTGTCATCCCCTTGCGCGAGGCGCCGGTCGAGTCGAGCGCGCCGCAGCGGACGAGCGACTCGAGCGCGCGGCGGTTCACGATCTGCGGGTCGACCCGCTCGGTGAAGTCCCAGATCGACTCGAACAAGCCGCCGGTCTCCCGGGCGGAGACGATCGCCACGCAGGCCGCCTCGCCCACGTTCTTGACCGCGTTCAGTCCGAAGCTGATCTTGCCCTCGACGACGGCGAAGTCGACCTGGGACGCGTTCACGTCCGGCGGCAGCACCTCGATCCCCAGCTCCTGGCAGGCGTTGACGTAGAACGGAACGCGGTCCTTCGTGCTCATCACCGAGGAGATCAGCGCCGCCATGTACTCGTGCTTGTGGTTCGCGCGCAGCCACGCGGTGCGGTAGGCGATCAGCGCGTAGCAGGCGGCATGCGCCTTGTTGAACGAGTAGTCCTTCGACTGCTGCATGTCGGCCCACAGCTGGTCGGCGACTGTCGGCGACGTCCCCGTCGCGGCGCAGCCTTCGCGGAACTTGCCCTCGAGAGAGGCCATCAGTTTGTGCACCTTCTTGCCGATCGCGTAGCGGAGCGTCTCGGCCTCGGCCGGGGTGAAGCCGGCAATCTCCTTCGCGATCCGCATGTACTGCTCCTGGTAGATGCAGATCCCCTGCGAGTCGGCGGTGATCGGTTCGAGCCGCGGGTCGCTGTACGTGACCGGGTCCTGGCCGTTCTTGCGCCGGGCGTAGGCGGGGATGTACTGCATCGGGCCCGGACGGTAGAGCGCAACGAGCGCGACCAGGTCGTCGAAGCGGGTCGGCTTCACCTGGCGTAGCGCCTCGCGCATGCCGGACGACTCGAACTGGAAGACGCCGATCGCGTCGCCTCGCCGGAGCATCTCGTACGTTCTCTCGTCGTCCAGCGGGATCGACTGGATGTCGAGATCGCCGACGAGTTCGACCGCCTTGTCGATCACGTCGAGGTTGCGGAGGCCGAGGAAGTCGATCTTCAGCAAACCGAGAGCGACCACGTCGTGCATGCCGAACTGGGTGACGATCTCCTGGCCCTCGCCCTTCTGTTGCACGGGCACGATGTCGACGAGAGGCCGGTCGGAGATGACGACCCCCGCCGCGTGGATCGAGTCGGCCCGCACGAGGCCTTCGAGCGGCGTCGCCAGGTCGACGATCTCCTTGACCACCGGATCGTTGTCGTAGGCCGTACGTAGCTCCTGGCCTGGCTTCATGCTCTCGTCCAGGTAGACCTTCGGCCCTTCCGGGATCATCTTCGCGATCTTGTCGACGGTCCCGTAGGGCACCTCGAGCACGCGCCCGGCATCCCGCACGGCAGCGCGCGCCATCATCGTCGAGAACGTGATGATCTGAGCGACCCGGTCGCGGCCGTACTTCTCCGTGACGTAGTTGATCACGCGGTCCCGGCCCGCGACCGAGAAGTCGATGTCCATATCCGGCAGGTCTTTTCGGGCCGGGTTGAGGAAGCGCTCGAACAGCAGCCCGTAGTGCATCGGGTCGACGTCGGTGATCTTCAGGCAGTAGGCGGCGAGCGAGCCGGCTGCCGAGCCTCGGCCGGGCCCGACGCTGACGCCGTTCTCGCGGGCGAAGCGGATGAAGTCCCAGACGATCAGGAAGTAGTCCGCGAAGCCCATCTCGCGCACGGTCTTCAGCTCGAAGTGGAGCCGCTCGCGCAGCTCGGGCGTGACCTGCTCGTACCGCTCGGCGAGCCCGGCCTCGCACAGCTCGGCGAGGTACTCGAACGCGTCCCGCCCGTCCGGCACCGGATAGCGCGGCAGCAGGATCCGTCCCAGCTCGATCTCGACGTTGCAGCGCTCGGCCACCTCCAGCGTCCGCCGCAGCGCATCGGGGTACGCGGCGAAGTCCTCCGCCATCTCGGCCGGCGTCTTGAAGTAGAACTGGTCAGTGTCGAAGCGCCAGTGATTCGGGTTCTTCAGCGAGTCGCCGGACTGGATGCAGAGCAGGGCCTCGTGGGCGCGCGCGTCGTCGTGCATCAGGTAGTGGACGTCGCCGGTGGCGACGAGGGGCAGGCCGGTCGTCTCGGCGAGCCTGGCCAGCTGCGGGTTGATCCGCTGCTGCGCCTCGAGGCCGGCGTTCTGGATCTCGACGTACGTCGAGTCGCGGCCGAAGATCTGGACCAGCCGGTCGAGGTCGGCGGCGGCGTCCTGCGGCCTCGACTCCTCGAGCGCCTTGGAGACCCGGCCGGACAGGCAGCCCGAGAGCACGACCAGCCCCTGCGCGTGGCGCTCGAGCAGCTCCCAGTCGACACGCGGCTTGTAGTAGTAGCCCTCCAGGTAGCCGAGCGAGGAGAGCTTGATCAGGTTCGCGTACCCCTCGTTCGACTCGGCCAGGACGGTCAGGTGCGCATAGCCCTTCTCCTGGCGCGTGCGGTCGTCGGCGACGTAGAGCTCGCAGCCGACGACCGGTTTGATCCCCTGATTCTTCGCCTCGCGGTGCAGCTCGACCGCGCCGGCGAGCGAGCCGTGGTCGGTGAGCGTGACCGCCGGCATCTCCAGCTCGGCCGCGCGCGCGGCCAGCGCCGGGATCCGGCAGGCGCCGTCCAGGATCGAGTACTCGGAGTGGACGTGCAGATGGACGAAGGGCGCCTCGGACACCGGACGGCCATCGTACTACCGGGTCAGGACCGCACCTGCGCCGGCTCCGACCGGCACGGCCCGTCCCTGTCGGCGCTCCTAGTAGTCGGTGGGAGGGCCGGCCTCGCCGGCGTCCAACCCCTCGGAGGCGAGGCTGTCGTGGTCGGTGCTGTCGCGCTTCTTGGCGCGCCAGAAGAGGACCAGGCCGGCTGCTGCGGCGACCGCGGCGCCCGCCTTCACGGCCTTCTTGCCCTTCGAGCTGCTGTCATCGGAAGGCGCAGGCGCGGCCCGCTTCGCTTTCAGCGCCGCCGTTCGCTTTACCAGCGTCCAGGTGGCCCAGCCGATCATCGCGTTGCGCCGGTTGACGATGCTCATCGCACTCCCTTTCCCTCTCAGGCGTTCGCCGGAACCTTGCGTTTCGGCGGCAGGTGGATCGGGCGGCCGAGCGCGACCAGCCCGGCTTCCTTGATCGCCTCGGACAGCGTCGGATGTGGCGCGATTCCGTCGGCGACGGTCTCGACGGTCGCCTCGGCGTCGAGGGCGACGACCCCAGCCTCGATCAGGTCGGTCACGTGCGGTCCGACCATGACGAGGCCGAGCAGCTCGCCGTAGCGGGTCTCGTGGATCGACTTCACCCAACCGACGGTGGCGTCCTGCATGACCGCGCGCGCGTTCGCGACCCACGGGAACGTCCCGACTGCGACCTCGTCCCCGTACTGCTCGCGCGCCTGCGCCTCGGTCAGACCGACGGCGGCCACCTCCGGGTCGGTGTAGATCGGACGCGGCACCCCGCGCGGGTCGACAACCGCTTCGTGACCGAGCGCGTTCTCGGCTGCCACCTCGCCCTCGCGGAACGCGGTGTGGGCGAGCTGCCAGTAGCCGGCGCAGTCGCCGACCGCGTAGATGTGCGGAACGGCTGTCCGCCGGTGCTCGTCGGTGCCGATGCCCGCCTTGCGGTCGACCTGCACGCCCAGCTCCTCGAGGCCGAGCCCCTCGACCAGTGGCGCGCGCCCGACCGCGACGAGCATCAGGTCGGCCTCGACCTTCTTGCCGTCGCCGTAATGCACGGACAGGGCCCCGTCGCGCTCCTTGACCTTCGTGCACTGCTGCTCGAGCTCGAGTGCGATTCCGCGCTTGCCGAACTGCTTGGCCAGCTCCTTCGCGGCATCCGCGTCCTCCATCGGGATCAGGCTCGGCAGCATCTCGACGATCGTCACCTCGGAGCCGAAGCGCCGGAGGATCGAGGCGAACTCGCAGCCGATGATCCCGCCGCCGAGCACGACCAGGCGCTTCGGCACGCGCTCCTGTGCGAGCAGCCCCGTCGAGTCGACGCACAACCGTGAGTCGAGCCCCTCGATCGGCGGTCGCATCGGGTACGAGCCGGTGGCGACGATCGCGCTCTTGAAGGTGACGTCCTCGCCGCCCTCGACCGCGATCCTGTTCGCGCCGGCGAAGCGGCCGGTGCCCTTCACCCACTCCACCCCGTTCGCCTTGAACAGGGACGCCACGCCGCTGGTCATCTGCTTGACCACCCCGGCCTTCCACTCGTTCGCCTTCGGCAGGTCGAGCGTCGCCCGGCCGACGTCGACTCCGAACTTGGCGAAGCTCTCCTCGGCCTCCTTCAGCGCGAACGCGGTCTGCACCCACGCCTTCGTCGGGATGCAGCCGACGCGCAGGCACGTCCCGCCCAGCTCGGGCTCCTGCTCGACGCAGACGGCCCTGGCGCCGAGCTGCGCGGCGCGGATTGCGGCGGTGTAGCCGCCCGGGCCGCCTCCGAGGACGGCGACGTCGCATTCCATGTCCTCGATCCTAGACGCTGACGCTCTCGGCCCGGGCGGGTGCAAGACCGTCGCAGCGGGCAAGCCACGACGTCGCCTCGAGCCTCTCGAAGATCTCCCGCGCCTCCGCCAGCAACGGCTCGGCCCCGTCGCTTCGACCCTGGGCGAGCAGCCACTCCGCGTGCTCCAGCTCGGTAACCGCGACGAAGAAGACCAGGCTGTGCTCGCGGAAGATGCCGCCGGCGGTCTTGAAGCCCTGCTCGACCGAGGCGTCGTCGCCACGCGCCGCGCAGAGGCGGGCCCGGAAGCGGGCGCTCTGGGCCCGCAGGAGCGCAGGTCGCTTGCCGGGCGGGATCCCGTCGATGCGGCCGAGCAACTCCTCGACCTTGTCGAGCCTCCCGAGCGCGAGCGCCGACTCGAGCCCCTCACCCAGCGAAAGCTTGGCGTCGCCCGAAATCCCGAAGCCGAGCATCTCGAGCGACGCGAGCGCCTCTTCGCAGGCCGCCAGTGCCCCCTCGTTGTCGCCGACGGAGCGGCGCAGCATGGCCTCGAGCACGTAGTACGCCGCCCGGTCCTGGACGTCGGCCGACTCCCGGTAGTGCGCCAGGAGGGACAGTACGCGCTCCCCCTCGGCGGCATCGCCGCGGGCCACCGCGATCTCGACCTGCGAGGTCCCGACACCGAGCCCGAACTCCGCGTATCCGTTCTCCGGGGCCTCCCCGGCGACCTCGAGCGCCTCGCTCCACTGGCCCGTTCGCAGGTAACAGATGCTGAGCTCACCGAGCAGGTACCACTCCATCGTCCGGTCGCCGGTCTTTCGGGCCAACGCGAGGCCCCGCCGGGACAGCTCGATCGCGTCGTCGTAGCGGTCGCGGCGCTCCAGCTCGTCGGCTGTGTTGTTGTAGGCGCGCAGCGCCGCAGTGCCGAGATCGTGCTCGAGCGCCAGCTCGAGCGCGTGCTTGAAGAGCGCCAACGCCTGCTCGCTCCGGCCGTTGAAGCTGGCGATCAGGCCCTGGGTGTTCAGCGCCTGCGAGAGGGTCTCCGGGAGCCACAGAGACTCTGCGACGTCGACGGCCGTGTCGGTGCGCTCGGCGGCCAGGTCGATCTCGCCCTTGAAGAAGTGCAGGCGACCGAGCTCAGCCGCCATCGTGGCGAGGTCGGCGTCGGGCTCGTCCGCGGCCAGCACCTGGAAGGCCTTCTCCATGCGCTCGAGCGCCTGGTCGAGCTGGCTGGTCCGCCACTGGACCTCGCCGAGCCGGGCCGAGACTCGCGCCGCCGGGTGAGTCCGTCCTTCACTCTCGTACAGATCGAGAGCACGCTCGAGGTGATGCTGGGCCTGCTCCAGTCGTCCTGCAGACCACGCGGTCGCGCCCGCCCGCTCGTGGAGCTCCGCCTCGACCAGAGGGTCGTCGCTGAGCTCGGCCGCCCGCTCGAAGTAGTGCTGCGCCTCGTCGTTCGCGGCGAGCGAGGCGGCTCGCTCGCCGGCACGGGCGAGCATCTCCTGGGCGCTGGCCTTGATCTCCTGCGCGTCTTCGGCGTCGGGCGCGGCCTGGTAGGCGTCGAGATAATGCGCTGCGATCACCTCGACGATCTCCTGCTCTCCGGCGCCAAACGCCTGCGAGAGATGGGCGGCCGCGGCCAGATGGCGCACCTTCCGCTCGGCCCTCGCAAGGGTCTCGTACGCCACTCGCTTGAGCAGGTCCTGCAGGAAGCTGTATTGGCCGCGCTCGGGCGAGCGGGGGTCCGCCTGCACGGAGAGCACTTCCTTGCGGACGAGCGAGGTGACCAGCGGCTCGAGCTCCGCCGCGTCACGTCCCGAGAGCGCGGCCAGCCCGGCCTTCGTGAACGACTTCCCCAGCACCGAGGCGTCCTGGAGCAGGCGCCGCTCCTCCGGGCTCAGACCGTCGAGGCGGGCGGCGACCAGCGCGTGCAGCGTCTCCGGCACGTCCAGGGAGCCGACCTCGCCCGTCGGTCGGTACACGTCGCCCTCGCGGGCCAAGAGGCCGCGGTCCAGCAGCATCCGTACCGTCTCGACCGCGTAGAGCGGGACACCCTCGGCCCGGTCGAGGATCTGAGCGCGCAGCTCGCCGGGCAGACCCGGGACGAACCCGTCGAGCAGTTGCTCCATCGCCCGCTCCGACAGCGGCTCCAGCGACAGGGTGGTGGCATTGCGGCCGCCGGCGCCGAAGCCGGACCGGCGCTCGACGAGCTCGGGCCGCGCAAGCGCGAGCACGTAGAGCGGATGGTTCCGCGACCACTCGAGCAGGTACTCGACGAAGTCGAGCAGGCCGGCGTCGGCCCACTGGAGATCCTCGAAGAGGAGCACCGCCGGGCCTTGCTCGGCGAGGCGCTCGAAGAAGAGGCGCCAGGCTGAGAAGAGATCCTCCCGATCGGGCGCGGTCCGCTCGGCCAGCCCGAGCAGGTGCGCGAGCCGGGGCTCGAGCCACTCCTGCTCCTCCGGGTCGGGCACGTGCTCCTGGATCGAGGCCCGTAGCTTGGCGACCGCAGACTCCGGGTCCTCCTCCTCGACGATCCCGGCACGCATCCGCACCATCTCGGCCAGCGCCCAGTAGGCGACACCGTCACCGTAGGCAAGGCAGCGCCCGCGGTGCCACCAGAAGTTGTCAGCAAGCCCGTCGACGTACTTCTCGAACTCCCAGGCGAGCCGCGACTTCCCGATGCCGGCGATGCCGACGACCGAGACCAGCTGCGCCTTGCCCTCCTCGGCGGAAGCGTGGAACAGCTCCTTGACCAGGCGCATCTCGCGGTCGCGCCCGACGAACGGCGGCTCGAGCCCGACCGACTTCTGAGCGCCGCCGCGGTTCGCCGTGACCCGGAGCGCCCGGTAGACCGCGACCGGCTCGGCCTTGCCTTTCAGCTCGTGCTCGCCGGCGGGCTCGTAGGCGATCGCGGCCTCGGTCGCCCGTCTTGTCGCCTCGCCGACCAGGACGGTCCCCGGCTCGGCCGCCGACTGGATCCGGGAGGCGGTATTGACCAGGTCGCCGGCAACCATGCCGTGGCCCTCCGCGCCCAGGGTCACCGCCGCCTCGCCGGTCAGCACGCCCGCGCGCGCCGTCAGGCCGGGTGCGTGTTCCGGGACCGCCGCGACGAGGTCGAGGGCGGTCCGCACGGCCCGCTCGGCGTCGTCCTCGTTCGCGACCGGTGTTCCCCAGACCGCCATGACCGCGTCGCCGATGAACTTCTCCACCGTTCCGCCGTAGAGCGAGACGAGCCGCTGGCAAGTCTCGAAGTAGCGGGAGAGGAGCTCACGGGTGTCCTCGGCATCGCGATCTTCGGACGCAGTCGTGAAGCCGACCAGGTCGGCGAAGAGCACCGAGACCAGGCGGCGCTCCGCCGCAGGCGGCTGGCGGTGGTCGACGGCGGGGTCGGCAAAAGCCTCGCCCAGGCGCGCGCCGCACTCGCCGCAGAACTTGACCCCGGGCGTGTTCGCGGTGCCGCACGAACCACACACGGCCGTGAGCACGCTGCCACACTCGCCGCAGAACTTCCGTCCGGCTTCGTTGTCGGTTCCGCACGCGGAGCAGTGCATGACGCCCTCCCTCGGGGCGCTAAGCGTACTCCGGAGCCGGCCGGCCCGAGAAGGCTACGTCACAGCTCGGCGCGCATGATCGTGGCACCCGCGCGCTCTCCTACTTTGGCGAAGCCGTGCTGCTCGTACAGGCGGATTGCGGGGTTGTCCGGCTCCACGCTGAGACTGATCCGGGCGTAACCCGCCGTTCGGGCCCGATCGAGGAGCGAGGTGAGGAGCTCCTCGCCGAGGCCCTTGCCGCGACGGCTGGGCACGATCGCGATCGTCAGCTCGGGCGTCTCCTCGTCGACGAAGCCGTACCCCGGCTCGGCGGCCTCGAAGAGGCGGTACCAGGCGGCGCCAACCGGCTGGAACTCGTCGATCGCGACCAGCGCGTCGTCGCCGCGGCGGCCCCAGCCGGACACGTACCGCTCGAGAGGCACGTCCGCCTCGGTGCCCCAGCGCGCGTAGTAGGCGTGGCGGAGCATGTCCCTGAGGAACGGCAGGTCCTGCGCCCCGGCCGGCCTGATCATGTCTGTTGTTCGACTTCCTCCGTGAGTTGGATTCGATTGCCGTCCGGGTCGAAGACGTCGACGATCCGCAGCTGGCCGTGCAGCTCGAGGATGACGCCGACCTCGACGCCGCGGTCGCGCAGCCGGTCGACCTCCGCGCGCAGGTCGGGAACCGCGATCGAGGCGACGCCGCCCTCGTCGCCCTGCGCCTCCCAGAGCGCGATCTCCATGTCGTCCCGCCGCAGCCGCGCCCAGCGGCCGTCCTCGTCCGCGTAGCGCTCCTCGAACCCGAGCACGTCCCGGTAGAACGCCAGCGCGGCGGCCATGTCCCGCACGCGGTACCAGACGCTCATGCGGTCACGTTTCTACAGCGCCAGGCCCGGCTCCTCCAGGAACTCCTTGACCGTCCGGAGGAAGTCGGCCGCGGTTGCGCCGTCGATCGTGCGGTGGTCGCAGGTGAGGGTCAACGTCATCGTCGGCCGGGCGACGACCTCGCCGTCGCGGGCGACCGGGCGGTCCTCGATCGCCCCGACTGCCAGGATCGCCGCCTGGGGTGGGTTGAGCACGGCGACGAACTGCTCCACCCCGTACATGCCGAGATTGGAGATGGTGAAGGTGCCGCCCTCGAGATCGGCGGCCTGCAGCTTGCCGTCGCGCGCTCGGGCGACGAGGTCGGCGCGGGCAGCGGCGATCCCGGCGACCGTCAGCGCCTCGCAGCGGGGGATGACCGGGACGAGCAGGCCGCGGTCGGTGGCGACGGCGATGCCGATGTTCGCGGACGGATGCAGCTCGACGGCGTCGCCCGCGTAGAGCGCGTTGACGGCCCGGTGGCGCATCAGCGCCGCGGCGCAGACCTTGGTGAGCACATCGGTCACGGTCGGGCGCTCGTCCGGGTGCCGCTCGACCAGGCGCGCGCGCAGCTGCTGCGCGCGGGTCATGTCCGCGGACATGACGATCTGGAAAGCGGGCGCCGCCCACGCCTCGGTCATCCGCCGCCCGACGGTCCTGCGCAGCGAGGTCAGCTCGACGCGCTCGACCTCGCCCGCCCCGGCCGGCCGCGCCGGCGCTCTCCGCGGCCCGGCGACGTCCGCCCGCTCGACGTCCTCGGCGACGATGCGGCCCTCGGGCCCGGTGCCGCTCACGGAGGCCAGGTCGATCCCTCGCTCGCGGGCGATCCGGCGAGCCAGGGGCGAGGCCTTGATGCGGCCGCCGTCGGCAGCAACCGCCTCTTGCGCCTCGACCTCCGGCACGGCCTGCGAAGGGGCAGATCCATCGGGCCGCTCCGGGGCGCGCTGCGCCTGCTCGGGGCCTGTCGCCGCAGAGACCGCCTCGGGCTCTGCGGCCGCCTCGACCTCCGGCAGGTCCTCCCCGGCCTCCCCCAGGAACGCGACGGGCGTCCCGACCGGCACCTCGCCCTCGTTGACGAGGATCTTCAAGAGGACGCCGCCGACGTCGGCCTCCACCTCCTGCGTGACCTTGTCGGTGTCGAGCTCGTACAGCGGCTCGCCCTTCTGCACCCGATCGCCCTCCGATTTCAGCCAGCGGACGATCGTCCCCGACTCCATGCCCTGGCCGAGCCTGGGCAGCGTGACCTGATCAGCCATCGCGTTGCACCGTCCTGTGGATCGCCTCCAGCACGTCGGCGGCGTCCGGGACGACGAAGTTCTCCATCACCGGCGCGAACGGGATCGGCGTGAACTTGGAACCGACGCGCTCGATCGGCGCGTCCAGCCAGTCGAACGCCTGGTGCTGGACCACCGCGGCCACCTCTGCGCCGAACCCGCCGCGGACGACCGCCTCGTGCGCGACCACGCACCGGTTCGTCTTCTTCACGGACGCGACGAGCGTGTCCTCGTCCAGGGGCTGGAGCGTGCGGGGGTCGACGACCTCGACCGAGACGCCCTCCTTCTCCACCTCCGCCGCGGCGGTCAGCGCCTCGTGCACGAGCCTGCCGGTGGCGATCACGGTCACGTCCTCGCCCTCGCGATGCACACGGGCGCGGCCGAGGGGGATCGGCTCGAGCTCCTCGGACACGTCCTCCTTGATCGGGTAGAGCGTCCGGTGCTCGAAGAAGAGGACAGTGTTGTCGTCGTAGATCGACGACCAGAGCAGGCCGCGGACGTCCGACGGCGTCGAGGCGAAGACGACCTTCAGCCCCGGGACGTGAACGAACCAGGCCTCGAGCTGCTGCGCGTGCTGCGCGCCGGGCGACCAGCCGGCGCCACCCTGCGTCCGGATCGTCAGCGGCACCTTCACCTGTCCGCCGGACATGTACCGATGCTTGGCCGCCTGGTTGACGATCTGCTCCATCGCGAGGGTGGTGAAGTCCTCGTACATGATCTCGACCACCGGCCTCATCCCCTGCATCGCGGCGCCGATCCCGGCTCCGACGAGCGCCATCTCGGAGATCGGCGTGTTGCGCACGCGGTCGGGCCCGAACTCGGCGAGCATCCCCTGGGTGACGCCCATCGAGCCGCCCATCTCGGCGATGTCCTCGCCCATGATGAAGACGTCGTCGTCGTCGCGCATGGCGCGCGAGAGAGCGTCGCGGACGGCCTCGCGGTAGGTCAGCTCAGGCATCAGGCGTACACGTTCTTCAAGGCGTCTTCAGGTCTGGGATCGGTGCCCCCTTTCGCGAACTCGACCGCCGCCTCCGCGATCCCGAGCGCCTCGGCATCCATCCCCTCGAACTCGTCGTCCGACAGACCCAGCTTCTCGCGCAGCTTCGTGATCGGGTCCTGGGTCTCCCGGAGCTCGGCCTGCTCGCCCTTCGGCCGGTACACCTGCGCGTCGCCGACGAAGTGTCCGACGAGCCGGTACGTCTCGCAGACGAGGAAGACAGGCCCCTTCCCGCTCCGGGCGTAGTCGAGCGCGCGCCGGGCTGCCTTGAACACGGCCTCGACGTCCTGCCCGTCGACCTTGGCCGAGTGCATCCCATAGGCGACCGCGCGCTTCTCCAGGTCGGAGATCGGCAGCTGCTGCTTGGCCGGCGTCGACTCGGCCCAGTGGTTGTTCTCGAGGACGAAGACGGCGGGCACCTTCCACAGCGACGCGAGGTTGAGCGACTCGTGGAACGTGCCGATGTTGGTGGCGCCGTCGCCGAAGAAGGCGACGGAGACGCGGGGCTCGCCGCGCAGCTTGAACGCCAGCGCGGCCCCGGTGATCGCCGGGAGGCCGCCGCCGACGACCGCGTTCGCGCCGAGGTTCCCGCGCTCCACGTCGTAGAGGTGCATCGAGCCGCCGTAGCCGTGCGAGCAGCCCTCGATCTTCCCGTAGAGCTCCGCCATCAGCTCGTTCGGATGAGTGCCGCGCGCGAGCGTGTGCGCGTGGGCGCGGTGTGTCGAAGCGAAGACGTCGCCGTCCTCCATCGCCTGGCAGACGCCGACCGCGACCGACTCCTGGCCGATCGCGACGTGGAGGAAGCCCGGCAGCTCTCCGGCGCGGAACCGCTCCTCGACCTTCTCCTCGACGTGCCGGATGAGGAGCATCTCTCTGAGGAAGTCGCGCAGGCGTTCCTCGGAGAGCGTTCCCCGCTTGCTCTCGACCTTGGCCACGGTGACCTGAGTCTATGCTGCGCGGCGTGCCCGTCGTCTCGCTCGGCCGCCAGTGGCGAATGATCCAGGCGAAGCTGCCGAGCGGCTGGGCGCACGTCCGATTGGGGCTGACGCCGACGAATCCGCAGCGGCTCGACAGGGCCGCGGCGCTGCTCGGTCCACTCGCTCCCGGACGCGCCGGCGAGACGCTCAGGTTCGAGGCTGCACGCGGCGGTCACGGGAGCTCGCCCGCGGCGGTCGCACGTGCCCTTCGGCGTCTGGACCTCGAGCGGATCCGCGGCACACTCGAGCTGGTCGGGGCCGACGAAATCGCTCCGGCCGCCCATCTGCGCGCCGCTCCGGCGGCGGAGGAGGTGCCGCTCGCGGAGACGTGGGCCGCGCTGACCGCGAGCCTGCCGGAGGACTGGAGCGACCTGTACGCGCAGCTCGATCTGACCTCGAGCGACCACCTGGATCCCGCGGCACTGGCCCTCGCGCCGATCAATCCGCTCCGTTACGGCCCGGCCACCGGGTTCCGGTTCCGTTGCGCCCGGACGTTCGGCTACGGGGCCTCACCGGGGATGACCCGGAGAAGCCTGGCGCGCCTCGACGAGCGCGGCATCCGTGGGACACTGAGCATCCTGCGCGTGCTGTCCGACAGCAAGCCGGTCGGCACCCAGGGGCCGGTCTGGTACGTCGGCGGCAAGGCCGTCTGAGCGCGCGGCCCTGAGTCGCCGAGGTTTGGGGGACCCAAGCCTTCGGTAAGGTCCCGGGCGTGTCTGCTACACAGGCAAGGCGCGGGCTGGTGGGGAGCGCCAAGGAGGTCGTCGGGCGGGCGAAGTCGGTGTACCGCCTACAGGCCCAACTCGCCCAGGCCGAGATCAAGCAGAAGCTCGTCAAGATCGGCATCGGCGCCGGCCTGGCCGGGCTCGCGCTCGTCCTGCTGGTGTACGCGATCGGCTTCCTGCTCGCGGGCGGCGCTGCGGGTCTCGCGCTCGTGGTGCCCTGGTGGGCGGCGCTCCTGATCGTCGGCGGGGTGCTGCTCCTGATCATCGTCGTCCTGCTGCTCGTCGCCAGCCGCTCGATCCGCGCCGGGTCACCGCCGGTTCCCGAGGCCGCGATCGAGGAAGTCCGCCTGACGGGAGAGACCGTGAGGTCGCGTGCCTCCGCCTAGCTCGACCGACCAGCTGAGGCAGGAGATCGCCGCAGAGCGCGAGCAGCTCGGCAACGCATTGCAGGGCCTGCGCACGGAGGTCGACGAGCTGAAGCGGAAGCTGCCCTATGTGGCCGGAGCCGTGCTTGCAGCAGGTGCGCTCGTCGCGATCGTGCGCCGACGCTCGCGCTAGCGCACGCGGAGCGAGCCCTTGAGGCTCGGAGTCGCGTCGGAGCGATAGGCGTAGAGCCCGCGCTTGAGCGTCAGCCGCCACGTCACGGTCGTCTTGCCGGCCTTGGTCGTTGCGCGGTTGACGCCCGGCCCGATCAGGTGGAAGTTGTCGGTCGCCGAGCGGTCGCCGACGCGGATGACGACGGCACCCGCCGAAAGGGAGGCGACCCGCAGCTTGGCACCGAGGCGCGTGAGCGCGATGCGCTTGCCCGGCCCGACCGAAGCCGCCAGCTGTGTGGGCTTGGCCGCCGGCGGCTTGGGCGCCGGCGGCGGCGGCGCGTTGCCGACCGTGAAGTTCCCGAACATCGTCGTGTGGTGCGGATCGCACTGGAAGTGGTACGAGCCGTCGGTGAACGTCACGGTCCAGGTGACCGTCCCGGTCGTCTCCACGTCGGTGGCCTGGTCGACGCCGGGCCCGGTCAGGTGGAAGTTGTGCTGGTCGGACAGGTCCTGGACCTGGATCGTGTAGGTGCCGGGGTCGAGATGCTTGACCGCGGCGCCCGTCGAATCGGTCAGCCTGATCGTGAACCCGGGGCCGACGACGCCCGTCAGCGTCTGGCTCTGGGCGTCGGCACCGCCCGCCGCGCCGAGCACGGCGGCGACGGTGGCGGCGCCTAGTACGACTCGCATCCCCATCGCCCGATCGATACGCAGCTTCCGCCGGACCGGATTCATCCTCCGCGCAGCTCCGCGCCGAACCGCTCCGCGAGCGCCTGCACGATCAGCGCACGCAGCTTGGCCGCGTCCTCGTCCGAGAGCGTCCGCTCGGCCGACTGGAACGTGACCCCGAAGGCGATCGACTTGCGCCCGGCTCCCACCTGCTCGCCCCGGTAGACGTCGAACGGCCGCATCTCCCGCAGCTCGGGGCCGACGGCTGCCCGCGCTGCCTCGACGAGCTCGCCGGCGCTCACCTCCTCGGCGACGGCGAACGCGAGATCCTCGCGGGCCGGCGGGTAGCTGATCACGTCCTCGTAGACCGGCTCGCGCGCCGCTTCGAGCAGCACGTCCAGGTCGAGCTCGAACACGCCCCACGCCCCGGCGAGCAGGGCCGGATGCAGCTCGCCCACGATCCCGGCGCCGGTCGATGCCGCCTTCCCCGGATGGAGCAGGTCGTCGGAAGCCCGCTCGAACCGCCCCTCGACGCGCAGCGCCGAGTGGAGAGCCTCGACCACGCCTCTGGCCCGGCTCCACCCGCCCTCGACGATTGCCGCCACGTGCCGCCGCTCGTCCGGCAACGGCTCACCCGGCGGGTACACGTGCGCGAGCTCGAACAGGCCGAACGAGTGAACGCCGTGCTCGACGTTGCGGCGGACTGCGTCGACGAGGCTCGGGACCAGGCGGGTGCGCAGGACGGCGAGCTCCACCGAGATCGGCTCGGGCAGACGCCAGGCGTTCGGGTCGGGGTCGTCCGGCCTCAGCGAAGGCGTGTACGTCTCGGCGAGCCCGAGCCCGGCGAGCACGTCGGCGGCCCTGCGCGAGAGGCGCTGGAGCGGGGTGAGCGCGCCGAACATCGCACGGCGGGCGGGAAGCGTGAACGGGACGTCGTCCATCCTGAAGCGCGCGACCTCCTCGACCACGTCGATCTCGCGAAGGACGTCGCGGGCGCGCCAGGTCGGCGTCACCACATCCTCGCCGCGCAACTCGAAGCCGAGCCGGCCGAGAAGCGCGCGCTGGTCGTCGGCCGGCGTTTCGAGGCCGATGACCTCATCGGCGCGGGGTGCGCGGTAGGAGATCGCGGGTCGGGCGGGGAGGTCGCCCTGCACGTCGGTGTGCCCCACCCAACGTGCCCCGGCGGTCTCGACGATCAGCTGCGTGGCCAGGACCGCGGCGGGCCGCGCGAGGTGCGGATCGACCCCCTTCTCCCACCGGTTCGAGCCCTCCGTGCGGAGCCGCAGCCGCTCGGAGCTCCGGAAGATGCCGGTCGGCTCGAAGTTCGCGGCCTCCAGCAGGACGGTGGTGGTCTCGTCGCCGATCTCCGTCTCCTCGCCGCCCATGATCCCCGCGAGCGCAACCGCCCGGCCCGCGTCGGCGATCACGAGGTCGCCGCTCACGAGCCTGCGGTCGACGCCGTCCAGGGTCCGCAGCGTCTCGCCGGCCGACGCCCGCCGCACGATGACTTTGCCGCCGTGCAGGCGGTCGAAGTCGAAGGCGTGCAAAGGGTTCCCGAGCGCGGCCATCACGTAGTTGGTCACGTCGACGACGTTCGAGATCGGCCGCATTCCGGCTGCCGCCAGCCGGGCCTTCAGCCAGAGGGGCGACGGGCCGACCTTCACCTCGCGGAAGAGCCGCGCGACGTAGCGCGGGCACCCTTCGAGGTCGGCAATCTCGATGTCGATCTGCTCGTCTCCTTCGCGCGTGGGCTCGAGGCCGGGGAACGGCGCCAGCTCGAGGTCGTACAGCGCCGCGACCTCCCGGGCGAGCCCGTACACCGCGAGCAGGTCGGGGCGGTTCCCGGTCGGCTCCACGAGGAGCACGTCGGCGCGCAGCGGGAGCACGTCGCAGAGCGGTGTCCCGGGCTCGCTCTCCGGGAGGAGCATGATCCCGGAGTGGTCGGAGCCGAGCTCGACCTCGTCCTCGGCGAGGATCATGCCGTCGGAGAGCTCACCGCGTACCTTGCGGCGCTCCAGCTCGAGCCCGTTCGGAAGCACGGCACCGGGAAGGGCAACCGCGACCGTCGCGCCGGCGCCGAAGTTCCAGGCGCCGCAGACGATCTGGCGCGGCTCCGGCTCGCCGACGTCGACGCGGCAGAGCTGGAGCCGGTCGGCGTTCGGGTGCTTGGCCGCCTCCACCACCCTGCCGACGAGGAAGCGGCCGAGGTTCCCGTCGGTGTCCGGCACGCCGCGGCGCTCGATGCCTTCGACCTCCGCGGCCGAGATCGAGAGCCGCGAGGCGAGCTCCTCGAGCGGCATCTCGAGCTCGACGTAGTCGGCGAGCCAGGAGACGGGAACGCGCATCAGAACTGCGCCAGGACGCGCAGGTCGCCGTCCCAGAGCGGCCTGATGTCCGGGATGTCGTACTCGAGCTGGGCGACACGCTCGATGCCGCATCCGAAGGCGAACCCGGACCAGACGTCCGGGTCGACCCCGACGTTTGCGAAGACGCGCGGGTCGACCATCCCGGAGCCGCCCATCTCGAGCCAGCCGGAGTGCCTGCAGGTGCGGCAGCCGGCGCCGTCGCAGATCCCGCACGAGACGTCGGGCTCCATCGACGGCTCCGTGAACGGGAAGTAGTGAGTGCGGAACCGGACCCGCCGGTTCGGGCCGAAGATCGCCCGCATCACGTGCAGGAGCGTGCCCTTGAGGTCGGCAAGCGTCAGTCCGCGGTCGACGGCGAGGCCCTCGAACTGGTGGAAGATCGGGTAGTGGGTCGCGTCGATCGCGTCACGGCGGTAGCAGCGGCCGATCGAGACCATGTAGATCGGCGGCTCCCGCTCCTCCAGCGCGTGGATCTGGGACGGCGAGGTCTCCGTGCGCAGCAGCCGCTCGTCGTCGAAGAAGAAGGTCGCCCTCGGCGACCGGGCGGGGTGCCACTGGTCGAACGCGAGCTTGTCGAAGTTGTACTCGACCGTCTCGACCTCGCGGTCGTCCCGTACCTCGTAGCCCAGGCCGACGAATGCATCCTCGATCTGGCGGCGGGCCTGCGTGATCGGGTGCAGGTGGCCGAGCGGAAGCTCGTCGCCGGGGAGCGTGACGTCGACGGCTTCCTCTGCGAGCGCACGTTCGAGCTCGGCGCTCTCGAGTGCGTCCCGCCGCTCGGTGACGGCGGCTTCCAGCGCGTCGCGGACGCCGTTCAGCAGCATTCCGGTCTCCCGGTCGCGCACCGCTCGGAGCGCCTGTGCCAGCTCGCTCTTCCGGCCGAGGTAGTGGACGCGGGCCTCCTCCAGCTCGACGGCGCTCGAGGCGCCCGAGATCGCGGCCAGCGCCTCGGTTTCGAGCGACGTCGCGTCCATCGAGCGACTGTATCACCGGGTTCTGCCCGGTCTTTTCGGCCGTCCTCGCGCCGACGCGGCGTCCGAATCGGCCCTGCGCTCCGTGCTGCGCAGGTGCTCCCAGCCTCCTCCCCACTGCGAGCATAGGCGTCGACATGAAACACGCGTGTGACCGGATCGTGGCGGATGCGTGACGACCTACCCACCGCCGGCGAGAACGGGGCCGAGGGGGCGGACGAGACTCGCGGCGGGCACGCGCGGCACGAGCCGGCTGCGACGAGCGAGTACGACCGGATCGCGGCGCTCTACGACCCATGGAGCCGCAGCGTGGTCGAGGACGTCGCCTTCTACGTCGAGGAGTCGCAGAAGGCGGCCGGCCGCGCCGGCGTCGACCCGTCCACGCCCGTCGTCGAGCTCGGCGTCGGCACGGGCAGGATCGCCGTGCCCGTCGCCTCTGCCGGGATCTCCGTGATCGGTGTCGACCGCTCGCCGGGCATGCTCGACGTCTGCCGAAGACGTGCCGAGGCGGCGGGCGTCTTCGACCGCCTCGACCTCCGAGTAGGCGACTTCAGGCAGCCGCCGGTGACCGAGCGAGTCGCGCTCGTCACGTGCCCCTTCCGCGCGTACCTGCACCTGCCCGACGACGAGGGGGAACGCGTGGACGCGCTGCGCGCCGCGCACGACCTGCTCGTGCCCGGTGGGCGGCTCGCGTTCGACGTCTTCTCGCCTTCGCCGGACGACATCGCGGAGACGCACGGCCGGTGGATCGAGCGGGAACCGGGAATCTGGGAGCGGGCGACCTGGGACGACGGCGCACGGCGACTGACGCTGGACGTGCGCGGCCACGGAGCGGAGACGACGCTTTGCCTGACGTGGCTCCCGACCGCCCAGTGGGCCGGCCTGCTCGAACAGGCCGGCTTCGAGATCGACGCCTGTTACGGCTGGTTCGACCGCCGTCCCTACACCGGCGGCGAGGACTCGGTCTGGCTCGCGCGGCGGAGATGATGCGCACAGAGAGGGACAGGTCTACAGACCTGTCCCCGGTTCCGTTTCGGTGTAGTGTGATCCCGTGGTCTGGGTCGTCATCGTCGTCGTCGCGATCGTCGTCCTCCTCCTCCTCGTCCTGGTCGGGATGTTCAACAAGCTCGTGCGGCTGCGGAACCGCGCGGAGAACGCCTGGGCCCAGGTCGACGTGCAGCTCCGCAAGCGCTACGACCTGATCCCGAACCTCGTGGAGACGGTGAAGGGCTACGCCGCCCACGAGCGCGGGACGTTCGAGGCGGTGACCAACGCGCGTGTTTCGGCGCAGCAGGCCCAGGGGGTCGCGCAGCAGGCCGAGGCCGAGAACGTGCTCACCGCCGCGCTCGGCCGGCTCTTCGCCGTCGCCGAGGCCTACCCGCAGCTGCGTGCGACAGAGAACTTCCAGCAACTGCAGGCGCAGCTCTCGGAGGTCGAGCAGAACATCGCGGTCTCGCGCCAGGTCTACAACGACACGGTGCTGAGCTACGACAACGCGCTCGAGACCGTGCCGACGAACGTCATCGCGGGCATGTTCCACTTCAACGCGCGCGAGTACTTCCAGACCGAGGACGCGACCCGGGCGGCACCCCAGGTCTCCTTCACCGACGCGCCGCCGCCTTCGCCGCCTGCGGCGGCACCGCCTCCGCCGGAGACGCCGGCTCCCACCCCGCCCGCCCAGACGAGCTAAGAGCCGCATGAACCTTCGTCGGGCGCTGGTCGCGGCACTCGCGCTCGCCGCCGTTGCTCTGCTGGTGCCGGCGCTCGCGCACGCGTACTACCTCCAGAACGCCGACGTCGCCGTCGAGGTGGCCCCGACCGGCGCGCTCCTCGTCACCGAGAAGATCACGATCGGAGGCGCCTACCACGGCGGCTACCGCGACATTCCGCTGCGCAAGGGCGAGTCGATCGACCGGATCTCCGTCGCCGAGGGCGACCGGCGCTACACCCGCGGCGGCAGCACGAAGCTCGGCAGCATCGACCGCTCCGACACTTTCAACTACGAGACGAACGCGAAACGCGTACGGATCGTCTGGCACTTCCTGGCCGCAGGCGAACCGCGCACGTACACGATCTCCTACCGCTTCAAGGGCCTGACCGTCGCCTACGACGACGTCGCCGACGTGAATCTGAAGGTCTGGGGCCCGAGCTGGTCCGAGCCGCTTCCGAATCTGACCGCCGCCGTCCGGCTGCCCCGGCCGGTCGCGCTCGGGCCCAGCTATCGGGTGTACGGCCACCCGGCCTGGGTGAACGGGGTCGTCGCACGGGCTCCGAGCGCCGCAACACTGCGAGCCGTGAACGTGCCCAGCCACCAGTGGGTGGAGATACGCGTCGTCTTCCCCCGCCGCGCGTTGACCTCGACAGCCGGCGCGAAGGTGGTCCGCGGAAACGGCCTGGCGGCGATCGTGCAGCAGGAGGCCGATGCGCAGGCGAGCTACCGGCACGACCGGGAGCGTCTCGACGACGCCAAGAACCACCCCGGCCGGACGCTCCTCTATCTCGGCCTGCTGGCACTCGGCCCCGCGCTCGCCGTCATGTGCCTCGTCTGGCTCGTCTACGGCCGCGAGCGCAGCACCGGCTACGACCGCGAGTACGAGCAGCAGCCGCCCACCGACACCGAGCCGGCGCTCGTCCCGCCCCTCCTGCGCCAGTCGACCGACGTCGGCTCACAGGAGTTCACCGCCACCCTCTTCGACCTGATCCGCCGCGGCCGCTACAAGTCGTCCCCGGCCAGCACGGAGAAGAAGCTCTGGGGCGGACTCAGGCACGAGACGGTCTCCGACCTGCTGGTCACCCCCGGCGACGAGTCCGTCCCGCTCGCCGATTTCGAGGAGCCGGTCGCGGCGGTGATCGACTCCGTGGTGGATTCCGACGGAGAGCGGCTGAGCGAGTTCCGCGAGAAGATCGAGAAGCACCGCTCCTCGAACGCGACGCGCTTCACCAGCTTCAAGTCGAAAGCCTCCGGGGCGATCAAGGCGCGGAAGTGGTTCACGGACGCCGGCGCGGGACTCCTCGGCCTGTGCCTGGCCGCCTGCGTGGTCGCCGCGATCGTCCTGCTCTGGGTCGGCATCGACGGCTGGCGGCCCGGCACGCCGCGCTGGAGCGACGTCGTGCTGGTCGCCGTCGGCGGCTGCGCGATCGTGAACGCGGTCGTGCTCCTGCTCGCGCTCACGCGGGCGCAGCTGTGGCGGCGGCGGACGAAGGCCGGCCAGTCCGAGGCCGAGCGCTGGGACGCGTTCCGGCGCTACCTGACCGACTTCCCGCGGCTGCAGGATGCGCCCCCGGCCACGCTCGAGCTGTGGGAGCGCTTCCTGGTCTACGGGATCGCGTTCGGGATCGCCGAGCGAGTGCTGCAGGGCGCGCAGCTGCACATGCCGCAGGAACTGCACGACCAGAGCTCGATCTACTGGATCACGCCGTACGGCGACCTCGGTTCCGGCGCGACGTCACTCGGGATCGGCGACCTGTCGGCCGGCTTCGGCTCGGCCCTGACTCCGCCTTCCTCGTCGGGCTCCGGCGGCGGCTTTTCGGGAGGTGGTGGCGGCGGCGGCGGCGGAGGCGGAGGAGGCGCCTGGTAGGTAGCCGATCCGCCGCCGCGCCCGACCTGTGCGGGCGCGGCTCGGAACCGCCCTCTGCGCCTTCGGGCGCGAGATGCGAGCGAAGCGAGCGAGCACAGGAGAGGGCCCGCGGGAGAACCATGGGTTCTCCCGCGTTAGGCCCAGCCCATGTCGGTGTACCCGGATGTCGTTGGCGCCGAGACGATCAGCAGCGTCACCGGCTGCGCCTGATCGTTCCGCACCGTGCGCGTCAGCGGCGGCGCGACCCGGACGAAGGTCCCGGCAGGCGCCGGATGGTCCTTGCCGTCGACCACCATCACGGCATCGCCCTCGAGCACGACGAAGACCTCCTCCTGGTCGCGCTCGGTCTCGTCGTGCTCGGGGATCGAGTAGCCCTGCTCGATCTCGACGACGTTGAGCCCAAACGACTCCACCCCGAGCCCGCGGCGAACGAGCTGCCAGCGGCCGTTCGTCTCGAAGCCCCCCAACCGCCCGATCGTGAAGCCCTCAGCCACGCGCGAACCCTACAACTGAGCGAATCTCGCGCGCGAGGGTCTCGCCGCCGCGCCCGACCTGTGCGGGCGCGGCGCATCCGGGCAACTGAGGTCCGAGGTGCTTAGGGAGGGGGCTCATGGGGGAACCGGCCGTTCCCCCCATGAGAGCGAGCAATGCGGCCGAAGGGCGCGGCGAGTGTTAGGCGAGCTTGTTCGCCTTCAAGAACGCCTTGGCGACGGAAGCGGGCGTCTTCTTGTCGACCGCAACCGCCTTGTTCATCGCGATCATCGCCGCGTTGGTCAGCTTCGCGCTGACCGCGTTCACCGCACCGGTGAACTTGGCGCCGTAGGCGGCGACGAGCTTCTTCGACACCACGGGCGCCACGTTCTGGAATCCGAAGATGTGCTTGTCGTCGATCAGCGCCGTGTACTTCGGGTTGGCCAGCGCCGGCTCGGTCGTGAAGACGTCGCCGCCGATGACCTTGCCCGAGTCGATCAGCTTGGTGACGGGGATCGTCCCCAGCTGCACGAACTTGATGTTCTTCAGCCCGTAGATCTGCTTGAGCCCGAGCAGGCAGGTGATGCGCTTGTCGCACTCGGGGTAGCCGCCGTACGACAGGCTCGGCACCTTCTTCAGGTCGGAGATCTTCTTCAGGCCGTACTTCTTCGCCGTCTTCGTCAGGACCGTGAAGGAGTCCGCGTCGAAGAACGGCGTCTGCTTGAGCAGGGTGTAGCCGCGTTTCTCCTCGAACGCCTTCGCCGCCGCATACGTCGCCGCCGCCGTCTTCGGCGACTTCGCGTGCGCGATGTTGAGGGCGAGGACACCGGTGTACTCCGGGTAGAAGTTGATCTTCCCGCTCGTCAGGGCGGTGTCGATCAGCTCGGAGCTGCCGATGTTCTCCTTGTAGGCGACCTTGAAGCCCTTCGCCTGGAGCGCCTGCTTGTAGAGCTGGCCGAGGACGTAGGCCTCGGTGAAGTTCTTCGTGCCGACGGTGATCGTGGGCGTCGCGGTCGTCTGCGCGTTCGCCGTCCCGCCTAAGACGATCGGGATTGCCAACGCCACTGCGAAGGCGGCCTTGACGGCGCGCCGAGCATGCTTGCGGACCACAGCTGACTCCTTTCTGGGAGAGGACCCCGGCACCCTACGCAACCTGGCTACCCGGGCCGCAAGGCAGCTAGTCCGCCGAAACGTACGGGCGTGTCAAGAGCTTCCGGACGAGCGCGAGGATCAGGGCGACGCCGAAGGCGAGCAGCGACACGACGAGCGATGCGCCGACGACGCCGGAAAGCTGGTAGGTGGCCTGGTTGACGATCACGTCGCCGAGCCCGCCGCCGCCCGCGACCGCTGCGATCGTCGCGGTCGCGATGATGAAGACCGCCGCGATCCGGACGCCGGCGATGATCAGCGGCAGGGCCAGCGGGAGCTCGATCCGGAACAGGATGTCACGCCCGCTCATCCCCATGCCCCGTGCCGCCTCGACGATGTTCCGGTCGACACCCTCGATCCCGAAGTACGCGTTCGTCAGGATCGGCGGGACGCCCAGGACGATCAGCGCGGCCATGTTGTTCACGAAGAAGTGGCCCGAGACGAACAGCGCGAACGCGATCAGGACGAGGCTCGGGAGCGCCCGGCCGAGGTTGGACACGCTGATCGCGACGAAGGAGCCGCGGCGCAGGTGGCCGAGCACGACGCCGAGTGGCAGGGCCAGGAGGAGCGCGATCCCGATGGCCGCGCCCGAGAGCTCCATGTGCTCGACCGACTTGTGCCAGAGCAGGCCGGGGTTGTCGGTGATGAACCTGATCGCGTCGGGAAACGTGCCCCAGCTGAAGGAGTCGGCGAGCAGGCGGATCACGCGTTCCTCCACGGGGTCAGCGCGCGGCCCACGAGGACGAGGAGCGCGTCGGCGGCCAGGGCGAGCAGGATCGCGAGCCCGCCGGCGGCGATGATCTCCGTCTTGAAGACGTCCTGCCCGATCCCGATGAAGATCGGCCTGCCCAGCCCTTCCGGGATCACGAACGCGGCGATGGTGGCGATCGAGATGGTCGATACGGTCGCGATCCGGAGGCCGGCCATGATCGACGGCACCGCGAGCGGCAGCTCGACGCGGAACAGCGACTGGCGGCGGGTCAGCCCCATGCCCCGGGCCGCCTCCCGGACCTCGGCTGGCACACCGCGTAAGCCCTCGAGGATGTTGCGGTACAGGATCAGCAGCGTGTAGCTGACGAGCGCGATCTCGACCGTCGTCACCGTCAGGCCGCTGAGCGGGACGAGCAGCTGGAACAGCGCCAGGCTCGGGATCGTGTAGAGGAAGTCGGAGAGCAGGCCGATCGGCTGGTCGGCGCGCCGGTACCGGTACGCGACCAGGGCGGCGGCGAACGCGAGCACGAACCCGATCGCGACCGCGATCACGGCCAGCTTGATGTGCTGGAGCAGGGCGGGCTGCAGCGTGTCGGACCAGTGGTCTGCGACCCAGCCGGTGCAGAAGAAGTGGTTCTCGGTTTCGCACTTCGACCCCTCGCCGAAGTTCGGGATCACCGGCCCCTGCGCAAGGAGGGTGAACGTGGTCACAGCTCGGAGAGCACGCGGCCGACCCGGGCGACCGAGAGAAGGCCGATCGGCGTGCCGTCGACGTCGACGACGACGAGCGGGTCGGCCCCCTCGGACATCATCAGCGAGAGTGCGTCGCGGAGGGTGGTCGAGCCGGGCGCCTGCGGCGCGTCGGCCGGCGGCGTGCCGTTCAGCGGCTCCAGCTCGATCTCCTCCAGGCGGCGGAGGGCGAGGCGCTTGAGGCCGCGGTCGGCCCCGACGAAGCGCTCTACGAATTCGTCGGCGGGGTGGGAGAGGATCCGGTCGGGGGTGTCGTACTGGGCCAGGTGGCCGCCCTCGCGGAGGATCGCGATCCGGTCGCCCAGCTTGATCGCCTCGTCGATGTCGTGCGTCACGAAGATCACCGTCCTCCGCACCTCCTCGTGCAGGCGCAGGAACTCGAGCTGGAGGCGGTCGCGAGTGATCGGGTCGAGAGCGCCGAACGGCTCGTCCATCAGCATCAGCGGCGGGTCGACCGCCAGCGCGCGGGCCAGGCCGACGCGCTGCCTCTGGCCGCCCGAAAGCTGTGCCGGATAGCGGCCGGCGTAGTCGGAGTCGAGACCGACGAGCTCGAGCAGCTCGGCGGTGCGCTCCTTCGTCCGCGCCTTCGGCCAGCCGAGCAGCCGCGGCACGGTGGCGACGTTCTCGGCGATCGTCATGTGCGGGAAGAGGCCGACCTGCTGGATCACGTAGCCGATGCCCCGGCGCAGCTCGACCACGTCCTGGTCGTGGATCGACGTCCCGTCGATCGTGATGTCGCCCTCGTCGAGCTCGATCAGCCGGTTGACGAGCTTCATCGCCGTCGTCTTGCCTGCCCCCGACGGCCCGACGAGGACGCAGATCTCGCCCGCCGGGATGGTCAGCGACAGGTTCTCGACCGCCGCCTGGTCGCGCCCCTCGTAGCGCTTGGTCACGTGGTCGAAGACGATCTCGGCGGCGGCGCCCGTGCTCATCGCGGAACCCTAGACTCCTCCCACCAGGCGGTGGCCTTCTCGGGCGCGGGGGGACGAAGCAACGTCTCTGCGACCTCCTCCGCATTGGGCTGTCCGGAGGCGAGGAGCGTGAGGGAGCCCGGCAGCGCGGTCAACCGGTCGAGCGTCTCGGCCGGGAACGTGCCGGTGACGACGTCTCCGAGGACGACGATCCGGTCCGCCTCGGTCAGCCGCGGGTCTGCGAGCACGGCGTCGAGCGCGTGGAGGTTCCCGTGGATGTCGCCAGGGCGGCGGTCGGCATCGACGCGGCGAGCCTACCCTGCACAGCCTTCCTCGCCGCTTCGACGTCGTATTCGACGTGCGGGCGGCGGTCGTCATGGCGGCGGGGTTCCTCACCCTGGCGGGCGCGGCGCCGGCCGGAAACGTGCCGGTCGTGGTCGCGGTGGTCGACTCGGGCGTCGACGGATCCGTCCC
The DNA here is from genome assembly GCA_963775695.1 of uncultured Actinomycetes bacterium. Lineage (GTDB taxonomy): Bacteria > Actinomycetota > Thermoleophilia > Gaiellales > Gaiellaceae > DATBLE01. Next base: position 53,255 of record CAVZJU010000002.1, on the reverse strand, counting down.
CGGGCTCGTCCCCGGCTGGAACGCGGTCGACGGCTCCTCCGACACGCACGACGTTGGCGGGCACGGCACCGGCGTGGCGATCGTCGCCGCGGCGACCTGCGGCGGCTGCCGGATCCTTCCGGTGCGGATCACTGACGACTCCGGCTCGTCGACGCAGGGACTGGTCGCCTCCGGGATCCGCTGGGCGGCCGGACACGGCGCCCGCGTGATCAACCTGAGCTGGGGGCTGGCGCTCGGCGCCCGCTCGACCGGCCAGGTGGAGCGGGCGATCGCCTCGGCCGTCGCCCAGGGCGCGGTGGTGACCGCGGCGGCCATGAACGACGGCTCGCGCGACCCGAACCTGAACCCGTGGGCGAGTCGGAGCCCCGACGCCGTGCGTGTGGCGGCGGTCGACGACGCCGGGCGGCTGCTCCCGTCGACGAATCGCGGCATCTGGGTCGACATCGGCGCTCGGGGCTCGGCGACCTCGGGAGCTGCTCCGCGCGTGGCCGGCGCGGCCGCCGTCGTCTTCGCCGCGCATCCGCAGCTGACCGGGCTCCAGGTGCGGGCTGCGCTCCGTCGCGGGTGTGCGGTCGACCGGGGGCTCGACCTCGGCTGGCACTGCGCGCTCGACGTCGACGGCGCCGTGCGCGCAGCGGCGTCGCCTGTGCCGACCTACCGGCTCGTCGTCTCCCGGACGGGCCGGGGCAGCGGGACGGTTGGCGGCTCCGGTGTCGAGATCCAGTGCGGCGAGTTCTGCGCCGACCGCCTCGATGCCGGATCGGTGGTGACGCTGACCGCCGCGCCGGCCCGCGGGAGCAGGTTCGTCCGCTGGCGCGGGGCCTGCCGCGGCGCGAAGCGGTACTGCGTCGTCCGTGTGTCCGCGCCTGCGACCGCCGTCGCCGTCTTCGCGAAGACCACGTCGTAAGCTCCCCCCATGCCGGGCGTAGTCGTTCTGGGCGGAGGCTCGACGGGCGAGCACTTCTGCGGTGCCCTGCGTCGGATCGACCCCGGGGTTCCCATCACCCTGGTCGAGTCTGCGCTCGTCGGCGGTGAGTGCTCGTACTTCGCCTGCATGCCGTCGAAGACGCTCTTGCGTGCGCCGGAGCTCCAGCAGGCCGCCTCCCGCACGCCGGGGGTTGCGGCGGGCGCACTCGACGCGAAGGAGATCTTCGCCTGGCGCGACTGGGTGACCTCCGATCGGGACGACGCCGGCCAGGTCGACTGGCTCGCCGACCACGAGGTGGAGCTCGTGCGCGGCGAGGGACGTGTCGCCCGGCCCGGCGTGGTCGATGTGGACGGCCGCGAGCTCGCGTACGACTGCCTCGTGGTCGCGACCGGGTCCTCCCCGGTCTCGCCGCCCGTCCAGGGGCTCGACGGCGCCGAGGCGTGGACGACGAGAGAAGCGACGTCATCGCACGAGGTGCCGGCGAGCCTGATCGTGATGGGCGGCGGCGTCGCCGGCTGCGAGCTGGCTCAGCTCTACCGACGGCTTGGCTCCGAGGTGACGATCGTCCAGCGCGGCGACCGGCTGATGCCGCGCGTCGACCGTGACGCGGCCGAGTTGCTCCAGGCGGCGTTCGACGATGAAGGGATTCGTGTTCTGCTCGGCGCCGACGTTCGCTCGGTCGGCAGTGACAGGCTCAAGCCCGTCGCTGCCGTACGCCTGGAGCTCGGGAATGGCGACGAGCTGACAGCCGAGCAGCTGCTCGTCGCCACGGGCAGGAAGCCGAACGTCGAAGGGCTCGGCCTCGAGCAGCTCGGGCTGGAGATCTCGAAGCGCGGCATCGAGACCGACGAGGGCCTCCGGGCCGCCGAGGGCGTCTGGGCAATCGGCGACTGCACCGGCGTCGCGCTGTTCACCCACGTCGGGAAATACCAGGCGCGTGTGGCCGCCCGGAACGTCGCCGGGCGCAGCGCCGGCGCCGACTACCGGGCGATCCCGGCCGTCGCCTTCACCGATCCGCAGGTGGCGATGGTCGGCGACACCGAGAGCGAGGGCCTCGTCAGCGCCCGCTGGGAGCTGACCGCCGTCCCGCGCGCATCGACGTACGAGAAGCCCAAGCGGCCGGGCTTCGTCAAGGTCGCCGCCGACCCCGAGCGCCGTGTCCTCGTGGGCGCGGTCGCGATCGGTCCGGAGGCGGGCGAGTGGTGCCAGCAGCTAACGCTCGCAATCCGCGCCGAGGTCCCGCTCGACGTGCTGCTCGACGTCATCCAGCCCTACCCCACCTTCTCCGAGGCCGTGTTCCTCGCCCTCCAGGAGCTGCCGCTGTGATCGAGCGCATCGTCGTCGCCTCCGATCGCTCCGAGACCGCTTCGCGTGCGGTCGCCTGGGCGGCCGAGATGGCCCGCCGCTACGAGGCGAAGCTGACGATCGTCCAGGCGTTCGTGCCGGGACCGCCGCCGGGCGGCGCGGAGACCGAGCTCGCCGTGTACGCGGAGCAGATGGCCGGCCCCGGCACGAAGGCCCGCGTGGCCGCCGGCGAGGATCCCGCCAGCGCGATCGTGGCCGCGGCCGAGGCCGAGCAGGCGGACGTGCTCGTGGTCGGCAACATCGGCATGAGCGGCCGCAGGGAGTTCCTGCTCGGCAACGTTCCGAACCGCGTCTCGCACAACGCCACCTGCACGGTCGTGATCGTGAACACGGCCGCACAGCCGAGACGGAAGCGGCTGCAGCCCTGGAGCCGCTCGTGAACGAGCTGGCCGGCGGGCAGCTGACAGCACGCGCCGCGCGGATTGCGGCCGTCCTTGCGAAGCACGGTCTGAAGGCGGTCAAAGAGGACGAGGCCGCCCGGCCGGCCCGGCTGCGCGCGGCGCTCGAGGAGCTCGGGCCGACGTTCTGCAAGCTCGGCCAGATGCTCTCGACCCGCCCCGACCTGATTCCGCCCGAGCTCGCCGACGAGCTCGCGAGCCTTCAGGACCGCGTGCCGCCGCTGAGCGAGCCGGAGGTCGTGCGGGTGATGGAGGAGGAGCTCGGCGTCCCCTGGGAGGACGTGTTCGAGAGCATCGAGCCCGAGCCGCTGGCCGCGGGCACGATCGGCCAGGTGCACAGGGCCCGCCTCGAGGGCGGCGACCGGGTCGTGGTCAAGGTCCAGCGGCCGAACGCCGAGGCCGAGATCGAGCGCGATCTCGGCCTGTTCGCGCTCTTCGCCGAGAAGGCCGAGGGGCGCGAGGCCCTCTCCGCCCTGGTCGACATCCCGGCCGTTGTCGAGCATCTGTCGGCGTCGCTCCGCCGCGAGCTCGACTTCCGCGAGGAGGCGGCGAACATCGACCGGATGCGCGAGGTGCTGGCTCGGTACCCGCGGCTGGCCGTGCCCTGGGTGCACTCCCAGCTTTCGAGCAGGCGACTCCTCGTCATGGACGAGGTCATCGGCGTCCCGCTGCGCGAGGCGCCTGCCGGAGAAGAGCGCCGCGAGGCCGCACGGCAGCTGCTGGAGGCCTTCTACCGCCAGGTGCTGACGGAGGGCTTCTTCCATGCCGACCCGCATCCCGGCAACCTGCTCTGGAGCGGGGGCCGCATCTTCCTGCTCGACCTGGGGATGGTCGGGATCCTGGACGACGACACCCGTGGGCTGCTGCTGCTGCTGCTGCTCGCGTTCTGGCGCGAGGACGCAGAGTTCCTCGCCGACGTCCTCCTGATGCTGGGCGAGGGCGGCCACGACGTCGACATCGAGGGCCTGCGCGCCGATCTCGCCGACTACGTCGGCCAGTTCAAGGTCGGCTCGTTCAGCGACATCGAGCTCGGCCCGATGCTCGACACGCTGATCGAGATTGCCGCACGGCATGGGATCCGGCTGCCGGCCTCGCTGGCTATGACCGGGAAGGCGTTCAGCCAGATGCAGCTCGCGGTCGCCGAGCTCGACCCCGCCCTGGACCCCTTCTCGGCCGTCGGCGGCTTCATGTTCCGCGGGCTGCGCGAGCGGGTCGGGGGCGCGGTCGACCCGCAGAGGGCGATCTACGAGATCCAGAAGCTGAAGGTGCGGGCGACGCGGCTGATCGAGGGCGTCGAGAGGCTGACCGGTGCGCGGCCCGGGCCGGGCCTCCAGATCGAGTTGCGCGGCTCGAAGACGCTGGAGGACGCGATCCGCAAGGCCGGCCGTCGCATCGCGCTCGCCTTCGCCGGCGGAGCGGCGCTCCTGGCCGCGGTGCTGGCGGCGGCCGCCTCGTCGATCGACCCCTGGGTACCGATCACGCTCGGCGTCGCCGCGGGCATCGCCGGCCTCGCGCTCGTGCTCGACCTCCTCAGGTCACGCTAGGAGCGGCGTAACCGCGAGCGGACGCGCTGCTCCAGGACCGCCGCGAGCAGCGTCATCAACACCCCGATGACGGCGCGTTCGATTGGTCGGAAGACGCGGCGCACCTCGCAAGACTACGCACCCAGCTTGTCCCCGAGGAGCGGCCGCAGTAGAGTCGCCGAGACCTTTCAGCACCTCTCCCGGCTTCTGCGCGGCCCGCCCGGGCCGCGCAGCTCTTTTCTAGGCTTGAAGCGTGAGGTTCGTGGTCGGAGCCGACGACGAGGGCGACGCGCTCGACGCCGCCGTCGACCAGCTGCGCCGCGCCGGGCACGAGGTCGAGATCCTCGAGCGCGACCAGTGGCCGGACGTCGCCGACCGGGTCGCCCGCGTGGTCGCTGCCGGCAAGGCCGATCAGGGGCTCCTGTTCTGCTGGACGGGCACCGGCACGGCGATGGCCGCGAACAAGGTGCCCGGCGTCCGCGCAGCGCTTGCCTGGGACCCGTGGATCGCCGAGGGCGCGAGGCGCTGGAACGACGCGAACGTCCTGGTGATGAGCCTGAAGCGGACCGAACCGGAGACGGCCCGCGCGATCGTTGACGCCTGGCTCTCGGTCGAGGAGCCGGACGCGGACGAGGCCGAGAACATCGCCAAGCTGGACTAGCGTCCTCCTGGAGGACGAGCCGGAGAATCGTCCTCGCGGACGAGGCGGCCGGCAGGGCCACGGAGTACTTTCAAAGCGTGATCCGGCCACGGTTCTGGGCGCTTGCCCGCACCTATTGGTTCGATGCGCTGCTCGCCGTCGCCGTTGTTGTCGGCGTCGTCGAAGTCGTCCTCACCCAGGACGTCAAGGACGGGCCGCGCGGGCCGCTCTGGTTCGACGTCCTCGCCGTCCTGGGGGTGACGTTGCCGCTTTTCGCGCGCAGACGATTCCCGTTCGGCGCGCCCGTTGCCAGCAGTCTCGTCTTCGCGGCGAGCTCGTTCGTCGACGAGCGACTCACCCGGCACGGAGTGATCCCCTTCCTGACGGCGATCGCCGTCTTCGTCCTGTTCGGCCTCATCCGCGACCGGACCCAGGCGATCGCGGGGCTCGCATTCGGGGTCGGCGTGACCGCGATCATCTTCCACAACGATCCGGAGGGCGGCGCCGGCGGCTTCGTCTTCACGTCCGTCGTCTTCACCGTCGCGTGGGCGATCGGGTTCGGGCTCAGTCGCAAGTTCCACGAGGCCGAGGAGGCGAAGCAACGGCTGGCGCGGGCCGAGCAAGAGCGCGTCGAGCGGGCTCGGCTCGCGGTCGCGGACGAGCGCACGCGCATCGCGCGCGAGCTGCACGATGTCGTCGGCCACAGCGTGAGCGTGATGACGGTCCAGGCGTCGGCCGCGCGCCGGCTCCTCCGTCCCCATCAAGAGAAGGAACGCGAAGCGCTGCTCGTCGTCGAGCAGACCGGCCGGGAGGCGCTCGCGGAGATGCGGAGGATGGTCGGCGTCCTCCGCCGACCCGACGAGGCTCCGGCGCTCGCACCCCAGCCCAGCCTCGAGCACCTCGATCGCCTGATCGCCCAGGCGCGCGAGGCGGGCCTGCCGGTCGAGCTGCGGATCGAGGGAGAGCCGGAGCCCCTGCCGGCGAGCGTCGACCTGACCGCCTACCGACTCGCCCAGGAGGGCCTGACCAACGCGATCAAGCACGCGCGCGCACAGCGCGCGGAGGTGGTCGTCCGCTACGGCGACGGCCACGTCGAGCTGACCGTCACCGACGACGGCACCGGGGACGGCGGCGGCGAGAGCGGCGGTCAAGGCCTGGTCGGCATGCGCGAGCGGGTCTCGGTCTACGGCGGCGAGCTCGAGGCTGGCCCACTGGCCGGCGGCGGCTACCGACTACGCGCAAGGCTCCCCGTCTCGTGACCCGCCTCTCCTCGCTCGTTCGCCGGTTCTGGGTCGACGCGCTGATCCTCGCGGCGATGGGCGGCATGCTCTCGATCTCCGTGCGGGCTCCCGACCCGAATGGAGCGGAGGGGCCGGCCTGGCTCGACGTCCTGATCACGATCGCCTTCCTCGGCCCGCTGTTCTTCCGCCGCCGGTTCCCGATGGCGGCGCCGCTGGCCTCGGCCGCCGTGATCGTGGTCTCGTCCTTCTTCGATGGCGGGTTCGTCAACAACGGCACCCCAATATTCCTCGTGGCGCTCGGCATCTCCGCCTGGTTCGGGCTGCGGCCGGATCGGCGCCAGGCGATCGCCGGCTGGGCTGCGTTGCAGGTCACGGCCGTCATCGTCGGGCTCAACGACGCGCACGCGCCCGTGGGCGACTTCGTCTGGACGTTCATCACGTTCTCGATCGCCTGGATCATCGGCTTTGCACTCGGAGGGAGGCTGCGGGAGACCGACGAGGCCAGACGCCTCGCCGAGCAGGCGGAGCTCGAGCGCGAGGAACAGGCGCGGCTCGCGGTCGCCGAGGAGCGGGCGCGAATCGCGCGCGAGTTGCACGACGTCGTCGGCCACAGCGTCAGCGTCATGACCGTGCAGGCCTCGGCCGTCCGACGACTGCTCGAGCCAGACCAGGAGAAGGAACGAGAGGCGCTACTCGTCGTCGAGCAGACCGGCCGGGAGGCGCTCGCCGAGATGCGCCGCATGGTCGGAGTGCTGCGCCGCCCGGACGAGGCGCCGGCGCTCGCCCCGCAGCCCAGCCTGGAGCACATCGAGAAGCTCGTCGCACACACCCGGGAAATCGGGCTTCCGGTCGAGCTCCGGATCGAGGGCACTCCGGTGCCGCTGCCCGCGGGGATCGACACGACGGCCTACCGCATCGTCCAGGAGGCGCTGACGAACGCGGTCAAGCACGCCGGCGCTGCGAAGGCCGAGGTCGTCGTGCAGTACGCAGACGGCACGGTCGAGCTCACGGTGAGCGACGACGGCCGTGGCGGCGGCGACGGCGGGGGAAGCGGGCACGGGCTCGTGGGTATGCGCGAGCGAGTGTCCGTGTACGGGGGCGAGCTCGAGGCCGGCCCGCAGGCCGGCGGCGGCTTCCGCCTCCGTGCCACACTCCCCGTCACGTGAACCCGGACGAGAGCGCCGCCACCACCACCCTCACCTTCCTGTTCAGCGACGTCGAGGGATCGACGGCACTCCTGCGCCGCCTCCGGGACGCCTACGGCGCGGTGATGGGCGATCACGAGCGGCTCCTGCGGGCTGCATGGGCCGACGCGGAGGGCCGAGAACTGGACGCCGACGGTGACTCGTTCTTTGTCGCCTTCCGGCGGCCGCGGCAGGCGGTCGAAGCGGCGGTGGCCGCCCAGCGGGCGCTGGCCGCCCACGACTGGCCTCACGGAGTCAACCTGCGCGTCCGGATCGGCGTGCACACGGGCGAGGCGACCCCCGCGGGCGACCAGTACGTCGGGCTGGCGGTCCACCGCGCCGCGCGGATCTGCGACGCCGGACACGGCGGGCAGATCCTCGTCTCCGAGACCACCCGCTCCCTGCTCGAGGACGAGGAGGCCGAGCTCGACGGCCTCGAACTGCGCGACCTCGGCCACCACCTGCTCAAGGACTTCGACCGGCCCGTGCGCATCTACGAGCTGGCGATCCAAGGCCTTCCCGCCGAGTTCCCCGCGCTGCGGACCGCGGCAGGCGAAGGTGCGGCGCAGCTCGCGGACCGCCAGGACGAGCTCGCGGCGACCGGACCAGCCCAGTCGACCGCAGGCGGAGCCGTGCGGGTGCTGATCGTCGACGACCAAGCCCTCGTCCGCACCGGCTTCAAGATGATCCTCGAGGCCGAGAGCGACCTCGAGGTCGTCGGCGAGGCGGCCGACGGCCAGGAGGCGCTGGCGCAGGCGCGGAGCGTCTCTCCGGACGTCGTCCTGATGGACGTCCGCATGCCCGAGCTCGACGGGATCGAGGCGACGCGGCAGCTGCTCGGGGACGATGGCGCCACGGCGAAGGTCGTGATGCTGACCACCTTCGACATGGACGAGTACGTCTATGAGGCGCTCCGCGCCGGCGCAAGCGGCTTCCTGCTCAAGGACGTCCCACCGGAGCAGCTGGTCGCGGGCATCCGCGCCGTCGCGAGCGGGGACGCTCTGCTCGCTCCGTCGGTGACGAGGAGGGTGATCGAGGAGTTCGTCAGGCGGCCGCCCGACTCGGTGAGGACGCTGCCCGAGCGGCTCGGCGAGCTGACCGCGCGCGAGCTGGAGGTGCTCAAGCTGATCGCACGCGGCCTCTCGAACGCAGAGATCGCGAAGGAGCTGTTCGTCAGCGAGACGACCGTCAAGACCCACGTCGCGCACGTCCTGATGAAGCTCCAGCTGCGCGACCGCGTGCAGGCCGTCGTGCTCGCGTACGAATCCGGCCTCGTCCAGCCGGGCGACGCCTAGTCCTCCTCGAGGAGGAGACGCCGCCCTCGAAGATCGGCCTCGGTGCCGAGCCCGAATCGCCCGCGCAGCCGACGAATTTCGAGCCCTGCGGAGCCAGCATCCGTGGTGTCGATCCCGACAACCAAGGAGGCAAGAAGTGATCCGCACAGGCGACACCATCGAGAACACGGCGACCGGCGAGCGCCTCACCTTCCTCGCCACCTCGGCCGACACAGACGGCGAGGCGGTCGTCGTCGAGACGCTCGTCCAGCCCGGCGGCGCCGTCGCCGCGGCGCACACCCACCCGGCGCAGAGCGAGCGCTTCGCCGTCGCCGAGGGCACCCTGGCGCTGAAGGTCGGCCGCGAGCAGCTGACGCTCGGCCCTGGCGAGGTCGCGATCGTCGAGGCTGGCACGTCGCACAAGTTCTGGAACGCCGGCGACGAGCCCGTCCGGTTCGTCTGTGAGATCCGGCCGGCGCTGCAGTTCGAGTCGCTCGTCGAGACGATGTTCGCGCTCGCCGCCGACGGGAAGACGAACCGCAAGGGCATGCCGATGAACCCGTTCCGGCTCGCGGTGATCGCGAAGGCGCACTTCGACACGGTGCGGCTTCCGTTCCCGCCGGCCTGGCTGCAGGCAGCCGGGCTCGCGGTCGGCTCACCGCTCGGGAGGATGCTGGGCTACGAGGCGACGTACGCGCCGGAGCAGGTCGTGCCGGCGCGGCCCGCGATCGCGTAACCCGAGCCGTTTCGGTAGGGACAGGCACCCGCATGGGTGCCTGTCCCTACTTGAAGAGCGCGCTGTAGGCGTTCAGCGCCGGCTGGCCGCCCAGATGCGCGTAGAGGACGGTTGCATCCTTCGGGATCTCCGCCGCGGCCGACCAGGTCGATCAGCCCCGCCATCGACTTCCCCTCGTAGACGGGGTCGGTGATCATCCCCTCCAGCCGGGCGGCGAGCCGGATCGCGTCGAGCGTGCGCTCGTCGGGGATCCCGTAGGTACCGGCGTGGTACCGGTTGTCGAGGACGAGCTCGTCGCGGCGTAGCTCTCGGCCGACCTCGATCAGCGCCGCCGTCGCCTGCGCGATCCGCGTCACCTGCTCGAGCGTCTCGCGCGGCTTCGCCGAGCCGTCGATCCCGATCACGCGGCGCGGCCGCTCCTGCGCGGCGAAGCCGGCCGCCATCCCCGCCTGGGTCGAGCCCGTCACCGAGCAGACGATCACGGTGTCGAAGAAGATGCCCAGCTCGGCCTCCTGCTCGGCCACCTCCTGCGCCCAGCGTGCGTAGCCGAGCCCTCCCAGCGGATGGTCGGACGCGCCCGCCGGGATCGCGTAGGGCTTCCCGCCGCGGGCCTCGACGTCGGCGAGCGCCTGCTCCCAGCTCTCCTTGAACCCGATGCCGAACGTGGACTGGACGAGGCGCACCTCGGCCCCGAGGATCCGGGAGAGGAGGATGTTCCCGACCCGGTCGTAGACCACGTCGGGCCAGTCGACCCAGCTCTCCTGGACGAGCACGCAGCCGAGGCCGGCACGCGCGGCCGCAGCCGCCACTTGCCGCGTGTGGTTCGACTGCACGCCGCCGATGGAGACGAGCGTGTCGCAGCCCTGCGCGAATGCTTCCGCAACCAGGTACTCCAGCTTGCGGGTCTTGTTCCCGCCGAAGGCGAGGCCGGAGGAGACATCGTCGCGCTTGGCCCAGAGCGACGCCCCGCCGAGATGGTCGGTCAGGCGCTCCAGCGGGTGGACCGGCGAGGGTCCGAGCACCAACGGGTAGCGCTCGAAGCGGTCGAGCGCCGCCGTCACGCGCGGTGCGGGACGAGGAGGACGTCGCCCTTGTGCTGGTAGCCGGCGACGAGGTCGGCGAGCGCATCGATCGGCAGCGTGCGCCGGGCCTTGCGCAGCTCGACGATCTCCGCGTAGTGCGGGGTGAGCAGGTCGACGAAGGCGTCCCTGGTCTCCCCCTGGATCCCGCCCGAGACGTTGACGATCAGCGGCACCCCCGCCTCGACCAGCCGCGCCCCGCCCAGCACCGCGTAGGCGTCGTGGCCGGCGGCGTCGCACCACAGCAATCCAACCCGGGCCGGGTCGATCGTGCCGCCGTCGACGAGACCGTCGAGCGTGACACTGCGGACGCTGCCCGCCTGCGCGGGGTGGTCGCTCCCGGCCGACATCACGCGGTGGCCGCCGCGGTTGCCGCCTCCGATCACCAGGTCCATCTCCTCAACGCGATTGCTGGCCGCACACGGGAGCAGCGTGACGCGATCGTCCAGCCCGTTTGCGACCAGGTTCAGCCGGCACAGCCAGACGTTCTGCGGCGAGGGCTCGAGCGCCACTGCCGTCGCGAAGCCGTGGCGGCGCAGGGCCATGACCGTGGTCGTGCCCATGTTCGCGCCGACCTCGACGAAGACGGGCTCGGGTGGAGGCCGGATCCCGCGGGCGGCGAGCTCGGCGAGTCCGTTCTCCAGGGTGGTCATGTCGCGCCGCTTGCCGCGGACGAACACGCGCCTGCCCACCCCCGTGTCGTCGGTGGCGACGAAGAAGATCTCGTCCCCCACCTCGACCGCGACGTACGGAGTGACCTCCCCCGCGGCGGCGAAGAACGCCTCGCGCGCCTCGATCTCGGCCCGACGCTCGCCCACCCTAGCGTGGGCTTGGAAGCGGCGTGAGGATCGGCTCCACCCGGTCGCGCAGGTGCTCGAACGCCGGCGGCAGCGACAGCCGCTCGCCGAGGTGCTCGAGCGGCTCGTCGGTCGCGAAGCCCGGCCCGATCGTCGCGATCTCGAACAGCACCCCGCTCGGCTCGCGGAAGTAGATCGAGCGGAAGTAGAACCGGTCGATCACCGGCGTCGGCCGTGCGCCCGCCTCCTCGGCGCGGGTGCGCCAGGCTTCGTGCTCCTCCATCGGCGAGGCCCAGGCGACGTGGTGGACGGTGCCCGCACCGCCGAGCCCCGGACGGTCGGTCACGTCGTAGAGATAGCGCGAGCCGCGCCGGTCGCCGCGCGACTCGTAGGCGGTCTCGGACTCGGACCGGAAGCCCATGCCCGTCTCGAGGAAGGAGCGACTGCCCCCGGGATCGTCGGTGAAGACCCGCACCGAGTCGAACCCCTGCAGCGCGAGCTCGAGTGGGATGTCGGAGTGTCTGGCGGCGAGCGGCTCGTCGCCGGTCTCGACCATCGCCAGCTCCAGCTCCAGCCCCTCAGGATCGCGGAAGAGGAGGTTTCCGTCGCCGCGCTCCGACGCGACGCCTGCCTCGCCCAGCCGCCGCTCCCAGAAGTCGAGCGCCTCCGCCGAGGCGACCCGCCAGGTCACGCGGTAGACCATCCCCACCCCGGCCTGCCCGCGCCGCGCACCCGGATATTCGAAGAAGGTGATGTCCGAGCCGGCCGAGCCGGTCTCGTCGGCGTAGAAGAGGTGGTAGACGGTGGGGTCGTCCTGGTTCACCGTCTTCTTCACCAGCCGGAGACCGAGGGTGCCCCCGTAGAACTCGACGTTCGCCGGCGCGTCGGCGGTGATGCACGTGATGTGGTGGATGCCCTCGAGGCGCATGCCGTCCTCGATCATAGGCGCCGCCTCCATTCGTAGAGCGCGATCGCGCCGGCGGCGGCGACGTTCAACGACTCGGCACCCGCGGCCAACGGGATCGAGGCGACGACGTCGCAGGAGGCGGTCACGTCGTCGGGCAGGCCCTCACGCTCGGCGCCGAGCACGAACACCGTTCCCTCGCCGAGTTCGACCCGGTCGAGCGGCTCTCCGTCGTGAGCAGCCAGCGCGACCCGGCGTCCCTCGCCGGCCTCGTCGAAGCGGCCGATCGGCACGCGGAAGATCGCCCCGGCCGACCCGCGCAGCGCCTTCGGCCCCGTCGGGTCGGCGCAGCCCTCCGAGAGCACCACCGACGCTCCAAACGCGTCGGCCGTCCGGATCAGCGTTCCCACGTTGCCCGGGTCGGCGACGTGCCAGAGCGAAACGGCGACCGGCCGCCTCGCCCACGGGGGCAGGTCCGCCACGCGAAAGACCCCGACCACCCGCGAAGGATGCGCGAGCGTCGAGACCGCCGCCAGCAACTCCGGGGCGACGTCCTCCCCGGCCACGAGCAGATCGGCGGGCTCGATCCCGGCCGCGAGCGCCGCATCGACGAGGTCCTCGCCCTCGCAGACGAACAGCCCGAGCTTCGCCCTCTGCCGCCGGCTCTCCAGCCGCCGGATCAGCTTGAGCCGCGGGTTCGCGACCGAGGTGATCATCGCCGGCTCACGCAGTCCACCGAGACAGCAACTGCGGCTAGTCGGGCAGACGCACGAAGAGCAAGTCCTTCTTCCTCCGCGCTGCAGCGAGATCGCCGAGCGCCCCGAGAGGCCGGAACGGCATCTCCTTGAAGTCCGGAGCCCAGAGATCGAGGAAGTGTGTGTATGCCCCTAGCAGGAGGCGCTCTGCGGCAGCCGCTCGCTCCGCGCCCTCGCTGTCGAAGAGCAGTTCCACCACGAGCGGGACACCTCGCACGAGGAGCGTTTGTGCGCCCTCGAACACGCTCGCCTCTGCCCCTTCGACGTCGACCCACACGAGCCCGATGTCATCCGCGGCCGCCGCGCCGGCCGCTACGAGCGCGTCGAACGCGATGGTCTTGACGGCAATCCCGGATTCGCCGACGTCGCCACCCCCGATCCGGTGGCACTCACTTCCGCCAGGGTCATGCGCGAGCCACGCGCTCCCTTCGGTTGAAGCGAGGGCGGCCTCGAAGACAAGCGCGCGCGACTCCAGCCCGTTGGCGGCCAGGTTCGCACGCAGCACCCTTGCGTTCTGTGGTTCGGGCTCGAAGCAGTACGCGGATCCGAAGCCGTGCCGGACAAGTGCATAAACCGTCGTCGTGCCGACGTGAGCGCCGACGTCGACGAACACGTTCCCGGAACGGATTCCCACATGCTCGAGGGCGCGAATGGCCCGGTCGAGCTGACGCTCCTCGCGCCATTCGCGCTGCGCAAACCTCCGCTGGCCGACGCGACTCGCGGTGCTGAAGAACAGCAGTACGCCGTCGCGCTCCACGGCGACGTAGGGCGTCACTCTCGAAGCGGCGGCCGCGAACTTCCTGCGCCACCTCGTCTCGGCGTCAGCGATCGCTTTCGTCAGTTCGCGCGTATCGATGGGCCGATGATATGCGGGCACCTCGCCCTCTGGAGGCGCACCGACCGGCTCGTATACTCATTGCGGGTGATCGTTCGGACCGTTCTCGACGCGCGAGCATCGGCTCCGCGACGGTACCTCCTGCACACACTTCTCCTCGCTCACTCCTGGGCGGCCTGGAGCAGGAGGGTTGCGCTCGAGGTTGTCGTCGTCGGAGCGCCGCCGGCGCCGGTGGCTTCCAGGCTCGACGAGCTCGGCGTCACGATGATCCCTTCGCCGCCTCACCGCCTGGACGAGCTGACGCGGACGGCGAACAAGCTTCTCGCCTTGCTCCTCCCGCAGCGTGCACACGACGACGGCGTTCTCCTCGTCGACAACGACATGTGCCTGCTCGACGATATCTCCGAGCTCCCGCGCAGCGCCGTCGGCGCTTCCGTCGCCAGCCAGGCACGCATTACGGCGGAGCAGTGGGCGGAGCTCGAGCGGTCGACGGGGCTTGCGCCCATTCCGACCGAGTGGGTGTCTCTGCACGAGGAGCGCCGCGCGCGCGTCCTCGGACGCGCGGCGCCGAAAGTCACCGGCTTGTACCTCAACTCGGGCGTCGTGTGGGTCGAGAAGCCGGCTCGCTTCGAGCCCGTGTGGGCAGATCACATCCAGCGAATCGACACGGCGTTTCGCGAGCACCGGCTTCACTCGTCCTGGCTGTCGGGTTGGGGCGGCGACCAGGCCGGCCTTGCCACTGCAGTCGCCGAGTCCGGGGGGTTCCGCGCGCTGCCCATCGAGTACAACTACCGCCCCGTCTGCTTCAGGCTCGGGACCGGGTCACGGCCGAAGATCCTCCACCTCGGAGAGCTGGGCGCGAAGGGGGCGCTGCGCTTTTCGGACAGCCTCGGCGCCTGGTGGAAGAAACGCATTGTCCGCCCGCTTGAAAGCGACGCGCGCGAAGGCGCCGACAACCTTGCCGACGCATGGACGCTCGAGGCGGTGCTGAATCTGCGCGACCGTCTGCTTCGCCTCGGTGAGGAAGCGGGGATCGACCGTTTCGAGCTCGACGTGCCCGCCGCGCGCAGGGTCGGCTAGCCGCCATCGTCTCCAGACGCCAGTCGCGCCCGACCGTCAGAAGGCTGCTGCGCGTGCGCGCGAGTACAGGCCGCCGGCCAGTTCCTCGATGCGTGCGATCGCGTTCTGGTCGACCTCTGCTCGCCATGCCTCCGCGCGTTCAGGCAGCACTGCACGTCCGCCCACAGCTGTGCTGGAATTCGCCCTGATGGGCCGTCCGTTGAAGCTCGGCGTGAGCAGCGTGGGCGACATCGTGATGCCGATGCGGTCGGCGAGACGCCCCATGACGGTTTCGGTTTCACGCACGAGCGGTTCGTAGAGGAGCACGACGACGCCGTCGGGCCACCGCTCCTGCGCCTCGAGCGCCACGGTCGTGGACAACGCCCAGCGGGACATCGCGTAGTCGACGTCGGAGTAGCGGGGGTTGTGGAGCCGGGCCGAGCCGTACCAGCCCCGCGGATCCCGCACGATCGAGAGCAGCAGACCGTCGGGATAGGCCTCGAAGAAGCGCTCGACGCTGTCGCGGTGCATCCCCAACCGTGGCACGAACCCGGTCACCACCTTCTTCGGACCCGTGTAGAGGTTGTGGTTGTCGAGCCAGGCGTTGAAATACGCCGTGAAATAGCAGTCGAATACCTCGCGTACAGTCCGAATCTCACGGCTCGAGATGCAAGCGTCGAACAGCCTTCTCTGGAGCGGCGGGGAGAACAGGAACGGCGAGCTGTCGCCGTCGCCAGTCGGCCGGAAGCTCCAGTAGCCGCGCTTCCGGTACTTCAGGACCCGGTTCTCGTACAGCATTTCGAACCAGGTCTCCGGCCGCTCGAGGTCGAGCACCGGCCAGCGCGCCTTCTTCGGGTATCCGATCTTCAGTTCCTGCGGATGCGCGTGGCACTGGGGGTGATTGTCGAAGAGACGGCTGAGCAGCGTTCCGCCGGAACGCTCGATCTGGGAGATCAGGACCAGGGGCTCTCTGACGGCCACGGCATGCCGCAGTCGGACCGCGCAGAGGCTCCGGAATTCGCGCGCCTCGCGCGCGTCGTTCGACGTGGCCGCCGGCAGCCGGGCCACGCGGCCTATCCCGACAGGGCGGTTTTCGCCTGGTCCGCGATTGCGCCGAAGGCGGCGGGATCGCTGACGGCGAGATCGGCCAGCACCTTGCGGTCGAGCTCGATCTCCGCCTTCTTGCAACCGGCGACGAACTGGTTGTACGACAGCCCGTGCCGGCGCGCGGCGGCGTTGATGCGGACGATCCAGAGGCTCCGCATCGTTCGCTTCCGCACCTTGCGGTCGCGGTACGCGTACTTCAGCGAGTGGTCGAGCTGCTCCTTCGCCCGGGTGTAGGTCTTGGACTTGAGCCCCCAGTAGCCCTTCGCCTGCTCGAGAGCCTTGCGGCGCTTCTTGCGCGCGTGGACGGATCGCTTGACGCGAGGCATGTCGCTCCTCCCTAGATCCCGAGCTGCTTGCGGGCGTTCTTGACGTCGCTAGGCGCTAGCGGCGTGTCCCTGCGGAAGCTCCGCTTCCGCTTCGGGGACTTCTTCTCCAGCATGTGGCTCTTCATCGCGCGGCGGCGCAGGATCTTTCCCCCGCCGGTCACCTTGAACCGCTTCTTCGCTCCGCTGTGTGTCTTCTGCTTCGGCATCGTTCGTTTCTCCAGGTTTCTGTCCGGCGTTCTTGGTCGGGCCCAGCACCATCACCATGTTGCGGCCGTCGAGGAGCGGCGGCTGCTCCACCACCCCGATCTCCTTCACGTCCTCCGCCAGCCGCATCAGCAGGTCACGGCCCCGCTCCGGATGGCTGGTCTCCCGCCCCCGGAACATGATCGTCACCTTGACCTTCGCGCGCTGGTTGAGGAAGCGCTCGACGTGGCCCTTCTTGGTGTTGTAGTCGTGGACCTGGATCTTCGGCCTGAGCTTGATCTCCTTGACGTGGATCTGCGACTGGTGCTTCCGCGCCTGCTTCGCCTTCTGCTCCTGCTCGTACCGGTACTTCCCGTAGTCCATGATCTTGGCCACGGGCGGGTCGGCCTGAGCCGCGATCTCGACGAGGTCGAGCCCCTTCGAGTACGCGTATTCGAGCGCCTCGGCGGAGGTCTTGATCCCCACCTGGGAGCCGTCCTCGTCCACCAGCCGGACGCGCGGCACGCGGATCTGGTCGTTGATCCGGTTCTGCGAGGCCGGGCGAACCGGAGGCTCTACGCTTCGCCGCGGTCTCAAAGGCTGTTAACCAAGCTCGCTCGGTTCTCCTTCTTCGGATGACAAAAGCCGCTGCAAGCAGCGGCCTCCATTCCGGTCAACCCAACTCGGTTGAACCTCGGCGCGGTCACGTCTCTAGAGCGATGTGGCCGGCGAGGTGAGGAACGGGTGTCCCTGCTTGAGCAGGCTCACACTGTACCCAATTCGGCGACGAGTTCGTGCAACGACTTCGTGACCTGCTTTCCACCGCGCTCGCGGACGGCCAGCGCATCCGCCGACTCGCGGTCGCCGTAGACGACGACGCGCGGGATCTTCTCCAGCTCGGCGTCGCGGATCCGCCGGCCGATCGTCTCGTCGCGGTCGTCCACCTCGACCCGCGCGCCGGCCTCCCGCAGCCTGGCGGCGAGCTCGGCAGCGGCGCCGCGGTGCGTTTCGCCGACGGGGAGGATCCGCACCTGCACCGGTGCGAGCCACAGCGGGAAGTCGCCCGCGTAGTGCTCGATCAGGATGCCGATGAACCGCTCGAGCGACCCGAAGCTGGCGCGATGGATGACGTAGGGCGTGTGCTCCTGGTTGTCGGCGCCCATGTACGTGAGGCCGAAGCGCTGCGGCATCAGCGCATCGAGCTGGACCGTGCCCATCTGCCACGAGCGTCCCAGCACGTCCGTCATGTGCAGGTCGATCTTCGGGCCGTAGAAGGCGCCGTCCCCTTCGTTCAACTCGTACTCGAGACCCCGGCGGTCGAGCGCCGACCGGAGCGCACCCTCGGTGAAGTCCCACTCTTCATCGCTGCCGAGGTGGTCCTCGGGTCGCGTGGAGAGCTCGAACCGGTAGTCGAGCGCGAACAGCTCGTACAGATAGGCGGTGTAATCGATGCACCCATAGACCTCCTCCTCGATCTGCTCGCGCGTGCAGAAGAGATGGGAGTCGTCCTGGGTGACGTGGCGGACGCGCGTCAGGCCGTGGAGGGTCCCGGCGAGCTCGTTGCGGTGGAGCGGCGCCGCCTCGGCGAGGCGGAGAGGGAGCTCGCGGTAGCTCCGAAGCCGGTTCCCGTACACGCGCATGTGCCCGGGACAGTTCATGGGCTTCAACGCGTAGATCCGATCACCGTCCGGGATCTGGAACATGTGCTCGCGGAACTTCTCCCAATGGCCGGAGGTTTCCCAGAGCCACTTCTCATAGATCAGCGGCGTCTTGACCTCGAGGTAGCCACGCTTCAGGTTCTCGCGTCGGCGCAGGTCTTCGAGGATGTTCCAGATCACCATCCCTTTCGGGTGCCAGAACGGCGATCCGGGCGAGATGTCCTCGAGGTGAAAGAGGTCGAGCTGCTGCCCGAGCCGGCGATGGTCTCGCGCCCGCGCCTCCTCGAGCGCGACCAGGTGCGCGTCCAGGTCGGCCTGCGTGTAGAAGGCGGTCCCGTAGATCCGGGTCAGCTGCTTGTTGCGCTCGTCGCCGCGCCAGTACGCGCCTGCGAGGCCGGTCAGCTTCACCGCCTTGATCGGCTTCGAGTCCTGCAGGTGCGGCCCGCGGCACAGGTCGGTGAAGTCGCCCTGCGTGTACAGGGAGATGTCGCCCTCGGCCGTGTCGACGAGCTCCACTTTGTAGGGCTCGCCCTCCGCCTCGAAGCGCTCACGCGCCTGCTCGCGCGAGATCTCTTCGCGCGACCATGAACGGCCCTCTGACAGCTCCTTGCCGATCTCGGCCTCGATCCGCTCGAGGTCGGACTCGTGGATCGGCTGGGGGAACTCGAAGTCGTAGTAGAAGCCGTTGTCGATCGGCGGCCCGATCGCGATCTTCACCCCGGGGTAGAGCCGCCTCACGGCCTCGGCGAGCAGGTGCGCCGTCGAGTGGCGCAGCACCCACAACGCGTCCGGGTCGGCCGTGTCCCGCGTGGTCAGGATCTGGATCTGCTCGCCGTCGGCGAGCGGCGCGCGCAAGTCGCGGACCGTGCCGTTCGAGCGGACGAGGACCGCCTGCTCGGCGAGCTTCGGCCCGATGGCGCGCGCCGCGTCGAGGCCTGTTGCGCCGTCGGGGAGTTCGAGCTCGGAGCGGTCGGGAAGAACGACCTTCATGACCGACAACGATACTCAGCATCCGCGCGAGGACGAGCGCGACGAGGAGCTCGACGAGTCGCCGGTTCCCGACCCGGAGAAGAACGGCGACGCGGAGGACGTCCCCGAGGCCGACTAGAGCCTCTAGCGGTGCAGCGCCGCCCTGACGTCGGGGCGGTCGAGCGCCTCGACGAAGGCGATCTCGCCGTCGATCGTGTTCACCACCAGTTCTCCGGCGGGGACGAGCGCGCCGCGCCGGAACCAGCGCTTCATCGGCAGAACGGTGGAGAAGCTGGCGCAGCCCTCGACCTCGCACGGGCACAGAGCGGTGATCCGGAGGCCCGGTATCTGGTCGGCGAGCTCCGGCCTTCCCTCGGCCCGGAGCGCCTCCTCGAGCTCCACCGCGAACGCGGGAGCACGCTCGCGCAGCAGCGGTCTTTCGCTCATCGGTCGAGTTGGAGCATTGCTAGGCTTCCGCGAACTGAGAACGAGTACCGAGCGAGTCGCAGTCTCTTGCGCTTCTCTGCCCGTTCGTGAGTGGTGAGGGAGGTGTTCATATGGCTACCGGTACCGTCAAGTGGTTCAACGCTGCGAAGGGGTACGGGTTCATCACGCCCGACGAGGGTGGCAAGGACCTGTTCGTCCACTTCTCGCAGATTGCCGGCGAGGGCTACAAGTCCCTCGACGAGGGTGCCCGGGTCGAGTTCGAGGCCCGCGAGGGGCAGAAGGGTCCCGAGGCGACAAGCGTGACCATGATCGCCGCCTAGGCGCTCGTGGAAGAGACTGCCGTGCGCCCCACGCCGGGCGCACGGCGTCCCGGCCGAAGGAGGTCGGCAGATAGCCGACAAGGAAGAGAAGATCGAGTTCGAGGGTGAGGTGATCGAGGCACTCCGTAGCGGCATGTTCCGGATCATGCTCGACAACGGCCACGAGACCCTCGGCTACACGGCCGGCAAGATGCGGCGTTACCGGATCAGGATCCTCCCCGGTGACCGTGTCCGGGTCGAGCTGTCACCCTATGACCTGACCCGTGGACGCATCGTTTTCCGGCACCGCTGAGCACCCCGCCGAGGGGCGTGGCCACGCGCTCGGCCGGCCGAGGCTCCGCGGCGTCTTCCATCTCTACGCGTTCTTCGTCGCGCTGGCGCTCGGATCGCTGCTCGTCTCGTTCGCGCCGGGCGGGCGGGCCCAGGCGGCCGCGGCGGTGTTCGCCGCCGCCGTCGCACTCATGTTCGGCGCGAGCGCGCTGCACCACCGCATCGTCTGGCGGGAGCGCGGCTACCGCTGGTCGCGCCGCATCGACCACGCCGGCATCTTCCTGTTGATCGCCGGCACGTACACGCCCTTCGCCTTGCTCGTGCTGGACGGCGCCTGGAGCATCACCATCCTCGCGATCGTCTGGAGCGGCGCGTTGGCGGCGATCCTGTTCAAGTTCCTCTGGGTGGACGCCCCGAAGTGGCTGGCGGCAACGCTTGCGATCGCGCTCGGCTGGGTGGCGGTGGTCGTCTTCCCGCAGCTGATCGACGGCGTCGGCTG
Source organism: uncultured Actinomycetes bacterium (assembly GCA_963775695.1). GTDB lineage: Bacteria > Actinomycetota > Thermoleophilia > Gaiellales > Gaiellaceae > DATBLE01. The sequence continues at coordinate 32,758 of CAVZJU010000002.1, read as the reverse complement.
GAGCGGCTCGTCGCTCGTGCTTGCCGGAGGCCTGCTCTACACCGCCGGCGGGGTGGTCTACGCGCTGCGCCGCCCCAACCCGCTTCCGGCGGTCTTCGGCTACCACGAGATCTTCCACGTGCTCGTGGTCGCCGCGGTCGCGCTCCAGTACGCGGTGGTCGCGTTCTGGGTCGTCCATCCAGCCTAGAGCGTTTCCGCCTCGCGGTCGGCGGGAAGGCCGAACCGCGAAAGGGGGCGTGATGGCCAAGAACATCCGCGAAGTGATGACGCCGAGCCCGGAGACGGTCGAGTCGGACAAGACCGCGGCCGAGGCGGCCAAGCTGATGAAGAAGGCCGACGCGGGGATGATCCCGGTCGTCCGGGACCAGAAGCTCGTCGGAACGGTGACCGATCGCGACATCGCGATTCGCGTCGTCGCCGAGGGCAAGGATCCCGGCGCGACGACAGTCGCCGAGATCGCGTCGAAGGACGTCGTCACGATCGGGCCGGACCAGGACATCGCCGAGGCGCTCGGCCTGATGGCGAGCAACCAGGTTCGCCGCCTGCCCGTCGTCGAGGGCGAGACGCTGATCGGCGTGGTCGCCCAGGCAGACGTCGCCCGCGCCGCGGACGAACGCCGGGTCGGCGAGACGGTCGAGCAGATTTCGAGATAGGAGGTCGTCGGTCATGCCTGGCACGAAGGCGAACGTCAAGAACGAGAAGCAGTACGAGGCGCTGAAGGACAAGGGGATGTCGAAGGAGCGGGCCGCGCGGATCGCCAACTCGCCGGGCGCGTCCAGCCGAGGGGGCAAGTCGTCCTCGCGGTCGAGCTCCAAGCAGGGCGGCACGACCGCCCAGAAGAAGGCGGCCGGCCGGAAGGGCGGACGCGCAACCGCGCGGAAGAGCTAGCGAGGGCGGCCTCCGCTCGGCGGAGGTCCCCTCGCCTGGCGCCGACCCAGGCTAAGCTGGACCGCGGGGATGGCGGCGAGAGCAGCAGCGTGGAGCCTGGTGGCGCTCGCGACGCTCACACTCGGGGTCGGGGGCGCGGTCGGTCAGGCGCCCACGACCACGACCGTGCGCGTCGAAGTGATCGGCCGGGGCGTCGTGAAGGACGACAAGAACCAGATCGACTGCGGCAACGGTGCGACGACCTGCCGCATTTCCTACAGCGGAGCCGGGAGCGCGAGCCTCAGCGCAGCTCCTGCCTCAGGCTGGACCTTTTCCGATTGGAAGGGCTGCAGCAGTGACCCGTGCAGCGTCGACTTCAACCCTTCCGACGACGACCACGAGGTGATCGCCACCTTCGACCAGTCGCCGGATCCGGGTGAGAAGACGTTGACGGTGCACGCGAACGGCGATGCCCAGGGCGACGGAGGGAACATCTCGGGCGAGGACATCGACTGCGACACGGGCGACGACGACTGCACCACCGCCGTCACGCTCGGCTCGACCCTGACGGTCGTCGAGACGCCCGACGACGGCTTCGTCTTCGGCGGGTGGAGCGGCGCGTGCAGCGGCACCTCCCGCAGCTGCACGCTGCAGATGGATGGCGACAAGACCGCCACCGGGACCTTCCGGAAACCGCGGCTGGCCGTCTCGGTGAATGGAAACGGCACGGTGACCGGCGGCGGAATCGCCTGCACGAGTGGCTCGTCCGGCGGTTGCAGCGCCGACGAGGCCTCCGGCCAGGACGTCACGCTGACGGCCACACCGGGCTCGGGCGGCTCGTTCACGAGTTGGAGCGGCTGCACCAGCTCCAGCGGAGCGACCTGCACTGTGACGATGAGCGGCGACAAGAGCGTGACCGCGAACTTCTCGGGGGGCACGGTCGGCCCCACCACCTTCCCCCTCAGCGTCTCGGTCACCGGGAGCGGCACGGTGACCGGCGGCGGCCTGACCTGCGGCGCCGGCGGGACGAGCTGCTCGACCACGCTGTCCGCCGGGACGAATGTGACGCTGACCGCGCAGCCGACCAACGGCCAGACCTTCCAGAGCTGGGGGGGCGCGTGCAGCGGCTCGTCGCGCACCTGCTCGCTGACGATGAGCGCCGCCAGGAGCGTGAGTGCCACCTTCTCGGGCGGCTCGAGCGCCGAGGTCGCGCTCAGCGTCGCGGTCACCGGGCACGGGACGGTCACCGGAGGCGGGATCACCTGCGGCAACGGCAAGCAGGTGTGCACGGCGAAGGCGCGGCAGGGATCGACGGTCGGGCTGACCGCAACGCGCGCGCCCGGCGCCACGTTCGCGGGCTGGGGCGGAGCGTGCAGCGGCAAGGTCCCGACCTGCACCGTCGAGATGTCGGAGGCCCGGCGCGTGACTGCGAGCTTCACCGGCGGCACCGGGCGAACGCCTGCGACCGGCTCGGCGGCGCTCCGCAGCGTCGGGCCGCCCCGCGTGTCGCGAACGGCGGCGGGCTTCCAGGTCACGCTCCGGTTCCGGACGGGCGAGCGCGGCCGTGCCCGCGTGCGCGCGCTCCGTGCCGGCCGGGTCGAGACGGCACTGGCCTTCACGGCCGCCGCCGGGGCCGCGACGGTCGGCCCCTTCCCCGTCGCGAAGCCGGGCTTCTACACGTTCGACCTTCGGCTCGGGAGCCGCACGCTGCGCTGGGCGGCCTGCCTCGGGCGCTGCGGCGAGCGCGCAACGTCGAGCCCCTTCACGCTCACGCGCGGGCTCCCCACGGTCGACGACGCGGGCACCCTCTGGTCGGTCACCCTCCACTTCCGGTCGTCGCAGCCGGCCGGCGTCGTCGCGCGGGTCGTGCGCGGCAGGGTGGTCGCCCGCGAGCTGCGCTACCCGATCCGGGTCGGAGCGACCACTCCGGGGACTCTCCTGCTCTCCCCGGGGAGCTACCGGATCAGGCTCGTGGCAACCGACGCCTATGGACGCGTTCGGACCCTGACCTGGTACGCCTTGCTGCCATGAGACGTCTAGCGAATGCTCGGAATCGTGTCTAAGCTGCCCCACTCGTGGGGAGACGGGGTGAAGTGATGAGACGTGGGGTCGTACCAGTCGCAGTCGTGGCGGCGCTCCTGCTTGGAGCCGGCAGCGCGGCGGGCCGCTCCGCGGCGACGACCACCATCAACGTGACCGTTGCCGGCAGCGGGACGGTCACGAGCACTCCGCCCGGCATCTCGTGCCCGCCCACGTGCTCGTTCCCGTCCATGAGCACTTCGAGCATCGTCCTGACCGCCACCCCGGCCAGTGGCTGGGACTTCGACCAGTGGACCTGCGCAGCGGCGGGCGAGACCGTTTCCGCCAGCAGCTGTCAGATCCAGCCCGGCGCTGCCGACAGCACGCACAACATCACAGCGACCTTCGTCCTCACGCCGCCGCCCCCGCCACCGGCAGCCACGGGGGTGAGCGCGGTCAGCGTGGTCGGCAAGGGGCAGGTCACGAGCCCAAAGGGGATCAAGTGCGGAGACGGCAAGAAGACGTGCGCGCTCAACCTCGGCGGGGGAGCGATACTCACCGCGGACGAAACCGCTAATGGCTGGAGCTTCGACCACTGGAACGACTGGGACCTGACCGACGGCGTCGAGGGCGATTGCGACCTGGACGGCTCACCAACCTGCGACATCTCCGACGGAAACGACCACCTGATCACCGCGACGTTCGCCGGCCCGCCGACGAACGGGCGGACGCTCTCCGCGACGGTTACAGGCAGCGGAACCGTGACCGGCGGCAACATCCGGATCGACTGCGGCAGCGCCGGCTCCACCTGCTCTTGGAGCGTCCCGGACGGCTCCGTGCTCACCGTGGTCGAGACACCTGACCCGGGCGCCGTCTTCAGCGGCTGGGGTGGAGCATGCTCCGGAACGAGCAGCTCGTGCACGACCGAGATGTCGGGCGATAGGAGCGTCAGCGCAACGTGGATCGACTCCACCGACACGGCGCAGCTATCCGTCAGCGTCGCCGGAAGTGGCCATGTCTCGGGGGGCGCCATCAACTGCCCGAGCACCTGCGTCAGCAACCAGGCGCTCAACTCGTCCGTGACCCTGACTGCGTCGCCGAGTGATGGCTTCGTCTTCACCGGCTGGACCGGCGGCTGCACCGGCACGAGCCTGACGTGCACCGTCACGATGACCGCAGCCACGACCGTGACTGCGACCTTCACGCAGGCGAACGTGCTCGCGGTCTCGATCAGCGGCAACGGCGCCGTCACCGGCGGGAGCGGCGCGATCAACTGCGGCGGCGGTGCCGGCATCTGCTCGGCGAACTTCGCGGCCGGCGCGACCGTCTCCCTGGTCGCCTCCCCCGCGCTCGGTGCCACCTTCACCGGCTGGACCGGCGCTTGCGGCGGCACCGCCACCACCTGCACCGTGTCGATGACCCAGTCGCGGAACGTCACCGCAACGTTCAGCGGTGCGACGGGGACAGGCTTCACCCTGTCCGTCTCGGTGACCGGGAACGGGACGGTCACCGGTGGCGGGATCAGCTGCGGCTCCGGGGCGACCGCCTGTACGAGCGCCGGACACGTGGCGAACTCCGCCGTGACCCTGACGGCGACACCTTCCAGCGGAGCAACGTTCGCCGGCTGGGGCGGGGGCACCTGCACCGGCACGGTGCCGACGTGCACGGTCACGTTCAACGCCTCGAAGACCGTCACCGCGGCGTTCTCCGGAGGTACCAGCACGTTCGCGCTGACGGTCTCGGCCACCGGGCCCGGGCGCGTCACGGGCAACGGGATCAACTGCGGCAACGGCGCGACCACGTGCACCGCCACCTTCACGCCGGGCACCACCGCTGTCCTGAGCCAGTCGCCCGCCTCGGGAGCGTCCTTCCGTGGCTGGGGCGGATCGTGCACGGGGACGGCCGCGACCTGCGCCGTCAGCATGACCTCGGCGAAGAGCGTGTCGGCGACGTTCGCAGCGGCCGGGACGCCCGGAACGCTGACGGTTCACGTGCTCGGCCGCGGCTCGGTGTCGACCTCGGCCGGTGCCTGCGCCAGCACCGGCGGGACGAAGACGTGCGTGCAGCACTTCAAGGCCGGCGCCTCCACGGCGCTGACGGCGAGACCCGCAGCGGGGCAGTCGTTCCTTGGCTGGAGCGGCGCGTGCACCGGGAAGAAGACGACCTGCGCGGTGAAGCTGGCGACCGCGCAGTCGGCGACGGCGACGTTCAGCAACAGCCCGGTGAAGACGGCGACGCTCCGCTCCCTCGGGCGCCCGATCGTCGTGAAGACGAGCACGGGCTACCGGGTCACGCTTCGCTTCGTGACCACCAAGGGCGGGGCCGCCCGGGTCCGCGGCATCAGGGCCGGCCGCGCGGTCACGTCGGTCGCCGCCAGAGTGGCCGCCGGCCGCGTCCGCATCGGGCCGTTCCCGGTTCTCCGGTCGGGCCTCTACGTGTTCGAGACACGGCTCGCCGGCGGTCTCCTGCGGACGCCGGCCTGTCTGGGGCGCTGCGGGCCTGCCGCGCCGCCTCCGACGTTCACGCTCACGCGCGAGCCGCCGACGGTGACCCGGGCGGGCGACGCCTGGTCGGTCACGCTGCACGCCCGCGCGAACCAGATCTACAACGGGCGGCTCCGCACCTACCGCGGAGCGAGGCTGCTCGTCAACCAGCACTTCCTCGGCCGCGCGGGCCGGGTCGCCCTCGGCCCGTTCCTGCTCGGTTCGGGGAACTACACGATCCGCCTGGCCGGCGTCGACGGTTACGGGCGCACACGCACCCTGAGCTGGCTCGTCTCGCTCGTCCGCTAGGCACCGTGATGATGGTGGCCGTGCCCGTCGCCGGCGGGTGCGTTCATCATCCGCAGCATCCGGATCCCGCCCCCGCGCCGGAAGTAACGCCAGACCAGCACTGCAGCCAGGCTCAGGAAGACGATGTTCAGGTACGTCGTGTAGTTCCAGCTGACGGTGGCCATCTCGACCTTCGCGTTGCGCTCGGTCGGGACGATGCCGGCCGCCTGGAAGAGGAACTCCACCCCCAGCCCCGCCGCGACCATCGTCACGTACAACACCGTGGCCAGCAGCGCGGCCATTCGGAGGCCGTAGTACTTGCGGTAGATGTTCAGGATCGGCGCGATGATCAGGTCGCCGAAGATGAAGGCGATCACGCCGCCGAAGCTGATCCCGCCGTTCCAGAGCACCGCGGCGAGCGGGACGTTGCCCACCGAGCAGACGAAGCTGATCACGGCGACCAGCGGCCCGATCACCGGCCCCCACACCTTCGCCGCGGTCGGGTGCTCGACCAGGAAGAGCGACTGCCACCACGACTCGGGTACCCATGCGGCCAGCGCGCCGGCGACGAGCAGGCCGACGGCGACGTCGCGCCAGATCGCGGCCCAGTCCATGACGAAGTAGTCCGCGGTCGCGGTGAAGCCCCGTGGCGTCCGCAGGCGCTGCCACCACGAGCCGCTGCCGCCCGCCGACATGTCCATCTCGGCGTGGCCCTCCATCGATCCGACCAGGCCGCGGTTCGCCTGTTCGCGTGCCTCGTCCACCAGGCGCCGCTGGAGGAAGAGACGGAAGGCGACGGCGACCAGGACGATCATCAGCGGGCCGCCGACGAACTCGCCGAGGACGAACTCCCAGCCGAGCAGCAGCGCGAGCACGATCCCCAACTCGAAGACGAGGTTGGTCGAGGCGATCTCGAAGGCGATCGACGCCGTGAAGTCGGCGCCGCGGCGGAACAGCGACCGCGCAAGGGCGACGGCGGCGTACGAGCACGACGACGACGCGGCGCCGAGGCCGGTCGCGACCGCGAGCGTGCGCGGCGAATCGTCCGGGAGGAGCCGACGGAGCTCGTGCTTGGAGACGACCGCCTGGACGACCGCCGAGAGCGCGAACCCGAGGATCAGCGCCCAGAGGATCTCCCAGAACATCCCGAACGCGAAGGAGAGCGCGTCGGCGAGCTCCGCCCCGACGTCGACGGCGAGCATCACCGCGTGCGTGCGAACCGGCGGACGGCGGCGAGCAGCTCGTCGCTCTTGACGCGGGCGTAGCGCTCTTCGAGGACCATCCGCTCGATCCCGCGGACCTGGCCCTCGATGCGGTGGAGCCGCTTGACGAGGTCGTACTTTCCGGCGACGTAGCCGCTCGCCATCCGGCAGATCATACCCCCTCGGGGTATTGGGATCGCGCCCGCCACGGGGGACACCGCGATGTCCCCCGTGGCCGATCAGCGCCTGGCGGCGGCCCTAGACCGCGCCGGCGTCCTGCCACCTCGCTGTCAGCGCGTACAGCACGATGATCTGCAGTGCGATCACCGTCAGCGTCCAGACCGGAGTCGCGCTGTTCCCGAGCCAGCCGAGCTGCCCGAGCAGGTTGACCGCGATCAGGATGATCCCCACCCATCTCGCCCAGCCGGCGCCGCCGGTGAGGCCGACGCCGACGAGGAACAGCACGATGCCGAAGATCATCGCGAGCCAGCCCCAGGTGGTCACGTTGAAGACGATCAAGCCCTGCGGCGTGAACGCGTAGTACTCCTTCCTGATGACCGCGATCAGCCCCTCGAAGAAGTCGATCGCACCGATGATCATCATCATCAGGCCGGCGAAGCCGATCCAGCCGCTCCAGGCCCTTGGCGAAGCCACCTTCACCTCCCTGTCGTGTTGACGGTTCTGGCGCGAGTATGACGCCGGCATCAGTCGGCGCAAGGGGGGCAGACGGTTTTTCGGGGATAAAACGCGTTTTCAGGCGAACGTGATCACGCTGCGGACGCCGTCCTGGGCCTCCATCAGCTCGAAACCACGGTTGACCTCGTCGAGCTTGATCCGGTGCGAGATCAGCGAGTCGACGTCGATCTCTCCGGCCAGCCAGCGCTCGACGAACTGCGGCACCTGGGTGCGGCCCTTGACCCCGCCGAACGACGATCCGGCCACGCGCCTGCCCGTGATCAGGAAGCGCGGGACGACCTCGAGCACCTCGCCCTTGCCGGCGACGCCGCACATGGTCGCGAGCCCCCAGGCCTCCCGCGCCGCCTCGACCGCCTGGCGCATGACGGCGACGTTGCCGGTCGCCTCGAAGGTGTAGTCGGCGCCGAACCCGTCCGTCTCGGAGCGGATCCACTCGACCGTGTCCTCGTCCGCGAGGCGCGTGTCGGTGGCACCGTGGCGGCGCGCCTGCTCCAGGCGCTCGCCGGAGAGGTCGAGCGCGATGATCCGTTCGGCGCCTGCGAGCCGGGCACCGATCACGGCGCCGAGACCGACGAGGCCGCAGCCGAAGACCGCCACGGTCGAGCCCGGCACGACCTGCGCCGTGTTCAAGGCGGCGCCGATCCCGGTGGACAGGCCGCAGGCAAACGGGGCGCACCCTTCGAGCGGCGCCTCCGGGCTCACCTTCGCGAGCGCGATCTCGGGCATCACGGTGTACTCCGCGAAGGTGGACGTGCCCATGAAGTGCCGCAGTGGCTCGCCGTCGCGGGAGAAGCGCGTCGTACCGTCGGGGAGAAAGCCGAGGCCCTGCCGGTCGCGGATCGCGACGCAGCGATTGGTTCTCGGGCTCCGGCAGTGGACGCATTCGCCGCACTCCGGCGCGAACAGCGTGACGACGTGATCGCCCGGCCGGACGAAGCGGACGTCCTGGCCGACGGCCTCGACCACACCGGCGCCCTCGTGACCGAGCACGCACGGCGCGTAGCCCGTGGGGTCAGCGCCCGACGCCGTGTACAGGTCGGTGTGGCAGACGCCGCACGCGGCCAGCCGGACGAGCGCCTCCCCCGCCTTGGGCTCGGCGAGATCGACCTCCTGGACGGCGAGCGGCCGACCGAACTCCTCGAGGACCGCGGCGCGAGTCTTCATGTCGCGTAGCCCTCGCTGCCGACGATGTGCAGGGAGACGTACGGCTCGTCGCCGACCACCCAGCTGTCGTGTCCCCGCGGGACGTAGAAGAGATCGCCGGCCTTCATCACCCGCTCCGTTCCGTCCTCCATCTTCACCGCAGCCTGGCCGGAGAGGACGAGCCCGACGTGCTCGACCGGACAGGAGCGCTGCCCCAGCTCCGCCCCGACGTGCTCCGACCAGCGCCAGCCGGGCTCGTAGGTCGCGCGCCCGAGAGTTGTCGGCCCGATCCGATAGAGCTCGAAGCGCCCTTTCTCGAACACGCGTGTCTCGCTCGGATCGTCGAAGTTGACGAGCTCCAGGTCCACTCGGTCGAAGTCTCTCACCCGGGCGACCAGATGAACGGCGTCGTCGTCGTCACCGGCACGAAGCCGAGCCGCTCGAGGATCGGCCGGCTGTCGTCGGACGCATCGACCTCGAGCAGGCGGAAGCCGCGCTCGACGGCAAGGTTCGCCCGGTGGGCGACGGTCGCCCTGTAGATTCCGCGTCCGCGCCAGTCCGGCAGGGTGGCGCCACCCCACAGCGTGGCGAAGTCGGTTCCATGCTCGTACCGCATCCACGCGGCGCAGACGACGACGGCGCCGTCGCCCTCGGCGACCACGATCGAAATTCCGTCGGGATCGGCGGCCAGCTCCTTGCCGAGCCCTTCCGGGAGCCAGCTGTGGTCATCGCCCCAGACCGCCTCCTCCATCGCCGCGATCCGCTCGAGGTCGGCGCGCTCGGTGACGTCGCGTAGCGTCACCCCATCGGGGGGCGAGGGCGGGCCGGCGATGTCGGCGACTCGTGCGATCACGACCGTCTCCCGGTCTTCCGGCTGGAAGCCCGCGGCGTACAGCCGATCGGGGAGGTCTGGCGGCAGGTCGTGGCCGTGGTACTTCCACTCGAACCGCTCTCCGCGGTCGGCGAAAACACGCACCTGACGCTCGATCAGATCGTCGAGCGCTGCGCCCTCGAGCCCGTCCAGATCGCAGTACAGGACCCAGCCCTGATCCCCGAAACCTGTGAAGCGGAGCAGCGGCCCGTCCCACTCGTACTCGACGCCGGGAAGCCGCTTGTCGGGCACACGCGCGCGCAGCTGCGAGTCGTACGCGGCGAGGAGCTCGGCGGAGTCGGGCACGGCCACGCCGCAGTCTTACCGCTGCAGGTCCTCGACGGCTGCCTGCACGGTCGGGTAGAGGTGAGCTCTCACCGTCTCCGGCGCCGTTTCCAGCACGGGGTCGTTCTCGGAACGGACACGGTGCAGAGGTGCGACCCGCCCTTGATCACTCGTCTCGGGTAGCGCTCCTCCGGGCTCTGGGGGTTCTGCGGGGCGCAGCAGGGAGAACCGTTCGCCTTGTCCTCCTCGAACAGGTCGTCGGTCCACTCCCAGACGTTCCCGCACATGTCGTACAGGCCGTAGCCGTTCGGCGGAAAGGTCTCGACCGGTGAGGTGCCCTCGTAACGGTCGAGCAGCAGGTTCTGCCCCGGGAACTCGCTCTGCCAGGTGTTCGCCATCATCCGCCCTTTCGGCGCCGGGTCGTCGCCCCAGGTGAAGATCGCGCCCTCCAAACCGCCGCGGGCGGCGTACTCCCACTCGACCTCGGTCGGGAGCGACTTGCCGGCCCAGTCGGCGTAGGCGATCGCGTCGCCGTGGGTGACGTGCGTCACCGGGTGCCGCTCACGGCCGCCGACGTTGCTCTCCGGCCCTTCCGGGTGGCGCCAGTCGGCGCCCGGCACCCAGGCCCACCCGTTGTGGAAGTCGCGCAGTTCGACCGGGCCGCGCGACTTCTGGAACACGAGCGACCCCGGCACGAGCACGTCGTGGTCGGCGTCGGGGTAGTCGTCCGCCCGAGGCGGCTGCTCGGCCCAGGTGACGTGGCCGGTCGCCTTCACGAAGCGCCTGAACTCGGCGACGGTCACCGGGTGGCGGTCGATCCAGAACGCATCGACCGACACCTCGCGCACGGGGGCTTCCTCGGGGTAGAAGCGGCCGTCGCCCATCCGGAACGTGCCGCCCGGCAGTTCGACCATGTCCTTGACCGCCGGCGCTGCAGAGCTCATCCCGCGAAGGCCTCCGCCCTGTCGTTCTCGACGCTCACAAACTCCATGCCTGCGGCGGAACGCTGTCGCCTGGCCCCATGGGCCAGGCGATCGGGGACTTCCGCTTCTCGGCCTGGCGCGCTTCCGGCGGTTTGAAGGTCGGGGCGGCGGTCAATACCGCACCGTTCGTATCTGGGCCCTCCTCGCGGCGCTGGTCCTGCTCACCGGATGCGGGGCCGGAGCACGGCACACGCTGGTGGTCGGCGTGGTCGACGACGCCGCCCGGTCCGGCGCGCCCGCACAGTTCCTGGGCGAGCTGACCCGGTCAAGCTTCGACGCGCTCGCCGTCTCCAGCATCTGGGAGCCCGGCGAGACCGCGCCGACCGCACAGGAGACGGCGACGCTCGGGAGCCTCGCCTCGTCCGCGGACGCCGCCGGTGTCCGCCTGTTCCTGATCGTCTACCAGCCCGGCTCCGCGACCACGCCCCTCACCGCCGCGGCCCGGGCCCAGTTCGCCGCGTACACGGCCGCCGTCGTCACCCGTGTCCGCGTGCGCGACGTGATCGTCGGCAACGAGCCGAACCTCAACCGCTTCTGGCTCCCCCAGTTCGGTCCAGGCGGCGCGAACGTCTCGGCGGCGGCGTATCTGCGGCTGCTGGCCGACACCTACGACGCCGTGAAGGCCGCACGCGACGACGTCCGCGTCTGGGGCGGCGCAACCGCACCCCGCGGCTCGGACCGGCCGGGCGCCGGCCGCGAGACCACCTCGCCCACGACCTTCATCCGGGCGCTCGGCGCCGCCTACCGGGCGAGCGGCCGCGACCGGCCGGTCATGGACGGGTTCGTCCACCACCCGTATCCCGAGTCGTCCGCCGTGCCGATCGGCCTCTCCCACCCGCACGTCCGGACGATCGGCCTGGCCGACTACGACAAGCTCGTGCGGCTCCTCTCCGAAGCCTTCGACGGGACCGCGCAGAAGGGCGGCGACCTGCCGATCCTCTACGGCGAGATCGGCGTCGAGACGGCGATTCCGGCGGACAAGCGGCCCGTCTACAGCGACCACGAGATCGCGCGCACGACCTCCGAGCAGGCCCAGGCCGATGCGTACCGCCGGACGCTCGAGCTCGCCGCCTGCCAGCCCAGCGTCGCCGGAGTCCTCTTCTTCCACCTCCGCGACGAGCCCTCGCTGATCGGCTGGCAGTCGGGCGTCCGTTACGCCGACGGTACCGCCAAGCAGAGCGTCGCTCCGGTGCGCGCGGCCGTGAGAGCAGCCGCCGCCGGCGAGCGCGGCAGGCGTTGCAGCTCCTAGAGGCTTGATGTGAAATTCGGCTCGCGTCGGGGCCGTTCCAGACCAAGACGGAGCCCGCGATCGTCCTCGGCGCGTAACAGCGTTACGTGTCGAGGGGGAGCGTGCCGCTCCGGCGCCGTGTCTGGGGCGGCATCCGGCACCGGCTGAATTTCACATCAAGCCTCTAGCTCGACGTTCCTGTCGGGTGCTCCGGGCGGCTCAGTCGCGCTCGGCGCGGCCGGCTCGCACCCGTGTCACTGCGACGGCCTCGAGCGCGAAGCTGCCGCCGGCCAGGACGTACCGGACGGGCTCACCGACGCGAAGCCGCAGGCCCGATTCGATGCTGCTGCTGCGGACGAGCAGTTGGCCGCCGCCGCGGTCGGGGTCGATGAATCCGAATCCGCCGAGGTCGGCGGTGACGGCGATCGTGCCCCGAAGCACACCGAGAGCGGGCAGGTCAGTCGCCCTGGGCAGGATCTGCACCTTCCTCGTCCGCGGCGGGCTCGGGGGGAGCCAGGCCCGACGCCTTTGCGAGTCGTGCCGCCTCTCTCCGCTCCTGCTTCCGGGCCCGGCGCTCCTTGACTGCCTGCTCCCGCTTCAGCTTCTCGAATGTCTGGCGTGACTTCTTCTGGGCCATTCAGTCCCCATTCTCGCCGGAAAGCGCGAGCTGCGCTTCGATCCAGGCTTCCGCCTGGTCTGCGTCGAGCCCCCGCGCCGAGCAGAGTTCGCGCACGAGAAGCCGACGCGCCTGGAGATAGACCTGCCGCTCCCCGTGCGAGAGCCGCGCGGCGCGCTCGGAGCGTTCGCCGTCTCGGACGAGCTCTGCGAGCTCGACCGCCCGGCCCGCTGCGAGCTTCGCCTTGCTCTCCTTCATGCGCTTCATCCACGTCACGTCCGGCTCGCTCGGCCCCGAGGCGAGCGTCCTGCCGACGTCTTCCAGCTCCCGTTCGTCCGCGACCGCGCGCAGCCGCTCGGCTGCTTCCGGCAGCGGAAGCGTGATGCGCAGCTCGCCGTCGAGCTCGACGACGACACAGTCGCGTTTCGTGCCGTCCACCCGCTTCTGCTCGCGCGCCACGACCCGACCGACTCCATGCGCGGCGTACACCACCGTGTCGCCAACGGCGATGTCCAGCGAGGCCTTCGAAGCATCCGACGGCATCGACTCAGTACACGCCGAAGCTCGGCACGGCCGACGCACGCCGTGCGACCGCCCGGATCGCGAGCGACCACAAGACGCCGCAGATCGACGCGACCACGGCGCTCGTCACCAGCAGAAGCCCGGACGCGAGCGAGAAGTTGATCGCGATGTCCTTGCCGACTCCCAGCGCGAGCAGGATCGCCGCGGCCGCGCCGGCGTTGACGACAGCCCCGCCGGAAGTGATCGGAACGACCGAAGCAGCGGCGCTGAGGCAGATGACCGCAAGAGCGGCCTTCGGGGAGAACGCAAATCCCAGCGCGCTGAGCAGCGCCGCGCTGCCGAACGCGCGTGCCGACCAGCAGGCGAACAGATAGCACCAGGCGACGAGCGCGTTCCTTCGCCCGCCCGGAGTCGTGTGCCGGGCGACATGCTCGCCGAGAGCGTGCAGCCGGCGGCTCCGGCTCAATGCCGGCAGGCGCGTGAGCCGTCGACTGACGACCAGCAGCGTGCAACACCCCACCCCGAATGCGACGACGATCAGCAACGGCCCGCGCAGGAGCGAGTTGCTCGTCGCCGTCGCCGAGATCGACAAGGGCAGCATCGCGATCGCGTCGATCATCCCGAGCGACACGATCGAGAGAGCGATTGCGCCGAGCCCGACCCGGATCCCTCCGAGCCGCTGCAGCATGCCCACCTTGACCAGGTAGTCGAGACGAAACGGCAGGACCACGCCGCTTGCCGCGCCGGCCCCGACGGAGGCGAGGCAACGACCCTGGTCGGGACGTTCGTCCGCCGGGAAGAGCCTGTGCCAGGCCCTGGCTCGAAACACGAGGCTGACGAGGTACGCGAGCGCGGCCGCTGCGACGAGGAACGGCTCCGCGTGGTCGAGCGGCCAGCTGGAATGCGTCAGCCGCCGGGCGACGAGGACGGATGCGGCGATGGTCAGGAGCGCGAACGCGCCTCCCGCGATCAGACGACGGCGCCGGCGCGCAACCTCACACGGATTCGCGCCCTGCGTCGTCGGGCTCACGCCGGCAGCACCAGCAAGCGCTCCGCTCCGTCCTGATCGACGACGCCTGGAACCTGAGCGAACAGCTCGACCATGAACGCCGAGCAACGACCCGGCTCGAGCACGTCCTCGCGACGAATACGCCCCAGCCGCTCGAACGTGTCCCAGCACGCACGGATGTCGTCGACTGCGACCCATCGCGAGCGGAGCCCGGAGTCCAGCATCAAGCGGCGCCCGCGCTGGTAGCTGAGGATCGTGGCGCCCTCGCCGTGGGCGCTCGGCAGTCGCTCACCCGTCTCCGCGAGGCGATCGAGCAGCTGCTCGACGTCTGCCCAGGACGGGCCACGACCGCCCGCCGCGGGGCTTCCGGATCCGGGGCGCTTGCTGGGGGCACGCATGGCGATTCCTTCTCCGAGGTCGGGGGTGCCAGACGGGAGACCTCACGCGCTCCGCCGTCCGGCGAGCAAGCGAGAAGATGGGCACCCAAGGAAACCGCCTTGCACCGCTCAGAGTAGCCGCTGCCGGGCCCGCCCGCCGGGCGGCGGGGCTCACGACCTGCCGTCGGCCCGCGACGAGGCCGTCGACGAGGAATGCCTGCGCGGCGGCGGATCAGGCCGGCTCGATCGCCGGGAACACCCACGAGCCGTCGAGGATCTCCGGCGTGGGCCGGTACAGCCGCACGGTGTAGTTCCAGCCCTCCACGATCGGAAGCAGATTCGGACGGTCGTCGTCGCCGCCGAAGTGGATGGTGACCGAGCCGTCGTCGTTCCGGACCGCGGTCAGGTTGTTGACGCTGTGGGCGCCGCGGCCGTTCGGCTCGAAGTAGCCCCCGGCGTTGTAGACCGAGACCGACCAGAAGCCGTCGACCGGGACGTCGCGCACCGTCAGCTTGTACTCGCCGACCGGAAGCCGGGGCTCGACGCCGATGTACGACGCCTCCCGGTCGGGGAGGCCGCCCCAGCCGGCCGCGCTGCCAGCAGGTGACGGACGGCCGAGACGTAGCGGTCACCGGCGTCGGGGACTGTCACGGTCGCCCCATCGGAGACGTCCACGGCCCGCCGCGCCGCTGCGCGAGGCCGACGCCTTCCAGGACGAAGATCGTCTGGCCGTTCGGGTGCGCGTGCCACGCCGTGCGTGCGCCGGGTGTGAAGTGCACCCAACTCGCGCTCAGGCGCGAGGCGCCCGACGGCGCCGCGACCGCGTCGACGTAGACCGCCCCCGTGAACCAGTCGGCCGGCCCCGGCGTCGTCTCGATGCTGTTCCGTGTGATCTGCATGGTCGGCCTCCTGCTCGAGCCTTGCGCGTGGTCAGGAACGCGCGGATCTTTCCCCTGTGTCCGCCGTTCCACCGTATGTGCTTCAGTGACGGCGCCTGCTCCCTGAACGAAAGGTCCTCCCATGCGAGCCACTGTCATGTACGGCGCCGGCGACGTCCGCGTCGAGAACGTCCCCGACGCCGGCCTCCACGAGCCGACCGACGCGCTTCTCGTCGTCACCCGCTCCTGTATCTGCGGCAGCGACCTCTGGCCGTACAAGTCCATGGCGCCGACCGAGGAGGGCCGCCGGATGGGCCACGAGTTCATCGGCCGCGTGGAGGCGGTCGGATCGGACGTCCGCACCGTCGAGCCGGGTGATCTCGTCGTCGCTCCGTTCGCCTGGTCGGACGGCACCTGCGTCTTCTGCCGCGAAGGTCTTCAGACCTCGTGCCTGCACGGCGGCTGGTGGGGAGGCACCGAGCAGGACGGTGGCCAGGGGGAAGCCGTTCGTGTCCCGCAGGCGGACGGAACTCTCGTCGTCCTCCCGGTCGACGAGGACGATGCGCTGATGCCGTCTTTGCTGACGCTCTCGGACGTGATGGGAACCGGGCACCACGCCGCCCTTGCCGCGCGGGTCGCTCCCGGCAAGGACGTGGCCGTCGTCGGCGACGGGGCCGTCGGCCTGTGCGGCGTGATCGCCGCCAGGCGTCTCGGCGCCGAACGGATCTTCATCCTCGGGCGCCATCCCGACCGGATCGGGCTGGCCAGGGACTTCGGCGCAACCGACGTGGTCAGCGAGCGCGGAGACGATGCGGTCGAACGGGTGAAGGAGCTGACCGACGGCCTCGGCGTCCACTCCGTGCTCGAGTGCGTCGGCTACGAGCAGTCGATGGACACGGCGCTCGGCATCGTCCGCCCCGGAGGGACAGTCGGCCGCGTCGGCGTTCCGCAGCACGAGACCATCCCGGCCGGCGGCGACACCTTCTACGGAAACATCACGATCAGCGGCGGCCCCGCCCCGGCGCGCGCGTACATCGAGGAGCTCCTCCCGGATGTCATGGAGGGCCGGATCGAGCCGGGCCGCGTCCTCGACCGGACCATCGGCCTCGACGCCGTCCCCGACGGCTACCGCGCCATGGATCAGCGCGAGGCGATCAAGGTGATGATCGAGCCCTGAGCACCGCGGCGGGCGACCGTGCCCGCCGTCCTCGCCGTCGGCAGCTGCTCAGGGTTCGCCGAGGAACGCGAGCAGGAGCAAATTGACCTCGTCGGCGCGCTCGAGGCTCGGCAGGTGAGCCGCGTTCGGGACGGTGACGAGCCGGCCGCCGTCGATCGACTCGGCGACGTGGGCCGCAATCGCCCGCATGTCGCCGACGTCGTGGTCGCCGACGAGCACCAACGTGGGACAGCGGATCTCGTCCAGCCGGCTGCCGACCGGAGGGTCGAGGACGTCCTCCTCGCGCGCACCCGCCTCCCAGGCGCCCTCTTGCATCTCGTACGAGCGGAGCACCATCCGGGTGACCGCCGCACGGAATCCCGCGTCGACCTCCTCCCGCGAACGGCTCGGCCCGTCGACCCACAGCCGAACGCTCTCCTCTGCCGCCGTTTCGAGGTCGCCGGCCTCGTACGCAGCTTCTTCCGCCGCCCAGCCGGCGCGGGTGTCGTCGGACCACTCCCAACCGGGCAGACCCGGCGCGATCAGGACGAGACGCTCGACGAGATCGGACCGGTGAACCGCCAGCTCGAGCGCGACGCGCCCGCCGAGCGAGGCACCGACCACCGCGGCCGGGCCGTCGAGGGCTTCCTCGGCGTCCCTGACGTTCGAGAACGGCGCAGGCTCCAGCCGGCGCTCTCCGAACCCGCGGAGATCGGGCACGACCACGCGATACCCCGCTGCTTCCAGCACCTCGACTTGCGGCTGCCACATTCGGCTGTCCGCGATGCCCGCATGGAGCAACAAGACCGTTCTCACTGCGTACCTCCTCGCTGGCGCAGCAGGAAGTCGAGCGTCGCGCGGTTGAAGGTCTCCGGGTCCTCGTGGAGCCCAGCGTGTGACAGATCTTCGAAGGCGACCAGCTCGCTCCCGGAGATCCCGCTCTCGAGCCGCTCGGCGAAGCGCTCGCCACAGACGAGGTCGTGTGCTCCGAAGGTGATCAGGGTCGGAGCGGCGATCTCGCTCAGCACGGGGCCCGCATCGTGCGCGAGGACCGCGTCGGTCTGGGCCAGGAACGCGTCGAGCGGCTGGGCGGGACGGCCACGCACGAAGGGCACCAGCGTCTCCACGAACTCCGGCCGGCTGACACACATCTCCGGGGTGAAGCAGAGCGGGAAGATCGCCTGGATGACCACGTCTGCGACGGTCGGCAGCGACGGCGCGAGCGTGCGCCACAACTCGACGATGGTCTCGAGGTAGGCATCGGTGGTGTCCCAGCCGCTGTGCAACGAGAGCGAGCGCACTCGGCTCGGATGGCGGGCGGCCAGGTGCGTGCCCACGCCGGCGCCGAGCGAGACGCCCGCCACGTGGGCCTGCTCGATCCCGATCGCGTCGAGGAAGGCAGCGACCTGGTCTGCGTAGCCCTCGGTCGAGAACGGCCCGGCAGGCTTGTCGCTCTCGCCCGAGCCCGGAAGATCGATCGCGATGCAGCTGAAGTGCTCGGTGTAGGCCGGAGCTGGAACGCATAGCAGGCGTGGTCGGCCGACGTGTACGGGATCAGCAGAAGCGGCTCGCCGTCCCCCTGAAGGTCGTAGTTGATCGTGAGCCCATCTACCTCGACCTGTGGCATGCTCGCTCCCCTCCTGGCGGCTACAGCCCGAAAACGCGTTTGCCTCCGAGAAACCGAAAGGTCCCGCTCTTACGGACGTTCCCACAGGTGATCCCAACTGGGCATTCTTCAAACCGCATTCTTCAAACCCCCCGAGAACCCCGGAGGAGCTCCTCACCCGCGATCGAGCCCCCTCCGGGGGCCTCCTCAATGAGCGAGTCGAACGGATCAGAGATCTAGTCTCGGCGCCGCACTGTGCCGTGCAGGTCACGCTGCGATCACCGGACGGCTCAGCGCAGCTCCTGGATGCGGATCAGGTTGCCGGCGGGATCGCGGACGGCGCAGTCGCGGACCCCGTACGGCTGCTCGGTCGGCTCCTGGGCGACATCGGCATCGCTGGCTTGCAGCCGCTCGAAGGTGCCGTCGAGGTCCTCGGTGGCCAGGAGGATGCGGGCGTAGGTGCCCTTCGCCATCATCTCGGCGATGGTGCGGCGCTCGTCGTCGGTGACGCCGGGGTCTGGAGCGGGCGGCTCCAGGACGACGGACGTGCCGGGCTGGCCGGCGGGGCCGACCGTGATCCAGCGCATCTCGCCGTATCCGACGTCGCTGCGGACTTCGAAGCCGAGGGTGTCGCGATAGAAGGCCAGGGACGCGTCCGAGTCGTGATGCGGGAGGAAGCTCGCGTGAATGGTGATGTCCATGGCGGTCACGTTAGTCCGGCTCGGTGACGGGCGCTTCTCGATTCCTGATCGGTCTGGTCACCTGTTTCGCCACGCACGACGGCATCCCCGCCGTCGCCCGTGCCGCGCGGCGCCGGTAAGTGCTGGGCGGCACGCCGACCAGCTCGGTAAAGCGCGTGCTGAAGGTGCCCAGCGACGAGCAGCCGACCGCGAAACAGACCTCGGTGACGCTGAGGTCGCCACGACGCAGCAGGGCCATTGCGCGCTCGATGCGCCGCGTCATCAGGTAGCTGTATGGCGACTCGCCGTAGGCGCGCCGGAACTGGCGGCTGAAGTGCCCCGCCGACATGTGCGCGCCGCGGGCGAGCGCCTCGACATCCAGCGGTTGCGCGTACTCCCGGTCGATCCGGTCGCGGACCCGACGCAGCCGCGCCAGGTCGGGCAGGTGCTGCGCCGCAGCGGGTCTGCTGGTCACCCGCGAGATCGTGCCACGTCGCGCCGGAGTTCTCTCGCAACACATGAGCGCTCCCGAGACAAGAGCGAGGGGCTCTCGCAAGCCGAAGTTGCCTGGGCTCAGCCGATTGGCGACACTCGGCCGAGTGGAGCCATCCGAGGAGATCCGGCGCGTCATCGATCGGTTGAAAAGGCGATCGCGGACGGCGACAGCGAGTCGGTGCTCGGTCGGCTTTCGGATCACCCAGGCACGCTCATCGTCGGATCTGATCCAGCGGAATGGTGGCGTGACGGATCGATGCTCGCCTGCACCGGCTCTTCGCACTCGATTCCACCTGGGGAAGAGCGCCGAAGCCGGCCGCGGCGAACGTCCGCGCCCGTTCGCATCGGTTCGCACCTGCGGCCAGGTCATGCAGTTCTTGCCGCCGGCTTCCGGACGATCGCGCTCTGGCCCGGCCGTCGAGCGCCTCTCCCCGAAGCAGGTTCGTTCGCCCTCCTGTCAACGCGGGTAGGAGTGAAGGGCTGCGGCCATCCTCAGCGGCCGGTGCTCCTTCCTCACTCAGGTCGAAGGTTCTAAGCCTCGCCTCCGACCCTGCTACTCGCCTTGATGCGACCGGCGAGGTGTCGACCTGTGCGGTGGAGCTCCTCCGCCAGCCTGCTCGCCGCCCGACTGAAGGCGGAAGCCATACTTGACCGGTGCTCGCCGCGGCCGAGGACTGGGCGATGTTCTTCCACCTGATCGGCGCCTTCCTCTTCGTCGGGGGTGTCATCGTCGCCGGGGTCGGCTTCGAGGCGGCGCGCCGACGGCGACGGCCGAGCGAGACGGCGCTCCTGCTCGGTCTGACCCGGATCGGGGTCCTGCTGGTCGTCCTCGGCTTCCTGATCGTGCTCGGGTTCGGGCTCTGGCTCGTCCACGTCGGTCATTTCGGCTACGGCTCAGCCTGGGTCGATTGGGCACTTGCGCTCCTCCTCATTGTGACCGTCCTCGGCGCTATCGCCGGACAGCGGCCGAAGCGGGCGCGCAAGCTCGCCGAGAGCCTGGCCCGTGAGGGGAACGCCGAGACCGCTGAGCTGCGGATGCTCCTGGATGACCGCGCGGCGCGCGCCCTCAACTACCTCTCCGCAGCACTCGTCGTCGCCATCATCGTGCTCATGGTCTTCAAGCCGGGCGGCTGAGAGGATTCGCCGCGCGAGTTGGTGAAGGGGTGCCGCGCCGGAACGACGAGTGGAGTCCCCGTCAGTTCTCCGCCCTGACCGCTGGTGATCGACAGAGGATCGGTGCGCGCCGGAACTAGGCGAGGAACTCAGGACAGCCGCCGCTTGCGGATCACGGCATCGACGCCGGTGCCCGCGACGGCCCGCGGGCGGTCCTCGGCCACGACGACCTTCCACCGAGGGAGACGGAGTGCGGCGACCGCGGCTTGCACCGAGACCTGCTGCTGGCCGGCAGCGGGCGTCGCCGCGCCCGTAGCCGGGTCGGTCGGGCGGTGCCCGACCAGAAGCAGCGTTCCGCCCGGCGCAACCCCTGCCCCCAACCGCCGCACCATCTCCTGCACCGAGCCCGCCTCGTGGACGTAGAGGGAGACCACGAGGTCGAAGTGACCGGGGAGTCCAGGTCGCGAGATCGGCCTCGAGCCAGTCGACACGGCCGGCAACATCCTCTCCGGCCTCCTCGGCCGTCGAGCGCGCATGAGCCAGGGCGGCCGCGGATAAATCAACCGCAGTGACCTGCCACCCGTGCGCGGCGAGCCAGAGCGTGTCGGACCCATGCCCGCAGCCGCATCGAGCGCGCGTCCCGGCTTCAGACCTGAGACTTCGCCGGTGAGATGCGCGTTCGGGGGACGACGCGCGACCTCGCCGGCGCGTTCACGCAGGGTGCGTGCCCAGAGCTGTTCCCAGAAGTCTTGGTCGTAGTTCGGTGTCGTCACGATCTCGCCTCGCCGAGACTAGCGAGCTCACCGCCTGAGGCCACGGCCGTCGCCGGCCCATCGATCTCGCGCATAGGATCCCGAGGTGGAGGCAGCGGATCCGGCCACGAGCGGAGCGTGCCCCGGGCGGGCCGAGCAGCCGGTCCGCGCCGCCGAGCTCGTCGGCGCCCTTTCGCTCGCCACCGATCTCGGCACCGGGCAGCCCCTCGAGCACGCGCTCCGGACGGCCGTGCTCGCAGTTCGCCTCGGCGAGCTCGCGGGAGCGTCCGCAGACGATCTCGCGGACACCTACTACGTCGCCCTCCTCCACGCGTCCGGGTGCACGTCGAACGGGCACGAGGCGACGCTCGTGTACGGCGACGACATCGCGCACAGAGCCGCCTTCTACCTCATCGACCTGACCGAGCCCGACGAGGTTCTGGCTTTCTACCGGGCCTACGTCGGGGCCGGCCAACCCCCCGAGACACGGGCCAGGCTGATCGAGGACGCGATCGCCAACGCCGGGCCGAGGGCACGCGACTCGCTCGCGGCGATGTGCGAGGTGGCGCAGCGTTTCGCCGTATGGCTGGGCCTCGGGCCGGAAATCGAGGCTGCGCTCGAGTACGTCTTCGCGCGGTGGGACGGACGCGGGTTCCCGAGGGACATCGGCGGCGAGGCGATCCCGCTGCCCGCGCGCCTCCTGCACGTGGCGCGGGACTTCTCCCTCTTCCTCTCCGCCGTGGGGCTCGACGAGGGGCGCGCCGTCGTCGAGCGCCGGGCCGGCGCCGCCTACGATCCGCAGATCGCCGAGCTCGCCGTGCGGGACCTCGGCGACGTCGTCGCCGGGATCGACGAGACGCAGATGTGGGTGCACGCGCTCGAGGTCGAACCGTTTCCGCAGTTCCGGATCGCGGGCGACCGGATCGACAGCGCCTTTGCTGCCGTCGCGGCGCTCAGCGGCCTCAAGTCACCCTGGCTGCGCGAGCATTCGCTGGGCGTGGCCGAGCTCGCCGAGGCTGCCGCCTGGCGCCTGGGCCTTCCCGCGGAGATCGTCACGCTTCTGCGGCGAGCAGCGCTCGCGCACGACCTCGGCCGGGTGGGCGTCTCGAACGCGATCTGGGAGAAGCCGGGGCCTCTCGGGTTCGGGGAATGGGAACGCGTGCGCCTCTACCCGCACTTCACCGAGCGCGCGTTCGCCCAGTCGCCGACCCTCGCTCCGATCGGTCTCCTCGCCGGATCCAGCCACGAGCGTCTCGATGGGTCGGGATACCACCGTGGCCTGAGCGCATCGGCGCTCGACCAGGCGGCGCGCATCCTCGCCGCCGCCGACTGCTACTGCGCGATGCGCGAGGCGCGGCCGTACCGGCCGGCGCTCGAGCCCGGGGACGCCGAGGCGGAGCTTCTGCGCGAGGCGACCGATGGACGGCTCGACCCGGATGCGGTCGACGCGGTGCTCGCCGCCGCCGGCCACCGGATCTCGAAGCGGCCGCGCGAGCTTCCGGCCGGCCTGACGGAACGAGAGCTGGAGGTGCTGCTCGCGCTCGTGGTCGGGCAGTCGAACCAGGTGATCGCGGACGGCCTCGGCATCTCGGCGAAGACCGTCGGTCACCACGTCCAGCACGTCTACGAGAAGGCCGGCGTCCGCAGCCGCGCCGCCGCGACGGTCTGGGCGTTCGAGAACGACCTCGTTCACGCCTCGTAGGGCCGTCGCTGCCAATAGGGCATTCGCCCGATGTCGCTTCGGCGGAGTCGACGCACACTCGGGATCACCGTTCGCGCCGAGCCGCGGCGCGGAGCCGAGAAAGGAGACACGATGATCCTGGCAACGACGACGATCGAGGATCTCGACCGGTTCGTGGAGATCTACTCGACGAAGGGCGCCGAGAAGCGCAAGCTCCACGGGTCGAAGGGCTCGACCGTCTTCCGCGACCCGAACGAGGACGGCCGGGTCTGGGTGATCTTCGACTGGGACCTGGACGGCTGGGGAAGCTTCGCCTCCGACCCCGAGGTTCCGGCGATCATGCAGGAGGCCGGGCACACCGGCAGGCCGCAGGTCCCCGAGCTCGTCGGCCGGTTCGAGGCGTAATCGCCCGATGCCCGGGACTGCCGCACTCGTTCGCCGCGGGTACGAGGCCATCAACGCCCCCGATCTGGAGACGCTCGCAGAACTCTTCGACGAGAACGCGTCGTGGCACACGCCGGGGCTGAGCCCGCTTGCCGGCGACGCGATCGGCCGAGCTGCCGTCCTCGCCCAGTTCGGCCGGTACGTGGGCGAGACCGGCGGAACGTTCAGAGCCGATCTCCAGCGTGTCCTCACCGACGAGGACGGCCGCGTGCTCGGCATCCATCACAACACCGCCGAGCGGAACGGCAGGAACCTGGACGTCTACTGCTGCGTCGTCTTCGAGCTCCGGAACTGCCGCATCATCGACGGTCGCGAGCACTTCCACGACCTTCACGCGTGGGACGAGTTCTGGTCGTAGGCCCGTCACCGACTCGTCCCGCCACCAACCGACCAAGGAGATGCCGAGATGAAGTACATGATCAGCTGGAATGAGCGCCCGCAGGGCTCGCCGATGGAGTACGAGAATGCCCAGAAGCGGATCCTCGAGGTGTTCACCCAGTGGGAGGCGCCCGCCGACTTCCAGATCGAGCACTTCGTCATCCGCGTGGGCGACTGGGGCGGATGGATGCTGATGGAGTGCGACGATCCGTTGACCGTCCACGAGTTCTGCTCGACCCTCCCGGCGTTCACGTTCGAGGCGCGACCCGTGGTCCCCGTGATGGACGCGGTTCGGGTCGAGCTCGAGGCGATCGCCTTCCGCGACGGCCTGACGGGAAGCTGACCTACGAAGAGCGCTGAATCTCGTCGAGCCGGAGCGACAACGGCCACCCTCGTTCGCGAGGGTGGCCGTTTGTTCTTGCACAGAGAGATTCCGCTTACATCGTGACGACGAGCTACGAGCGCCGCGACGACATCCACGAAGACTTCCTCGCGATCGGCGTAGCCTGATCTGCCTCGAGCCCCTCCGGCGGCAGGTTCCGACTGCTGGTGTCAATGCGAACGGGGAGGATGGCCGATGGCCCTCGCAGGCTACCGCCAGCGTCTGAAGCCTCCTTCGGAGTCGATTGTCTGGCCGGTGATCCAGCGGGCATCGTCGCTGCAAATACAAGCGACCAGCCGCGCCGCATCGTCCGGCCCGCCCCACCGCCCGAACGGCATCGTCCGCTCCGGGTCCTGGTCGGCCAGGCCCCAGCCCGTGTCGGTCGGGCCGGGGTTGACCGTGTTGACGGTGATCCGGCGGTCGGCGAGCTCGTCGGCAAGCGTCAGCGTCGCCTGCTGCAGTGCGCCCTTCGAGACTGCGTAGGCCACCTCGCCCGCCATCGGCGCCAGGTGCTGGCCGGAAGTCATCAGTAGCACCCGCCCACTGTCGCGCGAGTCGTCATGGCGGGCAGCGAACGCACGCACGAGCAGCAGCGAGGCGCGGACGTTCTCGTGCAGGAAGGCGTCGACCTCCGCCGCGGTCAACTCGTCGAGCCGCCCGTGGCCGCTGCGGGCATGGTTGACGACGAGGATGTCGAGTGACCCGAGCGCGTCGGCGGCGGCCGCGACCACGTGCTCCGGTGCCTCGGCATCCGCGAAGTCCGCCTCGAGGAAGGGCACGGCCAGTTCCGCGGCGATCGCCTCGGTACCTCCCGGTTCGGCGCCCCAACGCTGCGTCGCATCGTGCGGCGTCCAGCCATGGATGAACACGGCCGCCCCCGCATCGAGCAGCCGCCGCGTGATCGCGTAGCCGATCCCAGCACGACGACTGACACCGGTAACAAGCGCATTGCGGCCCGCCAGGTCCATGAACGAGACCCTACGTCCGCGCCTGCCGAAATGAAGCGATCCGCACAGGCGCGTTAGCCGCCCAGAGCGGCGACCCGCCTATCTCACGTGCTTCAGTCGGCGTACTGCGGGCGCCCGTTGGGCCGGTAGACCTGGATCGTTACGCCCTTGGAGTCGGTTCGCGAGTCGACCAGGTCAAGCGCAATGTCCGGGCCGTCGTCGGGGAACAGCCGCGTGCCCTGGCCGAGGACCACGGGGACGGTGAGCAGGTTGATCTCGTCGACGAGGTCGTTTTCGAGCAGCCATCGGATCAGGGCACCGCTGCCGTGCACCTGCAGCTCACCCGCCGGCTTGGCTTTCAGCTCGCCGATGGCCGCCGCGAGGTCACCGGCGAGGACGGTCGTGTTCGCCCAGCGCGGTTCGGTGAGCGTGGTCGATGCGAGGTACTTGGGCTTCGTGTTCAAGGCAGCTGCGATCTGGTGGTTGCTCGGATCTTCCGCCGCGGCGCGAGCCCGCTCCTCTGAGCCCCAGTAGCCGGCGAAGAGCTCGTAGGTCCGCCGGCCGAACAGGAACGCGTCGGCGCGCCGGTAGGTCTGGTTGATGAACGTCATGGTCTCGTTGTCGCCCGCTCCCATCGCCCATCCGCCGCGCTCGAATCCGTTCCTGCGGTCCTCATCCGACGCGCCGCCGTTTCCCTGCATCACTCCATCGACCGTGACCTGCGTCATGGTCGTCAGTTTCATGGGTTCGTCCCTTCTCTCGTGGTCGTCTTTCTCGTTATGACCGCACGAGGCGCGGATCTCATCGGTCGAGCGTGGCTCCGTGCTGCAAGTTCACTCTGCCTCCTTCCCGAACACGGGCTGCACGTCGGCGATGTCGTACTCCTGAACGGACACCGTGAGCATCGCCGGGCGCTGTTCGGTGCCAGGGCCCCTGCTGCGTAAGGTCTCCAGCGCCGCCTGCGACTCCCAGCGCTCGATGAGAAACCTCACAGCGCGACGGTTCGATGCCCCAGTTCTTGCGGCAGAGCGATCGGTACACCGATACACGCCGATTTGCAGGGACTTCCGTTGTCAGCGTGACAACGGCTGAATCGGCCCAACCGGGCATCTTTGACACCCTCCCAGAGCCCTGTCAGACGTCTTGCTTCATTGTCTCACAGGCGTCGCGGGTGACCAACCTCGGACCCAGAAGCGCCGTGCCCAGAGCGCGACGTAGACGAGCGCAACGAGGACGGGCACCTCGATGAGTGGTCCGACCACGCCGGCGAGGGCCTGTCCGGATTCGGCGCCCCATACGCCGACCGCGACCGCGATCGCCAGTTCGAAGTCGTTGGAGGCGACCGTGAAGCCCATGCTTGCTGTCTGTGCGTAGGGCAGTCCGATCGTCCTGCCGATGCCGAAGCCCATCAGCCACATCAGGGCGAAGTAGGAAAGGAGCGGCAGGGCGATGCGGGCGACGTCCTGCGGCTGCGAGGTGATCTTGTCGCCCTGGATCGCGAACAGGAGCACGATCGTGAACAGGAGCCCGTACAGGGTGATCGGCCCGATCCGGGGAAGGAAGCGGTCGTCGTACCAGGCGCGGCCCTTGCGCTTCAGGCCGATCCGCCGGGTCAGGAAGCCTGCTGCGAGCGGGATTCCCAGGAAGATCAGCACTGTCTTCGCTACCTCCCAGATCCCGACCTCGAACCCCTCCGTGTCGAGGCCGAGCCAGCCTGGCAGCACGGTGAGGTAGAAGTAGCCGAGGAACGAGAAGGCCGCGACCTGGAAGAGCGCGTTGAAGACGACCAGGATCGCCGCCCGGTCGCGGTCGCCTTTGGCGAGGTCGTTCCAGATCAGCACCATCGCGATGCAGCGGGCAAGGCCGACCACGATCACCCCAGTGCGGTAGGCGGGCTGGTCGGCGAGGAAGAGCCACGCGAGCGCGAACATCAGCGTCGGTCCCACGACCCACGAGAGGAACAGCGAGACAGCGAAGAACAAGCGGTTCGAGACGCCGTCGCGCCGCTGGTGGCCTAGTTCCTCGTAATTCACCTTCGCGAGAACTGGGTACATCATCAGGAGCAGGCCCAGCGCAATCGGAAGCGAAACGGTCCCGATCCGAAGCTTGTCCAGCCCGTCATTCAGGCTCGGGATCAACCTACCGAGCCCGAGCCCGGCCGCCATCGCGAGCCCGATCCAGAGCGGCAGGAATCGGTCGAGCATCGAGAGCTTTGCGAGAACCTGCGCCTCCCCGCCCGATTGCCTGGTGGTCGGCGGAGCGGTGTCAACGACAGCCATCGGTGTCGATCTCGGTCGCTTCGGCGAGCAGGTCGCCGACCAGGGCGTGCAGCTCGCGAAGCCGGTCGCTGCTCGCGCAGTAGCAGGTGTGGGGATGGTCGATCTCGCCGACCACCAGGCCGGCGTCCCTCAGAACCTTCAGATGCTGGGAGACCGTCGCCTGGGCGAGCGGCAACTCGTCGACGATCTGGCCGCAGTAGCAGGCATCGCGGGTGAGGAGCAGTTCCAGGATGCGAACGCGCGCGGGGTGACCGAGCGCCTTCGCAAGCGCCGCCAGCTGGTCGGTCTCAACCGCACCGGGAAGGGTTGCCGTCATCTCGCGGCGCTTGCGTGGCGGGCACCTTGGGCGATTCCGGCCGGGACGCCGTGCAGGGGCTTCACCGCCGGCAGCTCGTGCGGGCAGGCCCAGATCGTCCCGCCCACGCGGTACCGACGCGCTTCGACCAGATGGTCGAGGCAAAGTCCGACGCCGCAGTGGTCGCAGACGGCGACGGCAGGTACGGAGTCGTTTGCCTTTGCGCACTCGAAGCAGTTCACCGTGCCCTCCTCGATCGAGGCAATCGTTGATCGCCAATGAACGATCGCTCCCGAACCGCGTTCGGGCATCCGTAGATCGGTGATGAACCCGTCGGGGTTTTCTACTCGCCGCGGACGAACTGATAGGCCAGCCCGCCCAGCGCCGTCCCCGCAACTGGCGCGAGGAGGTAGACCCAGATGTCGCGCAGATCGCCGGCGACGAGCCCCGGGCCGAGCGAGCGGATCGGGTTCATCGACGCCCCGGAGATCGGGCCGCCGAACATCGCATCGAGACCGATCGTGCCGCCGATTGCGATGGCGGCCGCCTCGCCCACTGCGCGGGTGTCGGTGGCGACAGCGAGCACGACGAACATCAGGAACGCGCTCATGATGAGCTCCCAGAGAAACGACTGGCCGGCCGAGCCGCTCGGGTAGGTGGCGCCGATGTGCGCGATGTTCCCGAGCGAGGCTCGCAGAAGCGCTGCTGCGGCCAGCGCCCCGGCGAGCTGAGCGCCCCAATATGCGAAGGCCCGAGGCCACGGGAAATGCCGGGTCAGCGCAAAGGCAAACGTGACGGCGGCGTTGAAGTGCGCGCCGCTGATGTGGCCGACGGCGTAGATGCCGAACATGATCACCAGACCGAAGCTGAACGCCACGCCGATGTGACCGAGCTGGCTCGTCTTCGAGTCGACCATGATCGCACCGCACCCGGCGAAGACGAGAGCAAACGTGCCGATCGCCTCGGCAACCAGGGCGCGGGCGAGCGGGGGCGCCGCGATCAACTCGGCAGCAGTTCGGCGATCAGCTTCCGGACGCGGGCGTCGATCTCGTCGCGGATCCGACGGACGGTCTCGAGATCCTCGCCTGCGGGGTCGTCGAGCTCCCAGTCCTCATACCGTTTGCCTGGGTAGATCGGACAGGCATCGCCGCAGCCCATCGTGATCACGACGTCCGAGCCGCGCACGAACTCGTCGGTGAGAGGCTTGGGGAACTCCTCGCTCAGGTCAACGCCAATCTCGCGCATCGCCTCGACCGCGGCCGGGTTGATCACCTCGCCCGGAGCGCTCCCCGCCGAACGAACGTGGATACGACCCTCCGATCGAAGCTTCACCAGACCTGCGGCCATCTGGCTGCGACCGGCGTTGTGCACGCAGACGAAGAGGACTTCGGGCTGTTCCTTCACAAGCGCTCCTTCGGATTGGGCTAGCGCCCGAAGCCGCTCGCGAGCGAAGCGGTGGGCGAGCACAGGTACGTAGACGTTGATCCGAGCGCCGCCGAGCAGGTCGAGCGACTCTGCGATGTACCGCTCGATCGTCTCCTCTGAATAGATGCCTTTGAACTCGTCAGCCAACCGTTCGGCGGCTTGGTGGACGTGGTGCTGAGTAACCGGATCGAGCGCCTGGCTCATCCTCCGCCTCCTCGACATTGATCAGGATCGATACGCGGCAGTCTCCCAACGACATCGATCCGTGTCAATATCTACGTGGTGAAGACGCTGACGATGCTCGCAACCTCATGCCCGGCGCTTCTGGCCGGGCCACTTCCCGCAGAGGACGCCGAGAATCTCGCCCGGGCGCTCAAGGTGCTCGCTGACCCAGCACGGCTGCGGCTGCTCAGCCTGATCCAGTCACAGCCGAACCATGAAGCCTGCGTCTGCAATCTGACTGAACCTCTGGGTCTCAGCCAGCCGACGATCAGCCACCACCTCAAGGTGTTGCTGAAGTCGGGTCTCGTCGAACGGGAGCAACGCGGAAGCTGGGCGTACTTCCGCGTGGTTCCCGAACCGCTCGCGGCGCTGCGCGAGCTTCTGGCCTAGCAGCAGCCGGCGCGCTCAGCGGGCTGGATCACGGGCAGTCCTGCCTGCTCGGGGTTAGTCGCCTTCACCGCCTTGACGATCGCGCCGTGCATGCCTTCTGCGACCTCGTGCGTGAACTCGACGGCGATCTCCTCGAACCCGGCGGCCTCGAGCCCCGCGATGTACTCGCTCCTGGAGAGGGCACCGGCGATGCATCCGACGTAGGAGCCGCGCTCGGCCCGGTCTTCTGCGGTGAGGTGGTCCTCTGCGACCACATCGGAAACGCCCACGCGGCCGCCCGGCTTCAGGACACGGGCAATCTCGGTCAGTACGGCTGGCTTGTCGACGGAGAGGTTGATCACGCAGTTCGAGATCACGACATCGACGCTGTTCGCGGGCAGCGGGATCTGCTCGATCACACCCTTGAGGAAGTGGACGTTCCGCACGCCCGCCTCCGCGGCGTTTTTCTGCGCGAGCGCCAGCATCTCGTCCGTCATGTCGAGCCCGTAGGCGGTACCGGTCGAGCCGACCCGCTTGGCGGACAGGATCACGTCGATCCCGCCGCCAGACCCCAGGTCGAGGACCGTCTCCCCCTCGTTCAGATCGGCGACCGCGACGGGGTTGCCGCAGCCCAAGGAAGCCAGCACCGCAGCGTCCGGCAACTCCCCGCGCTGCTCCGCGTCGTAGAGGACATCTCCGAACTTGGTGCTCGTCACCGCGCTCGCCGCGGAGTCATCGCAGCACCCCCCGCTCCCGCACCCGCAGCCGGCCGACCCCTCGGTGACCGCCTTCGCCGACTCCGCGTAGCGGCGGCGGACTTCATCACGCAGCTCGTCAGCCGTCGTGGCCATCTAGCAACACGCTCCTTTCAGATCGGCGACCGCCGCGAGCTTCGCCACGGCGTCGCTCTTCAACGAGAAATACGCCCACTTGCCGCGCTGCTCGCGCTCCAGCAGGCCCGCATCCACGAGCTTCTTGAGGTGATGCGAGACCGTCGGCTGCGACAACGACAGCGGTTCGACGAACTCACAGACGCACACCGGCTTCGAGCTCGTCGCCAGCAAGTTCACGATCCGCACCCGCGCCGGGTCGCCCAGCGCCTTGAAGACCTCAGCCGTCGCGGCCGCCTGCTCTACCGAGAGCCGCGCGGCCGCGAGCGGCGCGCAACAGACAACAGGCTCAGCAACAACGCTCAATCCACACCACCCTTGACTCGTATCGAGAGATGTCAATATATCGACACCTTTCGATGCGTGTCAAGCCGAAGGCGGGGGGTTCGAGTTAGACAAGTTGCTTGCCTGAGCGACCGGTACACCAAAGCTGACCGGGACGCAGGACTTTCGTTGTGCTTCTTACAGCGAATGGGCCTAACTGGGCATCTTTCGAACCTCTCGGAGCCACTTCGGGAGATTCTCGCCGCAGCCTGACCTCCGTTCCAGAGTCTCACGGAGATTGCATTCGTTCACCGCCGAAGACTCACCCGATGGCGAACTGTCCTTCGTGCGGAAAGGAGAACCGGACGGGTTCGGGAGCCGCTACTGCTCTCACGGCATCTCCGCTTCCGAGCCTGGCGTCGGCGAATCAAACGCCGCTTGGCTCAGATGAAAACCAGGCTAAGCCGCCAGCGCGTCGTCCGGTAGCAGCAGCCCCGAGTCGTCGTGCGGATGCTGTTCACCCGAGTCGAGGCTGCTTCTTCGCGTAGAGCGTTGTCAACTTCTTCACATCGAGAATTGTCCCAGCCGGGTTCAGCGTGAGCTGCACCGAGAACACACCGGCAAAGAAGTTGTTGATCACGAACTCGCGCGTCGTCTTGATGGCCTTGGGAGCGATGTAGTAGCAGTGGGCCACCGGAGAGCGGCCGAACGACGAGTTCCCGCGCTTGACTCTGCAGGCGATGCGGGTGCTCCCCGCCCGGTAGCGGTCGCCGACCTTGAGGTGGTAGATCTTCTCCGGCGCCGCCACCCCTTCGAGCAGCCTCCGGAACTTCTTTGTCGTCGTGGACTTGCCGTCGGCGTCAAACTGGAAGACCTCGACGGCGCCGTCGATGTTCATACCGGTGCCCCACGAGTGCGGCAGCGGGCCATTGCTGTTCGCCAGGATGCAGACGAGCTTGACCTGGTCGCTCTTGAACCTGCAGAGGAGGTTCGAGCCCTGCACGAGGACGACGTCGCCCTGGTTCAGGATCACGGAGGTCGCGCCCACGGGCGCCGGCAGGCCTTGAGCCGGAGCTACCTTTGCGCCTTGACCTGCGACCAGTTCCGGAGATCCGCTCTGCGGATTGGCAGAACCCCGCAAGACCACGAACACGATCGCTCCGGCAACAGCAATCGATAGACCGACACCTGCGTAGATCGCCCGCCGACGGCGAGCGCGCCGCCTTGCCTCTTCGATCAGCGCCTTGAGAAGCCCTCGAAAAGCTGGCCAGCGAACCGGATGCGTAAAGTCCGTCACTTCGCCTCCATGAATTACGCTAGTATCACTAGCACTATGCTAAGTGTCAAGGTGAACAAGAACGACCCAACCGACCTCTACGAACAGGTCGCCGCCGAGATCCGTCGAGCGATCGCCGACGGCGAGGCCAAGCCCGGAGAGCGGCTCCCGCCGGCGAAGGACCTCGCCGCCGTCCTCGGCGTCAACACCAACACCGTCCTGCGCTCGCTGCGCCTCCTGCGCGACGAGGGGCTACTGGAGTTCCGCCGCGGACGAGGCATCTCCGTCGCAGGCACACCCGAACGCGGCGCAGTCGTCCAACGAGCAAAGGAACTCATCGCCTTCGCCCGCAAGCAGGGCTACCAACTCGACGAACTAGTCGAGATAATCGAAAACGTCGGCTAGCACCGCGCTCGAGCCGCCAGGCCGGAATGTGGCTAGGCGTGGTTTTCATCGTCAGAACCAACTCGAGCTCCGCCCCGACCTCGTCCGGCCCGATCACGATGCGCCCGCCGCGGGCGGCCTCGTCGATCGACAGATTCTTGTCCTCCCCGAGCCGGCGAGGCGGGATGCGTACGAGTGTGTCTACACGTTGTCGGAATGACAACAGCGAATGGGCGGTACTGGGCTCGAACCA
>CAVZJU010000001.1:0-583845 GCA_963775695.1 uncultured Actinomycetes bacterium | reverse complement strand
TCTCCCAGGCCACCGCCCTGGCCCCCGTCGCCGGGCGGCAGACATCGTTTTCCGGCCGCCTTTACCGAGTCCTGGACCGGGCCTGTCCGAATCCTGGCAGATGTGTAGCCCGGCCCTAACCGGCTCGGTCGTATAACGAGGGGAGACATGACCCCCAGGAAAGGACAACCGATGACGAGTCGCAGGCAGGCTCTCGCACTCGCCGGCGCGCTGACCGTGACCGTCTTCACCGCCGTCGTCGCCGTCGCCGGCTTCGACCATCGACCGACCGCCTCAGCCGGTGCGCCCGCAGTCGCCGCGCAGGTCGCGCAGGCGCCGGCGCCTGCCCAGACCTGGAGGGACGACTGATGCGCCGGGCATGGGCGACAATCGTCACCGTCTGGGCGATCGTCGCGATCGTCGGCTTCCTCGCCTGGACGCGCCCGCCGGCGACACCCCAGGCCCAGGTCGTGCCCACCCGGATGGTGATCACCGGCCGCAACGGCGTCTCCCACGTGGTCGTCGTCCCTCAAGTGGTATCGGCGCACGCGACAACGCAGACCTCGCCGGCCGCCGGCGGCGGCACCGCCGCGGCTGCGGCGCCCGCGATCGGTTCGCCGGCCGGGACGGTGCTGGGCGGATGAGAGTGCTCCTGACCGAGCAGTTCACGGCGATGGGGACGAGTTGTGTGGCCGGAGTGACCGCCGCCCCGGCGGACGCCCGTCGCGCGCGACGGGCCCTTGCAGCCGCTCGCGCAGAGGTTGACCGCTGCGAGCGGGCTCTCTCCCGCTTCGACCTCGCCAGCGACCTCTCTCGGCTCAACGCCGCCTCCGGATCGTGGGTCGACGTGGACGAGCGCCTCGTCCAGGCGCTCGCGCAGGCGGTGCGCCTGCGCGACGAGACCGACGGCAGGTTCGACCCGACCGTGCTCCCGGCGCTGGTCGCCGCCGGCTACGACCGCACGTTCGCTGAGCTCCAGCCGCGGGCGCCCCACACCGCGCCGGGTTGGCGCGCGGGCGCACGCGTCGAGGTCGACGTCGAGGAAAGCCGCGCATGCGTGGCCGAGGGCGCCAACGTCGATCTCGGCGGTATCGGCAAGGGCCTGTCTGCGACGCGCGCCCTGGATGCCATGGAGACGGCGTGGCCGGAACTGCCCGGCGGACTCGTCGACCTGGGAGGCGACATCGCCCTGCGGGGATCGACCCCCGACGGCGGGCCCTGGCGCGTCGCCGTCGCCGACCCCCGCCGGCCCGGCGAGCAGCTCTGCATGCTCGGGCTCGAACGCGGCAGCGTCGCCACCTCCGGGCGCGACCGCCGCCGATTCGGGCCTAACCGTTCACTCCATCACCTGATCGACCCCACGACCGGCGCGCCCGCGTCGGTCGGGCCGCTGTCGGTGACGGTTACCGGGCCGGAGGGGGGCGAAGTCGAGGCGTACGCCACCGCGCTCGCGATCTCGAGCTCGAACGACTCACGCGACCTGCTCGCGGCCCGGCCCGAACTCGCCGCCCTCGTCGTGCCGATCGACGACGCTCCGCTCGAGCTCGGTACCTTGCCGCTGCTGCAACCGATGCTCCGCCTGCGGGTAGGAGCATGAACGCCTTCCTCGCACACGTTCCGGTCGCCTGGTACGTGGCGCGGGCATCGGGACTCGTTGCCTTCGGCGTCTTGACTCTCTCGGTCTGGCTCGGTCTGGCGACGAGCACGCGGCTCCTCGGACCACGGCGCCAGAAGCACGTCTTCGCGTGGCATCAAACCCTCGCCTGGACAGGACTCTCGGCCCTCGGGCTGCACGTCGTCTCGTTGCTCTTCGACCCGACTCTCCACTTCGGCCTCTCATCGGTCCTCGTGCCCTTCGCCTCGACGTGGCGCCCAGGCGCGGTTGCCGCCGGCGTCGTCGCCGGCTGGCTCACGCTCGCGCTCGCGTCCTCCTTTCGAATGCGAAAGTGGATCGGGCAGAAGGGTTGGCGCCGCCTTCACTACGCGAGCTTCGCCGCTTTCGTCCTCTCTATCGGCCACATGCTCACCGCGGGCACCGACCTACGGGGCCTCAGCGGACTCCTGCTCGCCGGAATCGCCCTGGCGCCCGTCGTCTGGCTCGGGCTCTTCCGCATCCTCGCTCCCCGCAGGACCATCCCAATCGCGGCTGCCCCGGCCACAACCTGACCCCGCACAGGGCCGTCGCCTTCCGCTCCGGTGGCCGCCCCGGCAGCGTACGAGGGCGTGCACGCCTGACGAGCGGCCCGGTCATGCTCGGGGCGCAATCGACGAAGCCCGCGGACCCGCCGTCGCGCAAGCGCCTGCTCCAGCCGAAGGGTTGGCTCGAGGCGTTCGCGGGCGGGGTGTTCGCGATCGTGATCACCCTGATCGTGCTCGAGCTCGAGGTGCCCGGCCGCGACGATCATGGCCGGCTCCTGACCGCGCTCCTCCACGAATGGCGAGGCTTTGCTGCGTTACCTGATCAGCTTCGTGTTCGTCGGAGGCGTCTGGATCGCGCACACGAGCGCGCCGCGTGAGACGCATACTGCCGTTGGAGATGAGTCTGACAGAGAGACTCGCCCGCGCGTCGAGCCGTCATCCGTGGCGTGCTATCGCCTCCTGGGGCGCGGCGATCGTGGTGTCGCTCGCGCTCTCGATCGCCTTCCTGCCCGGCAACCTGACGACGAACGGACACGTGACCGGGAACCCGCCCTCGAAGCAGGCAGAGGATCTCTTCTCCCAGCGCTTCCCCCCGGACCCGAACGGCGTGGACGAGCTGATCGTCGTGCGTTCTCCGACCAGGACGGTCGGCGACGCCTCGTTCAGGTCGTTCGTCGAAGAGCTCGTCAAGCAGGCCTATGCAACCGGAGTCGTGTACCTCGCGTCCACCTACTACGACACCGGCGGCCCGGCAACCGTCTCGCGCGACCGGCATGCGACGCTCATCGGGATCCAGCGTCAACGCGACGTCGACGCGCTTCTGACCCTGGTCAAAGGGGAGAACGGCCGGGACGGCTTCAGCGTCGTGATGACCGGCGGGGGCACGCTCGACCACGACTTCAACGAGCTCTCGCAGCACGACCTGACGTCGGGCGAGCTCCAGGTCGGGCTGCCCGCCGCGCTGGTCGTCCTGATCCTGGTCTTCGGCGCCGTCGTCGCCGGCCTCGTTCCTCTCGTGATGGCGATGGTGTCGATCTTCGTCGCCCTCGGGCTGTGCGCGCTGGTGGCCGAGGGGTTCACGCTCTCGGTCTTCGTCGTGAACATGCTCACCGGCATGGGCCTGGCGCTGGGAATCGACTACTCGCTCTTCGTCGTCTCCCGTTACCGCGAAGAGCGCGGAAACGGCCGGTCCGAGCTCGACGCGATCGCCGCCTCCGGCGCAACCGCGAGCCGTGCGGTCCTTTTCAGCGGCACGACCTTCGTGATCGCGTTGACCGGCATGCTGCTCGTCCCCTCGAACGTGATGAAGAGCCTCGCAGTCGGGGCGATCAGCGTCGGGATCGTCTCCGTCCTCGCCGCTCTCACGCTGCTGCCGGCCGTGCTCGGCCTCGCCGGCGACCGGGTGAACAGGTTGCGCATTCCCTGGCTCGGCCGGAACGTCGGCCAGGCTTCGGAAGAGGAGGGACGTTTCTGGGGCAGCATCGTGCGGGCGGTGATCCGGCGACCGGCCCTCTACCTCGTCACGTTCGGCGCGCTCCTGATCGCCGCGGCTGTCCCGACCCTCGGCCTCAGCCTCGGCGCCAGTGGTGTCAGCACGCTGCCCGACCGGCTGGAGTCCAGGCAGGGCTTCGAGGCGCTCGCCCGCGACTTCCCGCAGGCGAGCGCAAGTCCCGCGCTCATCGCCGTCGCAGGGACTGTCCGCACGCCGGGCGTGCAGGCTCGTATCCGCCGGCTGCGACAGACACTCGCTCGCGACCCCGGCTTCGGCCGCAGCGACGTGCGCATCGCGCCGAGCGGAGATCTGGCGGCGATCGGCGTCGAGGTCGCAGGCGACAAGTCCGGCGCGCAGGCGCTCGGAGCCGTGCGCCACCTGCGCTCGGTCGTGATCCCACGCATCTTCTCCGGCACCGACGTGCGCGTCCTCGTCGGCGGCGACACGGCCGACAACGTCGACTTCATCGACTCGATGAACTCGTGGTTACCGCTCGTGTTCGCCTTCGTGCTGGGCCTGAGCTTCGTCCTGCTCACGATCGTCTTTCGCTCGGTCGTCGTGGCTGGAACCTCGATCGTGCTCAACCTGCTCTCCGTCGGAGCCGCCTACGGCCTCGTCATCCTCGTCTTCAAGCACGGGTTCGGCAGCGGCCTGCTCGGCTTCCAGCGGGTGAACACGATCGAGGCCTGGGTGCCGTTGTTTCTGTTTTCGGTCCTGTTCGGGCTCTCGATGGACTATCAGGTGTTCCTGCTCAGCCGGATCAAGGAGCGCTACGACGCCACCGGATCGACGACGGATGCCGTGGCGTACGGCGTCTCCTCCACTGCCCGGCTGATCACAGGTGCGGCGCTGATCATCGTCGCCGTCTTCAGCGGCTTCGCAATCGGAGACCTCGTCATGTTCCAGCAGATGGGCTTCGGGATCGCCGTCGCGCTCCTGATCGACGCCACGATCATCCGCTCCGTCCTCCTGCCGGCCGCGATGGTGCTCCTCGGACGATGGAACTGGTACCTGCCGCGCTGGCTCGAGTGGCTGCCGCATCTCGAGGTCGAGCGTCCCGACCGACCGGCGGCGACGCCGGCCGGTGCAGGGCCATAGGCTCATCCGGCAGTCCGTGTGCCAGTGATTGCGGCCTTCAGCCGCCTGTGAACCTACAGTGAGGCGACCGCGGGCTGGTCGGCGGACGTTGGCTCAGGAGCGATCCGCACCGAGTCTGGCGCCGGGCGAAACGCGGGCAGCCTGAGCGCAAGCACCGTTCGGCCCGGACGAGAGGCGACAGTGCAGGTCCCGCCGTGGGCCTTGGCGATCGCCGTCACAATCGAGAGGCCGAGGCCGACGCCGCCGGTCGTGCGCGTGCGTGCAGTGTCTCCACGGCCGAACCGCTCAAAGATCCGGTCGAGCGCCTCCGGCGGAATGCCGGAACCCGCATCGACCACCTCGAGCACGACGTCGTTGCCGTCCGCGATCGACCGCAGCTCGATCAGCTGGCTCTCCTTCGTGTGCTCGACCGCGTTCTCGAGCAGTGCATCGAGTGCGGTTCGCAACGCCTCCTCATCCGCCCGCAGACGGCCACGCGCCGTCGCGCCGAGCCGCCAGCCGCGCGGCGCGACCTCGGACCAGCGCATGAAGACGTCCTCGACGAACGCCTCGACATCCACATTCGTCCTGACCAGGAAGTCCGGACGGTCCGCCTTCGCGAGGAGGAGCAGTCGCGTGATGATCCGGTCGATCCGTCCGAGCTCGTCCAGGGCGACGTCAAGCTCGGGCGCGCCTTTCCCGTCGTTCCTCAGCAGCTCGAGGTGGCCGCGCGCGATGGTCACCGGCGTCTTCAACTCGTGCGAGACGTCGTGGAGGAAGCGCTCCTGGCGTTCGAGGAGCGATGCGCGGCTCTCGGCCAGCTCCTCCGAACGCTGGATCGCGGCGACTCGGCGGCGGGCGTGCCAGACCATGGCCAGGAACATCGCCGACATCAGCGGGACCTCGAAGAGCTCGCCCCAGAGCTGGATCCCCGCGAACGCGTCGACCAGGATCGAGCCGCCCGTCGTGACGACGACCGCCGCGAGGATGAGCGTCGTCACCCGAGGCGACCAGACCCGGAAGCCGTAGACGATTGTGAGGCTGATCCAGACGAAGTGGAACGGGATTGTCTCCCAGCTCGTCCAGACGATCATGGCACCGATGTTCGCCAGCGCAAATACGGCCCAGAAGACCTCGATGTCGTGCTTACGCGACCAGGCGATAACCGGCATTCCGCACCGTCTCGATCGGGGAGTCTGGTCCGAGCTTCTTGCGCAGCCGCCGCACGCTGACGTCCACCACGTTCGATCCGGGGTGGAAGTCGTACCCCCAGACCTCGGCGAGCAGACGCTCGCGGCTGACCACCTCGCCCTCGTGGAGCAGGAGGTGATGGAGCAGTCTGAACTCTCGATCGGCGAGGTCGCAGGCCCGGCCGCCGAAAGACGCCTGGCGCCGGGCGAGATCGAGAGTCAGGCGGCTGCCGTGGAGTAAGCCGCCCTCCTCGCCGGGCGCCGCACTTTTGCGGAGCTGCACGCGGACTCGGGCAAGGAGCTCGTCGAGCGCGAACGGCTTCGGGAGGTAATCGGCCGCTCCGAGCTCGAAACCGCGGAGCTTCGTCGGCAGGTCCGAGCGGGCTGAGAGCACGAGCACGGGGAGGGCCGGCCGCCGCAGGTGAAGCTCCTCCAGGAGGTCGAGGCCACTCATCCCCGGGAGGCGAAGATCGAGCACCACAAGGTCCCAGCTCGGGCCAAGCGCACGCGCGAGACCGGCCGACCCGTCTGCGGCTCCCTCGACGGCGTAGCCTTCCGCCTCGAGGCCGCGCGCCACGAAGGATCGGATGCGCGCCTCGTCTTCGATCACCAAGATCCGCAGATGACCACCCTCAGCCGGGGACGATAAGGCCTGGCGGATGACCTGTAAATGACCGGGCGATGACAGTTTCGTCATCTTTCGCACAACTGACGTTCGGGCCTGTATACCCGCAATCGCGGTGGGGCCCCAGACGAAGAAACTCTTGGGTGTCGCAGTCGGCCTCGCGTTCGCGGGGATCCTGATCGGCTTCTACATCTCCGGGTACCTCGTCGGGAACACGGAGCCCTTCACCCCACCCGCCCGGGCAGGTGCGACGCGGTCGGTCAACCTCACGCTCCAGACCGTCGCCGCGGTCGGCCCGACGGAGGCTCCTAACCATCCCGACTGGGTCTCCTACCTCGTGCGTGAGAACGGGGCCTGGAAGCGCACCACGGTCTTCGACGTCCCCGCCAACTCGCTCGTGCACGTCACGATCTACAACTTCGACGGCGCAAGCGGCCTGCGCAATCCCTTCCTCGGCCGTCCCACGGGCCTGGTCGGGCCGGAGATCGTCGACGGCAAGCCGCTCGCCGTCATGGCGCCCGACCAGCCGTCCCACACCTTCGCCATCCCGGCGCTCGGCGTGCTCGTTCCGATCGAACCGGTGCAGGACGACGAGAAGAACCAGTGCGGCTACGGGCCGTGCGACCTCTCGATGGCGCACCACACGGTCACGTTCACCTTCCGGACCGGCAAGCCGGGCCACTACCGGTGGCAGTGCTTCGTTCCCTGCGCTGCCGGCTTCCTCTACGGCTTCGGCGGGCCGATGCAGACGATCGGCTACATGGACGGGTTCGTGAACGTCGTCTGAGCACGATGTCCACTGTTCCCGCGGCCACCGGAGCAACACCCGCCAGGGCGTACGGCAAGCAGTTCGTCGTCCTCTGGCTCGTGATCAGCGCGATCCTGACGCCGCTCGTCGTGATCTTCATCGGCCCCGAGATCCCGCCGGGCAACGGAAGCGTCCAGGCGTCGGAGCAGGTCTTCAGCAACGAGGTGATGCTCGGCGTGGTCACGCCCGTCTGTGTACTCATCCTGCTCTTCCTGATCTACGCGGTGGCGGCGTTCCGTGCCCGGGGGACCGAGGTCGTGGAAGGTCCGCCGGTCCGCGGTGACTCCGGGATCCAGATCGCCTGGGTGATCGTCACCACTGCGACGGTGCTGTTCCTCGCCGGCTTCGGCACCTACGAGCTGCTCAAGAGCGGCTCGGGGGGAGGCCAGGGTCCGACAGCCGCGTTCCTCCCCGCAGGGCACTCGAAGGCGATGGACGTGCAGGCGATCGGGCAGCAGTGGGAGTGGACGTTCCGCTACCCCACCTACGGGGGCGTCGAGACGCCGCATCTCGTCCTGCCGGCGAACACGCTGATCAGGCTGCACGTCACCTCGCTGGACGCGGTGCACTCCTTCTGGGCATACCAGCTCGGGGTGAAGGCCGACGCGAACCCGGGTGTCGACAACATCGCCTATGTCGAGACCAAGGGGCCGCGGACGTTCGAGATCCACTGCGCAGAGCTCTGCGGCCTCTGGCACGGCTACATGTTCGACACCGGCCAGGTCGTGTCGTTCGCCGACTTCTCCGCGTGGATCAAGCAGCAGCGTGCGTATTTCCAGCCGGTCATGAAGTACCTGCCGCCGTACGCGACCTCGTACCTCCCCGACCCGCAGCTCCGTGCCGGATGAGCCGGAAGGAAGGAGCCCAGTGAGCGCCCAAGCGACCGCCGCCCACCCGCCTCTCTGGCGGCGCCTGATCGGGTTCAACGCGCTCACCGCTGTCCTGCTCGGGATCGGCGGCTACTACCTCGGCTGGTACATCGGCCACCACCTGAACGCCGCCAGCCTCGGCTATTTCGCCGACACCGACCAGAACGACGTGTCCGTCTTCCTCGGCTACTTCTTCGGGGTGGCCGGCTTCCTGATCGGCCTCGGCTTCGCCAACTACCCGTTCTCGCGACTCCGGGGCTATCCGCCCTCGCTGCGCGAGAAGGAGACGCGGGGAGCGGGCCGCTACTTCGGGCTCTGCACCGACCACAAGGTCGTCGGGATCCAGTACCTGGTCGGCATCGGCCTCTTCTTCTTCATCGGCGGCCTGAACGCGATGCTGATCCGGGTCGAGCTGCTGCGGCCGAACGTCCAGGTCTTCCCGGCGGGCCAGTACCTGACCCTGGTCGGGATGCACGGCACGATGATGATGGGGATCATGTCGAGCGCGATCCTGGGGCCGTTCGCGAACTACTTCGTGCCCCTGATGATCGGCGCCCGGCGGATGGCCTTCCCGCGGATCGAGTCGCTGACCTTCTGGCTGCTGATGGCCGCGGGCGCGATTCTGACGACGACGATCTTCTTCGGTGGCTTCCCCACCGGCTGGACCGGCTACGAGCCGCTGAACGGCCAGGCGAACACGGGGATGGACTCGTACATCGTCTTCTTCGCGCTGGTCGGTCTCTCGATGACGCTGCTCGGCCTGAACTTCATCGCCACGATCGTGACCATGCGTGCGCCGGGGCTGACCTGGTCGCGCCTGCCGATCTTCTGCTGGGGCGTGCTCTCGACGGCGACCCTGATGCTGCTCGCCGCCCCGGTGCTGATCGCCGTACTCTCGATGGCGATGCTCGACCGCACCGCCCAGACCACCTTCTTCATCCCGAGCGGCGGGGGGAGCCAGTACCTGTACGAGAACCTGTTCTGGGTGTTCGGCCATCCGGAGGTGTACATCCTCGCCCTGCCCGGCTTCGCGATCGTGCTCGAGCTGCTGCCGGTGTTCGCGCGGAAGCCGCTCTGGGGGTACCGGCTCGCGGTCGTCGGACTGCTCGGCGTGACGCTGCTCAGCTGGCTCGTCTGGCAGCACCACCTGTTCGTCAGCGGGATCAACAGCGACCTGCGGCCGTTCTACATGCTGTCCACGGAGCTGATCTCGATTCCGACCGGCTTCACGTTCCTGTGCGGGCTGATGACGATCTGGCGCGGGCAGATCCGTTACACGGTGCCGATGCTGTTCTGCCTCGCCTGGTTCTTCAACTTCCTGATCGGCGGACTCTCAGGTGTGTTCCTGTCCGACGTGCCGAGCGACGTCACCACGCACGGCAGCTTCTTCTCGATGGCCCACTTCCACTACACGATCATGGGCGGGTTGATCTTCACCTTCTTCGCCGCCATCTACTACTGGCTGCCGAAGATGACCGGCTTCATACTGAACGAGCGGCTGGGGAAGATTCACTTCTGGTCGATGTTCCTCGCGTTCAACTCGACCTTCGCGCCCCTGTTCGCCGTCGGCTTCCTCGGACAGCCGCGCCGCGTCGTCACCTATCCGCAGCACCTCCAGTTCCTGAACGTCTGGGTCTCGATCTCGGCGTTCATCCTCGGGCTGTCGATGCTGGTCTTCCTCTTCAACCTCGTCTACTCGGTGGTGTTCAAGCGGATCCCGGCCGAGAGCAACCCGTGGCACTCGCGCTCGCTGGAGTGGCAGCTTCCCTCGCCGGTGCCCGTGCACGACTTCGACCGGATCCCGGTGATCACCGGCGACCCGTACGACTACGGCGGCGACGGCGCCCCGGTGGCCGCTCCGGCTCCCGTCCCTGCGTCCGGAGGATAGATCGTGAGCGAGCTCGCACAGCACTCCACCGACTACGGGATCGTCGAGAGCGAGCCGCCGGAGCAGCTCGGGCAGAACCTGAGCTCGGCCGGGCACCTGCTTGCCAGCGCGACCGCGTTCTTCTTTCTCGCCTTCGTCTTCGCATACTTCTACCTCCGGGCGCTGAACAACGCCGGACTCTGGCGGCCGAAGCACGTGGATCCGTCGCAGACGCTCGGGGCTCTCATCGTGGTCGGCGTCGTGGCCGTCGCCGTCCTCCTCCGCTGGGGGCTTGCCGACCACCGCGCCGCCCGCCGCACTGCCTGGCGGATCAAGGGTGCGCTCGCGCTGGCGATCGGGATCGCCGTGGTCGTGCTCCAGGTGGTCGAGTGGACGACGGCCGGGTTCGGGCCGGCCGACGGCGGCTACGCGAGCGTGTTCATCGGCTGGACGGCCTTCTTTGTCTTCGTCGTCGTCTGCGCCCTCTTCTGGCTGGAGACGACTCTGGCGACGTCGCTCCGTTACGCGAGGCTCCCGGTCCCGAGCAGTCCTGCGCCGGGCGAGGCGTCGGGCGACCCCGACCGCGCCACGCACGACATCGACGACCCGCTCTCGCTCGTCCGCGCCGAGCTCACCGCTCTCAGCTTCTACTGGGCTTTCCTCGCCGGGCTCGGCGTGCTGTCCTGGATCGTCCTCTACCCTATCGGATGCTACCGGCGCGTGGCCGGCGGCGCGGGGCCTCCACGTGCCCCGGCGATGAGGCCGCGCTGCGGCGGTCGTGGATGGCTCCCACGCCGATCATGACCACCCTCGGCTCCTGGAACGTGGAGCCGCCGCTCGTCTTCTGTGTGTTGTGCGGCTTCCTGTACTGGCGTGGGGGGCTGAGACAGGCGTCGGCGCGGCGCAGGGGGCTGGAGCGCCGCGGACGCGCATGGCTCTTCTACTCGGGGCTGGCCGCGATCGTGATCGCGCTCGACTCGCCGCTGGACTCGCTCTCGAGCCAGCTGTTCGCCGCGCACATGACCCAGCACGTGCTGTTGCTGAGCGTCGCGCCGCCGCTGATCGTGCTCTCCGCGCCGTGGAGCAGGCTCTGGCAGCCGCTTCCGCTCGACTTCCGGCGGTCGGCCGCCCGGACGGTCGTGCTCTCTCCCGGCTGGGCTCCGGCACGTTCGGTGGCCCGCGCCGCCGCCCGTCCGCTCCCCGCCTGGGTGCTCTTCAACGTCAACCTCGTCCTCTGGCACGTACCCGCGCTGTACGACGCGACTTTGAGCAGCGCTGCGGTGCACGACCTCGAGCACGCGCTCTTCTTCTTCACCGCACTCCTCTTCTGGGTGCAGGTGGTCGACTCGCCGCCGTTCCATGCCTCGCTCGACTGGCTCCAGCGAGTTGCGTACGTGACCGGGGCCATCGTCGTCGGCTGGGTGCTCGCGATCGTCCTCGCGCTCGCCCCGTCGCCGCTCTACTCCGCCTACTCGTTGTTGGCGCACCGGCCGGGCGGACTCTCCGCGCTTGGCGACCAGCAGATCGCCGCGGGCGTGATGTGGGTACCGGGCTCGATCGCCTTTACGATCGCGTTCATCGTCTTCCTCTACCGCTGGCTCGGCCCGGAGCCGGCCGGGCAGGCCGCCGCCCGTCCCGCACGCCTCGGCGTCGCGGGGACCACCGATCCCTGACCTGCGAGGAGAAACCATGCTCCTGACAATCGCCTCCCACTTCTTCGCCGGTTCGCTCCTGACCCTGCTGCTGCCGGTCGGCCTGCTCGTCGGAGTCGGCCTGTACTGGGCGTGGCTGATCAGGCGGCGCTCGGCCGAAACCCGCACCGGAAAGCCGAGTGACTGAGTCGCGCATCTCCGTTCGCCGGGCCGTCCTCGTCGTCGGCCTTGCGAGCGCGATCGGGATCGGCGTCGGGGCCGGGCTCTACGCGCTCGACTCGCACCGCTCTCCGTCGGCGAGTGCCGGTGCTCTGCCCGCCTTCCACGGGCAGGCCGAGTGGGAGCCGAACGCGCGCGCCGCTCCCGATTTCACGCTCCGGGACCAGTCGGGTGCGCGCGTCTCTCTCGCCTCCCTGCGCGGGCGACCCCTCC
Organism: uncultured Actinomycetes bacterium; assembly: GCA_963775695.1. Taxonomy (GTDB): domain Bacteria; phylum Actinomycetota; class Thermoleophilia; order Gaiellales; family Gaiellaceae; genus DATBLE01. The sequence goes on along the minus strand of CAVZJU010000001.1, from coordinate 571,715 downwards.
TGCTCACCTTCCTCGACTCGCAGTGCAAACAGGAATGCCCAATCCAGGGGCGTCAGCTCGGATCGCTCCTGCGGCGGCTGCCCGACGCCGAGCGACCGACGCTGGTCGTCGTCAGCGTCGACCCGGTGGGCGACACCCCCGCGAGCATCCGCCACGCCATGGCGAAGTGGAGGCTCGCCGGACCCTGGGCATGGCACTGGCTGAACGGGAACCGAACGACGCTGCGCACCGTCTGGCACCTTTATGGGATCACGGTCGACCCGACTTCCGGGGACATCGTGCACAGCCTGGTCCTGTATCTGATCGACCGCAGCGGGTACGAGCGGACGGCATACCTGTACCCGTTCTTGCCGGCATTCGTTCAGGGCGATCTGGCCAGACTCGGAGCGCCGGCGTGAGAACGGAGGCGACTCCGGGGCTACCGCTGCGGCTGGCAGCGCTCATCGCCGCGTCCGGGGTATTGCTGGCCGTGGTCAGCGGGACGCTCGGCGGCGGCACACCGCACCGTGTGCTCGCCGCCCTCGCACTGCCGCCGCTGGTCGCAGTCGCCCTCGCCGCACTCGTCGCCCATCGGAGCCTGCTCGCCCCGTCACTCGTGTCGCTCGTGCTCCTGGCAGCCGCTGCGCTCGTGACCGCACACGCTGTACACGTCGCGCTGGCCGCGCTCGCGCTGGCCGCCACCGCGGTGCTGGCCGCCGCCACCTGGCGCGGCAGCCCCGTCCCAGCCAGCAGCGCCCGCGACTACGTCACGCTGACCAAGCCCCGGATCATGAGCCTGCTGCTCCTATCCGGAGCCTGCGGGATGGTGGTCGGAGCCCGCGGCAATCCGGGAGCCGCCAGGCTCGGGCTGATGCTGCTCGGCCTCGCACTCGCCTGCGGGGGCGCGAGCGCCCTGAACCATGTTCTCGACCGCGACATCGACCGACTGATGGGGCCCCGAACAGCAAGCCGACCGGTCGCCGCCGGCCGTATGAGCGCTCCGCGCGCCCTCGAGTTCGGCCTTGCGCTGTCGAGCTGCTCCTTCGTTCTTCTCGCCGCGACCGTCAACGTCCTCACGGCGACGCTGGCGCTCGCGGGGGGCGTCTTCTATGTCGTCGTCTACACCGGCTACCTGAAGCGCCGACGGCCGAGCAACATCGTCCTCGGCGGAGCCGCCGGCGCCGTACCGCCGCTCGTGGGCTACGCGGCCGCGACGGGCAACCTGGCATTACCAGCACTCTGGCTGTTCCTCATCGTCTTCCTTTGGACGCCGCCGCATTTCTGGTCGCTGGCGCTGCTGTTGCGCGAGCACTACGAGGCGGCGCACGTCCCGATGCTGCCCGTCGTCCGCGGCGATCGCGCCACTCTGCGGCGGATCGTCGGTTACACGGTCGTGCTCGTCGCTGTCTCCGCCGCTCCGGTTGCCACGGGATCCTTTGGCCTCGTCTATCTCTCCGGCGCGCTCCTGCTCGGAGCGATGTTCGTGGCACTGGCGCTTTGGCTGCAGCGCGCCGCCGACCGCCGGCGTGCGGCCCTCGTCTTCCACTTCTCGCTCGTGTACCTGGCCCTGGTTTTCGTGGCGGCGGCTCTCGACGCTGCGGGCTAGGGGCCGCCGCGGGCGGAGATCGTCGGCTTCCCGCCCCGAGCGATCACCAGCACGGCCCACTCGCGCGCCTGCTCGTGGCCGGGGACGAGGCACGCGATCCGGAACGAGCCCACGCGGCTGGCGCGGAACGAGAACGTCACGCTCGAGCCCGGGGCGAGCCCGGTACGCGGCGAAGGGCTCGCCGCTCCGGGGAAGGCCGGCCGTGTTGCCAGCGATCCCTTGACGATGGCGCACGAGTGCCGCCGGTTGCCACGGTTTTCGCAGGCGACGACGACCCGCCAGCCGAGCGGAATCGTCACGAGCAGCTCTCCCCGTCCGTAGCCGTCGTAGTTGAAGCCATTGTTGGACCCGTTCAACCCGGCGACAAGGCGCAGGTGCGCGACCCTGGCGGTCGCGTTCCAGGAGAGAAAGGCGCGTGGATCGGGCCGCGCCGCCGCAGCGGGACCGACCAGGAGGGCGAGACCGAGCGCTGTCACCGTTGTCGCGGCGGCTGCGCGGCCCCTCGCACTGCGCCGGGCTCCCACGACGGTGACGCTACACCTTCACCCACAACAAGAGCCGGTTCCTTGAGCGTTACGACTCTGATCCGATCTACCGAATCGGAAAAGGGTGCGCCCGGCCGGACATGCTCGCGGCGCGGCGTTCGCCGGCGCAGCCGCGGCCCTGACAGCGAGAACGGCCGTGGTCTCGCTCATGCGTCTCTCGTGACAGACGGCACAGATGGTGTCAACGCGTCAGGCCGCGGTCGCCCCCTCGTGCTCGCGATAGCAGAGCCAATGCACGGACCGTCCGTCGGCCGATCGCCGCGCGACGACGAGGTTGGTTCCTTCCGGAAGCCGGGCCGTTCGCTCCTCCCGTCCGCTTTGCAGCGCCGGCTCGTGGCCGGCGAGCCGCGCCGCGAGCGTCGAGCCGTGCGGGAGCGTCGTAGTGCCGTCGGCGCCGTGGACGACGAGATCGCCCGGATGGACGTGCTCGCGGACGGTCCCGACGAGCTCGCGCTCCCCGAGCGCGTGCTCCACGTCGCCGGTCGCGGCCCCGACGCCGGTCGGGTCGTGCGGGTCGAGCGCCCCGGACTGCATCTCGAGCCAGTCGATCGAATAGCCGCCGCCGACGGCCTTCACCCCGGACACGTCGACATTCGACTCGTGGCAGCTGTGGCCGCCCTCAGCAGGCGGCTCCACTGGCCGGCAAGCGCGTTCCAGACGAACCCGCACGCGCGCGACTGGAAGCCGTTCGGATGGTCGTTGAGCTCGAACACGACGTCCGTGAGGACGACCGCGCTCTTGAACGGGCCGGCGACCGTTCGGCATTCGAGCGGCGCGACGACGGCTCGCGCCTGGAACAGCCGGCTGCACTCGACGGGCACTGTCGGACCTCCTTGCGTCGGACTACGGGGGCTGTACGTCCTCGATCACGTCGGATGTCGGATCGGCGAGCCGGACACGAACCGCGCGGGCCTCGGCGAGCGACGAGCGCAGCGCTGCGAGGAGCTCGCCGAACTGGCGGCGTCCATCAGGGTGATCGGAGAGGGAGCATCGGTTCAGGGGCGCATCCCTTCCTCCTCTCCCCAGATGAAAGAATTGATAAGAGGCGAACTTCGATAATTGGTCATTCAGAAGGGAGACGGATCATGTGTCGTTGGCTTGCGTACTACGGAAAGCCGGTCCTGATGGACAAGGTCCTCTATGGGCCACAGCACTCGCTGATCGAGCAGAGCCTCGAGTCGCGCATGGGCGCCGAGCCGACGAACGGGGACGGATTCGGGATCGGCTGGTACAGCGAGTACGGGCCGGGAACCTTCAAGAGCATGGAACCGGCCTGGAACGACCGCAACCTGCGCCAGCTCGCCGGCCACGTCGAGTCGCACCTGTTCGTCGCCCACGTCCGTGCGACGACGGGAACGCCGGTGCAGCAGACGAACTGCCACCCGTTCGGCCACGGCAGGTGGCTGTGGGCGCACAACGGCGTGGTGTCGGATTGGTTGCAGGTGAAGCGCGACCTCGTGCTCGCGGTCGATCCTGAGCTTTATCCGTTCATCGAGGGCACGACCGACTCGGAGGTGCTCTTCTTCCTCGCGTTGACGCTTGGCCTCGACGAGGATCCGCCCGCCGCGGTCGCCCGCACGCTCGGGCTAGTCGAGGAGGTCGGTCACGAGCACGAGGTCGAGTTCCCGTTCCAGGGGACGATCGTGACGACGAACGGCGAGCGGCTCTGGGCGTTTCGCTACTCGAGCGAGGGAAGGTCGCGCTCGCTCTTCTACTCGAGCACGTACGAGACGCTCAAGGAGCTCTACCCCGACGACCCGCGCCTCGCCCTCTTCGACGAGGAGACGCGGCTGGTCGTCTCCGAGCCGCTCGGCGATCTGCCTGGCGTCTGGAACGAGGTGCCCGAGGCGAGCTATGGGATCGTCCAACCCGGCCAGGACGAGCTGCACCCGTTCCAACCGGTGGTACCCGCGCACGTCGCATAGTCGGACCGGGGCCGAGGACGACACGCTGCTCTCCCGAGCGAAGCAGATCCACCAGCCGATCACGAGCGCCGCCAGACCCGTGGTGATGAGATCGGAGCAGCGCCGGAGTGGCTGCGGCCGCAGACGACCGTCGCCGATTACCTGCGAGGTGCGCTCACCTGAGCAAGTCGAGTCGAGTCGATTCATCGAACTCGACGTTGTAAGGCAGCTGGATAGAAAGTCAACGATCGCGAACTGATCTGATCGGCGGCTGCGGCCTCACATGGCCGGCCGCAGGTGGCTTCACTTGCGGAGCATCATCTCGATCCGTTCGAGGCGCTGGTCGATGTCGTCCAACCGGGCCTCGAGTCGTAGCTCGGCGTCGTCCTCTTCAGCGGCTTCCGCGATCTCCTGCTCTTGGGCCGCGCGCGCGACGAAGGTCGAGGTAATCGCCGCGATGATGATGGTCAGAAAGGCGATGCCCTCGAGCATGACGAAGGCAGCGATGATCCGGCCCGAGGGGTGCTTCGGCGTCACATCGCCGTAACCCACGGTGGTCACCGTCTGCAACGCCCACCACATACCGACCCAGATGTTCGAGTACTCGTCGTGGTCGAACACCCGCATCAAGACGCCGCCGACGACGACCACCACCGCAGTCGCCGTGACGATGACGCTGGCGGCAGTCCGGACAGACGGCGGTTCGCGCAGGAAGCGCGACATGCGCCGCTCGATGACGTTCGGACGAGCTACGCGCGGCATGCGCGATTCATCTCGAAGACAAGAGGGCGGGGAGTCCTGGGCCCTGGCAGATCGCGAAGAGCACCCCGCTCACGATGCGCGCTCGATAAGCCTTCCTCCGAACCCTAGGCTGGCTGTGGGCTTGCGGGCAGCATGAAGGCGCCGATCAGCCAGAAGAGCGGGAAGAAGATGCCGAAGAAGAACATCCACCCGTGCCCGTTTCTGAGCGTCCTGATTCCGAGAAAGATGAGCAGCAACAGGTACAAGAACAAGCCGCCGAAGCCAATTCCCCACCACATAGATCCTCCCTCAGTCGTCGATGTTCTCTGGGTTCACCCGAAAATCTCGATCGTGTGAGGCTCCGACGCATCACCCCACGAGGGTGATGTGCGCACCGGCGAGGAAACGAAAGTCCGCCTTGAGGCGCGGTGCCGCATTTGGGTGCCCAATGGGCATCGGCGCATCGCCGACCATTGATCCCGCCGCCTTGATCCGCAGCTCGCCCACAGCAGAAGGCGGCGTGTCGCCTTTCCTCCACACGGCAGGGGCTTGACGCTGATCACGCTTGCACGTCGGCGGTCGGCTCGGCTGTCTTCGCCTGCGCCGCCTTCCGCTCCTCCTCCGCCTGTCGGAACTCCTCCCACACCGGGGCGAAGACCGCACAGGCCATCGAGATCGTGATCGCGATCAGGACGAACGCGATGATCGCGAGGACCACGCCGAACGAGCCGAACGCCTTGGCGTTTTGGTTCAGGGTCGGGCCCATCCAGAGTGGCGAGGTGCCGATCGTGCCGCCAAGCACGAGGGCGCCGAGGATCGCTCCCGGGAGGAGCTTCTTCGTCGGCACCTTGCGGTGCAGCAGGAAGCGCGGCGTCCAGAGCCAGTAGACGATCGATGCTGCCAGCCAGACGGGGATGAAGAGCGCGCGGCTGGACGAGGCGGTCTCCGTCGTCGCCACGAACATGACCCCGATTAGGCCGCAGGTGACGAAGTACCAGATCGTGAACAGTGCCTGGTCGCTCGCCTGGGCGGTCTCCACCCGCCACGCTCGCATGTAGACGTCCCGGTACAGCTGACCGATTCCGATGCCCCAGAAGAGGAAGCTGATCACCACCGCCACTGTCGCCGCGACCGCGTTGTTGGCGGTCGTGCCGAAGGTCTGACGGACGATGTCCGCTGCGCTGCCGCTGAGATGCATGTGCGTGATGAGGCGCTCCGCCAGGGCATTCGTGTCGCCGCCGGACTGGTCGAAGAACGCGATCGCGACGAGGGCCGTCGGAATCACCGAGAGCATGAAATACGCCGTCGTCGCCGACCCGGAGTTCTTGCTCGCCTGCATGTAGCGCTTGAACCACAGGAACGAGAAACGGCCGACCCACGAGTCCGTCTGCCTCCCAAGCCAGTCTCTGATCGAGCCGACGCGCGTGCCGACGCGTCCGGGGCCCTTGCTCATTCGGTCTCCCGCCCCTTGCGCTCCGAGAGCGTTGCGTTGATCTCCGCCGCCCCGACGAGCAGGCGTCCAAGCGCCCACAGGCCGACGAGCAGTGCCGCGGCCAGGCCGAGCGCCCCGTAGGTTCCCTGCTTCTTGCGAGTGTACGGTCCGAACATGTACGCGGCGACGACCTGCAGGATGTCGACACCGAGGCCGACGGCGATCGCGCCCTGCACGGGATCACTCCAGTCGGCGTCCCGGTGCGGGAGGCGGCGGGAGGTCATAAGCAAGCCTAGGCGATGATCGCTCGGTCTGGCCAGGAGGGCACGCCCCCATCGCGTCGCCAGGTGCTCGCGAGGCAGGGGCGCGCGCTGCTCCGCGCGATCCAGGAGGGCGACGAGGCTGCGGTCGAGACGGCGGTCCTCGAACTCAGCCGGTCGCGGCGGATCTTCGCGCCGCTCGTGTTCGCAATCGGCGCCTTCGCCATGCTCTTCCAGGGCCTGAGGCTTCTGGTCTTGAACTGGAGGCTGACGCTGATCCAGGTCCTGCCGGCGATGTGGATCTGGGTCGCGCTGCTCGACCTGAAGGCGCACGTGTTCAAGGGGAAGGAGTTCCACGACTGGCACGGCCCGGTCGTGATCGCGCTCGTCGCCGCGATCGCGCTCCTGACCGTGGCGAGCTTTTACCTCAACGCGGTCTTCGCATTCGCGATCTCGCAGCCCGGCAAGCCCCGAATCCGGCCGGCGTTCACGCTCGCGCGCCGCCACCTCGGAGTCGTGCTCGGCGTCGGGCTCGTTGTCGGCCTGGCCCTGGGTTTCTCGGCCATCGTCGTTCCCCGCTGGGGCCGCCCGTGGTTCACGCTGTCGCTTGGGATCGTGGTCGGCGTGATGATGCTCACCTACGTCACGGTCCCGGCGCGGATCGTGGGGATCAGGCCCGCCGGCTCTCGCCGCGACAAGCTGGCTGCGACGCTGATCAGCGGGACGCTCGGCGCGCTCGTGTGCACGCCGCCGTACTTGATCGGGCGCATTGGGATCCTGCTGCTCGGATCGAACAACGTCTTGTTCGCGCTCGGGGTCGTCCTCCTGGCGCTTGGGCTAACCCTGCAGGCCGGCGCGACTGGCGCCGTCAAGGCGATCAAGATGAGCGCGAAGCTCGCGGCGGGCACGACAGAGGGCGCTGTGCGCGCATCCTCCACCTGACCTCCGGCGGCCTCAGCCCGGTAACGGTTGACCGAGCCAGCAGAGGTTGCGAAGTGGTTCGGACCGAACGAGTTTACCGCTCGCAGCGTGGATTAGACCTGCGGGTCAGCGGCGCCTATCGGATCGCCATACAGCCGCCCGAAGGCTCTTCTACCTCGGCGGCGAGTTCGCGAAGTCGGCCCGCCCGCTTATCTGAGCTACACGTTCCGCTACGAGGATCCCGATCCCGAAGACCAGGAGACGATCGTCACACTTTCCTTGGACGATCTAGTTTAGGAAACATGAGTTTAGGAAATCCCGGCCGGCTCGAGCCGGCCCGCAGAAGGAGAAAAAACGGGATGGATAGAGGGATTGAAGGGCCCCCGGCGGGAATCGAACCAGCGCACGCGGTTTAGGAATCCGCTGAGGAGCCCGCCGCACCCGATTTGACAGCTCCCCGTACAAAGCGTACGCTTTGTACGACCATGCCGGAAGTGCTCTCAGCATCCGAGGTTCGTAAGCGGTGGGCTGAGGTCCTTCGCCGAGCCGTGGCGGAGAAACATCCGGTGGCGATCGAACGCACTGGATTGGACCCGGCGCTCCTGATCGGAGCCGACGAGCTAGAGCGCTTGCTGGTGGATTACGAGTTTCATCCTGAGGTCTTCTTCGAGGAAGACGTCGTGAGCATTTGGCTACCGGAGCTGACGCTCTACGGCAGGGGCGAGAGCTACGACGAGGCTCGGGAAGACCTCGTGCACGAGGTGCGCGACTACCTTGACGAGTATCTGGACGATGCGCCTCTCTATCTGCGCGCGCCAAACAGGGCCGAGCAGTTCCCGTACGTGATCAAGGCGCTCGTCGCGGACGCGACCGGCAGCTTGCCGGAGATCCTGATCGCCGCACCCCGGCCGGTCGCCGCAGCCTAGGTTCAGCGACATCCGTCGCTTCTGCGAGATCGACGGCTGGGAGGAGCTGGGTCGGACTCGCGGCGGAACAGGCGATCACTGGCGGTATCGGAAGGTGCTCGGCGACGGCTTGGTGCTGCGCACGCGAGCATCCCACAGCGACGAGCAGATCGGTGACCCGGGCCTTTGGCAGCGCATCTGGAAGCATCAGCTCGACCTGGACAGCGAAGAGCAGTTCTGGGAGGCGCTCCGCACGGGTCAGCCGGTCCCGCGGAAAGCGCACGAGCCCACCGCTCCTGCCGCCGGCCCTTCGATCCCGGCCTGGGTCGTCCAGGGGCTCCTGCGAGCGGGGGTGCCCGAGAGCGAGATCCGCGAGCTGGACCCGGACGAGGCTCGAGGCCGGCTCGAGGAGATCTGGTCGCGCCCGCGTCCCGAGAAGTGAGGGGCGCCGAGTCGTAGTTCTGCGCGTTACCCTCCCGCACGATGGCGGCGCGCGAAGGCCACGGCGAGAAGGAGAAGCGGCGGATCGCCCGAGCGCTTGTCGCGACCTACCACGAGGCGGAGCTCGCGGGACTTGTCGAGCACGTGGCGGAGGCGATCGAGAGCTACCGCGCCGGCGAGCTCGACGTCCACGATGTCGATGAGATGATCCACCGCTACCACAAGGCGACGCAAGAGCTGTGGAAGTTCTGCTTCCGCGGCGGCTCGGGCTCGTACGCCGAGGCTATCGCAGCGACGCTCGAGCACCTGACCGCGGAAGGCGAGCGGCCCGACTGGTGGGCGGCGACGGAGCGGCGGCGGCGTGGCTAGGAAGCGCTGGGTCTCGATCAAAGTCGAGCTCCTGTCAGGCCGGGGCCTCGTGCTCGAGCATCCTCCGGGGCGGGTCATGATCGCCTCTCCTACGCACACACTCGCCGAGCTCGGCGAGGCGATCGATCTCGCCTTCGGACGCTGGGACCACTCGCACCTGCACACGTTCGACCTCGGAGACGGGAAGCGCTACATGCTCGGCGGGAGCGAGCTCGAGCCGAAGGTAGTCGACAGCACTGGGGTAACGCTCGCTGCGCTGGGTTTCCGAGTTGGAACCTCGTTCGAATATGTCTTCGACCTCGGCGACGACTGGCTCCACCGCTGTGAAGTCCGGTCAACCGACGTTGATCCCGAAGATGAGTATGGCGCTCCGCCCGACCAGCCGGTTCCGATCTGGGGCTGGGGGTGGATCCCTGACCAGTATGGCCGCGTCCAAGAGGACGAGTAGACCGGCCGTCCATCGGGCTCCCGAATCGAGATGTTCAACATCGACGAATCGCGGCGGCAGAAGCAGCGAATGTTGCCTCGCTGGACGCGTCGGTTAGAGTCTCGCCACGCGGGCGGAAGAGCGCCCGAGAAGTTTAGGAAACATGAGTTTAGGAAATCCCGGCCGGCTCGAATCGGCCCGACGAAGGAGGAAAAACAGGATGGATAGAGGGATTGAAGGTGCCCCCGGCCGGAATCGAACCAGCGCACGCGGTTTAGGAAACCGCTGCTCTATCCACTGAGCTACGGGGGCGGCGGGGACCAGGGTATCTCGGGGGTCGCGACCCGGCCGCGCTTCCAGGGCGGGTTCGCCGCGCCACCGTCGGTCCTCAGCGACTAGTGTTCTACCCGGCCCTGCGGCCGCTCGGATCCTCTCCTTCCCCACCGATACTCGCCGAACGGCCGAACGACACTGCCCAAGCGACTGCGGCACCTGAGCCGGAATGACGTTCGCCTGGGAACGACGTGGGCGCTCGTCCCGCTCGCCGCCGTCCTGCTGGTGGCGGGTGCGCGGGCGGCGACCCCACCCGGCTGGGTGACGTACGGCGGCGATCCCGGCCGCAGCAGCGCGACCACCGCGACGATCTCGCCGTCGGCGATCCGCGCGTCCTTCGTCCTGCCCGTGCGGGGTCGGGTCACGTCGCAGGTGGTCGCTGCCCGCGACATGCCAAAGGCTGGACTGACGACGCTGTACGTGGCGACCTCGGCAGGGCGCGTCTACGCGTTCAGCGAGAACGGCTACGTGCGCTGGCGGGCCAACCTGGGTCAGTACACCAACCGATGCGAGCAGCTCGACGGCTACGGCGTGACCGGTACCCCGGTGGTCGACCAGGCCGCGCGCGTCCTGTATGCGGCCGACGGCGTCGCCAGGCTGCACGCGCTCGACCTCGCCACGGGCCACGAGCGCCCGGGCTGGCCGGTCACGCTCTACCCGGACACCTCGCAGGAGCTCGTCTGGGGCGCGCTCACCCTCGCCGACGGCCGCGTCTACGCGGCGACAGGCTCGTACTGCGATGCCCAGCCGTCCATCGGCAAGGTGATCTCGGTCGACCCGACCACGAAGCAGGTGACGAGCTGGGAGGCGGTGCCCGCCGAGGAGGGCGGCGGCGGAGGCATCTGGGGTTGGGGCGGAAGCGCCTTCAGCCCGATTCTCGACCAGCTCTTCGTCGTCACCGGCAATGCGTTCGAAGGAGGAAGCAACGTCGGGCCCGCATTCAGCGAGGGGGCCGGCTTCGGCGAGAGCATCGTCTCCCTGACGCCGGCGTTGTCGGTGGCGGGATCGAGCCATCCGGCATCGATCGACCAGCCTCTGGACCTCGATTTCGTCGGCTCACCCGTCGTTGCCGACCGGCCGGGATGTGGCCTGCTCGTCTTCGGGATGGACAAGAACGCGCAGCTCTTCGGCTGGCGGGCCGACGACCTCGCACGCGGTCCGATCTGGACGATCGACCTCGAGGCGTTCGACCCACGAGATCCGGTGCTGAGCCAGCTCGCCTACGACCCGTCGCGGTCAGCGGTGTACGCCGTCACCGGCACGCAGGTGGTCAAGGTCGACATCCACGCCGACTGCTCCGCCGCCGTGGCCTGGAAGGTGCCGCTGAAGACCGATTCGTTGAACGGCTCGCCCACGGTGGCCGGTGGAACCGTCTGGTTCACGCTTTCGGGGACGCCGACCCTGGTCGGGCTCGACACCGCGACAGGCCGCCGCGTGGCGACCCGGCCGCTCCCTGGGCTGACGGTGGCCGCCCCGACCGTGCTCGACGGCCGACTCTTCGTGGGGACGTTCACCGGACAGCTGGTCTCGTTCGATACTCGGTCGGCACCTCTTGCCCCTGTCGGGCCGGCCGCGCCGGCGGTCGCCGGCCACAGCAGCTGGCCCGACGCCGAGCACGGCTGGGTGAGTCGCGAGAACGGCGTCTGGGCGACCGACGACAGCGGAAAGCACTGGCGGCGCATCTTCGCCCGCCCGGCGGTGACGGTCGTGCGTACCGCGGCACAGGCAGGCGTGATCCGAATCGGCGCGGTGGCGGCGCCATGCACCTGTGCCCACGACTACTGGACCATCGACGGCGGCAGGCACTGGGTGGCGACCAGGGCGATCGAGGGCGGCCTGGTCGGCCGCGGAGCCTCGCTCTACTGGGTGAAGGACCGCACGGAGCTTCAGCGGGTCGCCCCGTGGCCGCCGGTCGGTCGGATCAAGTCGCAGCCCGTCGGATCGATCGACAAGGGAACGATCGTGAGCACAGCGCTCGTTCCCGGCGGGATCGCCGCGCTCACGCGCGACGGCATCTCCGGCACAGCGTCCATCCTCGTCGTGGACCGCGACGGTGGGCGCTCGGTCGACCTGCCCGATCCACCGGGCGCCCTCCTCGACCAGTCGCTCTCGGTCTCGGGCTCGACCCTCGTCGTCGACGCGACGGTGTTCGACGACGGAGCCGCCCAGACGCTTCGGTGGACCTCGGACGACCGCCGCACCTGGTCGGTCGCGCCCTGACGCGTCAGCCGGCACCGTCCGTCACGGCCTGCGAGAGCGAGCGAACGCCGTCCACCGCGAGCTGCTCGCCCTCCGCGCGCGCCGCCGCCAACCGCACTTCACCGAGGCTCGCCAGCAGGCGTTCCCGCGTACGGTCGAAGAGCCGCTGCTCGAACGGCTTCATCGTCGCCCCGATCCGGTCGAGCAGCATCGCCGCGAATCCGAGCAGCCGGCCTCCTGCCTCGTCCCTGCCGCGGGCGACCGCGACGGCCGCCAGGGCGATCAGGCACCACGCCGTGTCCTCGTCGTCGGCGATCTCCCGTGAGAGCTCCAGCGCCTCCAGCAGCAAGGCGCCGGCTTCCTCCAGCTGCCCGCGCTCCAGGGAGACCGCCCCGAGGTTGTAGAGCGCGCGGGCGACATTGGCGACATCACCCAGCGAGCGAAGCAGCTCGAGGCTCTGCGCGAACTGCACCGCGGCTACCTCCAGATCGCCCCGTGAAAGCGCCACGTCCCCGCGGTTGTTCCGGGCCATCGCCGTCAACCGGTCGTCCTCGAGCTCCTCGCACGTGGCGATGCACTCGTCCAGCGTCGCCGCAGCCTCGTCCAGGCGGTTCTGGGCATGGAGGATCGCACCGAGGTTGCTCAGGCAACGAGCGACCCCCGCCGCATCGCCGGCGCGTTGGTACAGATCCAGGGCGCGCTGCGCGAGATCGTACGCCTGCGCGTAGTCGCCGCGGAGGAGGCCGATGGCGGAGGCAGCGCGTAGCGCCCTGGCGCGCGTCTGCGGATCCCCGTCGCCGGCCCGGTCGGCCGCCTGGAGCAGGCGGCCGAGCCCTTCACTGAGGTAGCCGCGGACGTACCAGAAGCGGCCGAGCGCAGCGGCCAGCCTGAGGCCGACCGAGCGGTCGCCGGAGCCGGCCGTCCAGTCCAGCGCTGCCCGCAGATTTTCGTGCTCGGCCTCGAGCAGGGCCAGCCAGGCTCCCTGCTCGGCCCCGGTCAACTCCGGCTCCGCGCGCTCGGCCAGATGGACGAAATGCAGCGCGTGCAGGTCGCGGCCCTCGTCGTCGGCAGACGGCAGCTCGCCGGCGTATTCCCGGACCAGGTCGAGCAGCCCGTTGCGATCGCCGACCCGGCGCACCATGCTCGCGTCGAGGAGCAAGGCGAGCTGCTCGATCGTGCTGCCCTCGCCGCCGACCGCAAGCCCTGCCTCGGTCGTGAAGCCGCCGCTGAAGATCGACAGGCGGCCGAGCAGCCGCTGCGCCGGCGGCTCGAGCAGCTCGTAGCTCCAGTCGAGCGCGGAGCGCATCGTGCGCTGGCGGACGGGCTGATCGCGTGCGCCGCCGGCAAGCACCTGGAGACGCGAATCCAGACGCGCGAGCAGCTCGTCGGCGGAAAGCGCCCTGAACCACGGAGCCGCGAGCTCGATCGCCAGCGGCAGCCCCTCGAGCCGCCGGCTGATCGCGTCGAGGGCGTTCATTTCGGGCGCTGCCCGCGTCCCGGCCGCGCCGACCCGCTCCGCGAGCAGCTCGAGCGCCGCGGAACGGTCGAGCGGCTCCACTTCGACGACCTCCTCGGCCGCGAGCCGAAGCACGCGGCGGCTCGTCGCCAGCAGCGTCAGCCGGGGTGCCGCGGCGACGAGTTCTCCGAGCGGCGCGGTCGCGTCGGCCAGGTGCTCGACGTTGTCGAGCACCATCAGCAGCTCGAGCCCGCGCAGGTGGTCGGCGAGCAGCTCCGGCCAGGGCGCCGCACCTTCTCGCAGGCCCAGGGCCCGCCCGATCGTCGGGAGCAGCTGCGCAGGATCGGAGACCGGCGCGAGATCGACGACCACGGCGCCGTCGGCGAACTCGGCGTCGAGCCTGCGGGCGAGCTCGACCGCAAGCCTGGTCTTGCCGATCCCACCGGGCCCGACCAGCGTGACCAGCCTCGCACGAGGGTCGAGGAGCTTGCCGGCGATCTCCTTCAGCTCCCAGTCTCGGCCGACCGTTCGAGTCGGCGGGACCGGCAGGCTCCCGGGCCGCCGTTCCTGACCAGGCCCAGCCTCGAGCGTCGGGTCCTGCTCCAGGATGCGGCGCTCGAGCCCGCGCAGTGCCGCGCCCGGCTCCAGCCCGAGATCCTCCACCATCGCCGTTCGCCCCTCGCGATAGGCGGCCAGCGCGTCGGCCTGCCGACCTGCCCGGTACAGCGCCAGCATGAGCTGGGCGCGCAGGCGCTCCCGTAGCGGATTGAGCGTGGCCAGCTGCTCGAGCTCGGCCAGCACGCCGTCGTGTCGGCCAAGCTGGAGGTCGGCGTCGATCCGGCTTTCGAGACACGCCAACCGCAGCTCGTCGAGCCTCGCCGCCTCGTGGCCGACGAACCCTTCGGCTGCGAGATCGGCGAACGCGTCTCCCCGCCAGAGCTCGAGCGCACTGCCGCAGAGGCTCCGGGCGAGCCGCGGGTTCCCGTCCGTGAGCGCCTTACGCCCGTCGGCGAAAAGGCGTTCGAATCGATCGGCGTCGAGCTCTCCCTCCTCGAGCACGAGCAGGTAGCCGGGCGGCCTGGTCACGACGCGGCCGTTCCCCAGCGCCCGACGCACCTGCGTCACGTACATCCGCAGGACACTGCCCGCCGACGAAGGAGCCGCGCCGCCCCACACCGCCTCCACCAGCGCGCCGGCGGGGACGACCTGCCCCGCGCGGAGGAGAAGCGCAGCGAGCAGGGTCCGCGGGCGTCGCGCGCTCAGCTCGACCGGCCGGTCGTCGGCGAGGACCTCCATGGGGCCGAGTACCCGAAATTCCACAACGACTTCCTTCCGCGTGAGACCCGCCCAGCGATTCTAGGGACGGCTATGCGGGTTCTATGCAACACGGCGCTTCAATCGGCCTCCAGGCACAGAAGGGCAACGAAGCTCTCGACGAAGGAGGCAGATCATGGAAACGCAGCAGGGGCCAAATCAGCGATGGGGCGGGGCGATCGTCGTCGTCACGCTCGCAGCCGCCGTGGCGGGGCTCGCCCTGGTCGGCGCCGGCTCGGCGTCGACGACGGCATGCTCGTTCTGCGGCAAGAACCTGATCAAGAACCCAGGCGCCGAGGCAGGCGTCGGCCAGAACAATGCCGGCGAGGTGGGGAACGTGCCGGGCTGGACGAGCACGGCCGGACAGTTCGGCGCCGCCGCCTACAACGGCTTCGGTGTCGGCTGGTTCTCGGCCAGGTCGAAGGGGCCGAAGACGAAAGGCAGAAACTACTTCTTCGGCGGGACCACGACCGCGGCCACCACCGCGAAGGCGAGCATCGGCACGCAGACGATCAAGCTGCCGGCCGGCGCGGCGCGCCACAAGGTCACCCTCAGCGGCTGGCTGGGGAACTACGGCACCAACACCACGCAGGTTCGGGCGCAGTTCACCGACGCGGCGGGCAAGACGCTCGCGGCGCTGCGGATCGGACCCGACACCACGATCGGCGGCTCGGACATGGCACTCCGCTCTCGGAACGGCACCGTCCCCGCGGGCGTGACCGCCGTCGTCGTCGTGATCACCTTCACCGACCACGCCAACTACAACCTCGCGGGAGCCGACGACCTCACGCTCGTGCTGAGCTGAGGAAAGGCTGGTCGGTCACAGCCTGAGCAGAAAGCGGGGAGAGTGAATGCGGGGGCACCCGGGCGTCGGAGGCGGAGAGGTCGCCTGGAGTCGCCCCCGCAGCCGTCCGCGGTAGACGAGCTCGACGAGGCCGCGCGTATGCGGCAGGATCCTGCGCTCGACGGCCCGCAGGCGCGCCAGGATCCGGCCGCGACGATGGAGCCAGAGCACCGTGCAGGAGCCGCCCACGCTCTCGGTCACCGTTCCGCGGTTGGCGAGCAGCAGGCCCAGGACGCGTGCCGTTCCCGCGCGGCGCACGCGGAGACTGATCGCCGACATGCGCCGGACGACCTTTCCCGGCGCCCGGACGACGACCACGACCCCGAGGCGGAGTCGCACCGGGAGGCCTCGCCGGGTGGGCGGCCGCGAGGTCAGGAGTACGAGCTCGGAGTGGTCGCCGGGCTGCGCACGCCGCGGGACGTGCGCCGACACGGTCAGCGTCGCAGTCGCTCCGGGCGCCAGCGTCAGCCGGCGCGGACCGACGGCCAGCCACGACGACCCCCGGGACACGGCCCGCGGCCGTCCGCGGAGATCGAGCGCGAATCCCGCGCGGGCCACGTCGACGACGACGGGGCGGGTGCCGGAGTTCGTCACCGTCACCGGAGCGCGGGTCGAGCCGATCAGCGCGACGTGCGACGGCGAGGCGACCAGCGCGACCGGAGGAGGCGCGGCCGCCCCCGCGAGAGCGGGGGCGGCCAGGGCGACGACGACGACGGTGGCGGCGAGCGGCCTCACCGGCCGATGAGCGTGTAGGTGACGGTCGCCGAGTAGCGGCCCGGAGCGACCACCGGTAGCGGGGCGGTGAACCCGAGCGTCGTCGGCCAGACGTCACCGGCGGCCGCGCTGTGTGCCGACGTCGTGCCCACGAGCAGGTCGGCCGCCGGCAGGACCGGGACGGCCGCGCGCGCGCCGCCGACGAGCGCCGGGCCGAGCGTCCCGCCTGCCGCAGCCGTGCTCGCGATGCCGAGCGGGAGGTCGGCCGGCGCGAACGCTGTGCGGTGGACGGTCAGCGAATAGCCGGTCGCGTTGTTGCTGTTGACCGTGACCCGCTCGGAGACCGGCGCCGGGGTCGTGCCGGACGCGGCGGCGCCGAAGCTGATCGCGGGCTGCTCGAGCGCGAGCGAGAGGCTGTTCTGGATGTCGACGTCGACGCTCGCCGAGCCGGTCGTCCCGCCGGACGACCCACCGCCGTCGGTGCAGCTGGTCGCCGGCGAGGCGCTGTTGCGCGGCGCGGGCGTGTCCGCAGCGAAGTCGTCGGCGTTCGAGTCGGTGTCCGTGCAGCCGGCATCCGCGCGAATCGCCCCGGTCGAGCTGCTCAGCGCCGCCGCGGCCGAGACGCCTTCGTAGTCGGCGGCGGAGCCGTAGCCGACGAAGTCCTCGATTCCGGAGACGCCGGAGCAGCTGCCGGCTGTGGCGCCGCAGCCGAGCGCCGTCGCGTTGGTGACGACCGCGACCTTCCCGCCGGAGACGGCCAGGTTGGACGTACCGGTGGCGTCGGGAGTGGGCAGCGGGGCGCCCACCGACGCCGCGGAGCTCAGCTGCACCAGGTAGTGGTGACCGGGCGCGATCGAGCCGGCGAGGGCAGTCGCCTGCCAGCTCGTGCCGGCAGCGGACGCGTACTGGACGGTCCAGCCGTCCAGACTGATCGACGATGGACCGGCGTTGAACAGCTCGACGAAGTCGTTCGTGAAGCTCGCACCGGAGTTACCACCGCCGCCGTACACCTGACTGACGACGACGCCCGACGACGAGGCGGGCGCGGCCGGCGCGGCGAGGAGAAGGGCGGCGAAAACGAGGGCGACGAGCAGGCGTGTCCTGTGCATTGGCGGGCTCCGATCGGAAGGGGAATGGGTGTCCTCCCGTGGTACCGGCCCGCAGCGTGCGCCGAAAGTGTCCTTTCGAGCCTCGGCGCAGATTCGTCACGCTTCAGTCACGTCGCAGGTCGTTCTCGGCGGCGCCCGAACTGTGCGGGCGCCGCACACAGCGGCTTCTGAGGTACGAACTGGGTCAGGGAGGGGCGAGCACGGGGGCGAAGCCACCCGCGAGCGTCAGCGCCAGGGGATCTCGGGTGCCCGGTAGTAGGTCACCCGGAGCGAGTCGAGCAGCGGCGCCTGCGCCCCCAGCCGCTGACGATAGTCCGCCCACGACCGGCCGCGCGCGGGCGACCAGCCGATCTCGGCGATCCCGATCAGCCGCGGGAAGGCGAGATACTCGGCGTCGCGGATCGACTGCACCGTCTCGCTCCAGAGAGGTGCCTCGACCCCGAGCACGTCCCTCGCCCCCACGCCGGGCACGGTGCGCGCCGGGTTCCACGCATACGCGTCCCGAACCGACGTGTACCCCGCCCACTGCAGGCCGAGCGAGGTGGACGCGTCGTACTTCATGTCCAGGTAGGCGTGCGCGGCCGGGGACATGATCACCTTGGCGCCCCGCTGCACGGCACGCCCCGAGAGCGCGGACTTCGCCGGGTCGGTGTTCCAGTGCTGGACGACGGTTCCGCGGCGCAGCCTCGCCCGCCCGATCTCCTCCCAGCCGATCATCCGCTTGCCGTGCGACTCGACGATCGACTGCACCCGGTTGATGAAGCGGACGTAGTCGGCTGCCTTCGTCGCCATCGCCTCGTCGCCGCCGATGTGGATCCACGGGCCGGGGGTCAGCCGCGCCAGCTCGCCGACCACGTCGGAGACGAAGTCGTACGTGAGCGGCTTGCCGATGCAGAGCGAGCTGAAACCGACGTCGATCCCGGTGTAGAGGGGCGAAGGCTTCTCGTCGCACGCGAGCTTCGGATACGAGGACAGCGCGGCGTGGACGTGGCCCGGCATGTCGATCTCCGGCACGACCGTGATGTACCGGGCGGCCGCGTAGCGGACGAGGCCCTCGTACTGCCCCTGCGTGTAGTAGCCACCCTGGCCGCCTCCGACCTCGGTGCTGCCGCCGTGCGTCGCCAGCCTCGGCCACTTCGCGATCGCGATCCGCCAGCCCTGGTCGTCGGACAGGTGCAGGTGCAGGCGGTCGAGCTTGTACAGCGCCATCAAGTCGACGAACCGCTCGACGTCGCGGACGGTCCGGAAGTGGCGGGCGACGTCGAGCATGGCGCCGCGCCAGGAGAAGCGTGGTCGGTCGCGGATATGGACGGCCGGAAGGCGCCGCGCTCCCTGCACGGGCAGGAGCTGGCGAAGCGTCTGGACACCGTGGAAGAGGCCGGCCGGAGAGGCAGCGGAGAGCCGGACCGTCGAGGGCGTCACCGTCAGGTCGTAGCCCTCGTCGCCGAGCCCGGCGCCGCCGGCGAGCTGGAGGGAGACCGGGGCCGGCACGCTCACGACCTTCGTCCCGAGCATGCGGGCGAGCACACCGGCGATGCGGCGCGTCTCCGGCGTCGACGGGGCGACGGAGACGTCGGACGAGGCCCGGACGGCGAAGCCTCCCGTGCCGGGCGTCATCGTCACCGGCTTCGGGATCACCGCGGGGCCCATCTCAGCCAACCGCTGCCGCGGCAGGCGCACCGACCGTCAGGCTCGCACCCGTCTCCGGGTCGAAGAAGTACAACTCGGCCGGGTCGAGCGCCAGCCGAATCCGCCTGCCCGGCCCGGCGTCCGTCTTCGAGGACACGCGGGCGTTCCACATCGAGCGGTCGTCGGCCAGCAGTGCGTCCTCCTGGTTGTCCGCCGCCGCGCGCAGCTCCTCGGCCTCCACCCGTAGCGCGTCGATCGGGAAGATCACATGCGAGTCGGAGCCGAGTTCCTCGACGACGGCCACGCCCACGTCGACCGTCGGCAGGGCGTCGTCGGCGAGCGCCGCGTCCTCGAATGCCTCCGGACGGATGCCGAGGATCACCCGGCCGTCCTTCGTCGGCCGCCGGTCTGGGCCGAGCTCGAGCTCCCAGCCTGCGAACGCGACCCGGCCGTCGGCGACGGTCGCCTCCACGAGGTTCATCGCCGGCGAGCCGATGAAGGCGGCGACGAAGAGGTTCTTGGGCCGGGCATACAGCGCCTGCGGCGAGTCCACCTGCTGGATCACCCCGTCGCGGAGCACGGCGACCCGCTGGCCGAGCGTCATCGCCTCGACCTGGTCGTGCGTGACGAAGAGCGTGGTCACGCCCAGCCGGTCGTGGAGACGGGAGAGCTCCGAGCGCATGGTCACGCGCAGCTTCGCGTCGAGGTTCGAGAGCGGCTCGTCCATCAGGAACGCGGTCGGCTCGCGCACGATCGCGCGCCCCATCGCGACGCGCTGCCGCTGCCCGCCCGAGAGCGCCGCCGGCTTGCGGTCGAGCAGCTGCTCCAGTCCGAGCAGCTTCGCCACCTCGGTCACCCGCCGCTCGACCTCGGCCGCCGAGGTCTTCCGCACCTTCAGGCCGTAGCCGAGGTTGCGCCGGACGTCCATGTGCGGGTAGAGCGCATAGTTCTGGAAGACCATCGCGATGTCCCGGTGGCGTGGAGCAAGCTCGGTGACGTCGCGGCCGTCGATCGAGATCGTCCCGGCCGTCACCTCCTCGAGCCCCGCGATCATTCGCAGCAGCGTCGACTTGCCGCAGCCGGACGGACCGACCAGCACCATGAACTCGCCGTCGGCGACGGTCAGCGACACGTCGTCGATGGCGACGAAACCGCCTGCGAACTCCTTCGTGACCCGGTCGACGACGATCTCAGCCACGTCGCACCATCATGCCTTTACCGCGCCGGCGGTCAGACCGAACGCGATCTTCCGCTGGACGAAGCCGAAGAAGACGAGCACGGGGATTGCGGCCAGGATGGAGCCGGCCATCAGCCCGCCCCAGTCGACCTGGCGGCTGGTCCCGTAGAACTCGGACAGCCAGACGGTGATCGTCTGCTTCGACTGGTCGTTGAGCAGGACGTACGCGAAGATGAACTCGTTCCAGCTGGTGATGAAGACGAACACCGACGTTGCGACCAGCCCGGGTGCGACCAGCGGCAGCAGGATGCGGATGAACGCGCCCATCCGGCTGGAGCCGTCGACCATCGCCGCCTCCTCCAGCTCCTTCGGGATGTTCACCAGGAACCCGCGCAACGTCCAGACCGCGAAGGGCAAGGCGAAGGTCATGTACGTGATGATCACGCCCAGGTACACACCCTGGTCGCGGGTCAGGTGGTACTTGGCCAGGACGACGTAGAGCGGGATGATCAGCCCCACCTGCGGGAGCATCTGGATCCCGATCAGCAGCACGATGAAGACCTCGCGCCCCGTGAAGCGGAACTTCGACAGCGCGATCGCCGCCAGGAACGCGAGCGCGACGGAGATCGCGACCGTGATGCTGACGATGATCACGCTGTTCACCACCGAGCTCCAGAAGTAGGGGCGGTCCATCGCGTCCCGGAAGTGCTGCAGCGTCGGATGTGTGGGGAACCAGGTCGGCGTCAGTCGGTTGATGTCGTCGGTCGACTTGAACGCGGTCGCGAACATCCAGTAGACCGGGAAGATCATCACCACGAAGATCGCGAGCCCGAGCAGATTCCAGCCGAGCCGGCTGCGGCGCTTCCGCTGGCGCCTGCGCGCCACGGGAACCGCACTCACCGTGTGTTCCCTGCCTTGACCATCTGACGGACGTAGACGACGCTCATCGCCGCCACCATCAGCAACATCAGGAGCGAGATCGCCGACCCCCGGCCGAAGTCGTGGTCGGCGTAGCCCTTGATGAACACGTAGACGCCCATCAGGTAGTTCGTCTGGTCGATGTGGGACGAGCCGATCAGCAGGTACGGCTGCGCGAAGACACCGAAGTCCCAGATGATCGACAGGCTGGTCAGGATCAGCAGGATCGGCTTCAGCACGGGGAAGGTGACGTCGCGGAAGATGCGCGCCGGCCCGGCTCCGTCGACGCGGGCGGCTTCCACGAGCTCGTGCGGCACCTGGGCCAGGGCTGCGTAGACGCTGATCACGATGAACGGCAGAGCCCCCCATACGATCAGCACCGTCACCATCCCCAGGCTGGAGAGCGGCGTCGCGTACCAGTCGTGGTTCTCGTCCGTCAGGTGCAGCTCCGCCAGCAGGTAGTTCAGGACGCCGTTCTCGAAGTTCGTCATCCAGTAGAAGACCTGGACCGCGACCACGACCGGCATCGCCCAGACGAGGACGAGCCCGGTGGTGAGCGTCACCCGCACCCAGGGGCTGATCTTGGTCAAGAGGAGCGCGATCAGCGTCCCCAGCACGATCGTCAGGCCGACGTTGACGATCGTGAAGATCACGGTGCGCACGACTGTGTCCCAGAAGACGTGGTCGCCGAGCACGGACCGGTAGTTGTCCAGGCCGATCCAGCGGCCCTGGTGCTGGATCAGCTCGAAGAGGCCGTACCGCTGGAACGAGATGCTGACGAGCTTGTAGATCGGGTAGCCGAGGACGACGACCACCGCGGCCGCCACCGGCAGGACGAGCGCGTACGGCGCGAACGAGAAACGGCGGTGCCGCCGAGGCATGGCCTCGGCGGCGACCGCCGCACTCGACGGGACGGCGTAGTCAGCCTCCCGCGCCATTCGACTCCTACGACTGGTTCAGGGTGAACGTGATGTTGTCGCTCGCCGTCGCCGCTGCCTGCTTGACGGAGAGCTTTCCGGTCAGGATCTGGGCCAGCATGGTGCGGAGGATATTCCCGTTCTCCACGTTGACCCAGTTCTTCGCAGCGGGGACGAACCAGCTGCGCAGCGCGGCCCGCTCGCCGACCTTCGAGGTGTTCAGAAGGTTGGTCGCGTTCGGGATGTTCCCGACCGCCTGCAGAGCCTTCTCGGACGCCGTGCTCGTGAAGGCAGCGATCCAGTCGGCCCCGAGCTGCTTGTTCGCACCGATCGGCACGGACAGGTCGGAGCCGCCGAGGAAGCCCGGCATCGCCTGGCCCGCCGTGTGGCTCGGCATCACGAACTGCGCGGTCGAGCCCTTGTACTTGTCACCGACGCAGCAGGTGAACCAGCCCGGGCCCACGATCGAGCCCGCGTTGCCGTCCGCGTAGACGCTGTACGGGGTCGGACGGTTCTCGTCGGTCGTCTTGCTCGCCCGCGACGCCGCCGCGTAGAAGTTCTTGTAGGCGGTGAGGCCGGCGATCGCCTTCCGCGAGTCGAGCACGCCCTTCCACTTCCCGCTCACCTGCGTGGCGATCTTGCCGCCGTAGTCGTAGACGAAGCCCATCGCCACGTACCAGTCGGTGCCGGCGATGTAGACCGGCGAATAGCCCTTCTTGCCGAACTTCTTGTTCAGCTTCGCGGCATCGGCGCTGAACTGGCCGAGGCTCTTCGGGGTCGACCTGATCCCGGCGGAGCGGTACTGGTCGGTGCGGTACGTGACCACGCGGGAGCCCGCGTAGTACGGGACGCCGTAGAGCTTGCCGCCGTAGCGGCCGGAGGCGGCCAGGCCTTCGAGCCAGTTGTTGGCGTTGTCGAAGGACGACTTGAGCGACGTCAGGTCCTGGAACGCCCCTGCCGCCATGTACTTGGTCATCTCGGTGTTGCCCATCTCGATCACGTCCGGCGTGTTGCCGCCGGCGAGCGTGGCGTCGAACTTGCCGAGATGCGTGCCCCAGTTCTGATACTGGACGTTGACCGTGACGCCGGGGTGCTGCTTCTGGAACGCCGCGTTGGCCGCCGCGACGGCCCCGGGCCAGCCGGACTGCGCGTCGACCTGGAGCCAGACCGTGATGCTGGCCGCCGAGCGCTTGGTGGCAC
Source organism: uncultured Actinomycetes bacterium (assembly GCA_963775695.1). Classification (GTDB taxonomy): domain Bacteria; phylum Actinomycetota; class Thermoleophilia; order Gaiellales; family Gaiellaceae; genus DATBLE01. The sequence continues at coordinate 548,375 of CAVZJU010000001.1, read as the reverse complement.
CGGACGCGGTCGTCACGGCCACAGCGAGGACCGCAACGAGCAGGGCAGCGCCGATGATGCGTGCCTTCATCGAAGATCTCCCATCCTGGAAGGACGGCCCTCGCGGGTCCGTCTGATTGGATCAGACCACTTGGTCACGACGCGAGATTCTCACAGATTGTGGGTGCTTGTCAAGACCACTTGTGATGTCTGATAGCGCGTGTCGCTCAACCGTGCGCTTTCGCCGTTCCCAGTTCGGTGACGAGACCTGTCTTTGGTACTGACCGGTCAGCGCCGAGGCGGTATCCGGCTGAGCTCGGTGACCAGACGGTAACGGTCGCCGCGGTAGAGCGATCGCACGTATTCGACGATCTCACCGGTGCGAGAGTTAGTCGTCCGCTCGAACAGGAAGGCCGGCGAGTACAGCGGGACGCCGAGCACCGCCGACTCGTCCTCGTCCGTCACCGTCGGCTCGATCGTCTGCCGGCCGCCCACGATGTCGATCCCGTAGCGGTCGGTCAAGAGCGTGTAGAACGAGTGGTGCTCGAGGTCGTCCGACGAGAGCCCCGGAACGAGCGAGGCTCGGACGTGGAGCGTCTCGATCGCCATCGTCTCGTCATCCGCGAGCCGCAGGCGCTTCACGACCACGATCGGTTCGGAGGGGGAGACGTGCATGATCCTCCCCAGCCAGGGGCCCGCCGAGGTCGTGCGGAGGTCGAGCGTGCGACTGCCCGGGACCATCCCGCGCCGGCGCATGTCCTCCGTGAACGAGGTCATCGTCAGCTCCTGGGCGATCTTGGGCTCGCTGACGAAGGTGCCGCTCCCCCGCTTGCGCACGAGGTAGCCGTCGCGCACGAGGTCGTCGAGAGCAGCCCGCACGGTCAGCCGCGACATCCCGAGGTCGGCCGAGAGCTGCCGCTCCGACGGGATCGCGTCGCCGATCTGCAGCTCCTCGATCAGGTCGAGGACCCGCTCGCGGGCTTCCGACTGCTTCGGGGCGGTCGTGCTCATCGGGCCCGCATCGTACTGCATCGAGGTGGGTGGTCAATACCACAGTCGCGGACTGTGTCTGTCGTTGCGCGGAATTGCGCCGATCTGGAGAAATGGTATTGACCACCTGCCGCCGGTCTGCATACACTGGTCGCGATGACCGCGTTCGAGCAGCTCGGCACGGAAGCGCGGGACACTGCAGGCGCGGATCTCGATCTCCGTTCCACCGCCGAACTGGTCGAGCTGATGAACGCCGCGGACGCAACCGTGGCGGCAGCGGTCGGAGCGGCCTCTCGCGCGGTGGCCGCGCTGGTCGACGACGTCGCCGCGCGGCTGGCGCTGGGAGGGCGGCTGCTGTACGTCGGCGCCGGCACGTCGGGCCGGCTGGCCGCGCTCGACGCGGCCGAGTGCGAAGCGACCTTCTCGGTCGAGCCGGGCCGGGTGGCCGCGCTCGTCGCCGGCGAGGGCGCGTCGTCGACGCTCGAGCAGGAGGCAGCCGAGGACGACGCAGAAGCCGGCCGTGCCGACGTCGAACGGCTCGGCCCTGGGCCGGCCGATGCCGTGGTCGGGATCAGCGCCAGCGGCCGGTCGCCGTATGTGCTGGCGGCGGTGACCGCGGCCCGCGACCGCGGAGCGCTCACCGGCTGCGTGGTCTGCGTCGAGGGCTCCGAGCTCGCCGCCGTCGCCGAGCGAGAGGTCTGCGTGCCGGTCGGGCCCGAGATCCTGTCCGGTTCGACCAGGCTGAAGGCCGGGACCGCTCAGAAGCTCGTCCTCAACATGATCTCGACGATCTCGATGATCCGGCTCGGCAAGACGCTCGGGAACCTGATGGTCGACCTCGTCCCGTCGAACGAGAAGCTCCGCGCCCGGGCGCGCTCGATCGTGCGCGAGGCGGCCGGCGTCTCGACGGAGGAGGCCGACGATGCCCTCACCCGCTCCGGCGGCGATGTGAAGGTGGCGGTCGTGTCGCTGCTCGCCGGCGTCGAGCCGGACGACGCACGGACGCGCCTGGCCGACGCGGGCGGCGTCGTCCGCAGGGCCGTGGAGCCCGGATCGTGAGGCTCGGCGTCCGCTGGGCGCTCGTCGACGGCCGCTTGGTCCCCGGCGACATCGAGATCGAGGACGGGATCGTCACCGCCTACGGGATCCTCTCCGCCAACGGGCGCGGCATCGCCTCGCCCGGCTTCGTCGACCTCCAGGTGAACGGCTTCGGCGGCGTCGACTTCCTCGACGCCGACGCGGACGGCTACGCCCGCGCCGGCGAATCGCTGCTCGAGACCGGCGTCACCGCGTACCTGCCCACGCTGATCACCGCGCCGGAGGATCGCCTGGTCGCTGCGCTCGGCGAGATCGTCGAGGGCGGCAGCGGCCCGCGGATCCTCGGCGCACACGTCGAGGGCCCCTTCCTGTCGCCCAGGCGGCTCGGAACGCATCCTCCCTCTGCGCGCCGCGACCCGGACGTCGACCTGCTCGAGCGCATCCTCGCCGCCGGGCCGGTTCGGCTCTACACGCTGGCACCCGAGCTGCCGGGGGCGCTCGAGCTCGTCGACCTGCTCGTCTCGCGTGGCGTCGTCGTCTCCGCCGGGCACAGCGACGCCAACGCCGACGAGGCGAACGCCGCCTTCGACCGCGGCGTCGGCACCGTCACCCATCTCTTCAACGCGATGCGCCCCTTCAACCACCGCGATCCGGGCGTGGCCGGAGTCGCCCTGGCCCGGCCCGACGTGACCGTCCAGATCATCCTCGACGGCGTCCACCTCGCTCCCGACACGGTGCGGCTCGTCTGGCTCGCGGCCGGCGGCCGACTCGCGCTCGTCACCGACGCCGTCGCCGCAGCGGGGATCAGCGGCGACGGCTCCTACCGCCTCGGCGACGTCTCCGTCGAGGTGCGCGACGGGGTCGTCCGCCGCGACGGCGACGGCGTGCTGGCGGGCAGCGTGCTGACGATGATCGAGGCAGTTCGCAACCTGCACGCGCTCGGCGTTCCGCTCGAGGCTGCCCTCGACGCGGCCACGGCCGTGCCCGCGCGGGTGATCGGGGCGAACGTCGGCCGGATCGAGGTCGGCGGCCCGGCGGATGTCGTCGTCCTCAGCGAGGAGCTCGAGGTCGAGCGCGTGCTCGTCGGAGGCGAGGCCCGTGTCGCAGCCTGAGCCGGTGCCTGCACCGGCTCAGCGCGGCGCGCAGTACCTCGCCGAGATCCGCGAGCAGCCGGCCGCGCTCCGCCGCCTGCTCGAGCACCGTGCCGAGTTCGCGCGTGTGGCCGAGGCGGCGATGAAGCACGGCACCGGGATCATCCGGATGGTCGGCCACGGGTCGTCCGACAACGCGGCGTCCTTCGGCGTCTACGCGTTCGGGCTGCTCCCCGGCCTGACGGCGGCGCGCGACTCGATCAGCCTGCTCGTGTACTACGGCGCGAAGGTCGACCTGCGCGGCTCGGTGGTCGTCGCGCTGTCGCAGTCGGGGCAAACGCCGGACGTGCTCGAGTACGTCGAGCGGGCACGGCAGGGTGGTGCGTTCACGATCGCGGTCACGAACGAGGCCCACTCGGAGCTCGCCCGCGCGGCCGAGGCGGTGCTTCCGCTCGGCGCCGGGGCCGAGCTCGCCGTCGCCGCCACCAAGACGTACTCGAACCAGCTGGCCGCGCTCGCACTGCTCGCCGGCTGCCTCGCGGGACGGTGCGACGAGCTCGCCGGCCTGCTCGGGGAGGTCGCCGACCAGATCGAGGGCCAGATCCCCGAGTTCGAGCGGCTCGCGCGGTCGTTCTCCATCCCGTTCACGGCGGTGGCGCGGATGTTCGTGATCGGCCGCGGGCCCGAGTTCGCGACCGCACGCGAGATCGCGCTGAAGCTGCTGGAGACCTGCCAGATCGCCGCCGAGCCGCTGACCGCGACCGACCTCGCCCACGGACCCGTCGCCGCCCTCGACCCGCTGTTCCCGGTCTGGTCGATCGCCAGCGAGGACGAGACGCTCGACACTGTCGTCGACGCGACCGCGCGGGCGCGCGCGGCAGGAGCAACCGTGGTCGCGAGCGGCACCGCCGCCGACGCGCTCGCCGACGCGCAGTACCACGTGCCCGTGCCGAAGCCACGGCTGCCGCTCCTCTCTCCGCTCCTCTCCGTCGTGCCCGGCCAGCTCTTCGCCGGCGCCGTCGCCCGCGCGAAAGGGCTCGACCCCGACAAGCCGCGGGGACTCTCGAAGGTGACGCTGGCGCGGTAGCGCGGGTCGTCCGGACGCCCGTCCGGAACCCGCGCGGTGTCGGTGCAACAGGCCCGCCGCGTTCTAGAGTCGCCCGGCCGCGACGATCCGCGCCAGGAACTGCTGCGTCCGCGGCTCGCGTGGCTCCGAGAAGATCTGCTCCGGCAGCCCCTCCTCGAGGATGACGCCGGCGTCCAGGAAGCAGACGCGGTCGGCGAGGTCCCGGGCGAAGCTCATCTCGTGCGTGGCGACCACCATCGTCATCCCGCCCTCGGCCAGCTCCCGGATCAGCTGGAGCACCTCGCTGACCAGCTCCGGGTCGAGCGCACTCGTCACCTCGTCGAGGAGGAGCAGCTTCGGCCGCATCGCCAATGCACGAAGGATCGCGACCCGCTGCTGCTGGCCGCCGGACAGCCGGTCGGGGTAGTCGTCGCTGCGTTCGGCGAGACCGAAGCGGCCGAGCAGCTCCAGCGCCTCCGCCTCGGCCTCGGCGCGTGGGAGCCTCAGCGCCTTGCGCGGCCCGAGCGTCACGTTCGAGAGCACCGTCCGGTGTGGGAAGAGATTGAACGCCTGGAAGACGATCCCGATCCCCTTCCGCACCTCGTTGACGTTCACGCCCGGCGCCGTGATGTCACGACCCTGGACGAAGATGCGGCCCTCGTCGATCGGCTCGAGCAGGTTGACGCAGCGCAGCAGCGTGGACTTCCCCGAGCCCGAAGAGCCGATCAGGCACACGACCCCGTGCTCGGCGACCTCGAGATCGATTCCGCGCAGCACCTCCGCCTGCCCGAACGACTTATGCAGGTTCTCGATCCGCAGAGCCGGCTCCGCACTCACATGCATCCTCCCCCGGTTTGGCCAGAGGTCTTCGCCGCCGCGACCGACATGGCGGGCACGGCCGAGGACGGTGTCTGGGGTACGACGATGACTAGGGAGGGGGGCACACGGGGGGAACCGGGACGCCCGCGCAGCGGGCCGGCTGGCAGAGCCCGAGGGCGAGCGACAATCATGCGAGCGCGCCGGAAGCCTGCCGCCGCGCCCGGTCGCGGGCGACGAGGTGGTCGGTGAAGCGGGTGAGCGGAATCGTGATCGCGACGAAGAGAACGGCGGCGCAGATGAACGGTGTGAAGTTGAAGTGCTCCTGCTCGTCGATCGTCGCCTGCTGGAGGGCATCGATCGCGCCGATCACGCTGACGAGCGCGGTGTCCTTCTGCAGACCGATGAAGTCGTTGAGCAGCGGCGGGATCACCCGGCGCACCGCCTGCGGGACGATCACGTAGCGGAGGCCCTGGAGGCGCGACAGCCCGAGCGAGCGGGCGGCGGCGTCCTGGCTCGGGTGCACGGACTCGATGCCCGCCCTGTACACCTCCGAGACGTAGGCCGTGTAGACGAGGACGAGCGCGACGACGCCCCAGAACAGCGTCGAGGTGGGCAGCCACGAGAGGCCGAGCGCCGGCATGCCGAACCCGAGCATGAGGATGACGAGGATCGTCGGGATCCCGCGGAAGAAGTCCGCGTAGACGATCGCCAGGATCCGGAACGGAGCGAAGACCGGTCCTGGAAGCCCCCGGACGATCGCCAGCACCAGCGCGAGCGCCAGGATGATCGGCTCGGCGATGCAGAACATCTTCACGTTGAGCAGGAACGCGCGAGCGATCTCGGGGAAGTCGGCCTTGAAGATCTGGGGATCGAGGAACGCCGCCTTGAATGCGTCCCACCCGGGTGCCGAGACGATCGCGAAGGCGAGCGCCGCGAAGACCACCACCGTGCTCACGGTGGCGATCAGGAGGGCGCGGCGACCGCTCTTCAGGGCCCTACTTCAGCACGGGAACGCTGACGACCTTCGAGAGCCACGTGCTCTTGATCCGGTTCAGCGTCCCATTGGCCCTCAGGGTGGCGAGTGCCTTGTTCACGCAGCTCCGCAGCGGGTTGCCCTTCTGGAAGACCATCCCGAAGTGCTCGCCCGTCGTGCTCGCGAACTGGCCGAGGATCTTGGCGTTGGGGACCTGCACGGCCGTGACGTAGAAAGCCGTCGGCAGGTCGACGACGACGGCGTCGACGAGCTTGTTCTTCAAAGCGAAGACGGCCTTGTCGTTGGTGTTGAAGACCTTCAGTCCCTTCGGCTTGATCGTCGAGCGGATGAATTGATAGCTCGTGGTGCCGAGCTGGGCGCTGAGCGTGTACGGCTTCAGGCCGGCGATCGAATGCACCTTCGCGATCGGCGTCCCGTTCCGCACCACGATCGCCTGGTTCACGTCGTAGTACGAGCTGCTGAAGTCGACGACCTTCGCCCGCGCCGGAGTGAAGGAGATCTGGGTGATGTCGAAGTCGAAGCTCTTCTTCCCGGGCGCGTACGACTTGGTGAACGGCACGTACGCCCACTTGACCTTCGCCTTCGAGTAGCCGAGTTGCTTCGCGACTGCATACGCCACGGCCGACTCGTAGCCCTTGCCGCTGTACGGGTCGCTGATCTTCCAGCCATGCCCGCCGTTCCCGCCGTACCACGGGGGATACGCCGGATTGTCGGTGCCGATCGTGAGCGTCCCGCCCGCGACCGTCGGGCAGTTCGCACCAACAGCGCCGGGCTTGCCCGTCGCAGCGGCGGTCACCGCCAAGGCTGCCAGCGGGACGGCGAGGAGTGCGAGCCGGCGCATCAGGACGCCGAGCCTACCACGGCCGTTCACGCTGAAAGCGCGAAGCGCTTTCAGCTTTTCTCGAAGGCCTTCTCGCCGCGGCGGAAGTCCTGGCGCATGCGGCGGACCGCGGGCAATGCGGCGAGCGCGGGGATCACCGGCAGCCAGAAGCTGAACGCCCGGTAGGTGATGACTCCGAGCAGTGCCGGCGCGAGCGGCAGGCCCACCCAGACGAGGGCGAAGGTCATCATCACCTCGACCAGCCCGGCGCCGCCGGCGGGCAGCGAGCGCCGTGTGGCGACGTAGCCCGTCGCGTAGGCGAGGATCAGCGCCGGCGTCGAGATCTCGGCGTTGTAGATCTTCAGCGCCGCCCACAGGCAGGCGATGTCGCCCAGCCAGTAGAGGCTGACTCCGATCACGCCCAGCCCGTGCCGGTGCGGCGCCGTCAGCAAGCGGCGGAGCTTGACGATCCCGGCGACGAAATGCGCGAACCACTGGCGCAGGCGCCCGCCGCGCCCTGGCTCGGAGAGCCGCTCCGCGCGCTTCGGCGAGCTGACCCACAGCGCGGCGAGGAAGCCCGGGATGACCGCGAGCCACGGATACGTCATCGCGTGCTGGACGTGGCCGCCGGTGCCGAACAGGAGGACGACGGCGCAGATCATCGCCGCGGGCGCCAGCACCGCGTACTCGAGCGCGCCGAGCGCGAGCACCCTGGCGACGGCCTCCGGCCGGCGCAGCCCCGAGCGCCGGAACGTCCAGTAGTCGACCGAGAAGCCGCCCGCGGCGTGCGTGGCGGCGAAGACGCCGAACCCGGCGACCACGGTCCGCATCGAGAGACGGAAGGAGAGCAGCGGCCCGCCGTCGACACGGGCGATGTCGCGGACCGCGAGGACGTAGCCGACATAGGCGACGACCTGGCCGCCGAAACAGACCGCGAACCAGGTCGGGACGACGTCCTGAACGGCATCGACGAGACGGCTGTAACCCGCCATGTCGGCCAGGCCCATCGCGGCCGCGAGCGCCAGGGCACCCGCCACGAGCAGGATCAGGAAGTTGCGGCGCTCCAGGTCGAGCGCAGCAGCGATCACCTTCTGGTGTTTGGCTCTCGTGGTCATGCGGCCCGACCGATCAACTCTCCCCGCTCTCTATCGGTTCGTCCGCCGCGTAGGGTAACCCCGTTCGGACGATCCTCCGACCGTCGGCCTCGTACACCACGTCGACGCTCTCGTGCTTCCGGTAGGTGCCGGCCACCCCGAAGAAGAGCGACGTCCAGCGCCAGAAGCCGAGGCGCCCTTCGTTGGCGAGCCGGCGTGAAAAGACGAGCTCGTCGCCGCGCCGCACGAAGTCGGAGCCTTCCCGCTGGCGCACCCCGTTGACGTAGACCTCGAAGGGCGGCTCGAGGCCCGCGGGAAGCTGCACCTTCGTCTCGGCCACCTCCATAGAATGCCCTGTCGTGTCGCGTCGGCTCCTCGCCCTGCCCACCGCGCTCGCGGTCGCGCTCGCGGTCGCGCTCGCCTTCGCAGGGGCGTCTGCCGCAGACGCCGGGCTGGCGCCCGTCACGCCCGAGTCGCCGAACGCCGACGCGATTCGCCAGACGTACTTCGTGATCCTGGCCGTCACCGGCGTGATCTTCGTCCTGGTCGAGGGAGCGCTCATCCTCTTCATCGTCCGGTTCCGCGGCCGCGGTCGTGCCCGCGGCCAGGACGGCGCGCAGATTCACGGCGCGACCAAGCTCGAGACCGCCTCGACGATCGTCCCGGTCCTGATCCTCGCGGGCATCGCCGCGTTCGTGTTCGTGAAGCTGCCGACGATCAAGGACGTGCCGCCGGCGGCCGCCGCAAGCGGCGCTCTGCAGATCACGGTCGAGGCCCACCAGTACTACTGGCAGTTCCGGTACCCGCAGGACCAGGTCGCCTTCCAGCGGATGGCCGTACCGCTCGAGCGCGTCGTGGAGCTCACCGTGGTGTCGCCGGACGTCATCCACAGCTGGTGGGTACCCGCTCTGGGCGGAAAGATCGACGCGATCCCGGGACGGGTCAACCACACCTGGTTCAAGGCGCAGAAGCTCGGCAGCTTCGAGGTTCGCTGCGCCGAGCTCTGCGGACTGGAGCACGCGCACATGATCGGCTGGGTCGACGTCGTCACGCCCGCGGCGTACGCGAAGTTCCTCGCGGCCCACACCGGGGCGAGCCCCGTGGTCGGCAAGGAGGTCTTCGACGGCGTCTGCGCCACCTGCCACGGCCTGGCCGGCCAGGGCGACTACGGCCCGACCCTCGTCGGCAACGGCACGGTCGCCGACCCGAAGGCCCTCGAGCAGCTGCTCCGAAACGGCAAGAACAAGATGCCCGCGGTCGGCAAGGATTGGAACGACGACACCATGAAGGCCGCGACCACCTACCTGAAGGAGCGGTTCGGTGGCGGCCAGGGCTGAGACGCAGCCATACCGCACCGACTGGAAGCGCGGGTCCGTCGCGAGCTGGCTCACGACCGTCGACCACAAGCGGATCGGGATCCTCTACATCGCCACGAGCCTCTTCTTCTTCTTCCTCGGAGGCCTGCTCTCTCTGTTCATGCGCGCGCAGCTGGCGACACCGAACGAGCATTTCGTGACGCGCGACCAGTACAACGAGCTGTTCACCGTCCATGGGACGACGATGGTCTTCCTCGTCGTCGTGCCGATCCTGGCCGGCTTCGGCAACTTCCTCGTCCCGCTGATGATCGGCGCCCGCGACATGGCGTTTCCGCGGCTGAACGCCTTCTCGTACTGGATGTACCTGCTCGGCGGGATCGTCCTCTACTCGAGCTTCTTCGCGAAGGGCGGCCCGGCGAAGACGGGGTGGACGGCGTACACGCCGCTCTCCGAGCTGCAGTTCAGCCCCGGGCACGGACAGGACCTGTGGATCCTCTCGCTCCACATCCTCGCCATCGCGTCGCTCGCCGGAGCGGTCAACTTCGTCGCCACGATCCACAACATGCGCACCGCCGGGATGACCTGGACGCGGATGCCGCTCTTCGTCTGGTCGATCGAGGTCTACGCGATCCTGCTGATCGTGATCCTGCCGGTGATCGGCGCCGGCCTGCTGATGCTCCTGCTCGACCGCCAGGTCGGCACGCACTTCTTCATTCCGGACGCCGGCGGCAGCGCGCTCCTCTACCAGCACATCTTCTGGTTCTTCGGCCACCCGGAGGTCTACGTCCTGATCCTGCCGGCGATGGGGATGATCTCGGAGATCATCCCCGTCTTCGCGCGCAAGCCGATCTTCGGCTACAAGGCGGTCGCGTTCTCCACGGTCGGCATCGCCTTCATCTCGATGCTGGTCTGGGCACACCACATGTTCACGGTCGGGCTGGGCTGGGGCCTCCAGAGCTTCTTCATGATCACGACGATGCTGGTCGCCATCCCGACCGGCGTGAAGATCCTCAACTGGCTCGCGACCACCTGGCGTGGGAACCTGATCTTCGACACGCCGATGCTGTTCGCGCTCGGCTTCATCGCGATCTTCACGATCGGGGGCCTGACCGGTATCTACCTCGCGGCCTTCCCGCTCGACTGGCAGGTGCACGACTCCTACTTCGTGGTCGCGCACTTCCACTACACGATGTTCGGCGGCTCGGTCTTCGCGATCTTCGGCGGCCTCTTCTACTGGTGGCCGAAGATGTTCGGCCGCAAGCTGAACGAGAAGCTGGGGAAATGGACGTTCTGGCTGATGTTCGTCGGGTTCAACCTCACGTTCATGCCGCAGCACTTCCTCGGCCTGCTGGGGATGCCGCGCCGCATCTACACCTACAACCACGGCGGTCTGTGGGAGGCGTACAACCTGGCGTCCACGATCGGCGCCGGCGTGATGGCAGTCGGCATCCTGATCTTCTTCATCAACGTCTTCCGGACGAGGCGCCGCGGTGTCCGGGTGGGCAACGACCCGTGGATCGCGGACACGCTCGAGTGGTTCGCGCCGTCCCCGCCGCCGCCCGAGAACTTCCCGCAGCCGGTCCCGTACGTCGCCAGCCCCCGGCCGTTGCGGGACCTCCGCCTGAAGCTCGAGGAGCGTGATGCGCGAAGCACCGCCTAGCCCGTGGCTCAGGCTGGTGGCGCTCGGCGCCGCGGCGGCGACGCTCCTGGCCGTGATCAGCGGAGCGGCGTCGCTGGGCGCGGCACACCAGTTGCTGTCGGCGCTGGCGCTGCCGCCGCTCGTCGCCGTGCTCGTCGCCGCCTGGCTCGGCCACCGGCGTCTCGTCGTCCCGGCACTGCTCTCGATCGCGCTCTTCGGCCTCGCGGCGCTGATCACGGTGGACCGGCTCCACCTGGCGGCGGCGGCGATCGCATTTGCGTCCACGCTCGTGCTCACGGCGCTCACGTTCAGAGGCGCGGCGGCGCCGCTCGGGCCCTGGCGCGACTATGTGACGCTGACCAAGCCGCGGATCATGTCGCTGCTGCTGCTGACGGGGGTGTGCGGGATGTTCGTCGGCGCGCAGGGCGTGCCGCCCCTGGGCGACCTGGCCGCGCTCGTCGTCGGCCTCGCGCTCGCCTGCGGCGGCGCGAGCGCGCTCAACCACGTGATCGACCGGGACATCGACGCGCTGATGGGCGAGCGGACGCGCGCCCGGCCCGTCACCGCCGGCCGCGTGTCGCCGTCGTACGCGCTCGAGTTCGGGCTCACGTTGTCGGCCCTGTCGTTCGTACTGCTCGCCGGCGCGGTCAACGTGCTGACCGCGGCGCTGGCGCTCGTCGGGAACCTCTTCTACGTCCTCGTCTACACCCGCTGGCTGAAGCGCACGACGCCGCAAAACATCGTCATCGGCGGCGCCGCCGGCGCGATCCCGCCGCTGGTCGGGTGGGCGGCCGCGACCGGGAACCTCACTCTGCCGGCGATCTCGCTCTTCCTCATCGTCTTCTTCTGGACGCCGCCGCACTTCTGGGCGCTGGCGCTCCTGATCAAGCGCAACTACGCGGAGGCGGGGATTCCGATGCTGCCGGTCGTGCGCGGCGAGCGCGAGACCGTGAAGCAGATCCTCCTCTACTCCGTGGTCATGGTCGGGGTCACGGCCGTGCCGTTCGTCTGGGGCACGCTCGGGCTCGCCTACCTCGTCGCGGCGCTGGTGCTCGGCGCGGGGTTCATCTGGCTCGCGGTGCGGCTCGCCCGGCACACGACACCGCGGCAGGCGTCGCTGCTCTTCCACTCGTCACTCCTCTATCTCGCGCTGGTGTTCGTCGCCGCCGCCGTCGACGTGGCCGCCTAGGTGCGCTGATGCTGGATCCCGAGATCGAGCGCAAGAACCTCCTCTGGGGCTGGGGGCTCTTCGTGCTCTTCTGTCTGATCGCCGCCGGCACGTTCGCAATCGCGTTCATCTACCTCGCGGTCGACTAGGCCCGGCTCTCCGGCCGAGCGCCGGTCCGCGGTCGACCGGGCTCCGCCTGTGGATACAAAGGGACACTCTTGGCGCAGTTCCAGTCTCAGAGACTGGGTGCGGAACGCCACGAGGTTCGACACGGCCGGACCGGCCACCAGGCCGGGGGAACTTCGGCGAAGATCAAGCGTGTGGAGGAGCTGACCGGCATCTTCCTCGCCCGGCCCGAGCAGCCGGCCGAGGGTATCCGGCTCGCGGTCAAGGACCTCTTCGACACCGCCGGGCTGACAACGACGTACGGCTCGGCGATCTTCGTCGACCACGTCCCGATCTCGACCGCGGTGGCCGTCGAGCGGCTCGAGGCGCGCGGCTACGCCAACGTCGGCAAGACGAACCTCCACGAGTTCGCATACGGGACGACCTCGGAGAACCCCCATTTCGGCACCGTGCCGAACCCGATCGCGCCCGGCCGGATCGCCGGCGGGTCGAGCGGCGGCTCCGCCGCCGCCCTTGCCGCCGGCCTCGCAGATGCGGCGCTCGGCTCCGACACCGGCGGCTCGATCCGGATCCCGGCCGCGTGCTGCGGGCTCGTCGGCCTGAAGCCGACCTGGGGGCTCGTGCCGCTGGGCGGCTGCTTCCCGCTGGCCCCGAGCCTCGACCACGGCGGCCCGATGGCTCCCTCGGTCGAGGGATGCGCGGCGATGCTCGAAGCGCTCGTCCCCGCGTTCGAGGGCGCATCGCTCGGCTCGCTCGCGGAGGTCCGGGTCGGGGTCGCCTGGACGGAGCACGCCGAACCGCTCGTCCGCGCCCGGGTCGAGGAGGCCGCCGCCCTGTTCGCGGACCGCCGGACGGTCGACCCGCAGCTCGGCGAGGCGGTGCGCACCGTGTTCATGCGCGAGGTGGCGGACGTCCACCGGGAGCTCTATGCCGAGAACGCCGACCTCTACGGCGCGAACGTCGCGGCCAAGATCGAGGTCTGCCTCGCGGTCACCGATTCCGAATACGAAGCGGGGCTGCGCGCCCGCGACGCGTACCGCGGGCAGATGGCAGAGCTCTTCGACCAGGTCGACCTGATCGTCACGCCGACGCTGCCCCTCGTCGCCCCGCCGGCCGGGCAGGACGAGCGTGAGCTCCGCGGCCGGCTGACGCTGCTGACGTGGCCGTTCAACGTGCTCGGCGCACCGGCACTCGCGTTGCCCTGCGGTCCGGCCGAGGACGGCCTGCCCGCATCGGTGCAGATCGCCGGGCCGCCCGGCGCCGACGCTCTCGTGCTCGCCGCGGGTGCCTTGCTCGAGAACGCGCTCAAGCCCTAGTCGGCAGCTGCCGACAAAGGGATGCAGTGCTCGCACGCATCGGCATCCTCCTCGCACTCGCCTCGGTCGCGCTCGTGCCCGCCGCGCAGAGCGCCGTGCCGTCGGGTCCGACCGGGCTCCGCGCGTTCCTGCTGCGGGCAGACGAGCCCGCCCTCGACACGTTCCCGCGGACGCCGTCCTTCGAGTGGGCGCCGTACGAGCGGGCGTCGAGCTACGACTTCGAGCTTGCGACCAGCAAGACCTTCGACGACCGGACGGTCGTCTGGTCGTCGAGCAGCCGGGCGACGCCGCTGCGCGTGCCGGCGGTTGCGATCCCGACCGCGCTGCCCTGGATGACCGGCAATCCCTACGCGCTCTACGCGCACGTCCGCGCGCACGTCGGGTCGCGGGTGACCAGATGGAGTACCCCGTTCGGGTTCAACATGCGCTGGAAGGCCGAGCCCGAGCAGATCCTCCCGGACACGCCCGGCCTCGTCCGCTGGACGCCGGTCGAGGGCGCGACCTCGTACGAGGTCTGGTTCGTCGATCCCGGCAAGGTGGTCAGCACCTCGACGAACGTCGCCGACGAGCGCGAGTACTACAGCTTCCATTCCGACCCGCTCTGGAGCGCCACGGTGCAGTGGCGTGTACGCGCGGTGCGCACGCTGTACGGCTCGCTGCCGACCGGGCTGCCGGTCGTGACGTACGGGCCGTGGAGCCAGACCTTCGTCTCGAGCAACCCGCCGGTGACGACCGGGCCGATCTCGCTGCTCGAGACCGCCTCGGACGTCCTCGGCTCGCAGGCCAAGCCGGTTGCGCACAGCCTGACGCCCTCCTTCGTCTTCAACGGCGACACCGCGACGAACGGGTCGACGGGACGCCTGTTCCGCGTCTACGTCGCCACCGACCGCCAGTGCGTGAACGTCGTGTTCACCGGCGCAGTCGTCGGCAGTCCCGCGTACGCGCCGCGCATCAGCGGGCCACTCGCCCTCCCGAACTCGACCGACACGGTCACGAAGGCGCAGAGCTCCTACCTCGCCGACGGCGCGCAGGCCGGCACCTTCTCCGCAGACTTCCGCGCGGTGACGACGAGCGAGAGCTCGGCCGGCTCGAGCGGAGGCGCCAGCGCCGCGCCGGCCGGAGGCACCTCGGGCTCGGCGACGTCCGCCCTCCCCACCGACTTCACCGCCTCCGGTGCGCTGGTCGACCTCTGGGACAGCGGCTGGCCCACCGGCCGCTACTACTGGACAGTCGTCCCGGTGCGCGAGGTCGTGACCCAGACGTCCGTCAAGTACTACGACGCCGAGGTTCCCCAGGACGCCTGCGCCGCCGGCCGCGTCGCCGAATTCGGCAAGGCGAGCCAGCCTGCAACGACGTTCCAGACGCGCCCCTACGCGTCGGGCCTCTCGCCGAACGGCGAGCTGGTGGCCGCCCAGGCCGCCGTGCCGTCGTTCTACCGCGCGGCGCTCGTCGCCTGGGCACCCGCGCTCGGCGCGACCGGTTACGAGGTGCAGTGGTCGAAAACGAAGTACCCGTGGAAGGCGGCCGCCGATCCGCTGTACACGGCGGCGACCTCGGTCCTACTCGAGGGCCTCACGCCCGGATCCTGGTACTACCGCGTCCGCGGGATCGACCCGTACGTGCCCGGCCCGGTGAAGCAGATGACCTGGTCGAGCCCGGTCAAGATCACGCTCGTCAAGCCGCGGTTCTCCGTCCAGGACGGCAGCGTCACGACCCGGCGCGTCAAGAAGTAGCGAGCAACCGCTCTTCACGACGGCGGCGCCGCACGCTGAAGCCGCCGAGCGCCACCGCGCCGAGCACGAAGAACGGCGCGCCCACGACCAGCACGTAGACGAGCACCTTCCCCTCGTCGGCGACGATCTGGCCCGAGCGGTGGAGCGCGCGGCCGATCCGGCCCGGCTCGTGCGGAACGACGACCGCCTTGTCCTTGGTCCGCAGCTCGAGCGAGACGGTCGCGTAGGACGTCTGGCGCTGCAGTGCCGCCTGCTGCTTCTGGAGCAGCACGAGCTGCCGGCGCGTGGCGACGAGCCGGTTCTCGAGCTCCGTGCGCTCGGCCGAAGCGAGCGAGGGGCTCTCCAGCTGCGCCTGAAGCTTCGCGATCAGGTCGCGCTGCGCCTGCAGCTGCCGGAACCGCCGATCGACCTGCGGCTGGACGTCCCTGATCGAGACGTGCTGGTCGAGGATCTGCCCGAGCGCCGAGTAGCGCACCAGCGCCTCCTGGACGCTGCCGACGGGGACGCGGACGACGAGATACGCGGAGCCCCGCTCGGTGCCCGAGCCGTACTCGACGCTGCGCACGTAGCCGTGGAAGTCGCGGGTCAGGCGCAGCGCGCGCTTGGCAGCGGCCGACAGGTCGCCGATCTTCAGCGTCAGCTCGGCCTCGTAGAGCTGCGCCCGCCCCGACGTGGCGGGCAAGCCGGCGGCGCCCCCTGTGCCGGCGCTCTTGGCGGAGGGCGCCGCGAAGGTGTCGGCCGCTCCGCTGCTTCGCTTCGGCGCCGCGGCCACCTCGCCCTGGACGGCATTTCTCGAGCCGTTCGACCCGGAGTCGCGCAGCCCGATGGCGAGCGACACCGCCAGCGCGACGGCGACGGCCGCAGGCACCACCACCAGCGTGAGCCGGCGCCACGGCAGTGGGCGCCGCTCGCGGGCGGGCACGGCATCCGGAGCCGCCGCCGCGATCGCGCGCACCCGTGCCCGCAGCTCGGAGGAGGCAGCGATCCGCGCGGAGCGGATCTCGTTGATGATCGTCTCGTGGTCAGGCTGCGACATCTGCGCTCATCCTCTCTTCGAGCTTCTTCAGCGCCCGGCTGAGCCGGGTCGTGCAGGCGGTCTGCGAGATGCCGAGGACGCGCGCCGCGGTCTCGATCTCCAGGTCGAGCAGGACGCGCAGGGCGATCACCTCGCGCTCGCCGGCGGACAGCGCCGCGAGCGCCCGCTCCAGCTCCGGCGAGAGCCCGCCGAAGAGACCGTCCTCCACCTCGTGCGGCAGGTCCGCGGCGTATGCGCGCTCGCGCCGGCGGCGACGCTCCTCGGCGCGGAAGTGGTCGAGCGCGGTCGAGCGCGCGACCCGGCAGAGCCACGTCTTCGCGCTCCCTCGCCCGGGGTCGAAGCGGCCCCACTGGCGTAGCGCCCGCTCGAACGTCTCGGCGGCCAGCTCCTCGGCCGTCTCCCGGCTGCGGGTCAGGTACACGAGGTAGGCGTGGACGTCGTCGAGATGACGCTCGGCGACGGACTCGAAGCTCGGCACCTCCGCGACGACCTGCACGCCGGATGTACGTCGCCGGCGGCCGATCACGTCACACCGATCTGACCGCAGCCTCGTACACGGGGTCGCGTGCGAACGACTCGAACTCGGCCGAGAGCAGATCGCCGGGTGAGCACGGGAGCCCTCGTGCAGGCGGCACCACCTCGCCGTCGACCTCGACGCGCGACACCCTCTCGGCGTCGACATGGCTCAGCCGGAAGCGCCTCCGGAGCCGCGTCTGCAGCCAGGCACGGAGCAGCACGGCGTCGGCGCGCGGGCCGACGACTCGAACGGTCTTCGCCTGCTTGATCGCGGGCCACCGACCGGCGAGTGAGGCCCGCCACGGCAGCGTCCGTGCCCAGGCCAGGTCGGATACGGCCACGCGCTCGAACCACTCCGCCAGCTGCTCGAGCCCGCTCGGCAGCCGTTCCCATTCGCGGGAGTCGACGATCAGCCGGTCGGTGACGCCGATCAGCTGCTCGAACGCCGGGCGGCCGAACGGCGGGCGGCCCCGCCAGCGAAGGAAGACCGGGAGGTCCGGAAGCTGCAGCGGGACGACGACGCTCGCCGGCGCCGCGGCCGTGCTTCCGCACAGCCGGATCCGGACGATCTCGGCGCAGACGTCGGTGCTCCCGCCGGAGAAGCGTTCGAGCACGACCGACGCGTCGAAGCCGTCGACGTCCGAGCCGGGCTCGGGATGCAGTAGCAGTGTCCGCGAAGGGACGCGGTCGCCCAGGGCGCGCATCACGTGCTCCGCCGCGCGCGACCACTCGTCCGGAATCCACGCCATGTGAGTGGCGACGCTGGTCCGCTGCGACGGCTGCTCGTAGTCGCGCTGCCGGTCGAACCACGCCTCGACCTCGGCGACGGACGTGTTCTTCAGCGTCTTCGCCATGCGCGCCCGTCACGGCGAAGGAGCTCGTCGGCCTCGCGCGGCCCCCAGGTTCCCGCGTCGTAGTTGGGAAACGACGTCCGGTCCCGCTTCCAGCTGGCGACGATCGAGTCGACCAGCGCCCACTGCTCGTCGACCTCGTCCGCCCGCGTGAAGAGCGTGGCGTCACCGAGGAGGCAGTCGAGGATCAGCCGCTCGTAGGCCTCCGGAAGCTCGGTGCGGAACGCGCCGCCGTAGAGGAAGTCCATGTGAACCGTCCGGAGGGTCAACCCCTGGCCCGGCACCTTCGCGCCGATGCCCAGCGACACGCCCTCGTCCGGCTGGATGTGGACGAGCAGGACGTTGGGGCTCACCCCGTCCGACGCGGCCTTCGCGAAGGGCGGGTGGGGCGCGCGCTTGAACTGGATCGCGATCGTCGTCTCGCGCTTCGGCATCCGCTTCCCGACCCGCACGTAGAACGGCGTGCCGGCCCAGCGCCAGTTGTCCACGTAGAGCTTCGCGGCGACGAACGTCTCGGTGGTCGATCCGCGTGCGACGCCGGGCTCCTCGCGGTACCCCGGGACCTTCTTGCCCTCGACGTACCCACGGCCGTACTGCCCCCGCACGACCCGTTTCGGCCCGGGCGGCCTGATCGCATGCAGCACCTTCACCTTCTCGTTCCGAACCGACTCCGAGGTGAAGTCGATCGGCGGCTCCATCGCGGTGAGGGCAACGAGCTGGAGCAGGTGGTTCTGGAACACGTCGCGAATCGCGCCGGCCGATTCGTAGAACGCCGCGCGGCCCTCGATCCCGATCGACTCGGCAACCGTGATCTCGACGTGGTCGACGAACTGGCGGTTCCAGATCGGCTCGAAGATCCCGTTCGCGAACCGGAGGGCGAGCATGTTCTGCACCGTCTCCTTGCCGAGGTAGTGATCGATCCGGAAGATCTGGCGCTCGTCGAAGTAGCGATGGATCTCGTCGTTCAAACCGCGGGCGCTCGCGCGGTCGGTGCCGAAGGGCTTCTCGACGATCACGCGCGTCCAGCCCTGCCGCTCGCCGCGGCGGCTGCCGATCTCCTCGACCAGAGTCGAGATCGCCCCCGGCGGGACCGCGAAGTAGAAGATCCGGTTGCCTTGCGTGCCGCGCTCCTCGTCGAGTCTGGTCAGCAGGCCGACCAGCTCGTCCTCGCCCTCGTCGGAGGCGAAGTCAGTCGACATGTAGTGCATCCCCGCGGCGAGCCGCTTCCAGACCTTTTCGTCGATCGGGTCCCGCCCGAACTCACGGACGGCATCCTTCATCCGCGCCCGGAACTCCGCGTCGGTCTCCTCCGAGCGGGAGACTCCGACGACCGCGAGCTCGTCGGGCACCAGATTGCGAACGGCCAGGGAGTAGATCGCCGGGAAAAGCTTCCGCCGGGTCAGGTCACCGGAGGCGCCGAAGATGACGACCACGCAGGGGTCCGGCGTGACCGGCAGATCAAGGCCCTCGGCGAGCGGATTCCTCACGCCTGCTTCGCGTCGGCGGCCTTCACGGCGTGGCCGCCGAACTGCTGGCGCAGGGCGGCGTTGACCTTCGCCGCGAACGACTCGTCCTGGCGAGAGGCGAACCGGGCGAACAGCGCCAAGGTGATCGCGGGCGCCGGGACGCTCTCGTCGATCGCGTTGAAGACCGTCCAGCGGCCTTCGCCCGAGTCGTCGACATAGCCGCGGATCTGCTCCAGGGCGGGGTCCTCCTTCAGCGCGAGCACGAGCAGGTCGAGCAGCCAGCTGCGAACGACGGAGCCGTGCTGCCAGAGCGCGGCGACGCGATCGAGGTCGAGCGGGAACTCCGAGGCCTTCATGATCTCGAAGCCCTCCGCGAGCGACTGCATCATCCCGTACTCGATCCCGTTGTGGACCATCTTCACGAAGTGGCCGGCCCCGGACGGCCCGACATGTGCGTAGCCGCCCTCCTCGGTCAGGTCCTTCAGGAACGGCTCGACCTGGGCGAACGCGTCGCCGTCGCCGCCGACCATCACGCAGTAGCCCTCCTTCAGCCCCCAGACCCCGCCGGAGACGCCGGCGTCCAGGAAGAAGACGTGTTTCTTCGCCGCCTCGGCTGCGCGGCGCTGGGAGTCGCGGAAGTTCGAGTTGCCGCCGTCGACGATGATGTCGCCGTCCTCGAGCAGGCCGAGCATCGTCTGGAAGGCGTTCTCGGTGGGGTCGCCCGACGGGATCATCAGCCAGACGACACGCGGCTGCGGCAGCTTCGTGGCCAGCTCGACCAGCGACTCGGCTGTCCGCGCCGGGTTCGTCCGCGCATAGGTCTCCACCGTGTGGCCGTTCTCGCGCAGGCGCTCGACCATGTTCGCACCCATCCGGCCGAGGCCGACCATTCCGAGATTCATAGTGCTCCCTTCTCGTGGCTCCGTTGATGCTCTGGCGAGCGAAAAGCAAGCCAGTCTAGGACGCAGCGAGCGCTCGTACTCGAAAAGTACGAGCGCGACCGAGGACGACGAATGGCGCCGCCTTGCAGCCGCCAAAGCGCGACGGAGTCGCGGGAAGGGGGCACCCTAAATGTCCTCCAGTCGTGTACGCGCGACCGGGCGGCCGCGCTCCTTCAACGCCGCGTAGTCTCCCGCAGCCTGCGCGCGGATGAGCCGGCCAAAGCCGAACTTCTGCCCCGGGATGGCGAGCTCGTCGCCCGTGTCGTCGACGACCTGGAGGAAGCAACCGATCGGCGCACCGCCCTTGTGCAGCTGCCCGGTCGAGTGCAGGTAGCGCGGTCCCAGGCCGAACGTGACCACGCAGTCGGTGGCCGCGCGGACACGCTCGACGAACGGCCGGAGCCGCTCTTCCTCGGCCGGGTCGACGAACGCCTGGATCGCCACGTAGTCGCCGGGCCGCGCCTGCGCGAGCAACTCCTCAACCGTCCCTTCCAGCTCTGTCCCGGTGACAGACCCCCGGCCCGGAGCGGAGAGGATCTGGCCGGTTCGGTCCTTCGCCTCCTGGACGTTGGGCTGGTCGAACGGGTCGATCTCGAGGATCGCGCCCGCGACCGCGGTCGCGAACTCCCAGCGGAAGAACTCGGAGCCGAGGTCGTAGGGATCGGCGAGCTCCACCTCGCGCGGCTGGCGATCGGAGCCGTCGGGCGACTCGTCCGGTGCCGGCACCAGGCCACGCCCTTCTTTCCCGGTCGATTCGGCGAGGAGTTGCTCGACCCACAGACCGAATCCGTGAGGGTTCGGTCTGATGATCACCTTGTCGCGCCCCTCCTGCCAGTCCGCGCCGAGCGCGAGCCCGAGCGCGAGGCCGGGATTGCCGTCCGCGACGCGGCAGGCATTCAGCATCTCCTCGGCGCGGTCGAGCAGCCGGCCCAGCTCGACGCCCATCAGCGCGGCCGGGACGAGCCCGAACGGCGACAACGCCGAGTAGCGGCCGCCGATCGTCGGCTCACCGGCGAAGACACGCGCATTGCGCGTTTTCGCCAGCTGTTCGAGAGGTGAGCCTGGATCGGTGATCACGATGCAACGCCTGCCGCCGCGCTCCCAGAAGAAGTCGAAGTGCGACCTCGTCTCGAGCGTCCCACCCGATTTCGACGAGACCACGAAGAGGGTCCGGCCGAGGTCGAGCGAGTCGGCCAGCCGGCGGATCGCCCGCGGATGCGTCGTGTCGAGGACGTGGAAGCGCTCGCGGGCGAACGCGCGGCGCAGAACCTCGGGCGCGAGGCTCGACCCGCCCATTCCGAGCAGGACGACGTCGTCGGCGTCGTCGGCGGCTTCGGCCAGCTCACCCAGCTCGCCGAGCCGCTGCCGCATCCGCAGCGGCTCGTCGAGCCACCCGAGCCACTGGGCCTCGTCCTTGCCGGTCCAGACGGTCGGGTCGCGCTCCCAGATGCGCTCGACGAGCTCGCCGGGCTCGATCACGGCGACCCCGCGGACCCTCGGGTGGACCGCCCTGCGATCACGTCTCTTGGAGACGTATTCGTCAAGCGTTGACCAGCTCGCCGCGCTTCGAGCGGATCCCGTCGAGGAGCTCGGTGAACGAGTCGGAGAACTTCTGCACGCCCTCCTCCTCGAGCACCCGGGTGACGTCGTCGACGTCGACCCCTGCCGTGGCCAGCTCGTCGAAGAGCCGCCTCGCCTCGTCGAGTCCCTGCTCGAGCGTGACCGCGATCTCGCCGTGGTCCTGGAACGCCTCGATCGTCTCCTCGGGCATCGTGTTCACGGTGTCGCGGCCGATCAGCTCCTCGACGTAGAGGACGTCCCGGTACGCCGGGTTCTTCGTCGACGTCGACGCCCAGAGGCACCACTGCTTCGACGCGCCCTTCGTCTCGAGCGCCTCCCAGCGCTCGCCGGAGAAGACCTCCTTCCAGTTCTGGTAGGCGAGCTTCGCGTTCGCGACGGCGAGCCTGCCCTTCAGCTCTTCATGGCCGCCGATCGCGTCGAGGCGCTTGTCGGCCTCGGTGTCGACCCGGGAGACGAAGAAGCTCGCCACGGACGCGACCCCGGTCGGGTCGCCGCCGTCCTCGACGAGCCGCTCGATCCCGCGGACGTACGCCTCCATCACCTCGCGGTGCCGCTCCAGCGAGAAGATCAGCGTCACGTTGATCGACTTGCCGGACGCGATCATCTCCTCGATCGCCGGCAGGCCCTCCTTCGTGGCCGGGATCTTCACGTAGAGGTTCGGCTTGTCGATCAAGCCGTGGAAGCGGCGCGCCTCTGCGATCGTCCCCTCGGTGTCGCCGGCGAGCGTCGGGTCGACCTCCATCGAGACGTACCCGCGCAGGCCCTTGCCCTCGTCCCAGACCTTGCGCATCAGGTCGCACCCCTCGCCGATGTCGCGCCCGGCGAGGGCGACGAAGATCTCCTTCGGGTCGTCCTCGTGCTCGAGCAGGTCGCGCATCTGGTCGTCGTAGGCGGTGCCCTGCGAGATCGCCTTCTGGAAGATCGTCGGGTTGGAGGTCACCCCCGTCACCGCATCCGCGTCCATCAACTGCGCAAGCCGGCCCGAGTGCAGGAGGTCGCGCGAGAGGTAGTCGATCCAGACGCTCTGGCCGAGCGCCGAGAGCCGGTCGAGTGGCGAGTCAGGCATAGGTCTTCCTTTCCAGATCTTCGATCTTCCGGAGTCGCTGTACGTAGCGTTCGCCGCCGTTGAAGGTGGCGCCGAGAAAGGTGCGGACGAGATCGGCCGCGAGCTCGGCGCCGACGACCTCCGAGCCCAGGCAGAGCACGTTCATGTCGTCGTGCTCGACGCCCTGGTGCGCGGAGTACGCGTCGTGGCACACGGCGGCGCGGATGCCGTCGAGCTTGCTGGCGGCGACCGACGCACCGACCCCCGAGCCGCAGACGAGCACGCCCCGCTCGGCGTCCCCTGCGCGAATCGCCTCGCCCAGCTCGCGTGCCTTGTCTGGATAGTCGATGCGGACAGACGGGTCGTCCGTCCCCAGGTCGACCGCTTGGTGGCCGAGAGCGGTCAGCTCGTCGAGCACCCGCTCGCGGAGCTTGACGCCGCGGTGGTCGAACGCGACCGCCACCCTCATGCCAGCTACGTTACATGCGGATGGGCGACGTTCAGCTCTGGCGCGAGCTCGGACAGCAGTTCCGGGTGGACTCGGTGCGGTGCGCAGCCGCCGCGAAGTCCGGCCATCCGACGTCGGGGATGTCGGCCGCCGACCTGATGGCCGTCCTGCTGGCCGGGCATCTGCGCTACGACTTCGACGCGCCCGACGCTGCGACGAACGACCGCCTGATCTTCTCGAAGGGGCATGCGTCGCCCCTCCTGTACGCGATGTTCCGCGCTGCCGGCGCGATCTCGGACGAGGAGATGCTCACCTACCGGCAGTTCGGCTCGATGCTCGAGGGGCATCCGACGCCGCTGATCCCCTGGGTCGACGTCGCCACCGGCTCGCTGGGGCAGGGGCTGCCGATCGGGGTCGGGATGGCGATCGCGGGCAAGTACCTCGACAGGCTCCCGTACCGGGTCTGGGTGCTCTGCGGCGACAGCGAGACCGCCGAGGGGTCGATCTGGGAGGCGTTCGAGCATGCCTGGCACTACGAGCTCGACAACCTGACGGCGATCCTCGACGTCAACCGGCTCGGGCAGCGCGGCCCCACGATGGACGAGTGGCAGCTCGACCACTACCGCGCGCGGGCCGAGGCATTCGGCTGGCACGCGATCGAGATCGACGGGCACGACGTCGAGGCCGTGGACGCCGCGTACACCGAGGCGGCGGCGACGTCGGGGCAGCCCACCGTCGTGATCGCGCGGACGATCAAGGGCAAGGGCGTGAAGGCGGTCGAGAACCAGGAGGGCTGGCACGGCAAGCCGCTCGACGACCCCGACGCGGCGATCGAGGAGCTCGGCGGACTGCGGAACCTCACCGTCTCGGTCGCAAGACCGCCTGCCGGCGAGCCGCACCGGTTCGAGACCGGGGCATTGGAGCTGCCGCGCTACGAGCTCGGATCGGAGGTGGCGACGCGCAAGGCGTACGGCGAGGCGCTCGCGGCGGTCGGCTCGGCGCGCGGCGACGTCGTCGCGGTCGACGGCGAGGTCTCGAACTCGACCTTCGCCGAGATCTTCAAGACCGCCCACCCGGACCGGTTCTTCGAGATGTACATCGCGGAGCAGCAGATGGCCGCAGCCGCGGTCGGGTTGCAGGCCCGGGGCTACCGGGTGTTCGCTTCGTCCTTCGCCGCCTTCCACTCGCGCGCGTACGACTTCATCCGGATGGCGGCGATCTCACGGGCGAAGCTGTGCCTCTCGGGCTCGCACGCGGGGATCTCGATCGGCGAGGACGGACCGTCGCAGATGGCGCTCGAGGACATCGCGTCGCTGCGCGCGGTGCACGGCTCGACCGTGCTCCATCCCTGCGACGGCAACCAGACCGCGAAGCTGGTCGCGGCGATGGCCGACCTGGACGGGATCTCGTACATCCGCACGCTCCGCCCGAACACGCCCGTCGTCTACGGGCCGGACGAGGAGTTCCCGATCGGAGGCAGCCGCGTCCTGCGCGACGGCGGCGACGTGACGCTCGTCGGATGCGGGATCACGGTGCACGAGGCGCTCGAGGCTGCGGAAGCGCTGGCCGGCGAGGGCGTGTCCGCACGCGTGATCGACTGCTACTCGCTGAAGCCGATCGACGGCGGGACGCTGGCCGCGGCCGCCGGGGAAACGGGACGGATCGTCACCGTCGAGGACCATTGGCCCGAGGGCGGACTCGGCGAGGCGGTTCTCGGGGCACTGGCCGAGCGGGGTGCCGCGGCCCGGGTGACGCGGCTGGCGGTCACGGACATGCCGCGTTCGGGCAAGCCGGACGAGTTGCTCGCTGCGTTCGGGATCGACGCGGTCGCGATCGCCAACGCGGCCCGCGCGCTCGTCCGCAACTGAGCCGCATCTAGCCAACAAGGAATCGGTGCCAGACCCTGGCTCGTTGCGGCGTACCCGGCCTGAGTCGGTAACGGTCTGGCACCGATACCGTTTCTGCCGGCATGGCCGTCGTGATCGGAACCACCCTGCGCAAGGAGCTCGCCGGCGGGCTGCTCTTCGACGGCGTCTCGTTCAAGGTCGAGCGCCGCGAGCGACTCGCCCTCTCCGGCCCGAACGGCGCCGGCAAGACGACGCTGCTCCGGATGCTGGCGGGCGAGACCGGCATCGACGGCGGCCAGCTCGTGCTCGACAAGGGCACCCGCGTGGCGCTGCACGACCAGCGGCCGCCGCTAGGTAACCGTCTCGGGGACAGGATTGATCCTGTCCCCGAGGCTGCTTCCATGTCGCTGCGCGAGTACGCGCTCTCGGGCGCGCGCGACCTGGTCGCGTTGGAGGAGGAGCTGCGCGGCCTGGAGGAGGCGATGGCGGCCGGCGACCACGGCCCGGCGACGCTCGCTCGGTACTCGTCCGCTCAGGCGCGGCTCGAGCATGCCGGCGGCTACGCCTGGCGCGAGAACTCGCTCTCGACGCTGCGCGGCCTGGGCTTCGCCGACGACGAGCTCGACCGTTCGCTCGAGACGTTCTCCGGCGGCGAGCTGACGCGGGCGTCGCTGGCCCGGGCGCTGGCGGGGGATCCCGACCTGCTCCTGCTCGACGAGCCGACCAACCACCTCGACGTCGAGCGGCTCGAGTGGCTGGAGCGGACGCTCGTGGGCATGGACGCGGCCGTCGTGCTGGTCGCGCACGACCGCTGGTTCCTGGAAGCAGTCGCGACCGCGGTCCTCGAGCTGGACGCGGGGCGGTCGACCTACTTCCCGGGCGAGTGGCACGTCTGGCGGCGCGAGAAGGCGGCCCGCCTGCTCGATGCCTCGAAGTCGATCGAGCGCTACAACGCCGACATCGCCCGGCTCCAGCGGTTCGTGGACCGGTTCCGGTACAAGAAGTCGAAGGCGAAGCAGGCGCAGGCCAAGCTGACCCACATCGGCCGGCTGAAGAAGGAGAAGACGGTCGTCTCGGACGAGGTCGCCCTGCTCACGCGGCGCTCGCGACGGCTCGGGTTCGAGTTTCTGAACCCGCCGCGCAGCGGGCGCACGGTGGTCGAGGTCGAGAGCTTGTGGCTCTCGGCGGGGGACAAGCAGCTGCTGGACGGTGTCTCGCTGGCGGTCGAGCGCGGCGAGCACGTGGCGCTGGTCGGGCCGAACGGCTCGGGCAAGACCACGCTGCTGGAGACGCTGCTCGGCCGGCGGGAGCCGGACGCGGGCGTCGCCCGGCTCGGTCACGGGGTCGTCCCGGCCTACTTCTCGCAGCACGAGGCCGAGCTGGACGAGCGCGGCTCCGTCCTCGACTGCGTCCAGTCGATGACGGGGCTCCGGCGTCCGGAGGCCCAGAACCTGCTCGGGCGGTTCCTGTTCTCGGGCTGGGAGTCGCACGAGAAGCCGGTCGCGGTGCTCTCGGGCGGCGAACGCCGCCGGCTGGCGCTCGCGGTGGTGGTCGCCTCGGGCGCGAACTTCCTCGTCCTCGACGAGCCGACGAACCACCTCGACCTCGAGAGCCGCGAGGCGCTCGAGGCTGCACTCGAGAACTTCCCGGCGACGGTGCTGCTCGTCTCCCACGACCGCGCGCTCCTGGACGCGGTCGCCGAACGGACGTTGGCGATCGAGAACGGGACGATCCGGAGCTATGACGGCGGCTGGGCGGACTACGTCCGAACGAGTCCCCTGTGGACAAAGAATTCCGATGTTGGCGCAGTTCCGGTCTCAGAGACTGGGTTGGAAACGCCACGAACAAAGCCACGGCCGGAGCGGCCACGAACGAGAAAGCCGAGCGAGCTCGAGCAGGTCGAGGCGCGCATCGCCGCGCAGGAGGAGGCAGTCGCCGACCTGGAGCGGAAGCTCGCCGACGACTGGGGCGACCTCGAGCTCCTCACCGCGCACCGCGCCGCGCGAGACGAGCTCCAGTCGCTGCTCGACCGTTGGGAGACGCTGTTCGAGCAGGCGCAGGCCACGCCCTAGCGGCTGTCCCCGAAGAAGCCGGAGCGAGCTCGGCCTTCTGCTGGTTCAGACCCCGACGCGTCGGACCCTAGTACGCTCGTCGCCATGAGCCGGACCCGCGACTTCCTGCGCTCGATCGGGCTGCCGTCGGGCGACCTGAACGATCTTCCCGATTCGGAGAAGCGCTTTCCCGACGGGGCGCAGTACCGGTTCGAGATCCCGAGCACCGAGGGGCCGCGGTGCCTCGAGGCGGTCCTAGAGGAGGCCGACCGACTCGAAGTGAGGGTGCATCGCGTGTCGCAGGGAAGCGGCGTATTTCTCCAGACCGATGCCGAGCTCGACGCGATGGCCGCCGCGGCGGCGGCCGCGCGTGTCGAGGTCTCGCTGTTCGCACGACCGAATGCCGCCTGGGACACCTCGGCGGCGGCACGTGCTCCTGCGGGAGGCGTCTTCGCCCCGACTGCGCGAGGGCAGGAGCAGGTCGTCGCCGCTCTGGACGACGCCCGCAGAGCAGCAGCCCATGGCTTCCGCAGCGTCCTGATCGCCGATATCGGCGTCCTCTCCGCATTCGCGGACGCACGGCGTGTGGGACTACTGCCGGGCGACATGCAGGCGAAGATCTCGGTGATGCTGCCGGCCGCGAACCCTGCCGCCGCCCGCGTTCTGGAGCGGCTCGGCGCGGACACGATCAATCTCCCGACCGACCTGACACTCGCTCAGATCGCCGCGATCCGTGCGGCCGTGGACGTCCCGCTCGATGTCTACGTCGAGGCGCCGGACACCATCGGCGGCTTCGTCCGCCTGCACGAGATCCCTGAGCTGATCCGGGTCGCCGCCCCGGTCTACGTCAAGTTCGGTCTGCGCAACGCGCCCGACGTCTACCCCGCCGGCTCGCACCTCGACTCGACGACGATCGCCCTCTCCCGCGAGCGGGTCCGCCGTGCACGGCTCGGAATGGAGCTGCTCGCACGGTCGGGCTACGAGCCGGCGACCTCCGAGCTCGGCGCGCAGGGGCTCGCCGTTCCGGTGCCGTGATCGTCCGCCTCCTGCTCTGGAACCTCGCCGACTCGAAGACGACGCTCGACGAGCTGCGCGCGCGCCTGCCTTACGACCAGAACCGCGTGTGGATCTCCGACGAGCTGACAGAGCGTTTCGGGGTAATCGAGACCTGGGACGACGCAGCGGACAACTTCCCCGAGGTGATCCGCGAGCTGATCGGCAAGGACCCGGAGATAGCCGAGGAGTTCGACGTCGAGGAGGGCGAAGCCTAGGCCGACTCGAAGGTTGCGATCAGCGCGTCCGCGACCACCTTCAGCGGCCGACCGGCGAGCTGCGACGCCCGCCTCAGGCGCTCGAACGCCTCCTGTTCACTCAATCCCTCCTTCGCCATCAGCAGCCCCTTCGCCCGCTCGATCGACTTCCGTGCGGCGAGCGCCTCCGAGAGCGACTCCGCTTCCTCGCGTAGCGCCGCCAGCTCCTCGAACCGGGCCCGGGCCGCCTTGATCGCCGGTAGCAGGTCGGTCTCCCGGAACGGCTTGACGAGATAGCCGAACACGCCCGCCTCGACCGCGCGCGAGACCAGCTCGTCCTGGCCGTAGGCGGTCAGCATCACGATCGGGATCGGCCGCTCCTCGAGGATCCGCCGGGCAGCCTCGATCCCGTCGAGCCGCGGCATCTTGACATCGAGGATGGCGAGTTCGGGCTCCGCCGACGCGGCCAGGTCGACCGCCTCGATCCCGTCCTTCGCCTCCGCGCAGACCTCGAACCCGGCGCGCTCCAGTAGCTCGCGCAGGTCGAGCCTGATGATGGTCTCGTCCTCCGCGATCAGGATCCGCACACGGCGAGTCTAGGTACCCGGAGCCGAACGCGGCCCGTGGGCCGAGTACGTGCTCACCCCCGCAGGGCCGCGAGCCCGCGCCGCCCGTTCGAAGGCTTCACGCCCTGCTGGCCGGCCGGGAGGACGTGGTCGCTGCCGATCCTCTCCGAACTCGGCGAGCCGCGCCGCTTTTCGGAGCTGCGAACGGCGTTGCCTGTAACCGCCCGGGGCCTGGCCCTCGCGCTGAAGGATCTCGAGGATGCCGGCCTCGGCGAGGAACGTCCCGACGACGATCTCCGTCGTCCCTGCGGGCACGAGCTCCAGGTACCGCGGCTCCTCATCGATCGGGTACGCGTACGGGCGGCCGACGGGGACTGGATCGGCGACGAGGCCGGTCTCCTCCTCGAGCTCGCGCCGCGCGGCTTCGGGGTGGTCCTCGCCCGGTTCGAGTGCACCGGCGACGCCGTGCCAGTACGAGCCGCCTCGCGGCGCGCGATGCAGGACGAGGTACTGGTCGCCGCGCCGAACGAAGACGAACACCTCTTCCGGCCGTCTCACGCGGGGAACACGACCTCCGCCCTGAGCCCGCCCTCGTCGGTCAGCGAGAGCGTCCCGCCGAGCTCGTCCCGCACGAGCGCCTCGACGATCGAGAGCCCCGTTCCCTGCGGCGCCCCGTCGATTCCCCGGCCGTTGTCGGCGATCGCGAGGACGATGTCGCCGTTGCGCTGCGCAAGCTCGATCCGCACCGAGCCGCCGCCGTGCTCGAGCGCGTTCTGGAAGAGCTCGGAGAAGACGAGGGCGAGGGCGGTCGCCCTGTTCCCCGCCAGCGACACCGGCTCGAGCGAGGACGCCACCTGCTTGTCCGCGGCGAGCCCCTGCACGAGCGTCGCCCGCAGGCGCTCGAAGAGCTCGCCGAGGTCGACGCTCTCGTCACGACGCTCGGTGAGCACCTCGTGGACGGCGGCGATCGCGAGGATCCGGTTGACCGAGTCGTCAAGTGCCCGCCGGGCATCGACGACGTCGCCGCGCGCCTGGAGCCGCAGCAGCGACGCCACGGTCTGGAGGTTGTTCTTGACCCTGTGGTGGATCTCCTGGGCGAGGACCCCGCGCATCACCGCACGCCCGTGCTCCAGGGCGACCGCGGCGTGATGGGCGATCGACGCAAGCAGCTGCCGCTCCTCGTCGGTGAACGGCGTGTCGCGGTCGGCGACGAGCTCGCCGATCTGGCGCCGCTTCCAGCGCAGCGGCGTCCGCACCGCGTGCTCGCCGGGGCGGCCCTCCGGCCACGCGATCTTCCCGTCCTCGAGCACGAGCGCCGCGCCCGTCGCGGAGACGGCGTCCATGGTCGTCTTGACGATCGCCTCCAGCGACTCCTCCAGGTACAGCGACTCGGACACGGCCTCCGAGATGCGGGCCAGCGCCTCGAGCTCCTCGACGCGCCGCTGTGCCTGCGAGTAGAGCTTCGCGTGCTCGATCGACTGTGCCACCTGGGCGGCGATCGCCAGAAGCAGGTCGACCTCGGCGGCCGAGAACTCCCGGGGTTCGCGCGTTCGCACGTTCAGCGCGCCCTCCAGCTTTGCGCGCGCCAGGATCGGGACGGCGAGGATCGACTCGTACTCCTCCTCGGGCAGGTTGACGAACCGCTTGAACCGCGGGTCGAGATGCGCCTGGGCGGCGATCATCACCGGCCGGCGCTCCTCGGCTGCGACGCCGGTGATTCCCTCGCCCGGCCGCATCCGCGGGCGGCGCGTCATCTCCTCGACCGACGTCCCATGCGTCGCCCGCAGCACGAGCTCGCCCGAGCGCTCCTCGTACAGGTAGACGAAGCACGCATCGGTGCCGAGCGCCTCGGCCACGTTGGTCGCGACCAGCTCGAGCACCTCCTGGAGGTCGAGGGTGGAGTTGACCGCGGCGATCGTGTCCGTCAGAAGGCGCAGATGGCGCGCAGGGACGTCCACGCACCGATTGTAGGTCGGTGGCACAGGACACCCCGCGGCGCTGTCGAACCCGACTGACGACGTGGTTAGGCGCTTAACGGAATCCTTACGAATCGCGTGTCTTTCCTTCTCATGCGGGGAATAGCGTTGCCGGCAATGAGCTCAGCCGCCGCCGCGATCGATCTCACCTCCACGACCGGGTACCTGGTCGCGGACGCGCGCGGTCGGGTCGTCGGCCGGGTGGAGGCGCCGATGTACGGCACCTCCCCGGACGTCCCGGACGCGCTCGCCGTCCGGTCGGGCTTCCTTCGCCGCCGCCGGCTCGTCCCCGCCGACGCGATCAGCGCGATCGACGGACGCAGCGGCGTGATCGGCCTGCGCCTCGTGCGCGAGTCCATCCAGAGCTTCGGCTAGACGCCGAGAGAGCGTCACGGGAGAGGCGCGGTGGGGCGCGCCCTCCTTTGACTGGACCGCTCGCCGCAGCCTTCGGCCGCGAGCTCGCCCGCATGGGGGGAACGGCCGGTTCCCCCCATGAACCCCCCTCCCCGAAGCTCGTTCGCACCTCAGCTGCCGCAAATGAGCCGCGGCCGCCATGTCGGCCGCGGCTGCGACTGCAAGAGCGCAGGCCCCAAAACGACCACGAGCTGCGGATGAACGCAGCTCGCAGTCGGCCGTCAGTCAGCCTCGCCGCCGCAGGGTGGCGAGGCGTATTCCTCATTCTAGATCTTTGTCACAGAGCGTGCAGATACCGCTCCAGCTCCCACTCGGTCAGCTGGACGCGATACTCGTCCCATTCCTTGCGCTTGATCTCGACGTAGCGGTCGAAGATGTGCGGGCCGAGCGCCGTCCGCGCCAGCTCCGACTGGGACAGCTCGTCGATCGCCTCGCCGAGCGTCTCGGGCAACGCGACGATGCCGCGCTCACGCCGCTGCTCGGCGGTCAGGTGGTAGAGGTTGGTCTCCATCGGGTCGGGCAGCTCGTAGCCCTTCTCGATCCCCTCGAGCCCCGCGTGCAGGAGCGCCGCGAACGTCAGGTACGGGTTGCACGCCGGATCGGGACAGCGGATCTCCGCGCGTGTCGCCTGCTCCGACCCCGGCTTGTAGAGCGGGATGCGGATCAGGGCGGAGCGGTTCCGCTGCGACCAGGCGACGTAGACCGGCGCCTCGTAGCCGGGGACGAGCCGCTTGTACGAGTTGACCCACTGCGCGAACACCGCGGCGATCTCGCGGGCGTGGTGGAGCTGGCCGGCGATGAATGCCTTGCCGACGTCGGAGAGGTGCCACTTGTCGGCCTCGTCGAAGAAGGCGTTCCGGCCGCCGGTGAAGAGCGACTGGTGGGTGTGCATTCCCGAGCCGTTCTCGCCGAAGATCGGCTTCGGCATGAACGTCGCGTAGACGCCGTTCTTGGCGGCGATCTCCTTGACCACGAGCCGGTAGGTGAGGGTGTGGTCGGCCATGTCCAGCGCGCTCGCGAAGCGCATGTCGATCTCGTGCTGGGACGGGCCGACCTCGTGGTGGTGGTACTCGATCGGGATGCCGACCTTCTCGAGCGCCTGGATCGTCTCGTTGCGCAGCTCGGTGGCGGCGTCCTGCGTCGTCATCGCGAAGTAGCCGCCTTCATCGAGCGTCTCGGTGCCCTTCGCGTCCTTGAACAGGAAGTACTCGAGCTCGGGGCCGACGTTGAAGGTGTCGAAGCCGAGGCCCTTCATCCGCTCGAGCGCGCGCCGGAGCACGTACCGGGGATCGCCCTCGTACGGCTTGCCGTCGGGCGTGACCACGTCGCAGATCATCCGGCCGACCTTCGACTCGCCCGAGCGCCACGGCATCACCACGAACGTGCCGGGGTCGGGGATGGCGACCATGTCCGACTCCTCGATCGCGTTGAAGCCGGTGATCGACGAGCCGTCGAAGCCCATGCCGTCGTCGAGCGCGCCTTCGAGCTCGTCGGGTGTGATCGCGAAGCTCTTCAGGTGCCCCTCGAGGTCGGTGAACCAGAGCAGCATCGACTCGATTCCCTCCGTCTTGCACTTCGCCGCGACCTGCTGCCGGGCCTCCTCGCTGGACGTCGCCCGGTTCTTCGATTCGACCTGCTGCGCCATGCGTCTCCTCCCCAGGAAAATGGAAAAGCCCCGAGCGCCGGCGCCCTTGAACGACAGGGCCCGCGCCCGAGGCAACGTCGCCTACGGACACCGCGAGCATAGCGCAGTAGGCTGTCGAACGTGGTCGTCGACCTCGAGTCCGCGGAGCGGGCCGCCTACGCCGATGCGTATCGCGCCTCGTCCGAGTTCTGCGAGCTGGCCGAGATCGGCAGCGCGGTCTGCCTGAAGCTGCCGCGGCTCGAAGGCCGGATCTTCAACCGCGTACTCGGGCTCGATTCCGTCGACCAACTCGACGAGATCGCCGCCTTCTACGGCGGCACCCCGTGGTGGGCGTCGGACTCCCACGGGCTCGGAGCCGAGCTGGAGGCACGCGGCTTCGCGCGCGATTACGGCTGGATGAAGTTCTCGCGCGGTGTCTCCCCGCGCCGGGCGACCAGCGAGCTTTCGGTCGTGCCCGTCGAGCGCGCCCGCGCCGGCGACTTCGCCGCCGTCGTCGTCGGCGGCTACAGCCTGCCCGGATGGACCGAGCCGTTCGCGGCGAACGTCGTCGACCGCCCCGGATGGTCGTGCTACGTCGCCTACGACGGCGACCGGCCGGCCGGAGCGGGTGCGCTCTATGTGGACGGCGGCGTCGGTTGGCTCGGGTTCGGCGCGACGCTGCCGGAGTACCGGGGCCGCGGCGCCCAGAGCGCAATACTCGCTGCCCGCATCGAGGACGCACGCCGGCAGGGCTGCGGGACGGTGGTCACGGAGACCGGCGAGCTCGCCGACGACCGCCCGTCGAGCTCGTTTCGCAACATCCTCCGAGCCGGCTTCCGCGAAGCCGGTGTCCGACCGAACTACCGCGCTCCCGCGGGTTGACCCTCGTTCACCCCAGGTAGGCTGGCTCGATGCGTGTGAGGGGGGTCTCGCTTGCGCTGCTCGTCGTCGCCGCGGTCGCTGCCACGGCAGCGCAGACGGCACCGGCCCGGGCACCGCTCCAGATCGGGTCGGTCGTGCCCGAGCTTCTCGACCCGACCCTCCAGCAGTCGACGGTGGCGCTGATGGAGAGCGCGAGCCTCGGGGACACCGCCAGGGTGACGGTCACCTGGGAGCGGAGCCAGACGTCGGTGGACCCGGGATTGCTCTCGGACCTCCGCAACGGCATCGCCGCCGCCCGGGCCGCCGGGAGCGACGTCTACCTCGACGCCTATCCGGCCGGCAGCTCGCAGACGCCGAGGACGACCGCCGAGCAGACGCGCTTCGCGAACTGGCTCGCCGGCGTCGTCGAGGGGCTCCCGGGCCTGAAGCACGTGGTCGTCGGCAACGAGCCCAACCTGAATCTGTTCTGGTCGCCGCAGTTCGGTCGGGCGGGCCAGGACGCAGCCGCCGTCGGCTACGAGCGCCTGCTCGCCCGCACGTACGACGCCCTCAAGCGCGTGGCA
Organism: uncultured Actinomycetes bacterium; assembly: GCA_963775695.1. Classification (GTDB taxonomy): domain Bacteria; phylum Actinomycetota; class Thermoleophilia; order Gaiellales; family Gaiellaceae; genus DATBLE01. The sequence goes on along the minus strand of CAVZJU010000001.1, from coordinate 514,129 downwards.
CCCCGGGTCGAGATCGTCGGCGGGACGCTCGCTCACTCGGGCACGAACAAGCGCGGCACCGGCCGCGACACGCACTCACCCGCCCGGTTCATCCTCGACCTGGGCGCGGCGTACCGGGCCTCGCACCGGACGAGACCGCTCATGGACGCCTTCTCCTACCACCCGTACATGGAGCGCTCCGACCTGCCCCCGACCTTCCGGCACAATCCGCTCGCCAACACCGTCACGATCGCGGACTACGGGAAGCTGATCTCCTTGCTCCAGCGGGCGTTCGGCGGGACGAAGCAGAAGGGGCAGACGCTGCCGCTCGTCTACGACGAGTTCGGGGTCGAGGCGAAGATCCCGCCGGCACGCGCCTCGCTCTACACCGGGACGGAGCCCGCCACCACGCATCCGGTCAGCGAGGCGACGCAGGCCAGGTACTACGCCGCCGGCTTCCACCTCGCCGCGTGCCAGCCGACCGTGCGCACGCTGATGGTCTTCCGGCTGATCGACAGCCCGTTCCTCGCGAGCTTCCAGTCCGGCGTCTACTACGCCGACCGCACGACGCCCAAGTCGAGCCGCGCGGCGATCGCCGCCGCCGCCAGGCGCTACCGCGTCCGCACGGTGGCGGGCTGCGCCGCGCTCCTGGCGCCCCGGCCGCTCGTCGACTGGAAGCGGCGCATGCTCACCTGTGACGCCGACTGCGCCTACACCGAGACGTTCCGGCGCGTCGGCTCGTCGAGACCCGTCGCGACGATTCGCGACCGAACCCGGGCCGCGGTTCCAACCAAGCTGCCGCGCGCGAAGCTGAAGCCGGGCCGGTACAGAATCGTCCTCCGCGTGACCGCGACCGCGTACAGGGCGAACGCCTACACCACGGTCAGCCCGGTCTTCGGCTAGAGCTCGCGCTCGACGACGATCGAGCCGAGACGCTCGGCGTAGCCGAGCAGATGCTCGAGGGCCGCGTACCCGACGGCCCGGCCGCCGTCGAGCGCGACGAACGTAACCGCGTGATCCGCGATCAGCTCATGCCATCGCTCGAAGGGCAGCGCCGCCATGGGCGTCGTCGCCGGCACGTCCGGCATGCATTCGACCTCCACTACGTAGGCGCCACGCAGGTGCTCGGCGCGGCTCCGGAAGTCCTGGAGGGCGATCCTGTCCTCCGCATGCACGGCGTTGAAGATCCGGACGCAGCGCTCCAGGTCGGCCTCGGTCTCGGCGCGCCGGATCGCGATCATCCCGACCGCTTGAGCTTCCCGTGCCGCTTCGCGTACTGCTCGCCGCGCCGGAAGACCCAGAGGCCCAGCGGGATTGCGACGACGCCGATCACGAGCAGCGGCCAGATGTCGCCCCAGACATCCGCCGGCGCCGCCCCCTCGAGGATGGCCGCCCTGATTCCGCGCAGCGCGTAGGTGGCCGGCGAGATCGTCGAGATCGCCTGCATCCACTGCGGCAGCACAGACGTCGGGTAGTAGACGCCCGAGACGACCAGCATGATCCCCTGCGCCATGAAGCCGAGCTGCGTGCCTTTCTCAGGCGAGATCAGCGGCAGGACCGCGGTCATCATCCCGATGCCGATGAATGAGACCGACGCAATCCCGAGCAGCAGCAGCGCCGTGCCGAAGTTCGCCTCCGGCATGTGCAGCCCGAACATCGCCGCGACCACCGCGAAGATCAGCGTGGCGCGGACGAGCCCGTACGCGATCGCGAACAGGCCCATGCCGATCAGGTGCACGGGGCGCGAGAGCGGCGCCATGAAGGTGTACTCGATCGTCCCCTCCCAGCGCTCCCAGGCGACCGTCTCGGTGAGGATCTCGAAGATGATCCCGAGGTAGGCCCAGATCACGGCGCCGATCAGCAGCACCGTGGTCAGCCGGTTCTCCTGCGCGGGCGGGAGACCCGCGGCCTTCGAGATGAAGACGATCGAGAGGGTGTTCGCGATCGTCCAGACGAAGAACGCGAGCTCCCACATCGCGTAGCGCTTGACGAGGTACCAGTTCCGCTCGACGACGCCGAGCAGGCCGATCAGCTCGTGGCGCGCGCGGGCGGCTATCGCGGTCATGCGGTCACCTCCTCTTCCTCTTCCTCCCGCTCGTCCTCGAACGTGCGGCCGGTCGCGGCGAAGAACGCCTCCTCGAGCGTCTCGGCCCCGTAGCGCTCCTTGATCTCGTCGGCGGGCTCCAGGCAGAGGAGCTGACCGTCGTCGAGAATGCCGATCCGCTCGGCGAGGATCTCCGCCTCGGCCAGGTCGTGCGTGCAGAGCAGGATCGTGGTGTCGTTGACCGCCCGCACCTCGCGGATGAAGTCCTGCACCTCCAGCTTGGAGCGAGGGTCGAGGCCGGTGGTCGGCTCGTCGAGCAGCAGCAGCACCGGCGAGGTGAGCAGTGCCCGCGCGAGCGCGACCTTCTGCTGTGTCCCCCGCGAGAGGTTCTCCATCGAATGCGTGCGCCGCGAGACGGGGAAGCCGACCCGGTCGAGGATCACCGGGATCCGCTCGCGCGTCTCCCTCGGGGTCAGCCCGTAGAACCGCGCCGCGTAGGCGAGATTCTCGGTCGCCGACATCTTCTTGAAGAACGAGGCTTCGACCGAGACGCGGTTCACCATCGTCCTGACGGCCCGGGTCTCGCCGATGTCGTGTCCGAAGATGCGCGCGGTGCCGCCGTCCGGCAGCAGCAGCGTCGAGAGCAGCCGGACCAGGGTGGACTTCCCCGAGCCGTTCTGGCCGAGGATGGCGATGCACTCGCCGCGGCGGATCTCGAGGGTGATCCCTCGTAAGGCGTCGACACGGGTGCGCTTGCGCCCGTCCTTCCGGACGAACTCCTTGCGCAGGTTGTGGACTTCAACGGCGTTCATCGGTTACTCCTCAGGCTCGGGACAGGACACGGACGCAGCACCCACCGACCACTGCCGGGGGGTGCGCGGGACGACGTGTCAGCCGAAGAGCAACATCGAGCCGCCGAGGCTAGCAGACGTCTCGACGGGCGCGCAAATGCGGCGAGGCCGGGGACCTACAGGTGCCGGTCTGGATCTCTTCGTTTCATCGAGCAGCGCCTCCCTGGTCGATCGACAGCCATCCTAGCGGGCGGTGGCACCGGGTTTGACCTCGTCCGCCAATACTTCTATTGTTGAAGTGCGCCGCCGCCGGAGGGGGCGCAAAGAGGCAAAGAGGCCTCAGGACTTCGAGTCCTGGGGCTTTTTTTGTGGTCCGAACCGATTCGACATGGAGATCAGAGCGATGAAGACAGGCGACTGGCCGGCGGTGAAGGCGATCTACGAGCAGGGAATCGCCACGAAGCTGGCCACCTTCGAGACCGCGGCCCCCGAGTGGGCAGACTGGGACGACGCCTATCTCGGCGATCACCGACTGGTGGCGAAGCAGGGCGGCCGGGTGGTCGGCTGGGCGGCCCTCCTGCCGACCTCACGGCGCGGCTGCTATGCGGGCGTGGTCGAGAACAGCGTCTACGTCGGGGAGGGATTGCGCGGGCAGGGGATCGGCCGGGCGTTGCTCGAGCGACTGCTCGACGGCGCGGACCGGGCCGGCTTCTGGACGGTGCAGGCGTCGATCTTCGCCGACAACGTCGCCAGCATCGAGTTCCACCGCCGCTGCGGCTTCCGTGTCGTCGGCACGCGGGAGCGAATCGGACAACTCGACGGTGTCTGGCGGGACACCGTGCTACTCGAAAGGAGGAGGCCTTGAGCTGGGTCAAAGTGGAGGCAATCGTGATCCGGGAGCGGATCGAGACCGTGATCGACGCGGTCGAGGCCGAGGCCGGCCATGTCGGTGTCACCGTGATCGAGGCGGTCGGCCACGGCCGCCAGCGCGGGATCACGCACGAGTACCGCGGCCGCGTCTTCGAGTCGCGCTTCCTGCCGAAGGCGCTGCTGGTCTTCGTCACGCCGGATGCGAAGGCTCCGGCCGTGGTCGAGGCGATCGTCGACGCGGCGCGGAGCGGCAACGAGTCAGGCGACGGGATCGTGTGGACGACCCCGATCGCGTCCGTGATGCACAACCGAACCGGCAGCGCGCTGGAGGAAGTGGAGGTAGCCGCATGACCAACAAGGAGCTCCTCTACGCCGCGAGCACGATCTGGGTCGTGATCGCCGGCGTGCTCGTGATGTTCATGCAGGCCGGTTTCGCGTTTCTCGAGGCGGGCCTGACCCGGATGAAGAACGTCGGCCACATCGCGGCCAAGAACGTCCTGATCTTCGCGCTGGCGTCGGTGGTCTACTACCTCGTCGGCTTCGGGATCGCCTTCGGCGACGGCGGCAACGGCCTCGTCGGCGGCTCGGGCTTCTTCCCCAACACCTCGGACCTGATGTCGATCGGCCAGGCGCCGTTCTCCTGGTTCAGCGAGATCCCGGGAGCGGCCGGCTACCTGTTCGAGGTCGTGTTCTGCGGCGTGTCGCTCGCGATCGTCTGGGGCGCGATGGCCGAGCGGACGAAGCTCTACGTCTACATCGTCTTCGGCCTGGCGTTCACCCTGGTCTACTCGGTCGTCTCGCACTGGATCTGGTCGCCCGACGGCTGGCTGTTCTCGAAGGGGATGCAGGACTTCGCCGGGTCGACCGTCGTCCACTACCAGGGGGCCCTCGCAGCGCTCGCCGGGGCGCTGTTGCTCGGCCCGCGGATCGGCAAATTCGACTCCGACGGGAAGGCGAACGCGATTCCCGGCCACAACATGGCCTACACGACTCTCGGCGTGCTCATCCTCTGGTTCGGCTGGTTCGGGTTCAATCCGGGCTCGACCCTGTCGGTCGACTTCGGCGGCCTCGGCTTCTTCGCGTACGTCGCGCTGAACACCAACATCGCCGCGGCGGCGGGGGTGTTCGGAGCGCTGATCACCTCGTGGCTGGTGATCAAGAAGCCGGACATCTCGATGATGCTCAACGGCGCGATCGCGGCCCTCGTCGCGATCACCGCGGCGTGCGCGTTCGTCGCGCCATGGGGTGCGCTCCTCGTCGGCTTCGTCGCCGGCGTGATCGTCGTGCTCGGCGTCCTCCTCGTCGAGCGGATCGGCATCGACGACCCGATCGGCGCGGTCGCAGCACACGGCATGGCTGGCGTCTGGGGAACGCTCTCCCTCGGGCTGCTGACCCTCCCCTCGCAGGCGAAGAGCCTGGCGACCGGCTCGAAGGGCCTCTTCTACGGTGGGGGCCTGCACCAGCTCGGCGTCCAGGCGCTCGGGCTCGTCGCCGTGGGCGCGTTCACGTTCGGAGCGTCGTTCCTGATCCTCCTGGCGCTCAAGCTGACGTGGGGCATCCGCGTCGATCCGGAGGTCGAGACCGGCGGGCTCGACGTGCACGAGCACGGCATGTGGGGCTACCCCGAGTTCTACATCCCGGTTCCGGGCGGATACGGCACGGAGTCGCACGGCCATCTCGGGCACGCGCACGCCATGCCGCAGCCCGCAGCGGCGGCCGCGACGGTCCACCAGACCTCGTCGCTTCCGGGCACGTCGGGGTAGGGGCAGGTATAGGGTCCCCGGCCGGGGCGCAGGCGGAACATGCGGCGTCCGTCCGCGCCCACCTCTCTTCTCGCAGCGCGAGCCGACATGGTCGGCTCGCGCGCGGGGAAGCGATGCTAACCGACGCGACGCACGAGTTCGTCCTCGACCGCGGCCGGGTCCAGGCCGCGGGCGGCGAGCAGGACGTACGAGTGGAACCAGAGGTCGGCGAGCTCCTCGATCAGGCGCTCGTCGCTCTCGGATACGCCGGCGAGGGCAGCCTCGACGCCCTCCTCGCCGACCTTCCGGGCAACGGCGGCGGGGCCCTGCTCGAGCAGGCCGGCGACGTAGGAGCCCTCGGGCCTGGTGCGCGCGCGCTCGGCGACCCGCCGCCACAGCCACGGCGCGAAGCAGGAGAGCGAGCCGGTGTGGCAGACCGGCCCGGTGGCCCGCACGCGAAGCAGGACGGCGTCGCCGTCGCAGTCGTCCCGGAGCTCGACCACGGCGAGCGTCGCGCCCGACGTCTCACCCTTGTGCCAGAGCTCCCGGCGCGAGCGGCTCCAGAACCAGGCCTCCCCGCTCTCGCGCGTGCGGCGTAGCGCCTCCTCGTCCATCCAGGCCAGCATCAGCACGCGCCCGTCGTCGGCGTCCTGGACGATCGCCGGCGTCAGCTCCGGCCCTGTCATCCTCTGATGGGCCATCCTGCCTCCTTGAGCTCCCGCTTGAGCTCGGGCAGCCGCTCGGGCCGCTCGTGGACGATCGACGCGACCAGGGCTGCCTCGGCGCCTGCCTCGAATGCCTCGGCGAGGTGGGTCGCATCGCCGGCGCCGCCCGACGCGACCACCGGGACGGACACCGCGGCGGCGACGCGTCGGGTCAACTCGAGGTCGTAGCCGTTGCGTGTTCCGTCGGCGTCGATCGACGTCAACAGGATCTCGCCGGCGCCGCGGTCGACCGCCTCCTGCGCCCAGGCGACCGCGTCGAGCCCACGGGCGTTGTTGCCGGCGTGCGTGACGACCTCTCCCGCGCGGGCGTCGATGGCGCAGACGACCGCCTGCGCGCCGAACTCGGCGGCAAGCGCGGTGAGCAAGGACGGGTCGTCGACGGCGGCGCGGTTCAGCGAGACCTTGTCCGCGCCCGCGCGGAGCAGTGACCGCGCATCCTCGAGCACGGTGATCCCGCCGCCGACGGTGAAAGGGATCTCGAGGTCGGCAGCCGCCTGTTCGACCAGCCGTAGCAGCGGTCCGCGGTCCTCGAGGGTCGCGGTGATGTCGAGGAAGACGAGCTCGTCGGCGCCGAGCTCGGAGTAGCGCGTCGCCAGCTCGACGGGATCGCCGACCTCGCGCAGCGCCCGGAAACGGACGCCCTTGACGACGCGCCCCGAGGCGACGTCGAGGCACGGGATCACACGTTTCTTGACCATGCGAGTGCGTTGCGGAGCACCTGCGCGCCGGCCGGGCCGCTGCGCTCGGGGTGGAACTGGACGCCGGCGATCGGACCATGCTCGACCGCCGCGACCACCGCGGCGCCGTGGTCGACTTCGGCGACCGCGATGGCCGCCTCCGGCGCGCACGCGTACGAGTGCGCGAAGTAGACGTCCCGGCCGTCGAGCTCGTCGAGCAGCCCGGTCGGCGCAGTGACGCGGAGCTCGTTCCAGCCCATGTGCGGGACGCGCGTGGCCCGCAGCCGCTCGACACGGCCGGGGAGGATCGCGAGCCCGGCACCGCCCTCTTCCGACTCCCCGAAGAGCAGCTGCATCCCGACGCAGATGCCCAGCAGCGGCCGGCCCGATCGGGCCCGGGCGAGGAGCGCCTCTGCCAGGCCCCGCCGCTCGAGACCCTCTGCCGCCGCGGCGGTGTTGCCGACACCCGCGATCACGGCGAGCGGCGCGCGCTCGACCTCCGCGGGATCCTCGGTGATCACCGGCTCGGCGCCCGCCCGCCGGAGGGCGGAGCACAGGCTGCGCAGGTTCCCCGCTCCGTAGTCGGCCAGCGCCACCCTGACTCCTGCGGCGTCTCGGTATCGCCTCGCACCGAGGCCCACCGCTTCGCCGCCGCCTCTGTCGGCGGCTTCGTCGCTCACAGCGATCCCTTCGTCGAGCCAGTCGCAGCGCCGTCGACGGAGCACGCTTCGCGCAGCGCACGACCGAGCGCCTTGAAGGCTGCCTCGGCGACGTGGTGGTCGTCCTCGCCGGTCGAGTCCACGTGGAGGGTCAGGCCCGCCTGGATCGCGAACCGCTCGAGCGCGTGTGGCAGAAGCGTCACCGCCAGGCCGCCGACGCGGTCGCCGCGGAAGGCGAGCGCCACCTCGGCGTGCGGGCGGCGGACGAGGTCGACGGCCGCGGTCGCCCGCGCCTCGTCCATCGGCACCGTCGCCGAGCCGTACCTGGCGACGCCGCCTCGGCCGTCCAGCGCGCCGGCTACGGCGTCGCCGAGCGCGGCGAGCACGTCCTCGACCGTATGGTGCTCGTCGACCTCGACGTCCCCGCCGGCGAGCAGCTCGAGGTCCAGGCCACCGTGGAACGCGAACAGGGTCAGCAGGTGGTCGAGGAAGCCGACCCCGGTGGCGACCCGGCCGCGCCCGCGACCGTCGAGATCGAGAGACACCCGAAGGGCGGTCTCCCCCGTCGTCCGGAGAACGAGAGCGGAGCGGGCGGACGCCGGCTCGGGCTCCGCGCCCAGTGCCGCCAGAATCAGGTCGTTCTCGGCCGGAAGGCGGACCGTGATTCGGACGGCGTCCGGGAAGCGGCGGACGACGAGGCCCTGGGCCTCGAGCCGGTCCGCGACCACCGGGTCGATCCGGACGAGCACGAAGTTTGCGTGCGACTCCGGGACGTCGAAGCCGGCGGCGGCGAGCGAGCGCCGCATCCGCTCGCGCTCGGCGACCGTCTGCTCGACGTCGAGCCGGGGATCGTTCAGGGCGGCCGCGGCGATCCGGGCGGCCGGGGTGGAGACGGGAGCGGGTTCGCGGCGCCGGTCCAGCTCCCGCGCGACCTCCGGCGAGGCGACCGCGTACCCGACCCGCAGCGCGGCCAGCCCGAACGCCTTCGAGAGCGTCCGGATCGCGATCAGGTTCGACGCCCGCTCGATCAGCGGCACGACGCCGGCGCCGCCGCCGTACTCGACGTATGCCTCGTCGACGACGACCGCGGCGTCGGGGTGGGCGAGCGCCAGCGCAGCGATCTGCTCGGGATCGACGAGCTCGCCGGTCGGGTTGTTCGGGTTGCAGACCCAGATCAGGTCGGCGCCGGCCGGCTCCGCGGTCACCTCGGCTCCCTCGATCGCGGACGCGATCCCGTACAGCGGATAGGTTGGCCCCGTGACGCAGGCACGGCTGCCGGGCCCCAGGAACGTGCGCGCCGCGAGAGCGATCAGCCCGTCCGCGCCGGCGCCGGGCACGATCTGTCCCGTGCTTACGCCGACGTAGGCGGAGGCCGCCTTGCGTAGCTCGCGGTAGGTGCCCTCCGGGTACTCGTTCAGCCGGGCGAAGCTCTCGCCGACGGGCACCTGCGGCACGCCCGGGAGCGGCGGGACGTTGGCGTCGAACCGGATCACCCGGGCCACGGGAATCCCGTTCCGGGCGGCGACGTCCTCGGACGTCGAGGCCCAGACGTACGGCTCGAACCCGTCCGGAAGCGGCCTGGCGCTCACAGCCGGCCTGCGGGGCTGGCCCGGACCGCCACGGCCTCGGCATGAAGGGGCAGGCCTTCGAGCGCCGCGAAGGCCTCGACCGTCGGACGGACGGACGCCAGGGCCCCCGGAGTGGCGCGGATGAACTGGACTGGCTTGAGGAACGCCTCCAGGCCGAGGCCGCCCGTGCCGCGCGCCAGTCCACCCGTCGGAAGAACATGGTTCGAGCCGGCCGCGTAGTCGCCCAGGACCGCAGACGTACCGAGGAACACCGCTCCGGCGTTCCGAACGCCCGCCGCGAGGCCATCCGGGTCCTCGACCAGGAGCTCGAGGTGCTCGGGGGCCAGCTCGTTCGCGCGGGCCAGCGCCTCCTCGAGCGAGCCCACCAGCTCGACCCGCGCGCGGTCGCCCACGTCGGCGGCGACGGCGTCGGCGAGCTCGGCGCTCGTGGTCACGAGGATCGACTCGCCGTCCGGGCCGTGTTCGCCCTGGGCCAGCAGGTCGGCGGCGCACGCCTGCGGTTCGGCCGTCTCGTCGGCGATCACGAGCACCTCACTCGGCCCGGCCGGCAGGTCGGTCGCCACCCGGCTCGAGACCAGGAGCTTCGCCTCGGTCACCCAGCGGTTGCCCGGGCCGACGATCTTGGCGACGGGGTCGATCCCGTCCGTGCCGTAGGCGAACGCGGCGATCGCCTGCGGCCCGCCCATGGAGTAGAGCTCGTCGACCCGGAGTTCGCCCGCGATCGCCAGCATCGCCGGCGACGGCCGCGGCGTCGCAATCGCGATCCGTTCCACGCCGGCCAGTCGCGCCGGCACCGCCGTCATCACCAGCGACGACACGAGCCCCCTGGGTACGTAGATCCCGACGGAGTCCAACGGCAGCCAGCGGCGCGTGACCTCGATGCCCGGGATCGGCGTGACGGACGTATCCCCAGGACGCTGGGCGGCGTGGACGACCTTGACGGCGTCGACCAGCGCCCGCACCGCCTGGAGCAGCTCCGTGTCGAGCTCGCCGCCGGACTCCACGCGCCCGGGCGGCCCGTCACCGAACCGCTCGGACCACTCGCGGACGGCGGCGTCGCCTCGCTCCCGCACGTCGGCGACGATCTCCGCGACCTCGGTGACGCCGGAGGCGTCACGACATCGCCTCGAACCAAGGTCGACAGCTTCGCCGTCGCCTTTGTGCCCGGCTTCGTCTCTCACGGAATCAGCCTCTCGACCGGGACGACGAGGATCGACGAAGCGCCCGCGGCCTTCAACGGGGGCAGCAGGTCCCAGATGTCGTCTGCCGCGACGGCGGCGTGGACTGCGATCTGGCCCGGCTCTGCCAGCGGCAGCACCGACGGCGCGCCCATCCCCGGAAGCAGCTCGCGGATCGCCGGCAGATCGTCCTCGGAAGCGTTGAGCATCACGTAGCGGCGGCTGCGTGCGGCGACGACGCCGCGCAGCATCAGCTCGAGCCGGTCGACGAGCTCGCGGCGCTCCGCGAGCGCGTCCGGATTCGCGATCAGCACGGCCTCGGACGAGAGCAGCCGGCCGATGCGCCGGAGGCCGTTCACACTGGCCGTCGACCCGGTGGAGACGAGGTCGACCACGGCGTCCGACAGACCGAGCCGCGGCGCCGCCTCGACCGAGCCGGAGACCGTGACCAGCTCGACGTCGACGCCGTGCTCCGCGAGCGCTGCACGCGTCGACACGGGATAGGAGGTCGCGACGCGCAACCCGGCCAGGTCGGCGAGCGCCAGCTGCGGCGCGGCCGTCGGGACGGCCGCCTCCAGTGTGCAGCGCGCGAAGCCGAGCTCGGCGAGCCGTACGACGTCCGCACGCGCCTCGGCGACGAGGTTCGCGCCGGTGATCCCGACGTGGACGACACCGTCCTGCACGTACTCCGGGATGTCGTGTGGACGCACCAGCAGGAGCTCGACCGGTGCGTTCTCGCAGGGGATGTGCAGGGCACGCTCTCCGAGCTCGAAGCGAAGTCCGGCGGCGTCGAGCAGGTCGAGCGCGGGACCCGCCATGCGCCCCTTCGAGGGGACGGCGACCAGCAGCCGGCCCTCGGTGCCGGCGCTCATGACCGCTTCCTAGCGAGTACGGCGGAGTACGAGCTGGTAGCCGCCGGTGCCGTGGCGGAGCCACTGCGCGACGCGGGTGACGGTCGCCGTGCTCGTGTGCACGCGCTCGGCGATCTCGAGGTACGGCACTCCCTCGTCGAGCAGGCGGACGATCTGCCAGCGATGTGCGAGCGCCTCCAGCTCGCCGCGCGTGCAGAGATCGCGCAGGAAGCGCCTCGCCTCGTCCCCGTTCCGCAGACGGAGGAAGGCACCGGCGAGCTCGTCGAGGCCCTGGATCTCGTCGAGCTCATGTCGAGCGTCGCTCGCGGTCGTGCTCATCGGACAGCATGTTAGCATGCTACTACGCTGAAATGGCAAGCTTCCAGGTGATCCCCGCATTGGACGTCCTCGAGGGCCGCTGCGTGCGGCTCTCGGAAGGCCGGCGCGAGCACGTGACGATCGAGGGCGGCGATCCCGCGGCGGCGGCGGCTCGGTTCGCCGCCGAGGGGGCTGCGTGGCTGCATGTGGTCGACCTCGACGGGGCCTTCTCGGGCCGCCCCACACCCGGAGTGGTCGAGCAGGTTGTCGCCGCCTCCGGCATACCCGTGCAGTTCGGCGGCGGGCTGCGAAACGCCGACGCGATTCAGGCGTCCCTCGACGCCGGCGCGGGACGAGTGACCATCGGGAGCGCGGCTCTCACGGCGGTGACAGGCTCGAGCCTGTCACTGCTCGCCGCCCGTTTCGGCGAGCGGCTCGTGGTCGCGGTCGACGCCAGGAACGGCCGGGTGGTGCATAACGGCTGGACGGCCGAGACCGACGTCACCCCTCGCGGGCTGGCGCGGGCGTGCGCCGACGCCGGCATTCACCGACTGCTCGTCACCAGCACGCGTCGGGACGGGTCGCTCCGCGGCCCCGACCTCGGCCTGCTCGAGGACGTCCTCACCGCCGGCCTGCCGGTGCTCGCCGCCGGCGGCATCGGCTCCCTCGAGGACCTCCGCGCGCTGCGCGACCTCGGCTGCGAGGGTGCGGTCGTCGGCAGCGCCCTCTGGTCGGGCCGGTTCGGTCTCGCCGAGGCGATCGACGCGATCGCCACCAGTTCGTAGTGTCGGCGCGATCCAAACCGGGAGCGGCGTGTTCGACCTGATCGAGCGAGGCGGCGGCCATCGGGTGCTGATCCTCCACCAGGGCAAGAAGATCCTGGCGCGCGCCGAGGTCTCGCGGACCAGGGCGTCGGTGACGGTGCCCAGGGGCGCCTGCTCGAAGCAGTCTTCCCGCGCTAGGAGAACCGAGTGCGGGCCGCGACGACCGCGGCCCCGACATCTCCCAGCCTGGCGGCGGCGCTCTCCGCCGCCGTCGACTCCGGGTCGAACGCGCCCTCGCGCACCGCTCCAGCCACCTGCTCGTGCGCGTCGCGGAACGGGACGCCGTCCGCGACGAGTGCCTCGGCGGCGTCCGTTGCGAGCAGCCCGGGATCGGCCGCGGCCGCCTCTAGCCGCGCCTCGTCGAAGCGAAGGTCGCGGACGAGCACCACGAGCGCGGACAGCACCAGGCGTACGTCCCGCCTCGCCGCGAACGCGGCGGGCTTGTCCTCGCCGAGGTCCGAGTTGTACGACAGCGGGAGCCCCTTGACCGTCGCCAGCAGCCCGGTCAGCCGCCCAATCGCGGTCCCCGCTTTTCCCCGGGCGAGCTCCGCGACGTCAGGGTTGAGCTTCTGGGGCATCATCGACGAGCCGGTGGCCGCCGACTCCGGCAGCCTGACGAACCCGAACTCCGCGGTCGCCCACAGGGCCAGCTCCTCGCCGATCCGCGACAGGTGGACGAACAGACCGGCGCACGCGTAGAGGTAGTCGAGCGCGAAGTCCCGGTCGGCGACCGCGTCGAGGGAGTTGCGCACCCCGGGCAGCGGCAAGGTCGTTCCCGCCAGCGCACCCGCACCGAGCGGGGACGGATCGGCGTGCGCGGCGGCGAGCGCGAACCGGTCGCGGTCGCGGTCGAGCATCTCGACCCAGGCGAGCAGATGGTGGCCGAGCGTGACCGGCTGCGCGCGCTGGAGATGGGTGTAGCCGGGCATGACGGTCTCCGCTCCTTCCTCGGCGCGGTCGAGGACGACCCTCGTCAGGGCCTCGATCCCCGCCTTCGCTTCTGCGCACGCGTCGAGGGCCCAGAGCCGGAAGGCGGTGACGACCTGGTCGTTCCGAGACCGGCCGGCATGGATCTTGCGGCCGACCGGGCCGAGCAGCCGCTCGATCGCCGAGTGCACGTCCTCGTCCGAGTCGCGCAGGAGGGCGCTGCCCTCCTGCGCAATAGCTGTCAGTCGAGCGCCGACCTCGGCGTGTTCTTCTGCGGACAGAAGACCTGCCGCGAAGAGCCGGTCAGCGTGGATCCGCGTCCCCTCGCAGTCGTAGCGGAACAGCTCTGCGTCGTCGGCCTTGACGAGCTCCCATACCTCAGGCGCGAGCTGCCCTTCGACGCGTCCCTGCCAGAGGGTCAAACGCGTACCGCCCGGGCTCGCGCCGCGGCGAGCTCGGCCTCCAGCGACCCGAGCCGGATGAATCCCTCCGCCGCGTCGCTCGCCTCCGGCTCGCTCCCGTGGGGAAAACCATGTTTCCCCCACGGACCCCCTTCTTCTAGAGGCCGAGCCAACCGGGGAACCTCCCGGTTCCCCTGGGGCCCCTCCGCGCGACCGCTCACGCTCTCACAGCCTTCCTTGCGCGAGCCGCAGCCAGCTCGATCTCCAGCGCGGAGATTTCGATGAAGCCCGCGGCCGCCTCGTGCGGGAAGGTCTCGCCGGTCGCGTACGACGCGAGCGTCTCGGCGTACAGCGCATTCTCGGAGCGGCGGCCGTTGACGACGGCGGCCGCGGGCCGGAGCTGCACGCGCACCTCGCCGGTGACGAGCCCCTGCGTCTTGGCGACGAATGCGTCGAGCGCTTCGCGCAGCGGCGAGAACCAGAGCCCGTCGTAGACGGTGCGCGCCCAGGTGTCCTCGATCCCGCGCTTCGCGTTCAGCTCGCCCTTCGTCAGCACGATGTCCTCGATCGCGCGGTGCGCGGCGATCAGCGTCATCGCCGCCGGTGCCTCGTAGACCTCGCGGCTCTTGATCCCGATCGCGCGGTTCTCGATCATGTCGATCCGCCCGATCCCGTAGGCGCCCGCCTGCCGGTTGAGCGTGGAGATCAGGTCGGTCATGGCGAGCGACTCGCCGTCGAGCGACACCGGCAGCCCCGCCTCGAAACCGATCACGACCTCTGTCGGGTCGGGCGCGGCGTCCGGGTCGGCGGTGAGCAGGTACGGCTCCCCCGGGGGCGCCTCCCACGGGTCCTCGAGCACGCCCGCCTCGATCGACCGGCCGAAGAGATTCTCGTCGAACGAGAAGGGCGAGCTCTGCGTGACGGTCACGGGGATACCCCGCGCCTGCGCGTAGTCGATCTCCTCGTCACGTGTCCAGACCCTGTCCCGCAGCGGCGCGATCACGCGCACGCCCGGGTAATTCGCACGAAACGCGAGCTCGAACCGGAGCTGGTCGTTGCCCTTGCCGGTGCAGCCGTGGACGGCCGCTTCGGCGCCCAGCTCGAGCGCGAGCTCGGCGACCGCCTGCGCGATCACCGGGCGCGAAAGTGCCGAGACCAGCGGGTACTTGCCCTCGTAGAGCGCGTTCGTCTGGATCGACTTCGCCACCTGGTCGTTTGCGAACGCCTCGCGCCGGTCGACCAGCAGGACGTCGTCGGCACCGGCCGCGTAGCCGCGCTCCTGCGACTGCTCGAGGTCGAACTCCTGGCCGACGTCGCAGAGGACGGCGACGACCTCGTCGTAGTCGTAGAACTCCTTCAGCCAGGCGATGATGCAGGTCGTGTCGAGGCCCCCGCTGTAAGCGAGAACTGCTGTGCCGCTCATGAGTCACTCTCCAGCTCTTCGAGGGGTTTTTGTCGCCGCGACCGACATGGCCGGCGCGGCCCAGTGCCGTTTTCGGTAACCACAGTGGGTTTGGGGAGGGGGGTCCACGGGGGGAACCGGCTGTTCACCCCGTGCGAGCGAGTTCGCCCGCGAAGCGGGCGGCGAACGATCATGCCGCTCCTTCCAGAAGGTGTCTGCTCAGCTCCTCGCGCAGGGAGCCGGCTTTCACCCCCGCCGCCGGCACGACGAGGATGGTGTTGTCGCCAGCCACGGTGGCGAGCACGTGGGGATGTCTCGACTCGTCGATCGCCTCCGCGAGCGCGGCCGAAAAGCCGCGGGGGGTGAACAGGACGACGAGGCTCTCGTTCGCCTCGATCGCCAGCGCCCAGCGCCTCAGCGCGCTTTCCAGCGCCCGCAGTCGGTCGGCGTCGACGGCGCCCGGCTGCGCATAGACGAGCCGGCCGTTCGGAGCGCGGACCTTCACGAGACCGAGCTCGGCGATGTCCCGCGAGACGGTGGTCTGGACGACCTCGTGCCCGGCGTCGTGGAGTGCTGCGGCCAGCTCGGCCTGGGTCGAGATCTGGCGATCGCGGATCAGCCGCAGGATCGCACCCTGGCGCTCGCGACGGTGTGCAGTCAACGAAGAACCTCCTGGAGGATCGAGATCGCCTGCGCGACCTCGTCGGAGGAAACCGTCAGCGGCGGCGTCAGCCGCAGCGTGGTCGGCCCGGCGGAGGTGACGAGCAGCCCGGCCTCGAGGCAGGCTGCGACGATCTCAGTCGCAGGGCTCTCCGTTTCGACCCCGAGCAGCAACCCGGCGCCGCGGACGGGCAACGCCTCCGCGAGCTCCGCACTCCGCGCAAGGACATTCGCTAGCAGGTCCTCGTCGACCGCCTCGACCACGGCGCAGGCGGCGGCGCAGACAACAGGATTGCCGCCGAAGGTGGAGGCGTGATCACCCGGCTCGAGCCCGGTCGGCGCGTGGTCGCCGACGAGCAGCGCGCCGATCGGCAGCCCGTTCGCGAGCCCCTTCGCCAGCGTGAGCAGGTGCGGCTGGACTCCGAGCTGCTCGAAGGCGAAGAAGGTCCCGGTGCGGCCGACGCCGGTCTGCACCTCGTCGAAGCAGAGGAGCGCGCCGTGCTCCGCCGCGAGCTCCGCCGCGGCGGCGAGGAAACCGGGCGCGGCTGGATTGACGCCGCCCTCGCCCTGGACCGGCTCGATCAGGATCAGCGCCGTGTCGGGGCCGACGGTGGCCTCGAGCGAGGCCACGTCGTTCAGCTCCGCGAAAGCGACCCCGGGCAGGAGCGGCCCGAACGCGGCCCGCTTCGCCGGCTGGCCCGTCGCCGACAGCGCGCCGAGCGTCCGTCCGTGGAACGAGCCGTCGAGCGCGACGATGCCGGGCCTACCCGTCGCTTTCCGAGCGTGCTTGATCGCCGCCTCGACCGCCTCGGCACCCGAGTTGCAGAAGAACGCCTGCGCGCCGCCGAAGCGCGTGGAGAGCAGCTCGGCAAGCCTGGCCATCGGCTCGCTCCAGTAGAGGTTGGAGACGTGCCAGAGACGGTCGAGCTGCTCGTGCGCTGCAGCGAGCGGCGCCTGATGGCCGTGTCCGAGCCCGACCACGGCGATGCCCGTCGCGAAGTCGAGGTAGCGCGTCCCGTCGGCGGCGGTCAGCCACGAGCCGTCGCCGTCGACGAACGTGACGTCGGCGCGAACGTACGTCGGGAGCACCGCGCTGCGCGTGGCGAGCGTCATGACGTCACCAGCGTGCGGCCGATCTCGGCCTGGACTCCGCGCCTTGCGGCGACGACCGCGGCGTGCAGCTTCGGGACGATGCCGCCCTCGAAGCAGCCCGCCTCCACCTCGTCCGCCCCGATGTGGTCCAGGACGTGGTCGCCGCGGAGGACGCCCGGGACGTCGGTCAGGAACAGGATGCGGTCGGCTCCGAGCCCGATCGCCAGCGCGGCCGCCGCCTCGTCGGCATTGACGTTCAGCGGTCCGACGGCGAGTGGCGCCAAGACGGGGATCAGCCCGTCGGCGAGCGCGTCCACGACCGTCTGCGGCCGGCTCGGCACCGGTGTGCCGACGTGCCCCAGCCCGGGTAGACGAGTCGCCCGGAGGCCGACCTCGTCGCCGGCCAGGCCGACGGCGCGCGGACCGATTGCCTCGCAGAGCTGCGCGTTCACATCGAGGAGCGCGGAGCGGACGACCTCGATCGCGGCGGCGCTCGTGAATCGGCGCCCTCGGACGAAGGTGACCTCCAGACCGGCTGCCTCCATTGCCGCCGAGATCTGCAGGCCGCCGCCGTGCACGACGACCGCGTTGCGGAGTTCCCCGAGATCGGAGCCGACGCTCGCGCCGCCGACCTTGACGACGATCACGACGTGTACTCCGCGTTGATCCTCACGTAGTCGTACGTGAGGTCGGAGGCCAGGTAGGACGCAGCGGCCGTCCCGAGCCCGAGGCCGAGCTCGATCTTGCAGACCGGCCCGTCGAGCGGAACCTCCGCCGCGGTCGGCTCGCCCTCGGCGAAGACCACGACGCCGTTCATCCGCAACGTGAGCCGGTCGACGTCGACCTGTGCGAAGCCGCCCGAGACGAAGGCCGATCCCGCTGCCGCGAGGACGCGGCCCCAGTTCGGGTCGCGGCCGAACGCCGCGGTCTTGACGAGTGGCGAGGTCGCGATCCGCTTCGCGATTGCGTTCGCCTCGCCCGCGCTCGCGGCGCCGCCCACCTCGACCTCGAGCAGGACGGTCGCGCCCTCGCCGTCCATGACGATCTGCCGCGACAGGTCGGCGCAGACCTCGCTCAGCGCGGCGGCGAACTCACGGTCGGACGCAGCTGTGCGGTCGACGTCGCTCGCCCCGTTGGCGAGCAGGATCACCGCGTCGTTCGTCGAGCACTCGCCGTCGACCGAGATCCGGTTGAAGCTCTCGTTGACGGCGCGCTTGAGGAACGCCGGCGCCTCGCCGGCAGCGAGGGGATAGTCGGTGGTGACGACCGCGAGCATCGTCGCCAGGCACGGGTGGATCATCCCTGCGCCCTTCGCCATCCCGCCGACGGCGAAGCCGCCGCGGGCGACCAGCGCCTCCTTCGGGCACGTGTCGGTGGTGAGGATCGCCTCGGCCGCCTCGCCGCCGCCGTCGGCGACGAGCTCGATCCCGTGGAGGCCGGCGAGCAGATTCGGCATCGGCAGCTTCACGCCGATCACACCGGTGGAGAGGACGAGCACCTGATCCGGCTCGAGTCCGAGGAGGGCCGCTGTCTCCGCAGCAGTCGCGAGCGCGTCGAGCTCGCCCTGCTTGCCGGTCGCGGCGTTGGCCACACCAGAGTTGACGACGACCGCCTGCGGCTCCGCTTGTGCCAGGTGCGCCTTCGAGACGAGCACGGGCGCGGCCTGGACCCGGTTGGCGGTGAACATCCCGGCGCCGACCGCGGGCACGGTGGAACGGACGACGGCGAGGTCGAGCTTGGCCTTGCGGATACCGGCGTGGACGGCACCTGCGGCGAACCCCTTCGGCGCGGTGACCGCGCCGGTGACCCCCTGCTTGCGCTCCGCCGCGACGGCCATTCAGACGAGCACTCCCGACAGCCTCATGCCCGCGGTCTCTTCGAGGCCGAGCCCCAGGTTGGCGTTCTGCACCGCCTGCCCGGCGGCGCCTTTCCCCAGGTTGTCGATCGCACAGATGACGATCCAGCGGCCGGTTGCGCCGTCCTGGAAGGCGGCCACCTCGGCCGTGTCCGTGCCCTGCACGCGGGCGACGTCCGGCACCGCGTCGACGACTTCGACCACGTGCGACTCCGCGTACGCCGCCTCGAGCAGCGGACGCGGGTTCTCGCTTGCGCCGACGTAACAGGTACACACCAGCCCGCGGCGGAGCGGCACGACGTGGGGGACGAAGGTGACCGGGAAGCCGAGCAGCCGCGCGATCTCGGGCGCATGCTTGTGCGCACCGACGGCGTACGGCGTGACGTTGTCGAGCACGGCGGCCGCGTGCGACCGATCTTTCGGAGTTCGCCCCGCGCCCGAGATGCCCGACTTGCCGTCCACGACGACGCTGGCCTGATCGACGAGGTCCGCGATGGGCGCGAGCGCGAGCAGGGCTGCGGTCGCGTAGCAGCCAGGGTTCGCGATCAGCCGACCGGTGGGCGGCGAGAGCTCGGGGAGCGCGTAGCACCAGCCACCCGCGCCGGCCCGGTGCGCGCCCGAGAGGTCGACGACCACCGCGCCGGGCGGCGGGTCCAGCGCCGCCGCCGCGTCGTCGTCCAGGCAGCAGAAGACGAGCTCGGCGCCGGCCGCACTGGCCTCCTCGTTCGGGACGAAGCTAGGAAGGGCCCCGTGGCCGTTGCGGGAGAGCCGAGGATCGAGCGCGCTCGCGGGCTGCCCGGCCAGCGAGTCGGACCCCAGCGCGACGAGCTCGAGCTCCGGGTGGGCGAGGACGCGGTCGAGCGTCTCCTGCCCGGAGAACCCGGCGACACCGAGAACGGCCGTTGTGACCATTCACGTATTATGCAGTTCTACTGCATTTATGCAAGAAGGCGGCTGACTACCGGCGGCTAGCCGGCGGTCGCCTCCTCGGCTGCTTCCGCGCTCCTACCACCCGTGCCTTCGTGCTCGTCCTCGATCGCGGCCACGTCGGAACGCGGGCGGACGTGCCAGAACTCCGCGACGGCGGCGTCCCAGCCGGCCAGCAAGGCCGTCGCCAGCGGCGAGCCGGTGTAGCGCCCGTGGCGCTCGACCAGGCGGCGGAGCTCGGAATCGCCCGACACCCGCTCGAGGACGACCAGGTCGTCGTTCAGCCGAAGCGGGAGCTCGCCCGGCGGGTCGTAGACGAAAGCCTCGCCGCCGCTCATCCCGGCACCGAAGTTCCGGCCGGCCGTGCCGAGGACGACGACCGTCCCACCGGTCATGTACTCGCAGCCGTGGTCGCCGATCCCCTCCACCACTGCGGTCGCGCCTGAGTTGCGGACGGCGAAACGCTCGCCGGCGCGCCCGGCGCAGTAGAACTCCCCGCCGGTCGCGCCGTAGAGGACGGTGTTCCCTGCGAGCACCGGATCCCCGGCATCGCCTTCCGGCGGCCGGATCACGATCCGTCCGCCGCCCATCGCCTTCCCGACGTAGTCGTTCGCCTCGCCGGCGAGGTCGAGCTCGACCCCGGCGGCGAGGAACGCGCCGAAGCTCTGACCGGCCGAGCCTTCGAAGCGCGCACGGATCCGGCCGGGCGGCGGCTGCGAGCCGTACCGCTTACCGATCAGTCCGCCGAGCCGGGCTCCGACCGAGCGGTCCCAGGTCGAGATCGAGTACGAGGGCTCGACCAGCGCGGGGCCATCCAGTGCGGGCTGCGCGTCGGCCGCGAGCCGCCGGCCGAGCTCACCGCCGCCTGCGACCGGCATCGGCTCGGCCTCGTAGCGGCCGGGGGGCGCCCCCAGCAGCGGCGCGAGCTCGAGCGTGTCCGCGCGCGGATCGCCCGTCTCGCGCCGGCGCAGGAGGTCCGTGCGGCCGACTGCCTCCTCGAGGGAGAGGATTCCGAGCGAGGCGAGCCAGCGCCGCGCGTCTTCGGCGACGAAGAGAAGGTAGGCCTCGACCTGCTCCGGGGTTGCTGCATATTTCGCACGCAGCTCGGGCCGCTGGGTTGCGATCCCGACCGGGCAGGTGTCGAGGTGGCAGGAACGGACCATCAGGCAGCCCTCGGCGAGCAGGAGCGCCGTCCCGAAACTGATCTCGTCGGCACCGAGCAGGGCCGCGACGACGACGTCGCGGCCGGTCTTGATCCCGCCGTCGGCACGCAGCCGCACACGCCCACGCAGGCCGTTCTCGACCAGCGAGCGCTGTGTCTCGGCGAGGCCGAGCTCCCAGGGCAGGCCGGCGTTCTTGATCGACGAGAGCGGGCTCGCGCCCGTGCCTCCGTCCGAGCCGGCGACGTGGACGACGTCGGCCAGCGCCTTGACGACGCCGCCGGCAACGAGGCCGACGCCGGTCTCGGCCACGAGCTTCACCGAGATGGCGGCGTCCGGATTCACCTGCCGGAGATCGAAGATCAGCTGGGCGAGGTCCTCGATCGAGTAGATGTCGTGGTGGGGCGGTGGCGAGATCAGCGCCACACCGGGGGTGGTGTGGCGAAGGCGCGCGATCTCGACCGAGACCTTGTGGCCGGGCAGCTGGCCGCCCTCGCCGGGCTTCGAGCCCTGCGCGATCTTGATCTGGAGCTCGTCTGCGAACGCGGCGTACTCGGGGGTGACCCCGAAGCGGCCCGACGCAATCTGCTTGATCCGCGAGTTGCGCTCGGTGCGGAACCGGGACGGATCCTCTCCGCCCTCGCCGCAGTTCGACCGCGCCCGAAGCCGGTTGAAGGCGGCCGCGATCGTCTCGTGCGCCTCGGCCGACAGCGCGCCGTGCGACATCCCGCCGGCCGAGAAGCGCTGCACGATCGACTCGGCGGGCTCGACGTCGTCGAGCGGGACGGCTTCGGCGGGCGCGAAGTCCAGCAGGTCGCGAAGCTCCATCGGGGCCCGGCCGTCGACGAGGGCGGCGAAGCGGTCGTACGCCTCCCGGCGGTCCTTCCGGACGGCGAGTCGCAGAGCATGCGCCGCGTCTACCACGGATGCGTCCGTCTCATGCGGCTCGCCGCCCTTCCGGAACTTGACGTAGCCCGGGTTCTCCAGTCGCGTGGACGCGAACCGGGCCAGCGCCTCGCGCTCGAGCTCGGCGAACCCGATGCCGCCGACCGCGCTGGGCGTGCCGGCGAAGCAGAGGTCGACCACCTCCTGCCCCAGCCCGAGCACGTCGAACACCTGCGCGCCGCAGTAGGCGGCGACGTCGGCGATCCCCATCTTGGACATGATCTTCAGCACCCCGTCCTCGATCGACGCGCGGAAGCGCCCCTGCGCGTCGGCCGGCGCGGGACGGTCGCCGCCGATCTTGTCCGCCGCGGCGAGCGCCGCAACCGTCTCGAGCGCGAGCCGCGGACAGATCGCCTCCGCGCCGTAGCCGAGCAGGCAGGCGACGTGGTGTGCCTCTCGCGCCTCGTCGGTCTCGACGACGATCGTCGCCAGCGACCGCAGCCCGCGCGCGACCAGGTGCTGGTGGACGGCCCCGACGGCGAGCAGCACGGGGATCGACGCCCGGTCCTCGGTGGTATCCGACACCAGCAGTGCCGTGCTGCCCGAGCGCACGAACGCCTCCGCCTCGTCGGCAAGGCGCCGGCAGGCGCTCTCGAGGTCCGACTCGAACGTCGCGTCGATCCTTTTCAGGCGCTCATCGAGCATGTCCGGGTAGAGGAAGAAGCTCTCGAACTCCGTCCCGCAAGCGGTCTCGGGCCCTTCCGCCAGCAGAGGGGCCCGGCCGCCGAGGATGCATCGGAGGGAGAACGTGTGCCGTTCGCGCAGGTGGTCGATCGGCGGATTCGTCACCTGCGCGAAGCGCTGGCGAAAGTAGGAGTAGAGGGGACGGGCACGGCCGGCGAGCAGCGGGAGCGCCGTGTCGTCACCCATCGAGGACGTCGGCTCGTGGCCGCGGCCGGCGACCGGGCGGAGGATGACGTTGACGTCCTCGCGCGTGTACCCGAAGGCCGCCTGGCGGCCGGTCAGGTCGCCCGTGGGCGGCTCGACCGGCGTCCCGTTGGAGCCGCGGCGCAGGCCCTTCTCGAGCCAGCGTCCATACGGCTGCCGGGCGGCGAGCCGCGCCTTGACCGCGCCGTTCTCCTCGAAGCCCCGCTCGGGATCGACCGCGATCATCTGCCCGGGGCCGAGCCGGCTGCGGCGTACCGGCCCGCGCCCCGAGAGGTCGACGGCACCCGCCTCCGAGCAGCAGAGGACGAGGCCGTCGGAACAGACCGCATAGCGAAGCGGCCGTAGGCCGTTGCGGTCGAGCGCCGCGCCGACCACCCGCCCGTCGGTGAAGACCAGCCCGGCCGGCCCGTCCCACGGCTCGACCAGCAACGAGTGGTAGCGGTAGTAGTCGCGCAGCTCCTGATCGAGCTCGGGGTTCCCGTCCCAGGCCTCGGGAACGAGCATCGTCAGGGCGTGGCGGACGTCCCGGCCGTGCCGGACGAGCAGCTCCAGCGCGTTGTCCAGCATCGCCGAGTCGGAGCCCGTCTCGTCGACGACCGGGTGGAGCAGCTCGTCGTCCTCGGAGCCGAAGTTCCCTTCCCGGGCGCGCATCCAGTTCACGTTGCCCTGGATCGCGTTGATCTCCCCGTTGTGACAGAGGAGCCGGAACGGTTGGGCCCGCTCCCACGAGGGCTCCGTGTTCGTCGAGAACCGCTGGTGGAAGATCCCGAACGGCACCGCGAGCGACGGGTCGCGCAGGTCCGGGTAGAAGCGCGCGAGCTCCTCGGCCGCGCACAGCGCCTTGTACGTGACCGTCCGGAAGGAGAGCGAGACGATGTACGCACCGGGCGTCCGCTCCGCCCGGCGCCGCGCCCGGTAGGCGTGCGTCTCGTCGCCGCCCCGGAGGAAAAGTTGCTCGATGCGCGGCATGGAGGCGAGCGCGGCCGCGCCGAGCGCGCCGGCATCGACGGGAACCTCACGCCACTCCAGCGGCTCGATCCCCTCTGACCGGCATGCGTCTTCGATCGCACTCCGCGCTGCCTCGTCGCGCAAGAAGACCATCGCGACGCCGAGGCTGGATGCGTCGCCGGCAGAGCCGAAGGCGCCCGGCCCGACCAGCCAGGGGCATTTCTCCGGCAGCGGCAGGAGCACGCCCGCACCGTCACCGGTCTTGCGGTCGGCCGCGGTCGCGCCGCGATGCCGCACGTTGTGCAGCCCCTCGAGCAGGGCATCGACGATCTCGCGCGAGGCGCGGCCGGAGGAGTCGGCGACGAAGCCGATCCCACAGCCGTCACGCTCCTGGGTTGGGCCGAACGGAGGTCGCAATGCGCACCTCGTGTGGTCTGGGAGGAAGTCCGCCTCTGTGGTGCTAGCTAGCCGGCGGAGGCGGAAGGAGCGGGACGCCGACTAGCACGCAGGCTTGCGCGCGACGAGAAAGAGAATCGCAAAGATCTCGTTCGCGGCGAAAGCCATTGCCAGCAGAGTACGGGCCGGTCCCGGCGAGGTCAAGGCCTGAGATCGAATTGCCGATGAACTTGACAGACCGGGGACGGCCCGGCAACACTTGCAAAGCTGAAGCGATGAGCGCCGCGTACGACACCCATTCCGCAGCCCCGCCCTCGGTGGCTGCGCGCGGCCCGATTTCGCTCCTCGTCGTCTCGATTCTCCCCCTCTAGGGGGAGCTTTCGACCACGCGCCTCGCAGCGCACACGCCGACCTCACCACACCACCGGTACGTCCCCGGACGGGACGAGACGAGGAGGAACTCAGTTGCCACCCCGCAGGATCACGATCTTCGACACCACTCTTCGCGACGGCGAGCAGTCGCCCGGCATCGCCCTTCACCCCGACGAGAAGGCGAAGATCGCGGCACAGCTCGAGCGGCTCGGCGTAGACGTGATCGAGGCCGGCTTCCCGATCTCGTCCCCCGGCGACTTCGAGGGCGTACAGGCCGTCGCCCGCACGGTGTCCGGCGCGACCGTCACCGCGCTCGCACGCACGGAGCCGGACGACGTGGAGGCTGCTGCCGACGCCCTCGCCGGCGCGCGCCGCTCGAGGATCCACGTCTTCATCGCGACGAGCGCGCTGCACATGGCCCGCAAGCTCGGGCTCGAGCCGCCGGAGGTGCTCGAGCGCGTGCGGACGAGCGTCCGCACCGCAACCGAGCACGCCGACGAGGTCGAGTTCTCGGCCGAGGACGCGACCCGCTCGGAACCGGCGTTCCTCGCCGAGGTCTGCCGGCAGGCGATCGCGGCGGGCGCGACCACCGTCAACCTGCCGGACACGGTCGGCTACTGCCTGCCCGACGAGCACGAGGCCTTTCTGCGCCGGATCCAGGTGCTCTGCCCGGAGCTGCGCGCGGCCACTCTCTCCGTCCACTGCCACAACGACCTCGGGCTCGCGGTGGCGAACACGCTCTCCGGGATCCGCGCCGGGGCGACCCAGGTCGAGTGCACGGTGAACGGAATCGGCGAGCGGGCGGGCAACGCCGCGCTCGAGGAGATCGTGATGGCGCTCCGGGTCCGGGCCGACGAGCTGCGCGCCGAGACCGGCGTCAACGCCAGCGAGATCGGCGTCTCATCGGCGCTCGTCTCCCGGCTGACGGGCTACGCGGTCCAGCGGAACAAGGCGATCGTCGGCGCGAACGCCTTCGCCCACGAGGCCGGCATCCACCAGGACGGAATGCTGAAGGACGCCGCCACGTACCAGATCATGGATCCGGAGGAGCTGGGGCTGACGATGACGCTGCCGCTCGGCAAGCATTCCGGACGACACGCGTTCGCCCAGGCCTGCGCCGAGGCCGGAATCGATCTGCCGGCGGACGAGCTACGAACAGCCTTTGCACGGTTCAAGCGGCTTGCCGACGAGCGCAAGGCCGTGACCCTGTACGACGTCTTCGAGGAGGTGCCTGTCCGATGATTGTCGCTCGCCTGCGGCTCGCTCCCGCGGGGGAAACGGCCGGTTTCCCCCGCGTGCTCCCTTCCCCGAACCCGCTCGCACCTCAGCAGCTGCGGTCAGCCGCGCCCGCCATGTCGGTCGCGGCGCCGGGACCTTCCACGATCCGAAAGGTCCGCCGATGAATCGCGGGGCGAGATACACGGTCGCCTGCCTGAGCGGGGACGGCATCGGCCCCGAACTGATGGCGGAGGCGAGCCGCGCGCTCGCCGAGGCCGGCCGCCTGCACCGCTTCCGCGTCGAGGAACAGCACGTGCCGTTCGCCGGCGAGGCGGTCAGCCGCTACGGGCACCCGCTGCCGGCGGAGACGCGGGGAGCCTGCCGCCGCTCGGACGCCGTCCTAGTCGCGTTGACGAAGGAGCCTGCACTCGAGGGCGTCAAGGCCGAGCTCGACCTGACCTGGCGCGTTCAGCGGGTGCGGCTCGCCGACGGCGACATCGCCGTCGTCAGCCCGCTCGACGACCAGGTGGAGCCGTACGTCGTCCGGCGCGCGTTCGACCTCGCCCGATCGCGCAAAGCCAAGGTCGCCGCGGTTGGGGACGGCCCCACGTGGAACGCATTCGTCGGCTGGGAGGCGGATCGCCATCCCGGCGTCGAGGTCGAACGGCTCTCGCTGAGCGAGGCGCTGCCACGGCTGATGAACGCGCCCGACGGCTTCTGCGTCGTCGTCACCCAGAAGGCACATGCCGAGCTCGTCTCGGACCTGACCGCGGCCAGCCGAAACGGCTCACGGATCGTCGCCTCGGGACGACTGTCCCAGTCCGGCCCCGGCATCTTCGGCCCTACGCACGGCTCGGCTCCGGACATCGCGGGACAGGGCGTCGCCAACCCGAGCGGGATGCTGCTCGCGGCGGCGCTGATGCTCTCCGAGGGACTCGGAGAGCAGGCGGCCGGACGCACGCTGGAGCGTGCGGTCTCGACCGCCCTGGCCTCCGGCGTCCGCACGGCAGACCTCGAGGGCAGCGGCCCGGCCGCAACCACCCGCGACTTCATGGACGCCGTGCTCGAGCTGATGCCGACGACCCGGACGGACGTGGAGTTCGCAGCGTGAACGGAGCCGACGCAGTCCTGCGCTCCCTCGAAGCCGAGGGCGTCGAGGTCGCCTTCGGGATCCCGGGCGGCGCGATCCTGCCCGTGTACGACGCGATCGCGCGAGGGACGACCGTGCGGCACGTGCTCGCCCGCCACGAGCAGGGCGCCGGGCACATGGCCGAGGGCTTCGCACGCGCGTCCGGCGGGGTCGGCGTCGCCTTCGCCACGTCGGGCCCAGGGGCGACCAACCTCGTCACCCCCATCGCCGATGCCTGGATGGACTCGACGCCCCTCGTCTGCATCACCGGCCAGGTCCGGAGCCACCTGATCGGGACCGACGCCTTCCAGGAGTGCGACATCACCGGCGTGACCACTCCGATCGTCAAGCACTCCTGGCTCGTGCAGGACGTCGAGGAAATCCCGCACGTGCTCAAGGCCGCATTCCACATCGCCCGGACCGGCCGCTGCGGCCCGGTCCTCGTCGACATTCCACGCGACCTCCAGGAAGCGGAGCTCGACTTCAGGTACCCGGATACCGTCGACCTGCCGGGCTGGCGGCCGCCCCTCCGCGGACACGCGCGGCAGATCGCCGAGGCGGCGCGCCGCATCGCAGCCGCCGAGAAGCCGGTTCTCTATGTGGGCGGCGGCACACTCAACGCCGACGCGTGCGCCGAGCTGCTCGACCTCGCCGAGGCGGGTCGCCTTCCCGTGGTCACCACGCTGATGGCGAAGAGCGCTTTCCCCGAGACGCACGAACTGCACTTCGGGTGGCCCGGCATGCACGGCCCCAAGTGGTCGAACCTGGCGATGAACACCTGCGACGTGCTGGTCTCGGTCGGGGCGCGCTTCGACGACCGGGTCACCGGGAAGCTCGATGCCTTCGCCCCGGGCGCCACCGTCGTCCACCTCGACGTCGACGCGGCCGAGATCGACAAGCTGCGCCGCGCGGACGTGCCGGTCGTCGGGCCGCTCAAGCAGATCGTGGCCGAGCTCGCCGCCGAGGTGCGCCGGCTGCGCGCGACCGGCGGCGACGCGCGAACGGAGCCCTGGCTCCACCGGATCGAGGCCTGGCGAGAGGAGTTCCCGCTTCGCTACGGCAACGGCGGGCAGCTCAAGCCCCAGCGCGTCCTCGAGTCGCTCCAGGAGCTGACCGCCGGCCGTGACGACGTGATCTGGACGACGGGCGTGGGCCAGCATCAGATGTGGGCGATGCAGTACCTGCTCTGCGACCGGCCGCGCACCTTCATCACCTCGGGCGGGCTCGGGACGATGGGCTACGGGGTCCCGGCCGCGATCGGGGCAAAGGCGGCCAGGCCGGATGCGACCGTGGTCTGCGTCGACGGCGACGGCTGCTTCCAGATGACGAGCCAGGAGCTGGCCACTGCTGTCCTCGAGGACCTGCCGATCGTGACGGTGATCGTCAACAACGGCTACCTCGGAATGGTCAACCAGTGGCAGACGATGTTCTTCGAGGAGCGCCGTTCACACGTGCACCTGACACACGCCGTCCCCGACTACGCCGCCCTCGCGGAGGCCTACGGCGCGGCGGGCTTCACCGTCTCGGACGAGCGCGGCCTCGAGGAGGCGTTGGCGGAAGCGCTCGCCTGCGGCCGCACGGCCGTCGTCGACGCGCGGGTGGACGCCCAGGAGCACTGCTTCCCGATGATCCCGGCGGGAGCGGCGGCGCTCGACATGCTCGAGTACGAGGAGCAGGACGAAGCCGAGGCGGTGTCTCTCCCCTCGGCTTCCTGGGACGGCGCTGGCAAAGGAGGCCCGGCCCGCGCCGCGCAGGACAGTACACCCAGTACGGACAAGCGTCGCGGGCCGCGCATCCTGCCGCCAGCGTCGTCAGGCGGCGGCGGAGCCGGGCTCCGCCCGGCGGGAGCCGCCGCCGGCCAGGGAGGCGAGGGGGCGTGATCCACACGTTGTCGGTCCTGGTCGAGAACAAGCCCGGTGCCCTCGTCCGCGTCTGCCAGCTGTTCGCCCGGCGCGGGTACAACATCGAAAGCCTGGCGGTCGGTCCAACGGAGCGCCGCGAGGTGTCGTCGATCACGCTCCGCGTCAACTGCGACCGGCAGCCGCTCGCGCAGATCGAGAAGCAGATGCACAAGCTCGTCAACGTCCTGCGTGTGCGCGAGCTGGAGGCGGGCGAGGCGGTCGAGCGCGAGCTCGCGCTGATCTCGATCGCGGCGCCTGCGGAGCGCCGGCCGGAGCTGATGGCGCTCGCCGAGGTGTTTCACGCGCGCGTCGCGGACGTCGGGCCCGACTCTATGGTGTTCGAGGTCGTCGGCGAGCCGGAGCAGATCGACTCGTTCGAGGAGCTCGTCCGCCCGCACGGCATCCGCGAGCTGTCCCGCACCGGCAGGATCGGGCTCAAGCGTGCGTCGGTCCGCCGCCCCAACCGTCAACGCGTTCTGAACTGAGAAAGGAGCTTCATGGCCACGATTCATCGCGACGGCGACCTCGGCCTCCTCGACGGGAAGGTCGCGGTCGTCGGTTACGGCAGCCAGGGCCACGCCCATGCCCTCAACCTCCACGACTCCGGGGTCGAGGTCGAGGTCGGGCTGCGCGAAGGCAGCGACTCGCAGCGGTCGGCCGAGGACGCAGGCCTTTCGGTCGCGACCGTGGCCGAGGCGGTGCGAGGCGCGCAGATCGTCTCGCTGCTGCTCCCCGATCAGGTGCAGCCCGCCGTGTACGAGGCCGACGTCGCGCCGAACCTCGAGCCGGGCGCCGCCATCCTGTTCGCCCATGGCTTCAACGTCCACTACGGACGCATCGCGCCGCCGGCGGAGCACGACGTGATCATGGTCGCGCCGAAGGGGCCCGGCCACATCGTGCGGCGGCTGTTCACCGAGGGCTACGGGACGCCGGCGCTCGTCGCCGTCGCGCAGGACGCGGGCGGCCGCGCGCTCGACCTGGCCCTCGCGTACGCGGCCGGAATCGGCGCGACGCGGGCCGGGGTGATCGAGACGACGTTCATGGAGGAGACCGAGAGCGACCTGTTCGGCGAGCAGGCCGTCCTCTGCGGCGGCGTCACCGAGCTGATCCGGCTCGGCTTCGAGACGCTGGTCGAGGCGGGCTACCAGCCGGAGATCGCCTACTACGAGTGCCTGCACGAGCTGAAGCTGATCGTCGACCTGATCTACGAGGGCGGGTTCTCGGGGATGCGCTTCTCGGTCTCGGACACGGCCGAGTACGGCGACCTCAGCCGCGGGCCACGGGTGATCGACGACCACGTCCGCGAGAACATGCGCAAGGTGCTCTCGGACATCCGCGAGGGCTCTTTCGCGCAGGACTGGATCCAGCAGATGCAGACGGGCGAGCCGAAGCTGAACGAGCTACGCGAGCAGGCCGCGGAGGAACGGATCGAGACTGTCGGGGCCGAGCTGCGCCGCCTCATGCACCGCGTGCCGCAGCAGGAGCAGCCGCTGCCCGACCCGGCATAGGATCGGCGGGTGAGCTCGAGCCCGTACGACCGGCCGACCGACCCGGCGAAGCGGCACAGCGCCGCGATCACGGACGGCCCCGACCGCGCCGGCGCGCGGTCGATGCTCAAGGCCACCGGCTTCACCGACGACGACCTGGCGAAGCCGATCATCGGCGTCGCCACCACGTGGATCGAGACGATGCCGTGCAACCTGAACCAGCGCGAGCTGGCGCAGGACGTCAAGCGCGGGATCCGCGAGGCGGGCGGGACGCCGATGGAGTTCAACACGATCGCGATCTCCGACGGCGTCTCGATGGGGACGGAAGGGATGCGCGCCAGCCTCGTCTCGCGCGAGGTGATCGCCGACTCGATCGAGCTCGTCTCCCGCGGACACCTCTTCGACGGGCTCGTCTGCCTGGTCGCCTGCGACAAGACGAACCCGGCCGCGGTGATGGCCCTCGGCCGGCTCGACATCCCGGCGGTCGTCCTCTACACCGGGTCGATCGCGCCCGGCGTCTTCCGGGGCAAGGACGTCACGGTCGCCGACGTCTACGAGGCGATCGGCGGCTACGCGGCCGGCACCGTCAGCGCCGAGGACCTCCACGAGCTCGAGTCGGTGGCCTGTCCCGGCGCGGGTGCCTGCGGCGGTCAGTTCACCGCCAACACCATGTCGACGATCCTCGAGTTCCTGGGCATCAGCCCGCCCGGGCTGAACGGGATCCCGGCGCTGTCGCCGAGGAAGGCGCAGGCCGCGGCGGAGTGCGGCCGGCTGGTCCTCGACCTGGTCAAGCGCGACCTCCGGCCGTCCCACTTCGTCACCAGGGCGGCGATCGAGAACGCCGCCGCCTCTGTGGTCGCGACCGGCGGCTCGACGAACGGGCTGCTCCATCTCCTCGCGATCGCCCGCGAGTTCGGGATCGAGTTCACGATCGACGACTTCGACCGGATCGCGGGGCGCACGCCGGTGCTCGCGGACATGAAGCCCTGGGGCCGGTTCCACGCGACCGACGTGTACCGCGCCGGGGGCGTCGCGCTCGTCGCACGCGAGCTCGCCAAGCAGGGCCTCGTCCACGGGGAACTGCCGACCGTGGACGGCCGCACGCTCGGCGAGGTCGCGACCGCGGTCGAGGAGACCCCGGGCCAGGAGGTCGTGGCGACGATCGAGCAGCCGATCAAGGCGAGCGGGTCGCTACGGATTCTGAAGGGCAACCTCGCCCCGGAGGGCTGCGTGGTCAAGCTGACGGTCGGCCGGACGCAGCACCGCGGCCCGGCGCGGGTCTTCGACAACGAGCCCGACGCCTTCGCTGCGGTCAAGGCGAAGTCGATCAGGGCGGGCGACGTGGTCGTGATCCGCTACGAAGGCCCTGCCGGCGCGCCCGGCATGCCGGAGATGCTGCAGGTCACCGGCGCGATCATCGGCGAGGGCCTCGGCGATTCGGTCGCACTGATCACCGACGGCCGCTTCTCGGGCGCGACCCACGGGTTCATGGTCGGCCACGTCGTTCCCGAGGCCTCCCGCGGCGGCCCGATCGCCGCCCTCCAGGAGGGCGACGTGATCTGCATCGACGTCAAGGCCGGCGAGTTGCGGGTCGAGCTCTCGGACGACGAGATCGCGGAGCGCCTCGCTGCGTGGTCGCCGCCGCCGCCCCGCTACGAGTCGGGCGTGCTGGCGAAATACGCGGCGCTCGTAGCCTCGGCGAGCGAGGGCGCCGTCACGCGGCCCTGAGGGCCGGGGGCGGCCAAGGCCAGACTCTTACCGTCCTCTCAGGCGGTGCTTTGCTAGCTGGCGGTGTTCTGCGTCCGGTATCTGCGCAACGAGTTGATCCGGCGCCGCACACGGACGCTTCTGACCACCCTCGGCCTCGCAATCGGCGTCGCCCTGGTCATCACGATCTCGTCCCTTTCCCGCGGGCTCGACCGGGCGCAGCAGAAGACGCTCGACCCGCTCTCGAGCATCGGCACCGATCTCACCGTCACGCTCGCCCCGTCGCAGAACAGCGGCGGCGGGTTCGGCGGGGGCGGTTTCGGCGGCTCCAGCCGCGACCTGCTGCAGGCGAACCAGTCGGCGATCACCGACCTCTCCAAGCTCGGCAAGCCCGGCGCCCACTTCGTCCACGACTTCTTCCTCCCGGGTACGCAGCTCACGTTCCCACAGAGCCAGGTGAAGCAGATCGCGGCGCTACCCGGGGTCGCCCGCGTCTCGAGCGGACTGATGCTGAGCGCCGTCCACCAGGCAGGAAGCGTCCCGAAGATCGTCGCCCGGTTCCGGACAGGAGGGCAGACCTACCGGATCCGGCGACAGATCACCCCGCTGAGCGCCGCCGAGCTGACCAAGATGCAAACCTGTCTCGCCAAGGCCGGCGTAAGCGCCGGTGGGTTCCCCGGCGCAGGCACGGCACCCCGCGCGGGCGGGGGCCAGGGCGCCGGGAACGGCTCGCGCCTCGGGGGCGCCCAGGGCCAGGGCAGTCGCGGCGGCTTCTTCAGTACCCCGGCCGCGCGCAAGTGCCTGCCGACGCGACTGCGGCAGTTCCGCACGCAGTTCACCACTCCCCAGCAGACGCTGCAGCAGGTGATCGACCCTCCGCAGACGAACATCACGAGCACGAGCTACTCGATCGGCGGCGTCGTCCCCACGAAGCCCGAGATCGGCGTCGTCACCCCGTCCCTCGTCACCCAGGGACGCTTCGTCAAGCACCGGGGGGAGGCGCTCGTCTCCTCGTCGTACGCCGCCCGGAACAAGCTGAAGATCGGCTCGGTACTCGCCCTGAACGGCACCAAGCTCACGGTCGTGGGGCTCGTCCGGCCGCCCCTCGGCGGCCAGACGGCCGACGTCTACATTCCGCTCGGGCAGCTGCAGCAGCTCGCCGGGGAGAAGTCGCTCGTGAACGTCGTCCTCGTCCGAGCCCAGGACGGCGCTTCCGTCGGCCAGGTGCAGCAGGAGATCCAGCAGCAGTTCCCGAACGCCCAGGTTGCGAGCTCGAAGCAGGTCGCCGACTCGATCGGCGGCTCGCTCGTCGACGCCGCCAACCTCGCCGACCGGCTCGGAGTCGCGCTGGCGATCCTCGCCGCGGTCGCAGCGTTCCTCGTCGCGGTGCTGCTGACGCTCTCGTCCGTGGGCAAGCGCGTGCGCGAGCTCGGGACGCTCAAGGCGCTCGGCTGGACGCAGCGGCTGGTCGTCCGCCAGGTGGCCGGCGAGTCGCTCGCGCAGGGTATTGCCGGCGGTCTGATCGGAGTCGGCCTCGGAGTCGCGATCTCGGCGGCGATCGGAGCGTTCGGGCCGACGCTGACGGCGACCTCGCACAGCGGTGGCGGCGACAGCTTCTTCGGGCTCGGGCAGGTCACGACTCGCACGGTTCACGGACACCGTTTCGCTGACGACCCCTGCTACCGCCTCGATGCTGGCGATCGGACTGGCGGTGGCCGTCCTCGGCGGCCTCGTGGCAGGCGGCGCCGGTGCCCTCCGGGCAGCCCGCCTCCGCCCCGCGGACGCGCTCAGGCAGGTCGAGTGAGCGGGTCGCCGCAGTACGAGCTCAGGAGCGTGGCGCGGTTCTTCCAGCGCGGCGGCACGCCGATCCGCGCAGTCGACGACGTGAGCCTCGAGCTCGCCGCCGGCGACTTCGTCGCGCTCGAGGGGCCGAGCGGCTCCGGAAAGACGACGCTGCTGCAGCTGCTCGGGCGCTCGACCGTCCGAGCAACGGCCAGGTGGTCTTCGAGGGCAGCGACCTCGCCACGCTCGGCGATGACGATCTCGCCGCGCTCCGGCTCCGCGCCTTCGGCTTTGTCTTCCAGCAGTTCAACCTGATCCCGACGCTCACCGCCGTCGAAAACGTCGAGGCGGGGCTCGCGCCGACGAATATCGAGGATCGCGACCTGCGCGACCGGTCGCTCGCCCTGCTCGGCGAGGTCGGGCTGACCGGTCGCGCCGACCACCTGCCGAGCCAGCTCTCCGGCGGGGAGCAGCAGCGCGTGGCCGTCGCCCGCGCACTCGTCAAGGGGCCGCGCGTGATCCTCGCCGACGAGCCCACCGGAAACCTCGACTCTGCGAGCGGAGCCGAGATCGTCGAGATGCTCGCCGGGCTCGCCGGCGACCGTGACACGACCGTGATCGTCGCCACCCACAACGCCGAGCTGGCTGCGCGCGCGGCGCCGCCTGACGATGCGCGACGGCCGGCTCGCGGGAGCGGCAGCGGCAGCGGTAGCCGCGACCCGCTAGCGAGCGGACGGGTCCCCCGGCGGCGCCGGAGCCGGTTACGCCCGGATCAGCCCGGGCGACGGTTCGAAGCTGGTAGACCTGGCTGCTGTGAGCCGCCCCGGCCCCGACACGCCTCTCCGCCGGGATGTCCGCTTGCTCGGCGACGTCCTCGGCCGTGTACTCGTCGAGCAGGGCGGCGCAGGTCTCCTCGCCGACGAGGAGCACATCCGCGAGCTGTCGCGGCGCGCACGTGCCTCCGGCAGCGACGGCGCGCGGGCAAGGCTCGCGGAGGCGGTCGCCGCGCTGCCGCTCGACCGCCAGGCGGACATCCTGCGGGCGTTCTCCCTCTACTTCCAGCTCGCGAACCTCGCCGAGCAGCACCACCGCCTCCGGCGCAGGCGCGAGTACGAGCACGAGCAGCGGGTCCCGCGCGAGTCGCTCGCGGAGGCTTTCGCGCAGCTCGAGCGGGCGGGCGTCTCCGCACGGCAGCTGGCGGCGGCCGGCCGCCGGATGTCGCTCGAGCTCGTGCTGACCGCCCATCCGACCGAGGCGACCAGGCGCACTGTGCTCGCGGCCCACCTGCGGCTGCACCGGCTGCTCTCCGAGCTCGACGATCCCGCCCTGCCGCGCTCGGCCCGCGCGGAGATCGACGCCGCCCTGGCGGAGGAGGTCACCGGTCTGTGGCAGACCGACGAGGTGCGGTCGCGGCGCCCCCGGGTCGTCGACGAGATCCGGCACGGCCTCTGGTTCTTCGAGCAGAGCCTCCTCGACTCGGCACCGCTGCTCGTCCGCGACCTCCGGCGCCGTCTGCCGGAGGCACACGTGCCGTTGCGCTTCGGTACCTGGATCGGCGGGGACCAGGACGGCAACCCGGCGGCGGGCCCCGCGACGATCGGCGAGGCGCTCGACCGTGCCCGGCACCTGGCGCTGACCCGGTACCGCACCGAGGTGCGCGAGCTGGCCTCGACGCTCGGGATCACGAGCACGTTGGTCGAGCCATCCGCCGAGCTGGTCGCATCCGTGGCTCGTGACGAGCGCGATCTGGCGGCCTACGCCCGACGGATCGGAAGCCAGAACTCGGACGAGCCCTACCGCCGCAAGCTCTCCTTCGTCTGGCACCGGCTGGGCGAGACGCTCGGCCGCCGGGCACAGGGCTACCGTGACCCGGACGAGTTCGCGTTCGACCTCGACGTCCTCGACCGGAGCCTGCGGGATAACCGCGGCGCCCGGCTCGCGGACGGCCGACTTGCATCCCTGCGCCGCCGGGTCGAGCTGTTCGGCTTTCACCTCGCAACGCTCGACATCCGGCTGCACGCCACCGAGCTTCGACGCCCGACGGCTCGGACGCGACGAAGCTTCGCCGCCACGGCGCGCGCGCAGTCGCAGCACGGCGAGCAGGCGGTCGACACGCTGATCGTCTCCGGGACGGAATCGGCGCGCGACGTGCTCGCCGGCGTCGACCTCGCCCGCGCAGCGGGGGCGCGCCTGTCGGTCGTGCCACTCTTCGAGACCATCGACGACCTCCGCAATGCGCCCGCGATCGTCGAGGAGCTCCTCTCCGATCATGAGTTCCGCCGGCTGGTCGAGGGTCGCGGCCGCCGCCTGGAGGTGATGGTCGGCTACTCGGACGCGGGCAAGGACAGCGGCTACCTCACTGCACAGTGGGAGATCTTCCGGGCACAGGAGGCGCTCGCAGCACTGGCCCGGCGCCGCCGGCTCGAGCTCACGGTCTTCCACGGCCGCGGCGGCAGCGCCGGTCGCGGTGGCGGCCCGACGCACGCGGCCATCCTCTCCCAGCCGCCCGGCCACCCGTCCGGCCGGCTCAAGCTGACCGAGCAGGGCGAGACGATCTCCTTCAAGTACGGCCTGCCCGGCCTCGCCTATCGGAACCTCGAGGCGGCGCTGGCGGCGACGTTGCTCACGGCCTTCCCCGAGGTGCCGCGATCGGAGGCGCCGCCCGGCGCGCACGACGTGATGGCCCAGCTCTCCGAGCGGGCGCATGCCGCCTACCGCGCGCTCGTCTGGGACGACCCGGCGTTCGCGCCCTTCTTCCGCTCCTTCACGCCCATCGAAGAGCTCTCGCTCCTCGCCCTCGGCTCGAGACCTGCGCGCAGGCCTGGACGCGACGACCTGCTGGCTTCCCTGCGCGCGATCCCGTGGGTGTTCGCGTGGACGCAGAACCGGTGCCTGCTGCCCGCCTGGTACGGCTGTGGCTCGGCACTCGGAGCGCACGGCTCACAGCGCGAGCTGCGGCGGCTCTACCGGTCGTTCCCGTTCTTTCGCTCGCTGGTCGAGAACCTGGAGATGACACTCGCGAAGTCGAGCCTCGAGATCGCGCGGGGCTACCTTCCGCTGGTACCGCCCGACGCCCAGCCCGATCGCCTCTTCGACCTGATCG
This sequence comes from uncultured Actinomycetes bacterium, assembly GCA_963775695.1. Classification (GTDB taxonomy): domain Bacteria; phylum Actinomycetota; class Thermoleophilia; order Gaiellales; family Gaiellaceae; genus DATBLE01. The sequence goes on along the minus strand of CAVZJU010000001.1, from coordinate 477,582 downwards.
CCGCCGAGCACGAGCTGACGGCGAACGCCGTGCTGGCGATCGTGGAGGCCGACGCTCTCCTCGACCGCCACCCGGTTCTGCAGCGCTCGATTGCGCTGCGCAATCCCTACGTCGACCCGATGAACGCCATCCAGGTGGACCTGCTCCGGCGCTACCGGGCCGCCGGCGAGGCGGAACGCGAGCGCATCCGCAGGCCGCTCCTGCGCTCGATCGCCGGGATCGCCGCGGCCCTGCGGAACACCGGCTGAGCCGCGGAAACGGCCGGGATCGTTTCCGGTAGATCCCTTCACCATCCCTTGACATTGCTGTCGCAAAGCCCTATTTTCCTCCGGAAACGTTTTAGGAAAGGAGCGGGCAATCTCCAACATCCGGGAAGTAGCGAAGGAGAGCGGCGTGTCGGTCTCGACCGTGTCGCGGGTCTTCAACGGCTACGACGACGTGAGCGCCGCGACCCGCGAGCGCGTGCTCGACGTCGCCCGCAGGCTCGACTACGCGCCCAGCGCGGCGGCCCGCACGCTGGTCAAGCAGCAGTCCCAGCTGATCGGCGTCGTGCTGTTCACGGGCTACGAGCACCCGGACATCCACCATCCGTTCTTCCAGGAAGTGCTGGTCGGTCTCAAGCACGGGATCGGCGAGCTCGGGTACGACCTCCTCCTCTTCGCCACCGAGCAGCCGGGCTCGAGCCGGGGCCGACCGCACTCGTACCTTCGCCGCGCACGGCAGCACCGCGTCGACGGGATTGTCGTGATGGGCGTCGACCGCGACGACCCCGAGGTCGAGAAGCTCGTGAGGGCGGATATCCCGGTGATGGCCGTCGACCTCGACGTCGTCCACGACCACACCAGCTTCGTCGCCTCGGACAACATCGGCGGGGCGCGCCTCGCCGTACGGCACCTGCACGAGCTCGGGCACACCCGGATCGCCACCATCGCCGGCCCCGGCGACACGAAGCCGGGCGCGGACCGCACGCTCGGCTACCGGGCCGAGATGCGCGAGCTTGGCCTGACCATCCTCCCCGGCTACGAGGTGGAGGGCGACTTCTACCCCGAGAGCGCCGAGCGGGCGATGCAGTCGATGCTCGAGCTCACCGAGCCCCCCACCGCCGTCTTCGCGGCCGCAGACATGATGGCCGTCGGAGCGATCCGCACGCTGCGCTCAGCGAGCCTGGTGGTGCCGGACGACATTGCGATCGTCGGCTTCGACGACATCCGCGTCGCGGAGCTCCTCTCCCCGCCCCTGACAACCATCCGGCAGGACATGGTCGGCATCGGGCTCGCAGCCGGCCGTGCCCTCGTCGAGCAGATCGAGAATCCCGACGTGACGCCGCCGGTGCTGACGCTGCCGGTCGAGCTCGTCGTCCGGGCGTCCTGCGGCGCGCACGCGCGCGCCGCCGCCGACGGCTAAGGAGGTGGATCGAACGTCTCATTCGTAGGTACCTCGTCCCCGGAAACGTTTTCGAACAAGGAGGGAAAAGCAGTGAAGCGGATTCATGCAGGATGGCGCTGGCAGGTGCTCGCCGTCATCGGCGGGCTCGCCGCCGCCGTCGCCGTCGGACTCGTCGCGACCACTGCGTCGGCGAGGCCCCGCGACGACGTCACCCTACGGGTCAGCCTCTTCGGCGACTTCGGCTACCACGACCTCTACAAGCAGTACGAGGCCGCGCACCCCGGGGTCACCATCAAGGAGGAGATCCAGTCGTACGCGGATCACCACACCCAGCTCGCGCAGCACCTCGCGACCGGCGCAGGTGCGGCCGACGTCGAGGCAATCGAGGTCGGCTCCATTCCGCTGTACACCGCCCAGCCGCAGAACCTCGTCGACCTGCGCAAGTACGGAGCCGACGCGATGAAGAGCCGCTGGCTGCCCTGGAAGTACCAGCAGGCGGTCGGCAAGGGCGGGGCCGTGGTCGGCCTCGGCACGGACGTGGGCAGCCTCGCGGTCTGCTACCGCAAGGACCTGTTCGCGAAGGCAGGCCTCCCGACCAACCGCGTGGCCGTCTCGAAGCTGTGGCCCACGTGGCAGGCCTACATCAACACGGGCAAGCGCTACCAGGCCAAGGCCCCGAAGGGCACGTTCTTCTTCGACACGGGCTCGAATGTCTACAACGCGATGATCGGCCAGCTCAACCCGGCCTACTACAACGCCGCCGGCAAGGTGATCGCGGCGACGAACCCGAGTGTGAAGGCTGCGTACAACCTGGCCATGTCGGGCGTGCTGGCCGGCGAATCCGCCGGGCTGCCCGCGTTCAGCAACGACTGGAACACCGGCTACAAGAAGGGCAAGTTCGCGACCGTGACCTGCCCCGCGTGGATGATGGGCTACATCCAGGGTCAGGCCCCGGCGACGAAGGGCAAGTGGGACATCGCCGCCACGCCCGGCACGGGCGGCAACTGGGGCGGGTCGTTCCTCGCCGTCCCGAAGCAGTCGTCCCATCAGGACGAGGCCGCTGACCTGGTCAAGTTCCTGACCTCGCCCGCGGCGGAGGCATACGTCTTCAAGAAGACCGGCAACCTGCCCAGCCAGCCGGCGCTGCTGAAGAGCGCTCCGGTCCGGAACTTCAGGAACCCCTTCTTCAGCAACGCGCCTGTTGGCCAGGTCTTCGCCAATTCGGCGCTGAGGCTGAAGCCGCAGATCCTCGGCCCCCACCAGACGGACATCCAGACCGCCTCCACGGCCGCCTTCGATCGGGTCCAGCAGCACAAGTCGACCCCGGCAAAGTCGTGGGCTCAGTTCCTCAAGGACGTCAAGAACATCGGCTAGCCGCGTCTCGCGGCGCCGGGGCGAGCCGGTGACGGCTCGATGCCCCGGCGCCGCGGGCGTCGACGAGGATGCAGGATTCGACCGGAGGCGAGGACGGTGAGCGAGGCAGTCGGACAGGTGCCGAGGGTACGGAGGGCCGGAGCCGCTCGCCGCAGGCTGCACCGCGTCGATGCGGTCGTCTCGCCGTACCTCTACGTCGGCTCCTTCTTCTTCGTCTTCTGCGCCTTCGGGCTGTTCCCGCTCGGCTACACCGCGTGGATGTCGCTGACCGACCGGAACCTGCTCGACCCGACGACGCACTTCGTCGGGCTCGACAACTACACCGCGCTCCTCCACGACTCGTACTTCTGGAACGCGGTCGAGAACACGCTCGGCATCTGGGTGCTCTCCACCGTCCCCCAGCTCCTGCTCGCGCTCGCGCTCGCGCATCTGATCAACACCAAGCTCCGCGGGCGGACCTTCTTCCGGATGAGCGTCCTGCTCCCGCAGGTGACCTCGCTCGTCGCCGTCGCCCTGATCTTCACGCAGCTGTTCTCACGGGACTACGGCCTGTTCAACTACCTGCTCGGCGGGATCGGGATCAGCCCGGTCGACTGGGAGGCAGGCCGATTCTCGTCCTGGGTCGCGCTCTCCGTGATGGTCACGTGGCGCTGGACGGGGTTCAACGCGCTCCTCTACCTCGCCGCCATGCAGGCGATCCCGGACGACCTGTACGAGTCGGCCGCGATCGACGGCGCACGGCGCTGGAAACAGTTCAGGCACATCACCGTGCCGATGATCCGGCCGACGATCATCTTCACCGTCGTCGTCTCGACGATCGGCGGGCTCCAGCTCTTCACCGAGCCCTTCCTCTTCCAGCCGGTCAAGAACGGGGCGATGGGCGGCTCGGCACGCCAGTACCAGACGATCTCGATGTACCTGTACGAGAAGTCGTTCGGCAGCTCGCAGTTCAAGTTCGGCTACGCGGCGGCGATCGCCTGGTGCCTGTTCCTGATCATCGTGTTCATTGCCATCATCAACTTCCTGCTCGTCCGCAGGATCAGGTCGGCGGAGACGTAGATGGCGGCCGTCGCGAGCACCAAGGCCACCACCCGCAGCCGCAGGCGCCGCTTCACGATGACCCGGCGCTTCGAGTCTGCCGGCCCGTTCACGTACCTCTTGCTGTTCGGGGTGGCGATCGTCTCGCTCTTCCCACTCTACTGGTCGGTCGTCATCGCCTCGCACGACAACTCCGCGATCGCGAACTACCCGCCGGTCGCGACGCCGGGGCGGGAGCTGTTCCACAACATCGGGCGGGTCTTCAACTCGGGCGAGGTGAACATCGACTTCTGGACGGCGCTGATCAACTCGGCGATCGTCTCCGGCGCGATCGCGTTCTCGGTCGTCCTCTTCAGCACGCTCGCCGGCTTCGCGTTCGCGAAGCTGAAGTTCCGCGGCAACAAGGTGCTGATGCTCGTCGTGGTCGGGACGCTGATCGTCCCGGTCCAGCTAGGCGTGATCCCCCTCTACATCGAGATGAAGCACCTGGGGTGGATCAACCACCTGCAGGCCGTGATCGCGCCTTCGCTCGTCTCCGCCTTCGGTGTGTTCCTGATGCGCCAATACATTGTCTCCTCCGTCCCGAACGAGCTCATCGACGCGTCACGTGTCGACGGCTGCCACACCTTCAGGGTGTTCTGGCACGTCGTCCTGCCCGCGGTCCGCCCGGCCGCCGCCGTCCTCGGGCTGCTCACGTTCATGAATGCGTGGAACGATTTCTTCTGGCCTCTGATCGTGCTCACGCCGGGCAACCCGACCGTGCAGGTCGCGGTCTCGACGCTGCAGAGCGGCTACGTCCAGGACTACTCGCTCGTCTTCGCCGGGACATTCGTCTCGATCCTCCCGCTGCTCGCGATCTTCCTGGTGCTCGGCCGCCAGATCATCGGCGGGATCATGAAAGGAGCGGTAAAGGGATGACTGTCGCTCGCCTTCGGCTCGCTCCCGCGGGGGGGACGGCCGGTTCCCCCCGCGAGCCCCCCTCCCCGTCGTGCTCACGGCAAGCGGCATTGGGCCGCGCCCGCCAGGTCGGTCGCGGCGGCGGAAACCCCTCGAAGAGTCGGGAGAGTGATTCATGAATGCGCACGAGTTCGTCTGGGGCGCGGCGACTGCCGCGTTCCAGATCGAGGGCGCGACGAGAGTCGACGGCCGCGGCGAGTCGATCTGGGACCGGTTCGCGTCCGTCGACGGCAACGTCGCCCACGGCGACACCGGCGACCCGGCCTGCGATCACTACTACCGATGGCACGAGGATCTCGACCTGATGCGCTCGCTCGGGCTCGGGGGCTATCGCTTCTCGATCGCCTGGCCCCGGATCCAGCCGACCGGCCGCGGGCCGGCCAACCTGCGCGGCGTCGACTTCTACCGTGCTCTCGTCGAGGGGATGCTCGAGCGCGGCATCCAGCCCCTGGCGACGCTGTACCACTGGGACCTGCCGCAGGCACTTCAGGACGAGGGCGGCTGGGCAGCGCGCGACATCGTCGAGCGCTTCGCCGAGTACGCCGGCATCGTCTTCGACGCCCTAGGCGACATCGTGCCCGCCTGGATCACCCACAACGAGCCGTGGGTCACGTCCTTCCTCGGCTACGCCTACGGCTCGAAGGCCCCGGGGATCCACGACTGGCTCGCCGCGATCCGCGCCGCCCACCACTCCCTGCTCGCACACGGCGAGGCTGTCCGCGCCTTCCGCAAAGCCGGCCACGGGGGGCAGATCGGGATCACGCTCGACCTGACCGTGGCCATTCCGGCCAGCGACACGGACGCCGACCGCGCAGCCGCCGACCGGCTCGACGGCCACCACAACCGGTGGTTCCTCGACTCGCTCTTCCGCGCGTCGTACCCCGAGGACGTGGTCGCCTTCTACGAGCGCCGGTTCGGACCGCTCGACGTGATTCGGCCCGGCGACCTGGAGACGATCGCGCAGCCGCTCGACTTCCTGGGCGTCAACTTCTACCGGCCGAACTGGGCCTCCGCGGTGGACGACGGGGCGCTGGACGTCGCCGACCTCCCGCCGCCGGGTCTCGAGCAGACCTCGATGGGCTGGCCGATCGCGCCCGAGTACCTCACTGACCTGCTCCTCCGGCTGCGTCGCGACTACGGCGAGATCCCCCTGTTGATCACCGAGAACGGCGCTGCGTTCGACGACCGGCTGAACGGCGCCGACACCGTCGAGGACGAACGGCGGGTCGCCTATCTCCGCGGACACATCGAGGCGGTCGAGCGTGCCCGCGAGCAGGGCGTGGACGTCCGCGGCTACTACGTCTGGTCGCTGCTCGACAACTTCGAGTGGGAGCACGGGTACGAGAAGCGATTCGGGATCGTCTTCGTCGACTTCCCCACCCAGCGGCGGATACCGAAGCGGAGCGCTCTCTGGTACAGCGACCTGATCGCCGCCACGGACGGGGGCGGGTGAGCATGGCGAGGATCGACTTCAGACAGCTGACGAAGACGTTCCCCGGCGGGACGCGGGCCGTCGACTCGCTGGATCTCGAGATCACCGACGGCGAGTTCATGGTGCTCGTCGGCCCGTCCGGCTCCGGGAAGACGACCGTGCTGCGGATCGCGGCAGGGCTCGAGGAGACGACGAGCGGAGAGGTCTGGATCGGCGACGAGCTGGTCAACGACTTTCCGCCGATGGACCGGAACATCGCAATGGTCTTCCAGAGCTACGCGCTGTACCCGCACATGACCGTCTTCGAGAACATGGCCTTCGGGCTCAAGCTCCACGGCCTCCGGAAGCGCGAGATCGAGCCGCGGGTCACCTCGGCGGCGACGATGCTGGGGATCGACGATCTGCTCGAGCGGAAGCCGGGACAGCTCTCGGGCGGGCAGCGCCAACGGGTGGCGATGGGGCGGGCGATCGTGCGTGAGCCGGACGCCTTCCTGATGGACGAGCCGCTGTCGAACCTCGACGCGAAGCTGCGCGTCGAGATGCGCGCCTACCTCGCGACGCTGCACCAGCGGCTGCAGACGACGACTCTCTACGTCACGCACGACCAGACGGAGGCGATGACGATGGGCGACCGCGTCGCGGTCATGCACGGAGGTCGGCTCCAGCAGGTCGACGTGCCGCAGTGCCTCTACGACCATCCCGTCAACCTGTTCGTCGCCGGCTTCATCGGCTCGCCGGCGATGAACCTGCTGCAGTCGTCGCTGACCGAGCAGAACGACGGCCTGTACGCCGAGTTCGGGCCGGTGCGTCTCCGCCTTCCCGAGACCGTGCTGGCCGGGAGGCCGGCGCTGCGCGGGTACATCGGCAAGCCCGTGATCGTCGGCCTCCGCCCCGAGGACATCGAGGATGCGGCGCTCGTCCCCTCCGCGAACGGGTCGACCCTCGACGTCGACGTCTCGCTGGCCGAGCCTATGGGCGCCGAGCTGATCGCGCACTTCCCGCTCGACGCCTCCTCGGTCGGGCCGGCACGGGGAGCGGCCCTGGACGGCGGGGACCCCGACGCCGACAACGCCGCCGCGCTGGCGCTGATGGCAGCGGACGCCGGCACCGACACGGTCGTCACCGCCCGGCTCAGCCCGCGCAGCACCGCCCGGACCGGCGAGCCGCTCCGGGTCGCCCTCGACGTCGAGCGTCTGCACTTCTTCGACCCTGAGACCGAAGACTCGATCTGGCAAGCGGTCTAGGCGAGCTCGAGGAGCGCGCGCCGCAGCCCGGCGACCGCCTGGCCGATCCGCTGCTCGTTCTCGACCAGCGCGAAGCGGACGTGGCCGTCACCGTCCGTTCCGAAGCCGACGCCCGGACTCACTGCCACCCGCGCCTCGCGGGCGAGCTTGACCGCGAACTCGAGCGATCCGAGCGGGCGGTACGGCTCCGGGATCGGCGCCCAGACGAACATCGTCCCCTTCGGCCTCGGCACGGGCCAGCCGATGCGGGCGAGCCCGTCGCAGAGTGCGTCGCGTCGCGACCGGTACACCTCGCAGACCTCCCGCGGGAAGTCGCGCGCCTCGTTCATCGTCACGATGGCGGCGATCTGGATCGGCTGGAACGTGCCGTAGTCGAGATACGACTTCAGCCGGGCGAGCGCACCGACGACCTCCGCGTTGCCCACGACGAAGCCGACCCGCCAGCCCGCCATCGAGAACGACTTGGTCAGCGTATACAGCTCGACCGCGACCTCCGTCGCCCCGTCTGCCTGCAGGATCGACGGCGGCACGTGGCCGTCGAAGGCGATGTCCGCGTAGGCGAAGTCGTGGACGACGAGCAGCTCCTGCTCGCGCGCAAAGTCGACGACGCGCTGCATGAAACCGGCATCGACCACCGCGGTCGTCGGGTTGTGCGGGAAGGAGAACAGAAGCACACGCGGTCGAGGGCGCGAACGCTCGAAGGCCTCGACGACGTTGCCGAACAGGTCCTCCTCGTCGTGTCCCATCGCGATCCGTTCCACGACCGCCCCGGCGAAGACCGGTGCGAACAGGTGGATCGGGTAACTCGGGCTCGGCACCACCGCGGCGTCACCGGGCTGGACGAGCACCCACATCAGGTGCGCCAGGCCCTCCTTCGCACCGATCGTCGTCAGCGCCTGCGTGTTCGGATCGAGCTCGACGCCGAACCGCCTGGAGTAGAGGTCGCAGATCGCCCGCCGGAGATTCGGGATCCCGCGGCTGGACGAGTAGCGATGGTTGCGTGGGCTCGCAGCCGCCTCGCGCAGCTTCTCGACCGCGACCGCCGGAGACGGCAGGTCCGGGTTGCCGAAGCCGAGGTCGACGACGTCCTCCCCCGCGCGGCGCAGCTCGAGCTTCAGGTCGTTGATCGCGGCGAAGACGTACGGTGGCAGCGCGCCGACCCGGCGCAGCTCGGGCAAAGGCACTAGAGCATCACCAGGCGGTCACGGTGGACGACCTCGACGCCCCGCGGGCGGTCTTCGAGCTCGGCGGCAGGGACGGACGCGATCCCCCGGGCGAACGCGGTGCCGTCCGGGCCGGCCAGGTCGACGGCGTCGCCGGCCTCGAACATTCCTTCGCAGGCGACGACGCCGACCGCGAGGAGACTGGCGCCGTCGTCGACCAGCGCCCGGCGCGCCCCGGAGTCGACGACGATGCGTCCGCGGACCGGCTTACCGAAACGCAGCCAGAGCTTGAAGGCCGGCTCGTTCCGTTCGGCGGCCGCGAATCTGGTCCCGCGCGGCTCGCCGGCGACGATCGGCTTCAGCACCGAGTCCCCCGTCCCACCGGCGATCACGGTCGGGATACCGGCGGCGGCGGCCAGCTCGGCGGCGAGGACCTTGCTGCGCATTCCACCGCGCCCGAGCGGGCTGGCTGCGCCGAGCACGGCCTCGCGGGCGCGGCTGCCCTCCGCGAGCAGGACGGCGCCCGGCGTTCCCGGCGCGCGCGAGTAGACGCCGGCCACCTCGGTGAGCAGCACCAACAGCCGTGCACGCAGCAGCACCGCGACCTGGGCGGCGAGGGCGTCGTTGTCCCCGAAGGTGATCTCGTCCGTCGCGGTCGCGTCGTTCTCGTTCACGACCGGCACTGCACCCAGCCCGAGCAGTTCCTCCAGCGCTCCCCGGGCGTTGACGTAGGTCGTGCGGTCACCGATGTCCGCGGCGGTGAGCAGGACCTGCGCGGCGTGCAGAGGAGCGAGCGCCTGGTCCCAGGCCGCCTGGAGCCGGGCCTGGCCGAGCGCTGATGCGGCCTGGAGACGGCTGATGCTCCGCGGCCGCCGGTCGAGACCCAGCCGTGGCAGGCCGAGGGCGATCGCGCCCGACGAGACGACGCACAGCGGCTCGCCTCGCCGCACGATGCGCCTGATCTCGCGGCCGCGGGCGCGCAGCACTCCGCGGCGGACGCGCCCTCCCCGACCGACGACCAGGCTCGACCCGAACTTGACGACGACCGTCACCGGGTCTGGCTTCCGTCGCCGATCACCCGGTACTGCCGAAGCCACAGGTCGCGGTAGGTGACCGGCCCGCGTGGACCCGGAACCCGGTCGACGTTGATCCCGGTCTCGGGCGACCCGGTGAGCTCGAACCCATCCGTGAACCGGGTCGGCGCGTGCCAGAATGCGGCCGTGCCGCGATAGCCGGCCATGAAGCGATCGGCGGCCTCTTCGTCCTCGGTGACGATCCCGGCGGCAAGCCCGGAGGTCTCCGCGTTGGCGATCTCCAGCGCCTCGTCGATCCCGTCGACCAGGGCGACCGTGACGGTCGCGACACGCTCGGGGTCACCGGCCCACTCGTAGCCGATCGGCCGGTCCAGCGGCTCGCCGCCGGGAACGTCGCCCCGCACGTCCAGGTCCTTCTCGGCGAACAGGGCGAGAAGCGGCGCGAGCAACTCCTCTGCCCCGCGGTCGACCAGCGCGAGGTTGAGGCGGTTGCAGACGCCGAGTCGGTCGAGGCTGGCATCAGCGAGGGCGAGCGCCTTGCCGCGGTCTGCTGCGGCATGCACGAAGAGCACACCACCGCCCTCGGCGTGGGCGAGCGTCCTGACGTCGTTCTGACCCGCCAGCCGGACCAGCTCGGCGGTGCTCGGGCCGCTGCCCCGCAGGATCACGAGCGGGACGAGCGAGGGCATGGAGACGAGCACGCGCGCACCCTCGCGATCCGCGTGCCGCACTAGGCCAACCGCCTCGGGCGGAAGGCCCGCTCCCTCGAGCGCGGGGCGCAAGACGTCGTCGACGAGCACGGTGACGGTGCGGAGCGCGGCGGCGCCGGTGCGGAGCACGACGGCGTTGAGGCTCTTCAGCAGCTGGCCTGCGACGTCCAGCGCGACGTTCGGCCGTGCCTCGAAGTTCGCGCCGACCACGCCGATCGGGATCCGCCGCTCCGAGACGACCAGGCCGTTGGGGAGCGTCCGGCTACCGATCTCGCGCTCGAGCGGGTCGAGAGCCGCCGTCGCCAGCAGCTGGCGCTCGAGGACGGCCGCGCGTCCGTCGTCCAGCCGCAGCCGGTCGATCATGCCTTCATCGAGCCGGCCCGTTGCGGCTTCGACGTCGGCGTCGTTGGCCGCGAGCACCTCGCCGCGCCGCTCGCGCAACATCGCCGATGCGTCCGCCAGCGCGGCGGCGGCGGCCTCGTCGGTCAGCCCTGCTGCCGCCGCACCCGCCGCGCGGGCTTCGCGTTCGACGTCATCGCGAATCGGCACTTTTGTATGTATAGTCGGTCCCGCGGGCGGGCGATCCCCGCTCACATCGAGAGAGGCTGAGGGAACCGGCCCACAGACGCCTCGGCAACCTGCCCCAACGCTGTGTCGACCACACACAGGGCGCAAGGTGCCAAGCCCGGCGAGCCGCAAGGCTCGGAGGATGTCGAGCGAGAGAGGAAGGAGAATTCGTTGTCCGCCACCGCACTTCGCTGCCGCAACTGCGAGACCGACCACGCCCTCGAGGCGATCGGCGTCTGTGCGCGCTGCTGGGGACCGCTCGACCCGGTCTACGACCGCGGCGAACTGGCTCGGACGGTGAGCCGCGACTCGATCGCCGCGGGCCCGCCGTCGCTCTGGCGCTACGCCCCGCTGCTGCCCGTCGAGCCGCCGGCCGAGCAGCGGCTCGCGCCCGGCCTGACACCGCTCGTGCGCGCGCCTCGACTGGCCGACGCACTGGGCCTCGGCGAGCTCTACCTCAAGCTCGACACCGCCAACCCGACGCACTCGTTCAAGGACCGGGTGGTGGCGGTGGCGGCCGCCAAGGCTCAGGAGCTCGGACTCACGACGCTGGCCTGCTCCTCGACCGGCAACCTGGCCAACGCGGTCGCCGCGCGCGCGGCCGCGGAGGGGCTGGAGGCGGCGGTCTTCTGCCCGGCGGACCTCGAGCCGGAGAAGCTGACCCCCACCGCCGTCTACGGCGCGACCCTGTACGCGGTCGACGGAACCTACGACGACTGCAGCAGGCTGACGATCGAGCTGTCGTTCGAGCTGCCGTGGGCGTTCGTCAACGTCGGGCTCCGGAGCTACTACGCGGAGGGCTCGAAGACTCTGGCGTATGAGATCGCCGAGCAGCTCGGGTGGGAGCTGCCCGACGTCGTCGTCGCGCCGATCGCCTCCGGGTCGCTGTACACCAAGCTCCATCAGGGCTTCGCCGACCTGCTCGAGTTCGGCCTGGTCGAAGGCGAGCCGCCCAGGCTCGTCGGCGGACAGGCAGAGGGCTGCGCGCCGGTCGCGACGGCTTTCTCTGGGGACACGCCGGTGAAGCCCGTCCGTCCCGACACGGTGGCGCGGTCGCTGGCGATCGGCAGTCCCGCCGACGGAGACCTCGCAGTCGCGACCGCAACCGCCTCGGGCGGCGCGATCCACGCCGTCGCCGAGGAGGGAGTCGGCGCGGAAATGGCGCTGCTGGCCGAGACGACGGGCGTGTTCGGCGAGACAGCGGCCGGCGTCACGCTCGGTGCGCTCCGCGAGGCCGTCGCCGCAGGCGGTGCCGGACCGGACGACCGCGTCGTCCTGCTCGTCACCGGCGACGGGCTGAAGACGCCCGGGCCGGTCTCCCACCGCCTGAAGCCGGTGCACATCGCCGCCGACGCCGACGCGCTTCTCGACCGGCTCGCAGCGGCGTGAACACCTCGCTTTCGGAGCGCCTCGCGGCCGTTCCTGGGACACTCGCGCTCGCGTGAAGATCGTCTGTCTCCCCGGCGACGGGATCGGAGTGGAGGTGACTGCGGCGGCACGGGAGGTGCTGGCCGTGCTCGCCCCCGACCTCGAACTCGAGGAGCACCTCTTCGGCGGAGCGGCGATCCTCGCGACCGGCACTCCGTTCCCGGACGACACGCTCGCCGCCTGCCGGGAGGCCGACGCCGTGCTGCTCGGCGCCGTCGGGCTCCCCCGATTCGACGCGGCCGACGTGCGTCCCGAGCAAGGGCTGATCGCACTACGGAAGGCTCTCGACGTCTACGCGAATCTGCGTCCGTCCCGACAGGGGCGAATCGACCTGCTGGTCGTTCGCGAGCTGGTCGGCGGGCTCTACTACGGACCGAAGGGCACCCGTGACGACGGGACGGTGTTCGACACGCTCGAGTACCACCCGCGCCAAGTCGAGCGCATCGCGCATCGCGCGTTCGTGATCGCCCGCGGCCGGCGGCGGCGGGTGACCTCCGTCGACAAGGCGAACGTGCTGGAGACCTCGCGGATGTGGCGTCGGGTCGTCACCGAGGTCGCGGCCGGCTATCCCGACGTGGAGCTGGAGCACGTGCTCGTCGACGCGGCGGCGATGCACCTCGTCACAGCGCCGGAGCGCTTCGACGTCATCCTCACCGAGAACACCTTCGGGGACATCCTCTCGGACGAGGCGAGCGCGCTCACCGGCGGGCTCGGCCTGGCGGCGTCAGCGAGCCTCGGCGACGGCGGCCCGGGGATCTTCGAGCCGGTGCACGGCTCGGCTCCGGACATCGCCGGCCGCGGGATCGCCAACCCGGCGGCGATGCTGCGCTCCGCAGCGCTGATGCTCGAGCACGGCCTCGACCGGCCCGACGAGGGACGCCGGCTCGAAGCCGCCGTCGACCGGGCGCTGGAGCGCGCGTGCACACCGGACCTCGGGGGCACGGCGACCACCGCGGACGCGGTTGCCGCAGTGCTGAACGAGCTCGAGCGTTGACGGACCTGCGGTTCACTCGTACTCTTGATGCTCCGATGCAGCGCGCCCGCGAACTTCGGTCGATCTTCCTTCTCGCGAATCTCGGCGCGCGCGTCTTTACGCGCTAGCCGGCGTCTCTTCCGCCCTCGTCGGCTAGCCAATCCACCGGCGGAGTTCCGTTTTCGTTCCCGACCCGAGAAAGGGCCGCCACATGAGCACCGATTCGACCATTCAGCCCACCGTTCCCCCGGCAGCGCCGGCGTCCTTCTACTGCAGCTGCGCGATTCCCCTGGCCGTCGAGCGGGCGGAGCGCCGCGGCGCCGCCCAGCGCGTCTGTACCCGCTGCGAGCTGCCGATCGCCGTCAGCATCCGCCGCTGGTGAGTCGCTCGCTTTCAGCTCGCTCCCGTGGGGGAAACCATGTTTCTCTCGCGCGGCGACGCCGCGCATGCGAGGGCACCGGCCGCGGGTGGACTGGCCGCGGCCGGCTTTCCCCCACGATCCCCCTTCTTCCAGAGGCCGACCCGTCGGGGAACCTCCCGGTTCCCCTGGGACCCCTCCCCGCGCTCGGACGCCGGAGTTCGGGCGTATGAGCGCCGTCACCGTCGCCTATCCGGGCCGTGACGGCGCCCACGCGGCCACCGCGTGCGAGCGGCTGTTCGCACCGCCGTCGCGGGTACTCGCGCTCCCGAGCTTCACCGCCGTCGCCGAGGCGACGGTGGCGGGTGAGGTCCAGTTCGGGGTGCTCCCGATCGAGAGCACCCTCGTCGGGCCGATCGCCGAGACCCACGATCTCCTCCAGACGGCGCCGCTCGCGATCGGGGGCGAGATCGTCCTCCGGGTTCGCCACCTGCTGCTCGGAGTCGAGCGGGTGCCGCCCGACCGGATCAAGGTCGTCCGCTCGCATCCGGCCGCGCTCGACCAGTGCCGACGGCTGCTGGCGACCATGCCGTGGGCGACGGCTATCGCCGCCGGCTCGACGGCGGAGGCGGCAGCCGAGGTCGCCGAGCGCGGCGATCCCGAGGAGGCGGCGATCGCGGGCGAGCGGGCGGCCGCAGTCTACGGCCTGAGCGTGATCGCCGAGGACGTCGGCGACCACGCGGAGACGTACACCAGGTTCGTCTCGGTGGCGACGCACACGCGCCTGGACTCCGCGGGCCAGGACTGGCGGACGGCATTCTCGTTCGTGACCGATCACCGGCCCGGCGCACTCCATCACGCGATCGCGCCGTTCGCCCTACACGGAATCGATCTCGTCCAGCTCGTCTCCCGACCCATTCCCGACACTCCGTGGCGTTACTGCTTCCACGCGGTGCTCGCCGGCCACCCGCTCGACCCGCCGATCCGGGCGGCTCTGGCCGAAATCCGGGCGCGGACGCGCCGCCTGAAGGTGTTCGGCTCCTATCCCGCGCGCGGCGGAGACGTCTGAGCGTGCCTTCCACCCTGTTCGAGCGCGTGTGGAACGCCCACGTCGTCCGCGAGGAGCCCGACGGACCGGCGCTGCTCTACATCGACCTGCACCTGATCCACGAGGTGACCTCGCCGCAGGCGTTCGAGGGGCTCCGCCTCGCGGGGCGCCGCGTGCGTCGGACCGACCGTTCGCTGGCGACCATGGACCACAACGTCCCCACCGTCGACGGGCCGGTCACCGACCCCCTCGCCCGCGCGCAGCTCGACGCCCTGCAGCGAAACTGCGAGGAGTTCGGCGTTCCGCTGTACGCGACCGGCAGCGGTCGCGAGGGCATCGTCCACGTGATCGGCCCGGAGCTCGGCGTCACCCAGCCCGGTATGACGATCGTCTGCGGTGACAGCCACACCTCGACGCACGGTGCGTTCGGAGCGCTCGCATTCGGGGTCGGAACCTCGGAGGTGGAGCACGTGCTCGCCACCCAGACCCTCCCGCAGCGCCGCCCCAGGACGATGCGGGTCAGGTTCGACGGCGTGCTACCGCTCGGGGTGACCGCGAAGGACGCGATTCTCGGCGCGATCGGGCAGATCGGAGTCGCGGGGGGAGCCGGGCACGTGATCGAGTACGACGGGCCGGTCGTCCGCAGCCTGTCGATGGACGGGCGGATGACGATCTGCAACATGTCGATCGAGGCGGGCGCGCGTGCCGGGATGATCGCGCCGGACGACACGACCTTCGCCTACCTCGAGGGTAGGACCGGAGCGCCCAGGGGGAAGGCGTGGGAGCAGGCGCTCGACGAATGGCGTCGGCTCCCGTCCGATCCCGATGCCGTCTTCGACCGCGAGGTCGAGGTCGACGCCGGCTCGCTCGCGCCCCAGGTGACCTGGGGGACGAACCCGGCGATGGTCGCGCCGGTCGACGGGGCGGTCCCGGACCCGGCGGAGCTCGCGGATCCGGCCGACCGGGCGGCCGCAGAACGGGCGCTCGCCTACATGGCGCTCGAGCCGGGAACCCCGATCGCGGAGATCGGAGTCGACCGGGTCTTCGTCGGCTCCTGCACCAACGCACGCATCGAGGACCTGCGTCTCGTGGCCGCCATCGTCGACGGACGTCGGGTGCACCCCTCCGTCCGGGCGATGGTCGTGCCCGGGTCCGCGGCCGTGCGCCGCCAGGCGGAGGACGAGGGTCTCGACGCCGTGTTCGAGCGGGCGGGCTTCGAGTGGCGGCGGGCAGGCTGCTCGATGTGCCTCGGCATGAACCCCGACGTGCTCGCCCCCGGCGAACGTTGCGCGTCCACGTCGAACCGCAACTTCGAGGGACGCCAGGGACGCGGCGGGCGCACCCACCTGGTCAGCCCGGCGACAGCGGCCGCGGCTGCGCTGACGGGGCGGCTCGCGGACGTCCGAGAGGTGGCGGCCGCATGAAGGCCTTCCGGGAGACAACCGGCCGGGTCGCGGTGCTCGACCGCGCCGACGTCGACACCGACCAGATCATTCCGAAGCAGTTCCTCAAGCGGATCGAGCGCACCGGCTACGGCGAGTTCCTGTTCCACGACTGGCGCCGTGACCCCGGGTTCGAGCTGAACAGGCCCGATTACGCCGGGGCGACGATCCTGATCGCGGGACGAAACTTCGGCTGCGGCTCGTCGCGGGAGCACGCCGCCTGGGCGCTCCAGGACTACGGGTTCGAGGTGATCGTCGCGCCGTCCTTCGGCGACATCTTCGCGGCGAACGCGTCGCAGATCGGACTCGTCACCATCGCGCTGCCCGAGCAGGAGGTGGTTCGCCGGCTGGCTGCGGCCACGGAGTTGACCGTCGATCTCGAGGCGCTGACGATCACGGCGCGGGGCGGCGAGCCGATCGCGTTCGAGTTCGACCCTTTCCGCCGGCAGATGATCCTGAACGGGCTCGACGACATCGGCCTGACACTCGAGCACGAGGACGAGATCGCAGCGTTCGAGTCGTCCCGGCCCGGTCGGGTCGAGACCACGGCGTTGCCGGTCTAGGCGACGGCAAAGGTGACCGTCACGGTCGCCTCGACCAGCGTGCTGCCGGTCTCCACCGGAGTCGACGCGTCGGCGCTCGCCTTCGCCGTCAGCGGCGTCGGCGAGGGCGCGGCGCTGCTCTCCGAGACGTCGGTGATCCGGCGGATGTGGAGACCCGAGGCCGCCGCGATCGTCCGGGCCTTGCCCCTGGCGTCGGCGATCGCCGCCCGCAGGGCCACGCGGTAGAGCGCGGTGGCGGACGAGCGGACGAGGTTGGGGCCCGAGACCTGGTTCGCGCCGGCGTCGACGGCGGCGTCCATGATCGCGCCGATCTTCGCGAGGTTGCGCACCGTCGCGGAGACGGAGTTGGTGACCGTGTAGCCGACGACCGTCTCGCCGTTCTGGGAGTAGCGCGGCGAGAGCGAGACGAGATCGGTCCTGAGGTCCGCGGCGGCGATTCCCTGCGCCTTCAGGGCGGCGATCACGTTCGTCATCTCGGCCCCGTTTGCCCGCAGTGCGGCGGAGGCGCTCTTGGCGTCGGAGGACACCCCGAAGGAGAGCTGCGCCCGGTCGGGCCGGGCGGCGACCGAGCCCTGCCCTGCGACGACGATCGAGTGCTGAGGTGCCGCCGACGGGGCGCCGCCGGCGCGGGTGGCACCGGCGACGAGAACGGCGAGAACGGCTCCGACGACGGCCAGCGACTTCATGCGGGGTTCATACGCCGCCGACCGGACGCCGTGTCACATCGAGCCGTGCCGGAGCTCGTGACGTTTCACACCCAGTCTCTGAGACCGGGGTGAAACAAGAGTGGAACAACTTGTCCACAGGGGTGCGGCGCGGTTCGCTGTGGCCGGTTGAAGCGCGGGCGCCGCGGTTCAGGCGGCGGCCGAGCCCGGGAGGTAGCGCCTCCAGGTGGTCGGGAGGCCCGCCGGCGTGGCGAGCGTGATGAAGAGCGCCGGCGCCGGCACGCGCGGCGAGCGGCGCAGCGTCATCGAGACTTCCTCTGGCAGGCGGTCGCCCTTGCGCAGGTTGCAGGGCGCGCAGGCGGTGACCACGTTCTCCCAGACCGATCCGCCCCCCCGGCTTCGGGGGACGACGTGGTCGAGCGTCAGCCGGCCGCCGCTCGTCCCGCAGTACACGCAGCTCCAACCGTCGCGGGCGAACAGCGCCCGGCGCGAGATCTTGCGCTGCGCCGCGCGGGGCACCCGGACGAACTGGACGAGCCTGATCACGTGCGGACGCGCGAAGGTGTCCGTGGCCGACCGAAGCGGGGTGCCGTGCTCCTCCAGCACCTCCGCCTTCCCCTTGAACACGAGCACGTGCGCCCGCCGAACCGAGCAGACGTTCAACGGTTCGTAACTCGCGTTCAGGACGAGTACCTGTCCCAACTCGCCCGAAAATGTACAGGCACGGGTGAACCCCTGGTTCCCCCGTGGGCCCCCTCCTCGAGAGCGTCTCAGCAGCCAAAAACGTGGGCGGAGCCGGCCTCGCTCCGCCTGATCCTGATGGCTCGAGCTTCTTGCGAGCCTCCCGCCGGGCAAAGCCCGGCTCCGGCGGCCTAGCGCAGCGTCACGAGAGCGTTTGACCCGCGGCCATCGCGCGCTCGACCGCCTGCTGCTCCTCCGGCGACAGCGCGATCGGCGTGCGCCCCCGGTCGAGCTGCTTCACGTAGACCCGCGCGTAGTCGCGGCCCTGGATCGCGGTCAGGACGATCCCCGACCGGGCGGAGTCGAGGATCGCCATCGAGGCCGACTGATGGCCGCCGGTGTCCTCGTAGGCGTCGTAGCGGATCAGCGCCGAACGGGAGAGCGCGCCGTCGACGCGGCGGTCGACGCGTGCCAGCGCGGCCGCGACCTCGTCGACCGCGCGATGCAGGTCGTCGATGCGCGCCTGGAGGGAGACCGCGAACTCGACCACGTCCGCCTTGGCGTTGCCGCCGAGCAGGACGTCCTGGGAGCGGCGCACCGCGGTCACCTTCGAGAACGCGATCGCCGCAAGCCCGACCGCGGCGACAGCGACCACGATGGCCGCGATCGCGATCCACTCCGACAGTCCCATCTAGCCCAGCGAGAAGATCACCGGGTACGCCTTGGAGTTGTTGTCGGTGTTCTTCTCCTGCGGAACCGGTGCGACGTCGACCTTCACCGTCGTCTTGGTCGCGAACTGCACCTGCCCGAGGTTGCGGAACACGACCTGCTTCTGTTCGCCAGGGTTGATCAGGTCGATCGTCTTCGTCTGGACGATCGGCGTCGGCGACTGCTGGATCGTCAGCGTCACCTTGATCTGCACCTCCTGCGAGTCGCCGGTGTCCTCGACCGTGACCGCGAAACCCAGATCGGTGGTGGCTGTGACCGTGTTCTCCGTCGACTCCGAGAGCTCCTGGTTGGCGGGCAGGGCAACCGTCTTGACGATCCCGGTCCCGTGCAGGCCGCCGCTGGTGCTGCCGCCGCTGGTGGCGGCGCCCTGGAGACGCTGCAGGATCGCCTCCCAGTAGCTGCTGCTCGCGTAGTCCGGACTGGCGATGAACTTCGAGCCGGGGACGGCGACGCCGGTGATCCCTTCGCGTTCGAGCACGCCGCCGTTGCCCTGCGCCGGCGCCTGGAAGAGGTCACTCCAGACGACGTCGCTGGTCACCAGGCGCGAAGCAGGCGGCTGGAGGAGCTTGAGGGCGTTCGAGGTCACGTTCTTCGACGCGCGGGCCGACTCCGTGAACCCGTCGGCGAGCCCGCGCAGCCCGCTGACACGGAACTGGAGGGACTCGAGCGCGGCCTGGTGCTGGACGCGCAGCGGCCCGGGCGGGTGAATCGACCGCAGGGCGGCGACGTTCTGCTGCTCACGCTGGGCGAGGCCGGTCAGCTTCTGCTCGAGCTCGCTGAACTTGATCCCCTGCGTGGTCAGCGCGTCGTTGAGCTCGCGACCGACCTGTGCCGAGTCGTTCGCGACCACGCCGACCTTGTCGTAGTAGTTCTTGTACGAGCTCTTCTTGCCGGCGTCCTGGCAGCTCGAGACCCAGAACACGAGCAACACGACGATCAGGATCGCGAACGCGATCAGGCCGGCCAAGCGCAGGAGCGGCGTCATACCGACAGGCGGGCGGCCACCCGGTGGTCGCCGACCGCTGCGCCGTTCGGCCGGCGGCGGCTCGCGGCTGACCTGCGTCTCCTCCTCGGCAGGGCGGTTCGGCGACGGGTCGTCGTCGTCGAAGAAGTCGAAGTCGAGGTCGGTGTCGTGCTCGCTCATTGCGTGTCGTACCGGCTCACAGGGCGTCGTACTCGCTCATCACGCACTCAGCAGCGGAATTCGGCGCACTGTAGCCCATTCCTCGGCGCCCAAAGGACTTCGGCGGCCCGCGCAAAACGTGTCACGGGGATGGGCGAGCCCTCGACTCACGCTGCTGCGCCGACCCTCGTCCTCGACCGGTACCGGCCGCTCAGGCCGCTCGGCAGCGGTGGGATGGGATCGGTCTGGCACGCCTTCGACACGAGGAAGGATCGCGAGGTCGCGCTCAAGATCGTCGCCCGCGCAGGTACCGCCGGGCCTCGTGCGGAGCGGGAGGCGACCTCCGCGGCCCAGCTCGAGCATCCAGCTTGTCTCCGTGCCTACGCACTCGCCCGCGACGAGGGGCACGTCTACATCGCGTACGAGTACGTTCCCGGTCGCACGCTCCGTCACGCGCTCGAACGCGGCGAACTCGACGACGCCGCCGCCGTCGAGGCGGCAGCACAGATTCTCGAGGGCCTCGCGCATGCGCACGCGCGCGGCATCGTCCACCGGGACATCAAGCCGGCCAACGTGCTGCTCGCCGACGGCCCGGAGGTCTCGGTGCGCATCCTCGACTTCGGCTTGGCGCTCGTCCGCGAGGAGGAGACGCTCACCGCCGCGGGTGACGTGCCGGGAACGCTCGCATACATCTCGCCGGAACGGCTCGCGGGCGACCCGGCGGACGCGGCCACCGACGTGTGGTCGACCGGCGTTCTGCTCTGGGAGGCGCTGGCCGGGCGTCACCCGTTCGGCCAGGGCGCGTTGCTCGAGCTCGCGAAACGGATCGGGCGCGGAGCTCCTTCGCTCGGCTCCGCGCGGCCGGACCTGGCCAAGCCGCTCGTCCGGCTCGTCGACTCCGCTCTCGCGATCGACCCGGCCAAGCGGCCGCCGGCAGCCGAACTCGCGCCGGCGCTCCGGCGCGCGCCGACGCGCCGGCCACGCCCCGCCGTAGCCCGCCCGCGCTTCGTAGTGCGCTCGCTGCCGGCGCTGCCGCGGTTCGTCCCGAAGTTCGCACCCGCCCTCCTCGCCGCGCTCTTCGCGGGCTGGGTCTCCTCCACGTTCGCGTTCTTTCCAGCGTTCTGGCCGGTCGGACTCGCGACGCTGGCCGCGGTCCTCACGTTCGCGACACCGAGGCTCGGCCTGGCCTTCGCCCTCGCCGTGCCGATCCTGCCGCTCGGGAACATCTCGCTCGGGCTCTCGATCGTCTACTCCGTGCTCGCCGCCGGGTGGCTTGCGCTGTTCTGGCCACGGCCGAGAACGGCGCTTCTGTTCGTCGCCGGCCCGCTGCTCGTTCCTCTCGGCCTGCTCGCCCTGATACCGCTGGTCGTGCTCCCCGCCGGGGACGCCGCGCGCCGAGCCGCGCAGGCGGCGGCAGCGATCCTCGGCGCCGCGGCCGTGGCGGCGCTCGCAGGAAACGCGCTGCCGATCGTTGGGAGCGACGCGCCCGACCTCGCGCTCGCCGGCGTCGGCGGGCCGTTCGGCGCAGCCGGTCAGCTCCTGCACGGAATCGCCGAAACCGGCCCGCTGTTCCTCGAGCTGCTCGCCCTCGCCGCAGCCGCAGCCGCCGTCGGCGCGTTCCGCCGCCGCGGGCCGTGGGGGGGAGCGCTCTTCGGGGCGCTGCTCGCCGCGTCGACCCTGCTGGTCGCCCCCGACGCCGCCGCGTTCCCGCTCGTCGCAGCCGCCTGGCTCTGCGGGCTCGCACTCGCGGTCGAGCCCGCCCGTCCGTGGCGGCCGGGTCGTCTGGCGACGCGGGTGCGCGGGTTGCTGCCGCTCCGTCCGCGGCTGCGCCCCGTCCACGGCAGCTAAGTACACTCGCCACCGGGGAATTCCCTGGTTGTGAGCGTGCTGCGCAGCATCGAGCAGAAGATCGAGGGCCTCTTCGAAGGCCTGTTCGGCCGCGCCTTCCGGACGAACGTCCAGCCGGTCGAGCTGGCCCGGAAGCTGGTCAAGGAGATGGAGGACCACCGAACGGTGTCGGTCTCGCGCGTCTACGTCCCGAACGAGTACACCGTCTACCTCGCGACCGTCGACCGCGAGCAGTTCGCCGACTACGAGAGCTCGCTTCGGGTGGAACTCCAGGACTACCTCGCCGAGCACGCCCGGCGCGAGGGCTACGTACTACTCACGCCGCCGAACGTGCAGATGGAAACCGACGACGACCTGTCGATGGGCGAGTTCGGGATCGCCACCCGGATGGTGCAGGACGGGCGCCCGAAGACGGACGGGCCGGCGCCGGCGCCGGCGGTCGAGCCCGGCGCGACGATGATCTACCGGCCCCGCACGCCGCTCTCGCCCGACGACCCCGCCGCCGATGTCGCCCTCGCACAGGAGATCGTCACACTGACCGTCGGCGGCAAGCGGCGAGAGCTCACCAGCCGGCGGGTCGTGATCGGGCGCTCGAAGGACTGCGACGTGCAACTCGCCGACCCCAACGCGTCACGGCGACACGCGGAGCTTCGCCAGGAGGGCTCGGCGTACTGGCTGATCGACCTCGACTCGACCAACGGCTCCAGCGTGAACGGGCACCGGACCGCGCGGGCGAAGCTCGACTCCGGCGACGTGATCACGATCGGCTCGACCGAGCTGCTCTTCGAGCGGAGGCTCGTGGAGTGACCGTCGTCGGCTCGCTGGCGGTCGGCGAGGCGCTGCTCATCCTGAAGATCCTCTTCCTGCTGCTGCTCTACCTCTTCATCTGGCGGATCGTGCGAACGGCCAGCCGCGACCTGCGCCTGCCCCAGGAGAGCTTCGTGCTCGCCCCCGAGCAGGCGGCGGGGCTGCTGGGCGGATCGAAGCCCGTCAGCACCGGCCGCCTCGTCTTCCCCGACGGCCGGAAGCGCGGGCTCGACTCGCGCACGCTCCTGGTCGGGCGCAGCGCCGACAACGACATCCCGCTGGACGACGACTTCGCGTCGGCACGCCACGCCCGGCTCGAGCCCAGGCGCGACGGAGTCTGGGTCTCGGACGCCGGCTCGACGAACGGCACGTACGTGAACGGGACGAAGCTGGCGAAGCCGCAGCGGCTGAAGCCCGGCGACGTGATCCGCGTCGGCAACACCGACCTCCGCTACGAGCGCTGACCGATGAAGCTGACCCAGCATGCCGCCGCCACCGACCCGGGCCGCCGCCGACGGCGCAACGAGGACGCCTACGTCGTCCAGCCGCCGCTCTTCGCGGTCGCCGACGGCATGGGCGGCGCCCAGGCCGGCGAGATCGCCTCGCGGATCGCGGCCTCGGCGCTGCGGGACTCCGGCGCGGGCGCGGGCGAGGACGCGGTCGTCGCGCTGATCCAGGAGGCGAACCGGCGGGTCTACGATGCGGCCGCTGGCGACGAGGCGCGCGCGGGAATGGGGACGACGATGACCGCCGCGCTGGTCGCGGGCGACATCGTCAGGATCGGTCATGTCGGCGACTCGCGCGCGTACCGGGTCCGGGACGGGGCCCTCGAGCAGTTGACCGACGACCACTCCCTCGTGGCCGAGCTCGTCCGCAGCGGGCGGCTCTCGCCAGAGGAAGCCGACGTCCACCCACAGCGCTCCGTGATCACCCGGGTGCTCGGCACGGACCCGGAGGTGGACGTCGACACCTTCGACGTCCAGGCACGGCCCGGGGACGTCTTCATGATCTGCTCGGACGGACTGACGTCGATGGTCGACGACGCGTCGATCCTCGACGTGGTCGAGCGCAACCGCACGAGCCTCGACCGGGCCGCGCGCGCGCTCGTCGACGCCGCGAACAAGGGCGGCGGCGAGGACAACATCACCGTGATCGTCTTCGAGCTCGGCGACGACGCCGCGGAGGCGGCGCCGGCACCCCTGATCGCCGACGACGCGCCGGACGAGGAGGAGCGCACGCTGACCGAGCTCGACGCGGTCCCGACCATCGACGACACGATGGTCGTCTCCCGTGCGGAGCTGGAGGCGCTCGAAGGGACCGGCACCGGGCGCGCGCCGCACGGCCGACGGCGGGTGTCGGGCGCCGTGATCGCAGTCGTGGCCGCCACCGCGGTGGTCATCTTCGCGGCGCTCGTCGTCTGGACGCTCTCGCGCTCGTACTTCGTCGGTGTGCAACCCGACGGTCACGTCGCCGTCTACCAGGGCTTCCCCTGGAACATCGTCGGCGGCGTCCGGCTGTACCGGATGCGCTACGAGAGCCCCGTCCTCGCCGGCCAGCTCTCGCAGGCGGAGCGAAGAGCGCTGTTCGACCACGACCTGCGCACCTACGACCGGGCCCTCGACGCCGTAAGGCCGTACGAGGCGCAGGTCGTCCCGTAAGTGTCCGCACGGAATCGCGAGCTCGTCAACCTCGTCGCGGTCGGCGTCATCACCGGGCTCGGCTTCGCGAGCGTCTACATCGCGCGCCAGTCGGTGATCTCGGCCGGCTCGGTCTCGTACGCGCTGATCTTCCTCGGCCTGTACCTGATCGCGCACGTGATCACCCGTTACACGGTCCCCTGGGCCGACCCGTACCTGCTCCCCCTGGCAGGGCTGCTGACCGCGATCGGGCTGACCGAGATCTACCGCCTCGGGTCGACCGACGCGTTCAGGCAGGGCTTCTGGATCGTCGTCGGCGTCGGCGTGTTCGCACTCACGCTGATCCTGCTTCGGGACGACTTCCGCGTCCTCGAGAACTACAAGTACCTGTTCGGCGTCTCGGCGGTCGGACTGCTGGTGCTGCCCGCGCTGCCCGGCATCGGGACGACCATCAACGGAGCCCGCCTCTGGGTGAAGGTCGGCCCGATCCAGTTCCAGCCCGGCGAGCTGGCCAAGATCGCCCTGATCGTCTTCCTCGCCGGGTACCTGCGCGAGAAGCGCGAGGTGCTCGCCCAGGGCAGGCTCAAGGACTTCGGCCCGCTGCTCCTGATCTGGGGGGCGGCGATGCTCGTGCTCGTCGAGACCAACGACCTCGGCAGCGCCCTCCTCTACTTCGGGATCTTCCTGTCGATGCTGTACGTCTCCACCGGGCGGGTGCTCTTCGTCGCGATCGGGCTCGTACTCTTCCTCGGCGGTGCGGCGGCCGCGTACCAGACGGTCGCGCGCGTGCAGGAGCGCGTCGACATCTGGCTGAACCCATGGCAGGACCCGCACGGGAAGGGCTACCAGCTCGTCCAGTCCTCCTACTCGATCGCGCACGGCGGCTTCTGGGGCACGGGTCTCGGCCGCGGCACCTTCACCACGACCGGCGGCACCGACCTGATCCCGTTCGTGAACACCGACTTCATCTACTCCGCGCTCGCGCAGGAGCTGGGGCTGATCGGCGCTGCCGGTGTGCTGCTCCTCTACATGGTCTTCGTCCTGCGCGGGTTCCGGATCTCCGTGCTCGCGCAAGACGGGTTTTCGAAGCTGCTGGGCGCGGGGCTCACCTTCGCCTTCGCGCTCCAGACCTTCATCATCGTCGGCGGCCTGCTGCGGGTGATTCCGCTGACCGGGATCACGCTTCCGTTCGTCAGCTACGGCGGGTCGAGCATCGTCGCCAACTTCATCCTGCTCGCGGGCCTGCTTCTCGTCTCCAACCGGGCGAACGTGCCGAGATGATCGCGTGAACAGGCAGATCACCCGTCTCGCCGTCGTCGCGCTCGGGCTGCTCGCCGCGCTCGTGGTCGCGACCACGTACTGGCAGACGTGGGCTCCCCCGGGACTGGCCGCGCGGCAGGACAACGCAATCCTGCGGGTCGCCCAGTTCAAGATCCGGCGGGGACTGATCTACTCGGCCGACGGCAAGCTCCTCGCCGCCCGGCGCGCGCAGAAGGTGGACGGCCAGACGTACTACTTCCGGCGCTACCCGAGCGGCCCGCTGGCCGCCCAGGTGGTGGGCTACTCGACGCAGTCGCGCTCACGGGCGGGCCTCGAGCGCTCGCTCGACGACTACCTCACTGCCTCGAACTCCCACCTGAACACGGTGCTGCGCCGGACGCTCGACAGCCTGAAGGGCACCACGGTCACCGGCAACAACCTCGTGCTCACGATCGACTCCAAGGCGCAGCAGGCTGCACTGGACGCGCTCGACGGGAACTGCGGCGCCGTGGTCGCGCTCGACCCGAGGACCGGCGCGGTGCTCGTAATGGCCTCGTCGCCGTCCTACGACCCGAACCTCGTCGAGCGGCACTTCGGCGAGATCGCCCGCCGGGCGCGGAACGTGAACTGCTCGCCCGGCGCGCCGCTGATCAACCGTGCGACCGCCGGGCTCTACACGCCCGGCTCGACGTTCAAGGTGGTCACCGCCGCGGCCGCGCTCGACTCCGGCAGGTTCACCCCGGACTCGAGTTTCGTCGACCCGGGCTATTGCACCGAGTACGGCAAGAAGGTCTCGAACTTCGCCGACCAGGACGGGCCCGAGGTCTTCGGCCGCGTGAGCTTCGCGACCGCGCTTCAGCACTCGATCAACGCGGTGTTCTGCGAGATCGGCAAGACGATCGGCCCGCTGACGATCCTCGACTACGCGCGCAGGTTCGGGTTCTATGACGACCCGCCGCTCGAGACGCCCTCGAGCGAGCGTTCGCCGAGCGGCCTGTACAACCGCGGGCGCCTGTTCCGGCCGCGCGACCCGAATCAGGTCGACCCCGGACGGCTCGCCTTCGGCCAGGAGCGGCTCCAGGTGACACCGCTGCAGATGGCGATGGTCGCCGCCGGG
The DNA here is from genome assembly GCA_963775695.1 of uncultured Actinomycetes bacterium. Taxonomy (GTDB): domain Bacteria; phylum Actinomycetota; class Thermoleophilia; order Gaiellales; family Gaiellaceae; genus DATBLE01. The sequence continues at coordinate 450,998 of CAVZJU010000001.1, read as the reverse complement.
ATCGCCAACGATGGCGTCGTGATGCAGCCGTACGTGGTCGAGAAGATCACCGCCCCCGACGGCTCGACGATCGTCCGCCACAAGCCGAAGGTCCGTTCGCGGGCGATCTCGCCCGAGACCGCGAACGAGCTGACCACGATGATGGAGTCGGTCGTCACCGGCGGCACCGGCACCGCCGCGCAGATCCCCGGCGTCGCGGTCGCCGGCAAGACCGGCACGGCCGAAACCGGTGCTCCGGGCGTGAACACGACCTCGTTCATCGCCTTCGCGCCGGCCGACGCGCCCCGGGTCGCGGTCGCGGTCTTCCTCGAGAACCAGCACGGCGTCGGGGGCCAGACGGCGGCGCCGATCGCGAAGACGGTCATGGAAACCTTGCTCCGGCGGCGTCCCTAACCTTAGGACGAGGATGGCGGGCCCCGACACCCTCATCGACCAGGTCTTCGACGGCCGCTACAAGGTCGTCCGCAAGCTCGGCACGGGCGGCATGGCGAACGTCTACCTGGCCGAGGACCAGGAGCTCGGCCGGCGCGTCGCGATCAAGATGCTCGACGACCGCCACGCTCAGGACGAGCAGTTCGTCGAGCGCTTCCGCCGCGAGGCGAAGAACGCGGCCGGGCTTTCGCACCCGAACGTCGTCTCCATCTACGACCGCGGCCAGGCGGAGGGCACGTACTACATCGCCATGGAGTACCTCGATGGCCGCACCCTCAAGGAGCTCCTCGTCGCCCGCGGCCCCACTCCGATCCCGGTCGCGATCGACTACGCGCGGCAGATCCTCGCTGCGCTCGGGTTCGCGCACCGGAACAGCGTCGTCCACCGCGACATCAAGCCGCACAACGTCGCGGTCGCGCCGGACGGCCGCATCAAGGTGATGGACTTCGGGATCGCCCGCGCCGGGACCAGCCAGATGACCGAGACCGGGTCGATCATCGGCACTGCGCAGTACCTGTCGCCGGAGCAGGCCAAGGGCGCGCCGGTCGGCCCTACCTCGGACATCTACTCGGTCGGGATCGTGCTCTACGAGATGCTGACCGGCTCGGTCCCGTTCACCGGCGACACGCCGCTCGAGATCGCGATGAAGCACCTCTCGGCGATCCCGGAGCCGCCCTCGGAGCAGCGTCCCGAGGTGCCGCACGAACTCGACTCGATCGTCCTTCGGGCGCTGGCCAAGCGGCCCGAGGACCGCTACCAGACCGCCGAGGCGATGGATGCCGACCTCGCCCGGGCGGCACGCGGCCAGGCGGTCGCGCCCGAGACCGAAGAGGCGGCGACGCACGTCTTGAGCGGCGTGGGCGCGGCGACCGCGATCTCGGCCGCCCCCACCGAGGTGGTTCGCCGACCGCCCGGCTCCACGCAGCCCCCGGCCTACGGCCCGCCGACCGGCTTCTACGAGTACGACGAGCCGAGCCGCCGCCGCTCGTTCTGGCCCTGGCTGCTTGCCGCGATCCTGGTGGCGGCCGCTGTCGCGGGCGGCTGGTACGTGTACACGAAGGTGCAGGACCAGCTGGAGGCGACCAAGCCGGTCGCCGTGCCCTACGTCCAGGGGACGAAAGAGGTCCTCGCGGTCACGAACATCCGCAACGCCGGGCTGAAGCCGCACATCATCCGCAGGCCGGACGACAAGGTGCCCGAGACTTACGTCGTCTCGCAGGACCCGTCGGCCGGCACCCGAACCGACAAGGGCAACCCGGTGACGATCGTGGTCTCGGAGGGGCTGCCGAAGGTGGACGTGCCGGGGGTGATCGGCGACCAGGCGACCGACGCGGTCGCTGCGATCGCGGGACGAGGCCTCGAGGCAGACGTCCACCGCATCAACTCGGAGAAGGAGACCGGGACGGTCACCGGCCAGGATCCCCCCGCCGGGACACGGGTCGTCAAGGGCACGAAGGTGCGGATCAACGTCTCCGAGGGCCCGAAGCCGGTGGCGATCCCACCGGTCGTCGGCGTGCCCTACGAGCAGGCCGCCGCCCAGCTCCAGGGCGCGGGCTTCGCGGTCGCGCGCCGCGACGTCGACTCGAACGACCCCAAGGGCACGGTCGTACAGGAAGACCCGCCCGCGAACAGCCTCGCCGCGAAAGGCTCGACGGTGACGCTGTACGTTTCCAAGGGCCCCACCGAGTCGGTGATCCCCGACGTCTCCAGCTTCTCGCGGACCGACGCGATCGCCACCCTGCGCAACTCCGGCTTCAAGGTGGTCGTGGACACGAGCGACGTCCAGGACCCGTCTCTGGACGGCATAGTCCTGTTCCAGACGCCCGGCGCCGGGACGTCGGCCACGCCCGGTACGGCGGTGACGATCACGGTGGGCCACTACACGCCGCCCGCAACGACGACGGTGCCGACGACGACCACCACGACGGCCGACACGACCACGACCGACACGACCACGCTCGGCACGACTCCGGTCCCGTGAGCACCCGGCGTCGGGTTGCGGTCCTGATGGGCGGGCGCTCGTCGGAGCATCCGGTCTCCCTGGCCTCGGCAGGATCGGTCATCGAGGCCCTCGACCCGGAGCGCTACGAGGTGGTCACGCTCGAGATCGACCAGGACGGCCGCTGGGCCTTGCCCTCCGGATCCGTCCCGCGAGCTCTGGGCCCGGGTGGTGCCGCCCCTGCCGTGGACGCACCGCAGCTGCCCGTCCCGGCCGCGTCGGGAGAGGTCGCGGCCACCCTGGCCGGTGTCGAGGTCGTCCTGCCGATCCTGCACGGCCCGTTCGGCGAGGACGGTCGCCTGCAGGGGCTGCTGGAGATGGCCGGCGTCCCGTACATCGGCGCCGACCACGCCGCCTCTGCCGTGTGCATGGACAAGGATCTCTTCAAGGCGATCATGCGCGACCAGGGGATCCCGGTCGCGTGCAACGTGACGCTGCGGAACGGCGCCGCACCAGAGAATCCGTTCGGCTACCCGGTCTTCGTCAAGCCGGCGCGACTCGGCTCGTCGGTCGGGATCTCGAAGGCGCACGACGACGAGGAGCTCCGGGCCGCGGTCGAGCTCGCCTTCCGCCACGACGAGAAGGTCCTCGTCGAGGAGTTCGTCTCCGGCGTCGAGGTCGAGGTCGGCGTGCTCGGCAACCGCGAGCCGTTCGCGTCGCTCGTCGGCGAGATCGTGGTCACCCGCAACGAGTGGTACGACTACGAGGCCAAGTACGACGAAGGCGAGATGGACCTGGTCGTTCCCGCCCGGATCACGACCGACCAGACCGCCCGCGTCCAGCAGCTCGCAGTGCAGGCCTTCGTCGCCACCGAGTGCGAGGGAATGGCGCGGGTCGACTGCTTCGTCACGGGCGACGGCGAGGTGCTCGTCAACGAGCTGAACACGATTCCCGGGTTCACCTCGACCAGCGTGTACGCGAAGCTCTTCGAGGCTTCGGGGATCACCTACCCGGAGCTGCTCGACCGGCTGGTCGAGCTCGCGCTCGAACGGCACGAGCGCCGCAGCAGGCTCAGCTACTAGACCGAAGTTCCCCTGAGGCGGCAGACGGTTTTTCGCTTCTGGTGCGGGGTCGCGGGCTGCGGCGCCTGGATCGTTCGTGACTACGTCGTGAGCGTGTAGTTGTCGATCAGCGCGAGCGCGCGGGCCTGGGTCGGGGTCGGCTGGGTGAGCTGGTCGAAGCTGCGGCCGCCGTGGAGGTGGATGGTGTTGCGGGTGCGGGTGGCGAGCTCGTCGAGCAGGGTGGGGAGCGAGTGGCAGCGCTCGCCGGTGATGGTGCGTTTGCTGCGTGCCTTCTGTTCTGCCTGTGGAGAGCGGCGCGCTTTGGCGACCGGGTCGGTCTGCAGCGGTGGCTGCTCGTCGTCGAAGAGGAGCGGTTTCCAGGCTTGGCGCAGGTGCCAGGCGAGGTAGTAGGCGAGCATGCAGAGGAAGACGTGCGCGCGGACGCGGTCTTCGAGGCGGTGGTGGATCGGGCGCAGCTCGAGCGGGCCTTTGAGCGTGCGGAAGGCTTTCTCGACCTCTTTCAGCTGCTTGTAGGCGCGTACGACGTCGGTTGCGTCGAGTGCGGCGGCGGTGACGCTGGTGCGGAGCACGTAGATGCCGTCGAGCGCCGCTTCCGCTTCGATCTGCTCGGTTTTGCGCTCGAAGGCGAAGCTGGTGTCGGTGATCGCGACTTGGAAGTGCTTGCGGACGCGCCAGCGGTTCCAGATCGCGCCGACGGCGAGCCCGATCGCGGCCTCGCCGCGGAGCGTGCCTTGGGCGACACGGCCTTGGATCTCGGCGAGCGCGCGCTCGGTCGCTTGGAGCAGGTCGTTGCGCTTGCGCGCCCGCTCGGCGGCGACGAGCGGGTTGCGGCACACGACCAGCCGCTCGCCGGGATAGTCGTCAGCGACGATCTCGGCCAGGTTGTGCTCGTCGAAGAGCGATAGCTGCAGCGCGCCAGCGGTGACGAGCTTCTTCACCTGCGGCGCTTTCAGGGCCGTGATCCAGGTGGCGCCCTCGCTCTCGCGGAGCAACTCGAGGTTGGCTTTGGTGACCATGCCGCGGTCGGAGACGACGATCACCGCGGCCAGCCCGAAGCGCTCTTTCGGCTTTGCGATCTGGGCCGGCAGCGTCTTGTCGTCGTGCAGCGCGCCTTCGAACACCTCGACCGCGACCGGGCAGCCGTCCGGCGCGCAGAGCAGGCCGTAGATGATCTGCGGCGTGCCGCGCCGCCCGTCGCGGGAGTAACCCAGCTGCGCCAGCGGACAGCTGTGGCCCTCGAAGTAGGAGGAGGAGACGTCGTAGAGCACGAGCGTGCCGCCCTGCAGGTGCCGGCGGGCGAGTGCCCGCTCGATCCGCCCCTGCCGAGCGAGCAGCCAGTCGAGCGCCGCGTACAGCTCGTCCTCGTCCGCGTCCTCGACGCCGAGCTCCGCCGCGAGCGTCGACTGCGCAAAGGCGCGCGACATCGCCAGCTTCGAGCCGGGGCCGAGCAGCCGCTGCATGAGCATCGCCAGGCAGAGCGCCCGCTCGCGCGACGGCGACCGGTCGAGCAGGCGGGCGAGCTCGAGCCGCCGTGCCATCAGAAGCGCCGCCTCGACGTGCCCCGCCGGCAGCGAACGCTCGACCCGAAGCGCCTCCCCGGCAGCCACGAACCGCTGGCCGCGCAGCGCGCCGCGGATCAGCGCGATCACCTCGTCGGGCAGGTGCGAGAGGTTGGCAACCGTCTCCTTTTTGACCTTGCCGCCCTCGCGGTAGGAGCGCCGGAGCAGATGCGCGACGTACTCGCGATGCGGCCCCTGCCGCCTTGTCGTAACCACGTGGAAGGGGCCCTCGGCGCGCGGCTTCCTGCCCATGCACACATGATCCCAGACCCACCGGACGGATAACTACTGACCACACAATCCAGCCGAAGAGAGGCCGCGATCCAAGCAACGGAGCCGGATCGCGGCCACTCAGACGAACGTTATTGCAGGGAACTTCGGACTAGAGGCGGATCACAATGTCGCTGCGAGGCGGTCGGCCACGGCCGCCAGCACCTTGCCCTGGATCTCCGGAGAGTTGCGCAGGAGCTCCCGGAACGCGCGGTCGGTGATCACCAGCGCCCGGATCGGGCCGGCCGCGGTCACGGTCGCGGTCCGCGCCTTGTCCGTGACGAGGGCGATCTCGCCGAAGAAGTCGCCCTCACCGAGGGACGGCAGCTGGCGACCGTCGCTGCGGACGTCGGCGCTGCCCTCCAGGAGGATGAAGAACTCCCGCCCGCGATCGCCTTCTGTGGTGAGCACCTTCCCGGCGGGAAGGTCGACCTCGTCGGCCAGGCTCGCGATGCTCGCCAGCTCCTTCTTCGAGCACCGCGCGAACAGCGGCACCTTTTCCATCGCGGCGATCTTCGGGTCAGATTTCATCGCGATCGGGGCGAGTCTACTTCCGAATCAGTGCGCCGTCACCTCGTTGACGTGGCTGCGCGGGTAGCCGGGCGCGAGCCGCGTGATCCAGAGGAGGTAGTACCGTCGCGCGGAGTCGACGGAGAGCCCGAAGGACGTGCTCCGCCCGACCGTCTGCGACTGCGAGACCGGCGCGAAGCCACCGGTGGGCGACGAGCCGGCCTCGACCCTCGCGACGTAGCCGGGCGTGTCGGTGACGACTGTCAGCGAGCCGAGCTTCACCGGACGGCCGGCGTCGAAGACGATCCCGACGCCGTTCTTGAGACCGCCGAAGTCCACCCGCCCACGGTAGTCCTCCGTCTCCCAGTAGGTCGCGGGATCGCCGTCGGTCGCGTTCGGGACCTCCTCGTCGTGCTCCTGGCCGTCCCCCTGAGGGTCGTACGCGTTCGATGCGACCAGGTGGACGGCGGCACCCCCGGGGCCGCTCCCGCCTCCGCCGGAGGAGCCCGTGCCTCGCACGCCGTAGTAGGCGCCCACGGCGACGGCCACTGCCGCCACTGCGACCAGCAAGACCGCGAGCGGCGACCACCGACGACGACGGCGCTGCGGCCGCGTGCGCGGCTGCACCGGAGGAGCGGAGATCACGGTCCGGTCGTCGTCGAGGTCGCCGAGGCCCGCGAGGCAGGCGGAGAGCTCGGCGACGAGCTCGTCCATCGTCGGGAAGCGGTCGTCCGGATCCTTGGCCATCGCTCGGCGCAGAGCTGCGTCCACACGCAGCGGGACGTCAGGCCGCGCGTGGGTGATGCTCGGGACCGGGTCGCTCACGTGCCGCATGGCCACCGCGACGAAGCTGTCGCCCGAGTACGGCGGCTGTCCGGCGAGCAGCTCGTAGAGCACCGCGCCGAGCGAGTAGATGTCGGTGCGGGCGTCGACCTGGCGTCCGGTCGCCTGCTCGGGCGAGATGTACTCGCTCGTCCCGAGAACCGTCCCGGTCTGCGTCAGGCCCACCGGTACGTCGATGGATCGGGCGATGCCGAAGTCGGTCACCTTCACGTCTCCACCGCCGAGGAGGACGTTCTGCGGCTTCACGTCGCGATGGACGAGCCCCTGGGCGTGGGCGAAGGCGAGCGCCCGCCCGATCTGGATTCCGAGCTCGAGCGCGTCGCGCACCGGCAGCCGCCCCCTGCTCGTCACCAGTTGCTTGAGGTTCTCGCCGTCGACGTACTCGAAGACGATGAACTGGCGGCCTTCGGCCTCACCGCGGTCGATCACGGTGACGATGTTCGGGTGCGAGAGCTTGGCCGCCGCGCGCGCCTCGCGCCGGAACCGCTCGACGTAGTCGTCGTCGCGCGAGTAGTGCTCGTGCAGCACCTTGATCGCGACCTGACGCTCGAGCAACCGGTCGCGGGCACGGTAGACGCTCGACATCCCGCCGCTGCCGACGAGCTCCTCGAGCTCGTACCGTTCCGCGACCACCTCGCCGACCATTGCCGGGATTTTCCCTGCGCCGGCGCGCCTACGCGCCGATGCCCGCGCCCGCCGGGCTAGTCGAGGACGCGCTCGAGCGCCTGCTCCCAGACCCCGAGTGCCTCCGCCAGCTCCGCATCCTCGATCGTCAGCGGAACGAGAACGCGGATGACGTTCGAGTAGGTCCCGGCGCTGAGGAGCAGCAGCCCGTTGCGGAACGCCTCGTCGGAGACGGCGGCGACGAGCTCGGGCGCGGGATTCTTCGACTCGCGGTCGTGCACGAGCTCGATCGCCAGCATCGCACCCAGCCCGCGGACGTCGCCGATCTCCTCGTGGCGCTCCTGCCACTCCAGCATGCGGGCCCGGATCGTCTCGCCGACCGCGGCGGCCCGCTCGACGACACCCTCCTCGTCGAAGACGTCGAGCACGGCAATGGCAGCGGCCTGGGCGACGGGATTGCCGATGTAGGTGCCGCCGACCGCATTCTGGCCCGGAGCGTCCATGATGTCCGCGCGGCCGAGCACGCCCGACAGCGGAAGGCCCGCCGCAATCGACTTCGCCACGGTGATCAGATCCGGCTCGACGTCGTAGTGCTCGATCGCGAAGAGCTTCCCCGTCCGGCCGAAACCGGTCTGCACCTCGTCGACGACCATGACGATGCCGTTGTCGTCGCAGATCCGGCGGATTCCCTCCATGAACTCCTGCGGCGCGACCACGAAGCCGCCCTCGCCCTGGACCGGCTCGACGACGATCGCCGCCACCGTCTCGGCCGCGACCTGGGTGACCAGCGCGCGCTGGAGCGCCTCCAGGGCCGCGCCCGCGTCAGGCCCGCGGTAGTCGTTCGCGAACGGCACCCGGTAGACCTCGGGCGCGAACGGGCCCAGACCCGCCTTGTAGGGATGAGTCTTCGAGGTCAGCGACAGGGAGAGCAACGTGCGGCCGTGGAAGCCGCCCTCGAACGCGATCACCGCGGGGCGGCCGGTGAAGCTCCGCGCGAACTTGACCGCGTTCTCGACCGCCTCCGTGCCGGCGTTGAAGAACGCCGCCTTCGCCGGGCCGGTGAACGGCGACTGCTCCAGCAGCCGCTCCGCCAGCTCGACGTACGGCTCGTACGGGACGATCGTGAAGTCGGTGTGGGCGAAGCGGGCGAGCTGTTCCGCGGCGGCCGCGACCACCTGCGGATGCGAGTGACCGACGTTCAGGCAGCCGACGCCCCCGGTGAAGTCGACGAAGGTGTTGCCGTCGACGTCGGTGAGCAGGGCGCCGCGCGCGGATGCGGCCATGATCGGGAACGCGACGGCCAGCGGCGCGGCGATCACGCGCTCCTTGCGCTCGAGGATCGCGCGCGAGCGCGGTCCCGGGACCTCGGTGCGAAGCTCGATCGAGCGTGTCGTCGCCACAGGATCACGATAGCTCAGCGACCGGATCGGGAACCGTTCGTAACAATTCGTATCTGCCCACCAAGGAGGCGCCGATGAAGACGACCCGGTTGTTCGCGTCGGCGGCCGTGTTCGCAGTCGGAGCCACGCTGCTCGTGCTCGCCGGCTGCGGCGGCAGCAGCAACAGCGCGAAGGAGGAGTCGACCGCCACGGCCGCGACCACCACCGCGACCGGGGGTGGGACGCTCCAGGTCAACGTCTCCACCACCGACGCCCAGTCGATCGACCCGGCGATCGACTACGAGAACACCGGCTGGGCGATCCTCGACGCGACCTGCCTCAAGCTCGTGAACTACCCGGACAAGTCGGGCCTCCCTGGAACGATCGTCATCCCCGGGGCCGCCACTGCGCTGCCGGCCGTCTCGTCGGACGGCAAGGCCTACACCTTCACCATCCGCAAGGGCTTCAAGTTCAACACGGGCGAAGAGGTCGCCGCGCAGCCGTTCGCACACATGATCAACCGCGACCTCTCGCCGGCGCTGCAGTCGCACGCCGTCACCTTCCTGAGCGACGTGGTCGGAGCGGACGCGGTGGTGAACAAGAAGGCGATGCAGGCGTCCGGCGTCACGGTCAACGGCGAGAAGCTGACAGTGAAGCTGACGCGCGTCGCCCCCGACTTCGTCGCGCGCATGGCGATGAACTTCTTCTACGTCGATGTACAACGGCAACGTCCGCGAGTTCATCTCGCCGCGCGTCGGCTGCTACCTGTACCAGCCGACCTACGGCGTCATGGATCTCGCCGCCGCCTGTCTCGAATAGAAAAGGGGAATCGATTCCTGCCGCGCCGCCGACGTAGAATCGGCGGCGTGGTCCTCTCCGACCGCACGATCGAGCGGCTGCTCGCCGAGGGCCGCATCGAGATCGACCCCTACGACCCCGGCCTCCTCCAGCCGTCCAGCGTGGACGTCCGCGTCGACCGGTACTTCCGCGTCTTCCGGAACTCGCGGTATCCGTTCATCGACGTGAAGCAGGAGCAGGAAGACCTGACCGAGCTCGTGCAGGTCGACGGCGAGCCGTTCATCCTCCACCCGGGCGAGTTCGTGCTCGGCTCGACGCTCGAGCGCGTGCGGCTGCCGGACGATCTCGTTGCCCGACTGGAGGGGAAGTCGAGTTTGGGGAGGCTCGGGCTCTTGATCCACTCGACCGCCGGCTTCATCGACCCGGGTTGGGACGGCCACGTGACGCTCGAGCTCTCCAACGTCGCCAACCTGCCGATCACGATCTACCACGGCATGAAGATCGGCCAGCTCTCGTTCGTGCAACTGTCCGAGCCGGCGTCCGCGCCCTACGGCAGCGACGGCCTCGGCTCGAAGTACCAGGGACAGCAGGGCCCGACTCCCAGCCGCTACTGGCGCAACTTCCAGACGTGATCCTGGTCACCGGCGGCACCGGGTTCGTCGGGCCGAAGGTCGTACACATGCTGCGCGCCCAGGAGCGCGACGTCCGCTGCCTCGTCCGCAAGCCCGGCCACGCCGGGACGCTGAGGGCATGGGGCTGTGAGGTCGTGCAGGGGGACGTGACCGACGCGGAGAGCATGCGACGGGCCGCGGAGGGCTGCGAGACAGTGGTCCACCTGGTTGCGATCATCGCCGGCAGCCGGGCGGAGTTCGACCGGGTGATGACCGGAGGAACCCAGAACGCGATCGCCGCGGCGAAGGCGGCGGGCGCGCGCCGGTTCGTGCTGATGAGCGCCCTCGGCGTCTCCGAGCAGACGAGGGCCCTCGTCCCGTACTACGAGGCGAAGTGGGCGATGGAGGAGGCCGTCCGCGATTCGGGCATCGAGCACGTCGTCTTCCGCCCCAGCTTCGTCTTCGGCCGCGACGGGGGCGTCCTGCCGCTCTTCGTCCGGCAGGTCCGTTGGTCGCCGGTCACACCCGTCCTGGGCAGCGGCGAGCGGCGGCTCCAGCCGATCTGGGTCGAGGACGTGGCCGCACACTTCGCAGCTGCGATCGACCTGCCGGGAACGGCGGCGAACCGGACGTTCGACCTCGTCGGGCCCGACCGCGTGACCTGGAACGAGCTGTACGAACGGATCGCAAACACACTGGGGAAGCAACGGCGCCGGGCGCACGTGCCCATCTCGCTCGCGCGGGCGGGCGCCGCGGTCGCCGAGCACCTGCCCCGCCCGCTGCTCACCCGCGACCAGCTGACGATGCTGGAGGCCGGCGACAACGTGGGCGACCCGGCGCCTGCCCGCGAGGTTTTCGGCATCGAGCCGATCGGGCTCGACGAGCAGCTACGGCGCGCGGCGTGAGGTAGGGTCGCGGCGTGCGAGGGGCTCTCGTTCTCGTCGTCGCACTCGGTCTCGTCGCCGCCGGCTGCGGCGGCGGTGGCAACGACCAGGCGAGCAAGCCGCTGACCAAGGCGCAGTACCAGGCCAAGCTCCAGCAGCTCTCGAACGACGTCGGCGCCGAGCTCAGGCAGTCGATCGGCGCGTCCACGACGCTGAAGAAGAGCGACGTCCCGAAGCTCCAGCAGTCGTTGCGCTCGTTCGCGCGGAGGGTCGAGGCACTCAACCCGCCTGCAGCGGTCGCGGACCTGCACACGCGGCTGGTGGCGGCGATGCGCGGCCTCGCCGACGACCTCCCGTCGATCGTGACCACGATCGACGACGCGAAGGACCCGTCGGCGGCCATCGCCGCGCTCTTCGGAGCGAAGTCGATCCAGTCGCTGATCCAGCTCCAGCAGGCCTACAAGGACAAGGGGTACGACATCAGCAGCCTGCTGGACGCCGGCTCCGGCCCCTGATGATCGACCATCGAGAAAGACCGAGGGCCGCTCGAAAGCGGCCCTCGTATCCGGTCACCAGCCTGTACTAGCAGGGGCGCTTCCTGCCACCCTGTCTACGAGGGCGGCGGCGCTCACAGCGAGTCCCCTACGCTGGCTAGGCGATTCCCCTCTTCAGGTCCGGGGACACGCCCCTACCGGCTGGCACCTCCACTGCCCGTACTGTCATCGCTCAAGTCGGACCACCTCCTTTCCGCGGTGATCTCACTCTAGCGACTCGGTCAGGACGACGCTGAGTTCCAGGCCACGGTCGAGCGGCACGGTCACGCTCACCAGGCCGGGGTCGGCCTGCCGGGCGCGCGAGTAGGCGCCGAGCGTCTCCTCGTGGGAGAGCACGTTGTCGGCGACGACCAGCCCGCCGGGTTCGATCTTCGGCCGGCTGAGCTCGAAGTACTGCTCGTAGTCCTCCTTCTCCGCGTCGATGAAGACGACGTCGAAGATGTCCTCGATCGCCGGCAGGTTCTCCCTGGCGTCGCCCTCGACGAGGTCGGCCCACTCGGTCAGACCGGCCTCCTCGATGTTGCGATGCCAGGCCTCGCATTTCGCAGTGTCGTGCTCGAGCGAGACCACCCTGCCGCCGAGGATTCGGGCGCCGGCCGCCAGCCAGATCGTCGAGTAGCCGCGCGAGCCGCCGATCTCGAGCACCTCGCACGCGCTCTGCGGCGCGACCAGCGCGAACAGGAACCGTCCGGTCGTCGGCGAGACCGCACGAGCGCGGAGCTCCTGGAGAAGGCCGCGTGCACGTTCGTCTGCGTCCTCCTCCGCGAGACGGGAGAGTACGGCGCGCACGCGATCGTCGAGCACGCGTGAATCGTTACGGAATCGGCAACCTTTTGCGATCGCAAGGGTCAGACCCCTGCCATGTCCGATTCGGACAGCCTGGCGCCGCCAGAACTGCGCCGAGACAGTCCCTCGCGGGGAGGATCCCTAGGCGAGCTCGATCCTGACCATCCCGTCGACGACCCGGACAGGGTAGGTCGACACCGGCTCGAACGCGGGCAGCGTCAGCGCCTCGCCGCTGCGGATGTCGAAGTTCGCGCCATGGCGAGGGCAGACCACCACGGCGGTCTCGGAGTCGAACTCGCCCTCGCAGAGCGGCCCGTCGTCGTGGGAGCAGCGGTCCTCGATCGCGTAGTAGACCCCGTCGAGGTTGTAGACGCCGACCGACACGAGCCCGGCCGTGACGATCTTCATCTCCCCCGGCGGCAGTTCGTCGACCGGGCAGACGTCGAGCTCGGGCACTTAGCGTGGGGGAACCCGTGGTTCCCCCACGGGCCCCCTCCTTTGCCGAATCGAACCATCGTTCGCGGGTGGCCTCCCGCCGGGCAAAGCCCGGCTCCGGCGACCGATCGCCAGGCCACCAGAGCCGAATGCGGGTCCCGTCGGCACGCGGCGCAAGACAGCTGCGCTACTCGAGCTCGAGGTCTTCGAGCTCGGCGAGGCCTTCGGGCAGCGGCGTGCCCTTGCCCTTGTGGAGTGCGAGCCGGAGCGTGGTCAGGCCGAGGATCGCGCACTTGAGCCGCACCGGCGTCAGCGGGATACCGATCTCCTCGAGCAGCTCCTCCTTCGGCATCGCCGCCACCTCGCTCGCCTTCCGCCCCTTGACCATCTCGGTGAGCATCGACGTCGCCGCCTGGGAGATCGCGCAGCCACGGCCGGAGAACGTCACGTCGTCGATCGTGTCCCCGTCCTCGCCGAACGCGACGTAGATCGAGACCTCGTCGCCGCACAGCGGGTTCTGGCCCTCGGCCTCGGCGTCGGCGTGCTCCATCACCCCGTGCCCGCGCGGGTTCTTGTAGTGGTCGAGGATGACCTCGCGGTAGAGCTGGTCGAATTCACTCATCCGAGGACCTCTTTGACCTTCTGCAGCCCCTCGACGAGGCGGTCGATCTCCTCGGGGATCGTGTACAGGTAGAAGCTCGCGCGGTTCGTCGCCGCCACGCCCAGCCGGGTCATCAGCGGCTGGCAGCAGTGGTGGCCGGCGCGGATGGCGACGCCCTCCCAGTCGAGCACCTGGGCGACGTCGTGCGGGTGGACGCCCTCGACGTTGAACGAGACGAGCCCGACACGCCGGTCGGGCGGCGGTCCGTAGACGGTCACGAACGGCAGCTCGGCCAGGCGCTCGAGCGCATACTCGGCCAGCTCGTGCTCGTGCTGCTCGATCGGCTCGAGCCCGATCTCCTCCAGGTAGTCGATCGCGACGCCCAGCCCGTATGCCTCGGCGATCGCCGGCGTGCCCGCCTCGAACTTGTACGGCAGCTCGTTCCAGAGCGTCTCCTCGACCTTGACCGAGCGGATCATCGAGCCGCCGTAGTTGAACGGCGACATCGCCTCGAGCAGCTTGCGGCGTCCCCAGAGGACGCCCACGCCGGTCGGGCCGCACATCTTGTGCGAGGAGAAGGCGACGAAATCGGCACCGAGCGTCTGCACGTCGATCCGACGGTGCGGCGCGGCCTGGGCAGCGTCCACGACCATGATCGCCCCGCGCTCGTGCGCCCAGGCGGCGAGCCGCTCGATCGGGTTGATCGTGCCGAGCGAGTTGGAGACGAGGTTCGCGGCGACGACCTTGACCCGCGCGTCGCCGGCGACCTCGTCGAGCAGGTCCATCCGCAGCTCTCCGAGGTCGTCGATCGGCAGCATCCGGAAGTCGGCGCCCGTGCGGCGCGCGATCTGCTGCCAGGGCACGAAGTTGGAGTGGTGCTCGAGCTCGGTGACCAGAGCGAGGTCGCCCGGGCCGAGGTTGTCGAGGCCCCAGGCATAGGCGACGAGGTTGAGGGCCTCGGTCGCCTGGCGGGTGAAGATCACCTCACGGGTGGACGGCGCGTTCAGGAACGCGCGCACCTTCTCGCGGGCGCCCTCGTAGCCCTCGGTCGCGCGCTCGGACAGCGTGTAGACGCCGCGGTGCACATTCGAGTACGAGGTGGCGTAGAAGTCGCGCATCGCGTCGAGCACCTGCCGCGGCTTCTGGGAGGTGACCGCCGAGTCGAGGAAGGCGAGCGGCTTGCCGTGGATCGGCTGCTCGAAGACGGGGAAGTCGGCACGCAGCTTGTGCGCGTCGAGCTTCGGAGTCGTCGTCACCGCCATGTGTCCATCGTACCGGCGTGGTCGCGGGGGAACGCCGGTTTCACCTGCGAGCCCCGTTCCCCGACCCGGTTCGCATCCGAGCAAACGAGTGAGCCGCGCCCGCCATCTCGGTCGCGGCGGCGAACCGGCTTGTGGTCGAATGCGCCGATGGCCCATCCGGTGCTCGACTCCGTGCTGCCGGTGGTCGAGGCGTCGCAAGACGTCACGATCGACCTCGATCGCCTCGCCGACCACGCGGGCTGGATGGCGTACGAGGAGCTCCCGCCCCCGGCGTTCATCCGCCCCTTCCCGCTCGAGCTCGACCGTGAGGAGATCGTCGACTTCGTCCTGACTGCGACCTGCATCAATTTCGCCTTCACGGACTTTGCGACCAGGGATCGCTGGGAGGTCGTCCACGACGGCCGCGCCCTGGCCGACGCGGACGGAATGCACTTCTGCATCCAGCGGGCGCTCGCAGAGGACATACCGGTGCTCGACGGTGCCTGGCTGGCCGAAGTCACGGAGAACGACCTGCGCAGGATCTTTCGCGGCGGCAACGCGGAGCTGCAGCTCCTCGACGAGCGGGCCAGGACCTGGCGCGAGGTCGGTGCGAGTCTGGTCGAGCGCTACGACGGGCGGTTCTCGAGCGTGCTCGCCTCGAGCCCGCGCCGGCTGTACGACGGCGGCAACGGCTTCCTCGAGGTGCTGACGCGCGACTTCCCGCGCTTCGACGACATCGCCACGTACGCGGGCGAGACCGTGCGCTTCTGGAAGCTCGCGCAGCTCTCGGTCTGGATCCTGCAGGCGACGCTGCCCGGCGGCACCGAGTTCGAGGATCTCGACCGTCTCACCGCCTTCGCCGACTACATCGTGCCGGCGGCACTCCGGGTGCTCGGGATCACGCAGTACTCGGACGAGCTCGAGAATGCGATCCGAAAGGGTCGGCTGATCGAGGCGGGCTCGCCGTGGGAAGTGGAGATCCGGGCGCACACGATCTACGCCTGCGACGAGCTGACGACACGCGTGAACGAGCTCCGCCCAACCGAGCTCCGGGTGATCGTTCCTCAGGTGGACGCGCGGCTGTGGGTGCCGTTCCACCGGACGCACTACCCGCATCACCTGACGCGGACGGTCTTCTACTAGGCGATTCCCCCTGCGAGACTGGGCCGGCCGGTGCGCCGCCTGCTACGTCTCGGGGTCCTCGCCGCGGCACGGGCAGAGCTCGACCGATCCCACCCCGACGCACTCGGCGACCCGAACGTCACGCGCAATCTCGTGCTGGTCCTGCGCACGGCGTCCGTCGACGTCGCCAGCCTCGAGCACTGGATCATGAAGGATGCTCGGCGATCACCCGGACTGGTGTCTGCGCATACGAGCGGACGCCACCCACGACGCCGCGCGCCGCGTTGTCCTCGAGACGCTCCACCAGAGCGAGTTCGTCCAGCGGCAAGTCCTGGAGCCGGTCCGCATCGAGGGACACGACGTGCCGCCGGGTGGTTCATCCGTCTGTGCGTGCGCGAGAGCCACCGCGACCCGACGGTCTTCGCCGCCCCGGATGCGTTCGACCCGGACCGGTTCGCCGGCCGGCGTTTCTCACGTTACGAGTACTCGCCCTTCGGGCGGCTGGAGCACCGCTGCATCGGCGAGACGGTCACCATCGAGCTCGCGAGCACCTTCGTGGCGCAGCTGTGCAACGACTACGACTGGTCGGTCGTGCGGGACGGACCGCCCGAGTTCAACCGCTACCACTGGCGGCCGAGCGGCCGTTTCAGAGTCCGCCTCGCGCCGCGCGTCTAGCCCTGCGGGATCCGCGCCTCGAGCGCGTCGGCCAGCGCCTCGCGGACCGGCTCGAGCTCGATCCGGTCGAGCACGTCCTGGAAGAACCCGCGGACGATCAGCCGCTCGGCCTCCGGCCGCGAGAGGCCGCGGGACATCAGGTAGAAGAGCTGCTCGCGGTCGACCTGGCCGAGTGTCGCGCCGTGCGTGCAGCGCACGTCGTTCGCGAGGATCTCCAGGCCCGGGATCGAGTCCGCATGCGCCTGATCGGAGAGGAGCAGGTTGCGGTTCTCCTGGTAGGCGTTCGTCTTCTGCGCCTCGTGCTCGACGCGGATCATCCCGCGCCACACGGTCGTCGCCTGGTCGCGCAGCGCACCCTTGAACGCGAAGTCCGACGTCGTGTTCGGTGCGATGTGCTCCTGGAAGGTGTCATAGTCGAGATGCTGGTCGCCGTCGGCGAAGTAGGCGCCGGTCACGCGCGAGGTCGCGCCCTGGCCGGCGAGGTCGTTCTGGATCCGCGTCTTCCCCTTCCGCGAGCCGAAGCCGCCGGCGACCCAGTCGAGCTCCGCGTCACGCTCGACCCGGGCATGGTGGGTGGCGAAGTGCCACGTCCCGCGCGAGAGGCTCTGCAGCGAGACGTACTCGAGCTTCGCGCCTTGCCGGACGAAGAGCTCGACCGCCGCGTTCGAGTAGGCGGCGAGCTCGGGCGAGGCCGACGCGTACTCCTCGATCAGACTGAAGCGCGCGCCCGCCTCGGCGATCACGAGCAGACGCCAGAACAGTGCACCCTCGGGAGCCGAGTTCGCGATCTTGACGTAGAGCGGCTGGGCGAGTTCGACGCCGTTCGGGACGCGAACCAGCAGCCCGTGCTGCCAGCTGGCGGCGTTGTGCGCGGTGAACTTGTCGTCGCTACCGACGAGCGTTCCCAGCAGCTCGTGCTCGGTCAGCGGCTCGAAGGTGATGCCGTCCGGCGCCTGCTCGATCTCGATCCCGCTCTCGGTGACGTGGGCCAGGCCGGACACGTCGATGTCGAGCATCGTCCCGGGGACTGTCCCTGGGACGTGGCCGTTCGAGCCGAATGCTTCGGGGTCGAAGCCGGTCAGGTCGGTGAACCGCCAGGCCTCCTGCGTCGTGTCCGGCAGGGGCAGCTCGCGGTAGCGCCCGAGGAGCTCAGCGCGCGGTGCGAGGGGCATAGCGCCTGTGGAGGATGACGACGTTCCCGTCCGGATCCTTGAAGAAGCCCATGTGGCAGACCTTCGAGTCGTAGATGTCGCCGACGAATTCGACGCCCTTCGCCTCGAGCTCGGTGCGGGCCGCCTCGACGTCCGCGACTCGTAGCGCGAATCCGGCCTCGTTCGGCCTGAACTCGAGTCCGTCCCCCTCGGGTTCCCAGAACGACAGCGTCACGTTCGGCGCCTCGACCTCTCCCTCGGTGAACTCGCTCTCCGGAAGCCCGAGAAGGTCGCGGTAGAACTCGACCGCCTGCGCAGTGTCACGCGTCGGGATCGTGAGGAAGTCGACCTGCTCCACCTCCATCGCTCAGTCACGAGGTGCGTAGCGACGGTGCAGCATCCAGACGTTGCCGTCGGGATCGGCGAAATGGGCCATGTGGCAGACACCGGTGTCAAATGTCTCCCCGAAGAACTCGATCCCCCTGCCCTCGAGCTCCGCCCGCGCGGCCTCCACGTCGGGGACGCGGAGCGCAATCGGTGCGGTGTGCGGCCCGCGGAACTCCTGGCCGATGTTCGTCGGGTCGAGAAGGTACACGCTCACGTTCTCTCCGAGCTGGAACTCCGGCCATCCCCCCGAGCCGACCTGCTGGAGCCCGAGCGCTTCGCGGTACCAGGCCGTCGATCGACCGAGGTCGGTCACCGGCACCGACACGAAATCCGTCCGCTCGACGTTCACGGCGCCGTCCCGTCCGCGAACGGCGCGTAACGGTGGTGGAGGATGAAGGCGTTCCCGTCGGGGTCGGTGAAGCCGGCGATGTGGCAGACACCCGAGTCGATCGTCTCCCCGCCGCACTCGACGCCCGCCGCCTCGAGCTTCCGTCGCGACTCGCCGACGTCGTCCACGCCGAGCGCGATCAGCGTCGAGTGCGGCTTCACCTCGAAGTCCGGCCCCATCGCCTTCGGCGAGATCAGCGCGATGGTGACGTTGCCGGTCTCGTATTCGACCCAGCGCTCGCCGGAGTTCGGGTTGCGCCGGAGGCCGAGCGTCTCGCCATAGAACGCGTCGGCGCGAGCCAGATCCTGAACCGGCACACCTATGAAGTCGACGCGACGCGCGTCGATCACCCGACGGAGCCCTCCATCTGGAGCTGGATCAGCCTGTTCATCTCGACCGCGTACTCCAGAGGAAGCTCCTTGGTGATCGGCTCGACGAAACCGGAGACGATCATCGCCGACGCCTCCGCCTCGGAGAGCCCGCGCGACATCAGGTAGAAGAGCTGCTCCTCGCCGATCTTGGAGACGGTCGCCTCGTGACCGATGTCGACGTCGTTCTCGTCGATCCGGATGTACGGGTACGTGTCGGAGCGCGACTCCTCGTCGAGGATCAGCGCGTCGCAGACGACCTTCGAGCGCGAGCCGTGCGCGCCCTTTGCGACCTCGAGCAGCCCGCGATAGCCGGCGCGCCCGCCGTTCTTGGAGATCGACTTCGAGGTGATCACCGACGACGTGTTCGGCGCGACATGGACGGCCTTGCCGCCCGCGTCCTGGTGCTGGCCGGAGCCGGCGAACGCGATCGAGAGCACCTCCCCGTGGGCGCCCTCGCCCATCAGCCAGATCGCCGGATACTTCATCGTCAGCTTCGAGCCGAGGTTCCCGTCGACCCACTCCATCGTCGCGTTCTCGTACGCGACCGCCCGCTTGGTGACGAGATTGTAGACGTTCGTCGACCAGTTCTGGATCGTCGTGTACCGGCACCGGCCGCCCGGCTTGACGATGATCTCGACCACCGCCGAGTGCAGCGAGTCGGATGAGTAGATCGGCGCGGTGCAGCCCTCGACGTAGTGCACGTACGCACCCTCGTCGACGATGATCAGCGTGCGCTCGAACTGGCCCATGTTCTCGGCGTTGATCCGGAAGTAGGCCTGGAGCGGCATCTCGATCGAGACGCCCGGCGGCACGTAGATGAACGACCCGCCGGACCAGACCGCCGAGTTGAGCGCGGCGAACTTGTTGTCGTTCGGCGGGATCGTCTTGCCGAAGTACTGCTTGACCAGCTCCTCGTGCTCGCGCAGGCCGGAGTCCATATCGAGGAAGATCACGCCCTTCGCTTCCAGGTCGGCCTGGAGCTTGTGGTAGACGACCTCGCTCTCGTACTGCGCACCGACGCCGGCCAGGAACTTCCGCTCTGCCTCGGGAATGCCGAGCCGGTCCCAGGTGTTCTTGATGTCCGGCGGCAGGTCCTCCCACGACTGCGCCTGCTTCTCGGTCGGGCGGATGTAGTAGTAGATGTTGTCGAAGTCGATGCCGGTCATGTCGCCGCCCCACCGCGGCAGCGGGCGGGCCTCGAAGTAGTCGAGCGCCTTCAGCCGGAACTTGCGCATCCAGTCGGGCTCGTCCTTGTGCGACGAGATCGCCTCGACCACCTCGCGGGACAGCCCTCGCCCTGACTTGAAGAAGTAGTTCTCCTCGTCGTGGAAGCCGTACTTGTAGTCGGCGCCGATCTCGGCGACGACCTGCGTTTCCGTCTTCTCGGTCATGCCGTTGCCTCTTCCATCTCCGGGATGAAGGCCTTATACCCCTCGGCCTCGAGCTGCTGGGCCAACTCCGGCCCGCCCTCGGCGACGATCCGACCGTCGGCGAAGACGTGCACGTAGTTGGCCTTGATGTAGTTGAGCACGCGCGGGAAGTGGGTGATCACGAGCGCCCCCATCTCCGGGCCCACGAGCTGGTTGACCCCGTTGCCGACGACCTTGAGCGCATCGATGTCGAGTCCGGTGTCGGTCTCGTCCAGCACCGCCAGGCGCGGCTTCAGCATCGCGAGCTGCAGCATCTCCATCTTCTTGCGCTCGCCGCCCGAGAAGCCGTCGTTGATGTACCGCTGGGCGAGCTCGCGCGTCACGTTCAGCTCCTCCATCCGCGCGAGCAGCTCCTTGCGGAACTCGGGGATCGGGATCGGGTCGTCCTGGCCAGCGCGCGCCTTGCGGATCGCGTTGATCGAGGAGCGCAGGAAGTTGGTGACGGTCACGCCGGGCACCGCGTGCGGGTACTGGAAGGCCAGGAAGAGGCCGCGCTGCGCGCGCTCGTCCGCGCCGAGCTCGACCAGGTTCTCCCCCTCGAAGAGGATCTCGCCCCCGGTGATCTCGTATGCCGGGTGGCCCATCAGGGCGTACGCGAGCGTCGACTTCCCCGAGCCGTTCGGGCCCATGACTGCGTGCACCTCGTCGAGGTCGACCGCCAGGTCGACCCCCTTGACGATTTCCTTGCCGGTCTCCTCGTGGGAGACGCGCAGGTTCCTGATTTCCAGCAGTGCCATCGCAAATGAGTCTAGCCGAGCGACCTCTTTCGGCCGACGCGTCCGCCTCCCCGCTCACCCTGATGCCTCCAAACACGCTAGGCTTGGTGCATGCCGGAAATCGGGATCACTGGCTTGGTCGTCATCCTGATCGTCGCACTGCTGGTGTTCGGTCCCAAGCGGCTCCCGGAGATGGGCAAGTCGTTGGGTCGCGGAATGCGCGAGTTCAAGGACTCGATCAGCGGCAAGGACGACAAGCCCGAGCTGCCTCCGTCCGCGGACGACACCCGGCCGCCGTCGAACTAGGTCGATGAGGCCCCCGCGGCGGCTCCGCCACGGCGAGGAGGCGACGCTCGTCGAGCATCTGGGCGAGCTGCGCGCGCGGCTGTTCATCGCGCTGGGAGCGATCCTGGTCGCGTTCATCGTCACCTATGTCTTCCACGGCCGGATCCTCGACTGGCTGAACCGGCCGCTGCCGGACAACCTGAGGAAGCCGGTGACCTTCAGCCCGATCGAGCCCTTCAGCACGTCGATCTGGGTCAGCCTCTGGGCGGCGCTGGTGATCGCGCTGCCGATCGTCTTCTGGCAGCTGTGGGCGTTCCTCGCCCCCGCTTTCTCCGAGCACTACCAGCGTTCGATGGCGATGCTGGTCGTCTTCGCCGCGGTGCTCGGGCTGGGCGGGCTCGCCTTCGGGTACTGGGTGGTGCTGCCGCCGGCGATCCACTTCCTGACGAACTACGACTCGTCGCACTACGACATCCTGCTGCGGGCGAAGGACTACTACCGCTTCGTCACCTTCGTTCTGATCGGCGTGGCTCTGGCGTTCGAGGTGCCGGTATTCGTGCTCGGCCTCGTCCGTCTTCGGATCATGACGGCGGCGATGCTGCGGCGGACCTGGCGGGTCGGCGTGTTCATCATGGTCGTGATCGGCGTGATCCTCCCGGGCGTCGATCCCGTGACAACGATCCTCTCGGTGATCCCGCTCGTGGTGCTCTACGTGCTCTCGATCGGACTCGCGACCTTCTTCGAACCGCGCTGGCGGGCGGCGCGCGAAGGGCCGGTCGAAGCGACCTGAGCTAGGGCAGGTCGCGCCGCCCGAACGCGGCCACGCCGACGGCGCCGACGAGCACGAGATACGCAGCCGCCCAGAGGACCACGCCGATGCCGCCGCCGGCGGAGCCGCCGAACGGCCCCAGCTCCAGCGCGAAGCGCTCGAAACCTGTCGTCCCCGAAGTGATCACGTGTAGGGCGTCCTGGTAGAGCGCCTCGAACGGCAACACATAGGACGTCCAGCGGCCGATCGAACGCAAGGTGTCCGAGCCGATCGCCCGGCCGATCTGAGCGAGCAGTCCGGCGACGAGGCCGCCGCCGAAGATCATGAAGACGGCAATGCCGTTGGCAGTCGCGGTCAGGAAGATCGAGCCCAGCAGCGAGAGCGCGACCACGATCACGACCGCGAAGGCGAGCTCGGCCCCGGCCGCAGCCGGGTCGTCCGGCCACCAGCCGCCGATCAGGCCCGTGGTCACCGTCTCGATCGCGAAGAGGACGGCGACGTAGAGCGCGCACACCCCCGCCGCGGCTGCGAAGCGCGAGAGCAGGAGCGCGCCGCGGCCGACGGGGCGCACGACGAGCGGCTGGAGCAGGCCGCGCTCGGCGTCGCCGCGCACGACCCCGAGTGTCAGGAAGATCGCCAGCACGGTGCCCAGGAAGAGCGTCGCGAACATCGCCAGCCCGAGGACGGTGGCACCGGTGACCACGGTCGGGTCGAGCCCGAGCTGGTCGGGCGCGACGAACCCGGTGGTGTCCCGGAACGCACGCCAGACGCCGATCCCGTACAGGGCCAGGAAGGCGACCGAGAGCAGCAGCACGATCAGGAAGACCTTGCGCCGCATGCTCTCTTTCAGCGCGTAGCCGGCAATGATCCAGACGTGCCTCATTGACGATCGTGTCCGCTCTCGGGCGACACACCCTCCTCGCGCGAAGGCGAGACCACGTTGTCGACCGCTTCCAGGTAGACGTCCTCCAGGCTCGTAGAGAGTATGCGGACGCCGTAGACCTGCTCGCCCTCGGCGACGAGGCGGGCGACGATCGAGGGCGCGTCGTCGCGGGTCGCGCTCTCGAAGAGCCGAACGCCCAACGCCGTCTCCACCTCGACGCCGCGCGCGCGGGACAGGTCCGCCGGGGCTCCCTCGGCGACCAGCCGACCGCGCGAGATGATCGCGACGCGGTCGCAGACCAGCTCGACCTCGCTCAGCAGGTGCGAGTTGAGCAGCACGGCATGACCGCGGGAGCGCAGCTCCTCGAGCAAGACCCGGACCATGCGCCTGCCCGCCGGGTCGAGAGCGCTCGTCGGCTCGTCGAGCAGGAGCACCGGCGGAGCGCCGATCAGCGCCTGGGCGATCCCGAGGCGCTGCTGCATGCCTTTCGACATCTGTTCGACCCGCCGGTCGCGCGCCTCGGTCAGGTCCACCAGCGCGAGCAGCTCCGCCCGCTCAGCCGCGCCGCCTTCGGAGCCGGACAGCCGCTGATGGAGGACGAGCAGCTCCTCGGCGCTGACCCAGCCGGGGAAGCGGAACAGCTCAGCGAGGTAGCCGAGCGCACGGCGTGACGCCGAGGAGCCCGCGGGCGTGCCGCAGATCTCCGCCGTACCCTCCGTCGGCCGGACGAGCCCGCAGGCGATCTTGACCAGGGTGGACTTGCCTGCACCGTTCGGCCCCAGCAGCCCGACCAGCTCGCCCTCGGCCAGCTCGAGATCGACGCCGTCGAGCGCGCGGACGTGCCCGTACCGCTTCCCCAGGCCGCGGACGGCGAGCGCAGGAGGCATCCGTCGAGTCTAGGCAGCCGTCCTCTACCATCGCGGCCGGTGTCCGACGAGGCCACTCCGTACCCCAAGATCGAGCTTCACTTCCAAGCGTGGGGGAACCCATGGTTCCCCCACGAGCCCCCTCCTTCACGGAGACGACCGCCGAGCCACCAGTGCGCTCCGGCGAGAGCGCGGTCTCGCCTCCGCGCGCAAATGGGAATGGATCACACAAGGCCATGAACCCGACGCCCTATCCCAAGATCGAGCTTCACGTCCATCTCGAGGCGACGATCCAGCCGGAAACGCTGCTCGCGATCGCGAAGCGGAACGACGAGGCCTTGCCCGTGGACACCGTCGAGGGCCTGCGCGAACTCTACCGCTTTCGCGACTTCGACCACTTCATCGAGGTCTGGATCCTGACCACCAACTGCCTGCGGACCGAGGAGGACTTCCGCCAGGTCGTCGTCGACTACGCAGCCGAGGCGAAGCGGCACGGTGCCGTCTATCTCGAGGCGATCTTCTCGCCGATCGAGCGTACGTGGCGCGGCGTCTCGTGGGACGCGATCTTCGAGGGCTACTGCAGCGGCGCCCAGCTCGCGCGCGAGCTGCACGGCGTCGAGGTGCGCCTCAACCCGGACATCACCCGCAGTGCCCCCCTCGAGGACGCACACGCGCTCGTGCGCCACGCTGCCCGCTACCGCGAGCGTGGGGTGGTCGCCGTCGGGCTGGGAGGCGAGGAGGCGCACTACCCGAACGGCCCGTTCGCGCCCGCCTTCCGGGCCGCCCGCGAGGCGGGTCTGGGCTCGGTCCCGCACGCCGGCGAGGTGGTCGGGCCCGAATCCGTGCGAACCGCGCTCGACGAGCTCGAGCCCGACCGCATCCGCCACGGTTTCCGGGCGATCGAGGATCCGGCGCTCGTCGAAGAGCTCGCCGAGCGCGGGCTCGTCCTCGACATCACCCCGGTCTCGAACGTTCGCACCGGAGCGGTCGCCTCGCTGGAGGAGCACCCGCTCCCCGAGCTCGTCGGTGCGGGCGTCCGCTGCTCCGTCTCGACGGACGACCCGGTGATGTTCGACACCGACCTCACCCGCGAGTACCAGGCGGCCGAGGCGCTCGGGCTCGACCCGAGGACGCTGTACGAGGCGGCCCTGTCGGGCGCACTCTGCGACGACGAGACCAGAGAGTGCCTCGGGCGGATCGGGGCGGCGCACGACTGGCAGTCGACGGCCGGCGAACGACGCTAGGCTGTTCTTTCGAAGATGGCACGTGCCGCGGCAAAACGCCGGCCCCCTGCGCGTCGTCACGACACGGGCCGGAAGCATAAGGACTCGAGCGGGCAGCGCTACGAGGACACCCTGTTCTTCAACAGGCTGCGCACGCATGCCAAGTGGGTGTTCGTGCTGCTGATCATCGTCTTCGCCGGCGGCTTCGTCTTCCTCGGCGTCGGCTCCGGGGGACTCAACCTCGGCGACCTCTTCAACGGCATCCGCGGTAGCGGCGGGAATCCATCGGTCGACAAGCCGCTGAAGGCGACCGAGAAGAACCCGAAAGACGCCCAGGCCTGGAAGGACCTGGCGACCGCGTACGACGGGAAGGCCGACTACGTGTCGGCGCTGCCTGCGTGGCAGCAGTACACACAGCTGCGCCCGAAGGATGCCGACGCGCTGAACCTGTACGCGAACGACCTCATACAACAGCTGCAGACCCAGGGAACCGACGCACAGAACCTCCAGCTGGCGGCGCAGCAGTACCAGCCGTCGACCTTCGGGCCGCCGTCGACTTCGCCGCTCGGCCGGGCGCTCGGCAGCCTCTCCGACCCGATCGGCCAGACGGCCGGTACGTCTGCGAACACCGCGTACCAGAACGCACTCGTAGCGCTCCAGCAGACCTCGACGCAGCTGGTGTCCGCCTACAGGAGGCTGGCCAAGCTGCAACCGGCCGAGCCGAGCGTCCGGCTCCAGCTTGCGCAGGCCGCCGAGACGGCCGGCGACGCGGCCACCGCGATCGCCGCCTACAAGCAGTTCATCAAGCTCGCGCCGGACGACGCGTCGGTGCCGCAGGCGAAGGCCCGCATCAAGACGCTCGAGCAGCAGCTGGCCGGCTCGTCCGCCACGACGCAGGGTTAGACTCCTCGCGCAGCGAGAGGGACCGCTCTTTCTCGTACCGCGAGCTCGAGGGGACGACGTGAACTTCGATTTCAACCGGGGTCAGACACGCCGCCGCGCCCTTCTCTGGGCCGCGCTCGCGTCGGCCGCGGTCCTCACCGCCGGCTGCGGCACCGGCGGCCTCCAGGCCGGCAGCGCAGACCGGGCCCGCGGCAAGCAGTTGTTCGTCGAGAAGTGCGGCTCCTGCCACACGCTCGCAGATGCGGGCACGCAGGGAAAGATCGGCCCGAACCTCGACGCCGCGTTCTCCGGCTCTCGCGAGCAGGGTTTCGCCGAGTCGACCATCCGCAACGTCGTCCACGACCAGATCCTCTTTCCGGTCACGAACCCATCTGGAGTCGACGTCGGCAAGAACGGCGTCGAGAACAAGGTGACCGGGATGCCGGCCAAGCTCGTCACCGGTGACGACGCGAGCGACGTCGCCGCCTACGTCGCCTCCGTCGCCGGACTGCCCCCGGGCGGCGGCACGTCCACCGGCGCGTCGACGACGCCCGCGCCTCCGCCGGCTCCCACGACCCCGCAGGCGACGACCACGCAGGCGACGACCACGCAGGCGACCACGACCACCACCGGCAGCGGGGGAGGCTCCGGCTCCGCGGTGGTCGCCCAGGGCAAGCAGGTGTTCGAGACCGCCGGCTGCACCAGCTGTCACACGCTGAAGGACGCGAACGCGACCGGGACGGTCGGGCCCAACCTCGACGACGCCAAGCCGTCCAGGGACAAGGTGGTCGAGCGCGTCACGAACGGCAAGGGCGTTATGCCGTCGTTCAAGGGCCAGCTCACGCCCCAGCAGATCGCCGCTGTCGCGGCCTACGTCTCGACCGTCGCCGGGATGTAAGCGGCGCCGTGCCTCGGCGAGCGCGTCTACTCTGAACACATGGACCTGCGCAACCGCCGCTCGCCCAACGAGCGGCTCGTCGTCCTCGCCGGGCTCGGGGTCGCCTCGGCGCTGTGCGTCGCGCTGGAACTCGTCCGCGAGCACCGGTACGGCGCGTTCGACTTCCGGTTCCTGGTCTGGAACCTGATCCTCGCCTGGATACCCCTCCTGCTCGCGCTGCTCGTCTACGACCGCTACCGCCGCGGACGGTCGCTGCTGGTCCTTGCGCCGGCGCTCGTGCTGTGGCTCCTGTTCCTGCCGAACGCGCCGTACATCGTCACCGACTTCGTCCACCTCTCGGCCGGCTCGCCCGCGCCGCTCTGGCTCGACGGGGTCGAGGTGTCCGCTTTCGCGTGGACGGGAATGCTGCTCGGCTTCGTCTCGCTGTACCTCGTGCACGCGGTCGCGCGGCACCGGCTCGGCGCCGTGCCGAGCTGGGTGGGTGTCCTCTGTGTGCTCGCGCTTGTCTCCGTCGGCGTCTATCTGGGCCGCGTCAAGCGCTGGAACAGCTGGGACCTGCTCACGCAGCCGGGCGCGCGGCTGGCGCAGCTGCACGCCCACCTCGGCGATCCAGCCTCGCTCACCCGCGCCGCTGGCATCAGCCTGGCGGTCACCTGCCTGCTGGCCACCGCCTACCTCGTCTTCTACGTGCTGATGGCCGTGCGGCTCGAGGCGCCGGCCACCCGCCGGGCGCGGGACTAGCGCTCAGTCCGGACGGCCTCGGCCTCGAGGTCGACGACGACGTGCGTGATCGGCACGGCGAAGCGCTCGCGGGCGGAGGTGACGACGCCGTGCTCGAGCCAGTTCGACCGGCCGGGAGGGTGTGTGGAGATGACGATCAGGTCGGGCCCGAACGTCCGGAGCGCGTCCTCGATCGCCTGGACCGGGTCGGCGTCTCCTACCTCGCCCCGGGCCGGGATGCCGAGCTTCTCCAGCTCCTCGATGCTGCGGCCGAGCCGCTCCTCGGCGGCAGCCCGGGCCTGGTCCTCGTCCGACGTCCAGTGCTTGAGCTTGCTGTTCAGGGCCGGGCTGACGACGAGAACGTTCGCGCGCGCACCGGCCACCGCCTGCAGGACTGCCTTGCGGAGCGCCTCCCCGGCGACCGTCTCGTTTGCGACCACGAGGATGCGTTCCTCGTCGTCGGCCGCGCGGCGGCGCGGCGCAACGGTCGGCCGCTCGCGGGCCTCCCGGCGCAGGATCCAGACGGCCACCGCCGCGGAGAGGACCACGAAGACGCCCAGCCCCCACCAGCGCCCTCCTGCCACGGCCGCGATCGCGATCGCCCCGAAGTAGAGAACCGCTCCGATCACCAGCCGAAAGGCCTCGGCTTCGCTTCGGAACGGGTTCTTCATCCGCGCCTCCTTTCCGGCGGCGGTTGCCTGCTGGATCCTGCTAGATGATGTAGACCGTGAAGTAGACGACGATCCACATTACGTCGACGAAGTGCCAGTAGATCCCGGCCAGCTCGACGCCGTGGTGATGCTCGGGGGAGTAGTGCCCGCGGAACGCGCGGACGATGGTGACCAGCAGGATGCTGAGACCGACGAAGACGTGGGCGCCGTGCAGTCCTGTCAGGCAGAAGAAGATCGTCGTGAAGGCGTTGTCGCGCGGCGCAAACCCGATCCGCGCGTACTCGGTGATCTGCGTGGCGAGGAACGTGAAGCCCATCAGGAAGGTCAGGACGAGGCCCGCCTTCAACCCCGCCCGGTCGCCCCGCTTGATCGAGGTCAGCGCCCAGTGCACCGTGAAGCTCGAGGTGACCAGGATCGCCGTGTTGACCCCGGCGACGAAGACCGGCAGATGGAAGCCGATCGGCGGCCAGTGCGGCGGGTTGTTGACGACCCGGACGAAGAAGTAGGCCGTGAAGAACGAGCCGAAGAGCATGACCTCGGACGCGATGAACATGAGCATCCCGAGGATGCGCGAGTCGACGCTCGAGCTCTGGTTGGCGGCCGGGGGGCCGTGGTGGTCGTGGGCTCCTGCGTGCGCACTCATGCCATTTCCCTCCCTTCGGTCGGGAACTGGCTAGAAGACAGCGTCACGTCAGGCCTTCCCTCTAGCCAGCTCCGCGTCAGTGGAGATGGCGTCGACCTCGACGTGCTCGACCGGCAGGCCGGTCGCATCGCGTAGCCGTGTGACGACGTCCTTGCGCAGCCAGCTCGAGCGAGCCTCGCCGGGAAAGGTGGAGACGATGATCTCGTCGACGCGCTCGTCGTGCACGGCTTGCATGGCGGCCGTGTACGGGTCGGGGTGCGCGATCTGTCCGTGCGCGTCGATGCCCGCGCCGCGCAGCGCGGCCAGCGCGCGCCGCAGACGGCGCGCTGCCTCGGGGTGATCGTGCCTCGCCGGATCGCTCTGCGGACAGATGAGCATGAAGCTCGCCGGCGGCGCCGTGGCGGCGCGGTCCTTGATCGTCCGCAGGAGCGTCTCGCCGAGCACCGTCTCGTTTGCGATCACCAGCACGTTCGCCTCCCCGCCCTGACGGGAGAGATCGACGACGACGTGCTCGACCGGGATGCCGCCCGACGCCTTGCGGATCTCCTCCAGGACGTCCCGCCGCAGCCACCCGGACTTCTGCACGGGGTGCGTGGAGACGACGATCTCGGTGACCGGCGGCTCCAGCTGGGCGAGCGCGTCACGCACCGCGTCGACCGGGTCGGAGTCGACAACGAAGCCGTCGGCCGCGATCCCCGCCTTGCGCAGGTCGGCGAGTGCCTTGTCGAGCCTGCGCCGCGCCGCCGCCCGCCGTGTGTCCTGGTAGACGACGTACCCGGCGCGGGGGGCGTTCACCGGACAGGCCACCGTCACCTGGAAGCCCCCCTCCGCGTGCCGCCCGACCGCCTCGGTCAGCTCCCTGCCGGCGACGGTCTCGTTGGCCACCACGAGCAGGTTGCTCACGGCGCCGCCGTCCCGGCTCTGCTGGATTCCGTCGCCGCGACCGACATGGCGGGCGCGGCCCCGAGACGTCCCTGAGGTGCGAACGGTTCTGGGGAAGGGGGCTCGCGGGGGAAACCGGCCGTTTCCCCCGCGGGAGCGAGCCGAAGGCGAGCGACGATCACGAATGCACCTCTTCGAGCTGCGTCGTCCGGTCGCCGTTGAACACCGCGTGCCGCGCGTCGGGGACGCCGTATTCGTACGGGTTGCCGACCACCTGCGGCAGCTCGTCGAAGTTGAAGTACGGCGGCGGTGACGAGACCTGCCACTCGAGCGTCCGCGAGCGCCACGGATTCGGGCCGGCCTTCGGCCCCCGCGCCCAGCTGACGATCATGTTGTAGAGGAAGACGATGATCGAGGCGCCGAGGAAGAACGACGCGATCGAGATCAGCATGTTCCAGTTGCCGAAGCGCGGATCGTAGTCGGATACGCGGCGGGGCATCCCCTGCGTCCCGAGCCAGTGCATCGGGAAGAAGGTGACGTTGAACCCGATGAACGTCATCCAGAAGTGGAGCTTCCCCAGCCGCTCGTCGAACATGCGGCCGGTCATCTTCGGGAACCAGTAGTAGATGCCGGCGAAGATCGTGAACAGGGAGCCGCCGAACAGCACGTAGTGGATATGCGCGACCACGAAGTACGTGTCGGACACGTGGATGTCGATCGGCACGGCCGCCAGGTAGATCCCGGAGAGCCCGCCGATCACGAACATCGACACGAAGCCGAGCGCGAACAGCATCGGCGTGTTGAAGTGAAGCCGTCCCTCCCAGATGGTCGCCAGCCAGGAGAACACCTTGATCCCGGTGGGCACCGCGATGATCATCGACGTGACCATCATCGGGATCCGCAGCCAGGGGGCGACGCCGGCGACGAACATGTGGTGCGCCCAGACCGAGAAGCCGAGCACGAGGATGGCCATCAGCGACAGCGCCATCAGCCGGTAGCCGAAGATCGGCTTCCGGGCCATGGTCGATATGACCTCCGAGGCTATGCCGAAGCCGGGCAACATCATGATGTAGACGGCCGGGTGCGAGTAGAACCAGAAGATGTGCTGGTAGCCGAGGACGTAGCCGCCCTCGGCCGCGTCGAAGAAGTTGGTGTGCATGATGCGGTCGAACATCACGAAGAACTGCGAGCCGGCGATGAACGGGGTGGCGATCACGACCAGCAGCGACGTGGTGAAGTTCGCCCAGACCAGCAGCGGCATGCGCCAGAAGGTCATCCCCGGCGCCCGCATCGTGATGATCGTGACCAGGAAGTTGAGCGCCGTCATGATCGACGATGCGCCCGCCCACTGGACGCCCATGTTGAAGAACACCTGCCCGAGCGGCTGGTCGGTCGCGAGCGGCGCATAGCTCGTCCAGCCGGTGGCGAAGGCTCCGCCCGGCACGAGGAAGCTGAGCAGCATCATGAAGCCGGCGATCGGGAGCAGCCAGTACGACAGGGCGTTCAGCCGCGGGAACGCCATGTCGGGCGCGCCGATCATCAGCGGGATCACGTAGTTGCCGAGCCCGGCGAACGCCGGGATCACGAACAGGAAGATCATCAGCGCCGCGTGCACCGAGACCAGGCCGTTGAACGTCTGGTTGTCGACGAACTGCATCCCCGGCCGGGCGAGCTCGGCCCGGAAGAGCATCGCCATCATCCCGCCGGCGAGGAAGAAGAAGATCGTCGTGACGAGGTACTGGACGCCGATCACCTTGTGGTCGGTGTTCGGGCGGAAGTAGTCGTGCCAGGTGCGCCCGCCGTGCGTGGAGTGGTCCTCCGGGACGGTCGGAGCGCCGACCGCGTACCGCACCCAGTAGTCGAACGCGCCGAGCCCGGCGAGGAAACCGATCGGCGCCGCGGTCAGCGTGGCCACGACCGTGATCACCGGCCAGCTGAAGAGCGGCTCCCACCCGGCCCAACCGCGGAAGATCAGGACGATGCCGAGGCCGATGCCCCAGAACAGACACGTCATCCAGGCGGCGCGGATCCAGCCCGCCTTCAGGAAGTAGTCGCGGGCACTGCGCTTCGCCTTCGGCGAAGCGCTAGAAGGCGTCGTCGGATGAATCTCGGCGGTCTGCACTGATCTCCTTCTAGCCTCCGGCGCCCTTGGCGGCGGAGGCGGTCAGGAACGTTACGAGGGACGCCAGCTGGTCCGCGGGCAGCGTCGAGAAAGACGGCATCAGGTTCTTCGGAAAGCCCGGCTGGACGTAGGCGTTCGGATCGACGATCGACTCTTTGACGAAGTCCTCGAGCGGCTTGCCCGCCTGCTTCGCGTACGCGGGCAGCTTATCGAGGTCGGGGCCGGCCGTGCCCGTGGCATTTGCCGCTTTCAGCGTGTGGCAGCTGGCACAGCCGTTGCTCGCGAACACCGCCTGCCCGGCCTGGCCCGGCGGGCCTTCGGCGGCGTTCTTCTGCTCGTGCACCCAGGCCTGGAACGCCGCCGGCTTCATCACGATCGCCGACGACCGCATCAGCGCGTGCCCGAGCCCGCAGAGCTCGGTGCAGATCACAGGGTAGGTGCCGACCTTGGTCGGGGTGATCACGAGGCTGGTGTCCTGCCCGGGCACGGCGTCCTGCTTCTGGCCGAACTGCGGGACCCAGAACGAGTGGATCACGTCGAGCGCGCGCAGGTGGAGCTTGACAGT
Source organism: uncultured Actinomycetes bacterium (assembly GCA_963775695.1). GTDB lineage: Bacteria > Actinomycetota > Thermoleophilia > Gaiellales > Gaiellaceae > DATBLE01. Next base: position 418,801 of record CAVZJU010000001.1, on the reverse strand, counting down.
CCGGTCGAGCGGCAGACGGAGCTGCGCCGAGGTCAGATCGCCCTGGTCCGGATAGGAGAACGACCAGGCGAACTGGCGCGCGGTCACGTTCACGTTCAGGTGGTTCTTGCCGGCGTCGTCGTTCTGGACGAGGACGATGCTGGAGACGATCGAGATCGCCGTCACCAGGATCGCCGGCACTGCCGTCCAGACGATCTCGACGCCGGTATGCCCGTGGATCGGCGGGCCGTCGGAGTCGTCGTCGGGACGAACACGGAACTTGATCACCGAATAGGCGATGACCGCGGCGACGAGCGCGAAGACGGCGATCGCGATCCCGGTGGTGAACCAGAAGACGAAGTCGATCCGGTCCCGCTGCTTCGAGGCGACCGGGGGAAGCCACGGGATGAGGACGGCGACCAGCGTCGCCGCGCCGCCGAACAGGATGCCCAGCCCCAGGAGCTGGAGAATCGAACCCCTACGCACGGAGAACCGAGACTAGTGAATTCCGACCGCCTGCGCAGCCATACCCATCCGGAGAAACGAGAGGGGGAGGGCCTGGGCCCTCCCCCTCCGAGGATCGATCACCTGGTGATGCCCTAGGTGGCCTTGACCAACGCGGCAGGAGGCGAAATCACCGCATAGTCGGTGCTGTTGCCGCCTTTGATCCGGTAGATCGCAACGGGGCCTCCCTTCACGTCGCCCTGGGCGTTGAAGGAGACGTTGCCGAGGATGCTGTTCTTCAGGTTGACCTTGAACAGCTGAGCGGCGACGTTCGCCCGCGTTCCGTTCGAGTGGGCGATCGCCGACAGCATCGCCACGGCCGCCTGAGCAGCGTACACCGAGTACGGATCCGGCTGCTTGCCCTTGTTCGCTTTGGCAAACGCGGCCAGGAAGGCCTTCCCCGCGCCCTTCAGCTTCGAGTTCGGCAGGCCGGCGACGCTGACATAGGCGCCGTTAGCCGCCGCACCCGCGCCCTGGGCCACGGCCGAGATCGGAGTGAAGCCATCCGGCAGGATCAGCTTGACCCCGGCGCCGAGCCCTGACCGCAGGTCCTTGAGCAGCTTCCCACCGTTCTCGCAGATCAACCCGCCGACGAAGACGCCGTTTGCCCCCTTGCCCTTGATCTTCGTGGCGAGCGCCTGGTAGCTCGACGCCTTCGCGTCGAACGCCTCGAACCCGACGACCTTGATCTTGAGCTTCCGCGCCGCGTTCCGCATGTTCGTCGCGACACCGAGTCCGTACGACTCCTTGTCGTTGAGGATGTAGAGCTTCGTCACCTTCAGGCGCTGCGCGAGCACTGCGTCCGCGGCGCCCTGATAGGCGTCATGGGCGACGACACGGGCGTAGTTCCGCTTGCCCGTCGGGTAGTACTTGTTCGGCTCGCCGGCAGCCGTCCCCGGGCCGCTCGACGTCAGGCCGACCTGCGTGTTGGCCGGGCTGATCATCGCCACCGGGCCGTTGGGCGCCCGGTTGAGGATCGGGATCTCGATCGTCGCACAACCGGAGTTGAACGTTCCGATCTCGCCGATCACGTCCTTGTCGCGGGCAATCGCGTTCGCATTGGTCGAGCACTTCGCCGAGTCCCACTTGCCCGCCTGCGCCGTCGCGTCGTCGCACGACTGGTAACCGATCGTGTAGGAGCCAGCCTTCCAACCCGCGCCGGCCAGGATGAATTGGATCGCCTTCGTCATCTCGATCGTCTGAGTCCGGCCAGAGCCCTGGAGTGGGAGATCGGACGCGATCAGGTACTTCGGACTTCCGGAGCCCTTGTAGACGATCGGAGCGCACGACGATGCGGGTAGCGGAGTTGCCTGCTTCTTGCTCGTTCCGCCGGAGCCGACGGTGGCGAGCAGCAGCGTCCCGGCTACGGCGACCAGGAGCGCTGCGATAAGACGCTTCGTCACTCCAACCTCCTTGCTTGCGAGTCGACGCTTTGCGTGGAAACGGCAGTATCGAGCGGAGCACTGTCGGTTTCAAGTCGGAAGCGGACCGGCCCCGAGCTACGGCTCGCGATCGGCGAGACCGACGAAGGCCACAGCCGCACCCGCCAGCGAGAGGCCGACGCAGAGCAGGATCCCCGCGCGGAAAGCGTCCCTGGAGGCGGCCTGGAGCTCGGGCGTCTCGTGGCGAGCGAGCGGAACCTTGCCCTTCGCCGCCTCGTGCCGGTGGAAGACCGAGGCGGCGACCAGACCGACGATCGCGATCGCGAACAGGCCGCCGAGGCGGGAGACGGTGATGCTCACGCCGGCGGCAAGGCCGGAGTGGCGGTGCGGCGCCGCCTCCATCACGACGGCGGTGATCGGCGCGACGATTCCGCACAGCCCGACGCCGAAGATCAGCGCTCCCGGGATCACCGTCGCCCAACTCGAGCCCGGGCGGACGAGGAAGTAGAGCAGGAGGCCGACCGCGAGCACGAGCGGCCCGACCGTCAGCGGCAGCCGCGGCCCTCGCCGATCGGCGAGCCGGCCGCCCCACGCGGCCCCGAGGAACAGAACGATGCTCGTGGGCACGCTCAGCAGACCGACCGCGAACGACGAGAAACCGATCGCCTGCAGGTAGAGGTTGAGCAGGAAGCCCGAGGCGTACAGGGCGCCGTAGACCAGCACGGTCTCGATGTTTCCCACGACGAAGACCCGGCGGCGAAGCAGCTCGGCGGGCACGAGCGGGCTGGCGACGTGGCGCTCGACCACGACGAACGCCGCGAGCAGCGCGAGGCCGACGGCGAGCGCGAGCAGCACCTTGGCGTCGCCGAACCCGTACGGGCCGGCCTCGACGAGCCCGAACGCCAGCGCGCCGAAGGCGGCGGCGGCCACCGCCGAGCCGGCCAGGTCGAGACGCCCCTCGGTATGCCGCTCCTCGTCGAGGTCGCCGGCGGCGAGCGCGAAGAACACCGCGACGGCGGCAATCGGGAGGTTGATGAAGAAGATCCACCGCCACGACGCCCAGTCGATCAAGGCCCCGCCGACCGGCGGGCCGGCGAGGGTGGCCAGGGTCGTGCCGGAGGACCACAGGCCGATCGCCCATCCGCTGTCACGCCCGTAGGTCGCCCTCAGAGACCCAGGCTCGTCGGCGTCAACAGACCGCCGGCGGCGCCCTGGAGCACACGCCCGACGATCAGCACGCCCTCGCTCGGAGCGGCGCCGCAGATCGCCGAGGCGACCGCGAACCCGATCACGCCGACCAGAAAGACCAGCCGCCGCCCGTAGCGATCGCCGAGGGCCCCGCCGGGGAGGTACAGCGCCGCCAGCATCAGCGAGTAGGAGAGGAGGATCCACTGCTCCCCGGCGAGACCGGTGTCGAAGTCCTGCTCGATCGCGGGCAGCGCGAGGTTGAGGACGGTGGCGTCGACGAACGCGATCGACGACCCGGCGATGGTCGCGACCAGAATGAACCGGCGGGCTCGGATGGTCCGAGCCTAGCGTCGGGCTTCCCGCTTACGAATGCCGTTCCCGGCGCGAACAACGTCCTCACATACCGGAGATAGGATCGGCCGCGCTGCTTCGGCCGTCCCGGGTAGCAGGGGGTCATGAGGACGGCCGGGGCGACAGCAAAGCTGTACGAGCCAAACGCCCAGAGGAGGTCCCTCGTGATCACACACCTACGCCGACTGCGGCCGTCGCCCTCGATGGTCGTCGCCTCTCTCGCGCTCCTCGTCGCCCTGGCGGGGACAAGCGTCGCCGCCGTCCAGGCGGTCATTCCGAGGAACAGCATCGGAGCGCTCCAGCTGAAGAGCAACAGCGTCGGTGCGCTCGAGCTCAAGGCCAATTCGGTCAACTCGTCGAAGGTCCTGAACCACTCGCTGCTCAAGGCCGACTTCAAGACCGGCCAGCTTCCCGCCGGCCCGCGCGGCCTGCCCGGGCCTGCGGGCCCTGCCGGGCCGGCAGGGCCCGCCGGCCCGGCAGGTACGTCCGGGGTCGCAGCGCCGGGGTACGTGGCCGAGGTGCTGACGGCAACCGGGGCGAGCAACGCCGAGATCAGCTCGAGCTCGTTTACGAGCCCCGACGCCACGAAACTGAACGTGACCGTCCCGAGCAACGAGACCGACAAGCTGCTCGTCTTCTTCAACGCCGAGACCGCGTGTTACGGCGGCAGCCCGGGCGCGCGCTGCCTGGTGCGGATCACCGTCGACAACAACGAGATCGCGCCCGCGGCGGGCAACGACTCGTCGTTCGACAACAACGGGCCGAGCGGCGAGGCCAAGCACCTGCAGAGCACGCAGGCCCAGCACGGGATCGCGCGGATCAGCCCGACGCTGAGCGCGGGCGCCCACACGGTCAGGGTCGAGCTGGCCACGACCGACCCCGCGACCAAGTTCCGGTACGACGACTGGACGCTCGTGGTCCAGCGCATCCGCGTCACCTAAACCGCTCGCTCTTGCACGCGGACGGGCTCTGCCCGTCCGCGTTGCCAACTAACTCGCGGGCCGTTCTGACGTCTCGGGGACAGGTATGGGCCTGTCCCCGAGGCGAGGCTGCGCCATGGCCATAATCGTGTCATGAGCGTCGCTCGGCTCCGCCTCGCTCCCGTGGGGGAAACCATGTTTCTCTCGCGCGGCGACGCCGCGCATGCGAGGGCACCGGCCGCGGGTGGACTGGCCGCGGCCGGCTTTCCCCCACGAGCCCCCTTCTTCCAGAGGCCGACTTCGTCGGGGAACCTCCCGGTTCCCCTGGGACCCCTCCCCGCTCATCGGCCAAAGGACGGCCGATGAGCACCGAAGCGAAGCGGCAGATCGCGGGCAACGCGCAGCTCGCCGGCGCGGTCGAGATCGCCGGACGCCTGCTCGACAACGTCGAGCGGGTGCTGCGGGGCAAGCACGACGAGATCAAGCTCGTACTGGCCGCGCTCGCCTGCCACGGGCACGTCCTGTTCGAGGACGTCCCGGGAACGGGGAAGACGGTGCTCGCCCGCGCGATCGCGCGCAGCGTCGAGGACACTGCCTTCGCGCGCATCCAGTGCACGCCCGACCTCCAGCCGTCGGACGTGACCGGGGTGAACATCTACGACCAGAAGCTCCAGGACTTCGAGTTCCGGCGCGGTCCCCTGTTCGCGAACGTCGTGCTCGTCGACGAGATCAACCGCGCGATGCCGAAGACCCAGTCGGCCTTGCTCGAGGCGATGGCCGAGCGCCAGGTGACGATCGACGGGCAGACGTATGTGCTCCCGCAGCCGTTCCTCGTGCTCGCGACCGAGAATCCGATCGAGTTCGAGGGTGTCTTCCCGCTCCCCGAGGCCCAGCTCGACCGCTTCTTCCTGAAGGCTCGGCTCGGCTACCCGGGGGAGGAGGACGAGCTCGCGGTCGTCCTCGACCAGCAGGAGGGCCATCCGCTCGACCGACTCCAGCCCGTGGCCAGCGTCGCCGAGCTCGACCGCCTGGAGGCGTCACTGGCCGCCGTGTACGTGGACGAGCTCGTCCGCCGCTGGACGATCAAGCTCGTGCGCGCGACCCGGGAGCTCCCGGAGATGTCGATCGGCGGCTCGGTGCGCGGCAGCCTCGCGCTGGAGCGGGCCTCCCGCGCCTGGGCGCTGCTCGACGGACGGGCCTACACGACCCCCGACGACGTCGAGCACATGTTCGCCCCGGTCCTCGGGCACCGGCTCGTGTTCTCGCCGTCCTTCATCGCCGAGTCGCGCGGCCGCTCGCGCGACGAGATCGTGAACGAGGTCTACGGACGCTGTGTCGAGGTGGCGCCGCCGCCCGATCTCGCCGGCGCGCGTGACCCGCGGTGGATATCGCCGAACTGAGCTTCCCGCTCGTCCCACGCTGGCGACCCGTCGGCTCGGCCTTCGGCCGCCTGCGCGCCGCCCGCCGCGGGATCGGGTCGAGCGTCGCCACCACCCGCTCGTACGTCCCCGGCGACGACCCGGGCATGATTGACTGGAAGCTGTCGGCCCGGGTGTCGTCGATCCGAGGCTCCGCCGAGTTCATCGTCCGCGAGGACTTCGCCGACGAGGCGCCGCGTGCGGTCGTGGTCGCCGACCGCGCGCCGTCGATGGGTCTCTACCCGGACGAGTGGCCCTGGCTGTCCAAGCCCGCCGCGCTTCGCGCTGTCTGGCAGGCGGTGGTCGCCGCCTCGGCGCAGGAGCTCGGCCTCGCCGGCTACCTCGACACCGCCGAGGGCGACCGCTGGTTCACCCCGCGACCCAGAGCGCGGTCCGCCGAGATCGACGCGCGCACGCAGGCCGCGGCGTTCGACGCGGACCCGGCCGGCCTGGAGGAAGCCTTCGAGCATCTCGGCCGCAGCCGCCGCTCGCTGCCGGCGGGCACCTTCGTCTTCGTCTGCTCCGACTTCCTCACGCCGCCGAGCGCGACGACGTGGCTGCGCGCCCTCGGCGTGCGCTGGGATCCCGTCCCCGTGGTCGTTCAGGACCCGGTCTGGGAGCAGAGCTTCCCGCCGGTGGACGGCCTCGTCGTTCCGTTCGCCGACCCCGTGACCGGACGGCTCAAGCAGGTGCGGATCTCGGCCAAGGAGGCGCGCCGGCTGCGCGAGCTGCACGAGGGCCGGCTCGCCGGGCTGCTCGCGGAGTTCCGCAGCCTCGGCCTCGACTACGTCGTCGTCGGCGACTCCGACCCGGTCGCCGTCGTCCGTGCGTTCGTCGACTGGGCCGAGGCCCGCATCGCCTACCGGCGGGGTACCTGGCGATGAGGAGCCGGCTCTGGGCCCTCTACGCCGCTGCGCTGGCCATCCTGCTCGTCCTCTTCCTGGCCCTCGGCTGGCGGCCCGGCAGCGGCCACGAGACCCACCCTGCGCAGCCGTTCGCAGCGTCGGCGTCGGTGTCGCCCGCGGCCGTCTCCTTCGGCGACCGGCTCGGCGCTCGCCTGGACGTCGTTGTGGATCCCCGCGCGGTCGACGTCGGTTCAGTCGAGGTGCGGCCGCGCTTCGGGCTGAACCGGGTTGCGGGGGCAACGCTGAAGCGGACCCACGGCGCCGGCGAGCTGCTCTCGTACCGCTACGTCCTGGAGTGCCTGCTGCCCGGTTGCGCGCCGCAGGGCGCCCGCGTTGCACGGCGCTTCCCGCCGGCACTGATCTCCTACCGGCTGCGGAACGGCCAGCTCGTCAACCAGCAGGTCCGGTGGCCCGCGTACGAGCTGATCTCGCGGGTGACGGAGACCGAGCAAAAGCGCGTCATGTCGAGCCTGCGCTTCGACGCGTCACTGCCCGCGCCCAGCTACCGAGCGCCGGACACGCTGCGAGCACTGGCGGTCGGGCTGGCCGGACTGCTCGCGCTGGCAGCCGTCCTCCTCGCCTGGGTCGCCCTGCGCCCGCACGCGGCGACGGACGGCGGCCCGTCGGGATCACGGCTGGAGCAGGCGCTTCGGGCGGTGCGGGCGAGCACGGCGAACGGTCACGCGCAGGAGCGCCGGAAGGCTCTCGGCTGGCTCGGCCGGGAGTTGCGCGCCGTGGAGCGGCCGACGGAGGCCGACGTGGCCCGGCGGCTCGCGTGGTCTGCGGAGCCGCCGACCCCCCGGTCGACCGGAGAATTCGCGACCGAGGTCGAGAGCGCGGACGGAGCCGAATGAGGCGTAGACCGTCGATCCCGCTCTCGTCCGGGGCGTCGCTCTCTCGCGGTGCGCGATGGACGCTGGTGGCCCGGGCCGGCCTCGCGGCCGTTCTCGTCGGGGGCCTGGTCGCGACGTTCCTGCTCACGCACCATCACCGAAGAACCGACGGGTTCCTCGAGTCGGGCCGGAGTCCGGTGATCGCCCTCGACCTCTCCTGGAGCGTCTCGTATGCCAACTCGAAGCTGATCGAGCAGACCCTCCGCGGCTTCGCCGCCTCGGGCCGGCGGGTCGGACTCGTGCTCTTCTCCGACACCGCCTACGAGGCGCTGCCGATCGGGACGCGCTCGGACGCGCTGCGGCCGTTCCTGCGCTTCTTCGCAGGGAACGGACCGAACCCGTGGACGGCGACGTTCTCGGCCGGGACGCGGATCTCGGCGGCGCTCGACCTTGCCCACTCGATGCTGCGGCAGGCGCACGTCGAGAAGGGCTCGGTCGTCCTGATCAGCGACCTGGACGACTCCCCGAACGACGAGGTCGACCTCGCCCGCAGCCTCGTCGCCTACCAGCAGGACGCGACCCCGATCCGGATGATCGCGGTGAACCCCGTCCCGCAGGACGCCCAGTTCTTCCGCGACGCGCTCGGCTCCGGCGGCTCGGTGACGACGCTGCGGAGTGCGCGGCCCGTCGGCGGTGGGGGGCGGTCGTTCCCGACCCTGCTCGTGGCGCTGATCGCGCTGATCGTGCTGCTGGTCGCGCTGAACGAGCACCTGCTCGGCCGGCTCGTCTGGGGCCGGCGGAGGAGCACGGCGTGAGGCGCACGACGATCCTGCTGGTGGCGAGCAGCGTCTGCGCCGTGCTCGCGGTCGTGCTCGCGCTCTTCGCGCGCGACGTCGGGCGCTGGCCGCAGGCGATCCGCTCCGGCGACATCGCCGCCGCCGATCCGGCGCGCCGCGCGGGCGTCTCGTGGACCGTGGACGAGACGCTGCCGTTCTCGCCGGCCCGGGCGGCGCTCGGCCTGGGCGACGACCTTGCGTTCCGCCGCGCGGCGTTGCGTTTCCGCAGCGCCTTCACACGCAACCTGGAGACCGCACGAAGCACCGAGGGGGGCCAGGCCCGCATCCGCGCCGAGACAGCTCTCGCCCGTGAGATCCGCGGTGACCCCGACCGGCACCGTGCGTCCACCGCGTCCAACCTGCTGGGCATCCTCGCCCTCGTCGACTCGGCCACGGCGCCCGCCGGCAACGTCCCCATCGACCGCAGCGTGTTCGAGTTCCAGGACGCGGTCAGGCTCGACCCGACCAACGAGCAGGCGAAGACCAATCTCGAGCTTCTCTACCAGCAGAGCACGTACAAGTCCTCGGTCCGTGGACGCGAGCGCCTCCAGCGCTCCGCGCATGCCGGCGCGAGCGCGTCTGCTGCCGGACACGGCTACTGATGATCCACTTCGACACCCCGACCGCCGGGCTGGTCGCCCTCGCCGGGCTCGTCCCGCTGGCGCTGGTGCTCGCCGTCGAGCGGCGGAACGAGCGGGCCCGCGCCCTGCTGGGGCTGTCCGGACCGTCTTCCGGGTCCGGCTGGACGCTGCGGGCGGCGGTCGTCGCGATCGCCGCCGTCCTGGGCCTCGCGGCCGCGCAGCCGGTGTTCAGCAGCGCGACCCCTCGCCTGGCCCGGCTCGACGCGGAGGCGCTCGTCGCCGTCGACACCTCGAGGTCGATGGACGCGTCGGCGACGGCGGAGTCCGACGTACGCCTCGACCGGGCCCGCCGGATCGCACTGCGGATCCGGGCCGCGCTCGCCGACGTCCCCACCGGCCTCGGCACGTTCACAGACCGCCCCCTCCCGCTGCTGCTCCCGACCACCGACCGCGACGCGTTCGCCGCCGCCGTCCGGACGTCCCTCGGAATCGAGCGACCCCCGGGTCTCCAGAGCAGCACGACGATCTCGAGCTTCGACGCGGTGGCGCCCTTCCCGCTGGAGGGGTACTTCAGGCGCGGAGCGAAGAAGCGGCTGCTCGTGATCCTCACCGACGCGGAGAGCACCGGGTTCAACGAGCCCGGCGTCCGCAAGAGCTTCGAGGCGAAACCGCGGACGGCCGTCGTCCTCGTCCGCATCGGCCGATCCGGGGAGCGTGTCTTCGGAGCGAGCGGCCAGCCGGAGAGCGCTTACATCCCGCCCCCGGCGACCGGCGAGACGCTGCGCAACTTCCTCGCCGCGACGCACGGCGTCGCCTTCGGCGAGGACGGCGTCGCCGGTGCCGAGCGGGCGGCCGCCGAGGCACTCGGCTCCGGGCCGACCGCGAACCTCGGCTCGACATCCGCGAGACACGACCTGGCGCCCTGGCTGGTCGTGGCGGCCGTCGTCCCGCTGGCGATCGTCCTTCGCCGCCGGAACCTCTAGCCTGAAGGACGGCATGGGCGGGGCTGTGACCTGGCTCGGGCACGCGACCGTCGTCGTCGACCTGGACGGCGAGCGCGTCGTCACCGACCCGGTCCTGCGGCGCCGGGTCGCACATCTCCGGCGAGCCCGCGCGGCCGTCGTCCCGGCGGGCGCCACGGCGGTGCTGCTGTCCCACCTCCACTACGACCATCTCGACGTTCCGTCGATGCGCGCGTTCGCGCGCGAGCTGCCGGTCGTGCTGCCGCGCGGAGGTGCGCGGCTGCTCCGCGGCTTCGCGGATCTGAGGGAAGTCGAGCCCGGCGACAGCGTCCGGATCGGCGGGCTCCGGGTGGACGCGGTCGAAGCCGACCACGACGGGCGACGCCGGCCCGGGGGAGCGAGCGGACCCGCGCTCGGCTACATCCTGCGCGGCTCGCGGTCGGTCTACTTCGCCGGCGACACCGACCTCTTCGCCGGGATGGCCGAATTTGCGCCGCTCGACGTCGCGCTGCTACCGGTCGCAGGCTGGGGAAAGAAGGTCGGGCCCGGCCACCTCGACCCGTACCGGGCAGCGGCCGCCCTGGCCCTGTTGCGCCCGGCGGTAGCGGTTCCGATCCACTGGGGCACCTACCGCGTCGGGCGGCAACCGGAGGAATCGGCCGGTCCCGCCGAAGCGTTCGCGCGTGCCGCCGCCGAGCTCGCCCCCGAGGTGGATGTCCGGATCCTCGCGGTCGAGGCCACGCTCACGATGGACTAGCGTACGATCCCCGCGGCTCTCCCCGTACCCCCGCGAAAGGAACTGCATGCTCGCAACGTCCTTCACGACCTTCCTGTGGTCGCTGATCGTGATCTTCTTCTTCGTCGTCTACTTCATGATGGTGTTCAGCATCATCGTGGACGTGTTCCGCCGCCACGACATCCACGGCGGCAAGAAGGCTTTGTGGCTGCTCTTCATCCTGGTTGCCCCACTGCTCGGCCCGCTGATCTACCTGATCGTCAACGGGCACGGGATTGCCGAGCGCCAGACGAAGGACGCCCGGCAATCGCAGGCGCAGTTCGACCAGTACGTGCAGAGCGTGGCCGGGGGGTCTGCCGACCAGATCGCCAAGGCGAAGGAGCTCCTCGACGCCGGCACGATCACGCAGGCCGAGTTCGACCAGATCAAGGCGAAGGCGCTCGCCTAGAACGCTCGCCGCGCGCTCCGCGCGCGTGACTCGCTCGCACGGGGGGAACGGCCCCCCGCACGCGAAGCGTGCAAAGCCAGCAGAGCCCCCAGCACGGGGGCGCCGAGAGGCGCCCCCGTGGGCCCCTCCCTAACCGCGTCCACACCTCAGCAGGGGCACTGAGCCGCGCCCGCCATGTCGGTCGCGGCCACGAACCTCCGACCTCAGGCAGCTGGGCGGAGCGGGACCGCGTCGCCACCCTGGAGCGAGCGTCGCCAGCCGGCCAGCACCGAATGGACCGCCGCGGCACCGACGATCGGGCCTGGGGGAGCATCGAGCTCGGTCGGATAGAGGACGAAGGGGCGCGTCTGGGGGCCGCCGAGGCCCCCGTGGAACGAGATCAGCTCCTCGAACGCGCAGCCTTCCTCGAGCTGGGGATCGTAGAAGCTGCCGACCATGATGTCGGCCACGTTCGCGAACCCGTCGGTGCGCAGCAGGTGGTCCGCCGCCGTCGACGCGAAGACGGCCAGCGGGTCCTCGCCCTCGACTATCCCGCCCTCCAGGATGCGTGCTCCCCGCGCGCCGAGCACGACCGCGCCGCGATCCCGGGAACGGACGAGCAGCCAGCCCACGTGCGGGTGCACGCGCAGCTCTGCGAGCAACCGTGGATGGCGTTCGTCGATCTCTTCCAGCGTCAGCCGCCGCGGCTCGTCCATCAGGTACACGAGACCGAGGTTGCCCGAGCCGAGCACGACCACCTGGCGGTCGCCGACCTGTCCCTTGGACGACTTCGGCGGCTTCCCGGTCGCCCCGACCGCCTCGCCGAGCGCGAGACCGGTCATCGTCTGCTGCTCGTCGCCGCCCTCGATCGCCTCGACGCGGCCGTCCTCGAGCGAGCGCTCGACCAGCTCGTTCAGCCCGTAGCCGTTTCGCTGCTTGAAGGTCGCGCCCTGCGTCTGCCCGTGGTCCGAGAGGACGACGATCAGGTAAGGACGCGCCGCGTACCGGCGCGCCCGGTCGATCCGGTCGAACTGCTGGTCGAGCTTGCGCAGCGCCTCGAGGGTGTCGGACCGCTCCAGGCCTGAGTGATGCGCGACCTCGTCGTAGCTGGAGAAGGTCGAGTAGACGACCGGACGGCCGAACATCATGTCCGAGATCACGCCGTAGACGATCAGGTCGCGGACGACCACGCACATGGCCGCGCGCATGAAGGGATAGATGCCGCCGCGGTGCCCGCGCGGGCGCACGTCGCGGCTGGCGGCGCGTAGCGCAGCGGTCCACTCGAGGACGACCTCCCAGAAGAAGAGAACGAAGGTGCGGGTGACGTTGAGGCCGTTGGCGAAGAACGCCCGGTAGCCGGGGTTGGCGCGGGTCTCGGCGCTCATCCGGCTGCAGGTGAGGATCACCTCGTCGGCCTCTCCGGACAAGAGGTTCCCGCGGCTCGAGCCGCCGTTGACGAGCAGGCCGATGCCGGTCGCGCGCTCCTGCTCGATCTCAGCGCAGTCCTGCGGCCCCGAGCAGGCCACCACCCGCCCGGTCTCCTTCACCACCCAGCGGAACGCGGGGATGTCCTGATTCGAGCCCAGCAGGATCCCGGCCTGGCTCGCTCCGGTCTGGGAGGAGAGATCGGGCTCCCACTCGACCAGCCGGTGGGTCCCGTCGTCGACCCACCGGGCCAGCGTCGGCGCGGAGCCGTCGCGCATCGCCCGCTGGAGCACCGGCAGGGCGAGGCCGTCGATCTCGAGGAAGAGCAGACCGGGCACATCGGTGACGGCGCCGCCGCCCTGGCGCCTGGCGATCCGGCGCGTCATCCTCAGCATGTACGTGTCGTCGTCGTTCGTCCTCAGCAGCACGGAGAGGGCGACTCCGATCGCCGCCGCCACCAGCGCCGCGAGCAGCGCCCAGCCGAAGTTGTCGACGGTGATGGCCGCGGCGTCGATCCGGGAGGCGAGGAGCAGCATGACCGCATTCAGGAAGAGGGCGATGAGAAAGCCGAGCACGGCCATGAACGGGATCCGCAGCGCCGCGGCGATCGGCGGCAGGACGGCATTGAACATCGCGATCAGGAGCGCCGTGACGAGCGCTCCCCCGAAGCCGTCGATCGAGATGCCGGGGAGCAGCCCGGCGGCAATCAGAAGGGCGGCCGCGGTCTCGAGCCACGTCAGCAGGACCGGCAGCGGCCGGTAGCGCAGCCCGGCCGGCTGCCAGCCGGACTGGGCGCTCATGGGACGGGCGTCGACAAGGCCGGTTCGGGCGCCGGATGCTCGCGGGCCAGTTGCCGCCGCACGACCTCCGTACCGACCATCAGCAGGACGAAGAAGATGACGATGTTCAGCCAGTAGCCGAACTGCGGCGTCGGCCGCCACCAGACCAGGAGCAGGAAGCCGCCGATCGTGACCGCGTAGATGCCCGCCCCGCGCAGGTGCGGCGCCAGGTACGTTCGCGCTCTTGCGGCATAGCTACCCGGCCCGGTGAGCCAGGCGCCTGCGAGCGCCACCGCGCCCACGATCACCGCGGTCCACCCGGCACCCTTGAGCAGCTCGGTGATGATCGCGTACGCGTCCTTCGCGGAGGGGCGAACCGTGTCCGACGCGACGATGTTGTTCACGAAGTAGCGGCCGGCCGCCCCGCGCACGATCAGTATGAGCAGGCCCGCTGCGAGGATCCCGATCGCCATCGCCCTGACCTCGAGCCGCCGCCGGCCGGGCACGAGCAGGATCGCGCCGATCCAGGCCACGAGCGCGAGCGCCCAGATCCAGTCCGCCACGAAGCGGAGCGCCCTGGTCGCCCGCTGGCCCGTCTTCAGCTGGTCGGACTTCAGGATGGTGATCCGACCGGCGTCGGGGGGGATCCTGTCGGCGGCGATGCTGAACCGGTCGCCGAGCTTCGTCAGGATCGGCCGCAGGTCGAGGACGACCTCGCCGTTGGTGGTTCGCAGGAGATTCTTGTCGTCGTTGAGCAGGGCCACGAACTGACGCTGGGCCAGCGAGCTCGCGTTGACGAACAGATCCTGGACCCGCGGGCGCGCGAGCAGCTGCTTGGCAGCGCCCTCGGTCGCGTTCTGCACCAGTCCGGCGATCGGCACCGCCAGCGGCTGGAGGTTGTCCGGCAGCCTCTGCCTGAGCGTGGCCGCGATGTCCGTGTTCGAGTAGAGCCGCTCGACGAGCGTGGAGGCGACCTGGTTGCGGATCTTGTCGTCCGCGATCAGTGCCCGCGCCGTGCCGCGAAAGTTCGACTCGTCGAGCGCCGTGCGCTTGACGTAGTTGGCAAGCACGGAGACGACCAGGAGCAGGATCCCGACGACCGTCAGGGTGCGCGCGGTGATGATCCGCCAGCGCGCCGGGCCCGTGTGCGGCGGCGAGGCGGGAGGGGCGGCGGTCTCGCTCATCAGGTGACTCCCTTCGTGAAGGACTGAGGCGTTACGGGCAGCATTTCATGCCGACGCGGCCACGTCATGACCCGCTCGGGGCGAAGCCTGCAGCGCCGCCGGCTGCTCACCGGCCCGCCGGCGGCGGAGGTCGTAGAAGAGCAGGGTCATCGCGATGGCGGCGTACGGCACGACGAAGGCGTAGACGAGCGAGCTGATCAGGTTGATCAGCGAGAGCGAGCCTGAGGTCAGGAACAGCACGGCGATGCCGACGATCGGGCCCAGCAGGGCCGCGGTGACGTTGACGAGCGCGCCGATCGCGAGCACCCGGAGCCCGTGTCCGGAGACGAGCTCGCTGCTCCGGCGCAGGGCAGGAGTTGCGCGCAGGTCCTCGAGCACGCAGGCCTGGCTGAGCACCGCCTTGCGCACCAGGTAGACGACCGCCACGGGGATGCCGACGATCGTCACCGTCAGCAGCCCGGCGATCAGGATCACCCGGAACCATCCCCAGCCGAGGGAGCCGAGCCGGGGGACGATCCCGCGGAAGGCACCCAAGGCATCGGGTCGCTCGCCCTCATGGATCTTGCCCAGCGCGGAGGCGACCGCGGCAGTGACACCGATGCTCGCGAAGATCGCTGAGAGCTCGCCGAAGAGCAGCGCGCAGACGCCGCTGACGATCGGATCGGTCTGCGTCTCGTCGAGGAACGTTCCGACCCCGGTCGTGCTGGTCAGGATCCGTTGCAGCAACACGCCGATCACCGACAGCGGCACGAAGATCAGGCCGATCCCGACGAACAGCAGCCGGTAGCGGCGGTAGAGCTTGAAGGCGGCACGGTAGATCTGCCCGCCAGAACGGGCGCGGTCGACCGGGAACGGCTCGTGCGGCGACCAGATCGTGCGTCGGCTGAGCCAGACGCCGAGCAGCGTGACGGCGGCGAGTGCGCCGAGCACGAACCACGGCGTGCGCAGGAAGTCGAGGTAGAGCTGCGACCCCTTCGCCACCGCTGCGCAGAAGAAGCTCGTCGTGCTGACGCCGAGTGTCGAGCCGGAAGGCACCTTCGTGCTGCCGTTCCGCCACTCGTCCTCCGACCAACTGACCGGCTCGGTCCACTGCTGCTTCGTGTTCGGCCCGGTCGGGCCGGTGTTCGGGCCGTGCTCCTTCTGGCCCCAGTGACCCCCGTAGGCGAGCCAGGCGAACGGCGCCGACTCGAAGGCAGGCGGCTTGCCGGGGAGGAGAACCGCGTGCGTCTGTAGCTCGCGGGAGGGTGTCGTGGTGTTGTCGCAGCCGAAGCCCTCCTGCGCGCTGTGGCCGAGCCAGACCGCCTGCTCGAAGTAGTTCGCGTGCGAGCCGCGACCGGGGAAGACGATCGGGTGAGTTCCCCGCTTCTGGAGCTTGTCGTCGTTCCACGCGGCTCGCTCGGCGCCCTCGTGCTGGGAGTAGCCCGCCTCGGTGGGGCTGCGCTCGAGCGCCTCGGACGCCGTCGAGGCGTCGAACATCAGCTGGATCATCTCCCAGTCGGACTCGTGCTTGTTGTTCCAGTCGTTGAACGGGAAGTAGAGCCAGTACTGGAGGGCGAGCTTGCCCGGTTTGCCCGGCTCGGCGACGACGTGGGCATACCCGGTGGTGGGCTTGCCGGCGAAGACCTGGTCGGCCCAATGCTCGTAGCGGCAGCCGGGGTCGAGCGGCGAGCCCGGGAAGTCGAGGTACGTCCGGTCGCCGCGGCCGTACAGGTCGGCCGCGGTCGGCGCCGTCCGGATCAGCCGTCCGGTCGAGTCGACCAGCCGGACGTCGGAGCGTGCGAAGACGGGGTCGACCGCAACGGGCCGGTACGGCTCGCCGTCGGAGCTGCAGGGCTCGGACTGCTGCTTCAGCGCCACGATCGGCGCGTAGCGATCGGCGAGCTGCTGCTCCGGCGAGGCTGCCGCGGCCGCCGTGGGCACAACGACGGCGAGCAGGACCAGCGCCGCCAGCGGCGCGGCGCGGCACACGGCGCTCAGGAACCGGGCCCGCGCAGCGCCGCCTCCAGGCGCTCGAGCTTCCTGTCGAGCTCGTCGAATCTGGCCTCGATCCTGCGAAGCTCGGTCAGCTCGTCCTTCGCCTGCTCCGCGTCGTACTCCTTGGTAGCCCGCGCCACGAAGGTCGAGGTGATCGCGGCGGTGATGATCGCCAGGAAGGCGATCCCCTGGAGCATGACGAACGCGCCGATGATCCTGCCGACCACGTCGACGGGGGTCACGTCGCCGTAGCCGACCGTGGTCACGGTCTGGATCGCCCACCACATCCCCAACCAGACGTTGTCGTACTCTCGGTGGTCGAACACGCTGATCAGCACGCCCGAGCTCACCACGACCGCGGTGGTGGCGAAGACGATCGTGCCGACCGCGCCGCGCACGGTCGGCGCCTCGCGCAGGAACTTCGCCATCCGGCGCTCGATCAGATTCGGACGCGCCATGGCCGAGACGTTACGCCAGCGGCCGGATCGTCTACGTGCGCCGAGCCGTGCCGGATGTACGGCTAGCCGTACTTCGTGACGCCTGCTGGCTGCACTGACCGCGGACCTCCGCCCCGACATGCTCTCGAGATGCCCAGCACCATTGCATCCACCGCCCCGACGGCTGCTCGATCGGCTCCCGTCGTAGGTGGAGAGACATACCTGATCGGACGGCGCGGCTCACCGCACGTTCACGAGTACCGCGACTTCCTCGAGCGCAACCGGGTCTCGTTCCGGTGGATCGACGTCGACCGGAACCCGCTCGTCCGGCACCTGGAGGCGGCGCCCGCGCTCCGGCGGCGGCCGCTTCCCTTCTTCCTGTTCGCGGACGGCAGCCATCTCCAGCCCGCCGACGGGCCCGATCCGGATTCGGCGTTCCTGCGCACACGCGCCGAGCTCGCGGCCCGGGTCGGGCTGCACGCCACACCGGACGACGAGCTCTACGACGTCGTGATCATCGGCGCCGGGCCGGCGGGGCTGACGGCAGCCGTGAACGCAGCCTCGGAAGGGCTGCGGACGCTCGTGATCGAGCGCCACGCCCCGGGCGGCCAGGCCGGCACGAGCGCGCGGATCGAGAACTACCCCGGTTTCCCGCAGGGGATCACCGGCAGCGAGCTCGCCAGATTGACACACGACCAGGCTGTCCGGCTCGGCGCGGAGATCGTGGTCGGCTCCGAGACCGTCGACGGCTGGCCCGAGGCCGACGGCTCGATCGCGTTCGAGCTCGCCGACGGAGCCGTCGTCCGCGGAAGGACCGTGATCGGGGCAATGGGCTCCCAGTACCGCAGGCTCGAGGCTGCGGGCGTCGACGAGCTCGTGGGCTCGGGCGTCTATTACGGATCGGCGCCGAGCGACGTGCTCTTCCACCGCGACGGGGACATGTTCATCGTCGGCGGCGCGAATTCCGCAGGCCAGGCCGCGCTCCACGCGGCCGAGCTCGCGCGCTCGGTCACGCTGCTCGTCCGCGGGCCGTCGCTGGGCGACTCGATGTCGCAGTATCTGCTCGAGCGCTGCGAACAGGATCCCCGCGTCGCGATCCGGACGGACACGACGGTCACGCATGCGTTCGGCAACGGCAGGCTCGAGCGCATCGTGGTCCTCGACCGCCAGAGCGGCGCGGCCGAGGAGCTCCGCGCCGACGCCCTGTTCATCCTGATCGGCGGCGAGCCGACGTCCTCGTGCGCGCGGGGCTGGCTGCAACGCGACGAGCATGGGTTCCTGGTCACCGGCCCGGACGTCCTCGACGACAGGGCTCGCAGCGAATGGCCGCTCGGACGCGAGCCGTACTTCCTCGAATCGAGCCAGCCCGGCGTGTTCTTCGCGGGCGACGTCCGCCACGGCTCGGTGAAGCGCGTGGCGTCGGCCGTCGGCGAGGGCGCGATGGCCGCCCAGCTCGTCCACCGCTACTTCGCGGAGACCGCGAGGTGAACACCAGGATCTACCTCACGTCCGCCGACGCCGGGATGCCGGCTCCGCCAGAGGCTTGATGTGAAATTCGGCTCGCGTCGGGGCCGTTCCAGACCAAGACGGAGCCCGCGATCGTCCTCGGCGCGTAACAGCGTTACGTGTCGAGGGGGAGCATGCCGCTCCGGCGCCGCGTCTGGGGCGGCATCCGGCACCGGCTGAATTTCACATCAAGCCTCTAGCCGTCCGGGCCGAGATCGACGACCAGCTGGATCAGGTCGAAGACGACGGGCGCGACCGAGACCGTGTCGCCCGGATCCCAGTGGAACGTGTCGTCGCCCTCGCCGAGAAGCGCCACGTCGTCGCCCTGGTTGCCGTCGACGAAGTCGTCCCCGGGACCGCCGACGAAGACCTCCGCACCGCTTCCCCCGAGCAGCGTGTCTTTGCCGGGCCCACCGTCGATCGTGATCGCCTCGTCGGTGAAGGTTCCGTTCACTTGGTCGATGCGACCCGGTCGTTGCCGCCGCCGGCGCTCACGCTGATCGCCGTGAAGAGGCTCCGGTCGAACGAGGCGTCGGCAGTGCCGTTGTCGCCGACGTCGACCTCGAGCACGGTCGGCACACCGGCCTGGAGCCGCAGCGAGAGCTTGTCGCTCGCCCCGTTGCCGGTGATCTGGAGCGTGCCGCCGACGATTTGCGCGGTGTAGGAGGCTCATGCGGGTGCCGAGCCGAAGGCGAGCACCGCCAGGACGGCCGCCGCGAACACGAGACTTCGAGTCAACGCCCTTCTCAGCATCGAAAGCGAGTCGCCCCTCCCCGGACGTCCTGCACGGACGACGGATACTAGTCCGTGGATCGATCCACCGCCTCGCGTCCCTGGGCGGGTTCGACTCCTGCGCCGTTCCGTCGGGTCGGGCCTGCTTCGGTAGCGTCCAGCCAGGTGAGTCGGCCGCGGTTGATGGCGCTCTGCTTCGCCCTCGGGTCGACGTGCTTCCTGATCGGTCCGTTCCCCGGCTACGCGCAGCTCGTCGGCGGCACCGCCGACGCGGTCACCTTCTTCGTCGGCTCGATCCTGTTCACTGCCGGGGGCGCTCTGCAGAGCTCGCTCGCCTGGCCCGAACGGCAATCGCCCGGGCCTGGTCGGGCAGTGTGGTGGGCGGCGCTGATCCAGTCCGCCGGCACCCTGTTCTTCAACGTCACGACTTTCCGGGCACTGCAGACTGCCGTCTCGAACCCGGACTACGACCGGCTGGTCTGGCGTCCTGACGCGTTCGGGTCGATCTGCTTCCTCGTCTCGGGCGCGATCGCGTACCGAGCATCTGCCCGTCAGGGGTGGCTGCCGGTGCGGACCGGCGCGGGTTGGTGGCAGCCGGCCGTCAACCTGCTCGGCTGTGTCTTCTTCGGGATCTCGGCCGTCGCCGGGTACATCGTTCCGTCGACCGGCTCGATGATCGACCTGGCGGCCGCCAACTGGAACACCTCGCTCGGGGCCGCGTGCTTCCTCGCCGACGCCGTCGCGGGACTGCTCCCCACCGGACGCCCGGCCCCGGCCGCCTCCCAAGAGAGGACTGAGGTGTGACCTTCCTTGCCCTTCCATATCTGGGTTGCGAGATAGATCCGGCCCGGCGCGGCACGCCGGTTCGCAAACTGGCGCCCTGCAATCTGGGCATACACGTAGGTAATAGTGACTGGGTCGAGAACACTGCCGTCGTGACGATGCACGCGCCGGGCGGACACTGACGCGCGGGTCAATGCAGACTCCTGTTGCCCGTCAGTTACCTCCGTCGCATCGCGGGTTGCCCCGGCGAAAGAGAGCTGGCCGAAACCGAGGCTTTGCAGGGGTATTCCGAGTGGGCCGTGAGGGATTCGAACCTTCGACCTTGGGATCAAGAGAAGCGGCGCCTGGCTTCGGCCAATCTCGGTGGAGCTGCTTTCAAGCCGGTTCACGCGCTTCCGAGCATTCTGAGTTTCGGCTGGTTTCGGTGGGTTGTGTTGGTTGTGTTGCCCCCGCGTTGCCCCAGGCGAAGCCGGTCACCTTGGGGATGATCGCGTTCTCGCCAGGGCGCTGCGGCTGAGACTCGCCACCCGCCAGAGGGGTAGCCGAACCGGTTGACGCCGACTTAATTCTCTGCCGTCGGTCGCTCTCAACCTGTGTCGACCGAATTGGGCTGGAGTACCCTGGGCGCGTGGACCGTCCGAAGCGACTCGGGAAATGGCGCTTCCGGATCGAGCAGCATGCGCTGGGGCCAAGGATTTACTTCCTCGGCGTGCGCTGGCACGACTGGCATCTCGGCGTCATCGTGCTGCTCACTCTCCTGGTTGGCGCGCTGGTCGGGCTTGTTCACGACGGCTTTCCCGCGTTGCTCGCCGGGCTCGCCGGCGGATGGCTGATCGTCAAAGACTGGCGAGATCTGACCAGGCGGCGGAGAGACACGGCGGCGTGGCGTCTGGGTCTCCACCGGCGCCCGCATCCGCTTCGGACCTTCCGCCGTGCTGATCCTCTGCCGCTAATTGCGGCACTCGCAGCAGCAGCGATCGCAGTAGTCGATCTCGTGTCGGCCGTCACGCCGAATGTCCGGTGGCGGGGGCGGCTGCTCACCAACATGGGGGCGATTCATGAGTTGCGTGTCTTCCATGCTCTCGCGATTCCGGTTGCCGCCGTCCTCCTCATCAGCGCCTACTACCTTTTCCGCAGGCGCCGCCGAGCAGTCCACATTGCGATCGCGCTCCTGCTCGGTCTCGGTGTTTTCAATCTCCTGAGAGGCCCGGATATCGTCGAGGCGGTCGGCGATTTCGCGGTCGCCGGTGTCCTCTGGTGGGGGCGGAGCTCTTTCTATGTCGAGCACGAGCCGATCGGACGCCGTGCCGCTCTCCTCCGGGCGCCGCTCATCTTCGCCGCCGGGCTCCTTCTCTCGTTCTTCGTGGTCGCAGTCGCCGCCCGAGAAGGGTCGTTCTCCACCCTGCTGCGGGAGACTGGCGACCTGCTCCTCTGGCAGACGGGGCCGCTGACCTTCCACGATGAGCTCGGCCGTCTCGACCTGGCGGTGGGACTTCTCGGGGTCGCAACTCTCGCAGCGACCGCCTACCTGGTGTTCCGTCCGCTCGCGGCTCCGCGCGACCTTCCGGACCTGAAGGCTCGCCAACTCGCACGGGCGCTCGTGCGCGAACACGGAAGCGACACGCTCGCCTACTTCAAGCTGCGCACTGACAAGCACTACCTCTTCTCCGACGACGAGGCTGCGTTCGTCGGCTACCGCATCGAGAGCGGCGTGCTGATCGTCTCCGGGGAGCCGGTCGGTCCGGAGGAGGCCCTCCCGGGGCTGCTCACGAAGGTAGCCGCGTTCGCCGAGCGGCGCGGCCTGCGAGTTGCGGCGATAGGCGTCACCACGAGGACACGGCCGCTGTTCGCGCAACTTGGACTGCGAAGCCTCTACCTGGGCGACGAGGCAATCGTCGACACGTCGTCGTTCTCACTCGAAGGACGCGCGATCCGGAAGGTGCGCCAGTCGGTCAGCCGTCTGGAGAGCGCCGGCTACAGCTGTCAGCTCTCCCGCATTTCGGAGCTCGAGGAGGAAACGGTCGTCGCGGTCAGCGACGTCGCGAGACGTTGGCTCGGAGCGGCAGAGGAGCGAGGGTTCTCAATGGCGCTCGACACGCAGCTGGCCGAGCACAGGGAGACACTCGTCATTCTCGCCCACGACTCGACGGGTGAACTGCGGGGCGTGCTGCACTTCGTCCCAACCTACCAGCGCCCCGCAGTGTCCCTATCGATGATGCGTCGGGATCCTGAGGCGCCGAACGGGCTGACGGAATTCATGATCGTGAAGGCGATCGAGAGCTTCCGCGAGCGCGGCATCGACGAGATCTCCCTGAACTTCGCCGCCTTCGCCCGCCTGCTCCACAGCCCGAAAGGAGTCGCAGAACGGTTCGTCAAACGCCTGCTCCAGGTCGCCGACTCGTTGTTCCAGATCGAGCGCCTCTACCGCTTCAACGACAAGTTCAACCCTCGCTGGGAAGCGCGCTACCTGATGCACGAAGGAGCACTCAACCTCCCTCGCGCGGCACTCGCAGCGATGTGGGTGGAGGGCCAACTCCCTCGTCCGCGCCTCCCGGGCAAACGCCGAGCAAGCGGCACATTTGAAGAGCCGGCGACCCGGGCCCGGGGCGGCTGGCCGGACGAGGCCGGGCGGCGGCGTCGACGAGGCCAGCCACGCGTGTAACGCTCGAAATCCCCACGGGGCAATTCAGGAGTGGCTGCATCACGGGCGTGAAGCGAGGGGCCGATGTATGGGTCCCTCGCCTTCTGTTCCTTACTGAACGATGTTCGCGCAGTAGGTGCTGTCAGGCCCGAACGGTCCGTCGCACAGCTGCGTCTGGCGGAACTGGTCAGCCTGGCCGAAGTCGTCCAGGGTGTCTGGGAAGTCCACCCCCGTAGTGGAAACCGGAGGCGCCGAGCGAGAACCAGGGATAGATGCAGAACGGTCCGCCGTATCCGGAGTAGTCAGTCGGCCCCACGAAGGAGTTGCGTAAGATCTCAGCCTTCCAGACCGTATCCGAGACGACAGTCCAGTTGGTCGGCTGGGAGCCGTCGCCGAAGGCTGTTCGGATCGGTGACGTCATGACCTGAACAGCCGGCCAGATACCCCGGCTCGAACACATCCTCGACATAGGTCGGCTTGTGCGCAATACAGCCGGAGCCGATCGACGATCCGGCCTTCGCCGACGGCACAGTCGCGCTGCCGTCGCACGACCGCTTGGCGCCGCTGAGGCCCAATCGCCAGGACGGCTGCAACGAGGCCGGAAAGGAAAACGAGGTTGCGAAATCGCACTTCCCCTCCCTTGGCCGGACCCCACGCCTGCCTGAGGCTCGTGCCCAATGGAATCCGCCCTTGCGCGGGCTTTATGAGCGACCGGGCCGCAGATGTCGAGTGAGGGGCGGCTCGCCCTGGGCCGCTCGATTCGAGATGTGAACCTTCGTTGTGTCAGACTCAGTGCGTCGTCGTCGCGCAGCGCGCTCCTGACCGCCCATGGCCCTTTCTGTGGTCCCACGACTGTCTCTCTGCTTCCGAGGGCTTACTGGTACGGCTTGATCAAGCCCTTCCTGTGATGGGCCGTGAAGGATTCGAACCTTCGACCTTGGGATTAAGAGTCCCCTGCTCTACCAACTGAGCTAACGGCCCGCGGGCTGCGTAGTGTAGCCCGAGTGAAAGTGCTGTCGGTTGTGGGCAATCGCCCGCAATTCATCAAGTCCGCGCCGCTTTCCGAAGCGCTTCGCGAGCGGGGGATCGAGGAGGTCGTAGTCCACACCGGACAGCACTACGACCCCGAGCTCTCGCAGGTGTTCTTCGAGGAGCTCGGGCTACCGGAGCCCCGCTACCGGCTCGATGCCGGCGGCCTGGGGCGCGACGAGATGCTGGAGTCGCTACGCCCCGGCCTCGCCGATCCGATCGCCGCGGAACGGCCCGACTGGGTGCTCGTCTACGGCGACACGAACTCGACGCTCGGAGGCGCCCGGGCGGCGGTCGAGGCAGGCGTGCCGCTGGCCCACGTCGAGTCGGGTCTGCGCAGCTACGACCTGTCGATGCCGGAGGAGCACAACCGGGTCGAGACCGACCGGCTGTCGCAGCTCCTGTTCGCGCCAGACGAGCGCTCGCGGGCGATCCTCGAGGGCGAGGGCGTCGTCGGCCGGGTCGAGGTCGTCGGAGACGTGATGATGGACGCCAACCTGCGCCTGGCTCCGATCGCGCGGCAGCGATCGTCGATTCTGGACGCGTCAGGGGTCAGACCCCTGAACTACATCGTCACGACTCTGCACCGAGAGGCGAACGTCGTCGAGCCGCGCCTCATGCGCATCCTGCAGGGACTTTCCAGGATCGAGCTGCCGGTCGTCTTTCCGGCGCACCCTCGGACGGCGGCCGCAATCGCCGATCGCAAGGGTCAGACCCCTGACAATGTCCGTTTGATCCCCCCGCTCGGCTACCTCGACTTCGCCACCCTCGCTTCGCAGGCACGCGTGATCGTCACCGACTCCGGCGGTCTCCAGAAGGAGGCCTACTGGTACGGCGTGCCGTGCGTGACGACACGGCCGTCGACGGAATGGGTCGACACCGTCGAGGCGGGTGCGAACGTGCTCGTCGACGACGACCCCGAGCGGCTGGTCGAGGCGGTTGCGAATGCCCGCATGCCGGCCGAGCGGCCGCAGCTCTACGGCGACGGGCACGCCGCAGGACGCATCGCGGCGGCTCTGTACCCTTCCCGGCCGGAATGAGCGTCGCTCACCTTTGGTTCGCTCCCGTGGGGGAAACCATTTTGCCCCCACGAGCCCCCTTCTTCCAGGTGCCGATCGAGCTGGGGAACCTGCCGGTTCCGCTGGGACCCCTCCCCGCTCATGGGCCACGGGATGGCCAATGAACGCGGACGCCCGCTACGACATCGCCGTGATCGGCGCCGGCTACGTCGGCATGCCCCACGCCCAGGCCTTCGCCGAGGCGGCCAAGAAAGTCGTGCTCGTCGACGTGCTCCAGCACGTCGTCGACGCGATCAACCGCGGCGAAAGCCACATCGGGGATGTCCCCTCCGACAGGCTGAAGCCGCTCGTCGACTCGGGGGCGATCGCCGCGACCACCGACTTCTCCGTGGTCGCCGCCGCCGACGCGATCGTGATCGCGGTGCCGACGCCGCTGTCGGTTCAGCGCGAGCCGGACCTCTCCTACATCGAGAGCGCCGCCCGCTCGATCGCGCCGCACCTGCACGCGGGCCACCTGGTCGTGCTCGAGTCGACCACCTATCCGGGGACAACCCGAGACGTGCTCCGGCCGCTGCTCGAGGAGGGCAGCGGGCTGAAGGCCGGGGCGGACTTCCACCTCGCCTTCGCCCCCGAGCGCGTCGATCCGGGCCGCGAGGACTTCACGACGCGAACGACCCCGAAGGTGGTCGGTGGAATCGACCAGGCCTCGACAAAGGCCGCCGCACGTCTCTACGAGGGCGCGGTCGACGCCGTCCACGCCGTCTCGACCGCAGAGGCGGCCGAGCTGACGAAGCTGCTCGAGAACATCTTCCGCTCCGTCAACATCGCCCTCGTCAACGAGCTCGCGCAGCTCTGCGACCGGATGGGGATCGACGTGTGGGAGGTCGTGGACGCCGCAGCCACCAAGCCGTTCGGGTTCATGTCGTTCAAGCCCGGACCGGGCCTCGGCGGCCACTGCATCCCGCTCGACCCCTTCTACCTCTCCTGGAAGGCGCGCGAGTACGACTTCTCGACTCGGTTCGTCGAGCTCGCCGGCGAGATCAACGCCAACATGCCGTACTTCTGCCGGTCGGTGATCTCGCAGGCCCTGAACCACGGCGCCAGGAAGTCCCTGAGCGGCTCGAAGATCTTGCTCCTGGGCGTGGCCTACAAGTCGGACATCGACGACGTCCGCGAGTCGCCGGCCGAGAAGCTGCTCGTACTCCTCCGCAACGCGGGCGCCGAGGTCTCCTACCACGACCCGCACGTGGCCGAGTTCGACGGCCTCAGCTCCGTGCCGCTCGAGCCCGAGCGCTACGACTGCGTCGCGATCGTCACGGCGCATTCCGGGATCGACTACGCGGACGTCGTCCGACGGGCCAGCGTGATCGTCGATTTCCGGAACGCGACCAAGGGCGTCGAGGTGGACGGGAAGGTCTGGAAGCTGTGAGCGACGAAGCCGTCACGCGGGTCGGCGTAGCCGGGCTCGGCTACTGGGGGCCGAACCTCGCGCGCAACTTCGACGACCTCGCCGACCTGACCTGGATCTGCGACATGTCCTCGGAACAGCTGACGCCGTTCCGAGGAAGGTTTCCCCAGGCACGGGCGACGGCGGACTTCGACGAGATGCTGGCCGACGAGTCGCTGGACGCGGTGGTGATCGCGACGCCGGTGCCGACGCACCACGAGCTGGCGAAGCGGGCCCTGGAAGCGGGCAAGCATGTGCTCGTCGAGAAGCCGCCGGCCATGCGCGCCGCCGAGATGGACGAGCTCGTCGCACTCGCGGCCGAGCGCGACCTCGTGCTGATGCCGGGGCACCTGCTGCTCTACCACCCCGGCGTCCAGAAGCTCAAGCAGCTGATCGACGGGGGCGAGCTCGGTGAGGTGCTCTGCGTCTACGGCAACCGCCAGAACCTCGGAATCGTGCGCACGAACGAGAACGCGTTGTGGTCGCTGGGCGTCCACGACCTGTCCGTGATCCTCTACCTGCTCGACGAGGAGCCGGAGGAGGCGACGGCGCACGGCCGCGACTTCCTCACCGACGGCGTCGAGGACGTCGTCTTCTGCTACCTCCGGTTCCCGTCCGGCAAGATCGCGCACATGCACCTCTCCTGGCTCGACCCGCACAAGATGCGGCGGATGACCGTCGTCGGCCGCGACAAGATGGCCGTCTTCGACGACATGGAGCTGGAGCGCAAGGTGACGATCTACGACAAGGCACCGTGGAAGCGCGCCGAGACGTACGGCGAGTGGCAGACGCGGAGCGGTGACATCTTCATTCCGAAGATCCCGACCTCGGAGCCACTGCGGCTCGAGTGCGAGCACTTCCTGCGCCTGGTCGACGGTGACGGCGACCGCCGGAAGGTCGCGCGGGACGGGGCGATGGTCGTGCGCGCGCTGGAGCGGCTGACCGACTCACTCCGTGGCGGCTGAGGTCCACCCGACCGCGATCGTCCACCCGGGCACGGTGCTCGGAGAGGGCGTACGGGTGCTCGAGTACGCCGTCGTCGGCAAGCAGCCGGTCCTGTCGCCGCGCTCGACGGCGAAGCGAGAGGACCTTCCGCCGGCGGCGATCGGCGACGGCACCGTGATCTCGACCGCCGCGGTCGTGTTCGCCGGGACCACGATCGGCGCCCGGGTGATCGTCGGCGACCAGGCGTGTATCCGTGAGCGGGTGTCGCTCGGAGACGACGTGGTCGTCGGCCGGGGCTCCCTGGTCGAGAACGACACCACCGTCGGGGAGATGACGAAGATCCAGGCCGACGCCTACATCACGGCGTACTCGACGCTCGAGGAACACGTTTTCGTCGCGCCGTGCGTGGTGACCACGAACGACAACTTCATGGGACGGACGGAACGCAGGCACGAGCAGATCCAGGGCCCGACGATCAGACGCGGCGCCCGGATCGGCGGCGGCGCCATCCTCTGCCCGGCGATCGAGATCGGCGAGGAGGCGTTCGTCGGGGCCGGCGCGGTGGTGACGAAGGACGTGCCTGCGCGCGCAGTGGTCGTCGGCAACCCCGCGCGCCAGATCCGCGACGTCCCCGAAGAGGAGCTGCTGCCGTGAGCGGCTACGAGACCCGGCGCCTCGAGGACCTCCGTCGTGACGACGGCTGGGCGCCGATCCGGCTCGCTCTCGACATCCGCTCCTTCGGGATCAACAGCTGGACCGGCCGCAACGCAGGCGACACCGTCATCCCCGAGCACGACGAGGTGCCGACCGGGCACGAGGAGCTCTACCTCGTCACCGCCGGCCATGCGACGTTCTCGGTCGGCGGCGAGGAGATCGACGGGCCCGAAGGCACGATCGTGCTCGTGCGCGACGCGTCACTGTCCCGCGGCGCGATCGCCCGGAAGCCCGGGACCGCCGTCCTCACCGTCGGCGCGAAGCCGGGTGAGGTCTACACGCCGATCCCGTGGGAGACGAGCCGCGACGTCGTCGCCCTCCTCGACGGAGGGCGGCCGGCGGAGGCGAAGACGCTGTTGCTCGACGCGCTCGAGCACTACGCGGACAAGAGCGTGCTTCTCTACAACCTCGCCTGTGCGGAAGCGCTGCTCGGCGAGGCCGACGAGGCGATGGGGCATCTCGGGCGGGCCATCGACAGCCGGCCCGAGGCGGCCGAGTGGGCACGCGAGGACGCCGACCTGACGTCGATCCGCGACGATCCGCGGTTCGAGGAGCTTCTAGGCGGCTAGCAGCGACCCGATCGCCGCGATCGACGACTCGGTGATCGGGCGCAGGGCCAGGATCGCCTCGTCGGCACCTGCCTGTTCGAGGCCGCGCAGGTGCTGCACCAAACCGCCTGGCGTCACCGGCTCCATCCCCTCGTCGGAGCGCGGCCGCTGCACCGCGTCCGGCTCGAGCTCGACGAGAACGCACGCGCTGCGCTCGACCTCCGCCGGATCACGGCCGGCCCGCGTTGCGGCGGCGCCGATCCGCGCGTTCAGCTCGGCGAAGCCCTCGACCGTGTTGCCGTAGCCGGCGTACCACGTGTTCCAGCGGTCGACGTGCGGCAGCCCGGCCGCCAGCATCCGCTCGCCGTTCGAGCCGATCATCAGCGGCACCGGTCCGGGCGGGCGCGGGAGCAGGACCGCGTCGTCCGCCTGCCAGAACCGGCCCGCCAGCGTCACGCGCTCGCCGGCGAGCAGCCTCCGGACGATCTCCAACGACTCCTCGAATCGCGAGACGCGGTGGTCGTAGGGCAGGCCGAAGGCGCGGTACTCGGTCTCGTTCCAGCCCGCGCCGAGACCGAGGACGAAACGGCCGCCGCTGACCTCGGCGATCGTCGCAGCCATCTTTGCGAGCAGGCCGGGCGGGTGGAAGCTCGCGCAGGCGACGAGCGGGCCGAGCGAGACCCGCTCGGTCATGGCAGAGAGGGCTGCGAGCAGGGTCCACGCCTCCCACGGGCCGCGCTCGGGTCGACCGTCACCGCGGTAGAGAAGGTGATCGCCGAGCCAGATCGAGTCGAAGCCGTTCGCTTCCACGGCCCGTGCCATCGCGGCGTACTCGGACCAGGGTGCCTCACGCTCCACTTCGGGCAACTGCACCCCGACGCGGATCACGAGGCGCTTTTCGAGATGTGCAACCGGTACTGCCCGGAGCCCTGCGTCGTCAGCTTGACCTCGACGTAGTACCAGCCGGAGACGCGTGCCCGGTGCAGGAAGTGCTCGTTCGGCCCGACGTGCGTCGACTGCGTCACCCGCCAGGTCTGGAGCGCTGCCTGCTGGCCGATCGACGGAGCCTCCACCACCTGCGTCCCCGGCCGCCAGAGGATCAGGTTCGTGTCCATGCCGGTCGGCCCCCGCAGCCAGACGGATATCGTCTGCCCCTTGCGCAGGCGCACGCGGTAGACGTCGATGTTGTCGTCCCAGTAGTCGAGCGTCGCCTTGACTTTGATGGTGGTGCCGTAGAGCGTGAACGCCTCCTTGCCCGCCTCGTCGTTGCCCTCGTAGCGATCACGCGGAGGGGACGGCCCGGCGAGCGCCTTCAGCGCGGCGGCGACATCGAGGCGTCCCCAGCCGCTGTACCAGTCGCGGCCGAGCGGGCAGCGGATGCAGCCGGTGGCGGCGCTGACATCGTCGGCCGTGTGCTCGAGCAGCGACATCACCTGGTCGGGCGACAACGACGGCCGCGCCGCGATCAGAAGCGCGGCCGCCGCCGAGACCTGGGCCGCGGCGTACGACGTCCCGTCGGCCGGCCGGAACTCGGGCGGCCCGCAGATCGAGTAGCCCTGGTCGGGGCACGCAGAACGGGCGGCGGTCAGCGCTCGAGGCAGCGTCGAGACGATGCCGACGCCCGGCGCGGAGATGTCGTTGTAGACCTTGTCGCGGATCGAGAACATCGGCACCGACCCGTCGGCGGACAGGGCGCTCACGCCGAGCACGTGCGGGAGCGCGGCCGGGTAGCTCGCGTAGCGCCACGGCGTCTTCGGCGCCTCGTCGGCGTTCCCGACTGCGGCGACCACGACCGCCCCCTTTGAGTACGCGTACGCGATTGCGCTCTGCTCTGCGGCCGAGTACGTGTCCTCGCGCGGGTCGAGCGGGTCGCGGAGCCCTCCGAGCGAGAGATTGATCACGCGGGCGCCGTTGTCGGCAGCCCAGCGGATCGCCTTCGCCTCCGCAGCGGGAGCAATCGTCCCGTCGGCCCGGACGACCTTGGCGATCAGCAGCTGCGCGGGGAAGGCGATGCCGGCGATCCCCGCGCCGTTGTTCGGCGTGGCGGCGATGATCCCCGCGACGAACGTACCGTGGCCCTGGCGGTCCGTGACGTCGCCGCCGACGAAGCTCTGCTCGTTCAGGATCCGGCCGGCGAACTCGGGATGGTCGAGATCGATGCCCGAGTCGATGATCGCGACCCGCACCGGCGCGAGGGCGCTGACGGGATCCTCGGGCCAGAAGTCGAACGCGTGGATCGCGTTCAGGTACCACTGCCGGGCCGCGAGCGGGTCGTTCGGGACGAACGTCGCGCTCGCGGCCGCTCCCACGGGCAACGCCAGGGCGAGCGTGGCGAGCGCGATCACGAGCCGCCTCATGCGGCCGCGACCACCACCTGCAGTACGCCGCTCTTGATCGTCCCGGACGAGAGCCGGTACTGCATCGTCTCCGTGGGAGCGACGTCGACCGAGAAGGTGCCGTCGGGTTGCACGGACAGGCCCGGCCCGGGCTGCCACGCGCCGCCCGCCGCCGGCCGCTGCTCGAGGACCGGCTTCGGCACCTTGGTCGCCCTGCCGCTGATCGTCAACGATGACTCCGGTGCGAGAACGCCGACCGGGCGCGACAGCGACAGGACGCCGACGCTCATCCACGTCGACCGCAGCCCGAGCGATCGGCGGACGTCCGAGGCGGCGACGTTGACGTCGCCGTTGCGGCCGGTGACGACGACCGACTTCGCGTGACCGCTCGCGGGCACCGGCTGGAGCGCGTCGGCGCCGGCGACGCCGAGCAGCTTGGCGGCCGCGGCACCGGTGACCACCACCGGCCCCCAGTTGTGGTACGGCGAGTACGTGTCCCAGGGGTCGGTGACCGAGACCAGGTACGGCGTCGGCTTCGCGCCGGTGAAGACGTCTGTGACGGCGGCTGTCCGCCCGCCCGAGCTCGAGAAGAAGAACGTGTTCGCGACCTTGCCGGCGTAGAGCAGCACCTGGCGTCTCGTTCCGGCCACCGCCTTGTCGCCCACGGGCGTTTCGGCCGCGATGCCGCCGTAGACCTGGTCGCGCGTGTCGTTGTAGACGTCGAAGGCGCCGCCGCGGCGGTGGGCGAGCGCGTAGGAGCGGGCCGCGACCGCCTGCGCCTCCACCGCCTCCACCGGCCAATCGTGCGGCATCTCGCTGGAGACGACCCCGCGGGTGTACCCCTCGAGCCCGACCGTGTTCACGACCGTCAGGTTCTTACCGTCGGACGACACGGTGAAGGTGCCGCGGTACGGGTTCCGGAGCAAGAGCGGGCTCTTTCCGGGGGCGAAGGTGAGCGGCCCCGGCAGCTTCTTGGCCGGGCGGGCCGGGTTCAGCACGACGCCGAGGCTCGGGTCGACCGCGTGCTCGCCGGGCGCGAGCTTGCGAACGACGCCGGTCGCGTCCTCGACCTCGAACGCCGCCGGGGAGGAGACGACCACCCGCTTGGCCCCCTCCACCAGGAGGACCTTGATCGTCGTCACCGGCGCAGGCGCAAGCGATGTCCCGGGGTAGTAGTGGGCGAGGATCTTGTCGTACGCGACGCCGTGCTTCGCGTAGCCGTACGCCCCCCATTGGGCCATGCCGACGCCGTGTCCCCAGCCGTGCCCGGTGATCACGAACGTGGTCACGTCGACGGTGGTCGGCTTGACCGCCTGCGGGCTGGCCCCGGCGGGGCCGAGCAGGGCGGCCGCGAGGAGGACGAGGAGGACGAGGCGGCGGCTGGGCATAGAGGCGGGCAGAGCCGGCACCTCAGGCTAGCTGACTGCGGTGTCGGTTTACAGGGATTTAACCGAGGCGCGCGCTGTACTGCTGCTCGTAGTAGCGCCGGTACTCGCCGCTCTTGATCGGCTCCCACCAGGCCCTGTTGTCGCGATACCACGCGACCGTCTCGGCCAGCCCGGTCTCGCCGAAGGAGTGCTGCGTCGACCAGCCGAGACCGCGGAGCTTCGAATCGTCGAGGGAGTAGCGCCGGTCGTGGCCGGCCCGATCGTCGACGTGACGGATCAGGTCCTCGCCCGCCCCGGTCAGCTCGAGGATGCGGTGGGTGACGTCGATGTTCTCGAGCTCCTCGCCGCCGACGTTGTAGATCTCGCCGCTCTTCCCCTCCCGGAAAACGAGCTCGACCGCAGCGCAGTGGTCCTCGGTGTGCAGCCACTCGCGCCGCTGGCGGCCGTCGCCGTAGACCGGCAGGGGCTCGCCGTCGAGCGCGTTCGTCACGAACAGCGGGATGATCTTCTCCGGGTACTGGTTCGGCCCGTAGGTGTTGGCGGCGCGGGTGATGCACGCGTCGACGCCGAAGGTGCGAACGGCCGCGAGCACCTGCAGGTCGCCGCCGGCCTTCGACGCCGCGTACGGGCTCGAGGGTCGCAGCGGGTCGGTCTCGACCGAGTGCTGCCCCTCGGGGATGTCGCCGTACACCTCGTCGGTGGAGACCTGCACGAGCCGTACGCCCGCGTCACGCGCCCAGCCGAGCAACACGTACGTCCCGTGGACGTCGGTCTCGATGAACTCCGCCGCGCCGAGGATGGAGCGGTCGACATGCGTCTCGGCGGCGAAGTTGACGACCGCCTCGCAGCCGGCCCCAGCCTTGGCGACAGCGTCGGCGTCACAGATGTCACCGACCACGAACTCGATGTCGGCGCCGTCGAGATTCGCCCTGTTGCCGGAGTAGGTCAGCTTGTCGAGGACGACGACCTCGTCGCCGGCCGCCGCCAGGCGCTTCGCGAAGTGGGAGCCGATGAACCCGGCCCCACCGGTGACGAGCACCTTCATGTGACCAAGCGTAGTGGAGGAATCGTCACGCTTCCGTCACACGTTCGGTGCCAGGCATTGGTTGTGGACAGCCGAGCCGTTCGAGGCAGTCGCGCAGGCCGGCCCGCCAGTGCGGCAGGGTCGGCGCTCCCCGCTCCGAGCGGAGCACCGAGTACGCCGGCCGAGGCGCGGGCGCGCCGTACTCCGCGGACGTGATCCGACGGACCCGGCAGCCGAGACCGGCCTCCTCGAAGATCGCCTCGGCGAAGTCGGCCCAGGTGCAGTCGCCGTCGGCGGCGACGTGGTAGATGCCCGACGGCCGCTCGAGCACGACACGGGTCGCCTCGGCGAGGTGCCCGACGAATGTGGGGCAGCCGCGCTGGTCGTCCACGACCGCCACCTCGTCGCGCTCGGCGCCGAGGCGGAGCATCGTCCGGACGAAGTTGTGCCCGGTCCAGCCGAACAGCCACGACGAGCGCACGATCCAGCCGTCGCGCACCTCGCGCTCGCCGGCCAGCTTCGTCTGGCCGTAGACGGACAGCGGATTCGGCTCGTCCGACTCGACGTACGGATCCCCCTTCCCCCCGTCGAACACGTAGTCGGTGGAGAAGTAGACGACGGGCGCGCCGCCGGCGACGACGTTCCGCGTCCCCGCGACGTTCACGTCCTCGGCCGCGCCCTGCTCGGACTCCGCTCCGTCGACGTTCGTCCACGCAGCCGCATGCAGCACGAGGTCGTAGGCCTCCGGCACCTCCCGGACGACATCCAGCTCGAGCCGGCCGAGCGCGTGCGCCTCCGGAAACACCTCGACGAGCGCGGTGCCGAGCTGCCCGTGGGCGCCCGTGATCAGGACCCGCGCGTATCTCTCTCGGACAGGATCGGCGATGAGTTGCTCCAGAGGTGCCTGACTCGGGGGTCGTCCCAGGGGATCCCGTGCTCGTCGGGATCATCCGGGTCGTACTCCTCGGTCACGTGGTAACAGAAGACGAGATCGGTGAGCGCCTCGAAGCCGTGCGCATGGCGACCCGGGATGTAGAGCGCAACGGGGTTCTCGTCGCCGATGTCCTCGGTGAACGCCTCGTCGGTCTGCCGGTCGAGGACGACCACGCGGGCGGTTCCGCGCAGGCAGCAGAAGAGATCGTCCTGGCCGCGTTCGTGGTAGTGCAGGCCGCGGATCACGCCCGCGCGCGAGAACGAGACGTTGGTCTGGCGAGTCGGCTTCGACAACGCGCTTTCTCGCCGGATCTCCATGAGCCAGCCCCGCTCGTCCTCGAAGCGGCGCAGCGGGAACCTGACGATCCCATCGACCATCAGTGCGCCGTCCAGTGATGCTGCTGATGGTCTGGGCCGCTAGCACCAAGCCAGGCAAGGACGCAGGGAGCGCCCATATCGAAATCAGATATGGGCGCGACCGAGGACGCCGCATGGCGCCGCGTGATAGCGGGCCAGGGCGCGGTATGGATTGCTGGACGGGGCACCTAGTCGTGGTTCGCGCCGCCGGAGCGGACGAAGTCGTTGACCACGTAGTAGGCGTCGATCGATTCGCCGGCGTCGCCCCAGAAGCCCTCGAGAACGTCGTACTCCATCGTCCCTTGGCCGACGTACCAGTTGTTCACGTCGGTGATCTCGAGCTCGCCCCGGCCGGAGGGTACGAGCGTCGGCAGCACGTCCCAGACGGTCTCGTCGTAGAAGTAGATCCCGGTGACCGCGTATTCACTCGGCGGCTGGTCGGGCTTTTCGACGATTCGGGCGATCCGGCCGTCGCCGTCCAACTCGGGCACGCCGAGGTGCCGCAGGTGCTCCGAGTCGTACTCGCGCGAGAGCAGGACGCGCGCGCCGCGCTCCTGCGCGGCGAACCGCTCGGCGGAGGGTCGGAACGACCGCTCCACCACGTTGTCGGCAAGCATCACGCACACGCGGTCGCGGTCGACGAACCGCTCGGCCAGGCCGAGCGCCTCCGCGATCCCGCCGGGCTTCTCCTGATAGGCGTACAGCAGCTTGTCGATGCCGTGCTCATGGCCGTTCCCGAGCAGCCGGAAGAACTCGCCTGCATGCGTCCCGCCGGTGACCAGCATCAGCTCGGCGATTCCGGCCCGCACGAGCGCCTCGATCGCGTACGAGACCATCGGCCGGTCGTCGAGGGGCAGAAGGTGCTTGTTCGTGATCCGCGTGAGGGGATAGAGCCGCGACCCGGTGCCGCCCGCGAGGATCACTCCTTTCACGGGATGCGATGCTACAGCCATGCGGATCGGGATCGCACTCTTCGAAGACGCCGAGGAGCTCGACTTTGCCGGGCCGTGGGAGGTGCTCGCGGCGTGGGCGACCCAGTGGCCCGAGGACGGCGTCGAGGTGTTCACCGTCGCCGACGCGCTCGAGCCGGTTCGCTGCGCCAAGGGTCTGCGCGTCCTCGCCGACGCCACGTGGGAGACGGCAGGACGGCTAGACGTGCTCGTCTACCCCGGCGGCATGGGCACGCGACTCCAGCTCGGGGACGAGGCGATCCGCGACCGCATCCGCGGCCTCACGCGCGACGGGACGCTGATGACGAGCGTCTGCACCGGCTCGCTCGTCTACGCCGACGCCGGCCTGCTCGACGGCCGCCCGGCCACCACCCACTGGGCCCAGCTCGACCTGCTGGGCTCGCTGGGGCGCGACATCGACGTCAGGGGCGACGACCGCTTCGTCGACTCGGGCGAGGTGGTCACGGCGGCCGGTGTCTCGGCGGGCATCGACATGGCCCTCCATCTCGTCGCGCGGCTCCACTCGGTCGAGCGGGCCCGGGACGTCCGCCGCTACATCCAGTACGACCCGGAGCCACCGGTCTGATGCTCGCTCCGCTCGCTTCGCCGGGAAGCAGCCGTCTTCCCTTCAGTATCAGTCGTCCGACGTGAGCACACGCATGCCCCTGCTCGTACCGATTCCGGCCCAAAGCCAGAATCGCTCCCGGCGCGGGCGGCCGGGACCTGCCCGGCGGTAGCGAAGCCGTCGCGGTCGCCTCGTCAACCAAGATCGGTACCGCCGGCCTGCAAGATGGGCAGTGCTACCGATGCCGTTTCGACCCACCTGCTCCTACAGTCAAGGGGCCGCGCCGTACGAGCCAAAGGCAGGGCGGCGGGAGCAGGTTTCGCGTTGATCAGAAGGCAGGCACCGGAAAGAGGTGGATCATGAAGCTTCTGAGCCTGGTTGCCGGCCTCTCCGTTGCGGTAGCCGGAACACTCTGGGCCTCGGCGGGGGCGAGCGCGGATTCCGCCTCCTCCGACGCAGCGCACATGTGCCTTCAGGGCCCGCAGGTCGACTACTACGAGGTGGTCGGCAGCGCGGAGAAATTCGCGCCGGATTTTGGCGATCTGACCAACGGGTCCGATGAAAAGGGCGCGTTCATCGTGGCTGCGAACCATGGCGAGTGCGTGAGCTTCGTAGCCAAGAACAGCAAGGGCAAGGGCTCCGAGAAACCGGCCGAGCAGATCAAGATCGTCTTTACGGACGTCCTGGTTAGGTATCGCTGAGAGGAGTGTTCCAGGTGGCGGAATCAGGCTGTGGTAGGGGTGATGAGTGATGCTCGCCGACGCGCCGAATCCGCCGGACCGGCTCGCCGAGAGCTACGCGGCGCTCGGGGTGCGCCCGTTCGAGCCGCCGCCGGCGGGCTTCGACCCGCTGCGGGCGGCAACGCACGACCTGCTGGCGTACGGGTATCCCGACCGTCCCGACCCGGTGGGCCAGACGGAGCTCTACCGGTGGTGGGTCAGGATGGTCTCGCCGCCGCTCAGGCTGATCAGGCCTGAGTTCGCGGTCCTGCCGGAGCCCGTGCGATCGGCTGTTCCGACGAACACCGACCGCTGGGCGGGCAGCGTCGTCGTCCTCTCCGGCGGCGAGTCGGTGAGGGCGGTGCAGGGACAGTGGACGGTTCCGCGCCCCTACCCGGCCGGACTCGGGCGCCAGGAGGTCACGATCTGGCTCGGGATGGACGGCGGCCGCGATCGTCCTCCCGCCGACCCCGGGCGGATCGAGCTGGAGGCGCCGGGTGCTCTGGACGGCGAGATCGTCGCCCAAATCCTGCAGGCCGGGACGACGGTGGGGATGGTCGAGCCCGACTCGCCGTACGTCTTCTACGGCACGCCGACGCGGTTCTCGTGGGTGTGGTGGGCGTGGAGACCGGATCCCCCGGTCGCGATCACGAACTTCCCCGTCTCGGAGGGGGACGTCATCTGCTGCTGGATTCGCATGGAGTCGGCGACCGAGGCAGAGTTCTTCCTGACCAACCAGAACGAGGGCTGTGCGGTGTTTTTCACCAAGACGGCGCCTGACGGAGTGGAACTGACCGGCAGCCGCGCGGAGTGGATCGTCGAGAGACCGATGGGGCCGCTGTCCCTCGATCACACGAGGCTCGCGCGCTTCGATGCCGTCTACATCGACGGCTGCGCCGCGGAGAAGCGGGATTACGAGTGGGTCGGCGCGGGAGACGGCGTGCTGCTTACGACGGCCCATGTCTTCCCGGTACTGGAGAACGACGTCCTGCTCAAGCTCGAGCAGGTCTGAGCGCGCTCTACTGACGGGCCAGCAGCCAACGCCGGGGTCGGTCGAAACTCGGCGACCGCATCCGGAACGACCCGTCCCTCGTTGTACAGCGCTGTCGTCGCGGCGGCGACCTCCGTTCAGACCCAGCCACGTTGCCTGGCGATCTTGCAGAGGGCGCGCCGCTTCGCGTACGGCGACCCCTCGGTCAGGCCGGCTTTCGCGTAGGCGCGACGAAGAGCCGCCTTCACCGTCTCAGTGGCGCCGGGCGTTCCGAGCCGCGCGGCGATCTCCTCGTTCGTCGGCAGGTCGTCCAGCGAGCCGCCGGCGAGCCAGCCGGCACAGAGCGCCTCGACCACCTGACGCTGGAACGGCGAGAGCGGCCGGGTCAGCGCCGGCGGCCCCGCCTGCAGAGCGGTGGTCACTTCGGGGTCGATGAGCGAGCCGGGCGCAGAGAAGACGACGCTCTCCGCGCCCAGGCCGATCCGGTCGCCGTGCCGCAGGGGGACCTTCGAGCCAGCCTGGATCCGCGAACCGTTCAGGAAGGTGCCGTTGAAGCTGCCGCGGTCTTCGACGAACCACCGGTCGCCTTCCTCGCTGACGACCAGGTGGTGCCGGCTGACCGTTGGCCTCTCGATCGTCAGGTCGTTGTCCTCGGCCCGGCCGACCGCGAACTCGGGCGCGAGCGGTCGCTCGGTCCCATCGGGCAGGATCAGACTGGCCGACTCGGCCACGCGGAACTTGTACCACGGTCGGGGAGCGGCGAGGGCCGGACGCGGACGATCCTCGCCACCCTCGCCGGCAGCCACCAGTTGTACTTCCCCATCACCGCCATCAAGGCAGGCACCATCATCGCCCGCACGATGGTGGCATCGAGCAGGATGGCGACGGCGAGTCCCGCCCCGAACTCCTGCAGGCCGACGATGCTGCCCGCCATGAAGCCGCAGAAGGCGGCGACCATGATCACGGCTGCCGCGGTGATGATCCGCCCGGTCCGCTCGAGGCCGAGGGCGACCGCCCGCTCGTTGTCGTGGCTCTCGTCCCACTCCTCGCGCATCCGGCTGACGAGGAACACCTCGTAGTCCATCGAGAGGCCGAAGAGCATCGCGAACAGGAAGATCGGTATCCACCCCTCGATCTGCGGGAACTCGTAGAGGCCGAGCAGGTCGTGGCCGAGCCCGAACCGGAAGACGACGACCAGGGCGCCGTAGGCCGCCGCCACCGAGAGCAGGTTCAGCACCACCGCCTTCAGCGGCAGGATCAGCGACCGGAACGCGCGCATGAGCAGCAGGTAGGTGAGCAAGAGGACGGCGGCGACGAGCCACGGGAACGCGCCGTAGGCGACATGCAGGAAGTCGACGCCCTGGGGTGACGCACCGCCCGCGAGCACCGCCGCTCCGGCCGGGAACGCCGCGGCCGGAATCAGCGCGTCGCGCAGGCGGTGGACGAACGCCTGCGCCTCCTCCGAGCCGTACTCGTGCTTCGTCGCCACGATCACCTGCGCGTACCGGCCCGCGCGGTCGACGAAGCGCCCGCCGGGGAGGTAGTACGCGGCCGCCGCCTCCGGATCGCTCTTCACCTCCCCGACCAGCCGGCCGATCGCAGCCTGGAGGGCAGGGTGGGACACCCCACCCGGCCTGCCGGTATCGACCAGCACCTGTGCGGGCGCGATCGCGCCGGGCCCGAGCGCCGTCTTCAGCACGTTCAGCCCGCGTACCGACTGCGGGGACTGCGGGATGCCCGCGGTCGCGCCCGGCGTCAGCTGGAGCCAGGCGACCGGCACGGCGAGGGCGAGGAGCAGCGCCACGGTCGTGAGCACGTAACGCCACTTCCGCCGCATGATCGAGCGCGCCATGCGCGCCCAGTAGCGGCGCTCCACGTCGTCCGGCCGGGCGGGGGCGCGCACAGGCAGCCGCAGGCGGTCGCGAAGAAACGCCGCCACCGGCAGGCGGTGCATGCCTCCGCGCCCGAAGATCGAGAGCAGGGCCGGCTGGAGCGTGAGCGCGGCCAGGAGGGAGACGACCGGGAGCAGGAAGCCGCCGATCCCGATCGCGCGGATGAACGGGAGCGGCATGAAGATCAGCAGCGCGAGCCCGATCGCCACCGTCGCCCCGGAGAAGACCACCGCCCGCCCGGCCGTCTGCATCGTCCGCACGACCGCAGCCTCGACCTCCAGTCCGTGCGCCAGCTCCTCGCGGAAGCGGTAGACGATCAACAGGGAGTAGTCGATCGCGATCCCCAATCCGATCAGGTAGATCAGGTTGGTGACGTAGGTCGGCATGGTGATGAAGTGTGCGATCACGTAGACGAGCGAGAGCGTCCCCAGCACCGTGCTGGCCGCGAACAGGAACGGGATCAGCACCGCCCAGGACAGGCCGAAGACGAGCAGGAGCACGACGAGCGCGATCGGCAAGGCGATCGACTCGCCCTTCGCCAGGTCCCGGCTGAAGATCGGGTCGAGGTCGTGCTGGATCGCCGGGGCGCCCGTGACGTACGCCTGCGTGCCGGCCGGCTGCCCGATCGCCCTGACCAGGTCGCCGGACCTCGTCTTCGCGTCGGCCAGGTCGAGCGTGGAGATGACGTTGCCGTACAGCACGTGTCGCCCGGCCGGCAGCAGCGCCGTCCCCCGGCCGGTCGGGATCGCGCGGGCGCCGCCGTCGAGCACGCGCTGGAGCCGTGCACGCGCCGCCGGATCGGCCGAGTCGCTGACGCGGAACACGACGGTGAACGCACCGTCGCTGCGATCGCCGAAGCGGTGCTGGAGCACCGACCGCACGTGCTCCGCGTCCGTGCCGGGGACGCTGAAGACGTTCGACTGCAGCGCAGACAGGCGTCCCGAAGCCCAGAACCCGACGACCATGACGACGAGCCAGGCCGCCACGATCGGCCAGCGCAGCCTCATCGCGAGTCTCGTCGATGCCGCCATCACGTTAGTATTTGCTAACTTAGTGACCGCTAACCAGGTTCGCCACTACCGAGCGAGGGTACCCTAGAGACCCATGGAGAAGCGACGTAAGGTCAATTCCGAGCAGCTCGAAGAGTTGTTCGCGGAGCTGTGGCAGCTGCCCAGCTTCACCGCCCGCCGCGGCTACCGGCCGCAGGTGGACTGCTATCGGTCCGACGACCCCCAGGCCGTGACCGTCGTCGTCGACCTGCCAGGCATCGAGCCTCACGACGTCGAGATCACTGTCACCGAGCGGACGGTGAACATCGTCGGCGAGCGCCGGAGACCGCAGCGCGAGACCCGCGTCTCCTACCGGCAGATGGAGCTCGAATACGGACCCTTCCAGCGACGTGTCTCGCTCGCCGAAGACGTCGACCCCGACCGCGCCGAGGCGCACTACGAGCGCGGCCAGCTGATGATCGTGATGCCGCTGGCCCGGAAGCCGTGCGCCGGCCGGATCGTGA
Organism: uncultured Actinomycetes bacterium; assembly: GCA_963775695.1. Taxonomy (GTDB): domain Bacteria; phylum Actinomycetota; class Thermoleophilia; order Gaiellales; family Gaiellaceae; genus DATBLE01. The sequence goes on along the minus strand of CAVZJU010000001.1, from coordinate 377,948 downwards.
TCGTGCTCGGCGAGAAGAGAGGCGAACAATGAGCGAGCTCGAGCAGGAGGTCGTCGTCGACGAGGAGGAGATCGAGGTTCCATCGACCCTTCCCGTGCTCCCGCTGAAGGAGACGGTGGTCTTCCCGCAGTCGATGACGCCGCTGGCGATCGGCCAGGAGCGTTCGATCGCGCTGGTCGACGAGGTTGCCTCGGGCGACCGGATGCTCGCCCTCGTCGCAGTGCGCAACGAGGACGTCGAGACGCCGGGCTGGGACGACCTGCACGAGATCGGCACGGCTGCTGTCGTCCACAAGCTCATCCGGATCCCCGACGGCACGCTGCGGATCCTCGTCCAGGGCGTGAAGCGGATCCGGCTCGACCGGCGCGTGCAGGAGGAGCCGTACCTGGTCGGCGAGTTCGGCGATGTCCCCGAAGTCGTCGAGGAGTCGAAGGAGCTGGAGGCTCTGGCGCGCAACGTCCAGAACCAGTTCGCGGCGATCATCGCGGCGGTTCCGTACCTGCCCGAGGAGCTTCAGCTCGCCGCGGCGAACGTCGACGACCCGACCGTCCTCTCCTACCTCGTCGCATCGACCATGCGCCTGAAGGCGGAGGAGAAGCAGCAGCTGCTCGAGACCGCGAACGTCGAGGAGCGCCTGCGGGCGATTTCGGCGATCCTCAGCCGTGAGCTCGAGGTGATCGAGCTCGGCTCGAAGATCCAGTCGCAGGTCCAGTCGGAGATGGAGAAGGGCCAGCGCGAGTACTTCCTGCGCCAGCAGCTGAAGGCGATCCAGGAGGAGCTCGGGGACGGCGACGAGCAGCAGGCCGAGGTGAACGAGCTGCGCTCCCAGCTCGCCGAGCTGGAGCTGCCCGAGGAGATCCGCAAGGCGGCGGAGCGCGAGCTCTCCCGGCTGGAGAAGCTGCCACCCGCGGCAGCCGAGTACGGCGTCATTCGCACGTACCTGGACTGGATCATCACGCTGCCGTGGGACAAGACCACCGAGGACAACCTCGACCTCGAGCAGGCGCGGCGCATCCTCGACGAGGACCACTTCGACCTCGAGAAGGTGAAGGACCGGATCGTCGAGTACCTCGCCGTCTCGAAGCTGAAGGGCGACGTCAGCGGCCCGATCCTCTGCTTCGTCGGCCCGCCCGGCGTCGGCAAGACCTCGCTCGGCCAGTCGATTGCGCGCACGCTCGGGCGGAAGTTCACCCGCATCTCGGTGGGCGGCGTCCGCGACGAGTCGGAGATCCGCGGCCACCGCCGCACGTACATCGGCGCGATGCCGGGCACGATCATCCGTGCGATCCGCGACTCCGAGTCGAAGAACCCGGTCTTCCTGATCGACGAGATCGACAAGATGGGCGCCGACTGGCGCGGCGACCCGGCCAGCGCGATGCTCGAGGTGCTCGATCCGGAGCAGCACTCGACGTTCCGCGACCACTACCTCGACCTCCCGTTCGACCTTTCGAAGGTGCTGTTCATCTGCACCGCGAACCAGCTGGAGACGATCCCGGGGCCGCTGCTCGACCGCATGGACGTGATCCAGCTCTCCGGCTACACCGAGGACGAGAAGGTCCAGATCGCGAAGCGCTTCCTGCTACCGAAGCAGCTCGAAGCGCACGGGCTCTCGGCGGAGCACGTCGAGGTCGACGACGACGCGCTGCGGACGATCGTCCGCGAATACACGCGAGAGGCGGGCCTGCGGAACCTCGAGCGGCGGATCGCCGACGTCCTGCGCAAGACCGCCCGCCGGGTCGCCGAGGGCGAGAGCGGAGACGTGCGGATCGATGCCGCCGCCGTACGCGAGGCGTTGGGACCGCGGCGGTTTTCGGGCGAGGTGCGCAAGCGCACCTCCGACCCCGGCGTGGCCACGGGGCTCGCGGTGACCGCGGTGGGCGGCGACGTCCTCTTCATCGAGGCCACCGCCTATCCCGGCAAGGGCGGCCTGCGCATCACCGGCCAGCTCGGCGAGGTCATGCAGGAGTCGGCCCAGGCGGCGCTCTCCTGGGTGCGCAGCCATGCGGAGCGGCTGGGCATCGAGCCGAACTGGTTCGCCGAGCACGACATCCACATCCACGTCCCCGCCGGCGCGGTTCCCAAGGACGGGCCTTCGGCCGGCGTGACGATGGCGACTGCGATCGTCTCGCTCGCCACCGGACGAACCGTGTCCGAGGAGGTCGGGATGACCGGCGAGATCACGCTCACCGGCCAGGTGCTGCAAATCGGCGGCGTGCGCGAGAAGGTGCTGGCAGCACAGCGGGCCGGCCTGAAGAAGGTGGTCCTGCCGCGCGAGAACGCGGCCGACCTGAGCGAGTTGCCCGACGAGACGCGCGGGGAGATCACGTTCGTGCTTGCCGAGACGGCCGACGAGGTGCTCGAGGCGGCACTGGGAAACGGCGCGTCTGCTCGACCGTACCCGGCGACCGAGCGACAGGCGGCGGCTGGTCCGTAGCGCAGCCGGCAGAGCCGCCCGCGTACAGGACCGAGCAGGCTAGCGGAACGCGAAGCTGGCGACGAGTTGCGCGCAGGCGTCGGGCTCGCCGTCCGACTCGCGCCAGCGGCAGGTCAGCTGGTAGCTCCGCTGCCCGCGCAACACGAAGGTGATCAGGTCGACGAGGTCGCCGTGGACGACGCGGTACTCGCGTGCCTTCCGGCCGGCGACGTCGACCGTTCGCCGCGAAGTCACGGTACCCTTGAGGCTGGCTGCGTACGTGTCGGCGACCCGGTCGAGCTCCTTCGCCACCCGTGGAAAGAGCGCAATGCGGTACGGCTTCACCAGCGGCAGCACGACCACCGAGACGAGCGTCGAGGGCTCCTGCCGCGCAGATGCGGAGGTCGCCCGGACGGTCTTCTGCCAATCCTCCGGGGCACGGAAGACGAAGCCGTTTCCCTTCACCTCCTGACCGGCCGTCGCGGTCGTCGCCGACGTGCCGCCGCCTCCCCCGCCGCAGCCGGCGGCCCCCAGAACGAATAGGAGCGCGCCCGCGACGACAGCAGGTCGTTTGCGCCTGTATCTCTCGGGATACACTCGGCTCGGATCGACGACCGAAAGGACTCGGAACATGCCGAAGACGACGGACAGGGTGGCCTCAGTGGCCGGGACAGCGAAACCTTACGTGGATCGGGCTCTGAACGACGAGGAGCTCCGTGAGCACGTCAAGCAAGCGTACGCGGCTGCGCGGACGATCTACGACCAGCTGATCGCCCCACGCAGCGTGGTCTCCGCGGCCCAGCGCGTGGCCTCCGACCAGGATCTCCAGGACAGCTTCCGCGTCGCGACGGCGGAGCTGCGAGAAGCAGCGACCCGGCTGCAGGGCCAAAGCAGGGAGAAGCATTCGGGGCGCGCGGTCCTGCTGCTGATCGGCCTTGCCGTGGGCCTGCTCTTCAACCCGTTCACCGGACAGGAGACGCGCCGCTGGCTGAAGGACAAGCTGTTCGGCGGCTCGGACGAGTTCGGCTTCGACGACCAGCCCCAGTCCGGCAACGGAGGCATGGGAGCGGCCTAACACGAGGGAACCCGTGGTTCCCCCGCGGGCCCTCTCCTTCGCCCGCTCGCTGGCGCTCGCATCGCCTGCTGCTGGCAAGCGCTCGAGAGCCGCGCCCGCACATGTCGGGCGCGGCGGCGAAGCGCTTATGCTCGGTCGAGCACGGGCAGCGGCGTCGGTAGCTGGCCGAGCGGGCTGCCCCGCGACTCGACCGTGACGGGAGCGCGCATCGCCCGTCGAAGCGACCCGGGATCGAGGCCGCTTGCAGTCGAGATGTCGCTCGACTCCAGCAGCATTGCGCCGGGAGCCGGCGCGCTGCTCGCCGCTCCGGCCTGCGATTGGGTCGCGTACAGGGGCACCGCCGGAAGGATCCGGATGTCCTCGAGCCGCTTCCAGGCGTCGAGGTACTTCGTCGGATCGACCGCTCCGTCGTAGCCCAGGAAGAGCATCGAGACCGGGTGCACCTCGAAGTGGAGGTGGAACGGCGTGCCCTGGGCGTCGCCCGTGTTGCCGACGAAGCCGAGCACCTGGCCGGCGGTCACGTGGCGACCGTTGACCGCCAGGCTCGTGTAGGCGGAGAGGTGGGCGTAGTAGAACTCGTTCCCGCCGCTGTCCCGCAGCCAGAGCCGCCAGCCGCCGACCTCGTTCCAGCCGACCGAGAACACCGTGCCGCTCGCGACCGCGAGGATGGGTGCGCCCAGGGGCGCGAAGATGTCGTCGCCGTGGTGCCAGCCGCCGGACACGTCCCCGCGCGGCGCGCCGAACGTATCCCCGTAGCCCGACGGCCCGTAGAGCGGGAAGACGTAGCCGCCCGAGGTCAGCTTCGGGGTCACGGTCGGCGGCGTGAGCACGAGCGGGCCGCCTCGCTTCGCCTTCTTCTTGGACGACTTCGTCTTCGCATCGGCGCCCGGCGCAAGCGAGGGCGGCGGCATCTGCGCCCCGCGCGGGCGGTGCGCCGCCCGCGACGGCTTCGTCGTCGTGGTCTTCGTCGTAGTCGTCGTCGCCGTCGTCGCGGGCGAAGCCGGCGGGCGCGCGTAGGCGTCGGCGTAGCCGATGCGAATCTCGCTGCCTGCGGTCAGGCCGCCGTGGTCGGCGTCGAGGTGGACGACCAGCGTGGTCACCGTGCCCCGCCAGGAGGGAGAGGCCGAGCCGCCCGCCTTGGTCGACTCGGCGAGCAGCAGCGCGTAACCCCAGTCGGCCAGCGGGATCCGCGCATTGGGGGTCGCGGTCACGGGAACGCCGAGCACGACCAGGTTGGTCAGCCCGGAATCGCCGAGGTCGCCGACCGTCCCCGCCGAGCTGACGGAACCCTGCACCGCGTCGGCTGTGATCTCGCCGTCGAACAGCGAAACCCCGGACAGGCTCGTGGTCACGCTCGCTGTTCCGTCTCCCGCGCTGGCGGTCACGTTCACCGACGTCGATGCGGCCGAAACGACCGAGCCGTCCGAGGGGTACGCGAACGACGCCTGCGGCGGAGCCGCATCCGGCGGAGCGCTCGCCTGGGAGGTCGCACCGACGAGGGTCTGGTCCGCGGCGACGATCTGGACCGCAAGCCCGGTCGCGGTGGCCGGGGGACCCGGAGCGATCGGCGGCGAGCCGGAGGCAGCCCCGACGACGGCCGCGCACATCACGACCAGGCTGAATGCAACGCTGAAACGCCCCTTCACCGCTCCTGCATTATGGGGAATCCCCCGAGACGCGGCCGGTCGGGGAGCTATCCGCGCCGCCAGGCCCGCCAGGCCACCTGTGCGGCGACGGCGATCATCAGGGCTCCGAAGAGGCGCTCGAGCACGACCGCGGGCAGACTCTCGGCGACGACCACGCCGGCCTCCACCCCGCCGATCGCCGCCAGCCCGATCACGATCGCCGGGCGCCAGCGCACGTTGCCGTACCGCTGCTGGCGCCAGGTGCCGGCCGCGACCGTCGGGATGATCGCCAGCAGGGATGTCCCCCCGGCGTGCAGCTGCGTGAGGCCGAGCCCGAGGGTCAGCGTCGGCACGAAGAGGATGCCGCCGCCCACGCCGAACAGGCCGGCGAGGACGCCGGCGAGCGCGCCGAGCCCGATGGCCAGCAGGGCGACGTCCATCAGACGAGGAGCTTGATCCCGACGCCCGTGAGCATGACCGCGAAGAGCAGCGAGAGCGTCCGGCCGGCCACCCGTTGCTGGAGCGCCGTGCCGGCGATCGCCCCGGCGGCGGCGGGCAGGCCGACCAGCGCGGCGGCACCGGGCTTCAGCTCACCGTGGAAGCCGTATGAGATCGCGCCGGCCAGCGCGATGATGCCGATCGCCGCCAGCGAGGTCGCCATGGCGGGGCGCTCCTGCCAGCGTCCGAGCAGCAGCAGCAGGGGGACGACGATGATTCCACCGCCGACGCCGAAGAGAGCGCTGAAGAAGCCCGCTGCGACCCCGATCAGGACCAGCTGCACCACCTGTCCTATTCTCCATGGATGGGCGACACGACGACGCTGGTCGCGCGCCTGGCCGAGCAGCCCGAGACGGCCGGCCTACTGCTCGACGTCGACGGCACGCTGGCGCCCATTGTCGACCGCCCCGACGAGGCGACCGTTCCCGAGGAAACGCGCGCCGTGCTCCACGAGCTGGCCGCCCGCTACGCGCTCGTCGCCTGCGTCAGCGGGCGAACCGAGGACGACGCACACCGGGTCGTCGGCGTCGACGAGCTCGTCTACATCGGCGAGCACGGGATGGGCCTCGACCGGCGGGCCGAACAGTGGTCGGAGGAGCTGGACAGCCTGGTGGAGGAGAGCGCCTGGGAGCCCGAGCGAAAGGACTACTCCGCCGCGTTCCACTACCGCACGGCGGACGACCAGCCGGCCGCGGTCGCGTCGCTCCGCAAGGTCGAGCGCAGGGCGGTCGAGCTGGGGCTCCGGGCCCGCTGGGGGCGCAAGGTGCTCGAGGTGCTGCCGCCGGTCGAAGCGAACAAGGGGACGGCCGTTCGCGCGCTCCTCGCGCGGCGCGGCCTCCGTCGTGCCCTCTACGCGGGCGACGACGCCACCGATCTCGAGGCGTTCCGGGGCCTGGACGGCCTGGAGCTGGCGGTCCGGGTCGCGGTCGTCTCCGACGAGGGGCCGAACCAGCTCGGCCGCGAGGCAGACGTGATCGTCGGGGGAACCCGAGAGCTGGTGGAGCTGCTCCGGACGCTCTAGCGGAAGCACATGCATCTGACCGACGAGTTGCTCGCACCGATCCGCGCGCAGTACGGCGAGCCGACGCGGCTGGAGTGGCAGGGAGAGATCACCGAGCAGGAGTACGGGATCGCGACGTACGACCCCGTGCGCACACACGACGTCACGCTGTTCATCCTCAACGGCAGCCGGCTCGCCCTCATCCGGAAGCATCCGTTCCCGCCCGACCTCTGGCGTCCGCCGGGCGGCGGGGTCAAGGAGGGGGAGGACTTCGTGGAGGCCGTACGGCGCGAAGCGCTCGAGGAGACCGGTCTCCGGGTCGAGCTGGAGCGCTACCTGGTCGAGACGCGGGCGCGGTTCGTCCACGGCGGGCGCGCGCTCGACTGGCGAACGCATGTGTTCTCCGCAACGACCGGAGACGAGGCGATCGCTCCGCAGGACACGGTCGAGATCGCCGAGGCGCGCTGGGGGACCCTGGAGGAGCTGAGCGGCCCGCTGCGCGACCGCCTGCTCGCCACAGGCCGGGCGTTCTGGCGCTACCGCGCGGCGCTGCACGACGCAGCGATCGCGGCCATTCAGCGGTCGACGAAGAACCAGACCATCTCGTGACCGTGCCACCGGACGCCGTGGCCGCCCTCGGCGAAACCGAGCCGCCGCATGACCGCCAGCGAGCGATGGTTGTCCGGAGTCGTGAACGAGTACAGGCGCGGCTCGTCCGGCAGGTGCTCGCGCCAGGCGTCGGCACCGGCCCGACCCCCCTCGGTGGCGAGCCCTTGACCCCACCAGTCGCGGTGAAGGACCCAGCCGACCTCGGGCACCGGACGGTCGGAGAGCGGCCAGTCGCGGTGGCACTGTAGGCCGACGCGGCCGATCAGCCTGCCGGTCTCGCGCTCGCATGCGGCCCACTGGCAGTAGCCGTCCGTCTCCCATGCGCTCCGGAGCCAGTCGAGCTGGGCGCGCGTCTCCTCGAGCGTCTTCGCCGGCATGGTCGCCAGGTACTCCGGCTGCTCGTGGATCTCGTGCAGCGGCTCGACGTCCTCGTCTCGCCACTGACGCAGCAACAGGCGGTCGGTCTCGACCTCGCGCGGGACCATCGCGACGTAGGGTAATTCGGTGAGCGGCCTGTCCACTCCGCTCGTGGTGGTGGTCTTCCTCGCCGGAGCCGCGGCGACCTGGGTGGCGGGCCTGTTCCTCTCGAAATCGACCGACTCGCTCGACCGGCGCTTCGGGCTCGGCGAGGAGCTCGGCGGACTGATCCTGCTGGCGATCGCGGGGACGTTGCCCGAGATCGCGATCGTCGCGTCGGCCTCGGTCGCCGGCCATCTGGACATCGCGGTCGGGAACCTGATCGGCGGGATCGCGATGCAGACGCTGGTCCTCGTCGTGCTCGACGCAACCTCCGGCCGGGAGCGGCCTCTCAGCTACCTCGTGGGCTCGCTCACTCCCGTGCTCGAGGCGCTGATCGTCGTCGTCTGCCTCGCCACCCTCCTCGCCGGCGCGGCGCTGCCCGCGACCACCAGCGTCGGCGGAGTCAGCCCGACCTCGATCGCGGTCGTGCTCTTCTGGGTCGGCGGCCTGTGGATCGTCAACCGGGTCCGGATGCGAACCGACTGGAAAATCGAGATGCCGGGCAGCCGACCCGGGCGGCGGCACGTCCGCGAGGACCACCCGCTGGAGCGGCGGCCGTTCACGGGCCGTTCGACAGCCCTCGTCGCCGCGGTCTTCGGCGTGGCGGCCGCGATCACGCTCGGCGCAGGCGTCGCGCTGCAGTCGTCGGGCAACGTCCTCGCCGACCGGATGGGCCTCCAGGGCGCCGTCTTCGGCGCGACCGTGCTCGCCGCCGCCACCGCACTGCCGGAGGTCTCGAGCGGAATCGCCGCCGTCCGGCTCGGCGACCACCAGCTCGCGGTCGGCGACATTTTCGGCGGCAACTCGTTCCAGCTGACCCTGTTCCTGCTCGCAGACATCCTTGCGGGCACCCCTGTGATCGTCGCCGAGCGCGGCTCGGACGTCTGGCTCGGAGGCGCCGGCCTGGTGATGACCGGCGTCGTGGCCGCCGCCGTCATCGCGCGGCCGAAGCGCACGTTCCTCCGGTTGGGGATCGACTCGTTCGCGCTGGTCGCGATCTACGCGGCGACGATCGTTTTCTTGCCGAAGGTCACGTAGCCCTCAGGACGTCCCAGGCGAGGCGGACGTCGTCCTCGGTCGTGCGGTCGCTGCCGATCGCGAGACGGAGCACGTAGCGACCGTCCAGCTTCGTATGGGAGATGAAGATCTCGCCGCTCGCGTTCACGCGCTCGAGGATCGCGGCGTTCTCCTCGTCGGAGCCGTCACGCCGGAAGCAGACGGTGGAGAACGGTCGCGGCGCGCACACTTCCCAGCCCGGCTCGTCCCGGACCCAGCCTTCGAACAGCTCGGCGAGGCGGATCGCCTCGCGGATGCGGCGGCGCAGCCCCTCGGCGCCGTAGCAGCGCAGGACGGCCCAGAGCTTCAGGGAGCGGAAGCGGCGGCCGAGCGCCGGGCCGTACTCGCTCAGGTTGAGCACGCCCTCGTCGGTCGTGCGCAGGAACTCGGGGACGAGCGAGAAGGCGTCGCGGAACTCGTCCGGGCGGCTCGTCCAGAGCAGGGAGCAATCCATCGGCGTGTACATCCATTTGTGTGCATTGATGACCAGCGAGTCGGAGCGGTCGACGCCCTCGAACGCCCAGCGGAGTTCCGGGCAGACCATCGCCGACCCCGCGTAGGCGGCATCGACGTGGAGCCACGTGCCCGCGGCTTCGCAGCGGTCGGCGATCGCCGCAATGGGATCCACCGACGTCGTCGACGTCGTCCCGACGGTGGCGACGACCGCGGCCACGTCCTCGAGCTCGAGTAGGTCGGCGCGCATGCGGAACGCCTCGTCGGCCGGGATCTTGCGCAGCTCCATGCCGAGCATGCGGACGGCCTTGTCGGCGGCGGAGTGAGCGTGCTCGGAGCAGACGACGACGTCGCGTCCGGTCGTGTGCCGCGCGGCGATCAGCGCAGCGAGGGTCGAGGTCGACGCGGTGTCCTCGATGTGGCCGTGCCAGCCCTCGGGCAGCCCGATCAGCTGCGCGACCCAGTCGCACACGAGCAGCTCGAGCTCGGTCGAGGCCGGCGCCGTCCGCCAGAGGAAGCCGACCGAGTTCAGGGTCGCGGCCAGCAACTCCGCCAGGATCCCCGGTTCGGCGGCCGTGACCGCGAAGTAGGCGAAGAAGCGCGGGTGCTGCCAGTGCGTGACCCCCGGGAGCAGGATCTCGTCGAGGTCACGCAGCACGGCCTCGAACGGCTCCGGCTCCTCCGGCGGCGCCGGCGGGAGGCGCGCGCGGATCTCCCCGGGCCGGACCTGCGCGAGCACCGGCAGCTCTGGCACCCGTTCGAGGTAGTCGGCGGCCCAGTCGACCGCACGATGCCCATCGTCCCGAAACGTCATCGGCGGCGGCCGTTTCGGCCGGGTCCCAGGGACAGTCCTCCTGCCATGGCCGAAACGGCGGGGTGGGCTGGCCTCGAACGGCTTGACGAAACGAAATCTCGGCGACGGGGCAACTCCGGCCGGGGCGTGTCGGCCGACGGCGCGTGCGCGCGCCGAACCGCATGGTTACGCGGATCCCGGTCTGTGGACGGTTCGTTCCAGGGGACTGTCCCCCGGACCATGCCTACGAGACACGTCACTTCTTGACCTTCGACCACGGGCGCGAGTTGACGATCTGCTCCTTGGTCAGCCAGGCGCGGCGGGCCTGGCCGATGCCCAGCGTCGCGTAGCCCAGCGCGCCAACAGAATGAGCGTCGGTCGAGACGACGATGCGGACGCCGCGCTCTCCTGCGAGACGGGCGTCGGCGTCGCGGAGATCGAGCCGGTCGGGCTGTGAGTTGATCTCGACCGCGGTCCCCGTCTCCAGCGCCTTCGCGAACACCCGCTCCAGGTCGACGTCCATCGGCGTGCGCTTGTTGATCTTCCGGCCGGTGAGGTGGCCGATCACGTCGACGTTCGGGTTCTCCATCGCCGCCAGCACGCGCTCGGTCGGCGTGGTCGAGAACGCGGCGTGGATCGATGCGACGACCCAGTCGAGCCCGGCCAGCGTCTCGTCCGGAACGTCCAGCGTGCCGTTCGCACGGATGTTCACCTCGACCCCGTGCAGCAGCCGGAACGGCTTCAGCTGCGCGTTCAGCGCCGCCAGCTCCTCGGCCTGCGCCTCCAGACGCCCGTCGCGGAGGTAGTGCGAGTGGTCGGTGATCGCGAGGTACGAGTAGCCGCGTTCCTTCGCGGCGAGCGCCATCTCCTCCATCGTGTTCTTCCCGTCCGAGGACCAGGTCGTGTGCGCATGCAGGTCGCCACGCAGGTCGCCCTCCTCGACCAGCACCGGCAGCTCGCCGCGCCGCGCCGCCTCCAGCTCGCCCGCCGCCTCGCGCAGCTCCGGCGGCACGAACTGGTAGCCGAGCCACTCGTACAGCTCCTCCTCCGACGTGAACGTGTGCACCTCGCCCGACTCGACCTCGGTGATCCCGTACTCGGAGATCGACAGCCCCCGCCGCTGCGCCTCCTCTCGCATCGCCACGTTGTGGCTCTTCGAGCCGGTGAAGTGCTGGAGCAGGTTGCCGTAGCACTCGGGGGGCACGACCCGCAGGTCGAAGCGCAAACCCTCGTGCGAGATCACCGTGGCCTTGGTTCCGCCCCTGGCGGCGACTTCCGCGACCCAGTCGAAGCCGGTGAAGGCGTCGATCAGTGCCTTCGCGTCGGTCGCGGTCGCAATGATGTCGAGGTCGCGAAAGGTCTCTCGCCTGCGACGTACGCTGCCCGCCTCCGACACCTGCTCGGCCGCCGGATGGGCGCGGAGCGTCGCGACCGCCGCCAGCACCGCCGGCAGGCCCTGTCCGAGCAACGGCCGCGCCGGCGTTTTCGGCTTCGCGCGCTCCTTCAGCGCCTTGAGCACGTTCTCCTCGACCTTCGGGCCGAGGCCGGTCAGAGTCCGCAGGCGCTGCTGCTCGGCCGCCTCCTGCAGGCCGGTGAGCGTGGTCACGTCGAGCTCCAGCCAGATCCGCCTTGCCGTCTTCGGCCCGAGCCCGGGCATCCGCATGAAGGCGACCACGTCGGGCGGGATCCGCTCGCGCCGCTTCGTCAGCGCCTCGATCTCGCCCTGCTCGACGATCTGGACGATCTTCTCCTCGATCGTCTTGCCGATCCCCTGGAGCTGCTTCGCCTCGCCGTCGAGCGCGAGCTGGGCGATCGAGCCGCCCGTCTCACCGATCCGCTGCGCGGCCCGTCGGTAGGCGAGCACCCGGAACGCCTCCGTGCCCTCGAGCTCGAGCATGTCGGCCAGCAGCTCGATCTGCTCGATCACCTCTGCGTTCCTGGGCAGCGCCACCGTTCTCGATCATACGGAGAGCCCGCCGCGGTGGGTGGGGGGCGTCAGCCCCCCACCGGCGCATCGGCTCAGCCGGCCGCAGGCGCGGCCGCGGCGTAGACCTGATGCACGCCCGGGATGGGCATCCCGTTGTCGATGTACGGGTAGAACGCGGGAACCGGGCTGCCCTGATTGTCCACGTACATCGAGGTCGCCGTGAGCGTGACCCCCGGCACCGACACCGGATTGCACACGAGCGTGTACTTCCCGGCCTCGTTCGCCAGGTTCCCCCGCTGGAACGCCGCGCCGAGCTTCGAGGTCAGGACCGCGGCCGGGATGTTCGCGCCGTCGTTCCAGAGCCACGGGTAGGCGACAGGCGCCGGCGCCTTGTGCAGGTACGCGGTGTTCTGGAGGGTGGTGAACATCGGCTGCGGGGAGGTCGTGCTGCTGCAGACCGCCACGGCGGAGCTTGCGGTGCCGGGAAATGCAGCCACGGCCGCGGCCGCCACCGCGATTCCTACGAGATAGACCCTTCTCACGGGCTCCTCCTTCGAACTCGTTCCGGCCGGTGTCGAAGCCGACCCCTGGCCGGCTGGTATCCGCCCCCGACCGCTCGAAACCCGATGTGAACGAACCTTTACGAGACCGGGGCGGCAGCCGCCTGTGCTTCCATCGTCCCCGACATGCGGGCCTGCGTCTGCCTCCCCACCTACAACGAGCGCGAGAACCTCGGGCCGATGGTCGCCGCGCTGCTCGAGCGGCTCGGGCCAGACGACCGCGTGCTGGTGATCGACGACAACTCGCCGGACGGGACCGGCGAGCTCGCCGACCGGCTCTCCGCCGAGCACGACGGCCGCGTCGCCGTGCTCCACCGAGCGGCGAAGGAGGGGCTCGGTCCCGCCTACCTGGCCGGCTTCCGGCGTGCGCTCGACGACGGAGCCGAACTCGTGCTCGAAATGGACTGCGACTTCTCCCACGACCCGGACGACGTGCCGCGTCTGATCGCCGCCGCGGCCGACGCCGACCTCGTGCTCGGCTCGCGCTACGTCGAGGGCGGTCGCATCGAGGACTGGGGCGCCGGGCGGCGCTTCGTCTCGCGCGCAGGCTCGCTCTACGCGCAGACGCTGCTCGCCACCCGCATCCGCGACCTGACCGGGGGGTTCAAATGCTACCGCCGCGAGGTGCTCGAGCGCATCGACCTCGACGCCGTCTCGTCGCGTGGCTACGCGTTCCAGATCGAGACCACCTATCGCGCGCTCCGGGCCGGATTCCGGGTGGTCGAGATCCCGATCGCCTTCGCCGACCGTGAGGTCGGCGCCTCCAAGATGAGCCGAGCGATCGTGCTCGAGGCGATCTGGCGGGTGCCGCACCTCGGGCTGCAGGCCCTGACCGGACGACTACGCTGAGAAGATGTCCGATCTTCAACCGGCGGAGGTGCCGGCTTGGCCGGCACCGGAGCAGGGTTAATCGTGCTCGAGATCACCGACGCGACGTTCTCCACCGACGTGCTCGAGGCGGACCGGCCCGTGGTCGTGGACTTCTGGGCGCCGTGGTGCAGCCCGTGCAGGGCGGTAGCCAGGGCACTGGAGGAGCTGGAGGCCGCTCACGGCGAGCGGATCGGCTTCGCCACCGTGAACATCGACGAGCACCCGCTCAGCGCCGCCGACCACGGAGTGCTGTCACTGCCGACGGTGATCCTCTTCGCCGGCGGGACGGCGCAGCGGACGGTGGTGGGCGCCCGCTCGCGAAGCCACTTCGAGCGGCAGTTCGCCGACTGGCTGGGGGTCTGAGCTCGGGGGCGTCTGGCCCGGGCATGCTCAGCCCGGGTCTCGTGCGCGGAAGTGCTCGAATCCGGCGAGCTCCACACGCTGCCCGCGAAGGAGCAACTCGACGCCTTCGCCTTCCGCGCAGCGCCCGATCTCGGCAAAGGCAGCGCTCGAATCGGGAAGGGCGGCCAGGAGCTCGTAGTCCTCGCCGAAGCCGAGGTCGTCGAGTTCCGCGCCTTCGGCCAGCGGGACCCGCTCGAGGTCGATCACCAGCCGGCATCCCGATCGGCGGGAGATGTGCCCGGCGTCGCGGGCAAGCCCGTCGGAGAGGTCGAGCATGGCATGGGCCGTGGCGGCCAGCCTGCGGCCCTCCGCGAGGCGAAGCGGCGGGCGTGCGTACCGCCCGGCGCGAAATGCCGCTCCCCCGGCGCCGAGCGGCCCGGTCACGACCAGGACGTCGCCCGGCCCCGCGCCTGCCCGGCCGGGAACGCGGTCGGAGCGGCCGATCGCGGTCACGCTCAGCACGAGCCGGTCGGCGGAGGTCGTGTCGCCGCCGATCACGGGCACGCCCGCCTCGCCGAGGCCCTCATACAGCTCCACGACGTCGGCGACGGCCGTCTCGGATGGCGTCGCGAGCGTGACCACGAGCCCTTCGGGCGTCGCACCGGAGGCGGCGAGGTCGCTGAGGTTGACCGCCGCGGCGCGGAACCCGAGCTCACGCCAGGAGATCCAGTCCAGGCGGAAGTGCACGCCCTCGACCAGCGCGTCCTGGGTGATGACGCGGCCTCCGGCCAGCTCGGCCGCGTCGTTCTCTATCTGCACCGCGAGGCCGCGCCGCTCCAGCTCGGCGAGCAGGCCGAACTCGCCGACGTCACCGACCCGCACGGATCCCCAGCGAGTCGACGGGACCGTCGCCGGCGCCGATCTCCTCGAGGCCCTGCTCGACCGCCCTGCTCGCAGCCGCGGCTGCGAGGCGAGCGGCTTCCGGCAGGGACAGTCCCCGGGCCAGACCCGCGGCGAGCGTGGCCGAATGGGTACAGCCGGCGCCGTGCGTGGCGGCGACGTCATGGCGCTCGACCGGGATCTCGACGTGGTCGCGGCCGTCGAAAAGGTGGTCGGCCGGTTGCTCGGCGTGGCCGCCGGTGACGATCACCGCAGGCGCTCCCAGAGCGTGGATCCGCTCCGCCAGCAGTGACAGGCTCGAGCCTGTCACTGCCGTGAGCGCACGGGCCTCGGGAACGTTCGGTGTCACCACGGTGGCGAGAGGGAAGAGCCGCTCGACCAGCGCCTCGACGGCGTCGTCCCGGAGCAGCCGGGCCCCGGAGCTCGCGACCATCACCGGATCGACCACCAGCGGCACCGGGTGGTCGACCAGGAAGTCCGCGACCGCTTCGATCACGGCGGCCGAGAACAGCATCCCGGTCTTGGCAGCGTCCACGCCGATATCCGAGAACACCGCCTCGAGCTGCGCCCGCACGAATTCCGGCGGCACCTCCAGCACGTCGGCGACACCGACCGTGTTCTGTGCGGTCAGGGCGACGATCGCGGTCGTGCCGTAGCACCCTGCGGCGGCGAAGGCCTTCAGGTCGGCCTGGATGCCCGCCCCGCCTCCCGAGTCGGAGCCGGCGATCGTCAGGCAACGCGGAACCGGCGAGTCGGTCATTCCCGGCTAGCATCGTGTCACGGTCAACTGCTTTCCGTGGAGGTGCGATGGGAACCACGTTCACGCACACGACCTGGCAAGTGAGGCCCGGCCTCGAGGACGAGTTCGTCGAGCGCTGGCGAGAATGGGCCGAGTGGAGCCACAGGCAGGGGCTCCGGGCGCACGCGCGACTGCTCCGCGACGTGGAGAGCCCAGGGACGTTCGTCAGCTTCGGCCCGTGGGAGACGATCGCCGCGGTCCGCACCTGGCGCGGCGAGGCGGGCTACCACGAGCGGGTCGCGCGGCTCCAGGAGCTCGTGGAGCACTTCGAGCCGCGGACGCTCGAGCAGGTCGCCGAGATCTAGGCCGCCCACCCGACCGCTACGCTCGCCGCGTGGCGGTCGAGACTGCTCCCTGGGCCGGCGTCCTCGAGGGCGCGGAGCTCGCCCATGTCGTCCAGGAACCCGCACGGAGCGCACGCACGACGCCGTTTCCGGAGGGACTCTCGCCGAAGGTCCGCGCGGCGCTCGAGGCGCGCGACATCCACGAGCTGTACGAGCACCAGGCGGATGTCTGGACCGCGGCGCAGCGGGGCGAGCACGTCGCGATCGTCACCGGCACGGCGAGCGGGAAGTCGCTCGCCTTCAACCTGCCCGTGCTCGACGCGCTCGCACGCGAGCCGAAGCGGCGCGCGCTCTACCTCTACCCGACGAAGGCTCTCGCCCAGGACCAGTTCCGCTCGCTGACCGGGCTGAAGGTGCCGCGGGTCCGGCCGGCGATCTACGACGGCGACACCGAGGCGGAGCGCCGGTGGCAGATCCGCAAGTGGTCGAACCTGGTGCTGTCCAACCCGGACATGCTGCACGTCGGTGTCCTGCCTCATCACGACCGTTGGGGCGACGTGCTCGCGAACCTCGCGTACGTCGTGGTCGACGAGGCGCACGTCTACCGCGGGGTGTTCGGGTCGCATGTCGGCAACGTCCTTCGCCGACTCCGGCGGATCGCGCGGATCTACGGCGCCGAGCCCCGGTTCCTGCTCGCCTCCGCGACGATCGCGAACCCTGACCGGCTCGCGCGGTCGCTGCTCGGCCTCGACGTCACCGTGATCGGCGACGACGCCGCGCCGCGGGCGGAACGGACGATCGCGCTCTGGAACCCTGAGCTGCTCGACGAGGAGCTCGGCATCCGCGCAAGCGCACTCGGAGAGGCGTCGCGCCTGATGGCGGCGCTGGTCGAGCGTGGGCTGCGCACGCTCTGCTTCGCGAAGAGCCGGAAGTCGGCGGAGCTGATCCACAGGTTCACCGTCGACCGGCTCGGCTCGGAGTACCGCGACAGGCTCTCTCCGTACAGGGCCGGGTACACGCCGGCACAACGGCGGGACATCGAGCGGCGGCTGGCCGCCGGCGAGCTGCTCGGCGTGGCCGCGACGGACGCGCTCGAGCTCGGCATCGACATCGGAATGCTCGACTGCGTGATCTCGACCGGCTTCCCCGGCACGGTCGCGAGCCTCCGCCAGCAGTGGGGCCGGGCCGGGCGTCGCGGCCATGGGCTCGCCCTGCTGGTCGCGAGCGAGGACGCGCTCGACCAGTACTTCATGCGCGAGCCGCAGGCACTGCTCGGCCGGCGGGTGGAGGCGGCGATCCTCGACCACGCCAACCCACGCGTGCTCGACGGCCACGTGCAGGCGGCCGCCTTCGAGGCGCCGCTCGACGACGGCGACCGCGACCTGCTCGGCGACGAGGCGCTCGAGCGGGCGGCGCTGCTCCCGGAGCTGCGGCACACGCACGCGGGCTACGTCTGGGCGGGCCGCGACTACCCGGCCGCCCGCGTCCCGCTGCGCTCGACCAGCCCCGATGCGTTCTCGGTGATCGACACGTCGACGGGCTCCGTCCTCGGCCTGGTCGAGCGGGAGCGGGCGTACTCGACGGTGCACGAGGGCGCCGTCTACCTCCACCTGGGACAGTCGTATCGGGTCGCCGAGCTCGACCACGACGCCCGCGTCGCGCTCGTCTCGCCGTTCGACGGCGACCTGTACACGCAGGCGAAGAAGGACACGACGACCGCGATCGAGGAGCCCCAGCGGGTGGAGCCGAGGCTCGGGCTCGAACTGAGCTGGGGCCGCGTCTCCGTGACCGAGCAGGTCGTCGCCTACCAGCTGAAGAAGGCGTCGACGCAGGAGACGCTCGACCTCGTCTCCCTCGACCTGCCGGCGACCACTTTCGAGACGGAGGCGATCTGGTTCTGCCCGGAGGAGTGGATGCTGGAAACCATCGACCGGATGCCGGCGCTGCTCGGCAGCCTGCACGCGGCGGAGCATTCGATGATCGCGCTGCTACCGCTCTGGGCGATGTGCGACCGCTGGGACATCGGCGGCCTCTCGACCAACGTCCACTTCCAGACCGGCCGGCCGACGATCTTCGTCTACGACGGCCATCCCGGCGGCGTCGGCATCACGGAGCGCGGCTTCGATGCCTTCGAGGGCTGGGTCGCCGACACCGCGAAGCTCCTGGCCGGCTGCCCGTGCGAGCACGGCTGCCCCTCGTGCGTCCAGTCGCCGAAGTGCGGCAACCTGAACGACATGCTCGACAAGGCAGGCGCGCGCCTGCTGCTCGAGCGCATGCTGTCTCGCGACTGACCCGAGCTCGAGCTAGAGGCTTGATGTGAAATTCGGCTCGCGTCGGGGCCGTTCCAGACCAAGACGGAGCCCGCGCGTAACAGCGTTACGTGTCGAGGGCGAGCGCGCCGCTCCGGCGCCGTGTCTGGGGCGGCATCCGGCACCGGCTGAATTTCACATCAAGTCTCTAGCTGCGGACGAGCCGGTAGCGTCCGCCGTCGAGCGACTCGGGTGAGATGCCCGGCGACGTCTGGGGCTTGAGGACCAGCGTCTCCGCAGGCGCGTTCTCGAGCAGCCACGCGAGGTCTTTCGCCGTGAATCCACCATGAAGCGTCGCGGGGGCGACGATCCGGTCGAAGCTCTCCGCCTCCCAGAGCAGCCGCAGGGCATGCGGGAGCGAGCGTCCCTTCTCGATCCGTGCATCGACCGGAACGCCCGCACGCACCGCGGCCCGCTCGACCGCCTCCAGCATCGGCATCGCGACGCCGACCTCTTCGACCAGCGGCGAGTCCTCGGAGTAGCGCAGCGGGACGACCACGATGTAGGCGGGCACGAGAGTCGCGCTCTCCGCGCGCGCGATCCGGATCGCCGCGTCGAGCACCGTGGGGTCGAGCGTGCCCCCGGTGAACGGCACGAGGATGCGGCGCTCACCCGGCCTGCGCCGACGGAGATGAACCCCGCTGCGCGCGACGAGAGCGGCGACGAGAAGGACGGCCAGCGCGGCGAGTGCGATGACCGCGACGATCACGGCGTCAGCTTGTCCCGCTCGGCGCGGCTCGCGACCACGCGGATGTCGATGCCGGGTAATTCGCGGACCATCCGGGAGAGCAGCGACCCGCCGAAGATCTCCCGGCGGCGCGACTCGTCGGGCGTACCGACGAAGACATACGTCGATCCTCGTTCGGCCGCGACGCCCCGGACCGTGGCGACGAGGTCGTCCCCCTCCTCCTCGAGAAAGTGCACCCCGAGGATGACCGAGAGGCGACGCAAGGCAGCCAGCTGCGTCGCCTCCTCCTCGGTCGGGGATCGGCCCGGCTTTCGTACCCAGAGCGCGTCCATCTCGGCCCCGAGCCGCTGGGCGGAGCGCCAGGCGCGCCGCATGATCCGCTGCGACTTCGGCTGGGGCTCGATCAGCGCCAGCACCCGCTCCGCGACCGCCTGCTGGCTGAGCGGCTCGAGGGTCTTCGAGGCCCGCCGTTGCTCGACGTCCTCCGCGACCTCCCGCAGTGCGAGCTCGCGCAGCGCCGAGAGCCGCTCTGCCCGGAAGAAGTTGTCCAGCGCGACCTGCGCGCGCTCCGGCGGATAGACCTTGCCCGCCCGCAGGCGGTCCTGGAGCGCCTCGGGGGCAAGGTCGACCAGCACGACCTCGTCCGCCTCGGTGAGGATCCGGTCCGGGAACGTCTCGCGGACACGCGTCTCGGTCAGCTCGAAGATGGCGTCGTTCAGGCTCTCCAGATGCTGGACGTTGACGGTCGAGATGACGTCGATGCCCGCGTCGAGGACCTCGTCGATGTCCTGGTAGCGCTTCTGGTTGCGCATCCCGGGCGCGTTCGTGTGCGCGAGCTCGTCGATCAACGCCACCTCGGGCGCGCGACGCAGGACGGCGTCGACGTCCATCTCCTCGAGTTGCAGCGTCCCGTGCTCGGCGCGCATTCGGGGCACGACCTCGAGCCCCTCCGCAAGTGCCGACGTTTCAGGCCGGTCGTGCGGCTCGAGGTAGCCGATCACGACGTCCCGGCCCTCCGCCTGAGCCTGGCGGCCCTCCTGGAGCATCCGATAGGTCTTGCCGACGCCTGCGGCCATCCCGAGCAGGATCCGGTAGCGACCGCGGGCCACTCATGCCCCGAAGACGTTGTGAATGAGCAGGTCGATCAGCTTGATGCCGACGAAGGGCAGGATCATCCCGCCCAGACCGTAGATCAGCAGGTTCCGCCTCAGGAGCGCGGTCGCCCCGATCGCCCGGTACTTGACGCCGCGCAGGGCAAGAGGCACGAGCGCGGGGATGATCAGCGCGTTGAAGATGATCGCCGAGATGATCGCGCTCTGCGGCGTGCCGAGATGCATGATGTTCAGGCTCTCGAGCGGCCCGTGCTGCCCCGGAGTGGTTGCATACGTGTACGCGAACATCGCCGGGAGGATCGCGAAGTACTTGGCGACGTCGTTCGCGATCGAGAACGTCGTCAGCGAGCCGCGCGTGATCAACAGCTGCTTGCCGACCTCGACGATCTCGATCAGCTTCGTGGGGTTGGAGTCGAGGTCGACCATGTTGCCGGCCTCCTTGGCCGCCGTGGTGCCGGTGTTCATCGCCACGCCGACGTCGGCCTGGGCGAGCGCCGGCGCGTCGTTCGTCCCGTCGCCCGTCATCGCAATCATGCGTCCCCGGCCCTGCTCCTCCTTGATCAGCGCCATCTTCGCCTCCGGCGTCGCCTCGGCGAGGAAGTCGTCGACCCCCGCCTCCTGGGCGATGACGGCAGCGGTGACGCGGTTGTCGCCGGTGATCATGACCGTGCGGATGCCCATCTTCCTGAGCTCGTCGAACCGCTCGTTCATGCCGCCCTTGACGATGTCCTTGAGGTAGACGACACCCAGCGCCCAGTTGTCGCGCGAGACGACGAGCGGCGTGCCGCCCTGCTCGGCGACGTGCTGGACGATCGAGTCGAGCTCGGTCGGCGCATTCCCTCCGCGCTCGGCGATGAACACCTTCACCGAATCGGCGGCGCCCTTGCGGATCACGCTGCCGTTCAGGTCGATCCCGCTCATCCGCGTCTGGGCGGTAAAGGGGACGAACGTGTGCTCGCCGAGCTCACGTTCGCGCAGGCCGAAGCGTTCCTTGGCGAGCACGACAATGGAACGACCCTCCGGTGTCTCGTCCGCGAGGGAGGCGAGCTGCGCGACCTCGGCCAGCTCCTTCTCGTCGACGCCGTCCACCGGCAGGAACTCGGCGGCCTGGCGGTTCCCGAGCGTGATCGTCCCGGTCTTGTCGAGGAGGAGCACGTCGACGTCACCCGACGCCTCGACCGCGCGGCCCGACATCGCGAGCACGTTGCGCTGAACGAGCCGGTCCATGCCGGCGATGCCGATCGCCGAGAGCAGAGCGCCGATCGTGGTCGGGATCAGCGCGACGAGCAGCGCGATCAGGACGGTCTGCGATTGGGGCGATCCGGCATAGATCGAGTACGGCTTCAGCGTGACGACGGCGACGACGAAGGTGATCGTCAGCCCCGCGAGCAGGATGTTGAGCGCGATCTCGTTCGGCGTCTTCCGGCGCTCCGCACCCTCGACGAGCGCGATCATCCGGTCCAGGAACGACTTCCCCGGCTCCTGGGTGACCTCGATCACGAGCCGGTCGGAGAGCAGCTTGGTGCCGCCGGTGACCGCCGAGCGGTCGCCGCCCGCCTCGCGGATCACCGGTGCCGACTCGCCGGTGATCGCCGACTCGTCCACCGAGCCGACGCCCTCGATGATCTCGCCGTCCGCGGGGATGACCTCGCCCGCGTCGACGACCACCACGTCCCCGCGCTGAAGCTCGGGGGCGGGCACCTCGCGGCTGTCCTGCAAACGGGCGAGCGTCGTCGTGCGGGTGGCGCGCAGCGCGTTCGCCTGCGCCTTCCCCCGGCCCTCGGCGACCGCCTCGGCGAAGTTGGCGAACAGCACCGTCAGCCAGAGCCAGATCGAGATCACCGCGACGAACCACAGATCGCCGGTGTGACCGCGGAACAGGTTGAGGAAGAAGATCACCGTCGTGATTGCAGCGCCGAGCTCGACGATGAACATCACCGGATTGCGGATCTGGCTGCGCGGATCGAGCTTCGGGAACGATCCCTTGATCGCCGCGAAGACGATGTCCTTGGAGAAGACACTTGCAGAGGCGCGGGCCACTACGAGCTCTCCTTGTCGAGTGCGAGGTTCAGCTTCAGGACGTTGACGCCGGGCTCGCCGAGAAAGCCGAGCGAGCGGCCATCGGTGTTCCGGTCGATCAGCTTCTGGACCGTGTCGAGCGGGAGGTGACGGACGGCCGCGACCCGCCTGGACTGAAGCGCGGCATAGGCCGGCGAGATGTCGGGGTCGATCCCCGAGCCCGAGGTCGTCACCGCGTCGACCGGGATGTCGCCGATGACGAGGCCGGGGTTGTACGGCCGCTCGAGCTTCAGGATCGCGGCTGCGGCGTCGCGCACGTTCTTGGCCAGGTCGGGGTTGGTCGGGCCGAGGTTCGCGAACGTCGTCGCACCCGCGTTGTAGGCGGGCGAAGTCGCAGACGGACGCTCGTGGAAGTACCGCGGGCTCTTGAACTCCTGCGCGGCCAGCCTCGAGCCGACCACCGTGCCGTTCCGCGTGATCAGGCTGCCGTTTGCCTTGTTCTTGAACGCAACCTGCGCGAAGCCGGTCATCACCGCGGGGTAGGCGAAGCCGAAGGCCAGCGTGAGGATCACGATCGCGACCACCGCTCCTCTGAGGTCGCGCCACATCAGTGCATCAACCCCTCGACGATCGGGCCGAGCGTGAGCGCCGGGAAGATCATCAGGCCCGCGGTGAGGGCGATCACGCCGACGAGCAGCACGACGAAGGTGCCGCCGTCGGTGCGGAAGGTGCCGGCCGACTCGGGGACCGACTTCTTGGCCGCGAGCGATCCTCCGAGTGCGAGCGCGGCGAGCAGCGGCACGAACCGGCCGAGCAGCATCGCGATCGCGCCGAAGTTGGCCGAGAAGTTCGTCGCGCCGTAGCCGGCGAACGCGCTGCCGTTGTTGTTGCCCTGCGAGTCGTACGCGTACAGCGTCTCGCTGAAGCCGTGGACGCCAGCGTTGTAGATCGACGCCAGGCCGCCCTTGGTCGTGATCGCGAGCGCGGTCAGGAAGAGGACCATCGACGGGACGAACAGGGCCCCGAGCGCGGCGAGCTTGATCTCGCGCGCCTCGATCTTCTTGCCCAGCCATTCGGGTGTGCGGCCGACCATCAACCCGGCCACGAACACGGCGATGACGATGTAGAAGAACATCCCGTAGAGGCCGGAGCCGACCCCGCCGAAGATCACCTCGCCGGTGAACATGTTCACGATCGGCACGGCGCCGCCGTACGCCGTGAAAGCGTCGTGGCCTCCCGCGACGGAGCCGTTCGACGCATTCGTCGTCGCCACCGCCCACAGCGACGTGTCGGCGATGCCGTTGCGAACCTCCTTGTCGGACATGTTGCCACCGCTCTGGCCGTGTCCCTGCGTGATGTTCACGCCTGAGTTGCGCAGCACCTGTGAACCGTGCTGCTCGGCGGGCAGCGCCACCGCCACGCCGATGGCGAACATCACGAACATGGCCGCGAACACCATGGTGGCGTGCCGGCGCGCACCCACCATCCTCCCGAACATGAACACCTGGCCCGCCGGGATGAGCAGGATGGCCAGCATCTCGAAGAAGTTCGTCACACCGTTCGGGTTCTCGAACGGCACCGAGGAGTTCGAGTTGTAGAAGCCGCCGCCGTTCGTGCCGAGCTGCTTGATCGCGATCTGGGACGCTGCAGGACCGCGCGCAATCGTCTGCTGCGCACCTTCGAGGGTCGTCGCCGTCGCGTGGCCGTGGAAGGTCTGGACGACGCCCTGCGAGATCAGGATCACCGCGAGGACGACCGCCAGCGGCAGCAGGATGTAGACGCAGGAGCGGTAGAGGTCCTGCCAGAAATTTCCGAGCTCGCCGCGCGAACGGCGCGCGAGCCCGCGGACGACGGCGGCGAGGACGGCCATCCCGACGGCGGCGGAGACGAAGTTCTGCACCGCCAGCCCCGCCATCTGGCTCAGGTACGACATCGTGTACTCGCCGCCGTAGTACTGCCAGTTCGTGTTCGTGACGAAGCTGGCCGCGGTGTTCAGCGAGATGTGGGAAGGGACGCCGGCGAGCTTGTCGGGATTGAGGAACAGGTGGCTCTGCACGCGCTGGAGCACGTAGAGCAGCACGAAGAACGGGACGCTGAAGACCAGCACCGACATCCCGTACGCCTGCCACGACTGCTCCCGGGCGTTGCCGACCAGCCGCAGGAAGCCGCGCTCGAGCGAGCCGAGCGGGAGCCGCTCGGCCGTGTAGATCCTGGCCATGTAGATCCCGAGCGGGTAGCCGAGCACGATCAGGACGACCGCGTAGACGACGATCTGGGTGATCCCCTGCCCGTTCACGGACGTTTCCGGGCCCGCGCGGCCGCCGACCTGCGGCGAAGCGCGAGCGAGACGAGGAACGAGCCGACGAGCAGCGCCGTGAGGACCACCGCCGCGGTGCTCACAGCTTCTCCCCTCTGAACAGCGCGTACACGAGATACGCGAGGACGCAGAGCGAGATCACGAGCCCGATCACATCGCCGGCCGACATCAGATCTTCGCCAGCACCCAGATCAGGAAGAAGGCGAACGCGAAGCACCCAGCGGCGACCGAGAGACCTGCCAAGTCGTACATGGACTCCAACCGTAGGCCCGTCCCGATCAACGTTCGCTCAAGGCGGCCCCGACCGGCCTCAATGTTTTCTAAACGGGCGCCACCAGCCTGTACCCGGCGCCCGGCTCCGTGAGCAGGTAGCGCGGCCTGGATGGATCGGGCTCGATCTTTCGGCGTAGGTTGGAGACGTACACGTGGATGTAGTGCGCCTCGACCTGGTAGGCCGGGCCCCAGACCTCGCGCAGCAGCATCCGGTGCGTGAGCAGCTTCCCGCGGTTCTGGGCGAGCACCCGGAGAAGGTCGAACTCGTGTGGACTGAGCTTCACGCGGCTGCCGTCTTTCAACACCGTCCGGTTGGGAACGTCGATGCTCAGCTCGCCGATGCGGATCACCGGCTCGGCCACAGGCACCGAGCGGCGCAGCACCGCACGCAACCGCGCCAGCAGTTCGTCGACGCTGAAGGGCTTGGTGACGTAGTCGTCCGCGCCGGCGTCCAGCGCGGCCACCTTCTCGCGCTCCTCGCCGACCGCGGAGAGGACGATCACCGGCGCCTCCGACCAGGTCCGGAACTCCCGGCAGACGTCGGTGCCGCTTCCGTCAGGCAGGACGAGATCGAGGATCACTGCCTCGGGCGGACGGGCGGCGGCTGCGGCCAGTGCGGCTTCGACGGTCGCCGCAGTGTCGACCTCGTAGCCGGCGCCCCGCAGCGTCGTGCGGAGCGCACGGAGGATCTGCGGTTCGTCGTCGACGACCAGGATGCGCTGGCCGCTCATCGCGTCAACCCGGCGGGTACCTCCGCGACGGGAAGGGCGATCGCGAACGTCGCGCCCTGGCCCGGGCGGGACTCCGCCCAGATGCGGCCGCCGTTCGCGTCCACGAACCCGCGCGCGATCGCCAGCCCCAGCCCGGCGCCGGCCCGAGCCTCGCCGTCGCGCCGGAAGAAGGGTTCGAAGACCCGCTCGAGATCGTCCGCAGGCAGGCCGGGACCATGGTCGACGACCCGCACGATCGCCTCCTTCCTCGTCGCCGTGATGCGGACATGGACACGGCTTCCGGACGGCGAGAACTTCAGCGAATTGTCGACGAGGTTGGCGATCGCACGCTGGATCTGCCCGCCGTCGACCTCGACGACCGGGGTCTCACCGACGACCTCGACGAGATCCGCGCCGCCGAGCGAATCGACGGCTTCATGAACGAGGTCCGAGAGATCCCACGCCTCGACCTCGGGCACGGCCGCCCCCGCCTCCAGCTTCGAGAGGTCGAGGAGGTCGCCGACCAGGCGCGCGAGACGATCCGACTCGGCCTCGATCGTCTCGAGCAGCTCGTCGCGGTCCGTCGAGCTGAGCCGCAAGGTCGGGTTCCTCAGCGCGCCGACCGCGGTCGCGATCCCCGTCAACGGCGAGCGAAGGTCGTGCGAGACGGCGCGCAGCAGGGCCGTCTTCACGAGGTCGCTCCGGCGCAGCGCCTCGGCTTCCAGAGCCTCGCGGGCGAGCTGGTCGCGTTCCGACGCGACCGCGAGCAGCGCCGCCAGCGGCGGCAGGAACCGCTTGCGCACGTCCGGCGCGGGGTCGGCCTCGGCCGGCGTGAAGATCGTCCCGACCTGGCGGTCGGCGGCTTCCAACGGGTAGAAGGCGCGGCCCGCGTCGACCCGGCGGCGAGACCCGAGCTCGATCTCGGCGGCAGAGACGCCGAGCACCTCGGCGGCCCGATCCTCGATGTCCTCGAGCTCCTCCGCCAGCTCGCGGCCGGCCAGCAGGTCGGTCGCGATCGTGGCCAGCAACGCCGACTCGCGCCCGCGCTGCTCCGCCGCCGCCGCGCGGCGCCGGGACCGGGCGGCGAGCTCACTGACGACGACGGCGGTCGCGAGGTAGACGGCCAGCGCGAACCAGTTCTGCCCCTCGGAGAGCGTGAACGTGTGCCGCGGTGGCAGGAAGAACCAGTTGAACGCGAGCATGCTCGCGACCGACACCGGCAGCGCCAAGCGGAGCCCCCAGACGACCGCGACGGGCAGGACCGCGAAGATGTAGAGGACGCCGAGACTGAGCACGGGCACGTACCCGTCGAAGAGCGCGATCACGCCCGTGACGACGGCGACCAATCCCGCGCTGATCAGTGCCGCGGCGACGGCGTGGGTCGCGTGGAGCCTGCTCACCCTTTCCAAGGTACTCCTCCGCGCCGCTCGCATCTTCCGCCGAGAACCAACTCCACGGCCCGGGGCTAGTCTCAATAGACATGCGGGCCCGGTACCTCCTTGCCCTCGCGACGGCATGCCTCGTCCTCCCCACCGCTGCAGCAGCGAACGGCGGTCCCGGCGACGCCCAATTCGGAAACGGCAAGTACCCACGCGAGTCGCGGACCTTCTCGAGCTGCAAGCGGTTCGAGGCGACGCTGCCGTTCTACCGCTCGTGCCTCGCCGACCAGGCCTACCTCCTGGTCGTGCACACGAACGACCCGGCGAACGAGCTGCCGCGGATCGACGCGTACGTCCACTCGGTCGGAGGTTGGCTCCAGGGCAACTGCCACGTGCTCATGCACTCGGTCGGACGCCGGTACGGAATTCACGCGCACGTCACGCTGACCAACCTCCTGAACTACCTGCCGAAGACGAACGACCCCGGCTGCTCGGCGGGCTTCGCGCACGGAATGCTGATCGCGCTCGGCCCGCAGATCCAGAAGCTCGGCCCGAAGGGCGCCGCAGCCGACTGCCACCGCGCTCCGACCCGCTATCAGCGCTACAGCTGCATCCACGGGCTCGGCCACGCCTACGCGCGGCAGTTCGACGACTTCGTCGACCCGGCGCTCGCCTCGTGCGACAAGCTCGGCCCCGACGACTCGCTCGACTGTGCGCAAGGCGTCTTCCACGACTACTGGATCGCCGTCGCAGGCCTCGACGGCACGCGGCGTCCGACCGGCACCGTCACCTCACCGCGGAAGCTCTGCGCCGCTCAACCCTCGCGCTATGTGCGGGTGTGCTGGTACCGGGCGTTGCTCGAGCGGCCACCTCCGAAGACACCCTCGTCGGCCGCCGGCCTGCTCGCCACCTGCCACGGGCTGACCTTGCTCCAGTTCTCGGGCTGCCTGACCGGAGCGTCGCTGATCCGCTCGGACGATCCCCTGGAGCAGCTGCGCACGTGCGCCGGCCTCGACGGCTCCGAGGCCGCCGACTGCCTGCGCGGGCTCCGCGTCCAGACCTATGCGCTGGCGCCGTTCTCGACCAAACTGGGGCTGATCCGAGCATGCGCGAACGTCCCCTCCGCGCAGGCCTTCTGCTACAGCTGGCTGGGCAAGACGCTGAACGTGATCACGAACGGCTCGTTCGAGACGAAGGGCTGTCCGCGGCTCCGCTACACGGCCACCCGCGCGGCCTGCGTCCGCGGCGCCCGCTCGTACGAAGGCGCACTCGAAACCTTCTCCTAGTCGGGGATCAAGCGCGGGCCGCTGCACGGGCTCGCCACCCCGGGGATCATCCTGCCGTACAACGGGCTCGTCGGCTTCACCGGCGCCGCCACCCTGCCCGTCGGCGGCGCCGTCCTCGCGCTGTCGGCTCTGCCGTCGCTCCGTCGTCCGCGGAACGTCGGCCGTCTCCTGGTCCTCCAGGCCGTCTCCTGGTCGCGATCGCCGGGCTCGGGGCCGCGTGCATGGTCCGCCCGTCCCTCCTGAACAACATCCCGAACACCGGGGGCCCGATCGCGCTCGCGGCCCTCGCGGTCGCGGTCGTCTTCTACGGTGTCCTGCTCCTGCGCGCGCAGCGGACCTACCGGCTCACGCGGCGCCCGGGCGATCTCGGGGTCGTGATCGGACTGGCCTGGCTGATGGCCGCCGTGCCGCCCGCAATGCTGCTCACGTGGGCCGACCTGGGCTGGTGGCTCGGCCACCTGCTCGAGCTCTCCGGCATCGTCGCCGTCGGCGTTCAGGTGGCGCTCGACCTGCGGCGCTCGGCGCAGTCGAGACCCCTCTCCGGCGATCTGCGTGCGGCCGAGCTCGTCGCCGAGGAGGAGGCGTTTCTCGGCGCCCGCGTGCGGGCCCTGACGATGCATCTCGCCGAGAAGGACGTGTCCACCGAGGAGCACACGCGCCGGGTGGCGATGCGCGCCGTCCAGGTCGGCGAGGAGCTCGGAGTACCTCCACACCGCCTACGGCAGCCGGCGATCGGCGGCCTGCTCCACGACATCGGCAAGCTCAGGGTCCCGGACGCAATCCTGAAGAAGCCCGGCCCGCTGACCGACGACGAGTTCGCCGTCATCAAGCGCCACCCGGAGTGGGGCCGCAAGCTGCTCGGCGAGCTCGGCGGCTTCGCCGACACCGTCCGCAGGCTCGTGCTCGACCACCACGAGCGGCTCGCCGGGGGCGGGTACCCGCGCCGGGTCGAGGCGGGCGAGCTCCAGCTCGACACCAGGATCCTCACCGTGTGCGACGTCTACGACGCACTCATCTCGCCTCGCGTCTACCGCGGCGCCTGGACGCACGGGCAGGCGATCTCCCTCCTGCGGGGGGAGACCGGCGAGGCGTTCGACCACCGTTGCGTCTCCGCGCTGGAGCGCGTACTCGCCCGGGAGCACAGAGGCGAACTGGCGCTCGCTGTCTGACCTACGCCGCCGCGCCCGACATGTGCGGACACGAGCTCGCGCGGAGCGCGGCGAGCGTTACTTCGGGCCGTCCCGGACGAACTCGGCCGCGAGACCGCGGTTCCTGAACCATCCGAGCATTGCGACCTGCGGCGGCTTCTCCATTCCGTAGTGCATTGCGTCGACCAGCGTGACGCCGGCCACGTCGGCGCGCTCGCGGAAGGCCCCGACCTGCTCCTGGACGAAGTCGAGCCGGCAGTTCGTCGCCGCATTGCCCGTCACGTACGTGTCGCAGCCGCGCTCGAGCGACGCCTCCAGGATCTCGACCACCGCGCCGCCGCCCGCGACCATGGCCACACGGCCCGCCTCGCTTCTCGAGCGCGTCAGCACGTGCACGAGGATCTCCGCGCCGAGGTACGAGCGCAGCGCGTCGGCCAGCCCGTCGACGGTCAGGCGGCTCTCGCCGATGACCGCCGCGCCGCCGGGGATGCCCTCACAGATCGGGAAGTACTCGACGAGGCTCTCCAGCCCGACGCCGAGCGCGCAGAGCCGCGAGGGCGAGACCTCGGGGTGCATGTCCAGCGGAGCGTGGACGTTGTAGAAGCTGATCCGGTCCTCGCGCATACGCTCGAACGACGCGCGCGAGAGCGGCAGGAATCCGGGCTCGTCAGCGAAGTCGAGCGGGTGCTCGGAGAACAGGAACGTCCCGGGCTCGAGCCCGGCGACGATCCGGTCGCTGGGGAAGACGCAGGTGACTGCGTGTTCGACGTCGTCGCCTCCGCGGATGGACAGCCCGTTCCACCGCCCCTCCCAGCCCGGCTCGACGTAGTCGCGCCAGTACGGCTCCGGGTAGACCTGCTCGAAGCCGTCCGACCAGTCGTCACCGCGCACGTCGGGCACCCGGAAGTAGGCGTCGAGCTCGGCGACGAGCTCCGCGAGCTGCACGCGTCGATGCTAGAGCCGGTCACGTGCCATGTCGAGTGGGTGTCGTAACGAATCCCACGAGGTCGTAGACTCCGTCAGCAACGAACCGGAGAAGGAGGTCGAGGATGAGCACAACGGAGGCTGCCCGCCAGGAGTTGAGTGCGAGCTTCGAAGGAGAGCTGATCGGCCCCGAGGACGCGGGCTACGACGAGGCACGCACGGTGTTCAACGCCATGATCGACAAGCGCCCGCTGCTGATCGCCCGATGCGCGTCGAGTGATGACGTCGCCCGCACGATTGCGTTCGCGAAGGACCAGGACGTCCCGCTGGCGATCCGTGGAGGCGGGCACAACGGCGCCGGGCTCGGCATCGTCGACGACGGGGTCGTCGCCGACCTCTCGCTCCTGCGCTCGGTGTCCGTGGATCCGACCGGCCGCACCGCCCGCGTCGGCGGCGGGTGCACCTGGGCGGACGTCGACCAGGCAACCCAGGAGCACGGGCTGGCGGTGCCGTCCGGAGTGATCTCGACCACCGGGGTCGGCGGCCTGACGCTCGGAGGCGGAACCGGCCACCTGACCCGCGGCTACGGGCTGACGGTCGACAACCTGCTCTCTGCCCAGGTCGTGCTCGCCGACGGTCAGCAGGTCACAGCCAGCGAGGACGAGAACAGCGACCTGTTCTGGGCACTGCGCGGCGGAGGCGGGAACTTCGGCGCCGTCACCGATTTCACGTTCCAGGCGCAACCGGTCTCCGACGTGGTGGGTGGACCGACGCTGTGGCCGCTGGAGCAGACCGGCGAGGTGCTGGCCGCCTACCGCGAGTTCCAGCCGACACTGCCCCGCAACGCGACCGGCTTCTTCGCCTTCCACACGGTTCCGCCGGGGCCGCCGTTCCCGGAGGAGATCCACATGCGCAAGGTGTGCATGGTCGTCTGGTGCATCGTCGGCTCGGACGAGGAGGCGGAGGAGCTGATGGCGCCGATGCTGGCGGTCGGAACGCCACTGATGCAAGGCGCCGCCCGTGTGCCGCTGGCGGGCCTGAACAGCGCTTTCGACGGCCTGTACGGACCTGGCGACCAGTGGTACTGGCGCGCCGACTTCGTCGGCGAGATCCCCGACGAGGCGATTGCGCTGAACGAGGAGTGGAACCAGAAGATGCCGAGCTGGAAGTCCGGCTCGCACATCTACCCGATCGACGGCGCGGCACACGACGTCGGCAACCACGAGACGCCCTGGGCGTACCGTGACACCGGCTGGTCGCAGGTGATCATCGGCGTCGACCCCGAGCCGGCCTCCGCGGACGCCCTGCGCGAGTGGGCGGTGGGCTACTGGGAGGCGCTCCACCCGTACTCAGCGGGCGGCGCCTACGTCAACTTCATGATGGACGAGGGCCAGGAGCGGGTGCAGGCGACATACGGTGACAACTACGAGCGGCTCGCGAAGATCAAGGCGAAGTACGACCCCGAGAACGTCTTCCGCGTCAACCAGAACATCCGGCCGGCGGCCTAGGAGGGCCGGGCTCGAGGTCTACCGAACCGCTCGGAACGACGGACCACGCACGGCGGCTAGTCCGCTTCTTGCCTGAGTCAGTAGCTGAAGACCGTCGCGCCATCGTCGATCCACTCCCAGAGCGGGGTTGCGCCGGTTAGGCGGGTGTTCGGGGCGAGATCGCCCTCGTCGAGCTTGCGCGCGTTGAAGCAGATCGGGCACGGCAGCAGCTCGCCGCCGCCCGCGGCAAACTGGTCCAGGAGCCGCTCCAGCGGTGGGCAGCCGTCGCAGGCGACGCCGACCCCATAGCCGGTGAGCGCGAGCCGCACCGCTTCCTTCGTCAGCCAGATCCCGACGCGTTTGCCCGCGTCGAGAGCCGCGCACGCGACCAGCAAGGCGACGGTGACGCGCTCGGCGTCCTCCAGACCGGTGGTGAGGTTGACGATCACCTTCTCGTTCGCGCTCATCGCTGCCTCCTTTCCGAGAGTAGGGACGCCTTCACCTGCCCGGGACCGGGATTGAGCCGGTCGTTGTTGGGTCCGCCGTAGAGGCGGTCGTTGCCCGGGCCGCCGAAGAGGCGGTCAGCGCCCTTGCCGCCGAGCAGGCGGTCGTTACCGGGTCCGCCGTAGACGCGGTCGTTGCCAGGGCCGCCGGAGATCCGGTCGGCGCCCTTCCCACCGCAGATCACGTCGTTTCCGTCGCGCGCGTCGATCGTGTCGTCGCCGCCGAGGCCGACGATCACGTCGCGACCCTTCCCGCCGCTGAGCCGGTCTCGCCGCGGAGTGCCGACGATCGTCGCGAGCATCCCCTTGCACCTGTACCGGGGCTTTGCAGGGGGCCTGAGGCCGGGTCTGAGGCGGGGGTGATGGGGTTCCGCCCCCGCGACGAGGAATGCGACGGTGACGCGCTGGGCGTCTTCGAGCCCGGTCGCCAGGTTGATCAGGACCTTGTCGCTCTCTGCG
The DNA here is from genome assembly GCA_963775695.1 of uncultured Actinomycetes bacterium. Lineage (GTDB taxonomy): Bacteria > Actinomycetota > Thermoleophilia > Gaiellales > Gaiellaceae > DATBLE01. The sequence continues at coordinate 345,611 of CAVZJU010000001.1, read as the reverse complement.
TATCCGTTCATACCGGTAGCCTGACGGTCCGACCCTCGAGCAACACCGGTCAAAACCCCTAAATCGAGGCGGAATCTCGCCCGAGGTGCCGCACCGCGTAGGCCGCCGCTTCGGCTCGGCTGCGCAAGCCCAGCTTGCGCAGGACGCTACGCACGTGGTGCTCGACCGTCTTGCGGGCGAGAAAGAGCCGCTCGGCGAGCTCCCGGTTGGAAAGCCCCTCGGCGAGCAGTTCGAGCACTTCCCGCTCGCGCTTCGTCAGGGCAGCGGCGTTCCTGGGGCCGCTGCGCGCCGCCTTCACGCCGAGTGAGCGGAGCAGCGCCGCCGCCTCGTCGGCGTCGTGCAGCGCCCCGAGCCGCTCGAAGTCGTCCAGCGCCGCCCGCGCCTCTCGGACGGCGGCGTCCCGGTCTCCTAGCGTTCGCGCGAGCAGCAGGCGTGTCCGTGCCCGCTCGAGCGGCAGCTCCAGCCGCACGAAGACCGCCAGCGCCTGTTCCAAGGACGCGACCGCCCCGTCTGTCTCGCCGAGAGCCGCGAGCAACTCACCGACCGCACGCCCCGCCCTCCCGGCGATCGCGTCGCAGCCTGCCTGCTTCCCCAGCTCGGCGAGCCTGTCCGCCGTTCTACGAGCGGAATCGACTGTGCCCCGCTCGAGCTCGACGAGCACCAGCAACTCCAGCAGCGACGCCAGCTCCAGACAGACGCCTGCCCCGACCGGAAACGGAGTCGGTCGGACGTGCTCCTCGATCTCGCGCAAGCGGCGGCGGATAACGGCCTCGGCCCCTACGAGATCGCCGCTTGCCAGCCGCACGCCGGCGGTCGCGCAGGCCGCCGCGTGGTGGCTCTCGAAGCCGGCGAGGAGCCGTGCGGCCTCCTCGACCCGCCCCTGAGCGAGCCGTAGCTCCGCAAAGCGGGCGAGCGCCTCGCCGTAGAGGGCCCGCTCCGCGCTCCTGCCGCTCTCCAGCGCGGCCGTCAGCTGCCGCTCTGCTTCCACCCAATCGCCAGTCGCGAAGAGGACGCCGCCGTAATAGGTGCGGCAGCTCGTGTACAGGTGCGGACTCCCGTAGCGGCGTGTAAACCCATCGGCGGCGTGCATCCACTGCGACACCCGCTCGACCTCCGCTACCTGGCTGCACGCGCTGATCATGTTGCAGGTCGAGTAGACGACCGTTCGCAGGTTCTCGCACTCGCCTCCCAACGACGCGGCCATCGCCTCGTCCAGCAGCGAGCTGCCTTCGTCCACCCGGCCCTGCTCGACGAGCGACACGCCGAGCTGGCTCAATGCGCACAGCTCGAGGTCGATGTCGCCGAAGCGGCCGGCGAGCGCTCGCGCCTCGCGCGCCCATCGTTCTGCCGCGGCCGGATCGCCGCTGTCGTGCGCCCTCATCAACAGTACCCAACCCTGGAGCGGCGCCAGTTCGAACTCGTCAACCAACCGAGCTGCACGGCCGAGCCAGCCACGCGCGGCCGACGCGTTGCCGAGACTGACGCGGTAGTGGAAGTAGAGCATCACCGCCGCGAGTGTGGCGGTCACGAGATCTCCCCGGCGCCTGAAGCCCGCATAGGCGCGCTCGCCGCAGCGGACAGCACCGTCGGTCTCGCCCAACCACCAGAGCGCGTCGCTCAGGCCCAGCAACGCCTCGGCAGTCTCTTCCTCCTCCTCTGAGGCTTCGAAGCACACCCGCGCGGTCGTCCAGTCCCCGCGCTGCAGCGCGGCGCGCCCATCCGCGAGCAGTGCCTCGACCTCCGTCGGCACAACCGCCATCCTAAGTTCTCCCACGCCCTGGCGGCTGGTGGATACTCACGCCGTGGACCGCCCCGAAAGCCGGTATGCGGGCAGCGGTCCCGTCAACATCGCGTATCAGGTGTCGACGACTGGTCGTTCGACCTGATCCTCGTTCCTGGCTTTCTCGAACCTCGAGTACGGATGGGAGGAGCCGCCGCTCGATTCGTTCTACCGCCGGCTCGCCGCGTTCTGCCGCGTAATGCTCTTCGACAAGCGCGGCACGGACACGGCTCGGAACATCGAGTTGCGCTGCGAGTCCTGCAGCCGCAAGAAGGCCGCGACGATCTAAGAACATGCCTCCGTACGGTCGCGTGCCGCGCGGCTAACGGATCGAGTCGAGCGCCTTCTTGAGCGACTGCTTGCCTTCGAGCGCGCCCGCAAACAGGTCGCCGTGCTCCTCCACACGGTCGAGCACGACCTCCATCGTGAGGGCCGCAGGGTCGAACCGATCGTTCACTTCGTCCCACATGAGCGGCGTGGAGACGGGTGCGCCTGGTCGCGGGCGGACGCTGTAGACGTTCGCCGTCGTCGCTCCCTCGCGGTTCTGATTGGCGTCGATGAGCACGCCCCTCCGCTTTGCCTTCGCCCACTCCTCCGTCACGAGCCCCCGGTGCGTCCGGGCGAGCGTTCCGCGCAGGAGCGCGACGAACTCGCGGGTTTCCTCGTAAGTCGCTCGGCGAGCGATGGGGACGAACACGTGCATCCCATCCGCGCCGGAGGTCTTCGGGTAGGACTTGAGCCCGAGGCCATCGAGCAACTGCTTGATGAGGAGCGTGACCTCCACGACCTCGGGCCAACCGGCGTCCTGCGCGGGATCGAGGTCGAACATCACGAAGTCCGGGCGGTCGGGTTTGTCGATCCGACTGAGCCAGGTGTTCATGTCGATGCAGCCGAGGTTTACCGCTCCAAGCAGGTCGAACTCGTTGTTCACGAAGAACAAGTCGTCCTTCACGGTAAGATGCGCTTTCCCCGTCGCCGACGTCGGTTGCTTCTGGAAGAAGTGCCCGCCCGCAATCCCATCCGGGTAGCGCTTCATCGTGAACGGTCGGTCCTTCAGGTGTGGCAGCGCGACGGGCGCGACCTGGCGGTAGTAGGCGAGCAGATCGCCCTTCGTGATCCCGCCCTCCGGGAAGAAGACCTTGTCGAGGTTGGAGAGCTTGAGGGTCCGGCTTCCCCGACGCAGCTCGGTCCGGAGCGGCTCCTCGCGGTGGACCTCCCGCGCGGTCTTGTCCTCGCGCAACCCCTGGAACGACGGGGCCCGCAGCCGGCCGTCGTGGGTCCACTCGACGAACTCGACCTCGCAGACCAGCTCCGGCCTCACCCAGACCACGTCCGCCTTGCGCACCTTCGGCATCTTCGGGACGACCGGGAAGGGGCTCTCCTTCTGCTCGAGCGACCGCAGCTTCGCGAGCAGCTCGTCGATCACCTTGTCCGTGAACCCGGTGCCGACATTGCCGGCGTAGGCGAGCTCGTCGCCGCGCCACACGCCGAGGACGAGCGAGCCGAAGCGGCCCGAGCGACGGCCCTGGCCCTTGGTGTAGCCGGCGATCACGAACTCCTGCCGGCCGTGTGTCTTGATCTTCAGCCACTCGCGCGTCCGCCTGCCCTGCCGGTAGGGCGAGTCTGCCCGCTTGGCGACGATCCCCTCCAGGCGCTGCTGCTGGGCGGCCTCGTACAGGGCGTCACCGTCCTCGAACGACTCGGAGAGTCGAACCGTCGTGTACCGGCGATCGAGCAGCTGCTCGAGCCGTGCCCGCCGCTCGCGCAGCGGGAGATCGACGAGCGGCTCTCCGTCGAGCTCGAGCAGGTCGAACGCCTCGTAGACGATCGGCGTGCCGGGCTTTCCCTGCTGCATCGCCGAGAAGCTCGGCCGGCCTTCCTCGTCGAGCGCGCAGACCTCGCCGTCCAGCACGCAATCCGGTGTCTTCACCACCTTCGCCAGCTCCTTCGCCACGTTGGCGAAGCGTGTGGTCAGGTCGTTCCCCTTCCTGCTGAGAAGCTGGGCCTCGCCGGCGCGCAAGTACGCCAGCGCACGGTAGCCGTCCCACTTCACCTCGAACAGCCACGAATCGCCCTTCGGCACGTTCTCGTCCGGCGTGGCGAGCATCACCTCGTAGCGGCGGCGCGGACGTCCGTCGCTCCCGGCCGCCGTCCCGTCCTCGCGCTTTCGGACGATGAGCCAGTTCCTCGGGTCGCCGTCGAGCTTCGCGGGGATCAGCGTCCACAGCCCCTGCAGCCGGATACCCTCGAGCCGGACGGTCAGCCCACCGTCCTTCTTCTCCTCGACGAGCTCGTACGTGCCGCTGTCCCAGATCTCGACCGTGCCCGCGCCGTACTCGCCCTTCGGGATCTCGCCCTCGAAGGTCGCGTAGTCGAGCGGGTGGTCCTCGACGTGGACCGCGAGCGCGCGCTGCCCGGCCTCGAGCGGCACGCCCTTCGGCACCGCCCAACTGGCGAGCGCCCCGTCGCGCTCGAGCCGGAAGTCATAGTGGAGCCGCCGCGCGTCGTGGCGCTGGACGACGAAGACCGGCTTCGGCTTCCCCGGCCGCGCGCGCGAGCGACCCGTCGTCGGCATCGGCTCCGACGTGCGCGCGGGATCGCGCTTGCGGCGATACTCGGTCAGGTCGCGCTTCGCCACCGGTCGCTCCTGCCCTGAATTCCCCGTCGCGAACCGCACGAGCCCGAGTCAAAACACATGTGGAAACAGTGGAAAACTCGCGGCTCCTTCCGGGGAAAAGCCTGTGGAGAGTGTGGAATATCCCAGGAAATCTGGGGTAGTTAGGCGAAGACGCCCATGCTCCGGAACTTCTCCCGCCTGCGCCGGACGAGCTCGTCGCCTGACAGCCCTGCGAGATCGCTCAGGGCATCGGCGAGCGACTCCTTCAACAGCCTCGCCGCCTCCTTCCAGTCGTTCTGGGCCCCGCCCGCCGGCTCCGAGACGATCCCGTCGACGACGCCGAGTTCGAGGCAGTGCGCGGCATCGGGCTTGAATGCGGCGGCGGCCTTCCTGGCCTCGCCGGCGTCACGCCAGAGGATCGCGGCGCACCCCTCGGGCGAGATCACCGAGTAGATCGCGTTCTCCTGCATCAGCACCCGGTCGGCGAGCGCGATCGCGATCGCTCCGCCCGAGCCGCCCTCGCCGATCACGCACGCGACGATCGGAACCTCCAGCCGGGCCATCAGCGACTGCGAGGCGGCGATCGCTCCGCCCTGCCCGTGCTGCTCGGCGGCCACACCCGGGTAGGCGCCAGGCGTGTCGACGAGGCTGATCACGGGAAACCCGTGTCGATCGGCGAGCTCCATTGCACGCATCGCCTTGCGGTAGCCCTCGGGATAGGGCATCCCGAACTGGCGCTTCGTACGCTCCTTGATGTCCCTGCCCTTCTGCATGCCGACCAGAACGATCGTCCGGCCGTCGAGGCTGCCCAGCCCGGCGACCATGGCGCCGTCGTCGGCGCGGCCGCGGTCGCCGTGCAGCTCGACCCAGTCTTCCAGCATCCGCTGGACGTAGTCGAGCGTGTACGGCCTTTCGCTGTGCCGGGCGAGCTCGACGGAGCGCCAGATGTCCTCGTCGGTCTGCTCGGCTTCCAGGTGGTCGATCTGACGCTGGAGGCGCTCGAGCTCACCCGAGAGCTTCGTCCCCCCGAGGAGGGGCAGATTCTTCAGCCTGGCCAGCCGGTCACGCAGCCGGCGCTCGGCCTCACCAGCCATTCGTGAAGAGCCGCAGGACGCGCGCGAGGTGGGTCCGCAACCCGGACCGGGGCACGATCGCGTCGACGTGGCCGAAGCGCAGGTTCGACTCGGCGAGACCGAAGTCGTCGGGCAGCTTTTCCCGGGTCGTCTGCTGGACGACTCTCGGGCCGGTGAACGAGATCAGTGCGCCGGGCTCGGCGACGGTCACGTCGCCCAGGCTGGCGAAGCTGGCGAGCACCCCCGCCGTGGTCGGATGGGCGAAGACGTTGATCAGGGCACAGCGCGCGTCATGCAGGTCCTCGACCGCGCAGACCGTCTTCGGCAGCTGCATCAGCGACAGGATCCCTTCCTGCATACGCGCACCGCCCGACGAGGTAACCGAGACGAGCGGCAGGCCCCGCTCGGCGGCCGACTCGCATGCTCGGGTGAACTTCTCGCCGACGACACTCCCCATCGAGCCGCCCATGAACCCGAAGTCCATCACCGACAGCTGGCAAGCAACCCCGGCGATCTCGGCCCGGCCAACGACGAGCGCGTCGCCCTCTCCCGTCTTCAGCTCGGCCTCGGCCAGCCGTTCCGTGTACGGGCGCAAGTCGAAGAACCCGAGCGGGTCGGAGGAGCGCAGGTCGGCTTCCTCCTCGGCGAACGATCCCGGATCGGCGAGCTGCTCGATGCGCTCCCGCGCACCGACCGGGAAGTGGTGGCCGCACTGCGGGCAGACGCCGAGCTGGGAGTCGAGCTCGTCGTCACGGTAGTGGGAGCCGCACGACGGACAGGTGTTGGGGTGCTTGCGAGCCTCACCGGCAGCCGGAGCAGGCCCCTTCTGCTCGATCGAGACATCGATCCTGGTGTCCGTCATGGGCTTGGATCTTAGACCCGCCCCGGGGGCGGGCGGTTACAGGCCGACGGCGGCGCAGAGACGCGTCGCGGGCTCGACGTTCTTCGCGTCGGCGAGGAAGCCCGACAGGCCCGCACCGGCGACGGTCGAGCTCTCGGCGACCCAGGCGAGCTGGTCGACCGTCTCGGCCACCGAAAGGCCGCCGGGCACCGGCATCCAGGACGCCACCTCCCCCGGATCGAGCCCGTCGCCGTCGATCGCGACGTAGACGGCCTGAGCGCCGTCGAGGGCACGCTCGACTGCGCCGCCGCCGCTGTGCAGGCCGCTCGCCTCGATGAACTCGACCTCGGGAGGATCGAGGTCGCGGGCACCGAGCAGCGCGACGTCGTCGGGTTCGACGGCGCGGCCGTCGAGGATCATCCGCAGCGGCATCCCCCACTCGTTCCCGGACGGCGACGTCTCGGGTGTGTTCAGATCGCCGTGCGCGTCGATCCAGACCACCGCCAAGCGCTCGTACCGAGTTGCGAGCCCTTCGACGGCGCCGATGTGCGAGCAGCAGCAGCCCCCGAGGATCAGCGGCCGCTCGGGGAGCTCCGATGCCAGCACGAGGACCTGGTCGGCGAGCGTGTCCTCGGCCACGACCGCCGCCTCCGGGTACGGCAGGGCGAGCTCCGTCGCCGCCTCGACCATCCCCGCCCCACCGTCGAGCGTGTGGCCCCAGGCGCGTGGCACCCGTACGAGACCGGCCGCGAAAGAGCGTCCACACGCGTGACACTCGTACTCCGGCCCGATCGCGACTGCCGTGTTCGTCTTGCAGTCCGGACACTTGGCGCGGAGCCGCGACACCCTCCAAGGCTACATGCGCTTCTCATACACGTCGGCCTGCCAGACGACTCGCATCCCGATGCTCTCGTAGAGGTGGGTCGCGCCGGTCTCGTTGCCGGCGTCGACCGCGAGCGACACCCGGATCTCCCCACGGCGGTGGAACTCGCCGAACGCCTGGAGCAGCAGCGCCCGCCCGAGGCCGCGGCCGCGCCAGGGCTTACGGGTGCCGACCGTCCCGACCCAGCCGCTGCCGAAGCGCACCGCGTTCATCTCGGCGGCCACCACCTCGTCTCCTTCGCGGACGAGGTAGACGAGCGACGGATCCCACCACGCAGCGCCGAGCGTGTGGTTGCGCCAGTACTCGAGGTCGCGCGGCTCGTGGCCCCAGTGCTCGGCGAACGCCTCCTCCATGACCGCATGAAGGATCGCCTCGTCGCCCGGCCGGAACGTCGAGACCTCGAAACCCTCCGCCCACTCGGGCGCAGGCGGCGGCTCGTGGAGGTCTGTTGCCATCCGGTAGAAGCGTCTGACCGGCTCGTAGCCTCGGCTGTGCAGCAGCCGTCCGGCCGCGGTGTCGACGGTGAGGGCGGCCGTCTGCGCACGGTCGAGGCCGCGCCGCCCCGTCTCCTCCTCCAGCCAGTCGACCATCGCCCCGCCGAGCCCCCGGCCGGCATGCTCGGGGAGGACGAAGGCGTCGAGATCGAGCGTCCCCGGGTTGCGATCGGAGAGGGTCGCGGCTCCGGCCAGACGCCCGTCGGCGGCGACGTAGAGACGCGAGTCGCGCTCCGGCTCGATTCGCGACCACCACGCAGTGACGTCGTCCGCGCCCAGCGTGTCCGGCTCCTCGACGTAGGCGCGGTCGAAGGCGTTCATCAAGTCGGCGACGGCCGCCGCGTCGGCAGGCGTCGCAGGCCGGAACGTGAAGCCCTCGGGGACGCTCATGGGCCGACCTTTGGCCCATGAGCGGGGAGGGGCCCCAGGGGAACCGGGAGGTTTCCCGATGAAATCGGCCTCTGGAAGAAGGGGGCTCGTGGGGGAAAGCCGGCCGCGGCCAGTCCACCCGCGGCCGGTGCTCTCGCCCGCGCGGCATCGACGCGCGAGAGAAACCTGGTTGCCCCCGCGGGAGCGAGGCGGAGCCGAGCGAGGCTCACGCCGGAACGAGCTGGTCCAGGACGTCCGCGAGGCCGACCAGATTTTCGACCTCGCGGGTCGGCACGGGGTCGGCCGTCTCTCCGAGCCGGTTGACCCAGACGCTCTTGAGGCCGAGCTCGTTCGCAGGTGCGACGTCGTGGAAGAGGCTGGCGGCGACGTGCACGTGGCGGTCGCGATCGGCGTGAGTGCGTGCGAAGAACTCCGACCAGTGCCGATGTCCCGGCTTGTACGAACCGATCTCGGAGGCGACGACCGTCTCGTCGAACGGCAGGCCGATCCGGGCCTTCGACGCGGCAATGAAGTCGCGGTCGGTGTTGGAGAGGATCGCCAACCGCCAGCCGCGCACGCGAGCCTCCTCCAGCGCAGCCGGCACCTCCGGAAACGGCGTCCAGGCAGGCAGCGACCTGGCGAGCGCGTCGTGCTCGCCGGCAGGCAGCGCCAGATCTTCGCTCTCCGCGATCCGCTCCAGCGTCAGGGTCAACACGGACCGATAGGTCAGCTCGGGGTCACCCGCCTGCACCTGAGGCTCGAGCTCGTGGTAGCGCTCCAGCAACCGGGGCGCATCGCCGTCGCCGAACAGCCGCGCGAGCTCGTGCGAGATCCCGCCGTTCCAGTCGATCAGCGTGCCGTAGCAGTCGAACGTCGCCCAGCGCTCCAGCGTGGGGGAACCCATGGTTCCCCCACGAACCCCCTCCGTCACCGTTTCTTTCCAAGAATCGATCGAGGGCTCCCGCCGGGCACGCCCAGGCTCCGCCCGCGAGAGGAAAGCGCCGTCAGAGCGTTCAATCCCTGAAGCGCTTCAGCACGATCGAGGCGTTGTGACCGCCGAAGCCGAACGAGTTCGACATGGCTGCCTCCAGCTCGGTCGGGCGCGCCTCGTTCGGAACGTAGTCGAGGTCGCATTCCGGGTCGGGATACTCGTAGTTGATCGTCGGCGGAAGCATCTTTTCCGAGAGGGCGAGGGTCGTGAAGATCGCCTCGACCGCGCCGGCCGCGCCGAGGCAATGACCGGTCGAGCCTTTCGTCGAGGAGACCGGCGTGTTGCGGGCGTTCTCCTCGCCGAGCGCCAGCTTGATCACACGGGTCTCGCTGGCGTCGCCGAGCGGCGTCGAGGTGCCGTGCGCGTTGATATAGCCGATGTCGGCGGCCTCGATGCCCGCGTCGGCGAGCGCCATCTGCATCGCCCGTGCCGGGTGGACGCCCGTCGGATCAGGCTCGGTGATGTGCTGGGCGTCGGAGGACACGCCGTACCCGGCGAGCTCGGCGTAGATCTTCGCGCCGCGGGCCTTGGCCCGCTCGAGCTCTTCGAGCACGAGCACCGCGCCGGCTTCGCCCATCACGAAGCCGTCGCGCTCGATGTCGAACGGCCGGCTCGCGTGTTCGGGGTCGTCGTTGCGGCGCGAGAGAGCCCGCATCGCCCCGAAGCCGGCGATTCCGACCTGAGTGACCGGGGCCTCCGTCCCGCCGCAAAGCATCACGTCGGCGCGGCCGAGCCGGATCGCGTCCATGCCCTCGCCGATCGCCATGTTGGACGCTGCGCACGCCGTGCACGGAGCGCTCAGCGGCCCGCGGGTGCCGAGCTCGATCGACAGCCAGCCGGCGCCGAGGTTGGGGATGATCGCCGGAATCGAGAACGGGTTGACCCGGTCGGGCCCGCGCTCGCGCAGCTGGGTGTGGCAGTCCTGGAACGACTGGAGCCCGCCGATGCCCGTCGCCACCGCCGCTCCGATCCGATCGGAGTCGGCTGCGACGTCGAGCCTGGCGTCCTCCTCCGCCATCCGGGCAGCCGCGACCACCATCTGCGCAAACCGGTCCATCCGCCGCGACGTCTTGTAGTCGATCCAGTCCGTCGGCTCGAAGCCCTTCAACTCGCAGGCGAACCTCGCGAAGTAGCCGTCCGCGTCGAACTGCGTGATCGGCCCGGCGCCGGACACACCCGCGCAGAGGTTCTGCCAGGACGTGGCCACGTCGTTACCCAGGGGCGTCACCGCCCCCATCCCCGTGATCACGACTCTCCGCCGCCCGTTGACGCTCATTCCTCGCTACATCCCCAGTCCACCGTCGACGAGGAGGACCTCGCCGGTCACGAACGACGCCTCGTCCGAGCAGAGGAAGCGTACCGCCCCGGCGACGTCCTCCGGTGTTCCCAGCCGGCCGAGCGGCGTGTTGGCGAGGATCGCCTGCTGCACCTCGTCCGGGAGTACCTCGGTGAGCGCGGTCTGGATGTACCCGGGAGCGACGGCGTTGGCGCGAACCCCGCGTGACGCCATCTCCTTTGCGAGCGACTTGGTGAAACCGACGATTCCCGCCTTCGAAGCGGCGTAGTTCGTCTGACCGGGGTTGCCGTGCAGGCCGACGACGCTGGTCAGGTTGACGATCGACCCCGCCCGCTTCTTCATCATTCCCCGCGCCGCCGCGCGACACGTGTGGAAGACGCCGCCGAGGTTGGTGTCCAGCACCGTCCGCCAGTCCTGGTCGGACATGCGCATGATCAGACCATCCCGGGTCAAGCCCGCGTTGTTGACCAGGATGTCCAGGTCACCGGCCTCCTCGACGAGCCGTGCCGCCTGCTCGGGGTCGGCGACGTCGGCCTGGACCACGCTTCCGCCGATCTCCGCCGCCAGCGCGTCCGCCTCCTCGGCGCCGCTGCGATAGCCGACCACGACCGAGGCACCGGCCCGCGCGAGCTCCGCGGCGATCGCACGGCCGATCCCGCGCGATGCGCCGGTGACGAGCGCCAGCTTCCCCTCAAGGGAGCAAAACGGAACCGGGGCGGTCACAGAGTCGACCAGGCTACGTAGGGAATTTTCGCGGCCGCGACCGACAAGGCGGGCGCGGCCCACCATCCGCAACAAGGGTGCGAAGTGCTCAGGGAGGGGGGCTCACGGGGGGAACCGGCCGTTCCCCCAGTTCGAGCGAGGCAGAGCCGAGCGACGATCACGCCGTGTGGAGGAGCTCCTTGACCTTCTCGAGCGAGGCGAGGTCGTTGACCGGGATCGCCTTCACGCTGCGGTCGATCCGCTTCATCAAGCCGGAGAGGACGTTGCCGGGACCGACCTCGACAAACGTCTTCACACCGTCGCGGACGAGTTCGGATGCGGCCTGCGTGTAGCGCACCGGCGCGGTCAACTGGTCGACGAGCAGCGAACCCATCCGCTGGGCTTCCTCGAACCGAGCCGTGACAGTGGACATGAAGGCCGCCTGCGGCTCGCCGAACTTGACCGACTCGATCGCGGGCCGGAGCCGCTCCGCCGCGCGGGCAACGAGCGGCGAGTGGAATGCGCCCGAGACCTTCAGCTTGACCGTGCGACGGGCGCCCTCCTCCGAGGCCTTCGCGCAGAGCTCGTCGACGGCGTCGTTCTCGCCGGAGACGACGATCTGGCCCGGACAGTTGTAGTTCGCCGGCCACACGCCGAAGATCTTCCGGCAGAGCCGCTCGACCACCTCGTCGTCGAGGCCGAGAATCGCGGCCATCGAGCCGGGCCGCTCCTTCGCCGCCTCGCTCATCGCCAGGCCCCGCTCGCGGACGAGCGCGATCGTCTCCTCGACGCCTACCGACTGCGCAGCCGCAATCGCGGCGAACTCGCCGACGGAGTGGCCGATCACGTAGTCGGGCTTGACTCCCCGTGCGCGCAGTGCGGCGAGCACCGCGAGGCTGGTGGCGACGAGCGCCGGCTGCTGCACCTCGGTCTCGACCATGTCGGCCAACGGCGTGTCGAAGCACAGCCGCTTCAGGTCGAGGCCGCACGCCTCGCTTCCGCGCTCGTACACCTCCATCGCCTCCGGCACAGCGGCTGCGACGTCCCGGCCCATGCCCTGCTCGAGCGAGCCCTGCCCTGGGAAGCAGAAGGCGATCTTCATACCGACGCCGTCCAGCGCATCACGGCGGAGCCCCAGGTCAACCCGGCGCCCATACCGGTCATCAGGACAGTGTCGCCCTCGTGGACGCGGCCGGTCCTGACCGCCTCGGCGAGCGCGAGCGGAATCGAGGCAGAGGACGTGTTCCCGTACCGGTCGACGTTCACGATCACCTTCTCCTTGGGGATTCCGAGCTTGGCCAATGCATGATCGATGATCCGGGCGTTGGCCTGGTGGGGAACATAGACGTCCACGTCGTCCACCGACAACTCGCATTTCGCCAGGACTGCCTCGGCGGAGCTGACCAGGACGCGCGTTGCGAACTTGAAGACCTGGCGACCGTTCATGCGTACATAGTGAGCGCCGCTGGCGACGGTCTCGGCCGTCGTGGGCATCCGGGAGCCGCCCGCCGGGAGGTAGAGGTCCTTGCCGCCGGCGCCGTCGGCGCCGAGCTCGAAGCCGAGGAAGCCCTCCTGCGCGGCGGGCTCGACGACGACCGCGCCGGCGCCGTCCCCGAAGAGCACGCAAGTCGAGCGGTCGGCGAAGTTCATCAGCTTCGAGAGAACGTCTGCCCCGACCACGAGCGCACGGCGGATGAGCCCGCTCTCGACCATGCCGAACGCCTGCGCGATTCCGTACATGAACCCGGTGCAGCCGGCGGCCAGATCGTAGGCCGCAGCGTTCCCCGCGTCGAGCACGTCGGCCAGGATCGCCGCAGTCGAGGGGAACTGCATGTCGGATGTGACCGTCGCAACGATCAGCAGATCGATCTCGGCGGCACTCACGCCCGCCTGCTCGAGCGCCGCTCGCGCCGCGGGCAGTGAGATGTCGGAGAGCGCCTCGTCCTCGGCCGCGAAGCGGCGCTCTCTGATGCCCGTGCGAGCGACGATCCACTCGTCCGACGTGTCCACCAGCCGGGCGAGGTCGTCGTTCGTGACCACCCGGTCGGGCACGTGCGTCCCGAGCCCGGTGATCGAGACCGGTCTTCCGTTCGCAACACCGATCATGGCTGTGCCGGTCTCATTGGGCCGCAGTTGCGAAGGTGAGCGTGCCGCGGACTGCCAGCTCGTCGCCGACCGACGCCCGCGCCTTCCCGCGGCCGACCGGCCCGCGCACCGCCTCGAGCTCGCAGACGAGCGTCAGCTCGTCTCCGGGCTCGACGATCCGCTTGAAGCGAACGTCGTCGATCCCGGCGAAGAGCGCCAGTTTGCCGCGGTTCTCGTCGAGCGAGAGGGCGGCGACCGCGCCCGCCTGCGCCAGCGCCTCGACCATGATCACGCCCGGCATGATCGGGCGGCCGGGGAAGTGCCCTGGAAAGAACCACTCGTCGCCGCGCACCTGCTTGCGGGCGACGACCCGCACTCCCGGCTCGAGCTCGAGCACCTCGTCGAGGAACAAGAACGGATCGCGGTGCGGGATGATCTCCTCGATCACCTCCCGGCCGAACGGCAGGGCCGGAGTCATGCCTTCGCCAGCCGCTCGCGCAGCGAGCTCCGCCCGCGGTGCGCGTAGCACTTGGCCGTGCCGACGGGCATCCCCGACCGCGCGGAGATCTCCTCGAACGACCAGTCGAGCGCGTCCTTCAGCACGACCACGCGCGCCTGATCGGTCGAGATCGCAGCCAGCTCGCCGGCCAGTTCCGAGCGCAGCTCCGACAGGGCGAGAGCACGCGCAGGATCGGCGTCGTCACCGCCGACACGCCGGTCCTCGACGAGCGGCTCGCACCGGCGTGACCGCTGCCGGGTGGCCACGTCGCGGCAGGTGTTCACGACGAGGCGGTGGAGCCAGGTCCCGAACTGCGAATCGCCGCGGAACTGGCGGATGCGTACGCAGAGCTTCGCGAGCGACTCCTGGGCCGCGTCGCGTGCGTCCTCGGGATCGGACAACAGATGGCGGGCGAGGCTCTCCACCCGCGGGGCATGCCGCTCGCACAGTGCGGCGAGTGCCGCACGGTCACCGTCCTTCGCTCTGGTCACCAAGATCGGATCGCTCAACCTCTCGTACGCGAGCGGCCGGACAGGCCGCAGCTCGACACTCTGACGGCGGCGCCGGCGCAGAGGTTGCATGCCGGGAGTCTATTGGTGAGCCTGGAGACCCCTAGCGCGCCAGCGTGAACGACGCGACATGCCGTGTCCGCCCGAACGGACCGTCCACCAGGACGGCCACGTCGTACGTCCCCGCCGCCGCGGGCCCCGCCGGCGTCGTGCCATCCCACGTCAGCTGCGCGGCGCCTGCCGGGAGCGACTCGGCGACGACCGGGGCGACGAGCGTGCCCGCCTGCTCGATCTGGACCACGACGTTCGCGGCGGCGGCAAGCGTGAAGGAGACACCAAGCGTGTCATCCACTCCGTCGCCGTTCGGGGTCAGCGTCGGCGTGCTCAGCGCGAGCCCGGAAAGTGTTCTGTCGACGGCGAAGGACGCCTCGAGCCTGCCCGCGCGGCCGTCCTCGCCGGCGGCCGAGACGACCAGCGTGTACGAGCCGTCCGCGAGGCCGTCCGCCGGGTAGGTGAACGACTGCCGCCGCGCCCCCTGGAGCTGGGACGAGAACGGCGTCGCCGTCACCGTCCCGGCCGCGTCAACGACGGTTGCCGTCACCGATGCGCGGGCACCGAGCGTGTACGAGATCGCAAGTGCGTCGTCGATCCCGTCCCCGTCGGGGGAGACGACGGGCGGCGTCACGGTCAGCCCGGCGACGAGCGCAGCGACCGGCGGCGGCGGGACCGGCGGCGGCGCCTTGCCGATCGTTCCCGACGCCGGCCGCATCTGAGCTCCCGCCTCGATCGTCCACGTGTACGAGCCGTTCGCGAGCCGGGCGGCGTTCCACGTCCAGGCAACCGCCGTCCCCGTCCCGCGACCGCGCGCAACGACGGCGCCGGAGGCGCCCCTGACCGTCACCGTCCAGGCGGCGGGAGCGGAGAGCCTGGCGATGAACCGGACCGAGCCGCCGAGACCACCTACCACCTGGGGCGCATACAGCTTGGGCAGCCCGGTGGCCGCGACCGCCCGCGCGATGGCGGGCAGTTTCGCGTACAGGGCGGCGCCGGGGCAGCTCGTGGGTCCGGTGTCGCGATGCCCTGAGATCGCCCGAAGCTTCACGCCCCTGCCGGCCCGGTACTCGGGGTTTCCTCCCGATCTCCACGTCAGGGTGCTCAGCGGGTCGACGTGGGCGACGTCGAGGCGCCACGCCAGCAGGCCGACGAGCGCGTGCAGCCCCGCAGCGGAGATCCTCGTCGCGGAGTAGTTGCCGATCACGGCGATACCGGTGGAGCCGGTGTTGAACCCCTCCGCGTGCGCGCCGATCACGTTGCGCTCGAGCCCGCCGGCACGGCCTTCGAAGACCTGGCCGTATTTGTCGACGAGGAAGTTGTAGCCGATGTCGTTCCAGCCGTTTCCGCGAACGTGGTACAGCTCGATCCCGCGGACGATCGCGGCCGACTGACTGCGGGTGTAGGCGTTCGAGCCGGCCGTGTGGTGGACGACTGCGAACGAGACCGCGCGCGCGTACCGCGGCGCCCCGCGGATTATCTCCTCGTTGGCACCCCAGGCTCGTCGCACCACGATCTTCGGCGCTCCGGCCATTGCGGTCGTCCGGAGCCGCGTGCCCGCGACCGGGCTCCACACGTACCAGGCGCGCAGCCTGTGCACGTCGCCGAGGACGCGGTACGCCACGCGGTCGGAGGCGCCGACCCAGTACGGGCTACCGAGCCGCCAGCCCCTGCGGATCCTCGTCTCCCGGCTGCCCGGGTCGGGCAGGTCCTCGGCCTCGGGAGCCACCGGCCGCCACGAGCTCCAGCGACCGGCGACAGCATGGGTGCGGAAGAGCACCCTGCCGGAGCCCTGCCAGTGGAAGCCGACCAGGTCGAAGACGGACGGCGCCGCCGCGCCCGCGGTCGTGCGCACGCCGCCGACCGGCAGGTCCCTCGCAACGATCGTCGCCCGGTCCGCGGCCCTCGCCACCGCCGGAGCGACGAGCACGAGCAGGGCTGCGAGAAAGAGCGCTCTCATCGGGTTCCGCCAGTGTGCCCGCGCGCGCGGGGCCACACGAGGGCGTTGATAGAATCCTTACGGCTGTGAAAGCGGCTTTCCTGCGGGGACTTCTCGCCGTTTCGGCGGTCCTGGCGGTGGCGCTGGCGATGGGCGGCGCGGCACGGGCGGCGACTCCGCGCGTCCTCGCGGTCGAGTTCGAGAACGACGTGAACCCGGTCACCCAGGGCTACCTGACGGACGAGATCGCGCGGGCGAACAAGGGCGGTTACGACGCAGTCGCGATCGTGATGGACACCCCGGGCGGTCTGTCGGAGTCTATGCGGAAGATCGTCAAGGTCGAGCTCGCCTCGAAGGTGCCGGTCATCGTCTACGTGTCGCCGGACGGGGCCCGGGCGGCGTCGGCCGGCGTCTGGATCGGCCAGGCGGCGGACATCCTGGCGATGGCTCCGGTCACCAACATCGGCTCCTCGACGCCGATCAACCTCGGCGGGACGAACATCCAGAGCGACCTGCGGCGCAAGGTGGTCAACGACGCCGCTGCGTCGCTCGTCGCGCTCGCTGCCTCGCACCACCGGAACGCCGTCTGGGCTGCTCAGGCGGTGCGCGTCGCTTCGAACCTCCCCGCCCGCACCGCCCTCAGGAAGAACGTGATCGACGTCGTCTCGCCGAGCCTGCCAGCGCTGCTCAACCAGATCGACGGTCGCAAGACCATCCCCAAGGGGATCGTCATGCACACGGCGGGCGCCGAGATCACGACCGCGAAGATGGGCCTCTGGCGGCGGGTGCTCGACTTTCTGATCGACCCGAACCTGATCTCCCTGATGCTTTCGCTCGGCGTGCTCGGGCTCGTGGTCGAGCTCTGGCACCCCGGCCTGATCTTCCCGGCGACGTTCGGGATCCTCTGCCTGGCAATCGCCTTCTTCGGCCTGGATGTGCTGCCCGTGAACTGGGCAGGGCTGATCCTGATCGCCGCCGCGTTCGCCTTCTGGATCGCCGAGCTGTTCGTCGTCTTCAGCCACGGTGCGCTCACCGTGGCGGGCGCCGCCTGCTTCGTCTTCGGATCGCTGCTCCTCTTTCAGCCGGCCGGGTCCGGCTACCAGATCTCGCTGGGCGTGCCGCTCGCGATCGCGCTCACGTTCTCGGTGTTCTTCGCGTTCGTGCTCGCCAAGGTCATCCAGGTCCGGCGACGCCCGGCTTCGGTGGGACCGCAGACGATCGTCGGCACGCATGGCCATGTCGGCCGCGACGGGCTCGTCTCGGTGAACGGCGAGCTGTGGCAGGCGCGCGAGACGGACGGCGAGCAGCTGACCCTCGGCGACGACGTCGAGGTCGTCGGACTCGAAGGCATCGAGCTGGTCGTGCGGCGAATGAGGACCGCCGCTCCCGTGTAGGGTCCACGCATGACCGCCGCCATCGTCGTCGTCATCATCGTCCTGGTGCTGGTTCTGCTCTTTCTGTTCGCCGCGGTCAAGGTGGCGCGCGAGTACGAGCGCGGGATCATCTTCCGCCTCGGCCGCCTCCTCCCCGAGCCGAAGGGTCCGGGCCTGTTCCTGCTGATCCCGATCGTCGACCGGATGGTCAAGGTCGACCTGCGCACGATCACGCTGAACATTCCGCCGCAAGAGGTGATCACGAAGGACAACGTCCCCGCGCGGGTCAATGCGGTCGCCTACTTCCGGATCGTCGCGCCGAAGGACGCGATTGTGCAGGTCGAGAACTTCATGGTCGCGACGTCCCAGATCGCGCAGACGACGTTGCGCTCGGTGCTCGGTCAGCACCTCCTGGACGAGCTCCTCTCGGAGCGCGACAAGATCAACGCGATCCTCCAGGAGATCATCGACCAGCAGACGGCGCCCTGGGGGATCAAGGTCTCGGTCGTCGAGGTGAAAGATGTCGAGATCCCGTCGGGCATGCAGCGCGCGATGGCCCGCCAGGCCGAGGCAGAGCGCGAGCGTCGCGCGAAGGTGATCAACGCCGAGGGCGAGTTCCAGGCCTCCGAGCGGCTGCGCGACGCCGCGGCGGTGATGGCCCAGGAGCCGATCGCGATCCAGCTCCGTTACCTGCAGACCCTGCTCGAGATCGGCGCGTCGAACTCGTCCACGATCGTCTTCCCCGCACCGATCGACCTGATCCAGCCGCTGCTCGAGCGCGCGGTGGCCCCGGCCAAGCCCCCCGACGAGCAGAAGAGCTAGAGGAGGGTCGCCGGCCGGTTCTGCTCGCGGAACCGGTGAGCCGCGTCGATCGCGGCGCCGAGGTTGAGGCCCTTGTCCTTCGCCTGCTTGATCAGCATCACCGTCTCGACCGCGGCCATGTCGTAGATCCGCTGCTTGCGTCCCTTGGTCGGGATCTGGGCCTTGTTCGTCCAGTAGTCGAGCTGCATCTTCGAGATCCCCGCCATCTGGCACACCTGGCCGAGGTAGAGCTCGAGCTTGTCCAGATGCTCTGCGAGGTCTACCGGTTCCAGGAAGTCAACCTGCCTGCTGAACGCCATACCAGCATCCCTTTCGATCGGCACGCCGTCACCTGCGGGCGCTTCTCTATCACGTTCGCCGCCGCTTGTGAAGGTCCGCGTTTCGACTATTCGGGGGGCTGCTCGGCCGGCTCACCGACAACGTCCTCGACGTCGTCGGAGTCGGCGACCGGCGCAAGGCTGGAGACCTTCTCGCCGTCGCGCAGGCGAACGACGATCACGCCCTGGGTGGCACGGCCGAGCCGCTTGATCTCGTCGACCGACATGCGGATGACGGTGCCGCCGGTGGAGATCAGCATCAGCTGGTAGCCGTCGCGGACGACCCGGGCGCCGGCGAGCTTGCCCTTGGCGCCGGTGAGCTGGACGGTCTTCACGCCGAGGCCGCCCCGGCCCTTGCGCGGATACTCGTGCACCGGCGTGCGCTTGCCGTAGCCCTGCTCGGTGATGACGAGCAGGTCGTCGTCGTCGCGGGCGACGGCGAGTTCGATCACCTCGTCGTCTGCACGGAGGCGCATGCCCTGCACGCCGCCCGTCGCCCGGCCCATCGGCCGTGCCTCCTGCTCGTGGAAGCGGATCGCCTGGCCGCTGCGCGAGACCATCAGCACGTCGTCCTCACCGGTCGAGTGGCGGACACCGATCAGCTCGTCGTTCTCGCGCAGGTTGATCGCGATGATCCCGTCGGCCTTCAGCGGCGTGTTGTACTCGGCCAGCTTCGTCTTCTTGACGATCCCCTTCTTGGTTGCGAAGACAAGGAACTCGGACTCGCCGAAGTCGCGCGTCTGGACGACCGCCCGGATCTGCTCGCCCTGGCGAAACGGGAGCAGGTTGACCGCTGCGCGGCCCTTCGACTGACGCGAGCCGAGCGGCAGCTCGTGCACCTTCAGCCGATAGACCTTGCCGACCGAGGTGAAGAAGAGCAGGTAGTCGTGGGTGGAAGCGACGAACAGGTGCTCGATGTAGTCGTCCTCCTTTAGATCCATCCCCATCACACCGCGGCCGCCGCGACGCTGCTCGCGGTACGTCGTCACCGGCAGGCGCTTGATGTAGCCGGAGCGCGTGATCGCGATCACCATGTCCTCTTCCGCGATCAGGTCCTCGAGGTCGAGCTCGCCCTCCGCCGCGACGATCTCGGTCCGGCGGCTGTCGTGCTTGCCGTAGATCTCCTTGAGCTCGAGCAGCTCCTCGCGGATCAGCGCCATCACGCGGGCCTCGTCGCCGAGGATCGCGCGGAGCTCGGTGATCCGCTCGCGCAGGTCGGCGTGCTCCTGCTCGACACGCTTCCGCTCCAGGGCGGTCAGCGCGCGCAGGCGCAGGTCCAGGATTGCCTGGGCCTGGATCTCCGAGAGGTCGAACCTCTTCATCAGCCCCTCACGCGCCGCGTCGGTGTCCTCGGCCGCGCGGATGAGTGCGATCACCTCGTCGAGGTTGTCGAGGGCGATCAGGTAGCCCTCGAGCACGTGCGCCCGCTCCTCCGCCTTGCGCAGCTCGAACTTCGACCGGCGCACGACGACCGTCCGCTGGAACTCGAGGTAGTGGCGGATGAGCTCGAGGAGCGACAGCGTCTTCGGCACGCCGTCGACGAGCGCGACCGCGTTGTAGCCGAACGTCGTCTGGAGGGACGTGTGCTTGAACAGCTTGTTGAGGACGACCTGCGCGATCGCGTCGCGCTTCAGCTCGACGACGATGCGCATGCCAGATTTGTCCGACAGGTCACGAAGCCGAGAAATCTCGGAGAGGACGCCCGTCTTGACGAGCTCCGCCATTTTCGCGATCACGCCCTCGTCGCCGCCCTTCTTGACGCCGTAGGGCAGCTCGCTGATCACGATCGCCATGCGGCCGCCGCGCTGCTCCTCGGCGTGCGCGCGAGCGCGCATCACCACCCGGCCCCGGCCGGAGCGGTAGGCCTCCTTGATGCCCTCGCGGCCCACGATGATCGAGCCGGTCGGGAAATCGGGGCCCTTGATGTGCTTGGACAGCTTCTCGACGTCGGCAGCCGGGTCGTCGATCATCGCGACGATCGCGTCTACCACCTCCCCGAGGTTGTGGGGTGGGATGTTCGTCGCCATCCCGACGGCGATGCCGGTCGAGCCGTTGACGAGCAGGTTCGGAAAGCGCGAGGGGAGCACCTCCGGCTCCTTGCGCGACTCGTCGTAGTTCGGGCCGAAGTCGACCGTGTCGGCGTCGATGTCGCGCAGGAGCTCGCTCGCCATCTTCGCGAGCCGACACTCCGTATAGCGCTGGGCGGCGGCCGGGTAGCCGTCGATGTTGCCGAAGTTTCCCTGCCCGTCGACGAGCGGGTAGCGCAGCGAGAACGGCTGCGCAAGACGGACCAGCGTGTCGTAGATCGCGGCGTCGCCGTGCGGGTGGTAGTTGCCCATCACCTCGCCGACGACGCGAGCGCACTTGACGCGCGGGCGGCCCGGCTGGAGCCCGAGCTCGGCCATCGCGTACAGGATCCGGCGGTGCACCGGCTTCAGGCCGTCGCGCACGTCGGGCAGTGCGCGTGCGACGATCGTGCTCATCGCGTAGTCGAGGAAGCTCGAGCGCATCTCCGCCTCGAGCTCGCGTGACTCGATGCGGCCGGCGCCTAGCGGTTCGACGACGTCAGACAGCGCTGCCCCCCGGTCCGCAGCGTGGGCTCCTAGACATCGAGGAACTTCACGTCCTTGGCGTTCTGCTCGATGAACAGCCGCCGCGGCTCGACCTGGTCGCCCATCAGCGTCGAGAAGATCAGGTCGGCGGTGGCGGCGTCTTCGACGTCGACGCGTACGAGGAGCCGCTTCGCGGGATCCATGGTCGTCGCCGCAAGTTCCTCCGCGTCCATCTCGCCGAGGCCCTTGAACCGGCTGACCTGGATCCCTTCCTTGGCCAGGTCGATCGCGCGCGAGCGCAGCGTCTCGTAGGTGTCCGCCGAGGCCTGCTTCTTGCCGAGAGCGATCGTGAACGGCGGCGTCCCCATCGTCTCCTGCAGACGTGCGTAGCTCTTGCGGAGCCCCGCGTAGATCGGCGAGGCGAGGAGCGCAGCCGGAACGACGATGTGCTCGGCCGAGCTCGTCTCGCGCTCGACCACCTTCACCCGGACGGCCTCGCCGTCTGTATCGATCACCGAGACCTCGAAGCCGTTCGGCTCGATCGTGGCGAGCGCCTTCTGCATCCCGGCGGCGTCCTCGGCGTCGGTCTCGACCAGGCGGTGCTCGACCACGAAGTTCGCGGCCGGCCCGCCGAAGTCGGTGCGTAGCCGCGTCGACCAGCCCTCGAAATCGTGGAGTGCGCGTGTGAACCGCCCGTACTTCGCCTCGGACAGCTTCTGCGCCTTCCCGGAACGGTCCGTGACCTCCATGTTCTTGATCCGCTCGCGTACGAGGAGATCCTCGAACTGCGACTCCTTCTCGACGTACTGCTCCCGGCCACCGAACTTGACCCGGTAGAGCGGCGGCACAGCGATGAACACGTGGCCACGCTCGACGAGCTCGGGCATCTGCCGGAAGAGAAAGGTGAGGATCAGCGTGCGGATGTGAGAGCCGTCCACGTCGGCGTCGGTCATGACGATGATCCGGTGGTAGCGGAGCTTCGAGAGATCGAACTCGTCGGCGATCCCGGTTCCGATCGCGGTGACCATCGACTGGATCTCCGTGTTCGAGAGCACCTTGTTGATCCGGTTCTTCTCGGCGTTGATCACCTTGCCGCGGAGCGGCAGGATCGCCTGAAACAGGCGATCGCGTGCGTCGACGGCCGAACCGCCGGCGGAGTTGCCCTCGACGAGGAAGAGCTCCGCGGCCTCGGGATCGCCGATCTCGCAGTCGGCGAGCTTGCCCGGGAGTGACGCGCCCTCGAGTGCCGACTTCCGGCGGGTGAGTTCGCGCGCCTTCCGGGCGGCCTGGCGTGCCCGTGACGCGTCGAGCGCCTTCTGGATGATCTGCTTCGCGTCCTGCGGGTTCTCCTCGAAGTACCGTGCGAGCTTCTGGTTGACGACCTGCTTGACGAGGCCTTCCATCCCGGGGTTCCCGAGCTTCGTCTTGGTCTGACCCTCGAACTGCGGTTCGGCGAGCTTCACGGAGATCACCGCCGCCAGCCCCTCGCGGACGTCCTCGCCCTCGAGGTTGTCCTCCTTCTCCTTGAGCAGGCCCCGGTCGCGCGCCACCCTGTTCAGGGTCGCGGTCAGGGCCGAGCGGAACCCGGACAGATGAGAGCCGCCCTCGTGGGTGTTGACGTTGTTCGCGAACGTGAAGACCGACTCGGCGTAGGAGTTGTTCCACTGCATGGCGATCTCGACGTACCCCTGTTCGCTCTCGCCCTCGAAGTAGACGGCGTGCTTGTGGATCGGCTCCTTCGCCTTGTTGATGTACGCGACGAAGTCGCGGATCCCGCCGGCGTAATGGAACTCCTCGCGCTGCTCGTTTTCGCGCTCGTCGACGAGGACGATGCGAAGCCCCTTCGTCAGGAACGCCGTCTCGCGCAGGCGCTGGAGCAGCGTGTCGGCGTCCCACTCGGTCTCCTCGAAGATCTCGGCGTCGGGCTTGAAGCTGATCGTCGTGCCCGTATCCTTGGTCGGCCCCATCGCCTTCATCTTCGTGGTGGGCTCGCCGCGGGCGAACTCCTGGTGCCAGGTCTTCCCGTCGCGCTGAACCTCGGCGACGAGCCACTCGGAAAGCGCGTTGACGACGGAGACCCCGACGCCGTGCAGACCACCAGAGACCTTGTAGCCGCCCTGACCGAACTTGCCGCCGGCGTGCAGCTTGGTCAGAACGACCGTCAGCGCGGGCAGCCCCTGGTCCTTCATCAGGTCCACGGGAATCCCCGAGCCGTTGTCCCTGACGGTCATCGACTCGTCTGGATGGATGGTCACCTCGAGCAGGTCGCAACGCTCGGCCAGTGCCTCGTCGACCGAGTTCGCGACCACTTCGTAGGCGAGGTGGTGAAGGCCCCGAGAGCCCGTCGAGCCGATGTACATGCCTGGTCGTTTCCGGACCGGCTCGAGCCCCTCAAGGACCGTGATGTCCTTTGCGGTATATGCTGCTTCTGCCATTAAGAAAGCCCTGCAAATTGCCCATTTGCGGGCTGGCACCAGTGTATCAGAAACGGTGGTCGGACGAGCCCTTCGAGAGGCCGAAAGCAGCCGCTCTTTGCACTCGATTTCGCAACTCTTCGTCCTCGATCCCGGCAACGAGCTCGGCCGCCCGTCGCAGGGCTTCCGCGGTCGGCTCGGGAACTTCTGTTCGCGCCTGCGCGGGCGTGTCCGGTGCCGGTTCGGGGAGATGCCCGACGGCGAACCGCAACGCCTCCGGCGCAGTATCGCCGAGCTTCTCCGACAGCCGGCCGAGGATCTCGGGCGCGAGCTGCCCGAGCTCGAACGCCCAGGCAGACGAGGACGTGCTCACGTGCAGCGTCCCGTCGCGCGCAATCCGGGCAGGCCAGGCGTTTGCGGCCACCATCGGCCCGACCGCCTCGGGCCAGGCGGCGAGCACCTCGGGCATGCCTGCCTGCGGCCCGAAGCGCGACAGCACCGCGCGGATCTCGCCTTCGAGCCCGTCCATCGCCTTAGCGGGCCACCACCGCCCCCGGCGACACCTCGAGCAGCTGCGCCGGCTCGCCCGGCAGCGCGTCCGCGGTGGTCGCCGTGATCAACGCCTGACCGCCACCGGCGACCTGCTCGAGCAGCACACGGCGGCGTTGCGGGTCGAGTTCGGAGAGCACGTCGTCGAGGAGCAGGAGTGGAGGGTCGTCCCGGCGCTCGGCCAGAAGCGCCGCCTCGGCCAGGAGCAGGGCGAGCACGGCCGTCCGTTGCTCGCCCTGGGAGCCGAAGGAGCGCAGGTCGCGGTCGGCGGACACGATCGAGACGTCGTGCAGATGCGGTCCTGCGCCGGTCGACCCGCGTTCGAGATCGCGCTCCAGGCGAGCTTCGAGCTCGCCTTCTGTGGGTGGGTCGCCCTCGTACGCGAGCCGGGCGTCGGACAGTCCGAGAGCCCCGGCGGACTTGGCAAACGGCCCGGCCAACAATTCGAGCAGCTCGACTCGTGTTTCCACCAGAGCCGACCCCAGGTTGGCGAGCTGCGCGGTCCAGGGAGCGATCGTCGTCCGGTCGCCGAGCTTCAGCGCAGCGTTCCGCTGCGCTAGGGCGGCCGCGTAGTCGGCAGGCAGATACGACCGGCTGGGCATCAGACGGCTCAGCGAGCGGTCGAAGTACGCGCGCCGCGCTGCCGGGCCGGCCTTGACGATCGCCAGCCGGTCGGGCGTGAAGACGAGCGTCGCCGTCTCCCCGCGAAGTTGCTCTGCGGCGCGCAGGCGCGCCCCGTCGAGCTCGGCCCGTTTTCCTTCCGCTGTGGACAGCCGGATGCCGATTCGCACCGGCGTCTGTCCCCGACGCCCCTCGAGTCGGATGCGGGCGGACGACTCGCCGAACCGGATCAGCTCCGCATCCGATCGCGTCCGCGGCGAAAATCCCTGGGTGCCGACGTGGAGCGCCTCCAGCAGGTTCGTCTTGCCCGCGCCGTTCGGGCCCACCGCCAGGACGAGCCCCGGCTCGAGCGCGAGCTCCAGCCGCGCGTAGGAGCGAAAGCTCGCCAGGAAGACCGACTCGACGATCAGCCGGCGAGGCGGATCGGCATGATCAGGTACCAGAAGTCGTCGTCCGGCCCCTGGATCAGGCCCGGCCTCAGCGGGTCGATCAGGCGTAGGCGCATCTCGTCGCCCTCTGCCGACTCGATCCCGTCGCGTAGGAAATCGGCGTTGAACCCGATCTCGAGCGGATCACCGTCGAAGCGTATCGGTAGCGTCTCGCGCGCCTCGCCCACGTCCTGGGTCTGCGCCCAGACGGTCACCTCGCCCTCGGCGAAGCGCAGGCGAAGCGGCGAGTTGCGATGCGCCATCACCGATGTGCGGCGGACGACCTCGAGCAGTTCCTCGCGCGGCAGGACGACCTCGTGCGTGAACTCCTTTGGCCGCAGCTCGTCGAACTTCGGGAACTGTCCCTCGATACGCCTCGTCGTCAGCCACGTGCCGTCGATCCCGAACAGGACCTGGTTCTCCTGGACACCGAGCTCCAGCGTGTCGCCGGCACTCGCCAATCGGCGGACCTCTTCGAGCGCTCGGGCCGGCACGATCGCCTCGAGCTCGGGGACCTCACCCTCGATCGGTGTCTCCTTGTACGAGAGGCGGTAGGAGTCCGTCGCGGCCATGACCAGCTTCCCCTCGCCGAAACGGACCAGGATGCCGGTGAGCACGGGCCGCGCCTCGTCACGCGACACCGCACGACCGACCGAGGCAACCGTTGCGAGCAGCGATGCAGCGTCGACCGTGTGCGTCGGTGCAGCCTCCGAGTCCGGCAGGCGCGGGAAGTCCTCCGCGCTGTAGGTGTTCAGCCGGTATTCCGCGGGGCCGCAGCGAACCTGCAGGACGTTCTCGTCCTGCCGATACTGGATTTCGACGTCGCCTTCCGGGAGCAGGCGCGACAGATCGGCGAACAGCTTTCCCGGCACGACCACGGCGCCGTCCCCCGTAACGGTGGCGTCGAGCGGTGTCCTGAGCGAGAGTTCCATGTCGGTGGCGGCGAGCTCGACCCGGTTGCCTGCCGCGCGCAACAGGATGCCGCCGAGAATCTGCACGGCCGTGCGAGTCGACACGCCGCGGCTGACGAGCGCGAGCTTCTGCGCGAGCTCGCCCCGGGACACAGCAATGTCGAGCTGACCATCCAGCGCGACCTCCCGGCCGGTAGAAGCTTCTATGTCACTCATGTTCTTTCAAAAACCTTTTGTAGTTCATAGGTGGTGTGGATCGCGTGGACGGAAGCCAAGTACCGCTTGGACAAGCCGTTTTTGGTGTGGGCTCGATCTGGGGAGAACAGTACGAGATTCACAGCCTCCGGTTGGATCGTTGCGCGAATCCACAGTTCATCGCACCTGTTTGACGCGTGCGGTCAGCTCTTGCACAAGGTTGTACACAGTCCGGTCGGCCCGGATCATGTTCGTGATCTTCGTGTTTGCGTGCAGAACGGTGGTGTGGTCACGGTCACCGAAGTGCTTGCCGATCTTCGGGAGTGACGAATCGGTCAGTTCGCGCGAGAGGTACATGGCCACCTGGCGCGGATAGACGATGTTCTGCGAGCGCTTGTGGCTGCACAACTCGTCCAGTGAGAGCGAGAACCTCTCGCAGACCACTTCCTGGATCCGCTCGATCGTCACCTGCGCCACCTCACCCTGGGGGAAGACGTCCTTGAGCACGTCCTGGGCGAGGTCGGCCGTCATCGGCCGTCCCGTGAGTGACGCGAAGGCGACGACGCGGGTGAGCGCCCCCTCGAGTTCGCGGATGTTGGTCGAGATCCTGCTGGCGATGAAGGTGAGCAGTTGCGGGTCGGCGATGTGGATGCCGTCGGTCTTCACCTTCTTGCGCAGGATCGCGATCCGTGTCTCCAGGTCGGGGGGTTGGATGTCTGTGATCAAGCCCCATTCGAAGCGCGATCGCAGTCGTGCCTCGAGCGTCGCGATCTCCTTCGGCGGCCGGTCGGACGAGAGCACGATCTGGCTGCCCGACTCGTACAGTGAGTTGAAGGTGTGGAAGAACTCCTCCTGGAAGCGCTCCTTGCCCTCGAAGAACTGGACGTCGTCGATCAGGAGCAGGTCGTAGTTGCGGTAGCGCTGCTTGAAGCCCTCGATCCGCTTGTCGCGGAGCGAGTTGATGAAGTCGTTGACGAACGACTCGCTCGTGACGTAGCGCACGGACATGCTCCCCGGGTGTTCCATCACGTACTGCGCGATCGCCTGGAGGAGGTGGGTCTTCCCGAGCCCGGTCGAGCCGTAGATGAAGAGCGGGTTGTAGGCCTGCGCCGGCGCCTCGGCGACCGCGAGCGCCGCTGCGTGGGCGAACCGGTTGGACGAGCCGATCACGAAGAGGTCGAACGTGTACTTCGTGTTCAGGCCGGCATCGCTGATTCGCTGTGCGGGCTTCGTCGTGTCGGGAACCGTGCCCGTCTCGGCGACCGTGAGCTGGATCCGGCGCTGCTGGCCGGTGGCGTCGCGGACGGCGGCCCGGATCAGCTCGATGAAATGGCCCTCGATCCACTCCCGGGTGAAGTCGTTCGGGACCGCCAGGACGAACGTGTCGTCCGACACTTCCAGCCCTTCCACCTCGCCGAACCACGTCCGGTATGTTGAGTCGTTGAGTGCCCCCTTGAGCCGGCCCGCCACCTCGGTCCAAAGTGTCTCTGCGGTCAGCTCGATCGGTTGATCCACCCGGGGGGCCTGCTCCTCCTCGACGACGCGAGGGCCGAGCATAGCAACGTGAGACGGGCCCGACAATGGCTTTTCAGCCCACCTCCTCTTCCCCAAAAAGCCGGGGTTTACGGGGAATTCTCTGAGTTCCACACCGCTCTCCACAGGTGTGGACAGGGAGTCTCGAAAGGGTGACGCGGGCCGGGAAAAACACCCTCTCTGCTCGCCCTTTCCTCGCCGGCGCTTTCCACATCGAGCCTGTGGAGAACTCGAAGGCGAGATCGGAAACGAAATCGGTGACGGGCCTCGGGGCTGGTCACGCCGCGCTTGTCTATACTTGCGGCCCGCGGCCCAGGGGCCGCCGTTTTCGTGTTCAGGAGCCCCGCGAAGTGAGCAACCATCCGTGAAGCGGACCTATCAGCCCAATGTACGGCGCCGGAAGCGCAAACACGGCTTCCGCGCGCGCATGTCCACCCGCGCGGGACGCGCGATCCTCAAGCGCCGCCGCGCGAGGGGCCGGAAGCGGCTCTCCGCCTGACGCGGCTCGCGCGGTCGTGCAGCGCCGGTACCGCCTCTCCCGGTCACGGGACTTCGATGCCGTCTACCGCCACGGCCGATCGGTCTCGACCCGCTTCCTCGTTCTCTACTGGTTCCCACGCGACGACGAGGGTGAGCCTCGGCTCGGGATCGCGGTGCCGAAGGGTTCCGGCAGCGCGGTGGAGCGGAACCGCGTGAAGCGACGACTCCGCGAGAGCTGGCGCGATCGCATCGAACGCGTGCCGGCCGGCCGCGACTACGTGCTGATCGCCAGGCCTGCCCTGGGCGAGGCCCTGGGCGGCCACGATTCCGGCTGGCTGGGCGACCGCTTGGACGAAGTGCTCGGGAAGGCATCGGCATGAGGCATCTGAGCCTCGTGCTCCGAGCGTTCTTCCCCTCGCCGGGTGTGGCCGGCGCGCCCACCTGCAAGTACCACCCGACGTGCTCCGAATACTCGTCGCTTGCGTACCGCGAGCTCGGGCTCGTCCGTGGAACCGCAAAGACCACCTGGCGCCTGCTCCGCTGCAATCCGTGGAGCGGCGGCGGCGTCGACTATCCGGGGCGCCTGCGGTGATCGTCGCTGGGATCCTCAGCCCGATCGAGAACGCGCTCGCGTGGCTGCTCCAGCACTTGCACGACACGGTCGGCCTCTCGTGGGGCTGGTCGATCGTCGCGCTGACGATCATCGTCCGGATCTGCCTCGTCCCGATCATGGTCAAGCAGATCCACTCGATGCAGCGCATGCAGGCGCACATGCCCGAGATGAAGGCGATCCAGCAGAAGTACAAGGGCGACCGCCAGCGCCTCAACGAGGAGCTGATGAAGTTCTACAAGGAGAACGAGATCAACCCAGCAGCGTCGTGTCTGCCGATGCTGGTGCAGATCCCGGTCTTCTTCGCCCTCTACTTTGTCCTGAAGAACTTCACGAAGCACGTCACGGCGCTCCCGAGCGAGCTCCACTGGCTGATCGTCCCGAACATCACGGCCCACGTCACCGAGCACTGGTCGGGCTATGTGTTGCTCGTGCTCTACCTCGGCAGCCAGGTCGGTTACGCCTACTTCGGGACGCCTCCGAACATCCCGAGGAGTCAGCGCATCCTCTTCATGATCGTGCCGTTCTTCGTCCTGCCGTTCGTGAGCCGTTTTCCGGTGGGTCTGCTCATGTACTGGATGACGACCAACCTCTGGACCGTCGGCCAGGGGATCATCACTAGGCGGATGGTGCCGAAGCCGGCTCCACCGCCCAAGCGCTCGTCGCGCACGCCGCCCAAGGAAGACACCGCTCCGGCGCCCACGGACGGTGCGGCGGAGACGCGGACTCCCGCCCAGGCCGCCGCGGTCCAGTCGAGCGCGTCGACCCGGCCGCGCCGCGTCAAGCGCAAGAAGAAGAAGGGCGGGCGGTGAGCGAGGGGCATCAGGTCGAGGCGACCGGCGAGACGGTCGGCGAGGCGAAGTGGCAGGCCCTCCGTGAGCTCGAGCGGGTAGTCCCGGGTCTGGACAAGTCGGCGGTCCGATTCGAGGTCGTCTCGGAGGGCGAGCGCGGGCTACTCGGAGTGGGTTACGCGCCGGCACGGGTGGTCGCCAGCGTGGACGTCGATGCCGTGTCTGCTCCGGCGGCGGCAGCCGACGGCGACGAATCGGCGCTTGCGGCCGACCTGCGCGACCTGCTCACGCGAATCGCCGCCGCGCTCCGGGTCGACTGCCGGGTCGATGTGGTCGAGGACGACGAGACGGTGACGGGCACGCTGAACGGGGGTGACCTCGGTCTGCTGATCGGTCGCCACGGCCAGACGATCGACGCGATCCAGTACCTTGCCAACGCCGTCGCCTATCGGGCCTACGGCGACGATCGCAAGGACGTGGTGGTCGACGCCGCTGGCTATCGGGAGCGGCGACGCGAGACGCTGGAGGCCCTGGCCGTGCGCAGCGCCCAGCGCGCGAGCTCGACAGGCGAGGCTGTCGAGCTCGAGCCGATGTCGTCGATCGAGCGCCGCATCGTCCATCTGCGACTACAGGACGAATCCGGAGTGAGCACGCGCAGCGAGGGTGATGAACCCTACCGGTTCGTGGTCGTCGAAGCCGACTGACGAAGGGACAGGCGTGCGCTCGCCCCGGCCGGACGCTCGGATCGAGCGCTGGCTCGACCGTCTGCTCGAGACGCCCGGCCTGACTGCGATTCGAGATCCGGCCGAGGCCCGGAAGGTTCATCTCGACGGGAGTCTCGCCGTCGTCCGGTTCGTCCGGTGCTACCAGGGTCCAGTGGTGGACGTCGGCTCCGGCGGCGGTGCTCCGGGCGTCCCGATCGCGGCGGCACTCCCCGAGCGCGAGGTCGTCCTGCTCGAGGCGACTCGGCGGAAGTGCGACTTCCTCGAGTCGGTCGTGGCGGAGTTCCCCAACGTCCGGGTCGTCTGCGGCCGAGCGGAGGAGCAGCCGACCGAGCAGTTCGGCGTGGCGGTGGCGAAGGCGCTGGCTGCGCCTCCCGTTGCGGTCGAGTGGTGCCTGCCCCTGGTCCGCATCGGCGGGGCGGCGATCCTGCTCGTCGGCCCCTCGGCCAACGCCGCCGCCGTCGGCAGGGCGTCGCCGCAGCTGGGCGGCGGCGAGCCGGAGCAGCACGATGGGATCCTCGTGGTGCCGAAGCTCGAGCCGACGCCGTCGGGCTTTCCGCGTCGTCCGGGCGTCGCCCGCAAGCGCCCGCTCGCGTAGGAGAGGGCCGTCCGCCGACGAAGAAAGAATGTTCGGGTGCCCGGGCTCGTCTACGCAGTCGCGAACCAGAAGGGCGGGGTCGGGAAGACCACGACCGCGGTCAACCTCGCCGCCTGCCTCGCCGAGGCCGGCGAGAAGGCGCTCGTCATCGACCTCGACCCGCAGGCGAACGCGACCTCTGGACTCGGTGAGGCGGCCAACGGAACGTCCAGCTACGACCTGCTCGACGGCGCGCCGCTCGAGCAACTGGTGAAGCCGACGCGATTCCGGAACCTGTGGCTCGTCCCCTCGAAGCCCGACCTGGCCGGTGCGGCGGTCGAACTCGCCCGCCGTGAGGACGGGGAGCGGTTTCTCGCCGACTCGCTGGAAGGCTCCGCGAACGGCTACTCCTTCGTCTTCCTCGACTGTCCGCCGTCACTCGGTCCGCTGACCGTGAACGCGCTCGCCGCGGCAGACCGTGTGCTCGTCCCGGTGCAGGCCGAATACTACGCGCTCGAGGGTCTCTCCCAGCTGCTGCGCTCGGTGGACATCATCAAGGCGCGCCTCAATCCGCGGCTCGCGGTTGCGGGCATCCTCCTGACGATGGTCGACGGCCGCACCCGGCTCGCGGCCGAGGTCGACCACGAGGTGCGGCGGCATCTCGGCGACCTGGTGTTCAAGACATCGGTGCCGCGGTCGGTGCGCCTCGCCGAGGCGCCCAGCCACGGCCTCCCCGCGATCGCCTACGACCGCCGGTCCGCCGGCGCGGAGGCCTACTGGAAGGTGGCGATGGAGCTTGTCGAGCGTTCCTGACGACGCGAAACCCGCAAGAAGGGGGCTGGGCCGCGGCCTCGAGGTTTTGATCGGGGGCGCCGGCGAGACCGAGCTCACGCAGTTGCCGGTCGAGATGATTCACCCCAATCCTCGACAGCCACGGAAGCGCGGCGACTCGGAGGCGGCCCATGGGCTCGCCGATTCGGTTCGCTCGCAAGGCGTCATCCAGCCGGTCGTGGTCCGCCGCCGGGCGGCAGGCGGCTTCGAGCTGATTGCGGGCGAACGGCGCTGGCGGGCCGCCCGCGAGGCGGGCCTGCCGGCCGTGCCGGCGATCGTCCGGGATGCTGACGACCGAGATTCCCTCCTGCTCGCGCTGGTCGAGAACGTGGCGCGGGAGGACCTGTCGCCGGTCGACGAGGCTCGCGCCTGCGCGCTGCTGATCGACGAGTTCGGGCTCTCGCTCGGCGACGTCTCGGAGCGGGTCGGCCGCTCGAAGCCCGCCGTCTCCAACCGGATGCGGCTGCTCGACCTGTCCGACGACGTCCTTGCGATGGTCGAGCGCGGAGAGCTCAGCGAGGGCCACGCGCGGGCCGTGCTGGCCGTTCCCGACCAGGAGGGCCGCCGCAGACTGGCGCGCGAGATCGTCAAGACCGGCATGTCGGTTCGGGCCGCGGAGCAGAGGGCTCGTTGGGCCGGTGCCAGGCAGAAGCCGCGGCTCAAGGCCGCACCGGTCGATCCGGCGCTGGCCGCTCGCGTCCGTGCGGCGGCCGAGCGGCTGACCGGGCTACCGGTGCGGCTGACGCGAGGTCGCCTCGAGATCCAGTTCGCCGACGAGTACGAGCTCGCGGAGCTGGCGGAGGCGCTGGACCGCTACGCCCCGGTCATCCCGCGTGGTTGAGCAGAATCCATCCTGAGGCCTCGGAGGGCTCGATGCTGCTCGGGCGTCCGGGTGGTTACGCGTTGGCTACGCCGGTTAGGCTGCCCGACCGTGGGCCGTGTGATCCAGGCCGAGCCTTTGACCGATGGCGATCGCTGGCAGGCCAGGCACAGCATTGCCCGTGACGACGGAGAGCAGGTAATCGTGGACGTTCGTCCCTACGACCTCTCGCTCTCCGCTCGCTCGCCGTGGGTTGCGGCTATGGACGGGTGGCGCCCCTTACCCCTGCGACCAGGAAACCAATCACCGACGCGAGCAAGGCGTACGCAACGATCGCCTTCCGGGCTGCCGAGCAGATCGTTGCGGCTACCGCGAAGCCGATGTGCAGATCTTCTACCGACTGATTTCTTCCGACTCCGACCCGCACAGAGTCTTGCACCGGTCGTAGGGGGCGTCGCCTTTCCGCCCGGATGGCCTGGATACTGGCCGAGGGCATCCCTGAGCCCGCACTACGCACACGACGAGCGCAGTTTCCGTCGCATCTGCGCTACTGCTGGCGTCTCGAGATTCGACGTGTTCGAGCGCGAGTGGGCTGCGCGGAAGCGCCTCTTTCCTTCGCCTCGACAAGCCACGCTCCTGAGTACGCCCGAAGCCGTTGTCGTACTTTCAGGCGTCGTCAGGCCCGGGACTTAACCCGACTTGCGAGGCCGCGCAGTGGGCGTGATCATCCCGCCGAACGCGAGCAAGGAGCGGACGTGCGCTACTGGTACGGCTGGGGGCTCGAGGGACGGCTGACTGCGCGGCACCGCGTGCTTCCGTTTAGACGTGCGGAGCGAGTGGGGTACGGGCCGGATGATGTGCCTCGCAACTGCCAGCGCCACAGCATCGCTCGTCGCGGACCTGTCGGCGGTCGCGGCGATGGGGAGTTTTCTTGCGTACCTCTACTTTCTGCGGCGGTCAAACGCAGCCCTCACGACCGGAGCCCCTCCGCAGTGCGTGGACGAAGCTGGGGCGAGCGAATCTCCACGAAGGAACCGCTCGGCGCGAGACAGTCAGGTTCTTCAACCGTCACCCAGGCCCAACCTTCCGTATCGAGGAAGAAGCCAAGACGGACGCGACCTACGACATCGGGAGCACACACGTATGCCGAATCGTTGTGGAGTCCGCCCCGCCTGACCTGCCCGCCTCGTTCGCTGCTCGATTCGGTGACGCGATTCACAACTATCGATGCGTCCTTGACCACATCGCTTGGCAGCTTGCCACCAAGGGTTACTTTGTCCGGGCGAGCTCTTTGTAGAAGACCGTCGTGTCGCAGCGCCGCCCGTCCGGGTAGAGCGCGAAGTTCGGAATCACGCCGACCTTGGTCCAACCCATGCCTTCGTACAGCCGTTCCGCGGGGTCGCCGGTGACCGTGTCGAGCACGAGCAGCGTCCAGCCCTGCTCCCGGGCCTCCGCCTCGGCCCGCTCCATCAGCAGTCGACCGATCCCCCGGTTTCGCTCCGAGCGGCGGACGAGCAGCTTGGCGACGTCCGCGCGGTGCGGCTGGTTGGGCGGCCAGGCTGCTGCGACCTGGACCGTGCCGACCACCTCGTTGTCGAGAAATGCAGCGAGCAGCACGCGCGCGCCGGCAGCGACGCCCGGTTCGACCGACTCGAAGAACGCGCGCGCCTCGTCATGCGTGAACGGCGCCATGAAGCTGACTGATGCACCGCCCTCGACGCAGTCGACGAGAACTGCGGCGAGCGCGTCGCGGTGCCGGCGAGCTCCGCCGACGTCCAGTCGTTCGACGGTGACCGGCTCCATTGCCGCAGCGTACGCGGCCGGAGGTGCAGGGCATGGGCGATCGTGGATTCGAACCACGGACCTCCGCCTTATCAGAGCGGCGCTCTAACCGACTGAGCTAATCGCCCGCGACGCGGAAGTGTAGCGATGGCTGGAGCAATCGGGCACCCTCGATTGGCCTGGGACGCTGGGCTAAGATCAGGACCGAGGCCTGGGTCGATTGCATGAGATGCACATCTACGGCGTCAGCTTCGACATCGTCGGCAAGCAGCCGATCGTCCTCCTGAAGACGGCCGACGGGAACAAGTTCCTGCCGATCTGGATCGGCCACTCCGAGGCGGCGGCGATCCTGATGAAGCTCCAGGGCGCGAGCACGCCGCGTCCCCTGACACACGACCTCGTCACCTCGATGCTCGCCGAGCTCGAGGCCCGCGTGACCCGGATCACGGTCACCGAGCTGCGGGACAACACCTTCTACGCGAGCATCACCATCCAGCAGGACGGCTCCGAGATCGAGGTCGACTCGAGACCGTCCGACGCGATCGCGCTCGCCGTCCGCGCCGAGGCGCCGATCTTCGCCGACGACCGCGTGATCGAGGAGTCGGCGATCGAGTTCGAGGGCGAAGAGGTGAACGAGGAGGAGATCGTCGACGAGTTCCGCAAGTTCCTCGATCAGGTCACGCCCGACGAGTTCGCAGTCGAGGGCGAAGAGGAAGACGGCTAGCCGCGCGACGCGCGGCGTATCAGCTTCGGCTCTGACCTGAAGGGGCAGAGCCTTTGGTTGTCCACGTGCCTAGCCATCCTGGGCGACTTCGCGCTTCGTGAGGTCGAGGATGGTGGTGAACAGCTCGCGCAGGCCGTCGTTCGAGAGCGGGCCGGGGTTCGCGCGCGCCAGCTCGCGCAGCATCGACCGCTCACGGGCGGGATCGAGGAAGTCGATCCCGCGCGACTCCTTGTACGCCTTGATCCGCGCGACCAGCTCCAGCCGGGTGTTGATCGCATCCACGATCGCCCGGTCGGTGTCCGAGATCTGCTCGCGGAACTGACTGAGGACGGGGTCGTCGGGGGCGCTCACGGGCGGCCCTGCCACTGTACGTAAACGCGCTTCGAGGTCGCGGGGATGGTGATCAGCCGGTACGGCGAGGTCAGCCGCGGCATCGTGCGACTGCGAAGTGACGGTGTGACCTCGTGCGCGAGCACGTCGATCGTGCTCCGCCGCTCGGTGATCCGGACGATCTTCACGCCGTAGCCCGTGCTCGACCGCGGGCCGGCCGCGACCAGGATCAGCCGGCGGCGGGCGAAGTCGAACGCGGGCACATGCGGCGGCCCCTGCGGGAACGTGCGCGTGAGGTAGCGGACGACCTGACGCCGCCGCCAGAACGACCGGCTCACGGACTTGGGCCACAGCACGGGCCCCATCCGTGCGGTCACGTCCTGCCAGGCGAGGTGCTTCTCCGACCTGCCCTGGACCACCTGGGTCCAAATGACCCCGGCGAGGAGAACGAGGGCAACCCCGATGAGTGCGCCGATCTTCGCAAGCATGGGGCTTGAACCCTAGTCGCCGGAATGCCCCATCGAATCGCCGCCGGAGCCGGGCTTTGCCCGGCGGGAGGCATACGGCGGAGAGGCAACAGTGGATGTGTCACGACAGGGGCCGGCCCCGCTTCCGCGAGGATCTCCGCGTCGCTCGCAAGGAGGGGGTTCACGGGGGAACCAGGGGTTCCCCCGTGCTAGTAAACGTAGACCGTTTCGCCGTATGGCTCGGAGCCGAAGAGGCGGTAGATCACGAAGCTGGGGACCCGCACGCATCCGTGCGACGCCGGGTACGGCGGCACGGACGGGTTGCCGTGGATCGCGTAGCCGCCGACGAAGTACATCGGATCGAGCAGGACGCCGAGTGGGCTCGTGTCGTAGCCCGTCACCTTCCGGTAGATCGCGAACCGGCCCTCGGGCGTGTAGTAGCCGGCAATGCCCGCCGTCGAGACCGGCGAGATCAGCGCGATCTTGCCGCCGCGCACGAGGTAGAGCACCTGGTGGGTCTTGTCGACCTCGATATGGTCGGCCGGGGTCGCGTACCGCGGCGCCGGGATGCGCGGGCTCGCCAGCTTCGTCCAGACGGCAGCGTCGACCGCGCCCGTGCGCTCGAGCCCCTGCACCTTCTGGAAGGCGTAGACGCTCTGGATGAAGTCCTCGCTGAACGTGGATGAGAACGAGGGCACGACGTAGTGCAGCGCGGCAAGGCGGTGGGCGAACTCGGTCACCGCCGGGCTCGTCGTTCCGAGCGAGAGGTACGGCGGCCGCAGCGTCGCGGTCAGCTCGCGGCTGACCGGATCGAAACCGGGGCGTGGCAGGGTCGTCAGGCGGACGCGAACGGTTCCGGTCTCTCGCGTGCCGAGCGCCACGCGGGCGCCACCGGGAAAACTCCGGTCGAAGCCGACCTCGCCGCCGCGGATCACCTGGACCCGGACGCGTCCGGCGTCCGTCGGCTCGAGAGTTGCGGCGAGCCGCAGCGGAGCGCCTGCGACCTGGCTGCCGACCAGCGTGGCGCGGAGACGCGGCCTGATCCGGATCGTCACGTCGTTCGATCGGGCGGACAGCCAGGCGACGTGGAACGGTCCCGGGCTGGCCAGTTCGACCTTGAAGAGGAAGCTCCCGTCACCGCGGACTCGCGTGGTGGCCACGGTCGTGGCGGCGCGCATCAGTCGCAGGCGTGCTCCCGGCGCGGCAGGGCTGAGGCGGCCGGCGAAGTCGACCTGGTGCAGGTACGTCGTCGCTCCCGGCGCCTTCAGGGTCAGCGTGGGCGCAGTCGCTCCGGCGGAGGACGGCCAGACGAGGAGGAGCAGGGCGAGGGGGAGGGCTCGGCGCACGGCCGAGAGCTTAGACACGCGGGCTGGGACTCCTCCCGCTAGGTGGAAACCGCGACGATCAGCGCGATCGCATTGAAGATCCCGTGGACGACCATCCCCGGATACACGCTGTCCGAGCGCTCGCGCAGCCAGGCCAGGCCGCAGCCGAACACGATCAGGATCGGCAGTCCCTCCAGGAGCCCGTGCGCCAGGCCGAACGCCACGCCGACCCACAGGATGGCGGTGAGACGCCCGAGCGGTGCAAGCAGGGAATAGCCCAGCCCGCGGAACGTCAGCTCCTCGACGAACGGTGCCACAGCGACGAAGACCATGAAGTTGACCACGAAGGGGACGGCGCGGCTCGAGTCCCAGTTCGTCGGCGTGAGGCCTTGCTCGCGCCCGGGGTCGCCGAAGGCAGAGACGACTGCGCTGGCCGCGTACACGGCGAGGAAGACGATCGCCACCGCTCCCAGCGTTCGCGCCCAGGCCCGTGGCCGCCGCAGCGCGAGCAGCGACCACTCCGGCCGCGCGATCGCCAGGACGACGACGAGGATGATCGCGTACTGGACGAGGCCGCCGGTGGCGGTCGAGTACTGGTAGGCGGCGTCCTTCGGCGGCTTCCCGCCCGCCGCCCGGCTCGCGTACCCGAGCAGGGCGAGTACCGCCACGAGGATCACCCAGGCGGTGAGCTTGCTGCTGCGCAGGACGGTCACGACCCGCTCACGACCAGCCCGCGAACGCGGTCGTGAGTGGCGCCGGCGCGAACCGCACCCCGGCCGCCGCCGCTCCCTGCTCGTCCTCGTCCTCGTCGCCGACGTGGAGTGTCCGCGCGGGCTCGACCCGCAGCCGTTCGAGCGCCAGACGGAACGCGGCCGGATCCGGCTTGGCCGCGCCCGCCTCCGCGCTGGTCACGATCGTAGAGAACAGGTGGCCGGCGCCGATCCGCTCCAGGTGTTCTGCGAGCCCGACGTCCCAGTTGGAAACGACGGCCAGGTCGAGCCCACGTCCGCGAAGCTCCCCCAGCGTCTCGATCGCGCCGAGAACCGCCTCGAACCGGATCGACGCCATGAAGTCGTCCACGAACGACTCGGGCTCGAGGTCGACCTCGGCCGCCTGGAGGAAGATGCGTGTGCAGTCGCAGCGGAGCCGGGCCAGCGAATCGGGGTCGCGTCCTCGCACCGCCTCGGGCCGGTAGTAGGCAACCTCGGTTGCGAACGCGGAGTGCACGAGTTCCGGGACGCGGTCGAAGCCGTGCTCCGCCAGCGACCGGACGAGACTCGGGACCGGGTCGAGGAGCCGGACGAGCGTCCCGTAGCCGTCGACTGTGACGGCGTCGAGCTCAGCGAAACGCATCCGGGTGCAGGAGGCGGGCGACCTGGTCGAGCCCGTCTCCGACGCGCGGGCCGGGGACGAGCAGGTTCTCGTCGAGCACGACGAAGCGACCCTCGCGGACTGCCCGCAGCTTGTGTGTCGCCGGGTTCTTCCGCAGGTCGGCGAGCGTCGTCATCGTGTCGGCGGTGACCACGTAGACGTCCGGGTCGAGTCTCGCCAGCTCCGTGGGGTTCACCGGGCCGGCCTCGGCGACGTCGCCGGCGACGTTCCTGGCGTGCGCCTCGCTGAGCACGTCGCCGATCAGCGACTGGTCGGGCACCGTTGTCATCAGGCCGGTGTCGACGAAGACATTGACGGTCGGCACGTGGGCGAGGGCGGCGCCGGTCGCACGGCGCTTCCGCTCGATCCTGCCCACGAGCGCCCGCGCCCGCACAGGCGTGCCGGTGAGCAGTCCGAGCTGCGTGATCGCCCGCTCGACTTGTCTGATCGAGTCGCCGGGCGCCGAGTACACGTCGGCGTGTGTCGCCGCTGCGGCCCGCGACAGCGAGCGCTCGTCGACCGTGTCGGAGGCGACGATCAGGTCGGGCCTCCGGCGGCGCAGGAAGCCGACCGCCACGGACGGCGTGACGGCGACGATCCGCTTGCCGGCTCCGAGCGCGCGGACGACCTGCTCCGACGTCTGGTCGAGGACCGCGATTCGCCGCGCCGGCTTCTCGATCGCGATCGGGCGGTCGCCGGTCGTGATCGTCACGGGGTAGAGCTGGGCATCGGCTCCCGTCGGCTCCGAGCGCTCGCCACATGCGGTCGCCCCGAGGAGGAACGCCGCCGCCAGGACGACGATCGCTGAGGCCTGTCGGCCGAGAGTCAGGCGACCCATTGCCAGAGCGCCCACTGGGTGACGGCGACACCGAGCATGATCGAGCTGACGACGAGGATCGCGGTGTGAACTCTCGGCCGCCCGCCGATCACGGCCAGGGCCATGAAGCACGGAAAGAGAACGAGCCCGAAGCGGGGCATCGAGAGCAGCGGCCACCGCGTGCTCGGGGCGCTGAGCGGAATCGCCAGGCTGACCGTGCAGAAGAGGCCGTAGGGGGCGCCGAAGCGGCGCCAGGCGACCACCGTCAGCGCGATCAGCAGTACGAGGAACGCGAAGGCCTCCAGGTTGACCGCAGCGGCGCGCATCGGGTCGGTGTCCTGGACGGGCGTCCAGTAGACGTGTGTGTGCGAGCCCGAGGCGAGCTGCTGGACGCCGGCCCAGGCCGAGCGCAGCCCGTCCCAGATTCCACCGAGCGGGCCGGCATACGAGACGTGGCGGTTCCAGAAACCCTGCGAGCGGGCGAAGGCGAGCGCGTCGCCGCGGGACGCCGCGAGGTAGAAAGGGTATGCGGCGAAGACGAGCGGTGCGACGCACAGGCGGAGGAGCGCACCTCGGCGTTCGGGCCGCCGCCAGGCCATGACGACGAGCGCCGGGAGCAACGCGACGCCGGCGATGCGCGTGAGCATGGCCAGGCCGGTCGCCAGGCCGGCGCCGAGCCAGCGACCGCGCTCGGCGAGCAGGAACGCGCCGATCGCGAGCGCGAGGAACAGCGACTCGGAGTAGACGGCGCCGAGGAACAGCGCCATCGGGAACACGGCGAGGTAGAGGACCGCCCGGCGGGCGCCGTCTGCGCCGAGGCGCGTCTCGGTCAGCCGGTAGAGGAGGACGAAGGCGGCCAACGCCGCGGCCAGCGAGACGACGATCCCCGCGGCGACGTAGTGCCCGCCGAAGACCCGGCCGACACCGGCGAGGGTGAGCGGGTAGAGGGGGTAGAACGCGGCGGCCACGCCGTGGGCCTCGCCGTAGCCGTGCACGGCGATGCGGAGGAACCAGACGCTGTCCCACCGTGCCCAGACGTCTGTCACCCAGCCGAGGTCGCGGGTCAGGGTGGGATCGTCCCAGCGGGCGGCGTTCGGATGCCGGTTCGGCTCGAAGACCAGCCAGGCGAACAACGCACCCGCCCAGATCGCGGCTCGGCTCCAGAGGAAGATCCCGACGGCCGGCCCCCTGACCACCGACACGCGCAGCTCGGCGAGCCGTGCCCGGACGTGAGTCCTGCCTCGGTTCCGCTCGACCTCGGTAGGAGTACCCACGCGGTCCGATCATACTTTTGCCTGGTGGAACGGAACTTCACACCGGACGAGGCGAACGAGCTGCTGCCGACCGTGCGTCCGCTCGTCGAGCGCATGGTCGAGGGCAAGCGCGCGCTCGACACGGCACAGGAGCAGGCCGACGAGGTCTCGGTCAGGATCTCGGGCAACGGCGGCGGGCTCCCGCCTGCGCGGCTCGCCGAGGTGAACGCCGAGGTGAACCGGCTGGCGACCGAGCTCGCGCGCGCACTGGACGAGATCCACGCCCTCGGCGTGGTGGTGAAGGACCTCGACTCGGGCCTGGTCGACTTCCCCTCGGTTCGCGAAGGGGAAGACGTGCTGCTCTGCTGGCGGCTGGGGGAGGACGAGGTCGGGTTCTGGCATGGATACGACGACGGCTTCTCCGGCCGCAGACCCATCTGAGGAATCGCCGTGGCCGACGTCGAATAGCGGGTCGATGCCCTTCTGGGAACGCGCAACCATCGCCGCGGTCGTGATCGTGGCCTCGATCGTGCTGGCGAAGATCGTCGACGTCACGATGCGGCGTGTGCAGCTGCGCGCGGGCGCCGAGACGCGCTACCGCGTCCTGCGCCGGGCGGTGATGGCGGTGATCGTCGTCGTGGCCGTTCTTTCGGCGCTGCTGGTGTTCCCGCAGGTCCGGGCAGTGGCCGGCGCACTGCTCGCTTCCGGCGCCGTGATCGGGATCATCGTCGGATTCGCATCGCAGCGGACGCTGGGCAACTTCGTCGCGGGCATCCTGATCGCGTTCACCCAGCCGCTTCGCATCGGCGACCGCGTCACCGTCGACGGAGTCGACGGGGTGGTCGAGGAGATCACCCTCACCTACACGTTCATCCGCGCCGACGACGACACCCGTCTGGTGGTGCCGAACGAGAAACTTGCCTCCGATACCATCCACAATGCGACCATCGTCGAGCGCGCCCAGCGTGCGGAGATCACGATGCAGCTTCCATTGAGCTCCGATCTGGAGAACGTCATCGGCCTGCTGGGCGACGAGGTCTCCGACCAGCGCGAGCCGGAGGTGTTCGTCAGCAGCCTCGAGAGCAACGCGACGGTCACGGTCCGGGCTCTCGTCGATGATCCGTCGCGAGCCGAGCGCCTCCAGCACGACCTGCGCCTCCGCGCGCATCGGAGGCTGCGCGCGGCCGGGATCTTCGACGGGTGAAACCTCCGGTTACCCCCGTGACCCCCCCTCCAGGCGCCGCCGCTGGCTTTGCCGGCGGCGCTCGCGATTGCTTGCACAGCAGGCCACAGTGGGCCGCGCCCGCCAGGTCGGTCGCGGCGGCGACAACCACTGCGCAAACTAGGCAGGAGAGTCCATGAGTCCCTCGCGGAGGCCGCACCGGAGACACACCGTCGGGCCGTCGGCCGGACGGCGCCGGCGGGCTCGTGTCCGCGACCGTCGCCACGGTCGCCGCAAGGGAGTCGTTCTCGTCCTCCTGCTGCTCGTCGCCCTCCCGGTCGTGCTCGGGCTCGGCGGCTACGGCGCCTGGGCGGGGTTCAAGGACAGCTGCTCGTTGTCGTCGCTCCAGCCGGTGTCGATCGGAGAGAACTCGTTCGTCTACGCGGCGGACGGAACACTGCTCGGGTCGATCCCGGCCGAGCGCAACCGCCAGCCGGTCTCCCTGTCACGGATCAGCCCGTGGATGGCGAAGGCCGTGATCTCGACCGAGGACCGCCGGTTCTACCAGCACGGCGGCGTGGACTGGTTGGGGATCGGCCGCGCATTCTGGCGCGACCTGACGAAGGGCAAGGTGGTCGAGGGCGGCTCGTCGATCCCACAGCAGGTCGTGCGCAACCTCTATCCGGTCTCGCGCGAGCGCACGCTGCAGCGGAAGGTCAAGGAGGCTTGTCTCGCGGTCAAGCTCAGCAAGCACTGGTCGAAGGACCGGATCCTGGC
Organism: uncultured Actinomycetes bacterium; assembly: GCA_963775695.1. GTDB lineage: Bacteria > Actinomycetota > Thermoleophilia > Gaiellales > Gaiellaceae > DATBLE01. Next base: position 302,927 of record CAVZJU010000001.1, on the reverse strand, counting down.
GACCTGGATGAACCAGGTCTACTTCGGCAACCACGCCTACGGCGTCGAGGCGGCGTCCCAGACGTACTTCTCCAAGCACGCGAGGGACCTGTCGCTCGAGCAGGCCGCGCTGCTCGCGGGTCTCCCGCAGGCGCCGTCCCTGTACGACCCGATCCAGTTCCCGCAGACGGCGCTGGCCCGCCGCGCGCATGTGCTGAAGGCGATGTACGACAACGGCGACATCTCCTTCCAGCAGTACCAGGCCGCGGTCGCCGATCGCAGCCTGCACCTGCGGCCGGGGCAGCTGTACACGCAGATCCGCGAGCCGTACTTCTTCAGCTACGTCCGTGACCAACTGATCTCAGAGTACGGCGCTCAGACCGTCCAGTCGGGCGGGCTCCGCGTGTACACGACGATCGACCCGGCGTTCCAGCGCGCAGCGACCAGTGCGATCAGGGACACGCTCTACCTCAAGGACGACCCGGCGGCCGCCCTGGTCTCGATCAACCCTGCGAACGGAGCGATCCGGGCGATGACCTCGGTCTATCCGGGCAGGATCAAGAACGAGTTCAACCTCGTCGCCCAGGCGAGGAGGCAGGCCGGCTCGACCTTCAAGGCGTTCGTGCTCACCCAGGCGGTCGACGACGGGATGAACCCGGCCTCGACCAGCTACGTCTCGGCGCCGTTTACCTGGCAGCCCGACCCGGCCGTCCCTCCCTGGAACGTCTCGACCTACAGTCACACCTACTCCGGGCTGATCTCGGTGCAGCAGGCGACGCTGCAGTCGGACAACACCGTCTACGCCAAGCTGACCCTGGATGTCGGCCCGCAGAACGTGGCCGACATGGCCCACAAGCTCGGGGTGCAGAGCCCGCTTCAGCCCGTCCCCTCGATCGGGCTTGGCTCCAACGCCGTGTCGCCGCTGGACATGGCCTCGGCGTACGCCACGCTCGCCGCGGGTGGCGTCTACTCGCGACCGATGGCGATCCGCAGGGTCATCCTTCCGAACGGCAAGGAGGACGACCAGGCCGGATGGGGCAGGCCTGCGCGGCGGCGCGTGATTCCCGACTGGGTGGCGGCGACGGTCACGGACGTTCTTCGCCAGAACGTCCTCTACGGCACGGGCACGGGCGCCAACTTCGGCCGGCCGGCGGCGGGTAAGACGGGCACGACGGACGACCACGCCGACGCCTGGTTCTGTGGCTTCCTGCCCAATCTCGAGGCGACCGTCTGGGTCGGCTACCCACAGGGGGAGATCCCGATGGAGAACGTCCACGGGATCGCGGTCGCCGGTGGGAGCTTCCCGGCCGAGATCTGGCGCCGCTTCATGGAGCAGGCGGTGCGCTACTCGCCGCCGCAGGACTTCCTCCCGCCCTCGACGCCGCCACAATTCGGGTACTTCAAGCAGGGCCCGTGGGCGTTCTCGGGCCTCGTTCCGACCGAGACGACGACGAGCACGACGACCACCACGCAGACGGAGACGAAGTCGTCACCTCCCACCACGACGGCGCCGACGACGACGGAACAGGCGCCGGCCCCGCCCGTGACCACGACGGCGCCGGTCACCACCGTCGCTCCCCCGCCGCCGGCGACCACCGTGCCCGAGACGACCACGGCGTCGCCGCCCCCGCCGCCGCCCACCGAGCCGACGACCACCATCGGCGGCCCGGTTCCCCCCTAGGAGTGCTGCGCTCGAACCTGGCCCTGCGGGCGACGGTGCTCGTCACCCCGCTCCTGCTCGGCGCGCTCGCGGTGCCGAGCGGCGGCCTCTTCCGCGGCGCGAAGTTCCGCGACCTCCATCTCTACCGGCAGTACGGCGACGCACTCCTCCGCGGGCACCTTCCCTATCGCGACTTCTTCGTCGAGTACCCGCCGGGAGCGATCCCGCTGTTCGCCGGGCCGTCGCTGGCCCCGGACGGCGCATACGACGCGATCTTCAAGGTGCTGATGACGCTGTGCTGCGTCGGCGCGGTCTTCTGCGTCTGCTTCGTGCTCGATCGCACCGGTTCGTCCAACGCCGCGATCTGGACGGCAGCGCTGTTTCTCGCGCTGTCGCCGATCGCGCTCGGGCCGGTGTCGCTGAACACCTACGACGCCTGGCCGGCGTTCCTCACCGTCGCCTGCCTCGCCGCACTCGTCACCGGCAGAGGTCGCCTCGCGCTGGCGCTGCTCGGCGTCGCCGCGGTGGCGAAGCTCTACGCCGTGCTGCTCGTGCCTGTCGCGTTCGTCTGGCTGTGGCGCGAGCACGGCCGCCGCATCGCCCTGCAGGCGCTGGCTGTGTTCGCGATCGCCGCGGCCGTGCTGGTCGTCCCGTGGTTCGCGCTCTCCCCGGGCGGGGTCTGGGACAGCGTGCACTCGCAGGTCGGTCGCGGCCTGCACACGGAGAGCCTCGGCGCCAGCATCCTGCTCGCCGCCGACCGCGCCGGCGCGTACCACGCGCGCGTGGTCAGCACGGCGCCGGCGATCTCCCGCGACCTCGCCGGTAGCGTGCCTCGATCGATCGCCGCAGTGAGCGCCGCGCTGGCGATCCTCGCTGCCCTGGCGCCGGCAGTCGTGCTGCTGTGGCGGCGGGTTCACCCCGGTCTCGCGTTCGCGACGAGCGTCGCCGGGTTTCTCGCCTTCACCAAGGTGCTCTCGCCCCAGTACGTCGTCTGGCTGATCCCGCTGGCGCCGTTCGGCGGGATCGGGGCGATGCTGCTCCTGCTGGCCGCCCTCGCGCTCGCGCAAAGCTGGTACTTCCACTACCACGACCTGTGGGCGGTCGGTCCGCAGGCGTGGACGCTGCTCTCCCGCAACCTCGTGCTGGTTGCGCTCTACGCGTTGCTCTTGTGGAAGACGAGCACGCCGTCCTCCGAGAAGACGAGCCGCCAGTCGGGACTCTGGCGCAGCCGGACGAGCGCAGCGGCCGACGGCAGCGGCGCCACGCGATCGGCATAGCTCGAGCGCGTCTCGTCGGCGACCACCCAGGTCGCGTCGCCGAGCTTGGGCAAGCTGAGGACCCGTCGTCTGGCGGACAGGTGGGCGCCGAGGACGTTCGTCGAGCTCACCACTGCGCCTGGAGGCACGAGGGCGACCGCGCGGTTCGCGATCCGGTCGTGGGAGGTCACGTGCCAGTCGTGCGCCTGGAAATCCTCGCCACCCGGCACGACCGTCCACGGCGGCGCCGCGCCGAGCTTCCAGTTCGCCCCCACCGCGACCGCCACCGCGACGACGAGCATGACTCCGACCCGACCCGGGAAGCGTCGCGCCAGCGCCGCCGCTCCGAGCACCGTCGCCACGATCAGCGGCGCGATCGTCGCGGCCGTGTAGTGGAAGTGGATCGAGGTCTGAGTCTGGGTCGCCGACAGCTGGTTGAGCGCGGCCTCGGGCAGAAAGGCGACGAGCACGAGCGGTGAGAGCACGAACAGGAACGAGAGCGGTACGAGCAGGTGCAACAGGTAGTGCAGGTCGCGGTGCTGGAACGCCTGCTCGAAGAGTGTCCACGGATGCGTGAACGCCGTCTTGACGATTCCTCCCGCCGAGCCGCCGATCGCGTCGTAGCGTCCGTAGAAGGACGACTCCGCGCCGGCGTTGAAGTGCGGGATGACGACGGCGATCGCGAGTGCCGAGACGAGCAGCCCTCCCCCGGCGATTGCCGCCCCGACGCGCGCGCGGCGTCGTGCGGCGTACCAGATCCCGAAACCGGCGACGACGAGCCCGACCTCCTCCTTCGTCGTCATCGCCAGCGCCGCGAGCACGGCGAAGAGGAGCAGGCGGTCCTCGTCCAGGTACCAGAAGGCGAACAGCAACAGCGGGCAGGCGAGGGCAACCGGGTGGAACTCGTTCAGAGTCAGCCACTCGGTTGCCGGGTAGAGCAGGTAGACGAGCGCGAACGCGAGCCCGGCGCGGTCGCCGGCGAGGTGTTTGCGCGCGAGCCAGAACACCGGCAGCGCGCCGAGTGCGACGGCGATCGCCTGGACGACAAGCAGCATCTCGGGGCTCGGCCAGATCCACCAGAGCGGCGCGAACGCGGCGAGGATCGGGTCGAAGTGCGCGGCCAGGCGCGAGATCTGCACTCCGTTGCCGCTCGTCATCTGCAGGAAGTGGCCGTGCGCTGTGTTCCAGACCGTCTGCACCATGTTCCCAAGGTCGTAGCGGCCGGTCGCATAGGCGCGGTGGCGGAGGACGGAGAGCGAGGCGAAGCCGGCGGCATACGCCGCCATCGCCGTCCAGACGAGCGCTTTGGGTCTCAAAGGAGGGACGCGATCAGCCCGCGCCAGCGTGCGCCGAGCACGTCCTCGCTCGCGTGCTCGCGGTAGGCGGCGAGCCCGCCGATCGACAGTCGGCGTGCGAGCTCCTTGTCGGTTGCGAGCCGTCGCAGCGCGGCCGCGAGGGCGTGCGGATCGCCCGGAGGAACGAGCAGCGCGCTCTCACCGTCGCGCAGAAGCTCTTCCGCGGCCGGCGTCCGGGAGGTGACGAGCGGCGCGCCGCAGGCGAGTGCCTGAAACGCCTTGTTCGGGATCACCCGCGCCGCCTTGGCCGACGTCCCGAAGATGCCGAGTGCACAGGATGTGCGGCACAGCTCCCCGGGCAGGCGCTCGTAGTCGACCCAGTCCAGATGCGCGACGTTCGGCGGCCGGTGGTCGAGCAGTGGCTGAAGCTGGCCCGAGCCGACGATGCGGAAGCGAAGCTCGGGCGCGAGCCGCGCCGCCGCCAGGATCGTCTCGAGCCCGTGGAGCGGGATCAGCTTGCCGACGAAGAGCGCTGTGAACTCGCCCTCGGCCGGGAGTGACCAACCAGGCATGAACAGCCGTTCCTCGGCTCCCACGAAGCAGACCTCGACGTGCCTTGCCCCCAGTGACCGGAACAAAGGTGCCTGTGCGGCCGTGTCGGAGACGACGAGGTCGGCAGCACCGAAGGCTCGCCGGTCGATCGTCTCGAGCGCCCGGGCCGCGGGGCTGCGCGGCCGAAAGCGGCCGCGGTCGCCGACGAGCGTGTCAGCGAGGGAGACGAGCGGATTGAAAACCACGGGCCGGTCGTTCGCGACCCGTCTCGCCGCCGGCAGGTCGGGGTGCCCCGGGTAGCCGACGACGAGCGCGTCGAAGTCGGAACCTGCCGCGCGCAGCAGGCGGAGCTCGGCCGCGGCCAGGCGCAGGGCGGTTCCGGCGCCGGCGCCGAACTTGTGCTCTCGCCCTTCCCAGACCGTCTCGTGACGCTCGGCCACCTCGACCCCGGCACGCCGCAGGCAAGAGATCACCTGGGCGTTACGGGGATACGACCGCTCGTACGTCCCGAAGTACAGCACCTTCACGGGGGAACCCCTGGTTCCCCCGTGGTTCCCCTCCTTGCAGGCCGAGCCGTCGGTCGGCTGGAGACTGAGCCGGTCACGGGGCCGGTGATCCTATCGCTGCCTCTCCGGGGCGAGCCTCTGCCGGGCAGAGCCCGGCCCCGGCCGAATCTCGTCATGAGTGGCAGACGGCCTAGGAGAGGATCTCCTCGACCATCGCTTCCGACCGCTCGCGCTCCGACACCCGCTCCTCGTGATGGCTGGTGATCAGCTCCGTGATCAGGCCCAGTGAGAAGAACTGGATCCCGACCACCACCAGGAGTACGCCGAGGATCAGGAGCGGACGGCCGCCGATTGCATGCCCGAGCGCCTTCACGACCGTCAGGTAGACGAGGATCGCCGCTCCGGTGAATGTGAGAAGGAGCCCCAGCCCGCCGAAGAGGTGCAGCGGCCGCTGTCGGTAACGGCCGATGAAGGAGACGGTGAGCAGATCGAAGAACCCGCGCAGGTAGCGCTCCAGCCCGTAACGCGAGCGCCCGTGCTCGCGCGGCCGGTGGTTGACCGGCACCTCGGCGATCCGGTAGCCGCGGTGGTGGGCGAGCACCGGGATGAACCGGTGCAGCTCGCCGTAGAGCCGCAGGCCCAGGACGACGTCGGCGCGATAGGCCTTCAGGCCGCAGTTCATGTCGTGGAGGTGCACGCCGGACACCCAGCCGGTGACCGCGTTGAAGAGGCGGGAAGGGATCCGACGGCGGAGCGGGTCGCGCCGCTTGGTCTTCCAGCCGGAGACCAGGTCGAAGCCCTCTTCGAGCTTGGCGAGCAGCTTGGGGATCTCGGCCGGGTCGTCCTGGAGGTCACCGTCGATCGTGACGATCACCTCGCCTTTCGCCTGCGCGAACCCGGCGCCGAGCGCGGCCGCCTTGCCGAAGTTCCGGCGCAGGCGAACGACGCCGACGTTGGTTGCGGCCGCATGCAGCCGCGTCAGAGCGGCGTGGGTTCCGTCCGTGGAGCCGTCGTCGACGAACACCGCCTCCCACGGTTCGCCCAGCGGCTGGAGCGCCGAGTCGAGCTCGTCGTACAGGAGCGCGACGCTGCGCTCCTCGTCGTGGACGGGAACGACCACGGAGATCACGGGCGCGAGCCTACCCCGGGCCGCTCGCGGGCGTCGTGGTGGTCGCCCCGGTCGTGTCGGTCGTCGCCGGTTCCGTTGTCGTACCGGTGGAGCCTGAGGGCTCGGTGGTCGTGGCGGTGGTCGTGGTCGTCGACGCCGGCGGCTGGGCCGTCGTCGCGGGCAGGCTTGTCGTCGGTGCGGTGGTCGAGGGGGTCTTCGCCGGTGTCGTGCTCGCGGTCGATGCCGCGCTGGTCGTGCTCGTGGCGACCGTGGTCGACTCTCTCGTTTCCGTCGTTCCCTCCTTCGTCGTCTCGGTGCTCGCCGACTTGCTCTGGGCGGGCGAGCCGATCGAGAGGGCCGTCGAGGGCGGTGTCGTGACGGGCGGCGTGGTCGCGGGCGGCGCCGGAGTCGTGTCGTTGCCCACCGTCAACGCCATCGCCAGCCCCACCCCGGCTGCGGCGACGACGGCGACGGCAAGCCCGAGCAGTAGCCGCTTGCGGCGGCCGGTTGCCGCGGGCGGGAGGACCACGGTGGCGTCGGTCGAGGCGCTGCCGCTGGTCCCGGAGACCGGGCCTCCGAGCTCGGCTACCAGCGCACTGCCATCGTGCGGCCGGTCGACCGGGCTCTTGGCGAGCGACGCGGACGCGACGCTCTCGAGCAGCGGTGGCGCGTCGGACCGGGAATCCGACACGAGCGGAGGCGGCAGATCGCGATGCATGGCGGCGAGGGCGAGGGCGTCCTGCGACTCGAACGGGAGCCGCCCGGTGAGCATCCGGAACAGGATCACGCCGAATGCGTAGACGTCGCTCGTCGGCGTCGCGGGCCTGCCAGCCGCCTGCTCGGGCGAGATGTACGCGGCGGTGCCGAGAATGGTTCCCGCCTCGGTCAGTCCCGTCGCCCCGACCGTACGGGCGATGCCGAAGTCGGCGATCTTCGCCCGTCCGCCAGCGTCGAACAAGATGTTCGCCGGTTTCAGGTCACGGTGGACGACGCCCCGCTCGTGGGCATGAGCCAGTCCGGCCGCGATCTCGCCCGCTACACGGCGGGTGTCGTCGTCCGTGAGCGGCTCGCCGGGGGTCAGCCGGTCCTCGAGCGAGCCGCCGGGCAGGTACTCGAGCACCAGGAACCGCCGTCCATCTGCCAGCCCGTAGTCGTAGATCGCACACACGTTGACGTGTGCGAGTCCTGCGGCAGCCCGCGCTTCGCGGTCGAAGCGGGCGGGGTCGGCGTCGGGGGCGAGCAGCTTGACGGCCACGGTCCGGTCGAGCTCGAGGTCGGTCCCAGCCCAGACCTCCGACATGCCCCCGCCGCCGACCCACCGCTCGAGGCGGTAGCGGCCGGCGATGACCGATTCGACCACGGGGGTAGCGTATGCCCGGCGTGGAGGAGCTTCTGACCCTCGAAGCGGCACAGGTCCTCGTGCTCGAGCGAGCGCATCCGCTCGCCGCCGAGCGCGTGCGGCTGGAGGAGGCTGCCGGCCGCGTGCTGGCCGAGACGGCAACTGCCATCGTCGACCTCCCGCCGTTTCCCAGCTCGGCGATGGACGGCTATGCCCTCCGCTCGGCGGACACTCCGGGGACGCTGCCGGTCGGTGCCCGGATCGCGGCAGGCTCGCCGGCGGGGCGGTCGCTTGCGGCCGGGGAGGCGATGGGGATCTCGACGGGTGGTGTCGTCCCCGACGGCGCCGACGCGGTGATTCAGCACGAACTGGTTGTCGAGACAGACAACGAGGTCACGATTCCGACTCGCGTTGCCCAGGGAGCGAACATACGACCTGCCGGGCGCGACGTCGTGGGAGGCGGAACGGTCATCTCCGCAGGAACACGGCTGGGGGCGGCCCAGATCGGCGCGCTGGCCGCGGCCGGGGTTGCCGAGGTTGTCTGCGCGAGGCGACCGCGGGCAGCGGTTCTGACCACCGGCTCGGAGCTCAGGGCGCCGGGCTCACCGCTCGGGCCGGGCGAGGTGTACGAGGCGAACGGTGTCATGCTCGCCGCACAGCTCGAGGCCGAGGGCGCCATGGTCACCAGGTTGGCCGCGGTCGCAGACGACGAGTCCGCGCATCGTCGCGCCATCGAGCAAGGTCTCGAGCACGATGTGCTCGTCACGTCGGGCGGTGTGTCGGTCGGCCCGCACGACCTCGTTCGCCGGGTTGAGGCGGCGCTCGGCGTCGAGGAGGTCTTCTGGCGCGTCGCCGTCCGGCCGGGCAAGCCGGTGTCGTTCGGCATCCGCGGGGCCGTGCTCGTCTTCGGCCTCCCGGGCAATCCAGTCTCGTCGCTCGTCGGCTGCGAGCTGTTCGTGCGGCCCGCCGTTCGGGCGCTCCAGGGCGTGTCCGATCCGGGCCTGCGCTTCGCTGCCGGGCGGCTCGCCGTCTCCGTCAACCGGAACGCGGGGCGCGACGACCTGATGCGGGCCCGCTCGACGATGACCGACGACGGCGTCGTGCTCGAGCCGGTCGGCGGCCAGGAGTCGCACATGATCGTCCGCGCCGCCGAGGCGGACGCGCTGGTGCTCGTCCCGCGCGGCGAGGGCGAGCTGCCGGCAGGCGCAACCGTCCGCTACGTGCCGCTCTAGCCCTCGCTCGATGTGTGCCGCGCCCGTCGTGTCGGTCGAGGCGGCGGAGCGCTAGGCGATCGGACCCAGGGCGCCCAACGTGTAGGGCTTGCCCTTGCGGGGCTCGACCCTGACGAGCTTCGCGTAGGCGAGGTAGCGATGCGTGGCGAAGAAGCGGGGGTGGCACGCCTGCAGGATCAGTTGCTCCTTGTGGCGGGAGCGCAGCACCGAGAGGTCGTCTGCCGGGACGATCCGGTGGCCCGTGACCTCGTACTCGAAGGTGCCGTAGGGGACGACGAAGGTGATCGTGTCGCCCGGACGCAGGCTGTCGATGTGCGCGAACGGCGCCAGGTACGTGGTGCGGTGGCCGGCGACGTAGATCAGCTCGTTCTGGCCGGGCATGTACGTGGACAGCTCCCGTCCGGGCCCACGGGTCAGGTCGTCGTGGCTCGTCCCGTTCACGACGATCGACTTCAGTCCGAGACGAGGCACGATCAGACGCCCGACCGGGTCTCCTTGCGGGAGCGATCGACGGTAGGCGCTTGCGGCTGTGGCGATGTTCTTCCGTTCGGCGGCGACCGACACCGTTCCGTCCGGCAGCGTGGTCACTGGCCGCACCGACGCCGGCGGGCGGTAGTCGGCGAAGCGGTGGGCGAACTTCGCCGCCAGCTTGTGTTGCTGGTACTTCGTGTACAGGGCGGTGAAGGGGTCCTGCCATTGCCAGACGACGACCACCCAGGCAACCGCGGCGACGCCGGCCACGATCATCAGCGTCCCGGTGAGGCGTGCGACGCGGCGCATCAGGCCTCCGCGGCTTCGTCGGACGCCGCTCGTCGGTGCCGTCGGTCGCGCACTGTGAGAACGGCGGCCCGGACGGTGTTCCGGATCGGACCGCGCGGGGGCCGCTCGGCCGTCGAGGGATAGGGCGCGTACCGTCCGAGTGCGATCGCAGTCAATTGGGCCGCCCCTGCCAGCCAGCAGAGGACGAGAAAGAAGGCCACCGTCGAGATGTAGCCGACGGCTGTCAGTTCTGCAAGGTACCAGGGGGCGTCGAGTCCCAGGCCGAACCGGAACATCATCGACCCGAGGAGGATGAAGGCTCCGACGAATCCCGCGAGCAGCAACCCGAGCCGCGCACCGGGCTGCCGGTTCCGCATGTGGGGAAGCCAGAGCCAGATGTGCAGGCACGGCAGCAGGAAGAGGAGCGCGAACGGGTTGGTCGCGACCACGAGCAGCGCGACGACACCGAGGATCAGCATGACCGCAGTGTGTCCGGCGAGCTCCTCCTCGGCGGTCGCCGGCCGGCGCGGCGCGAGTCGCGCGCGCGACACGAGCCAGGCGGGTAGCGCCAGCACGGCGAGGAGGACGATGCCGAGCACCGGCCAGTGAGTCGCCGCCCGCGTCTCAGGGTTCAGAGGAGCGGCGGCACCGTCCGGCCACACGCCGACGGCCCCCAGGAACAGGAACATCAGGCCGGTCCAGAGCCAGACGCCGAGTCTGCTCCGGCATGCCCTGAGCGCGGGCAGCACGGGAATCCGGCGCCGGCGGCAGCGAGCGAACAGGTCGACGGCGGTGACCGCGAACGGCACGAGCATGGCCACCAGCGCGAGCTCGATCGCCCAGCCCTGGACGAGGCGTTGGCCGAGATAGACGTAGCTGCGGCCGCCGTCGACGAGGCCGAACTCGTCGATCGAGCCGATCAGGTCCTGGGCGGCTCTGCCGATGTCGGTCAGCGTCTTGCGATTGGCGGCGAGTTGGCCTGGAGTGTCGCCGAACGACGCCGGCGGGCGGTTGCCGGCAGTCGTCAGCGTGATCGCCGGAACCCCTCGTCCGACGAGCGGGGCCTGCTCGTAGAGGCTGAACGGGAAGCCGAGATCTGTGAGCTGGCCGAGGGCGCTCGTCCTGCCCGGCCCGGAGCCGGTCTGCTCTGCAATCCGGGCTGCCGCCGTCGCGACGAGGCTCGCCGCGGGCGAGCGGGGCTCGTCGCCCGCGATCTCCACCCGCGTCGGTCCTCGACCGGCGATCGAGTCGAGGTTGACGACCGCGACGATCCGGCTCGGGTCCGGGTAGCGCTCGACGAATCGCCTGGCTCCGAGGCCGCCGAAGACGCCTCCGTCGGTGGAGAGGAAGATCAGCTGGTGGTTCGGCCCGGAGGCCTGCGCGGGGGCGCCGGCCGGCCGGCCGTACGCGCGTGCGAGCTCGATCAGCGCGGCAGTACCGGAGGCGTTGTCGTTGGCGCCGGCACCGAGGCCGGAGTCGTCGCGGTGGGCCATCACCACGATCGCGTCGGCGTCCGCTGGGCCCGTCGCAAACGACACGTTCCGGAGGAGCGTCCGGCCCCGTCCGGGGATCGTCTCCTCGAACGTGTCCATCAGCGGGACGTAGGAGTAGAGCCGCATCTTGTCGTTCAGCCAGCGCGTCGCACCGAGCGAGCCCGAGGATCCGGGTGCGCGGTCCGGGTACAGACGCGAGAGCTCCTGTGCGAGCGCGAGCGCGGACGACCCGTCGAACTGGGTGGCCGGCGTGGTCGGCGCTGCGAGCGCGAGCCGGTCGGTGCGCTGGACGCTGAAGGCGGCGACGAGCAGCGGCAACCCGACGAGCAGCCACGTCCCGCGGTACAGGCGGCCGTTGACGGGACGCTCGGGCGATCCGCGCCGGCGCCGCCGGGGGCGGTTGACTGGCGCTTCGGTGGCGATAGCCGGGCTATAGTACGCGCGTCCCTCGGTCGGCTCCTGATGCCGGATTCCGCCACCATCCTGCTGGTCGACGATGAGGAGTCGGTCCAGAAGCTTCTGACCTATCCGCTCGAGCGGGATGGATACCGCGTCATCCAGGCGCGGGACGGGGACGAGGCGCTCGCCCGCTTCGCGTCGGAGCCCGTCGACCTCGTCGTGCTCGACGTGATGCTTCCGCGGCTGGACGGGCTCGAGGTCTGCAAGAGGCTGCGCGCGCGCAGCTCCGTGCCGATCGTGATGCTCACCGCGCGCGACGACGAGCTCGACAAGGTGGTCGGGCTCGAGCTCGGCGCGGACGACTACATCACGAAGCCGTTCTCGATCCGCGAGTTCCGGAGCCGCGTACGGGCGCTGTTGCGGCGCGCGTCGGCTCCGCGTCACCAGCCGCCGGGCGAGGAGGTGATCGAGACGGATGGGCTGATCGTCGACCCGGGCCGCCGCTCGGTCGAGCTCGATGGGCGGTCGGTCCAGCTCACCTACGTGGAGTTCGAGCTGCTGCGCACGCTCGCAGGCCGTCCGGGCCGGGTGTTCTCGAGGCAGGCGCTGCTGGAGGCGATCCGTGGCGGCGCCGAGTACCGGGAGCCGCGCACGATCGACGTCCATGTCCGCCACCTCCGCGAGAAGCTTGAGCGTGATCCCCGCGATCCCCAGTTCGTCCTGACAGTGCGCGGCGTCGGGTACCGCTTTCGCGAGCCGTGAGCAAGGCGTTCAGCGGGGTCGGCGCGCGGCTCGCGCTTGCCCTCCTGGTCGTGCTTGCCGGAGCGTGGACGCTCGTCTATCTGATCGTCGTCCCGTCCCTCGAGAGCCGCCTGGTGGACGCGCGCGTCTCCGCGCTCGCACGGGCTGCGCCGGGCATCGCCCGGGAGTTGCCGGTCGACCGGTTCCGCTGGCCGGACTTCGTCGAGGCCGCCTCTGCGAGCGCGAACGCGCGAGTGGTGGTCTACGACACGGTGGGGCCGCCCACCGCCCTCGTGGTGGCCGGCGACTCGCAGGGTTTCCGCTCGAGCGACGTCCAGAGCGATCCGATCGCGCTGCGCGCGGCCGAGCGTCGCACCGCCCGGAGCGGCACGACCGCGCACGACGGCGAGCGATTCGCGGAGGCCGCGGCGCCCGTGCCCGGGTTCTCGTCGGTCGTGCTGGTCTCCTCGTCGCTGCACGAGGCCGAGGCGACTGCTCGGGTCGCCCGTGAGCGGCTCCTGCTGGCCGGCGGGCTCGCTCTCGTGGTCGCGCTGGCGGTCGGGTATGCGGGGGCGTGGCTGTTCGCGCGGCGCCTGCGGCGGTTGGAAGCCGCTGCGGAAGAGATCGCTGCGGGCCGGTTCGACGAGCCGATCACCGATTCGGGTGGAGACGAGGTCGGCGAGCTCGCGAGGGCCCTCGACCGGATGCGTCTCCGGCTCGCCCAGCTCGACCATGCTCGCCGCGAGTTCATCGCGAACGCGTCGCACGAGCTGCGCACGCCCGTGTTCGCGCTTGGCGGCTTTCTGGAGTTACTGAGCGACGAGGAGCTCGACGAGGCAACGCGCCGCGAGTTCTTCGCGACGATGAGCGAGCAGGTCGACCGGCTGGCGAAGCTGGCGACGGAACTGCTCGACCTCTCGAGGGTCGATGCGGGGCGCCTTCAGGTTCTGCGCGAGCGGGTCGATCTCACGGAGATCGCCGGCGCGGTCGTCGCCGAGTTCGCGGCGCTGTCGGTCGCGGGCGGCCGGCTGCTCGAGCTCGATGCCTCCGAGGGTGTATGGGTGACGGGGGACGAGCAGCGTGTCCTGCAGATCGGGCGTGCTCTGGTGGAGAACGCGCTCGTGCACACTCCGGAGGGAACGCGCGTGGGCGTGCGGGTGCGTAGCAGGCTGCTCGAGGTGGAGGACGACGGTCCCGGGATCCCGCCCGAGGACGCCGACCAGATCTTCGAGCGGTTCTATCGCGGCGAGGGGCCGCGAGCCTCGGGCAGCGGGCTCGGGCTCGCGATTGCACGAGAGCTGGCCCTGGCGATGGGCGGCACGCTCGAGTTGGAGTCGCGGCCCGGACGGACGGTGTTCAGGCTGCGCCTCTCGACGGCCGCGACCGCTGAACGGGTGAACGCTTAGCGAAACGTCACGTGGAAACGGCGCCTTCGCCTGTATCGGCGAAATCCACGGGGGAGCGTGCTCCTGTCAGCTCGAACGCACGATCGAGGCGCGTTGTGAGAGCCACGGCGAAAGCAGCTGCAAGACATCGAGTGCGTCGTATGTGGATACGACCCAGCGGAAGAATGGCTTGCGCGTGTAGCCGTCCTTGGCCGCGCTCTCATAGGGCCCGTACAGGATGCCGATACCGATCACTTCATGGAACCGTCGGATCACCTCTTTCGTCGGTGTTCACCAGAGCGAGCGTCAGGCGGTCACGTACCATCGTTACGCAACCCTCACCCTCGAACAGCCCGGCTGCCCAAGCGATCTCTTCGTCTCGCCGGGCCGTCTGTCGTCAGATTAGCCAACGGCCACCTGCGGCTAATGTGACGAGAGTGCAACATCGTGTCCACAGCGGCCTCTTGACTCTCGGGGTCGCCGCCATCGGAGGGTTGGCCGTCCTTCTGGTCGCCTGGGTCGCCGGCTGGTTGGGCGGTGGCCGCCGTACGGTCGTCGTCCAGGAAACGACCCCCGGTCAAGTGGCGGCTGCGCCCGTACGGCCGGCGCTCGCCGGCGTCTTCGACCCGGCTCGGGTCTACGCACGCCGTTCGCCCGGCGTCGTCACGCTCTATTCCGTTTTCACATCGGGCAACAACACCAGCGCCTCGCAGGGCTCGGGTTTCGTGGTCTCGCCCGACGGGCTGATCCTGACCAACTCGCACGTGATCACGACCGCCGGCGACGGTGACGGCAACGTCCGGCCCGCCGCGGATGTCTTCGTCGAGTTTCAGGACCGGGACCGCGTCAAAGCCACGATCGTGGGCTGGGACGTGTTCGACGACGTCGGCGTCCTCCGGGTCGACCCGAAGACGCACGAGCTCACACCGCTGCCGCTCGGCGACTCGAGCCGCGTCGTCGTCGGCGAGCCTGTCGCGGCGATCGGTAGCCCGTTCGGCAACGAGAACTCGCTCACGGTCGGCGTCGTCTCCGCGACGCAGCGCTCGATCGAGTCGTTGACCTCCCAGTACAACCTCGTCGACGCGATCCAGGTGGACGCACCAATCAACCACGGCAACTCGGGCGGCCCGCTGTTCGATGCGGCCGGTCGCGTGATCGGAATCAATGCCCAGATCCGCAGTGACAGTGGCAACGCCGAGGGCGTCGGCTTCGCCGTGCCGATCAATGCCGCGCGCCGGTCGATGCAGGAGCTGGTCGCGACCGGGAAGGTCGCCTACGCGTACGTCGGGATCACCTCGGAGGACCTCACGCCGGGGATCGCGAGGCGGTTCGGCTACCCGGTGCGGTACGGGGCGGTGATCACGTCGGTGCGGCCGGGCAGCCCGGGGGCGCGCTCCGGCCTGCGCGGCGGCTCGGAGCAGCGCGACTTCAACGGCTCGACGTTCGCGTACGGCGGGGACGTGGTCGTCTCGATCGGAGGCAGCGCGGTGAGGAGCGCCTCCGACGTCGTCCGGGCTGTGACCGAACGGCTCCGTCCCGGCCAGACCGTGCCCGTGGCGATCGTGCGTGACGGCGCGCGGCAGACCGTGCGGGTGACGCTGGCGAACCGACCGCGCAATCCGGACAGCGGTCGCTAGATGGCGCCCGATCGTCGGCGCCTGATCGTCGTCTCGAATCGCGCTCCGGTCACGTACGGGCGGGACACGCAGGGCCGGACCGCGCGCCGTGGAGGCGGCGGCCTCGTCACCGCGCTCGGCCCGCTCGTCTCTCGCCACGAGATCACCTGGATCGCCAACGCGATGACGGATGAGGACCGAGCCGTCGCTGCCGAGGCGGGCGGCGCTTTCGGCGAGACCGGCCGCGACGGCTCGCCGTACCGGCTCCGGCTGGTCACTCACGACCCTCTCGACTTCGACCGCTTCTACAACCAGTTCGCCAACCCTGCGCTGTGGTTCTTGCAGCACCAGCTGTGGGATCTCGCCGGCCAGCCCCAACTCGGCGAAGCCTGGGAGAGCTACCAGCGTGTGAACCAGGGGATCGCCGCGGCGGTGATCGAGGAGCTTGCCGCCGACCCCGACCGCCCGGTGTGGTTCCACGACTACCACCTGTACGTCGCGCCGCCGCGTGTCCGCGAGGAGTACGCCGAGGCCCGGCTCGCGCACTTCGTGCACATCCCTTGGCCGGACCAGACAGGGTGGGCAGTGCTGCCGGAAGCCGCCTCGCGCGCGATCCACGAAGGGCTGCTGGCAAACGACGTGGTCGGCTTCCATACACACCGCTGGCGTGAGAATTTCGTCGCTTCGGTCGAGGCCGTTCTCGGTGCGGACGTCGACGTCGACGCGGGAACGGTCGAGTACGCCGGGCGCAGCACCCTCGTCACCGCGCACCCGATCTCGATCGACACGGCCGAGTTCGACGAGCTGGCCGCACGCGCCGACGTGCTCGAGCAGGCGCGCGACCTCGAGCGGATGCGGGGCGATCGGCTGATCCTGCGGGTCGACCGCACCGATCCCTCCAAGAACATCGTCCGCGGCTTCCAGGCATTCGGGGCATTCCTCGCCGACCATCCGGAAGTGCATGGGCGGGTCGGGATGCTCGCCCTGCTCGACCCGTCGCGGCAGGACATCCCGCGGTACGCGGCCCACCTGGACGAGGTCCGCGCCACCGCGCGCGAGGTCAACGACCGCTTCGCCCGGGATGGCTGGGACCCGGTGCGGCTGGAGGTGCGGGACGACTTCCCGCGCTCGGTCGCCGCGTACACCCAGTACGACGTGCTGCTCGTGAACGCGGTCTCTGACGGGTTGAACCTGGTCGCGAAGGAGGCGCCGCTCGTCAATCACCGGGACGGCGTCGTCGTCCTTTCCCGAAATGCCGGCGCGTACGAGGAGCTGGCGCCGTGGGTCGTCGCCGTCGACCCGTTCGACGTCGCCGGCCAGGCGGAGGCGCTGCACGAGGCGCTCTCGCTCTCGAAGGAAGAGCGTCGCCGGCGGGCCGAGTCGATCCAGGCGCATGTCCGCGAGCACGACCTGACGGAATGGCTCGACCTCCAGCTCGCCGACCTCGACCGGGTCTCGGCGCCCACCTAGTCGGCGGCCGGCCGAGCGGGTCGGCGCCGGGGAGGGCGAGCGGCCCAGCTACGATCGCCCTGCAATGGGCGACCTCTCGCACGTCGACGAGGCCGGCGACGTGCGGATGGTCGACGTCGGTGGCAAGCCGCTGTCCAGGCGCCGGGCCGTCGCCGCGGCGTCCGTGCGCATGGCGCCGGAGACCGCCCGCCGGCTCCGCGAGCTGCCAAAGGGCGACGCGCTCGTGACCGCGCAGCTCGCCGGCGTGATGGCGGCCAAACGCACGGCTGACCTGATCCCGCTCTGCCATCCCCTGCCTTTGTCGAACATCGACCTGTCGGTCGACGTTCGAGAGGGTTCGGTGGAGATCCAGGCGGCTGTCGAGACAACGGCGCAAACTGGGGTCGAGATGGAAGCGCTCGTCGCTGCGTCGGTCGCCGCGCTCACCGTCTACGACATGGCCAAGGCGATCGACAAGGAGATGGTCGTCGACGGGGTGCGGCTGCTGGAGAAGACGAAGGAGCAGCTGTGAGGGCCGGGATCTTGACCGTCTCGGACGGGGTGGCCGAGGGGACGCGCGAGGACCGCAGCGGCGCCGTTCTCTTCGAGCTGCTGTCCGCGGAGGGTTTCGAGGTCGAGCGGCGGGTCGTTCCCGACGAGCGAGACGCGATCTCCGACGCGATCGTTGCCCTGTCCGACAACACAGAGGTGGTGCTCACGACCGGGGGAACGGGGCTCGGCCCGCGGGACGTCACCCCCGAGGCGACCATGGAGGTGCTCGATCGCGCTGCACCAGGAATCTCCGAGGCGCTTCGCGCCGACTCGATTGCGAAGACGCCGCACGGGCTGCTGTCGCGCGGCATCGCCGGCGTGTGCGGCTCGACGCTGGTCGTGAACCTGCCCGGGTCGCCCGGAGGCTGCCGCGACGGCTTCGCGGTGCTCCAGCCTGCGCTCGCCCACGCGCTCCAGTTGCTCGCCGGCGATACTCAGTCGGGACACGAGCAGACGTGAGCACGTCGCTCGCCTTCGGCTCGCTTCCGTGGGGGAAACCATGTTTCCCCCACGAGCCCCCTTCTTCTAGAGGCCGATGTTCATGGGGGAACCTCCCGGTTCCCCCCGGCCCTCTCCACAATGCTCATGGGCTAGAGGACAGCCCATGAGCACCGTCGTGGCGTACCCGCGGCGGTTCGCCTCGCTCGTCAAGATCGAGCACACCGTCTTCGCGCTGCCGTTCGCCTACGTCGGCGCGTTCCTGGCGGTCGACGCCGTTCCGAGCGCGCACGATCTCGTCTGGATCACGGTGGCGATGGTCGGCGCGCGGTCGCTGGCGATGGCGCTCAACCGGCTGCTCGACGCCGAGATCGACGCGCGCAACCCGCGGACGGCCGGGCGCGAGCTCCCCGCCGGACGGCTCACCCAGACGCAGGTCATCCTCTTCTGTCTCGCCTCGCTGGCGCTGTTCCTGGTCGCGGTCTGGCAGCTCGAGCCGATCTGCCGCTGGCTGTGGCCGATCCCGGTCGCCGGATTCGTCGTCTACCCGTACCTCAAGCGCGTCACCTGGCTCGCCCACCTGTGGCTCGGCGCCGTCGACGGGCTTGCCCCGATGGGGGCGTGGATCGCGATCCGCGGCGACCTGCCCTGGCAGGCTTGGGCGCTCGGCGGCGCCGTCGCCTGCTGGGTCGCCGGCTTCGACCTCTTCTACTCGCTGTTCGACGTCGAGATCGATCGGGCGCAGGGCCTGCACTCGTGGACGACCCGCTGGGGCGAGTGCGGTGTCTTCCGCGGCGCGCGGGTGTTGCACCTGCTGACCGTCTGGCTGCTCGCGGCAGCCGGGGCAGGACTCGACGTCGGACTCCTGTACTGGATCGGGGTCGCGGTCGTCGCGGGGCTCCTCTCCTACGAGCACTCGCTCGTCCACCCGGGTGACCTGCGTCGCCTCGACGCCGCCTTCTTCACCATGAACGGCGTGATCAGCGTCACGTTCTTCGGCTTCGTCCTCGCCGACGTCCTCGTCCAGTGATCGCGGCGCGCAAGCTCGGCCGCACCTTCGGCGCGAAGCATGTGATCCTCGACCTCGACCTCGACGTCGAGCGCGGCTCGTTCCTGCTGCTCACGGGTCCGAACGGCTCGGGCAAGACGACGCTGCTGCGGCTGATCGCGGGGCTGCTCGTGCCCACCGCGGGGGAGCTCGACGTCGAGGCGCCGCGCGAGCGGATCGGCTTTCTCGGCCACGAGCCGCTCGTCTACCGCGAGCTGACCGCGCTCGAGAACCTCGATCTCTACGGACGGCTGTATCGCGTGCCCGAGCGCCGCGAGCGGATCGGAATGCTGCTCGAGCGATTCGGTCTGTGGGACGCCCGTAACCAACGCGCCGACTCGTTCTCGCGCGGGATGCTCCAGCGGCTCGCGCTCTGCCGGACGCTGCTGCACGATCCCGAGCTGCTCGTGCTGGACGAGCCGTTCAGTGCGCTGGACGAGGAGGGCGCCGCGCTGCTCGACCGGGAGCTCGCCGAGCTCAGGCCCACCGCGACCTTCGTCGCCTCCACCCACGACCCGGCGCGTCTGGAATCCCTCGCGTCGCACCGGCTCGCCTTCGCATGATTGTCGCTCACTCTTGGCTCGCTCCCGCGGGGGAAACGGCCACGCACGCGGAGCGTGCCCAGAAGCAGAGCCCCCCAAGCGGGGCGCCGCCGGCGCCCCGTGAGCCCCCTTCCCCGAAAGCGTTCGCACCCGATCAGCCGTCGGGTGCCGCGCCCGCCATGTCGGTTGCGGCGACGAAGACCCCCTCGGGACCGGAGCGCGCTTCACGATGAACGGGTACTTCGCGGACGTGGCGACGCTCGCCGGCAAGGATCTCCGCCTCGAGCTGCGCGCCCGCAGCGTCGTCCCCGCGATGCTGCTCTTCGTCGTCGCCGCGCTCGTCGTCTTCCACTTCGCGTTGCCGTCGGGGAGCTCCGAGCTTGCCGCCAAGGGGCTGCTCTGGGTGGCGATCCTCTTCACGGCGCTCCTCGGCCTGACCCGCGCGTTCGTCGCCGAGCGCGAGCAGCGGCTGCTCGACGGGCTGCTGCTCGCTCCGTGTGACCGCAGCGCGATCTGGCTGGCGAAGACGGTCTCGATGCTCGGCTTCCTCGTCGTCGCCGAACTGGTCGCGCTCCCGGCGTTCGCGCTCTTCTTCTCGGGCATCGACGGCGCGACCGTCGCCGGCGTGGCGTTGGCCGATCTCGGGATTTGCGCGGTCGGCACCGTGCTGGCGGCGATGGCGGTCGCCGGGCGTGCCCGTGAGCTGCTCCTGCCGCTGCTCTTCCTGCCGCTCGCGATTCCCATCGTGATCGGCGGCGTGGGGGCCAGCGTGGTGGACGAACCCGCTCGTTACCTGGGGTTTCTCGCGCTCTACGACGCGGTCTTTGCGATCATCTCCTGGGCCTCCTTTGAGTACGTCGTTACGGAATAACCAGCTCGCGCTGTCAGCGACGCTCGCCGCCGTGCTGGTGCCGACGGCGATCGCGCTCGTCTTCTTCTACGCGCCGGTCGACGAGGATGGCCTCAACCAGAAGATCTTCTACTTCCACGTCCCGATCGCGCTGACCGCTTACGCGTGCTTCGGCTGGGGCGCCTGGAAGGGGCTCGTCCATTTGTGGAAGGGCAAGCCCGGGGCGGACCTCGAGAGCTACGTCGCCATCCACCTCGGCGTCATCTTCGGCGCGATGACCCTGCTCACGGGCTCGCTCTGGGCGAAGTTCCGCTGGGGACACTGGTGGCTCTGGAGCGAGCGGCAGCTCGTCCTCTTCCTCGTCCTCTTCCTCTTCTACTCCGCGTACTTCATGCTCCGATACTCGGTCGAAGCCGGGCCGCAGCGGGCGAACCTCTGCGCCGTCTACTCGCTGTTCGGGGTCGTCCTGATCCCGATCAGCTTCCTGGCGATCCGTCTCGCGAACCAGTACATCCATCCGGTCGCGTTCAACCGCCACGGGCCGCAGATGGCCGGCTCGCAGTTCTTCACCTTCTGTGTCTGCCTCGCCGCGATGCTGGCGTTGTTCGCGGCGCTCTACCAGTTCGAGCTCGCCGGAAAACGTCTCGATGCACGCCTGAAGGAGCTCCGGGAGCTGCTGGCATGAGGTCGTTCGCCTTCGGACCCCCTTCTTCCAGAGGCCGTTCTTGCTCGGGGAACCTCCCGGTTCCCCTGGGACCCCTCTCCACTCATCGACCGGAGACCGGTCGATGAGCAACGAGGAGAAGTACGTCGCCGCCGCCTACCTGGTGGTATTCGCGTTCGTGCTCGTCTACTTCCTGATCATGGCGCTGAAGCTCGCGCGGCTCGAGCGCGAGGTGGGTGAGCTGACCGACCTGGCGCGCAAGCGGGCGGATGGCTGAGTATCTCTTCGGGTTTGCGTTCCTGGCGTACGCCGTCGCGGCGATCGCCTACGCCGTGAACGCGAGGCGCCCGGGACCGGCCGGCCGGGTCGCGACCTGGGGGGTCCGGCTCGGGTGGCTCCTCCAGACCGCGCTGCTCGTCGACGAGGCCGCGCGGGCAGACGGCTTCCCCTGGTCGACCTGGGCCGGCTCGCTGAACCTCTTCGTCTGGCTGGTGGTCAGCGTGTACCTGGTCTGGGGCTGCCGCAGCCGCTACCGGCTGCTCGGCCTCGCCGTGATGCCGCTTGCCGCCGGGCTGCTGGTGCTCGCGCGGCTCGGCGGCGGCATCGGCGGCGGCGAGACGGGCGGCTACTCGACCGCGTTCCTGATCGTCCACGTCGGCCTGCTCTCGTTCGCGTTCGCCGCCTTCACGCTCGCGGCTGCCCTCTCGGGCCTGTACCTGTGGCAGGAGCGCCGGCTGAAGAGCCGCCGGCCCGCGGCGCTGCTCGGCCGGGCCCCGTCGCTGCTCACGCTCGAGACGCTGACCAGCCGCACGATCCTCGTCGCGTTGCCCGCGCTGACCGCCGGAATCGTCGCCGGCCTCGTCCGACTCAGGGACCAGGGCGCCTCGGTCGACGCGCTGATGGCGGTCACGCTCGGAACCTGGGCGGTCTACGGCAGCTATCTCGTCCTGCGCTACGAGGCCGGCTGGCACGGCCGCCGCGCCGCCTACCTTGCCCTCGCCGGCTTCGCGCTCGTGGTCGTCGCCCGCCTCGGACTCCAGGTGAACCACTTCTCGTGATCCGCCGATGATGCTGACCCTGGTCGGGCTCTCGCACCGTGGCACGTCCGTTGCCGTCCGGGAACGGGCCTTCGTGCCCTTGCCGCAGGCCGGGGAGCTCGCGGCGTCCCTCGCGACGGAGGGCGAAGCCGTGTGTCTCTCGACCTGCAACCGGACAGAGCTCTATCTCGTCGGGGAGGATGCGGAGGAGCGGGCGCTCGCCGTGCTCGAGTCGATCAGCGGCCTGACAGGCGAGCAGTTGCGCGCGGTCGTCTACCGGCTGGCGGACGAGGCCGCAGCCCTCCACCTCTTGCGCGTGGCGGCCGGCCTCGACTCGCTCGTTCCGGGCGAGGGCGAGATCCTCGGCCAGGTCCGGGCGGCGTTCGAGGCCGGCACGACCGGACCGGTGCTCGACCGGCTCTTCCGGCAGGCGTTGCACGCAGGCAAGAAGGTGCGCGCCGAGACGGCGATCGCCGAGAGTCCGGCGTCGGTCTCGTCGGCCGCGGCGGCGCTGGCCCAGCAGGTGTTCGGCCGACTCGACGGGTGCCGGGTGCTGCTCGTCGGGGCGGGCCACGTCGCGGAGCTCGCCGCACGCAGCCTCGCTGCGCGCGGCGCCTCGATCGCGTTCGTCGCGAATCGCTCGCCGCAGCGCGCCGCCGAGCTCGCGTCCGGTTTCGCGGGCGAGGGGATCGGACTCGAGCGCGCCGCGGCCGCGCTCGGGGAGGTCGACGTGGTCGTCTCGTCGACCGGATCGCCCGGCTGGGTGCTCGTGCGCGACCAGGTGGAGGCGGCGCTGCGTGACCGGAAGGGGCGACCGCTGTTCCTGATCGACCTGGCCGTGCCGCGCGACCTCGACCCGGCCATCCACGAGCTCGACGCCTGCTACCTCTACGACATCGACGACCTCGAGTCGGTGGTCGCCTCCAGCCTTGCCGGCCGCCGGCGTGAGGCGGCGCGTGCCGAGGCGATCGTCGCAGAGGAGGCCGAAGGCTTCCGTGAATGGCAGGCATCCCGCGAGGTCGTCCCCGCGATCGCGTCGCTGCGTGCCTGGGCGGAGGAGGTTCGCGCGGGCGAGCTGGCGCGCGTACGGGGGCGTCTCGGGCTCTCCGAGTCGCAGGAGGAGGCGGTCGAGTCGATCACGGCGCAGATCGTCAACAAGCTGCTCCATCCGCCGACGGTTCGCCTGAAGGAGGCGGCCGCCGGCGCGGACGGCGGCGGCTACGCTCAGGCCGTTCGCCACCTGTTCGACCTGCGCGACCCCGACGAATAGTGCTCTTCCGGCTCGGCTCCCGCGGTAGCCGGCTCGCGTTGACGCAGGCCGCGCTGGTCGCCGAGCAGCTCCGTGCCCCTGGACGCGAGATCGCGCTCGTGCCGATCACGACCGCCGGCGACCGCGACCGCCGCAGCCCCTTCGGCGAGATCGGCGACCGGGGCGTCTTCGTCAAGGAGCTCGAGGAGGCCCTGCTCGACGGGCGGATCGACGCCGCCGTTCACTCCGCGAAGGACATGACCTCGAGCGACATGGCCGGGCTGGCCGTCGGCGCCTACCTCGTCCGCGACGACCCGCGCGACGCGCTCTGCGGCGCCGCCGAGCTTCGCCCGGGGATGCGCGTCGGCACGGCCTCCGCGCGCCGCCGGGCCCAGCTCCTGGCGCTCGAGCCCACGCTGTCGATCGAGCCCTTGCGCGGGAACATCGACACCCGGCTGCGCAAGCGCGGCGAGCGGAAGCTCGACGCCGTCGTCCTCGCGGCCTGCGGGCTCGACCGCCTTGGTCTTGCCGCGGAAGTCGGACACCGCTTCGACCCGGCCGAGCTGCTCCCCGAGGCGGGCCAGGGAGCGCTGGCCGTTCAGGTCCGCGCCGGGGAAGAGGCCATCGTCGAGGCGGTCGACGACCCGGAGACCCGCAGGCGGGTCGTTGCGGAGCGCGCCTGTATCGCCGCCGTCGGGGGAGGGTGTCTGGCACCGGTCGCAGCGCACCACGATGGATCGATGCTCGCCGCCCTCGTCGCCGACGAGGATGGCCGCTGGGTCGAGCGCCGCTCGGGGGACGACCCGGTCGCGCTCGGAGAGGAGCTGGCACGGCTCGCCGCACGATCGTCCTGACCCGTCCGGAAGGGCGGAACGAGCAGCTCGCCGTGCGGCTGCGCGCGCTCGGCTATGCAGTCGACGTTCGACCGCTGGTCGAGATCGAAGTGGTCGAGACAGGCCCGGTCGACCTCGACGGGTACGACTGGCTCGTGCTCACGAGCGCGACCGGTGCCCGGGAGCTACGCCGTCGGGCCCGCGGGCGAGCGGCTCGGGTCGCGGCGGTCGGGCGGGCGACAGCCGAGGCCTGGGGCGAAGTCGACCTCGTGCCGGAGGTGTCGACCCAGGAGGGGCTCCTGGCGGAACTGCCGCGTCCGGCAGGCCGGGTGCTCTTCGCCGGGGCCGAGGGGGCACGGCCACTGCTCGCCGACGAGCTGGCCGCGGACGTGGTCGTCCTCTACCGGGCGAGGCCGGTTCCGGCCACGATCGAGGGCGACCTCGCCGTCGTGGCCTCTCCGTCGGCCGCGCGCGCGCTCGCCGCCGCGAACCCTGCGCTACCCGTCGTCTCGATCGGCCCGGAGACGACGGCAGCCGCGCGGGCCGCCGGGCTGCGGGTGGCAGCCGAGGCAGGGACACCGGACGTCGAGGGCCTGGCCGCCGCCGTCGCCGCGTCGGAGTAGCCTGGCGGCCGTGTTCATCACGTTCCTGTCCGACTTCGGGCTCCGAGACGACTTCGTCGGAACGTGCCACGGCGTCATCGCCAGGATCGCGCCGGATACGACCATCATCGACATCACCCACGGGATCGAGCCGCAGGCGGTGCTCCAGGGCGCGCTCGTCCTCGCGAACACGGTTCCCTACATGCCGGAGGGCGTGCATCTCGCCGTGGTCGACCCGGGCGTGGGCAGCGACCGGCGCGCGCTTGCGGTCCGCGACGCCTCCGGACGGATCTACGTGGGGCCCGACAACGGCCTGCTCGTTCCAGCCGCCGAGAAGCAGGGGGGCGTCGCTGACGCCTGGCAGCTGAACAACCTGCGGTACATGCTCGATCCGGTCTCGAGGACGTTCCACGGCCGCGACGTCTTCGCGCCTGCCGCGGCCCATCTGGCCGTCGGCCTCGACCCGGCGGAGCTCGGCCCGCCGGTCGAGCCGGACTCGCTCGCCCGCCTCGAACTGCCCGAGCCGCAGGTCGGCGGGTCGAGGATCGGTGCCACCGTCCTGTACGTCGACCGCTACGGGAACGTCCAGCTCAATCTGTCGCGGGCCGACCTCGAGCGGGCCGGGGTCGTGCCCGGCCGCCGCGTCGAGCTCGACCTCGGCGTCGACCGCTACTACGCGATCGCCGCACGCGCGTTCGCCGACGCCCGTCCCGGCGACATCATCCTTTACGAGGACTCGTACGAGAACATCGCGGTCGCGATCACCGACGGCAACGCGGCGGAGATGTTCGGGCTCCGAGCCGGCCAACGACTGACGATCCACGTCGCCGACTGATCGGCCGCTTGACGCCGGGAGCCCGGCCGTTTAGGTTCGCCCTCAGAGGACGTTCGCGGCACGGTGACACCGGCCCGAACGTCCTTTTATTGGTGCTCGCCGCTCAGTCGCGGCGAGCGCAGGGCCGATTTCGTTGCTCGGCTACACTGGCCGCTTTCTAGGCGAGGTAGCTCAGTTGGTAGAGCACACGGCTGAAAACCGTGGTGTCGCCGGTTCGATTCCGGCCCTCGCCACTAGCTGTCGCGGGCCTTCTTCAGGCGCTCGACCAGAGCTTCCAGCATCTGGCCCTTCACCAGGACGTCGTCCGCTCCGGCGTTCGTTGCTTCGTCGTGAATCGCCGGGCTCTCGTCTCCCGTGAGGGCGATCAGGCAGACGAGCGGATGGGCCTCGCGCAGCTTGCGGATGGCCGTGACGCCGTCCATGTTCGGCATGTGCAGATCGACGACGACGGCGTCGGGGCCAAGTTCGTCGGCGAGCTGGAGCGTCTCGTACCCGTCGTAGGCGAGGGCGACGACGGTCAGCTCGGGCTGCTCCTCGATCAGGACGCGAAGCGCCGCGGCGTACCGCTTGTCGTCGTCCGCGAGTAGGACGCGGATCGTTCCGAAGTCCGAGCTGGGGGTCACTCTCCATTAGTTTGCCCTACGTGGAAACACGACAAACGCTTCCACCGATCGCCGTCATCGGCGCGGCCCTCGATCTCGGCGCCGGTCGGCGGGGGGTGGACATGGGTCCCTCGGCGATTCGCTACGCCGAGCTGGATGCGCGGATCCGCGGGTTGGGACGCGATTGCGTCGATCTGGGGAACGTGCAGACGGCCGTGGCCGAGGCTGCGCCCGTCGGCGACACGCGGACGCGGTACCTGCGGGAGATCCTGACCGCCTGCGAGCGCGTGGCCGAACGGGTCAGGGCTGCGCGGGACGAGGGGAAGACGCCGCTCGTCCTCGGCGGCGACCACTCGGTTGCCCTCGGCACGCTCGGCGGCCTCGTCGACGGTTCTGGCACCGGAGGCGTCCTCTGGGTCGACGCCCACGGCGACCTGAACCGTCCCGAGACGAGCCCGAGCGGGAACGTCCATGGGATGGTGCTCGCCGCCTCGATGGGGCTCGGCGGGCCCTCCTTCGAGGGCTCCGGCCTCCCGATCCCTTCGGTCGACCCGAGCCGTGTCGCGCTGGTCGGCGTTCGCTCGCTCGACGAGGGTGAGCGCGGCCTGCTCCGCGACCTGAACGCGACCGTCTTCACGATGAGCGACATCGACCGCCTCGGGATCGAGCACGCGATCAACGAGTCGCTCGCGAAAATCGACGGTCCCGGGTTCGTCCACGTCAGTCTGGACATGGACGCGCTCGACCCCGACGTCGCCCCGGGCGTCGGCACGCCCGTCCGCGGCGGCCTCTCCTATCGCGAGGCCCACCTCGCGATGGAACTCGTCGCCGAGTCGGGGCTGATGAGCTCGCTCGAGGTCGTCGAGGTGAACCCGATCCTGGACCGGGAGAACGAGACCGCAAAGCTCGCGGTCGAGCTGGTCGCCTCGGCGCTCGGCGCGCGAATCCTCTAGACGCTCGCTTCGCTCGCTGCACGGGGACACAGCCACGAGCGCGAAGCGCGCCAGGAGACACAGCCCCCGGGGCGCCGAGGGCGCCCGTGGGCCCCCTTCCCCCGCTCCGCCGGGCGGCTTCGCCGCCTGCGCTCGCGCTTTCTGAGCGGACGGAGGTGAGCCGCGCCCGCCATGTCGGGCGCGGCGGCGAAAGGCTCAAGGTAGGAACGCTTCGATGGCCTCGCGCGTTTCCGCAAGCGCGTCCCAGTAGACGGTGTGGCCGCCGGGGACCGTCACCACCTCGACGAGATCACCCAGCGCGGCCCGGTACTTCTCGATCTCGTCGGGCACCGTGAGCCAGGAGTCGGCGCCGAGCACGAACAGCGTCGGCACCTTCGCCGGCGGCGGCGCCTCGCTCGCCATCACGCTCCAGGCGGTGATTACCGCGCTCTTGCAGTAGCGGTAGCGGAGGCGGCCGTCGGTTCCGGGCTCCATGTGGTTGCGATCGGACTGGATCACCAGCTCGGGGGGTGCGAGCAGGACGCGCCCGGTGTCGTAGCGCACCTGCACGGCCTCCTCGACGGTCGCGTACGAGACGTCTGAGCGCTCGAGCTCCGCCAGGTCGAGCGCGACGTGTGTGAGCACGCGGAGCGCGGGATCGAGCAGAACGATCCGCTCGACCCGATCGGGGTCGCGGGCGGCGAGCTCGGCCGCCAGCCGCCCGCCGAAGCTGTGCCCGATCCAGATCGCCGATCCGTCGGGGACGCTCGCCAGGATCGCGTCGAGATGAGCGTCCACGTCCCAGGGTGGTTCCCACGGCGAGCGGCCGTGTCCGAGCAGGTCGAGCGCGATCACGTGGTAGCGGTCGGCGAGCGGCTCGGCCAGACCGTCGAATCGGCCGCCGTACGAGCTGACGCCGTGGAGGCAGACGACCGCCGGGTTGCCCGGCTCGCCCCAGTGGTACGCGTTCAGCGTCACGGCCCCACCCGCCCGAG
This sequence comes from uncultured Actinomycetes bacterium, assembly GCA_963775695.1. Taxonomy (GTDB): domain Bacteria; phylum Actinomycetota; class Thermoleophilia; order Gaiellales; family Gaiellaceae; genus DATBLE01. Next base: position 274,979 of record CAVZJU010000001.1, on the reverse strand, counting down.
CCGGAACGTCCCCGGGATGGTGCCGGCTGCGGCACCCTGGGCGCGCCGACAGTCCAACAGCGCCCGAGACAGGGGCTCGCCGTGACCTGCAACGCATGGTTCGGCGGAGGCGAAGAGCTGTGCTCGGAGGGTATTGCCCAACCTAGAACTCCTTCTTCATCCAGTGATGAGCGAACTCGTATCCGTTGAAGTCGTCCACCTCGCCATATCCCGCTGCGCGGAAAAGCGCAAGCGCTTCGGGTTGTCGATCCCCCGTATTGAGTCGGACACGCCGATAACCAAGCCGACGAGCATGTTCCTCCAGGGCCTCCAGCAACGCCCGTCCAATCCCCTGACCCCGCGCGGATGCGTCGACGAAGACGCGCCTGATTTCACCAAGCGTGTCATCGATCGTCTTCAGTCCACCGCAGCCGACCGGGCGGCCGTCGAGATAAGCAACGAACCATGTGCCGCCGGGTGGTCCGAGTTCGGACGGATCAGCGCTCGGGCCTTGATCAGGATCCCACCCCGGATACCGCGAAGCGATGTCGGCGACGAACGCTCGTTGGAGCGCACGGCAGACGTCGGCATCAGCGGATTCACGCGTCATAGGGAAGGGGGCCACGGGGGAAACCGGCTGTTTCCCCCGTGTGAGCGAGCTGGGCGTGGCGAAGCCGCGCCGCGAGCGTTCAAGGGCGGTAGTACGTCTGTCCTTTCAGCTCGTCGGGCAGGTAATCGACGTCGAACCCTGCCGGGTCGTCGTGGGGATAGATGTACCCCTGGCCGTGGCCGAGCTTCTTCGCGCCCGGGTAGTGCGCATCGCGAAGCTCCTTCGGCGGGCGGACGTTGCCGACCTCGCGGACATCCCTGCGGGCCTCGCCGAGCGCGACGGTGACTGCGTTCGACTTCGGAGCGAGCGCCAGGTAGATCGCCGCCTGTGCGAGGTTCAGCTGCGCCTCCGGGAGCCCGACGTGCTCGACTGCCTGGGCCGCCGCGACGGCGACGACGAGCGCCTGCGGGTCGGCGTTGCCGACGTCCTCCGACGCAAGGATGACCATGCGCCGCGCGATGAACCTCGCGTCCTCGCCGCTCTCCAGCATCGCGGCAAGGTAGTAGACCGACGCGTCGGGGTCGGAGCCGCGCATCGACTTGATGAAGGCGGAGGTGAAGTCGTAGTGGGCGTCGCCGCCCTTGTCGTAGATCAACGGTCGCTTGCGGGCCGCGTCCTCGACGTTCTCCTCCGAGACCGGCTCGTCGCCCGCCGAGGCGGCCGCCGCCTCCAGGATGTTCAGGGCGTTCCGGGCATCGCCCCCGGCGCGCCGCGCGACCAGCGTTCGGAGGCTCTCCGAGAGCGTGACCCCGAGGGCCGCCTCGCCGCGGGCGATCACCCGCTCGAGCTGGACGATCTCGAGCGGGGTCAGCTCGTAGAGCTGCACCCTGCTGAGCAGCGCCGAGTTGACCTCGAAGTACGGGTTCTCGGTCGTCGCTCCGATCAGGCTGACGAGGGCCTCCTCGACCGCGGGCAGGAGCGCATCCTGTTGCGCCTTGTTGAACCGGTGGATCTCGTCCAGGAACAGGATCGTCCGTCGGCCGTGCGCGCCCAGGCGCTCGCGCGCGCGGGCCAGCACGCCGCGGACGTCTGCGACCGAGGCCGACACCGCGGACAGCTCCTCGAACTCCGCGCCGGTGGTCGCCGCGACGATCCTGGCGAGCGTGGTCTTTCCGCTCCCGGGCGGTCCGAAGAAGATCGCCGAGCCGACGCGGTCCTCCTCGATCGCGCGTCGGAGCGCCGACCCTTCGCCGAGCACGTGCTCCTGCCCGACGAACTCGTCCAGCGAGGCAGGCCGCAGGCGCACGGCCAGCGGAGCGCTCACCCGGGTCCGTTCGGCCGCGGCGTCTGCGAACAGGTCGGCCACGCCCGAAGTATGCTCAGCGCGTGTCGAGGCAGGAGCAGACCGGGCTCGCGGACGAGTTCGAGCCGATCCTGCCGGGCCAGGGTGCAAGCGACTACGAGCGGTACCTGCGCACCGACGAGCTGCTGGCGCTCCAGAAGTCGCCGGAGGACCGCGCGCACCACGACGAGCTCCTTTTCCAGACGACGCATCAGGCCTCGGAGCTCTGGCTGAAGCTGGCCGGCGAGGAGATCGAGGTCGCGACCGAGCATCTCGGGCGGGGCGAGATCCGGCCCGCCTTGCGCCTGCTCGGTCGCGCGATGCTCTGCTTCAAGCTCGTCACGCACGCCCTGGACATGCTCGAGCTGATGTCCCCGTGGGAGTACACGTCCGATGTCCGGCCGGTGCTCGGCCACGGAAGCGGGTTCGACTCGCCGGGTTGGAACCGCGTGCGGCACGCCGCGCCGGCGCTCGGCCAGGCGTTTCACGAGCTGAGGCGGCGGGAGGGCCTGTCGCTCGCCGACGTGTATACGCAGGGCCGCGAGCGCGAGGACCTGTACCAGCTCGCCGAGGCGCTGACCGACCTGGACGAGTGGGCCACGACCTGGCGTGTACGCCACTTCATGGTCGTCGAGCGGACCATCGGCGGCGACGTGGTCGGCACCCAGGGGACGCCGGTGGAAATGCTCGGCAAGCTCGTTCAGCGCAAGCTCTTCCCGGAGCTGTGGAAGGTGCGCACCGAGCTGACCAACCGCGCGATCGAGGGGCCAGACTGAGCGACGCCGCCGCCGCCTGGAGCGGAGGGACGTACGAGCGGATCGCGGAGGCCTTCGCTCCTATCCACCTCCGGATCGTCGAGACGCTTTCGCCGAAGCCGGGCGAGCGGTTCCTCGACCTGGCGTGCGGCACCGGCGGCGTCGCGCTCGCCGCCGCGCGGGCCGAAGCCGACGTCACCGGGCTCGACATTTCCGCCGACCAGCTCGAGAAGGCGCGGGCGGCGGCCGAGGAAGCGGGGCTCGAGATCCGGTTCGACGAGGGCGACGCTCAAGCGCTGCCGTACGCGGACGGTGAGTTCGACGCAGTCGCGTCGGCCTTCGGGATGATCTTCGCGCCCGACCACGCACTGGCGGCGGCGGAGCTGATTCGGGTCTGCCGTCCCGGAGCGCGGTTTGCGGTCACGTCGTGGACGCGGGACGAGTGGTTCCAGCTGGGCATGCGGCTGCGGGCCGACTACGAGGGCACCTTGGCTCAGCAGTGGGCCGACGGGGAGCACGCCCGCGGTCTCTTCCCGGAGGCCGAGCTGTCGTTCGAGCGCGGCGGGGCGACGATCTCGGCTCCGACGACGGACGACTGCTGGCAGTTGCTCTCGACATCGGTGCCGCCGCTGAGGGCCTGGCTGGAGACCCTGGGACCGGAGGAGCGGGAGAGCGCAGGCCGCGAGTACAAGCAGCTTCTCGGCGAGGGCTCGCTCACACGTGAATTCGTCCTGATCGTCGGGACGCGCTTGTGAGAGACGAAGCCGAGGACAAAGGCGACAGCAAGGATGTCGCACTTGGTGAGAGGCGATGTCGTGACGCCGAAGGCGTCAGCGTCCGCGACGAAGCGGTCGAGCTCCTCCGGGCCCTGATCCGGCTGGACACGGTCAACCCGCCGGGCAACGAGACTGCCGCCGCCGAGTTGCTGCGCGCGTACCTCGAGCCGTTCGGTGTCGAGTGCCAGCTCTACGCTCGTGTTCCCGAGCGGGCGAACCTGGTGGCCCGGATCCCCGGCCGCGGCGACGGGCCCAGCATGTTGCTGCTCTCGCACACGGACACCGTCCTCGCCGACCCGGCGGAATGGTCGGTCGACCCGTGGTCGGGCGACCTCGCGGACGACTGTGTGTGGGGACGCGGCGCGCTCGACATGAAGGGCCAGGTGGCCGCAAGCGCCGTCGCGATCGCCTCGCTCGCGCGCGACGGGTTCGAGCCCGCCGGCGACCTGATCTTCGCCGCCACCGCCGACGAGGAGATGGGCGAGGGCGTCACCTACGGCCTCGAGTGGCTGTGCGCGGAGCACCCGGAGGCGGTGCGCTGCGACTACGCCGTGAACGAGGGCGCCGGCGACCGCATCGAGCTCGGCGGGCGGGTGCTGTACCTCTGCTCCGCGGCCGAGAAGCGAAGCTCCCCGTTCGTCCTGCACGTCCACGGCCGGAGCGGGCACGGCTCGATGCCTGCGATCGCCGACAACGCGCTCGTCAAGGCGGCCGGGCTCATCGAGCGGCTGGGAGCCTTCCAGCCCGAGCCGGTGCTGATCCCGGAAGCTGCGGGCTTTTTCGAGGCCGTGACCGACTCCGTGCCGCCCCTGGCCGGCGCTCTGGCGCTTGCCCGCTCCATCGACCCGGTGGCGGCGGAGATGATCGAGCCGTTGCTGGGGATGACGGTCGCGCCGACGATGATCGCGGCCTCGGAGAAGCGGAACGTGATTCCAGGGCGCTGCGACGTGACCGTCGACTGCCGGCTCCTGCCCGGCCAGTCGGAGGCGGAGGCGGACGCACTCGTGCGGTCGTGGCTCGGCGAGGACGACTACGAGGTCGAGTGGCGCGACAGCCAGGGCGGCACCCGCTCGGAGCTTGGAACGCCGCTCTGGCAGGCGATCGAGTCGTTCGTGGACGGGATCGAGCCGGGAGCCCGGCTCGCTCCGATCTGCGTCGCCGGGTTCACCGATTCGCACTGGCTGCGCGAGGCGTTCGGGACCGTCGCCTACGGGTTCTTCCCGATGCGCACGATGAGTCCGGAGCTGGCGGCACGCCTGATCCACTCGGCCGACGAGCGGATTCCCGTCGACGATCTCGAGCTCGGAGTGGAGTTCCTGCGCCATGCCGCTGCGGCGGTCGGCGGCATCCAGGCAGGTCCTGCCACTTCGGTTCGCTCGGCCTCCTCCCCACGGCGAGCCTAACCCGAAGATCGGCACACGTGGGAAATGGGACCGTGCCGATAGTGTGACGGGCGCGGTGCGGAGCGGGGTACTCTGGACGGCGATGGCAGAAGAGCAGGACAAGATTCGCCTCGGCGGCATGGCGCTGCAGAACGGCGTGCTCGTCCACGGGCCGACCTCGTGGGCGGTCGCGGTCCGCACCGACCAGGGCGAGCTTCGCGTCGCCTCGGGTACGAAGAGCGTGCGCGGCGCCGGCGTCACCAACCCGTTGCTCCGCGGGCCGATCCGGCTGCTCGACGCCTTTGCGCTCCTGCCGCGGATCAGGCGCTCCTGCCCGGATGCACGGCTGCCGTTCGAGCGGCCCGCGGTGCTCGGCTCGATGGTCGCCAGCGCGCTGGTCGCGCACCGGCTACGGAAGTCCACGCGTCTCGGCCCCGCGGTGCGGGAGCTTCTGGGCGGCACCGTGTCGCTCCTGCCGGCGACGCTGGCCTTGCGAGGCTCGGACCTCGCCGCCTATCACGGTGCCGAGCACATCTCGATCGGGACGTACGAGCACGGCGAGCCCCGGGGCAAGGAGCACGAGCGGTGCGGGTCGCACCTGATCGGGCCGCTGCTGCTCACCTCCGCGGCCGGCGCGGCGCTCGCCGCGAAGGCACCGGAACGCGCGCGCGGACTGGCGCGGCTGGTCGCGGCCGTCGGAAGCGTGGCGGCGGCCACCGAGATCTTCTCGTGGATGGTCCGGAATGCCGACCATCGCGTCGCCCGGTCGCTCGCCTGGCCCGGTCATCAGCTGCAGCACCGGTTCGCGACCGCCGAGCCCGACGCCGCGCAGCTCGAGGTCGCCGAGGCGGCGCTCGGAGCCTGCCTGGAGCTCGAGACCCGCGCCGCCGACCACGATGGTCCTCAACACCCGGCAGCAGGGTAGGCGGCTCCCGCCCGAGATCTTCGACCTTCCCGTCGACAAGATGCGGGAGGGCTACTACACGGACGCGTACTTCAACCACACGCGATCGGCGCTGCTCGCGGACGGGCGCCACCCGCGGGTGGTCATGCAGGTGTTCCAGAAGCACCAGGCGGTGCTCGGTGGAATGGACGAGGCGATCGCGATCCTGAAGCTCTGCTCCGAGGACTGGGATGCGCTCACGGTCCACGCGCTCTTCGACGGCGACGGCATCGGTCCGTGGGAGACCGTGATGACGGTCGAGGGCGACTACACGCTGTTCGCGCACCTCGAGACCGTCTACCTGGGCGTGCTTGCGCGGCGGACGCTGATCTCGACCAACGTCACCCGGGTCCTGGAGGCGGCCGCCGGGAAGCCGATCATCTTCATGCCGGCCCGTCACGACCACCACCGGGTGCAGACCGGCGACGGGTACGCGGCGCACGTCGCCGGGGCGCTGGTCGGCGCCGAGATCGGCGTCACCACCGATGCGCAGTCGTCGTGGTGGGGCGGTCGCGGGATCGGCACGGTCCCGCACGCGCTGATCGCCGCCTACGGGGGCAACACAGTGCTCGCGGCGACGAAGTTCGCCGAGTGGGCACCGGACGACTTCAACATCGTCGTACTCGTCGACTTCGAGAACGACTCCGTGCGGACGTCGCTCGAGGTCGCCCGCGCGCTCAAGGACCGCCTCTGGGGCGTCCGGCTCGACACGTCCGGGCAGCTCGTCGACCGGGCGCTCTGGAACGAGATGGGCGATTTCGACCCCCGCGGCGTGAACGAGCGGCTGGTGCGGAAGGTTCGAGAGGCCCTCGACCGCGACGGGTTCGAGTCGGTGAAGATCGTCGCCTCGGGCGGCTTCACGGTCGACCGGATCCGCGCGTTCGAGCAGACGGGCGTGCCGGTCGACGCGTACGGCGTGGGCTCGTCGCTGATCCGGGGAGAGAACGACTTCACCGGCGACATCGTGCTCACCGACGGCCGCGCGACCGCCAAGGTCGGACGGCGCTTCCGCCCGAGCACCCGCCTCGAGCTCGTCTCCTAGGCTCCCGCAGCCGCGCGGGGTGACTGCTCCGGGCGAGGCCAGGAGTCGATGGCCTGTGTGGAGCGGACGATGTGGACTCCACGGGCGGCGAAGCGCGCGAACGCCTCGTTCCCCTCGGCGCTGAAGTCGACCGAGCCCGAGGCGATCACCGGCGAGGTGCAGTCCTCGAGCAGGTAGACGCGATCGGCCGGGACGTCCTGGAGCAGGTCCTCGACGCTCCAGGCGACGCAGTGACTCTTCGCCTGTCCCGCGATCGCAACCGCGTCGAACGAGCCCAGCAGCTCGATCAGCTCCTCGTTGCGCCGACCTCCGACCTCCGGGCCGAGGACCGAGTAGTGCTCGACGCGGGGGTTCTCGCCCTTCACCTGGAAAGCGGCCGGCGAATTCCGCGCGACCGAGTGGAAGAACACCGCCTCCTCGACGGCCGAGACCAGTGCATGGCCGATCCCGCCCAGCATCGCGTGGTACGGCCAGACCGTGAGCCGGTAGCGACCGCGCTCCGCCAGGCCGCGGACGTACCGCTCCAGGTTCCCCTGCTCCTCGGGATCGGCTGCCCGCCAGATGCCCGCCTCGACCTCGTAGGTCGACACGACGGTGTACGGCGCCGGATGCCGCCCCTTAGCGTCGACCAGCCAGGCGGCGTGGAAGACCTGCAGCGCGCGGTGCGTGTCGAGCGTCGGGATGATCCGGGTGATCTCGCCGAGGTTGCGGTAGACGAACTCGCACAGCCGCCGGCTGTCGTCGGGCGCGCCCGGCACGAAGAGCTCGAAGCCCGGTGTGCAGAACGTGTTCTGGCAATCGACGAGCAATAACCCGACCTGCTGCTCGTCTTCGCGGGCGGGCCGGATGTCGTGCGCGCCCGCCCAGTCGGTCGCCTCGGTCGCGCGGGTCTCGTACGGAACCCGCCGGACATCCTCGATCCGCTGCGGGTCCCAGTGCGGCGGCAGGGGCAGTTCCATGCCGTGAGCGTACTAATGCGGCGGTCCGCCACTGCCGATGCATGGTGCATGCCTCTCTCGTCGCTGGCGCACGAGATCACTCAGGGTGCGCTCACGTGGCTTCCGATCGCGTTCTTCGCGATCCTCGTCTTCCTGATCTGGCGCACGATCCAGCTGATGCCCCGGGTCAAGCCGAACCTGACCGAGCCGAACTCGACGACGTCGGTGTCCTTCGCGGACGTGGCAGGGGTCGAGGACGCGAAGGCCGAGCTCGAGGAGGTGGTCGACTTCCTGAGAGACCCCGCGCGGTTTGCGCGACTCGGCGCGCGCGTCCCGAAAGGTCTCCTGCTCTACGGCCCGCCCGGTACCGGCAAGACGCTCCTGGCGAAGGCCGTCGCCCACGAGTCCGGGGCGAGCTTCTACTCCCAGAGCGCCTCCGCCTTCGTCGAGATGTTCGCGGGGCTCGGCGCCTCCCGGATCCGCAAGCTGTTCGAGACGGCCCGCAAGAACGCGCCGGCGATCATCTTCATCGACGAGCTCGATGCCGTCGGCGCGGCCCGCAGCGGCCACGGCTTCAACCGCGAGCAGGACCAGACACTGAACCAGCTCCTGGTCGAGCTCGATGGGTTCGCGACCGCCGAGCAGGTGGTCGTGATGGGCGCTTCCAACCGCATCCAGGACCTCGATCCGGCGCTGCTCCGTCCGGGCCGGTTCGACCGCCAGCTTCTCGTCGCACCGCCCGACCTGGCCGGCCGCGAGAAGATCCTCGCCGTGCATACACGCGGGAAGCCGCTCGCCGACGACGTCGATCTCCACTCGATCGCGCGACAGACCGCCGGCCTCGCGGGCGCCGACCTCGCCAACATCTGCAACGAGGCGGCGATCTTCGCCGGACGACGCAACCTCGACCGCATCCGCCAGGCCGAGTTCGAGTCGGCCCTGGAGCGTGTCGTCGCCGGCCTCCAGCAGCGGCGGGTTGTCAGCGAGAAGGAGAAGCGAATCCTCGCGTACCACGAGTCGGGGCACGCACTGATGTCGTACCTGATGGGCGAGGCGCTGCCGGTGCACAAGGTCACGATCGTCTCCCGTGGCCAGGCGCTCGGCTACACGCTCAACCTGCCGATCGAGGAACGCTTCCTCCGGACCAAGGAGGAGATGGTCGACATGATGAAGGTATTCCTCGCGGGCCGGGCTGCGGAGCAGGTCGTCTTCGGCCGTGTCACGAACGGTGCTGCGAACGACCTGGAGAAGGCGACCGACCTCGCCCGCGCAATGGTGTTCGAGTACGGCATGGGCGACGCGGTGCCGAGCAGGACGATGCGGGCGGACAACTATTCGCTCTCGGAGGAGACGAAGCGTCTGCGCGACGCCGAGCAGGCTCACCTGACCGACGAGGCGTTCCGCGAGGCGATTCGCCTGATCGAGAAGCACCGGGTGCATCTCGACCGTCTGGCGGAGGCGCTCCTCGCGCAGGAGACGCTGAACAAGGACCAGCTCGACACGATGCTCGCCGACGTCGAACCCGAGTCCCGCTCGGCCGAGACCGTCGGCACCGTCCGCGTGGTGCTCTGAACGCGTGTCGGAGCCAGGCTGAAGCCTGGCACCGGCGCTGAGAGATAGCATCGCGATCGATGGCCGCGAAGGGCATCCACCATCTGGGCGTCGCCGTCGACGATCTCGACGAGGCGATCTCCACCTACGCGCGCCTCTTCGGGGCCGAGCTGGAGGGCCGGGAGACGCAGGAGGAGCAGGGGGTCGAGGCAGCGTCGTTGCGCGTCGGGCCGAGCCACGTCGAGTTGCTCGCGGCCCTCGACGCCGACACACCGGTCGGGCGGTTCCTCTCACGTCGCGGCCCCGGTATGCACCACGTCGCTTACGAGGTCGACGACCTCCCGGGCGAGCTGGCGCGCCTGGAGGGCGAGGGCGCCGAGCTGATCGACGCCTCGCCGCGGCAGGGTCTCTTCGGCATGGAGGTCGCGTTCGTCCACCCGGAGTCATCGCACGGCGTCCTCTCGGAGCTGGTCGCCCGTGGCTGAGCGCGTCCGCATCGAGATCGGCTTCGACGGCGGCCAGATCATGGGCGCGGTGGTCGAGGCCGGCGCCGTCGACCGGCTCGAGCAGGCGCTGTCCTCGGGCCAGGATGGATCGCTTGCGCTGGACGTCGAGGACGGCCGCTACACCGTGGCGCTGCGGCGGATCGTCTACGTGAAGCGCTTCGCCCGCGAAGGCCGCGTCGGGTTCGGCGCCTGAGCTCCGGCTGTGGCGCTCGAGGTCGGCATCGTCGGCCTGCCAGGGGCGGGTGCGACCCAGCTCTTCAACGCGCTGACGCGTGCCGGTGCGCAGGCGCACGACCTGAAGGAGCACGTGGGCATGGCGCCGATCGCGGACGAGCGGCTGAAGCCGGTCGCGGCGGTCGAGCAGGCGCGCAAGATCACTCCTGCCTCGATCCGCGTCGTCGACGTCCCGGGAACGGGGCCGCAGCTGCTCGGCAACCTGCGACAGGTGGATGCCCTGCTCCTGGTCGTCCGGGACTCCGGCGAGGTGGAGGAGCTGCGGCTCGAGCTGCTCGTCGCCGACCGGGACCACGTCGAGCGGCGCCTCGAGCGGGTTCGCCAGCAGGCGAAGTCGGGCGATCCGAAGCTGCGCAAGGAGGTAGATGACCTCGAGCGGCTACTCGCTCATGTCGAGGCAGGCGGGACCCTGGCCGACTACGCCGAGGAATTGCCGCCCGAGCTCGACCCGCTGACCACGAAGCCCGTGGTGGTCGTCGAGAACGGCGCCAACGGCATCGACCTCGCGCTCGAGGAGGAGCTGGCCGAGCTCGACGAAGCGGAGGCGGCCGCGTTCCGGGAAGGCGGCCGTTCGGCGCTCGACGAGGTCGCCGGCCGGTTGAAGGACGCGCTCGACCTCGTCACCTTCTTCACCGCCGGCGACAAGGAGACCCGGGCCTGGACGCTCCGGCGCGGCCAGACCGCACTCGATGCGGCCGGCGCGATCCACTCCGACATCGCCCGCGGCTTCATCCGCTGCGAGGTGATCCGCTGGCAGGACCTGGTCGAGTGCGCCTCCCGGGCCGAGGTGGCAAAGCGCGGCCTGCAGCGGCTCGAGGGCAAGGAGTACGTCGTGAAAGACGGCGACGTCCTCAACATCCGCTTCAACATCTGACGCTCGCCGCGGCTTCGCCGCGTTGCTCGCTCGCACGGGGGAAACGGCCGGTTTCCCCCGTGAGCCCCCTTCCCTCAATTCCCACCACCCACGTGTCGGGTGTGTGCCGCGCCCGCCATGTCGGTCGCGGCGGCGATCGACCGCTATCCCGTACTGATGGCGGCGGCGCCCGCAACTGCGGCCAGCGCGCCTCCCCGCTGTACGACTGTGAGCCGCTCGTTGAGTACGACACGGGCGAGGATCGCCACGAGTACCGGGTACAGAGCTGCGAGCACGGCCACGACGCTGAGCAGCCCCTTCGTGGTCGCCACTGCGAAGAGCTCCGTCGCGCCGCTGTCGAGCAGGCCGATCACGATCAGCACGAGCCACATCCCGCCCCGGTTGCGACCCGGGCGATGCCGCAGGATCGCCGCCAGGACGAGCAGCGAGGAGGCGACTCGGAGGATGAAGGTCGCCCAGTACGGGTCGTCGGCGGCGGCCGACTGGAGGGCGACCTGGGAGGAGCCGAACGCGACGGCGGCCAGCAGGGCGAGGCCCGCGCCGGCGCTCAGCCGGCGCCGCGCGCCCGGCGCGCCCGGCTCCCATCCGGCGAAGGCGACGCCGACGATCGCCATGCCGATGCCAACGAGCTGAACCGCGCTCGGCCGCTCGCCGCGCGCGAGGCCGACCGTGAGCGGGATCAGCGGGGACGTCGAGGTGATCGGCGCGACGATGCCCATCGAGCCGACCGCGAGCCCCTGGTACAGCGCGCCGATGCCGATCGCGCCGCCGAAGCCTGCGAGCACCGCCCAGAGGATCGGCAGGCCGTGCGGCGGCGGCTGCCAGCGGACGAGGACGATTGCCCCGAGCAGGACGAGCCCGGCCGGCTGCGAGACCGAGAGGACGGTCAGCACCGGCACCGCCCGCGTCTTCAGGCCGCCGAGGAAGTCCGACACTCCCCACGAGGCGCTCGCGGCGAGCGCCAGCAGTACGGCGGCCATGCGGGCCCGAGGTTAGGTGCCGTCGACCGGCCGCGTCGCGGCGACCGCGTCGAGCTGGTTCGCGTGGTAGAGGACGGCCGCCTCGGCCGTCTTTGCCGCACGGGCGTCGTGGTGGCAGGCGACGGCGTGGAGGAGCTCGGCCCGCGCATCCGGGGCGAGGTCGCCCGCACGCTCCTCGATCAGCCGCGTGCCGAGGTGGACGTGGCCGAGGAGCCGGCCCTCGCCCGTCTGCCGGAACCCCGGTCCCGGCTCGAGCTCGACGGTGCGGCCGACGTCGTGCAGGAGGGCGGCTGCGAGCAGCAGGTCGGCACGGAGCCGCGGGTGCAGCTGGCAGAGCTCGCGACAGACGGTCGCCACGCCGACCGTGTGCTCGAGCAGCCCGCCCGCGTAGTCGTGATGCCCGTCGGGTGTCGCCGGCAACGCGCGGAGGCGCCGTCTGATCTCGGGGTCGCCGAGGATCGCCGCGACGGTCGAGCGCAGCCCGTCGTGCGAGATCTCTCCGGCGAGGAACTCGAGGAAGCCGTCGAGCTCGTCCGGGTCGCGGCGCATCGCGGGGGCGAACCCCGCAGGGTCCTCGTCGGGAGCGGCCTCGATGGAGCGCACCTCGAGCTGGAGCCGGTCGCGGAACCGCTCGACCCGCCCCAGCACGCGAACCGCGTCGCCTTCGTCGAACCGCGCGTCGAGCAGCTCGACGTCGTTCCAGACGCGTCCCTCGATGCGACCGGACGGGTCGACCAGCTCCAGGGCGAGGTACGCCGACCCGCCTCTCGTCCGCAGCCGGCGCTTGCGCGCGACCGCGTAGACCCCCTCGACGACGCGATCCTCGGCCAGCTCGGCGATCGTGCTCACAAGGCGGAGTCTAGGCTCGAAAGCGGCTGCTAGGCTCGGCCGCGATGGCCGAGGTAAAGCCGTTCCGCGCGCTCCGCTACGACGAGCGCCGGGCGGGCCCGCTGCACGAGCTGGTCGCGCCGCCGTACGACGTGATCTCGGCGGAGGCCCGCGAGCGCTACCTGACGAGAAGCCCCTACAACGTCGTGCACGTGACGCTGCCGGACGACGAGGCGGACGCCGCCGGGGCGCTCGCCGAGTGGCAGGCGGAGGGCGTCCTGACGCGGGACGCCGAGCCCACGCTGTGGTGGCTCGCGCAGGACTACACCGGCCCCGATGGAATCGCCCGGCGCCGCGACGGGCTGGTCGCGGCGCTCCGGCTGGAGCCCTACGACGCGGGTGTCGTCCTCCCGCACGAGCGCACCCACGCTGGGCCGAAAGAGGGGCGCCTGCGGCTCCTGCGCGCGACCCGGACGCACGTGGAGCCGATCTTCCTGCTCTACGAGGGCGCGCTCGCCGGACCGAAGGGGGAGCCGGCGGTCGACGTCGAGCTCGACGGCGTGCGCAGCCGCCTGTGGCGTGTCGAGGGCGAAGCGCCGCCCGAGCTCGCCGACGGGCCTCTGCTGATCGCCGACGGTCATCATCGCTACGAGACCGCGCTCGCCTTCCGCGCGGAGGACGGAACCGCGGCCAGCGCGTGGATGCCGGTCGTGATCGTCCCCACCCGTCAGGACGGCTTGACGATCTTCCCGACGCACCGCATCGCCGCGCGCACGAAGCCGCTGCCGCCGCTCGAGACGTCGTCGAACGGCGACGACCGAGCCGTCGCCGAGGTGTACACGCGCTCCGGGTCGGGCTATCTGCGCGGCGAGCGGGGCGAGCTGGACGCCGAGCTGGTCGCGCGGTACGCGTCCGACGTCGGCTACACGCCCTACGCGGACGAGGCGCGCGCAGCGGTCGACGCCGGCGACGCCGAAGCCGCGTTCCTGCTCCGGCCCCCCACCGTCGAGCAGGTCGCAGCCGTCGCCAAGGCCGGCCGCACGATGCCCCAGAAGAGCACGTTCTTCTACCCCAAGCTCACCTCCGGGCTCTTCTTCCTGCCCCTTGACTGACTGGCTCGCGACCTGCCGCGCCGCGGTGGAGGACGTTCGCGGCGTGCTCGCGGAGCTGCCCTCCCGCTCGGACCGGGAGCCGGTCGTCGGTGCCGGGATGGGCGGCGACGACACCACCGCGATCGATGCCGCCGTCGAACGGGCGGTCGTGGCCCGCTTCGACGCGGCCGAAGACGGCTTCACGCTCGTCTCCGAAGAGCTCGGAGTCCGGGTAGGCGGTGATACCCGCGTCGTGCTCGACCCGATCGACGGCTCGATCAACGCGAAGCGCGGGCTGCCGTTCTTCTCCCTGTCGGTCGCCGTCGCCGAGGGCGGGACGATGGGCGACGTGACGTTCGGCTACGTCTACGACTTCGGCACCGGGGAGGAGTGGACCGCCGAGCGAGGAGGCGGCGCGAGGCTGAACGGCTCGCCTCTGGACGGGGAGCCGCCCAAGGACCGGATCGAGATCCTCGCGCTCGAGGCCACGCGCACGGATCTCGTCGCCCGCCATGCACCGGCACTCGTCGGCGTGGTCCACCGGCTGCGGATCTTCGGCTCCCTCGCGATCTCGCTCTGCCATCTCGCCGACGGCCGCGTCGACGCTGTCTGCTCGCTGAAGGCGGCGCGTGCGGTCGACATCGCCGCGGCCCAGCTGCTCGTCCGCGAGCGCGGCTACACGATCGACTTGCCGGAGGCGCCGCCCTTCGAAGCTGCACCGCTCGATCTCGAGGGACGTTCGCGCGTCGTGGCAGCGGGAACAACGGCGCTGTGCGAGACGATGTCGGCGGCGTTGTCCGCATAGGCTGCTCGGGCTGGAACTACACGCACTGGCGTGACGTGGTCTATCCGCGCGGCCTGCCTGCGCGGCGCTGGCTCGATCACTACGCCACGCTCTTCGACACGGTCGAAGTGAACACGACCTTCTACCGGCTGCCGTCCACCACGGCCGTGGTCGGCTGGACCGAGCAGACGCCGGCGGGCTTCGTCTTCGCGGTGAAGGCGAGCCGCTACCTCACACACATCAAGCGGCTGGCGGAGATGGATCGGGGGGTGCGCCGGTTCTACGAGCGGATCGAGCCGCTGGTCGAGGCGGGCAAGCTGGGGCCGGTGCTCTGGCAGTTGCCGCCGAACTTCCACCGGAACGACCGGCGGCTGGAGGCGGCGCTGGCTGCTCTTCCGGACGGCAGGCACGCGTTCGAGTTCCGGCACCCGAGCTGGTTCGCCGACGAGATCTTCGATCTGCTGCGGGCTCACGGCGTCGCGCTGGTGATCGCCGACCGCCCCGAGATCAGGCGCTTCCAGACGCAGGAGCGGACGGCCGACTTCGTGTTCCTGCGCTTCCACGACGGCGGCGGGGACGGCAGCTACACGCACCGCCGGCTCGGCGCCTGGGCCCGCCGCATCGAGGAGTGGCGCGAAGATGGCGACGTGTACGCGTACTTCAACAACGACTGGGCAGGCTACGCAGTCGAGAACGCCCTCTGGCTCGAGCACCGTCTCGGCGGGTGAGCAGGCCGCTGGTACGATCGCCCGCGATGGCGGCCGAACCGATGCGGGCCGAGATCAGAGCGAAGGTCGAGGCCGCGGAGATCCACCGCGACCCGTTCCCGCACGTCGTGGTCGAGGATCTCCTGCCGGAGCCCTTCTTCCGCGAACTGGCGGCGACGATCCCGCCGATCGAGTACTTCAAGCAGGCGAAGAACGGCCGCAAGGCCGACCTGCCGGTCATCACCACCAACAAGACCTTCCTCGAGACGCCCGAGGAGTTCCGCGCCACCTGGGGCCGGCTCCGCGACGACGTCCTCCACGACGCGGTCGCACCCGTGCTGGCCGAGCGGCTCCGCGCCGACGTGCGCGACAAGTTCGCCGACCTCTTCAGCCCCGAGATCGCGGACGAGGTGATGGCCGGCGGCCTGATCTCCAGCGCCGGCCGGATCATGCTGCGGAAGCCCGGCTACAAGCTGGGGCCGCACACCGATTCCGCGATGTACGCCGTCACCTGCCTGCTCTACTTCACGGAGGCAGACGAGGAGTCGTCGGGCGCGCTGTGCCTCTTCCGGCCCGAGCGCCGCCCTGAGCTCAGGCACGTCTCGACGTACTACCCGGACGAGGAGGAGGGGATCGAGGCCGCCCTCGCCAAGGTGATCCCGATCCGCGAGAACCTCTTCGTCGCGTTCGTCAACGGCCAGGAGGCGCTGCACGGCGTGCGCGTCGACGCCGACCAGCCGACGAACGAGTTCCGCATGACCTACCAGGCACATCTCGTCCTCGAGCACGATCCGCGCAAGCAGGTTCCGTCCTACCTGGAGGACGACCGGCTGGCCGACCCGGCCGCGCGCGAGCGCTGGGAGCGCTATGCGTCGGAGCGACGCGAGGCCGAAGCCGCCGCCGAGCGCTAGGTCGCCGAATAGCATTCGTCGCGTGAAGAGTCGCGTCTGCGGGGTGCTCGTCCTCGCGTTCCTGCTGGTCCCGGCTGCGGCGGCCGCTCCGCCGAAGGTCGTCTTCCGCGCTCCGACCCATACGCCGAAGGTGAACGCCCGGTGGCCCTGGTCGGTCGTCGTCACCACGCCCGCCGGCAAGCCGCTTGCCGGGCGCGTCTCGGTCGCGATCGTCGACCCGATCGGCGGTGTCCATCCGGTCGACTACGGCTGCTGCGACGGAAAGTTCATCACCAACGTGAAGTTCAACGGACGCTTCGCCGACTACGTCGAGTTCCCGCTCTCGTCCAAGGGGTTCCGGGTCGTGTTCCGGGTGACCGTGCGCTCGGCGCTCGGAACCCGTGTGGTCAAGTACTGGGTCAGAGCGCGGTGAGCCGGCGCACGGGCGGCGCGGAGGTGGTCGTCGACCATGTCTCCCGCTCGTTCGAGGACGGAAGCATCGCCGCGCTCGTCGACGTCACCTTCAGCGTCGCCGAAGGCGAGTTCGTCGCGGTCACGGGTCCCTCCGGCTGCGGCAAGAGCACGCTGCTGAACCTGATCGGGGCGCTCGACCGACCCGACGCGGGCGAGATCGACGTCGCCGGAGAACGCGTCTCCGACGTGGACGGCGCCGCCTACCGCGCCTCGGTCGTCGGCTTCGTCTTCCAGTTCCACAACCTGATCCCGACGCTGACCGCCTCCGAGAACGTCCAATTGCCGATGCTTGGGCGGGGGCTTGCACGCGGGGAGCGTGTGACCCGCGCCCTGGGCCTGCTCGGCGAGGTCGGCCTGTCCGAGCGGCGATCGGCCTACCCGACGACGCTGTCCGGCGGGGAGCGTCAGCGGGTCGCGCTCGCCCGGGCACTCGCCAACGAGCCAAGCCTGCTGCTTGCGGACGAGCCGACAGGAGCTCTCGACACCGCGACCGGCGTGCAGATCGTCGAGCTCCTGGAACGCGTCCGTGCCCAGCGCGGGACGACGATCGTTCTGGTCACGAACGACCCGGACGTCGCCCGAGCCGCCGACCGGACGCTGCGGATCCGCGACGGGCGGATCGTCGAGATCACTCCCGCCGCAGCGCCTCGATCGGCGTCAGCGTGACCGCCCGCCACGCGGGGTAGAGGGCGCCGAGGAGCCCGGCGCCCAGCGCGAAGGCGAGCCCCCACGCGAACACGCCGCCGGTGAAGTCGGCCTGGGTGAGGGTCGACAAGGAGCTGTGCTCGGTCAGCAGCACGGCCGCGGCCCAGCCGCCGAGCAGCCCGAGCCCCAGCGCGAGCAGGCAGATTCCCAGCGCCTCGCTGACGATCAGCGCAGCGATCCGCTTCGAGGTCCACCCGACCGCGCGCATGATCCCGATCTCCCGCACCCGCTCGAACACCGACATGGCCATCGTGTTGGTGACGCCGATCCCGCCGATGATCAGCGCGAGCAGCGAGAAGATCCAGCCGGCTGTGACGAGCAGGCGGCTGGACGTGTCGATCCGCACCGCCTGGCCTGGCTCGACGACCGCGGTGACGCCGGGGAAGGCCGCCTCCAGGCGCTTCGCCACGTCCTTCGGGTTCGCGCCGGGCTCGACGGTGACGCCGATGGTGGTGATCTCGTGTGGCCGCTGCGCGAGCGACTGGACGACCGGCAGGGGGAGGATCGCGCCGAGGTCGACGAACCGGTCGCCGGAGTGGTAGATGCCGGCGATCGGGAACGCGCGCTTCCCGACGTGGAGCAGGTCGCCGGGCCCGAGCCGGAGCTCCTTCGCCGCCTCGTCTCCCAACATCGCCTCGCGGCCGTGGGCCCGCCGCCCGGCGATCACGACGTTCCGGCGGTCGGCGAACTCTCCCCGGCCGAAGCCGAAGAGCAGGAACTCGTCCTGGTCCTCCACGCTGCCGACGCGGATGAAGATCTGGGCCGCGTCGGCCACGCCCGGCTCGGACTTCACCTTCGCGACCAGGCTCTGGGGGAGGACCGATCGGGTCAGGTCGGAGGCGCCCTGCTGGAAGAGTCCGAAGTCGGACCGGCCGACATGGATCAGCTCGTTCGCCGTCTTCTTCACGCCGGCCGTGATGGAGAGCAGCGCGACGATCAGCCCGACGCCGATCGCCACGCCGGCGACGGTGAGTGCGGTGCGCGCCTTGCGCCGCAAGAGGTTCTTGAGCACGAGCCCACCCCAGGTCACGAGGCTATTGTCCCAGGCGTGCCGCGGCCGACCTCGTATGCGGCTCTTCTCCGGGGTGTGAACGTCGGCGCGCACAACCGGATCCGCATGTCCGAGCTGCGCGCGCTCGTCGAAGGCCTCGACTGCACGGACGTGAGCACCTACGTCCAGAGTGGAAACGTCGTCTTCCGCAGCGGCCGCGCCTCGGGCTCGTTGGCGGAAACGATCGAGCAGGGCATTCGGCGCTCGTTCGGGCTCGACGTCGCGGTCGTGATCCGGAGTCGGAAACAACTGGAGAAGCTCGTGGCCGGCAACCCGTTCGGCCGCCCGAAGGGCAAGGAGAGCACGCTCTACGCGACGTTCCTCGCCGGGAAGCCGGATCCGCAGCGCGTCCGGGGGCTCGGCGAAGAGAGCTTCGACTCGGAGTGGTTCGAGCTCGTGGGCGAGGACGTCTACCTCTTCTTCCCGAACGGCTACGGGCGGAGCAAGCTGAACAACGCCCTGCTGGAGCGTCGGCTCGGTGTCGCCGCGACCACCCGGAACTGGCGGACGGTGACGGCGCTGGCCGAGCTCACCGCGGCCGCGGGCTAGAAGGCTCGAAACGGCTACGCTCAGGAAGATGGCTCCGGTCCGCGACGCGATCCTGAAGGCGCTCGAGAACGTCATCGACCCGGAGCTCCGCAGGCCGGTGACGGAGCTCGACATGGT
This sequence comes from uncultured Actinomycetes bacterium, assembly GCA_963775695.1. Classification (GTDB taxonomy): domain Bacteria; phylum Actinomycetota; class Thermoleophilia; order Gaiellales; family Gaiellaceae; genus DATBLE01. The sequence goes on along the minus strand of CAVZJU010000001.1, from coordinate 255,931 downwards.
GCGCGACATCGAGATCGACGGCGGCGACGTCTCGGTGACGATCGCGCTGACCGTCGCAGGCTGCCCGCTTCGGGAGAGTTTCCAGAGCCAGGTCCTGGAGCACGTCGGAAAGGTCCCGGGCGTCGAGCGGGTGCGTCTCGGCTTCGACGTGATGAGCGCCGAGGAGCGCTCCGCCCTGTCGGTGAAGCTGCGCGGCGGCATCGAGAGCCGCAGCAAAGGGATCTCCGTCGACCGGAACACGCGGGTCCTGGCGGTCGCGAGCGGCAAGGGCGGCGTCGGCAAGTCGTCGCTGACCGTGAACCTCGCCGCCGCTTTCTCGTCGCTCGGCCATCGCACCGGCGTTCTCGACGCCGACGTCTACGGCCACTCGATCCCGCACATGCTCGGCGTGTCGCAGAAGCCGGTCGTCGTCGACAAGATGATCGTCCCGCCGGTGAAGGACGACCTGAAGCTGATGTCGATCGGCTTCTTCCTGGACGACAACGCGCCCGTGATGTGGCGCGGGCCGATGCTCCATCGCGCTCTCGAACAGTTTCTGTCCGACGTCCACTGGGGAGAGCTCGACCTGTTGCTCGTCGACATGCCTCCCGGGACAGGTGACGTCTCGATCTCGCTCGGCCAGCTGCTGCCGCGTGCAGAGGCGGTGATCGTGACGACGCCGCAGCCGCTCGCGCAGGAGGTCGCGTCGCGGGCGGCGACGATGGCGCAGAAGACGAACATGCGCCTGATCGGGGTGGTCGAGAACATGACCTCCGACGTGTTCGGCACGGGCGGCGGCGAGCGGCTCGCGACGGAGCTCGGGGTGCCGCTGCTCGGCAAGGTCCCGCTCGACGTGCGGCTGCGCGAGTGCGGCGACGAGGGCGAGCCGCTCGTCTGGGCCGAGCCCGATTCGGAGACGTCACGCGAGATCGTCCGGATCGCCGAGGCGATCCACGCAGGCCGGCAGACGTTCAAGGCGCTGCCGGTCCTCAGCTAGAGAGGTGTTGGTGACAGGATTCATCCTGTCACCAAGTCAGTTGTCACTCCTCTCGACCGGCTGCGGGCGCTCGGTTTCTCCGAGGCCGACGCAGCCACCCTCGCCGACCATTTCCTCGACGCCGAGCGTCGCGGAAAGACGAGTCACGGTCTGGCACGCATCGACTGGCTGGAGACGCTGCCGGACATCGAACCGTCTGCCCGCCCGGAACGAGTCGTCGCCGAGCCCGGCTACGAGCGCTGGGACGGCACCGGCACGCTCGGTTACCTGACGCTGGCGGCGATCTGCGACGCGGTGCTCGCCGAGCCGCCCACCAACGCCCGTGTCGTCGTCGCCGTGCGCTGCTTCCCGACCGGGTCGCTCGGCTACTGGGTGCGACGCCTCGCCGAGGGCGGCCTCGCAGCGGCGCTGACCGCAACCTCGCCGAAACGGCTCGCCTCGCCCGACGGCGGGCCGCCGCTCGCGGGGACGAACCCGATTGCGATCGCCGTCCCGAGCTCGGACGGCGGGCCGCTGGTTGCGGACGTCTCGATGGGTCGCGTCACGCACGGCGACGTCCTCGCAGGGCTGGCTCCGCCCGAGGAGCTCGTTCCCTTCGGCGGCGACCGGGCGCACAAGGCGTTCGCACTGGCGGTCGGCCTCGAGATGCTCGTGTCGGCGCTCGCGGGCGAGGAGCACGGCGCACTGCTGCTCGTCGCCAGGCCGGAGCACGACCCGGTGCCCGGTCTCCGCGACCTGGCCGGCGACGTGCGCTTACCCGGCGATCGCTGACACTCGCGGGTCGTCGCGTACGGCGTCGAAGTCGCTGTCCTTCGCCGCCGCCTCGGAGACGCGCTCGGGCTCGAGCTCATGGGCGCGCTGCAGGTGCGCGATCCCGGCCTCCTTGTCGCCGTAGAGGATCTCGAAGCAGGCCGCGTTGAAGTGTCCCTGCCACTCGTCGGGCCGCCGGTCGATCGCGCCGGCGATCATCTCCCGCGCGGTGTCGACCTCGCCCTTCTCCGCGTAGGAGAACGCGGCGAAGATGTCCTCCCACGGCGAGGGCTCGAAGACGACGCCGGGCTTCGCGCCGACAGCGAGCACCGCGGTGTCGTCCTCGGCCGCGATCGCCCCGCGCTTCGTCCCCGGCCGCGCGAAGACGATCGTCCCCGCGGGCGCATCGACCTCGTCGTCGCCGAGCGCGAACGTCGCGCGGCCGCGGAGGACGACGTACATCTCCTCGTGGCCGTCCTGCTCGAAGTGCTCCTCGACGACCCGCTGACCCGCCTTTGCCGTGTAGGCATTCGTGCCGAACGCGCTGATCCCGAAGCGCCGCCGGACGGGGCGCCAGACGAACTCGCCCTGGTTGATCGGCAGCTCCTCCAGATCGTCCACGTGCGCGACCTCGTAGCCCTCGGTCACTTGGCCTCCCTCAAGGCTCGGAGGACGACCGGGTCGATCCGCTCGACCCCGTCGACCCGCTCTTCCAGGTTTTCGCTGCCGGACCAACGCGCGAACGCCGCCGGCAATTCCTCCTCGTACCCGAGTTGGGTGAGGCGCTCGCGCAGCTCGGCCGTGAGGACCTCGTCGACCTCGACCCACTCCTCGCGCGGCGTGCGTCCGAACAGCGCCTGGTGAATGCCGTACAGACGCCGCAGCTCCTCGATCGGGCGGGGGTGGTCGTCGACGCGGAGGTCGACGAGGGTGTCTGTGAGCCCGGCATAGCCCGCGTCCTTCTCGACCACGATCAGCGCCGCCGACTGCTGGCCGCGTTTGTCTCCGCCCGCCGTCTGGGCGGCGGCGAGGCTGTCGAGCAGCCGTTGGGCGAGCGGCTTTCCGGCCGTCGCCTCGAACGTCTCGGCGAGCGCGTCGACCGTGGCGGCGGAGACGAGGATGTTCCCCTGGGCGGCGAAGCACGGACCGGTGCGTCCGCCGGCCCAGTCGTGGCATCCGGTGCCGGTGTAGGTGGCCGCGCCGCCGCGGCCGTCGACGACCCCGAGCTGACGCTGCTCGCGGTCCTCGTCCGCGCCGGTCAGGCGCGCGACCGTGTCCTCGGCGGACAGGCCTTCGCGCAGGAGCCGGAGCCCGTCGGGGCCGTAGCTCGGGTTCGCGTACGACTGGGTGGCGACGGCGCCGACGGTTGCCTCCGCCCAGGGCACCACCGAGCCCACGGCCAGGAACTTCGATTGCGTGGCCACGCCCCACTGGCCCGCCTCGAGGTCGCACGCCACGATCGAGAACGTCGAGACGACCTCAGTCATACGTGAGCGCGGTCAGGTCGAGCTCGAGCAGGTCGCGCCGCCCGGGCGGGACGAGCACGCACGCGACCTCGGGGTGGGCGAGCGCTTCCTTCACGGCTTCGGGCGAGTCGGCGTGGGCAGCAACCGGACGTCCGGTTTCGTGGGCCTCGCGGACCGCGGTGGCATCCGCCTGCTCGAGCCAGAGGACGTCGTCGGGCAATTCCACGTCGCCGTCGACTGCGATCTCGGGCACGCGGCGCCCGGTCGCCCCGAGCCAGCGCTCCCGCATCTACAGCTCGATCGTCTCGCCGGGTTCGGGGACGATCACGTCGACGTCCGGAGCCAGCTGCTTCAGCTCGTCGGGCGTGCCGGCGAGCAGCGGGAACGTGCCGTAGTGACAAGGAACGCACCGCTTCGTCCCCAGTAGCTCGAGCGCCACGGCCGCCTCCCGCGGGCCCATGGTGAAGTGGTCTCCGATCGGGAGAACGGCCACGTCGGGCTCGTAGATCCGCCCGATCAGCTGCATCGACATGAAGACGTTCGTGTCGCCGGCGAAGTAGATCTTGAAGCCGTCCTCGAGCTCGACCACGAGCCCGGCCGGCTCGCCGGTGTACGTTCCGTCCTCGGCGCTCGAGGAGTGGTTGGCGTCGGTCAGGGTGATCTTGATTCCGTCGACATGGGCGGTGCCGCCCTTGTTCGGCGCGTGGGCCGTCTCCGCCGGAAGTCCCTGGGAAGCGAGCCAGCCGCGCAGCTCGACGAGGGCGACGACCGGCGGCTGGAACTGGTTCCAGAGCGCGACCGTGTCGCCGACGTGGTCGCCGTGGCCGTGGGTGAGGGCGATGAGGTCGATGCGTTCGGGCGTTTGCTCGGCCTCGGGGCACTTCGGGTTCCCGGTCAGCCAGGGGTCGACGTAGATGCGCTTGCCTCCGGGGCTGTCGAGCCGGAAGCTCGCGTGCCCGAGCCAGGTGAGAGGAATGGTCATGGGCCGGAATCTAACGGAGGAACGTCCGGCTGGACGGCGAAGCTACAGGTCGTGACGCGTCGTGAGCTCCTCCCGGTGGCGCTCGTCCTGCTCGCGATCGTCACCGACGCCCTGAACGCGCCGACGCTCTCGTTCTATCTTCTGCTCGCGACCGTGCCCGCGATCGTTGTTGCCGGCCTCGCGGCGGTCGAGGAGCAGCTCCAGCCGGATGCGATGCCACACCGTCGCGTGGTGGCGATGCTGCACGTCGTCACCCTCCTGCTCGTGCTCACCGCCGCTGCGCTGCGCGCACCGCTGCGCGCCGAGGGGGCGGTGCCGCAGGCGGCCGTCTCCGCGCTGATCGCATGCCTGGTCGTGTTCGGGATCCAGGCGCTGATCGGGTCGCTGCCTGCGATCCGGCGCCTGCTGGCGCGGCCGGCTCCGGGCCAGCTCACCTCGTAGGCTAGAGCGACGCGATCGCCTTCTCGGCGAGGTCGATCAGCGGCTGCACGGCGAAGAACGAGCCGATCACCACCACGACGCACGCGGCCGTGCCCACCTGGAGCAGCGAGTCGCGCGGAGGCTGGCCGCCCGCGGCGAACTGGAGCTCGGCGCCCGGCCGCAGGTACAGCGCGCGGATCACGTTCAGGTAGTAGTAGAGGCTGACCGCGGTGGCGAGCACGCCGACGATCACGAGCCAGAGCCACCCGTGGTCGTATGCTGCCGAGAAGACGTAGAACTTGCCGAGGAAGCCGCCGGTCGGCGGCAGGCCGGCGAAGCTCAGCATGAAGGCCCACATGGACGCGCCGAGCAGCGGCCGCTCCCAGCCCATTCCGGCCAGGTCGTCGACGGCCACGTCGTGGCCGAGCTCGCGCTCGCGGGCGGCGATCACGGCGAATGCGCCGATCGAGGCCGCTGCGTAGGGGATCAGGTAGTAGAGGAGAGCGCGTCCGCCCAGGGCGCTGTTTGCGGAGACGGCGATCAGCATGAAGCCCGCATTCGAGATCGACGAGTACGCGAGCAGCCGCTTCAGGTTCTTCTGGACCAGCGCGGCGAAGTTGCCCAGCACGAGCGAGCAGACGGCGATCACCGCGATCGCGATCGTCCAGAGCTCGTGCTCCTGCGGGAAGGCGGTGACCAGGATCCGGAACGTGAGCAGCAGCGCCGCCACCTTCGTTGCGGCAGCCATGAACGCCGTCACCGAGGTGGGGGCTCCTTCGTACACGTCCGGCGTCCACATGTGGAAGGGGGCCGCCGAGGCCTTGAAGCCGAGCCCGACGATGATCATCGCCAGCCCGGTGAGGAGCAGCGCGTCGTGGCTGAGCCCGCCCGCGGTGACCGCCTCGGCGATCCCGTCGAAGGTCAGCTTTCCGGTCGCGCCGTAGACGAGCGCCGAGCCGAAAAGGAGCACGGCTGAGCCGAACCCGCCGATCACGAGGTACTTGAGCCCGGCCTCGAGCGACCGCTCCCTGCGGTAGTCGATCGCGCAGAGGATGTACAGCGAGATCGAGAACCACTCCAGGCCGAGGAACAGCGTCATCAGCGAGTTCGCCTGGGTGAGGAACATCATCCCGGCGGCGGCGGCGGCGAGCAGCGCGTAGTACTCGGCGACGTGGCCGTGCCGGTGCTCGGTGTAGGCGACGAGCACGGCGACCAGGCCGACGACCGCGAGGATGATCGCAGCCAGGGCGAAGAAGCGGTCGCGGCGGATGGTGTCGGCGTACACGCCGATGCCGACCGGCGTGCGGTCGTAGAGGAGGATCGCGGCGACGAACGATCCGACGAAACCGCCGGCAGTGACGGTGGCGGCGGTCGCGCGGCGGGCGGTGTCCGGGACGAGGACGGCGACCATCAGGCAGGCTCCGGCGGCGATCAGCAGGATCAGCGACGGCGAGATCGAGAACCAGTCGACCGGCGGGCGCGCGACGGCGATCATTTCGACTCACCTGCTGCCACGGTCGCCGAAGTCTGCGATCCGGTCGTGACGCGCTCGGTGATTGCCGCAGGCCAGGCGGACAGGAACAGCAGGATCGCGATCAGCGGGACGAGGATCGCCAGTTCCGCCGGCCGCAGGTCGAGTGCCGCGTCGTGTACGGCGGGCCCCTTCCGGGCATGAAGCACGCCCGAGATCATGCGCAGCACGTACATGGCCGCGAGCACGATCGCGACCGCGCCGACGACTGCATAGAACCAGCCCTGCTGGAAGACGCCGGCGAGGATTGCGAACTCGCCCGCGAACGCGCCCGAGCCCGGAACCGCGAGCGCGATGATCCCGGTCGCCATCAGCACGGTCGCCAGCGCGGGCCGGCCCTTCGCCATCCCGCCGAGCGACTCGAACCGGCCTGTGGCCGCCCGCCGCTCGACCGCGCCGGCGAGCATGAACAGCACGGCGGAGATGAGCCCGTGGTTGACCATCTGCAGCACGGCGCCGTCGATCCCGAGCGAGTTGGTCGCGAACAGCCCGAGCACGATCAGACCGAGCTGCGCCATGGACGAGTACGCGATCACCCCGCGGATGTCAGGCGCCCGGAACGCCAGCAGCGAGCCGTAGATCAGCCCGATCGTCGCCAGCACGAGGATCGGCGTGCGGAAGTCCTGCACCCCCGCCGGGAAGAGCGAGAAGCAGATGCGCAGGAAGCCGAAGGCGGCCGCCTTCGAGATCACGCCCGACAGCACGGCCGAGACCTCCGCTGGCGACTCGCGGTAGGCGTCCGGCAGCCAGCCGTGGAACGGGAAGAGCGGCCCCTTGACGACGAAGGCGGCGGCGAAGCCGAGGAAGATCCAGTCGCTCGCGTTCGTCCCGCCGGTGATCATCGAGAACGTCCCGGCCTGGAGGCCGTAGACGATCACCGCGGCCAGCATCAGCAGCGAGCCGACCATCGTGTAGATAACGAACTTGATCGTCGCGTTCAGCCGGCCGGGCCCGCCCCACGCGCCGATCAGGACGTACAGCGGGATCAGCATCGCCTCCCAGAACACGTAGAAGAGGAGAAGGTCCTGGGCCGTGAAGACGCCGACGATCGCGCCGGTCAGGAACAGCATCAGGCCGTAGTAGGCGCGCGGCCGGTCGCGCCCCATCCAGGCGCCGTAGGCGATCGAGGCGGACATGACCACGGTCGTCAGGCCGACCAGCCAGATCGAGAAGCCCTGGTAGAAGCCGACCGAGTACGAGACGCCGAGGTCCTTCAGCCACGTGGCGTGGTTCCACTCCTGGAGCCCCCCGCGGTCGAAGTCGTAGCGGACGAGCGCCTCGATCCAGAAGCCGACCTCGAACAGCGAGACGAGCAGCGCGGCGGGCGCGACCCAGACCCGCGGCATCGGCACCACCCAGAACGCCACCCCGGCGATCAGCGGCAGCAGGATCAGCGTCGTCGTGATCCAGCCGTGCGACGTCACCTGACACCTCCGGCCATGTCAGGGGTCAAACCCCTGACATGGCGGAAACGACCAACCCGGCGCATGGTTGGACGAAGTTGGGGACGAGGTGGTGCAGATTCGTCGCGTGAAAGGGTCAGACCCGTGACATGTCCGAAAAGGCTCATCTGACCGCGATGAAGACGAGGATCAGGACGGCGAGCCCTGCGGCGATCGCGAACGCGTACACGCGCACGAGGCCGGTCTGGAACTCGCGGAACCAGCCCCCGGCGCGGCGGGTGAGGCCGGCGACGCCGACGATCGAGCCGTTCACGATCGGGCCCTCGACCGTCCAGTCGAGGATGCGGGAGAAGGCGACGGCGGGCCAGTAGAAGAGGCCGTTGTACAGCTCGTCGAAGTAGAACTTGTGCTCGAGCACGGCCCAGGGCCGTGGCGCGGCGGCCCGCCGGGCCGAGTAGATCCACCAGGCGACGCCGATGCCGGCCAGGCCGAGGACGACGGCGCAGATGCTCGCGACCGCCTCCTGGCTGCCGGTCGCTTCGACCAGAGGCTCGGCGACCGGTGCGAGCCAGTCGGTGATCGGCGTCCACACGTTGGCGAACTGGATCCACCCGCCGAAGGCGGCGAGCACCGCGAGCACGGCCACGGTCAGTCCCATCGACCAGTCCACCAGCCGGTCGTGGGCCGCGTGCGGCGGATGCTCTCGCACGTACGCGGACTGCTCGCCGCCGAACGCGACGAACAGCATCCGGAAGGTGTACAGGCCGGTGAGGAAGGTCCCGGCGATGCCGGCCACGAACAGCACGTACCCGAACCAGTCCTCGCGCCCGAGCGTCGCGGCGAGGATCGAGTCCTTGGCGAAGAACCCGGAGAGCGGCGGCATCCCGGCGAGGGCGAGCCCGCCGATCAGCATCGCCCACCACGTCTTCGGCATCAGCCGCCGCAGACCGCCCATGTTGCGGATGTCCTGCTCGCCGCCCAGCGCGTGGATGACGATGCCGGCGCCCAGGAAGAGCAGCGCCTTGAAGAAGGCGTGCGCCATCAGCAGGAACATCGCGTTGGCGTAGGCGCCGATCCCCGCGCCGAGGAACATGTAGCCGATCTGCGACATCGTCGAGTAGGCGATCACCCGCTTGATGTCGGTCTGGACGAGCGCGATCAGCCCGGCCATCAGCAGCGTCAACGTGCCGAGCACGGCGGCGGTGTCCTGGATGTTCGGGGCCAGCTCGAACAGCGGGTGCGTGCGGACGATCAGATAGACGCCCGCCGTGACCATCGTCGCCGCGTGGATCAACGCCGACACCGGTGTCGGGCCCTCCATGGCGTCCGGGAGCCACGTCTGGAGTGGCAGCTGCGCCGACTTCGCCACCGCCCCGCCGAGCAGCCCCAGCGCGACCAGCACCAGCACCGTCTGGCTGAGCCCGTTCGCTTTTGCGAACACGACGTCGAAGTCGAGCGACCCCGTCTTCTGGATCAGCAGGAAGAAGGCGAGCGCCATGGTTGCGTCGCCGAAGGCGTTCATGATGAACGCCTTCTTGGCGGCGGCGACCGCGCTCGGCCGCTCGTGGTGGAACCCGATCAGCAGGTACGACGAGAGGCCGACCAGGCCCCAGCCGATCAGCAGGAACAGCAGGTTCCCGCCCTGGACGAGCATCAGCATCGAGAAGACGAACAGCGACATGTACGCGAAGTACCGGCGCTCCTCGTCGTCGCCGTCCATGTAGCCGAGGGAGTACGCGACGATCAGCGACCCGACCCCGGTGACGATCAGCATCATGAACACCGACAGGGGGTCGGTCAGGATCGAGAAGCCGACCTTGAAGCTGCCGGCGACGAGCCAGTTGTAGGCGGTCGAGGTCTCCGAGCGGTCCTCGGGTGACCGGCTCAGCATCTCGGCGAAGACGACCACGGCGGCCGCGAACGCTGCGCCGGACGTGAGCGTGGAGATCCAGCCCGCCGTGCGCCGCGAGATGTGTCCGCCGAGCAGCGTGATCAGCACGGTCGAGCCGAGCGGCAAGAGCAGGCAGGTCCAGGCGGCGGCGGTCACCGTCAGCCCCTGAGCGACGAGAGCTTGTCGACGTCGAGGTCGAGCCGCTTGCGGGCCATCGCCACGATCAGTCCGAGCCCGACCACGACCTCGGAGGCGGCGACCGCCATGACGGCCAGCGCGAAGATCTGGCCGTCGCCGTTCGCGAAGTGCCGCGAGAAGGCGATCAGCGCCAGGTTCGCGCCGTTCAGCATGATCTCGAGCGAGAGCAGCACGATCAGCGGGCTACGGCGGATCAGCACGCCCAGCGCGCCCGTCGTGAAGAGGAAGGCGGCGACGATCAGGTACGCGGCGGTGTCAGGCCCGAGCATCGTCGCCCTCCACCGGCGACTCCTCGCGCGAGTGGCTGCCGAGGATCACGCCGCCGACCGCGGCGACGAGCAGGACCACCGAGATCAGCTCGAAGGCGAGCAGCTGGTCGGTGAGGAACAGCCGCCCGATCTCATTTGGGCTCCCGAACGCGTCGGTGATCTCCGCCGCCTTCGACAGGTGCCCGTCGGCCTGGCCGGCGATGACGATCACGATCTCCACCAGCAGCGCGCCCGAGGCGACGATCGCCGCGATCGTCTGGGCAGGGAGGTGTCCGGTCCACGGCGCGTCCGCCTTCCCGCCCAGGTAGGCGATCACGAACAGGAACATGACCATTACCGCGCCCGCGTAGACGAGCACCTGCGCGGCGGCGACGAACTCGGCCGAGAGCAGCAGGTACAGCACGGCCAGCGAGCCGAGGTTCCCGATCAGCGCCAGCGCCGAGTAGAACGGGTTCGAGAACGAGATCACGGCCACACCTGAGCCCAGACACGCGAAGGCAGCGGCGACCCAAACCACCCAGACGAGGATGTTGCCGGCCGAGGCGAGGATCATGTCCGCCCCACCCGGGAAATGCGGAGCATTTTCCGGGTCTTCACGAGGCCGTCTCGTAGTAGGGGATCGGCGTGTCGAACTCGTCCGGGTCGGCGACCGGCACGCGCTTGATCGGCTCGGCGAGCAGCATGTCCTTCGTGTAGATCAGGTCGTCGCGTGAGTACTCCGAGAGCTCGAAGTCGTTGCCGAGGGTGATCGCGTCGAACGGGCAGGCGAGCTCGCAGTAGCCGCAGAAGATGCAGCGGCTCATGTTGATCTCGTAGATCCGCGCGTAGCGCTCGCCCGCCGAGACGCGGTTCTCGGCGGTGTTCTCGGCGGCGACGACGCGGATGCAGTCGGCCGGGCAGGCCGCCGCGCAGAGCGAGCAGCCGACGCATTTCTCCAGGCCGTTCTCGTGCAGGTGCAGACGGTGGCGCCCGCGGAACCGGGGGTAAACCGGCCGCTTGTACTCGGGGTACTGCTGTGTGATCGGCTTCTTGAACAGCTGGCCGAAGGTGACGGCGAAGCCCTTGAGGCTGTCGATCGGCTGTGGGCTCAAAAGATCACCACGAAGAGGGCAGTGATCACGGCGTTGATCGTCGCCACCGGGAGCAGGACCTTCCAGCCGAAGCGCATCAGCTGGTCGTAGCGGAGCCGCGGCAGCGTCGCCCGCAGCCAGATGAAGACCGAGATCGCGAGGACGAGCTTGATGAAGAACCAGAGCGGCCCGAGCGGCGCCCACGGGCCTTCCCAGCCGCCGAAGAAGAGGGTCACCGCGAGCGCAGAGAGGACGATCACGTTCACGTACTCGGCCATCTGGAAGAGCCCCCAGCGCATGCCGGAGTACTCGGTCGAATAGCCGCCGACGAGCTCGGTGTCGGCCTCGGGCAGGTCGAACGGCGGACGGTTCGTCTCGGCGACACCGGCGATGAAGAAGCAGATGAGCCCGACGAACTGCGGTGCGGCGTACCACCAGTCTCTCACCTGCGCGTCGACGATCCCGGAGAGCGAGAGCGTGTGTGCCATCAATACGACGCCGAGCACGGACAGCGCCAGCGAGACCTCGTAGGAGACCATCTGGGCGCACGTCCGCATCGACCCGAGCAGCGAGTACTTCGACTCGGACGCCCAGCCGCCGATGATGAACCCGTAGATCCCCAGCGAGCCGAGCGCGAAGATCAGGATCAGGGAGATGGGTACGTCGGCGATCTCACCGTTCACGTGGTAGTGCCAGATCTGCCAGCCTTCGCCCCAGGGGATCACGCTGAACGCGCAGAGCGCGGTGAAGGCCGCGAAGGCCGGCGCCAGCAGGTAGAGCGTGTCGATCGCCGCGACCGGCGCGAACGCCTCCTTCCGAACCATCTTGATCAGGTCGGCGAACGGCTGGAGGAGCCCCTTCGGGCCGGCGCGGTTCGGGCCGAGGCGCCGCTGCATGCGCGCGAGCAGCTTTCGCTCGTAGAGCGTGAGGAACGCCATCGAGATCAGCAGGACGTTGATGAAGATCAGCGCCTTGATCAGCCCGATCCACCAGGGCTCGCCGTTGTTCACTGCTTGCTCACCTCCACGGCGGCCTCGAGGCCTTGCACGTGCTCCTCGGGCGCTCGGACGGTGCCGTTGACCAGCTGCCGGTTGACCCGGGCGCGCATGTGCACCGAGGTGCCGTTCGAGCGCACGACGACGTCCTCGCCGGTTGTGATGTGCCGCGTGCTCGCGTCGCGGGCGGAGAGCTCGATCTCGGGCTCCGGCCGCTGGAACTGGAGCTCGGGCACGCGCTCGACCGCCGGTCCCGAGAACAGGGAGCGGTAGCGCACGAGCTTGAGCGGGCCCCCCTTGGCCGTCTGCGCCCGCGGCGCCTTCGGCAGCTTCACCGGCGCGGACTCGGCGCGCGCAGGCAGCTTCGCCGTCTCCTCGGCGGCGACCGCGTGCGTGTGCGGGTCGATCACGACGCCGAAGCGCTCGGCCAGCTTGGCGATCCAGGCGACCTCGTCCGGCGCCGGCGGGATCACCGCGCGGCGCAGGCGCTGCGGGCGGCCCTCGAGGTTGACGATCGTTCCGTCGCGCTCGAGATAGCTCGTCCCCGGCAGCACGAGATCGGCTGAACCGCGCAACGGATCGGCGAACATCGTGATCGCGATCACTGCGTCCGCTCGGTCTGCGAGTGACTGGACGCCGGGGTCGGCGGCCGCGTCGTCCCCGGAGATGAGGAGGACGCCGATCTTCTCGGGTGCGAGCGGCTCTCCATCGCCGGCCGCGTGCCACGCCTCGACGACTGCGCGGCCGTTCGGGGTCGAGGGCAGGTAGAAGGCGGCTGCCGCGCCGAGCTCCTCGGCGAGCGCGGCGGCGGCGGCGCCCCCGGCTCCGCCGGGGCCCGACCAGATCAGCACTGCGCCGCGTGCCTGCTCGCCCAGCGCCCGCACGGCTTCGGCCGACTTGCCCGGGACGGTCGGGTTCGTGCCTGCGGCGCCGACGGTGACGATCTCTGCGCCGGCGCGCCGCGCCGCCCTGATCCAGAGCGCAACCACGGGAGCGCGCTCCTCGACCGGCTCGTCGCCCACGACGATCACACGCTCGGCGTCCCGAATCGACGAGAGCGGCGCCCGGAACGCGTCGATCGCCGGCGAGGCCTGCTCGGGCAGCACGACGGCGTCGGAGCCGAGGCCCTGCCGCACGAGCCGCGCCAGCGCCTCCGCCTGCTCGACCGTCTCCGACCCCGACAGCGCCAGCAGCACGGGCCCCTGCCGCAGGAGCGATTCGGCCTGGTCGAGCGCGTCGTCCCACGAGATCTCCTCGAAGCGCCGCTGGCCGACCTTGCGCAGCGGATCCTTCACGCGGTCGCGCGCGTACAGGTGCGAGTAGGCGAAGCGGCCCTTGTCGCAGAGCCAGCCCTCGTCGATCTCGGGGTGGTTCCGCGAGAGGATCCGCTTGACCTTGCCCTCGCGGGTGGTCGCGCTGATGTTGCAGCCGACCGGGCAGAGGCCGCAGACGGTCGGGATGTTCTGGATCTCCCAGGGCCGCGCCTCGAAGCGGTACTGGGTCGACGTCAGCGCGCCGACCGGGCAGAGCTCGATCACGTTGCCGGAGAACGGCGCGCGGTAGGGCTCGTCCTCGAACGTGGCGATGATCGAGCTCGCTCCGCGGTCGCGGGCGACCAGCTGGCCGTCTTCGGCGACCGCCTCCGAGAAGCGTGTGCAGCGGTAGCAGAGGATGCAGCGCTCGCGGTCGAGCGCGATCGTCGGTGAGATCGGGATCGGCTTCTCGAATGTCCGCTTCGCGAACGTCATGCGCGTGTTCCCGGGGCCGTAGCGGAAGGTGAGATCCTGGAGCGGGCACTCGCCGCCCTTGTCGCAGACCGGGCAGTCGAGCGGGTGGTTGACGAGGATGAACTCGAGCGTCGCCTCCTGCGCCTCGGCGGCCATCGGCGAGGTCGCGGCCGTCTTCACGACCATTCCGTCTGCGGCGGTCAGCGTGCAGGCGGCCTGCGGCTTCGGCGGCCCCGGCGCGACCTCGCAGAGGCACATGCGGCAGGCGCCGACCGGCGGCCCGAGGCGCGGCTCGTAGCAGAACACCGGGATCTCGATCCCGGCGTAGAGCGCCGCTTCGACGAGACCGATGCCTTTCGGCACCTGGATCTCGACGTCGTCGACGGTGATCGTGACCAGCTCGGGCCGGTTGCCGTTCGTGCTCATACGATCACCGCCAGCGGCTTCTCGACGTGCACTGGGCCGTGGTGCTGCTCCGACGGAGCGAGGATCCCCTCGATCGACGAGCTGCCGGCGTACGGGCAGCGGCCCTGCTGGATGTGGGCGACGAACTCGTCGCGCCAGTGCGCGATGTAGCTCGAGACCGGGTAGACGGCGAACTCACCGAGAGCGCAGAGCACCTTGCCGAGGATCCGCCCGTTGATCGACTCCAGCAGCTCGAGGTCCGACAGCTCCCCGTCGCCGCGCTCGATCTTCTCCAGGATCTGCACCATCCAGCGCGTCCCCTCGCGGCACGGCGTGCACTTGCCGCACGACTCGTGCATGTAGAACTGGGTCGACCGCAGCGCGAGCTGCACCAGGCAGCAGCGGTCGTCGACGACGATCAGCGACGCCGCGCCGAAGAAGGTCTTCAGCTCGGCCAGCGAGTCGTAGTCGAGCGGGACGTCGATCTGGTCGGGCGTCAGCGCCGGCACGGACGAACCGCCGGGGATGACGGCCTTCAGCTTCCTGCCGCCGGCGATCCCGCCCGCGTGCTCGTAGATCAGCTCCCGCATCGGCGTCCCCAGCTCGAGCTCGTAGTTGCCCGGCCTCTCGACGTTCCCCGAGATCGAGAAGATCGCCGTGCCCGGCGCGGTCTCCGCGCCGATCTCCGCGAACTTCTCCGCGCCCATCGCGATCACGATCGGCAGCGTCGCGATCGTGCAAACGTTGTTGACCTGAGTGGGCGCGTTGTAGAGGCCCTGCACCGGTGGGAACGGCGGGCGCGGGCGCGGCTGTCCGCGGCGGCCTTCGAGCGAGTCGAGGAGCGCGGTTTCCTCTCCGCAGATGTAGGCGCCGGCGCCGCGATGCACGACGACGCGAATGTCGTCGAACAACCCGGCCGTCTCCGCCTCGTCGACAGCCGCCTGCAGCGTCTCGTACTCGGCCAGGTACTCGCCGCGGATGTAGATGAACACGTCCTTCGACTCGATCGCGTGGGCGGCGATCAGGCAGCCCTCGAGCAACCGGTGCGGCACCGTGTCCATCACCTGGCGGTCCTTGAAGGCGCCCGGCTCGGACTCGTCGGCATTGACGACCACGTACTTCGGCTTCGGCGAGTCGCGCGCGATCAGCGACGCCTTTCGGCCGATCGGGAAGCCGGCGCCGCCACGGCCACGAAGGTTCGCCTTGCTCATCTCCTCGATCAGCGCGTCGGACGTCATCTCCCGCGCCTTGGCCAGCGCCCTGTAGCCGCCGATCGCGCGGTACTCGTCCAGCTTCGTCAGGTCGCGCTCGTCGGCGCCCTCGAGCAGCGAGCTAAGCAGCGCCACGGAGCTCCCCCACGATTCCGGCTGCGTCCTCCGGCGTGACGTTGTGGCGGTAGCGGCTGTCCACTGCGACGACCGGCGCGTAGCCGCAGCCGCCCAGGCACTCGACCGCCCGGAAGGTGATCTCGCCGTCCTCGGTCGTCTCACCGGCCTTGACGCCGAGCGTCGACTCGAACGCCTCGACCACGCGCTGCGCGCCGATCAGCGCACAGGACAGGTTCGTGCAGATCTCGACCATGTGCCTGCCCACCGGCTCCAGGTTGAACATGTCGTAGAAGGACGCGACCGCCTGGCAGTAGGCGGGAGTGAGGTCGAGCACCTCGGCCACCTCGCGGAGCGCCTCGGGCGGCAGCCAGCCGTGCTCCTCCTGCGCGAACCGCAGCGCCGGCAGGGTGAGCGAGCGCCGGTCCGGGTAGCGGTCCGCGATCGCCTCCACCCGTGTTCTGAGGTCGGGCATCAGCGATCAACCTCGCCCATGACGGTGTCGAGCGAGCCGACGATCGCGATCATGTCGGCCACCAGCGAGTCGTGGACGCAGGTCGCCGTCGCCTGGAGCGCCACGTACGACGGGGCCCGGAACTTGACGCGCCACGGCCTCGGCCCGCCGTCCGAGACGAGGTAGCAGCCGAACTCGCCGCGCGGGGACTCGACCGCGACGTACACCTCGCCCTCGGGCACGCGGTAGCCCTCGGTGACGATCTTGAAGTGGTGGATCAGCGACTCCATCGAGGTGTGGAGCTCGTGCCGGGGCGGCAGCACGACCTTTCGGTCGTCGGCGATCCAGGCGCCGCCCGGCATGCCCTCGAGGCACTGGGAGATGATCTTCACCGACTCGCGCATCTCGTCGACGCGGATCCGGTACCGGTCGTAGACGTCGCCGCGGTGGTGGACGGGCACGTCGAAGTCGAGCTCGGGATAGGCGAGGTACGGCTCGTCGCGGCGCAGGTCCCACTCGACGCCGGAGGCCCGCAGCACCGGGCCCGACTGGCCGAGCGCGATCGCGTCGTCGGCGGAAAGGAGGCCGAGGCCGCGCGTCCGCTCCAGCCAGATCTTCTGCTTCGTGAGCAGCTGCTCGTACATGTCGATCGTGTCGGGGAACTCGTCGGCGAACTTCTTGCACGCCGTGAAGAACCCGGACGGGATGTCCTCCGCGAGTCCGCCCGCCTGGAAGTAACGGGTGTGCATGCGCGCCCCGCCGACCAGCTCGAAGAGGTCGAGCACGTCGTCGCGGGCGTTGAAGCAGTACCAGAGCAGGCCGATCGCGCCGATCTCCAGCGCGCCTGTGCCGAGCCAGATCAGATGCGAGTGGATCCGGTTGAGCTCGAGCAGCAGCGTCCGCATCCACACCGCCTTCGGCGGCGCCTCGATCGCGAGCAGCTTCTCGACGGCGGCGACGTAGGCGTACTCGTTCGCCTGGAAGGCGAGGTAGTCCATCCGCGGCGCGTAGGTGACCCCCTTCCAGTAGGTCTTCTGCTCCATGTTCTTCTCGAAGCCCGTGTGCAGGTAGCCGATCACCGCCTCCAGCCCGACCACGTCTTCGCCGTGGAGGTCGACGATCAGCCGCAGTACGCCGTGGGTGGACGGGTGGTTCGGGCCGAAGTTGACGGTGAGCACGTCCTCGAGGCCCGGGTCGGGTTTGAGCATCGTCGGGACGGGGGTGGGAATCCGCGTCCCGTCGTAGATGGCCGCCCCGGCCTTCTCCGGCGCTACGGCCACTACTCCTCCCCCGAGAAGCGCACCGGCTCGCCGCCGATCGGGTAGTCCTTGCGCAGCGGGTGGCCCTCCCAGTCGTCCTCCATCAGGATGCGCCGGAGGTTCGGATGGCCGACGATCGGGATGCCCATCATGTCCCAGGCCTCGCGCTCGTGCCAGTCGGCCGTGGGCCAGATGCCGACGACGCTCTCGACCGGCTCGTCGTCGTCCAGCCAGACCTGGACTCTCACGCGTCGCGCCGTAGGCGCGCTCACGGGGCCGGGCGTCGACCGCTTTGCCGGTGACGCTTCCAGCCCACGCGCGCCGCGTTCCAGGCGCAGCAGGTGGTAGTTCACCGCGAACCGCTTCGGCTTCGGGCTCGGCTTTCGCTGGAGGCCGGCCGAGCCGGGCGCGTTCAGGTCGCGGCCCCACGCGGTGCCGATGTAACCGGCGGTCGGGCGCTCGTTCCAGCCCAGGTAGTCGGTCGGTGTGATGTCGGCGAGGAAGCGAAAACCCTGGTCGTCGCGCAGGTAGCGGCACGCCTCGATCAGCCGCGCCGGGTCGACGACGAGCGTCGTCTCGCCGTAAGCCTCCCGCGTCTCGACCAGGCCGGGAACCCCCTCGAAGCTCATACGCCGTCCTCGGTGAGTTTCGGGAAGGTCGCCGCGGCGCCCGACATGTGCGGGCGCCGCTCCCAGCGGTTACTGGGGTGCGACCGGGATTGGGGAAGGGGGCCCACGGGGGAAACGGGCTGTTTCGCCCGTGAAGCGAGGCGGAGCCGAGCGTTCACGATGCGACGCCCCGGATCTCGTACGCCGGCGGCACGCCGGCGAGCACCTTCTCGTGCAGGCGGATGATCCCCTCCATCAGTCCCTCGGGCCGCGGCGGGCAGCCGGGCACGTGGATGTCGACCGGGACGATGCGGTCGACGCCCTGGAGGACGGCGTAGTTGTTGAACATCCCGCCCGAGCTCGCGCAGGCGCCCATCGCGATCACCCACTTCGGCTCGAGCATCTGGTCGTAGATCTGCCGGAGCGGTGAGGCCATCTTGTGGGCGACCCGGCCGGAGACGATCAGCAGGTCGGCCTGGCGCGGCGAGGCGCGGAACGCCTCCATTCCGAAGCGCGCGATGTCGTACCGCGAGTCGACGATCGCGATCATCTCCATCGCGCAGCACGAGAGCCCGAACTGGTCGGGCCACATCGACTTCGTCTGCGACCAGGCGACCGCCTTCTCGAGCGTGGTGAGACCGAGCTTCGACTCCAGCTCCTCGACGTCGAGCTCGCGCTCGAAGACGCTCGGGCCCTTGGTCGGCCAGAGCAGGCGCTCCGACTGCAGCCCGTAGTCCTTCAGGCGCTTCATCGCCATTCGAGCGCTCCCTTCCGCCAGATGTAGACGTAGGCGACCGCGAGGATCGCGACGAAGACCAGGAGCTCGAAGAAGGCGAACCAGCCGAGGGCGTTCAGCTCGACCGCGAGCGGATAGAGGAAGACGATCTCGATGTCGAAGACGATGAAGAGCATCGCCGTCAGGTAGAAGCTGATCGTGAACCGCTGTTGCTGCGGCGGCCCGGTCGAGACCCCCGACTCGAAGGGGATCACCCGGGCGCGCGTGCGCCGCTTCGGCTTCTGCGAGAAGACGAACGAGAAGGCGATCATCGACAGCGGAATCGCGAACGCGAGCAGCCCGTAGATCAGGAACGGCAACCAGCTGTCCAGCAACGCCCTGCTTCCTCCTCCGTCGGCCTCGCGTGGCGGACACTAGCAAGTCGTCATTGGCCGCACGAAGCAAGCGAGAAACCGCGCAACAATGCGCGCGGCGCGTGTCACAAAGTCGTCCCGGAACGGCGATTCGGCGGCGCCGGGCGCACTGCTACGATGGGCGCGTGGCCACTCTCGAAGAGCCCAGCGCTATTCCTTCCAGAACCGATGTCGTCTCGCTCACCGAGCGCGCGGCCGTGAAGATCAAGGAACTCCAGGCCGACGAGCCGGACGGCGACGCCGAGGTGCTGCGGATCGCCGTTCAGGGCGGGGGCTGCTCGGGCTTCGAGTACGCCCTCGGGTTCGACCGTGGCCCCCAGGAGGGCGACCACCAGCTCGAGGCCTTCGGGGTCCGCGTGGTCGTCGACCCCTTCAGCGCGCCGTATCTCCAGGGCGCGAGCATCGACTTCCTGGACGGTCTCCAGGAGTCCGGGTTCAAGATCGAGAACCCGAACGTCTCCTCGGCGTGCGGCTGCGGCCACTCGTTCCAGGTCGAGGACGACACGCCCGCCGAGGCGGTCGGCGGCTGTGGCTCCGGCTGCTCGCACTGAAGCGCGGTAGCTCGCTCTAGGATCGGCGCATGACCTTGCGCGTCGCGGTGGTCGGCTCCGGTCCGGCCGGGTTCTACGCGGCGGGGCACCTGCTCGCCGCCGACCTGCCGGTCGAGGTGGACATGCTCGAGCGCCTGCCCACGCCCTGGGGGCTCGTCCGTCTCGGCGTCGCTCCCGACCACCCGAAGATCAAGGCGGTCTCGAAGGCCTTCGAGCGGATCGCCGCCCAGCCCGGGTTCCGGTTCCTGGGCGGTGTCGAGGTCGGCCGCGACCTGACGCACGACGATCTCGCCGAGCTGTACGACGCCGTCGTCTACGCAGTCGGCGCGCAGTCCGACCGGCGGATGGGCATTCCCGGCGAGGATCTCCCCGGCTCCTGGGCGGCCACCGAGTTCGTCGCCTGGTACAACGGCCACCCGGACCACCAGGGGCTCGTCTTCGACCTCTCCGGCGAGCGGGCGGTGGTCGTCGGGGCAGGCAACGTCGCGCTGGACGTCGTGCGCATGCTCGCGCTCGCGCCGGAGGAGCTCCGCCCGACGGACACGACCGACGAGGCGATCGAGGCGATCCTCGGCTCCGGGCTCGAGGAGATCGTCCTCCTCGCCCGCCGCGGCCCGGCGCAGGCGGCATTCACGACGCCGGAGCTGAAGGAGCTCGGCGAGCTCGCCGACGCCGACGTGCTCGTCGATCCGGCCGAGCTCGAGCTCGATCCTGCGAGCGAGGCCTCGCTCGAGCACGACACCAACGCGCGCCGCAACGTCGAGGTGCTGCGGGAGTACGCACAGCGGCCCGCGGCGGGGAAGCGGCGCGCGATCCGGCTGCGTTTCTGCGTTTCGCCGGTCGCCATCGTCGGGGAGGGTCGGGTCGAGGGGATCGAGATCGTCCGCAACCGGCTGGTCGCCGACGACTCCGGGCGCGTGAGTGCCGAACCCACGGACGAGCGCGAGACGATTCCGTGCGGGATCGTCTTCCGCAGCGTCGGGTATCTCGGTGTCGAGCTGCCGGGTGTTCCGTTCGACGCGCGGCGCGCGACGATTCCGAACGAGAACGGACGCGTCACCGCAGTACCCGGGGTCTACTGCGCCGGCTGGATCAAGCGTGGCCCGAGCGGAGTGATCGGCACGAACAAGAAGGACGCGACCGAGACCGTCGACCTCCTGCTCGAAGACGCGCGTGCCGGCCTGCTGCAGCGGGGCGATCCGGCGGCGACCGCCGAGACGGTGGAGCAGCTGCTCGCAAAGCGCGGCGTCGAGCACATCACCCATGCCGGCTGGGAGGCGATCGACTCCGAGGAGCGCGGCCGCGGCGAGCCGCAGGGCCGTCCCAGAGTGAAGCTGGTCACATGGAGCGAGCTGCTCGATGCCGCTCGCCGAGAAGGGACAGGCTTCAGCCTGTCCCCGGGCCTTTCGCCGGTGCCGCCCGAAGGCAAGGGTCAGGCTGAAGCCTGACCCTTCTATCCCTCGAACGGGGGACACTCGCACGGAGCAGCGACGCCGATCCATGTCGCATGGAGATCCGTCTCCGGCAGGTCGAGTGCCTCAACTGTGGGCACCGTAGGTCGGTACGCGAGACCGAGCCTCGCAGCGGCGAAGCGGAGTGCCCGCGCTGCCGGTACGTCGGCTGGGCATCGAGCGCCGAGCTGTCCGAGCGCACCCGGCGGCTGTTGCGGGACCGTCCCGTGCAGCGGCGCCACCTGCGCGCAGTGTGAAGCTAGACTCGGTCCGTGGCCCGGACCGAGGAGCGGCAGGACCTCTGGGGCGGCGAGACCGCCAAGGCGATCGCGAACTTCCCGGTCTCGGGCGAGCCGATTCCCGCACCCGTGGCGCGCTGGCTGGGCCGGATCAAGGCGGCCGCCGCCCGCGTGAACGCCGAGCTCGGCCTGCTCGACGCCGAGAAGGCGGCGCGGATCGCGGCCGCCGGGGACCGCATCGCGGCAGGCGAGCTCGACGACCAGTTCCCGATCGACGTCTTCCAGACCGGCTCGGGCACGTCGTCGAACATGAACGCCAACGAGGTGATGGCGACGCTCGCGGGCGAGGCCGTCCACGCCAACGACGACGTGAACATGGGGCAGTCGTCGAACGACGTCTTCCCGTCCGCCGTGCACCTCGCGGCGCTGGACGAGCTGGTCAACGACCTCCTGCCGGCGCTCCGGCAGCTCGGCGACTCGCTGGCCGCGAAGGCGACGGAGTTCGACGACGTGGTCAAGTCGGGCCGCACGCACTGGATGGACGCGGTTCCCGTGACGCTGGGCCAGGAGTTCGGCGGCTATGCCGCCCAGGTCCGTCAGGGCACGGCCCGTGTCGAGGCGACGCTCGAGCGTGTCGGCCGGATCCCGCTCGGCGGAACCGCGGTCGGCACCGGCCTGAACACCCACCCCGAGTTTGCAGGCCGCGTCCGCGAGAGGCTCGCCGCCGACTCCGGGCTGACGATCCTGCCGCCGGCGGACCCGTTCGAGTCCCAGGCCGCGCGCGACGCGCTCGTCGAGGCGTCCGGTGCGCTGAAGACGGTCGTCGTCTCGCTGACCAAGATCGCCAACGACCTCCGTTTCATGGGCTCCGGCCCGCGCGCGGGCCTGGCCGAGATCTTCCTGCCGGAGCTCCAGAAGGGCAGCTCGATCATGCCCGGCAAGGTCAACCCGGTGATCCCCGAGGTGGTCACGCAGGTGGCTGCGCAGGTGGTCGGCAACGACGCCGCGATCACGGTCGGCGGGATGCAGGGCCACTTCGAGCTGAACGTGTTCGTGCCGCTGATCGCCCGCAACCTCCTGGATTCGATCAAGCTGCTCGCCGCCGCCGCTCGTCTGCTTGCCGAGAAGTGCGTGGACGGGATCGAGGCGAACAGGGAGCAGAACGAGCGCTACGCGGAGCTGACCCTCTCGGCCGCGACCGCGCTCAACCCGTACATCGGGTACGACAAGGCGGCCGAGATCGTCAAGGAGGCCGCCGCCTCCGGCCGGTCGCTGCGCGAGGTCGCGCGCGACGCGGGCGTCGAGGAGTCCGTCCTGGACGAGGCCCTCGACTACCGCAAGATGGCCAAGCCGCACGGCGCCTGACCGGCTCGGGCGCGATCCGACTTGACGCCGGAGCTTCGAGCCCCGAGGATTGTGCGCGGCGAGGAGGGGCAACAGAACACGTAAGGAGATGCAGCACGTACTTGCCACCGTGTCTATGTCTACGTGTCTCGAGGTGAACTCCCGTTGACGCCTTCAGGGTTCGATCGCCGGTTTCCGACCGACGATTCCTGTCTGGAATTCCTGAAGGAACGGTCCTGTCCGGCGGGCACGCCCTGCCCGTCGTGCGGGAAGGCTTCGCGCTTCCACCGGATCGCGGGTCGGTCCGCCTACTCGTGCCAGTTCTGCGGGCATCACGTCTACCCGACCGCAGGCACGATCTTCCACAAGTCGCGCACGAGCCTGAGGCTGTGGTTCCGCGCAATCGAGCTCGTGCGCACGAGCGGCGACCAGGTCACCGCCCGCGCCCTCGAGCGCGAGTTCGGCGTCAGCTACAAGACGGCTCTTCGGATGCACCGGCAGGTCAGGGTCCTGCTCGAGGATGACCCCGACCCACTGGCAGGCGGCGACGCTGCCCGGACGCCTGAGCGCGCCCGGCCGTCGTATGGACGGCCAAAGAGAAGGAATCGAGCGGTGTGGGCCTCGCGCGTCGACCGCGTGTGCGCCCAACCGCGCCGACGGAGAGGAGGAGGGATGAGCAAGCGATTCGAGTGGCGGAAGCCGACGCACAGGCGGTACGCGCTGAGGGCCTTCGTGGTCATGGCGATCGTTGTCGGAGCCGCACTCGGCGTGAGCCAGGCACGGGTCACCGAGCATCACCAGGGGCGCGTCACCAGCCCACACTTCATGAGAGTGGGCGAGGGGCAGTTCGCGACATCGCTGAACGCCGTCAGGACCGGCGAGCCTGCCGGAGTGGACGGCCTGAACCAGGAGATCTACTCCAACCAGGCGTACCCGGCCCTGACGATCGCGCCCGCGCAGCGGCAGGCGGCGGCTGCGGCGGCAGCCAAGATCAAGGGGAAGAAGCCCGCGAAGAAGGCGA
The DNA here is from genome assembly GCA_963775695.1 of uncultured Actinomycetes bacterium. GTDB lineage: Bacteria > Actinomycetota > Thermoleophilia > Gaiellales > Gaiellaceae > DATBLE01. Next base: position 232,447 of record CAVZJU010000001.1, on the reverse strand, counting down.
AGGGCGGCTGGACGCTCGTCGGGCCGCAAGGCGTACCCGCTTCTGCGACGGTGGCCAGCGAGTCCACCGCCGCCACGAACAAGACGGTCTTCTCGGGCCGGGCCACGGCGATCGCCGTCTCGCCCACGTGCACCCCGAAGGCGTGCCCGATGCTGCTGGGCGCCGCCGGTGGCGGCGTCTGGCGCACCGACAACGGCATGGCGAAGAAGGTGAAGTGGGTCGAGCCCAACGGGTCGATTCCCTCCAACGCGATCGGCTCGATCGCCTACGACCCGAACGACACGACCGGCAAGACGGTCTACGTGGGCACCGGCGAGCCCAACGGCTCGGGCGACTCCGAGGCCGGCGTCGGCCTCTACAAGTCGCTGGACGGCGGCCAGACCTGGACGCGCGTCTTCGGCAGCGTCGCGCCGACGGCCCCCTGCTCGGACAACCCGTCGTCCTTGACGTGCCCGGTCGCGACCGGCCGCTCGATCGGCGCGATCGCCGTCGATCCGACGGACCCCGACCACATCTTCATCGGCACCGATGTGGCGCGGCACGGCTCCTCGTCGGTGAACGGCGGTCGCTTCACGCCCGCCGGCTCGGCGCAGGTTGGCCTCTACGAGTCGACCGACGGAGGGGCCAGCTTCAGCCCCGTGCTGATCCTCGCCCAGGACGTCACCGATCCGACGTCGGCGACCGGCGGCGACTTCTTCAGGGGCGGCGTCTCGGGCATCCAGATCGACGCGACGTCCGACGACGTCTACGCTTCGGCGTTCGACTACGGCCTCTACCGCAATTCCGGCAGCGGGTGGGAGCAGATCTTCGCCTCGGCCGGTGGTGGGACGGTCGGAAACTCGTCGTTCTCGAGGACCGAGTTCTCGCTGGCTCCGGACGGGTCGAACCTCCGAATCTATGTCGGCGACACCGGCGATGGCGCGAGCGCGGACTTCTATACCGTCGCCAACGCGAGAGGAGTTGCGGCGACGACACTCGTGACCGGGGGAACCAACGGCGGGTGGACGAAGCAGTCCAACTCGACCAACGGCACGCCGGGCTTCGGTTCGTACAACTACTGCCTCGGGCAGTGCTCCTACGACATGCCCGTGTACTCCCCGCCCGGGTTCCCGGACGTGGTCTACATCGGCGGCGCGATGCAGTACGACGAGATCTTCGGCGGCGATCCGATCCCGTTCCGGTCGAACGGCCGGGCGGTTCAGACCTCGCATGACGACGGGGCGAGCTTCACCGACATGACGGTCGACTCGAAGGGCGTCAGCCTCCACCCGGACCAGCACGCCATCGCCGGGGTGCCGTTCAGCTCCGACGTCGTCTTCATCGGGAACGACGGCGGCATCTTCCGGCTCGACGGCTCGTTCGTCGACTCGTCCGCGCAGTGCGCAAGCCGTGGGCTTTCTGGGGCGGATCTGGACGACTGCACCAACTGGCTGTCGAAGATCCCGAAGACGATCACGTCGCTGAACGACGGCCTGCCGACGCTCCAGTTCCAGAGCCTGTCCTCGAGCGCCAAGAGCGCGAAGGACATCCAGGGCGGGACGCAGGACAACGGGACGCAGGCGACGACGAACGGCAAGAAGTGGTCCGTGACCATCTTCGGCGACGGTGGCCAGTCCGGCATCAACGTCGCGAACCCGAAGATCCGGATGCACACGTTCTTCTCGCCGAACGGCGACGTCAACTTCAAGGGGAACGACGAGCTCGGCTGGGACTTCATGGCCGGCCCGCTGCTCGGAAGCGGCGAGGGCGCGTCGTTCTACGTTCCGCTGATCGCCGACCCCGCCACGGCGGCCGCCAACAGCTGGTTCATCGGACTCCAGCACGTCTGGCGGACGCAGGACAATGCGGGCTCGCAGGCCCAGCTGGACGCCCAGTGCAACGAGTTCTTCGGGACCGGGCCGTTCGACACCACGTGCGGTGACTGGCAGCCGCTCGGCGGATCGGCCGGCGACCTCACGGGCACGGTTCCCTGGGGCTCCGACAAGAACCCCGGCCCGACCGGCTACGTCGTCGCCACGGAGCGGGCCCCGAGCGACACCTCCACGCTGTGGGCCGGCCTGCGCCGCGGCCGCGTGTTCGTCTCCAAGAACGCGGACGACCCGACGGCCTCGGCCGTGACGTACGACCGCATAGACACCGCGTCCACGCCAGAGCGGTTCGTGAGCGGAATCACGGTCGACCCGGCGGACCCGAACCACGCGTTCATCTCGTTCTCGGGCTACAACGCGTACGCGAACGCCGCCGGCACCGCGCCGGGGCACGTGTTCGACGTGCTGTACGACCCGGGCACGCACACCGCGACCTGGAAGAACATCGACTACGACCTCGGCGACCAGCCGATCACCGACGTGGCACTCGACACGAACGGCGACCTGTACGCGTCGACCGACTTTGGCGTCGACGTGCTGGCGAAGGGGACGACGGCATGGGTTCCGGCCTCCACCGGCCTCCCGCCCGTCGCGGTCTACGGACTGACGATCGACAGGGCGCACCGTGTCCTGTTTGCGGCCACGCACGGCCGCAGCGCCTGGCAGCTCGCGTTGAGCTAACCGGGAAAGAGCGGGTGGGCCGGCGCGTGACCGTGCCGGCCCACCCGTCTCACGCTACCCTGTGTGGTGTGCGGAGGCTCGCTTTGCTCCTCACGCTCCTGGCAGGGTCGGCGGTTCCGGCCGCGGCCGCCTCACCGCCCGCGCTGCGGGCGGTGACGATGGAGCCGCTCGCGGTTCACGGCGTCCGCTTCCGGCCGGCCGAGCGCATCACTGTGCGGGTCGCCGCCGCCGGGTCGGTCCGCGTCCACGTCGTCCGCGCGACCTCGACCGGCAGCTTCACGACTACCTTCACGGCGGTAGCCCTCGGGCGCTGCGCCCCCTACTTCGTCACCGCGCGCGGGAGCCGCGGCAGCGTCGCCACGCTCCGCCGGAGCCCGTTCCAGGACTGCTCGCCGCTCCGGGCCCCGCCGCACACATCCTCGGCGCCTGCGCCGTAGCCTCGTTCTCGCGGCAAGATCTCCTCATGCAGCGCTGCGGCTGGGCTGCCGAGCACGACCCGGTCTACCTCGCCTATCACGACGAGGAGTGGGGCGTCCCCTCCCACGACGAGCGCCACCTCTTCGAGCTGCTGGTCCTCGAAGGTGCGCAGGCGGGGCTCTCCTGGTCGACGATCCTGCACAAGCGCGAGGGTTACCGCCGCGTCTTCGCGGGCTTCGACGTCGAGGCGGTCGCGCGCTTCGGCCCGCGCGACGTCGAGCGGCTGCTTACCGACCCGGGCATCGTCCGCAACCGCCTCAAGGTCGCGTCGGCGGTCGCGAACGCAAGGGCGACGGTCGCCGCCGGCGGGCTCGACGAGCTGCTCTGGTCGTTCGTCGGCGGAGAGTCGCGGGTCAACCGCTGGCGGAAGCTCGCCGAGCTCCCGGCCGAGACGGACGAGTCGCGCGCGATGTCGAAGGAGCTGAAGCGGCGCGGTTTTCGCTTCGTCGGTCCGACCGTCTGCTACTCCCTGATGCAGGCGTGCGGTCTGGTCAACGACCACCTCGTCGGCTGCTTCCGGCACGTCCAGGTCGGACGCTTGGGTTGATTCCGAGTCGCCGGCCGTTTTAGGGTTGCCCTGAACCGGGGTCGACGACGCGACGGCGCGATCCAGGGCACGTCGATGGCGGCCCGCATGCCTCCGCCACGTTGGCTCTGATCGCGAGCGCACATCCGGAGCTCAGGGTCGGCCCGACGGGCCTGGTCAAGTTCCTGAAGAAGTCGGCGGTGACGCCCGTCAAGTTGCTGACGAACGCGACGCCGCCGCTCAGCGCGACGGACGTGTCGAACACGGATCTGACCGGCGCCGCGTGCCCCGGGCTACTGCCACCCGGGCGGGAAGGTGATCAAGGCGAAGGAGGCCTTCGGCGCCGGGCTCGTGAACGCTGCCAAGGCCGTCGCCGGCGGGGCAGCCGGGCCGTGAGCCCTACGGCCGCGGCGACTCGGAGTCGCGCTCGTAGTCGGCCATGCCGCCGGCGATGTAGGAGCCGCCGACCGACCGGTCGTCCTTGAGGCTCTCGTAGTCCTCGACCGCGGTGTCCAGATCAGCCTGCTCCGGGCCGGCGCCCTCGGCGACGCGCTCCGCGTCGTCCTTGCTCCGCCAGGAGCTGATGCGCTGCCAGATGCCCATGCTCAGTACGCTACCGCGCCGCCGGACTCGGCGGCATGGTGCTGCTCGTCCGCGCGGTAGCTCGAGCGGACCAGAGGCCCGGAGAAGACCGAGCCGAAGCCGAGCACCTCGCCCTGCTCGCGGAACCAGCGGAACTCGTCCGGGTGCACCCAGCGGTCGATCCGGGCGTGCTTCGGCGAGGGCTGGAGGTACTGGCCGATGGTGACGACGTCGACGCTGTGGGCGCGCAGGTCGCGCATCGTCTCGACCACTTCGTCGTTCGTCTCGCCCAGGCCGACGATGACCCCGCTCTTGGTCAGGACGGGATAGGCCGCGAGTTCCTTGGCGCGCCCGAGCAGCCAGAGAGCCTTGTCGTACGACGCCTTCGCCCCGCGCATCCGGGCGTGCAGGCGGCGGACGGTCTCGATGTTGTGGTTGAAGACGTCAGGCGCCGCTCCGAGCACCGTTTGCAGCGCCTCCTCCTCGACGCCGAGGAAATCAGGGGTCAGCACCTCGATCGACGCCTGCGGCAGCTTGTGCCGGAGCGCGCGGATCGTGGCCGCGTAGTGCCCGGCGCCACGGTCGGGGACGTCGTCGCGGTCGACCGACGTCACCACGACGTGCCTCAGCTCCATCCGCGCGGCCGTCTGCGCCAGCCGGAGTGGCTCGAGGGGGTCGGGCGGCGACTCCGGTCGGCCGGACTGGACGTAGCAGTAGCGGCACGCCCGTGTGCAGGTGTCGCCGAGGATCTGGAAGGTGGCCGTCCCGCGCCCCCAGCACTCGGCGATGTTCGGACAACGGGCCTCCTCGCAGATCGTGTGCAGGCCCGCGCCGTGGATCAGCTCGCGGACGTCGTGGTAGCGCGAGTCCGAGCGCGGCGCGCGCACCTTCATCCACTCTGGGCGGCGCGGCCGATCGGCGACGGGGAGCGACTGCTCCATGCGCTTGAGTCTAGAGGTCGGCGGCGGTCTTTCCGCCGAACAGGCTGCTCTCGAACACGTAGAAGCCGGTGATCACGAGATAGAGGATCATGCTCGCAGCCGGGCTGGCGAAGGCGACCAGTGTCGCGGTCAGGTAGATCCAGGGGCCGGGGAGGTACGTCCGCGTGATCCCCTTGACGACGCGCTCGTTGGCATCGCTCCGGAGCAGCCGCCTGCCGCGCGAGGCGTAGAGCCAGATCGCGTTGAAGAGAACCGCAATCGCCGTACATGTGAATCCGTAGGCGAGCGCAGCGGCCCGGGCGCCTTCCCCATGGACGTGCTCGGCCGCGAGCCTCGTCGGGAAGGGGAGGAAGGCGATCGCCATCAAGAACACCACCGTGATCAGCAGGAAGCGCCGGTCGATGCTGTCGATCTGCGTCATCAACCGGTGATGGTTGACCCACATGATCCCGATCGTCAAGAAGCTGACGGCATAGGCGACGTACTGCGGCCAGGCGTGCGTGAGCTGCCCGCCGAGGCCGCTCCCGCTCCCGTCAACGCCGACCTTGCCGTCCACGCTGAGGATCAGCAGCGTCGCCGCGATCGCGAAGACGCCGTCGGCGAACGTCTCCAGCCTGCTCGGGCTCACCTCAGCGCGGGCCCGCGGCGATCGCCTCGTTCGCCATCCGGATCATGATCGCGCGCTCGCCCTTCGGCAGGTCCTTCACCTGCCAGCTGTAGAGCAAGCCGCGGTGCGTGAACCAGAAGGAGTTTGGCGAGCAGGAACCGCCGCAGCTGAACAGCCGGAAGATCGCCGGGTCGCCGGAGGAGAGGCGCACGTTCGGCCGGCCGGGCAACCGGCCGCCGCGCTTGCCTGCGAAGGTGGCGACGAAGCAGGCGTTGGCGCCCAGGCAGTTCGGGGCGCCCTCGAGCGAGAAGACATAGGACGTGCGGGCGCCCGAGCCGCGTGGATACAGCTTGTAGCGGCCTCCGAGCGGAAGCGTGCGCGGCAGCAGGATCGGCACGGTGGTGACGGCCTTCACCTTCGCCACGCCGGGACCGAACGTGCGGAGCAGGTCGACGTTCCGGGGTGCCGGGCCCGCGGCGAGCGCGGCTCCTCCGGCGCTCGCCGCGGCGAGCAGCAACACCAGCGTGAGGCGCTTCATCGGGCCGTGAGCTGCGGCAGGTCGGCCGCCTCGACGAGCTCGAGGCCGAACACCTCGGCCAGCGCGGCCACGGCGGCCGGACGCACCTGGTCGACGGTGAGCGGCCGGCCGAGCTCGCGTGCCATCGTCGTGAACGCGGCGTCCTCGAGCCCGCAGGCGGTGATCCACTCCGTGAACGGCGCAGGGTCGAGATCGACGTTCAGCGCGTAGCCGTGCGTGGTCACCCAGCGGGAGATGTGCACGCCGATCGACGCGATCTTCCTTGGGGGCGGGGTCAGCCACACTCCCGTGAGTCCGTCGATGCGGATCCCTTCTAGTGCAAACGCTGCAAGCGTTTGCACTATTGACTCCTCGAGGTCGCGGCAGTACTTGCGGACGTCACGGCCGTGGCGGTTGAGGTCGAGGATCGGGTAGCAGACGAGCTGCCCGGGCCCATGGAACGTTGACTTCCCGCCGCGGTCGGTCTCGACCACCTCGACGTCGGCCTGCTCGGGCACGTGGAGCTCTGTTTCGTCCGTGCGCCTGCCCAGCGTGACCACGGGCGGGTGCTCGAGGAAGATCACCGTGTCCAGCGCTCTCCCCGTCTGGACTGCAGCCGCAACCTCCCGCTGGAGTGCCAGTGCCTCGAGGTAGGGCGTCTCGCCGAGGTGGATCACGTGGGCCTGCACGCGTGTGACTCTAGCCACGCGTAGTGTGTCGGGCCGTCAGACCCCGAGCCCGTCGAGGAGGGTTGTCCAGCCCTCCACCGACACCGTCTCGAGCATGCCGTTTTGCGTCCAGTTGTCCTCGGCCGGCCGCGCGTGGATCGCCTCCTTCGACTCCGCCCGCACGACGTGCAGCACCTCTTGCTCGCCCTCCAGCGGGCCGCCGAGCAGGACGAAGCCCTCCTTGACGAAGCGGTCCATGATGGCGGCGTGCTCGTCCCAGCCGTCCTGCTCGCGAAGGTCGCGCGACCAGTCCCAGGGCCCGCCGCGTCGGCGGCGGACGACCCAGAGGTGCTGCGCCATGGGCTCAGTCTACGAGTGGGCTGGGGTCAGTCCGCCGCCGCGACCGGCATGACGGGCGCGGCACAGAAACCTCTCGTGAAGGGCAATGCGAGCGAAGCGAGCGAAGGAGGGGTCTACTAGGGGAACCATTGGTTCCCCTAGTACTGGTCCTCGCCCCAGCCCTGGAGCTTCTTGCGCAGGTCGTGCAGGAAGCGGCCGGCGAGCGCGCCGTCGACCAGGCGGTGGTCGTAGGTGAGCGTGATGTTCATGATCGGGCGGATCGCGAGCACGTCGTCGCCGAGCTCGTCCTGGACGACCCAGGGGCGCTTGACCAGCGCATAGGTGCCCAGGATGCCTGCCTGCGGCTGGCTGATCACCGGCGTCCCGTGGAAGGTGCCGTAGCCGCCCGGGTTGGTGATCGTGAACGTCCCGCCCTGGACGTCGTCCGGCAGGAGCTTCTTGTCGCGGGCGCGAGCCGCGATGTCGGCGATCGAGCGGGCGAGCCCGAGCAGATTGAGCCCTTCGGCGTTCTTGATCACGGGGACGATCAGCCCCTTGCCGTCGGTGAGCTCGACCGCGATCCCGAGGTTGACGTAGGAGCGCGTCACGATCTGGTCGCCGCGCAGCTCGCCGTTGATCCACGGGTAGTCGCGAAGCGTGTCGACCGCTGCCCGGCCGACGAAGGCCAGGTAGGTCGGGTTCACGCCGTAGTCCTTCTGGTACGAGGCCTTGAGCTTCTCCCGGATCGCGACCACTTTCGACATGTCGACCTCGATCGCGCTCGTCACGTGGGCGGCGGTGTCGAGCGAGCGGCGCATGTGCTCGGCGATGCCCTTGCGCATCGCGTTAATGGGTTCTTGCTGTTCTCCGACCTGCGGTTCGGGAGCAGCAGGAGCAGATGCGACGGGCGCCTGCGGGGCAGCCGCAGCCGGCGCCGGTGAGGGCGGCAGGGCGGGGGCTTCCGGGGCCGTCGCCGCCGCAGCAGGTGCGGGAGCACCTGAGGCGATATACGCGAGAATGTCCTTCTTCGTCACGCGGCCGCTCTGGCCGGTGCCCTGGATCGCCCCGACGTCGACGCCGTGCTCGGCGGCGATGCGCGCGACCACCGGCGAGACGAACGACTTGCCGTTCTCGCTGCCGTCGCCGGCCGCGACCGGCGCCGCCTGAGCGGGCGCAGGAGCAGGCGGCGCGACAGGCGCCGTCGTCTCCGCGCTCGAGGGCGCGTCGGCCTCGGCGGCCGCCGCAGCCGTGGCGGGCTCCGGGGCAGGCTCGGGCTCCGGGGTGGGCTCGGGCTCCGGGGTGGGCTCGGGCTCCGGGGTGGGCTCGGGCGCTGCCGCCGCGGGCTCGGCGCCCTCCGGCGCGATCTCGGCAAGCTTCGCGCCGACGTCGACCGTCTCGCCCTCGTGAACGAGGATCCTGGCCACGATACCCGTGCCCGGGCTCGGCACCTCGGTGTCGACCTTGTCGGTCGAGATCTCGAGCAGCGGCTGGTCGGCCTCGATCGTCTCGCCCTCGGCCTTCAGCCATTTGACGACCGTCCCCTCGGAGACGGACACGCCCATCTGCGGCATGACGACCTCGATGATCGTGCCGGTGGCCATCAGTAAGCGGCCAGCTCGCGCAGCCCCGCGGCGACCGTCTCGACCTGCGGAAGAAAGGCCTTCTCCAGCGGGGGCGAGTACGGCACGGGCGAATCCGGGGCCGCGATCCGCTTCAAGGGGGCGTCGAGCGACTCGAACGCCTCCTCGGCGATCGTGGCGGCGATCTCCGCGCCGAAGCCACCGGTGCGGGTGTCCTCGTGCAGGACGAGCACCTTCGACGTCTTCTCGACGCTGGCGAGGACCGCCTTCTTGTCCCACGGCATCACCGTGCGCAGGTCGATCACCTCGACGGAGACGTCCTCCCGCGCGAGCTCCTCGGCCGCCTCGTCGGCCGTGTGCACCATCGCGCCCCACGTGATCACGCTGATGTCCTCGCCCTCGCGGTGAGTTCGGGCCTCGCCGAACGGGATCGTGTACCGCTCCTCGGGCACGTCGGCCTTCAGGCGGCGGTAGAGATGCTTGTGCTCGAAGTAGAGGACGGGGTTGGGATCCTCGATCGCGGTCGCGAGCAGCCCCTTGGCGTCCTCCGGGGTCGCCGGACAGACGCATTTCAGCCCGGGAATGTGCGCGAACGAGCTCTCGGGGTTCTGCGAGTGGAACGGTCCGCCGGAGAAGCCGCCGCCGGACGGGAGCCGCACGACGATCGGCACGGGCGTGCCCGCGCGGTAGAACTGCTTGGCGGCGACCGTGACGAGATGGTCCCAGGCGCACGAGACGAAGTCGGCGAACTGCATCTCCGCCACCGGCCGCATGCCCATCAGCGCTGCGCCCGTGCAGCCGCCGACGATCGCGGTCTCCGAGAGCGGCGCGTCGATCACCCGCCACGCGCCGAACTCCTCCTGGAAGCCGAGCGTGACCTTGAAGGCGCCGCCGTACACGCCGACGTCCTCGCCGATCACGAAGACGCGCTTGTCGCGACGCATCTCCTGCCGGAGGCCTTCGGAGATCGCCTGGAGGTACGTCCGCTCGGCCACTAGAGCGCGCTCACTTGTGGTGCGGGGTGTCGAGGTCCTCGGGAGCGGCGTAGACACCGTCCGCGACGGTTGCTGGGTCCGGTAGGGGTGCCTCGTCGGCCCGCTTGATCGCCTCGTTCAGGAGCTTCTTGATGTCGACCGCGAGCTCTTCCTCCTCCTGCTCGCGGAGGTCGGCGTACTCCTTCAGCCAGCTATGGAAGCGCTCGATCGGGTCGCGCTTCGCCCACTCCTCGAACATGTCCTTGGGCACGTAGAAGGCGTCGTCGTGGACGGCGTGACCCTCCATGCGGAGCGTCATGCACTCGATCAGCGTCGGCCCGCCGCCGGCGCGGGCCTTCTCGATTGCGCGCTTGGCCTCGCGGTAGACGGCGAGCACGTCGGTGCCGTCGACGACCACCCCGTCGAAGCCGTAGGAGCGTGCCCGGTCGGCGATGTTCGGAGTCGCGAACCCGAGATGCGTGGGCGTCGAGTACGCCCACTGGTTGTTGTCGCAGACGAACACCATCGGGAGCCGGCGGACGCCGGCGAGGTTCATCGCCTCGTGGGCGTCGCCGCGCGCGGCCGAGCCCTCGCCGAACCAGCCGACCGCCACGCGGTTCTCCTCGCGGATGCGGAAGGCCAGCGCCGCGCCCACGGCCACCGGCAGCATCGCCGGCAGGTGGCTGACCATCGCGATCAGGCCGAGGCGCGAATCCGCCATGTGGACGTTGCCGTCCCTGCCCCGGGCCGGGCCGTCCTCCTTGCCCATGTAGTTCGCGAGAATCCGCCAGGGCTCCACGCCGCGCGTGATGTGGACGCCCATGTCCCGGTGGAGCGGCGTGCCCACGTCGTCGGGGCCCATGGCCGTGGCGATGCCGACGGCCGCGCCCTCGTTCCCCCGGCCCGTGTAGAACGAGCCCGGGATCTTCCCCTGCTTGTACAGGATGTGGCCGCGCTCCTCGATGCCGCGCGTCACCAGCATGTTCCGGTAGACGGTGAGGAGGTCTTCGCGGTCGAGACCGGTGTTCTTCAGGTCGGCCTGCACCGCGACCGGATCTGCTTCGCGCGCGATCGTCATGCGGCCGAAACTCTAGCGAGTGGCGAAGACCGCGGGACAGTCCCGGCGGCCCGTCCCTGCATTACCCTGGGCAGATGGGCAAGGCTGCGGACTGGCTGCGTGAGGAGCGTCGCAAGGTGCTCGGGGACTGGGTCGCCGTCTGCGTCGGCTGCGGGTTCGCCCAGCGCTACTTCGAGGGCTCCGAAGCCGACCTCCCGGCCGCGTGCCCCGCGTGCGGTTGTGAGCTGCGTTCGCGCTGCCCCGCCTGCGGCGCGCATTTCTCGTCGGCTTTCGCGGTCGAATGCGAGGCGTGCGGCGGCGAGTTGCGCCCGAACGAGCAGTTCGGCGTGCCGATCAGACGCGAGCGGTGACGCCGGCGGGGCCGTTTTCGGCCTGACCACGTAAGATCAGGCCGCCGGAGGTGCATCATGGCCGCAGCGAGAAGTGTCACGGGCGGGCCCGTCGGGCGAGCGCCCGAGCTCGCCGTACTGGAAGCGTTCCTCGGCGGAGTCACGGGGTCGCGCGCTGGTGCTGACGGACGAGCCCGGGATCGGGAAGACGACGCTCTGGGAGGCCGCGATCGACGCCGCGCGCGAGCGCGGGATCCGCGTCGTCTCGACCCGCGCCAGTGGGGCGGAGGCGCAGCTGTCCTTCGCAGGCCTGATCGACCTGCTCGACGGCGTGGATCTCCGGAGCATCGAGGGCTTGCCGGCTCCCCAGCTCGCCGCCGCCGGCGCGGCCGCACGGGGAGCGGTGCGCGAGGCCGCCCTCCTGGGCGAGCACGCACTCCGGCTCACGCCGGCCGACTCCAAGGAGCGCCCCGAGCGCATCCTCGCTCTCGCCCACTACTTCGGCGTGGCGGGCGAGAAGCAGCGACTGACCGATCTGCTCACGGCCGAGCTGGAAGGGCTCCCTCCCGGATCGGCACGCGTGCGGGCCTGCCTGCTCCTGCCCGGGGGCGTCGTGCGCCGCAACGAGGAGATCCGCGGCTTCCTGGAGCGGGCGCTGGCCGAGAGCGAGGGCCTGCCCGAGGCGAGGGCGGCGGCTCTGGCGAACATGGCGACCAACGAGGCCGTGATCCGGGTGGACCGGATCCGGGATGCCGAGGCGTGGGCGGAGGAGGCGCTGGCGGAGGCGCGTGACGCCGGACCGGAGATGGAGCGGGTCGCCCTCTATTCCCTGGCCCGGGTCAGAGGTCTCCGCGGTCGCCCGATCGAGGATCTGAGGGCGCGCTTCGCGATCGTGTCGGACTCGGTCTCGTACCTCCCGGGCTCGCCGGACCGCGTTGCCGGTCAGCAGTTCGTCTGGCGCGGCCGGCTGGACGAGGCGCGGGCGCCGCTCTCGCCGCTGCTCTCCACCGCGGACGACCGCGGCGAGCCGGTCTCGTACGCGCTCGCCCGGCTCCACATGTGCGAGTTGGAGCTCCGGGCGGGCGCGTGGGCGGAGGCGGCGCGCCTGCTGGACGAATGGGCCGAGCCGTCCGAGCGCGGTCTCCTGACGTGGCCGATGTACGAGCGATGCCGTTCGCTCCTGGCCGCGGGGCGGGGGCTGCCCGACGAGGCGGAGCGCTGGGCGACGGACGCGATCGCGCGGGCGGTCGAAACCGGCGTCGGCTGGGACCGGCTCGAAGCGATGCGGGCCCGCGGCACGGCAGCGCTGCTCGGCCACGACCCATCGAGAGCCGCTGCGAGCCTCGGCGATGTCTGGGCGCACACGCAGCGCCTGGGAGTCGAGGAGCCGGGCGTCTTCCCGGTGGCGCCGGATCTCGTCGAGGCGCTGGTCGAGCTGGGCGAGCTCGAAGAGGCGCACCGGGTCACGAGACGGTTGCGGGCGCTCTCGACGCAGCAGGAGCATCCGTGGGGGCTCGCGAGCGCGAAACGCTGCCAGGGGATCGTCCAGCTCGCGAACGAGTACCGAACCGAGGCGGTCGCCGCCCTCGCCGAGGCCACCGAAGCGTATGAGCTGCTCGGGCTCCGCTTGGATGCCGCCAGGTCGCTGCTCGCGCTCGGCCGGGCGCAGCGGCGGCATCGGAAGTGGGGCGCGGCGCGGAGGTCGCTCGAGTGGGCCGAGGCCGCCTTCACCGGGCTCGGCTCACCGGGCTGGGTCGACGAGACCCGAGCGGAGCTCGCCCGGGTCGGCGCGCGCCGGCCGCAGCCGAGCGGTGAGCTGACCCCCGCCGAGCGCCGAGTCGCGGAGCTGGCCGGGGATGAGCTCGCCAACAAGGAGATCGCCCGGACACTCTTCGTGTCCGTGAAGGCGGTCGAGGGTCACCTCTCGCACGTGTACGCGAAGCTGGGCGTGCGCTCCAGGGCCCAGCTCGCGCGCCGCCTGTCCGGGGCCGCGTAGCGTCGCCGTCGAAAGTCCGGGGGTTTCCCTCGTTTCGCCTGCGCGAGGAGGCGTCTACCGTCGGCGCATGGCCGAATTCCTCGTGGAGCTGTACGTAGGGCGCGAGGACTCCGCCCCGGAGACGCAGCCCGGCGCATGCAAAGAGGAAGAAGCGTGCCTGTGAACTGCTGCAAGTCAGCGCTTGTGAGGGAGGGAGAGGCATGACTCACCGGGACGACACGACGGAACCGTCGCGCTTCAACAGGCGCGGCTACTTGGCGAAGGTCGGAGTGGGCGCGGTCGCTCTGGGCGCTCCGGGGGCTCTTGCCGCCCCCGGTCAGGCGGCGCCACGACGGGCAGCCGCCGCGCATCACGCCGCGCGCCACCAGCTCGGCGTCACCCAGCACTTCGGCCGGATGTTCGAGCGGATGCGGCCGTTCGCGGTCGCCGGCACGAAGGGACTGGAGGCGTCGCTCGTCGACATCGGATCGCGGGGCGGGATCTCGATGCCCGCGACGCGCTCGAACGCGGTCCGGCCGACCTGATCACCGACCCGTCGCTCTCGGCCCACAACCCGAACAACCCGACGCACACCGCCGGGACGGCCTTCTTCGGCCAGTTCATGGACCACGACATGACCTTCGACACCGCCTCGCCGATGGGCGAGCCGACCGACCCCCAGCGGTCGCCGAACGGCCGCACGCCGTCGTTCGACCTCGACTCGGAGTACGGGGCCGGCCGGGTCGGCTCGCCGCAGCTGTACGACCCGGCCGACCGGGCGAAGCTGAAGGTCGAGTCGGGCGGGCTGTTCGAGGACGTGCCCCGCATGGCAGGCGGGACGGCGATCATCGGCGACCCGCGCAACGACGACCACGTCGTGATCGCCGGGATGCAGGCGGCGTTCCTGAAGTTCCACAACAACATCGTCCACCGGCTCCGGGCGGTCGGGACGACGAGCGAGGCCGAAGCGTATTCCGAGGCCCGCCGGCTGACCACCTGGCACTACCAGCGGATGATCCTGCACGAGTTCTCTCTCGGCGCGATCGCCAACCACGCGCCGCCGACCGTGCTGCCGGTGCGGACGCTGCTTCGGCACCTGACCTGGGAGCTGCCCTCGGGCCAGACGATCGCGCGCAGGTTCGGCGTCTCCGCGCTCGCACCCGCCGATCTCGACGAGCTGCACCACTACGGGCTCGGGCTCGAGCGCTCCACGCCGCTCTGGTACTACGTCCTCGAGGAGGCCGAGCTCGTCGAGGCCGGGCTCCGACTCGGGCCCGTCGGCGGACGGCTCGTCGGCGAGGTGGTCGTCGGCCTGCTGGAGAGCGACCCGGAGTCGTACCTCGCGTTCGACCGGGACTGGCGGCCCACGCTCCCGTCCCGCGCCAGGGGCGACTTCCGCATGGTCGACTTCCTCACCTTCGCGGGTGTCGATCCGAAGAGCCGAGGCCAGTGAGCGTCAGTGGCTCACGCCGAGCTTGAGGGCGACCAGCGTCAGCCCCAGCGCAAGATTCACGCCGACGATCAGGAGCGTCGGGAGCAAACCGAGCCGCTCGGCGCGGGCGAACGCGAGCCCCTCGGTCACGAGCACCACCAGACCCGCGAGGAACGCCAGCCACACGCCCGCGCGCACCGAGTAGAGGCCGGTCTTCGAGAACAGGATCAGGAGCACCGGGGTGACCGCCGCCTCGATGATCGAGCTCTCGCGGGCGGCGATCTCCCCGAGCTCGGCCCAGCTGATGCGCTCGGCCTTGGCGAGGCTGTCGGCGAGCGCGTCGGAGTAGACGTGCGCGAGCCAGAACACGACGGCCGTGACGAAGACGATGATTGCGATGTGCACCGCCCCGTGCTCGTACGCCTGGGCGGCGCCCACGATCGTCGCCAGCACGAGGATCGTCCCGTACGTGTAGCCGCCCAGCCGCTCACCCTGTTCCCCGCGACGGCGCTTGGCGCGGCCGGCGCGACCGAAGAGCTCTCGGATCACTCTACGCGCGGATCTCGGAGAACCGGATCAGTGTGACGAGATCGTTCTCGGTCACCTCCCGGTTGTAGAGAGCGCCCAGGAAGCCCGCCATGTCCTCCACTCGGCGGATCTCCGGGTTGTCGTGCTCGAGCTCGTTCGGCGAGAGCTCGCCCAGCCGCTTGACCTCGACCTTGTCGATGACCGCGTCGAAGATCTTCTTCCGTGGGGAGAACCGCGGGCCGGCGAGGACCGACACGATCATGCCCTTCCGGTACTTCGCCGATTTGTCTCCCAGCCGGATCGTCGCCGACTTCCGGCCGCTTCGCAGCTGGTTCTCGACGATCGGCGAGTAGAAGTTGAGCGCCTCCACCGCCGCGATCATACGCCGAGTTCGGCGATCGCCCTCGTCGCCATGTCGCGCTCGCCCCCGTAGGCGAGCAAACGCGGCGCATCCTCCAGCGGCAGCCAGCGCACCTCGGCGACCTCGACGGCGAACTCCGGGGCGATCTCGCCGAGGCGGCCACCCGACCAGCGGACGAGGAAGAAGCTGACCACCTTGAAGATCCGCTCCCCGTCCCAGGTGTAGACGTAGCGGACGTCGCCGAGCTTGCGGTCGAGGCGGCCGCGTGCGCCGGTCTCCTCCGCGACCTCGCGGACGGCCGTCGCCCCGGGATCCTCCCCCGGCCCGATCCCGCCCTTCGGCAGCGCCCAGATTCCCTGCGGCTTCCCGCCCGGCCGGATCACCGCGACGTACCAGCGCCCCCGCATCCGCCTGACGAGCACGCCCCCGGCCGAGAACTCCCGTCGCATTCGCTCCGAACCTACCCGTTCGCGAAGGATCTGAGTCGACGGCGCTTAGATCGCTTGCGTGCCCCGCTCACTACCGTTAGACTGCCGCTGGCACTCTCGGGGAGAGAGTGCTACCACCGAATCACACTCAATGGAGGTCGTGGAATGAATCTGCAGCCGCTTGGCGATCGGCTCATCGTCGAGGTCCTCGAGGAGGAGGAGACGACGTTCAGCGGGATCGTCCTGCCGGACACGGCCAAGGAGAAGCCGCAGCGCGGTCGCGTGCTCGCGGTCGGCCCGGGCAACCGCTCGGAGCAGACCGGTGAGCTGATCCCGCTCGACGTCGCCGACGGCGACGAGGTGATCTTCTCGAAGTACGGCGGCACCGAGGTCAAGGTCGGTACCGACGATCTTCTGATCCTGCGCGAGTCGGACGTACTCGCGAAGGTCGTGTCCACGGGTGCCAAGGCGAAGGGCAAGAAGGCCCTCGCCGGCGCCAAGGCCTAAACCGAAAGCAACGGAGGAAGACTGACATGGCTCACAAGGAGCTGAAGTTCAACGAGGATGCGCGGCGCGCGCTCGAGCGCGGTGTGAACATCCTGGCCGATGCGGTCAAGGTCACGCTTGGCCCGAAGGGCCGGTATGTCGTGCTGGACAAGAAGTTCGGCGCTCCGACGATCACGAACGACGGCGTCACGATCGCGCGTGAGATCGAGTTGGAGGACGTGTTCGAGAACCAGGGTGCGCAGCTCGTGCGCGAGGTCGCGACTGCGACGAACGACGTTGCGGGTGACGGCACTACGACGGCGACGGTGCTGGCGCAGGCGATCGTGCGCGAGGGCCTGAAGAACGTCGCGGCCGGTGCGAATCCGATGGCGCTGAAGCGTGGGATCGAGCAGGGCGTCGACGCGGTTGTCGAGAACCTGAAGTCGCAGTCGAAGGAGATCTCGGGCAAGGAGGACATCGCCCGGGTCGCGAGCATCTCGTCGCGGGAGCGCGAGATCGGCGACGTGATCGCGGATGCGATCGAGAAGGTCGGCAAGGACGGCGTCGTGAACGTCGAGGAGGGCCAGACCTTCGGCCTCGAGCTCGAGTTCACCGAGGGCATGCAGTTCGACAAGGGCTACCTGTCGCCGTACATGATCACCGATGCCGAGCGTATGGAGGCCGTGCTCGACGACCCGTACATCCTGGTCGCGAACCAGAAGATCGGGGCGGTCAAGGACATCCTGCCGGTGCTCGAGCAGGTGATCCAGGCGGGTCGTCCGCTGCTGATCGTGGCGGAGGACGTCGAGGGCGAGTCGCTGGCGACGATCGTCGTCAACAAGCTGCGCGGCACCTTCACCGCCGTCGCGGTCAAGGCGCCGGGCTTCGGCGATCGCCGCAAGCGGATGCTCGAGGACATCGCGATCCTCACCGGTGCCGAGGTGATCACCGAGGAGATGGGCCTGAAGCTCGAGAACACGAAGCTGTCGCAGCTCGGCAAGGCTCGCAAGGTCGTGATCGACAAGGACACGACCACGATCATCGACGGTGCCGGCGACTCGGACGCGATCAAGGCCCGGATCAAGCAGCTGAAGGCCGAGATCGAGAACACCGACTCCGATTTCGACCGCGAGAAGCTGCAGGAGCGGCTGGCGAAGCTGGCCGGCGGCGTCGCGGTGGTCAAGGTCGGTGCTGCGACCGAGACCGAGATGAAGGAGAAGAAGCACCGCGTCGAGGACGCGCTGCAGGCCACCCGCGCGGCCCTCGAGGAGGGCATCGTCCCCGGCGGCGGCGTCGCGCTCCTGAACGCGGCGGACGCGGTCAGGGCCTCGCTCGGCAAGCTCGAGGGCGACGAGAAGACGGGTGCGGCGATCATCCTGCGCTCGCTCGAGGAGCCGGTCCGCCAGCTCGCGTTCAACGGCGGGCTCGAGGGCTCGGTCGTCGTCCAGCAGGTTCGGTCGGCCGCCAAGGGCCAGGGCCTGAACGTCGACTCCGGCGAGGTCGAGGACCTGGTCAAGTCGGGGATCATCGATCCGACCATGGTCACGCGCTCGGCGCTGCAGAACGCCGCGTCGATCGCGAAGAACATCCTGACCACCGAGGCGATCGTCGCCGAGGCTCCCGAGAAGCAGCCCGCGATGCCGGCCGGCATGCCCGGCGGCATGGACGGGATGATGTAAGGACCGGGGAAAGCCGGCCGCGACGGGTTGTTCCTGCGCGGCCGGCGCCCTGCCTCACGCGCGAAGCGGGTGGGTAGAACCCCTGGTCCCCCCTTATGCCCCCTCCTTGCGAGCGGGCTTCCGGTTCAAGTGTGAGCTGAGCCGGCGAGGGTTGAAAGCGAAAGGGCCGCGTGAGCGGCCCTTTCGCTTTGGAGGTGGGGGAGGATGGATCGGTTGTTGTATCGGCGCCGCACGCGGTGGACTTGAGCGTGTCGGAATCCGTCGGCTCCTCGACCTCCTAGAGCCGGGCGTCAGACGACCCCTCCCTCTCGTTGTTGCGGCCCTGGCGGTCGGGAAGACCACGGGTTCCCCATGCTAGAAGCTGTAGCGCTGCTCCTTCCAGTAGTCCGCGTCGTTGTGGTAGCCGTAGCGCTCCCAGAACCCGGGTTCGTCGTGGTCGAGGAGCTCCAGCCCGGTCAGCCACTTCGCGCTCTTCCAGAAGTACCGCGACGGCACCATCAGGCGGACGGGCCCGCCGTGGTCGGCCGTCAGCGGCTCGCCGTCGGCCTCGTAGGCGACCAGCGCGTTCTCGTCCTCGAGCGCGTCGAGCGGCATGTTGGCGGTGAACCCCTGGTCGGCGTGCGCGACGACGAAGCGCCCGCTGGTCTTCGGACCGGCCAGCTTCGCGAGCTCGCTCCAGTGCACGCCCTTGAAGGTCGTGTCGAAGCGGCTCCAGCGGGTGACGCAGTGGATGTCGACCCTGACCTCGCGGCTCGGCAGCCCGGTCAGCTGCTCCCATGTGAGCTCCAGGCGGCGCTCGACCTCGCCCGACACAGTCAGGCTCCACGTCGCCCGGTGGACGTTCGGCACCGAGCCGGCGTGCAGCACCGGCCACTTCTCGGTCAGGTACTGGCCCGGCGGGAGGCGCGCCGGGTCGTATCCGGCCTCGGCGACCTTGGCCTCGGCCTTCGATCTGAACAGAGGCACGCTGCCTAGACTAACGAGGGTGCAGAGCGTTTCGGTCCGCGCCGCGTTTCGACCCCGCGCCTACGTCCGCGTGGCCGGGCCGGATGCGGCGGACTACCTCCAGCGCATGCTCTCGAACGATGTCACCGCCGCCGGCGTCGTTCCGGCCCTGCTGCTCACCGCGAAGGGCCGGGTGATCGCGCCGCTCCGGGTCTGGCGGCGCGGGCCCGAGGACTTCCTGCTGCTGACCGAGCCCGAGCTGGGCGAGGCCGTCCGGGCGACGCTGCTCCGCTCGCGGTTCGCCGCGAAGTGCGAGATCGAGCTCGAGGAGCACACCTCGACGGTCCTCTTCGGCGAGGGCGACGGTCTTTCCGGCGAGCTGCCGGGCAGCGTGGAAGTGCTCGATGCCGGGGTCGAGACCACCGTCGACGCGGACGAGCTCGAGCGGGCCCGGATCGAGGCGGGCATCCCGGTCTGGGGCAAGGAGCTCGACGATTCGGTCCTCCCTGCGGAGGCGGGGCTCGACGAGACGCACATCTCGTTCGTGAAGGGGTGCTTCCCGGGTCAGGAGCCGATCGCGCGCCTGCGCCACCGGGGGCATGTGAACCGGCGGCTGCGCGTGCTCGAAGCCGAGTCGGCCCGGCCCGGTGACGAGATCGCGTTCGAGGGCAAGCCGGTCGGCCGGGTGACGAGCGCCGTCGCGGGCGTCGCCCTCGGATACGTCAGGGTCGACGTGCCGGAGCACGCCGAGCTCGAGATCGGCGGTTCCAGGGCACGGCTGCGCTAGAGGCTTGATGTGAAAGTCGGCTCGCGTCGGGGCCGTTCCAGACGGAGCCCGCGATCGTCCTCGGCGCGTGACAGCGTCACGTGTCGAGGGGGAGCGTGCCGCTCCGGCGCCGTGTCTGGGGCGGCGTCCGGCACCGGCTGAAGTTTCACATCAAGCCTCTAGCTGGAGCGAACCGCTGTGACAGGCTCGAGCCTGTCACAGCCCGGGAGGCCCCGCCGCCGCGCGCGGCTACACTGACCGTCCCGAGCGCCCGTAGCTCAGGGGATAGAGCGCTGCCCTGCGGAGGCAGAGGTCGCACGTTCGAATCGTGCCGGGCGCATCTGGTGCGCGGGGTCGTGAGCTTGTTGGCTGTCGTTGCGGTATCGGCCGTTCCGGCCGCGCCTGCCGGGATTGCCACGCCGCCGCCGCCGCTCGCCACCACCTGTGGCGACGCGCCCGGGATCACCGCGCAGCCGACCTACGTGCGCACGGCCGACGGCGTCGACCTCTACGCCCTCGACGCCGGCAGCGGCTCGACCGCCGTGGTACTGGTGCACGAGTCGCCCGCGAGCCTCTGCGGCTGGCTTCCCTACATCCCGACTCTGACCGCAGTGGGGTTCCGCGTGCTGGCGTTCGACCTGCGTGGCTTCGGCCACTCGGGCGTGCCCGCCGGCGTGCCCTACCGCGCGTACGATCGGGACCTCGCCGCGATGGTCGCGCGCGCTCACGCGGACGGCGCGAAGCGCGTCTTTCTCCTCGGCGCCTCGTACGGCGGCGCCCTCTCGCTGACCTATGCGCCGCGGCTCCGCGTCGACGGCGTGATCAGCCTGTCGGGAGAGACCTACCTGCCCAGCACGCATGCGAACCCGCTGCTCTCGGCGCCTCGACTCCACGTGTCGCTGCTGATCGTCGGGACGCGCCACGACCGCTACCTGCCGGTCAAGGAGGCGCTCGCGCTGCTGCGCCGGGCAGCGGTGAAGGACAAGCGCACTGCGCTCTACCCCGGCGGCTGGCACGGCTGGGGCATCGTCGAGGACGCCCCGTACGCGGGCTCGGCCCGGGCGCTGATCGCGGGCTGGCTCCGCGCTCACGCCTGACGACGCGTCAAAGGCGGCGCTTCGGAGGTGGGCTTTGCCCGGCTCCGCGCCGCTGGGTCGTTGTAGGAGTATCTCGTCGTGGCGCCGCGGATTCTCGTTCCGAACCTCGTCCGGCTCGGGTTCGCCGCCGCGGCGGTGAGCGCGATGTCCTACCAGTTCGCCGCCAGCACCGACCGGCCGACCTTCGGCGCCGGCAACTTCTTCAGCTTCTTCACGATCCAGAGCAACATCCTGGCGGCGGCGATGCTCGCACTCACGGCGCTCGTCCGGCCCCGGGAGCGCACGTGGCTGTTCGACCTGTTGCGAGGCGGCGTCACGCTCTACATCGTCATCACCGGTGTCGTCTTCGCCCTTCTGCTCTCGGGGCTCCAGGAGGACCTGCAGACGACGGTGTCGTGGGTGGACCTCGTCCTCCACCGGGTGATCCCGATCGTGCTCGTGGTCGACTGGCTGGCAGCTCCGCCACGACACCGCCTCCCGTTGTGGATCGCGGGGGCTTGGCTCGCCTACCCCGCCGCCTGGCTCGCGTACACGCTCGTCCGTGGCGCTGCCACGGGCTGGTATCCGTATCCGTTCGTCGACGTCGACGAGCTCGGCTACGGAGCGGTGTTCTGGCGTTGTGCCGTGCTCCTCGTCGGCTTCGTCGCGGCTGCGGCCGCGTTCGTCCTGGTGGGAAACGCACGGGTGGGGCGAGGCCGGCTCCTCCCCTCGCTCCTCCACAAGGGCCGCTCGCAGCCCTGACAACGCTTCAATCTCGGCCTTTGGGGAAAACGTCCCGCGATGGTGGCGATTCCCGACGGCATCGTCCTGAAGCGGCACCGCGACCTGGAGGGGCGCGGGCACCACGCGTGGATCCGGCGGGCGCTGGTCGTCCTCGTCGGCCTCGTCCCGCTGCTCGCCCTCACCAATCTCTTCGGCCAGCGCCCGCACGTCGCCACTGCGAAGGCCGCAGCTGCCGATCTCGAGCTCTATGCGCCCGGGCACGTCCGCGGCGGCCTGCTCTGGGAGGCGCGGTTCACGGTCACCGCCAACCGCGACCTGAAGGACGCTCGACTCGAGCTCGACAAGGGGTGGCTCGAGGGCATGACCGTGAACACGATCGAGCCGTCGCCGGTCGGCGAGCGATCGAACGACGGGAAGCTCGTGCTCGACGTCGGCCACGTGCCCGGCGGCCAGAGATACATCCTCTTCATGCAGTTCCAGGTCAACCCGACGAACGTCGGCCGACGTTCCCAGAACGTGAGCCTCTACGACGGGAAGACGCTGCTGACCACCGTCCACCGTCGCGTGACGATCTTCCCCTAGATGGACCTGACCATCCGCGCAGTCGCGCTGTTTTGCTTCGTCTACCTGCTCACCCGGATCATCGGGCGCCGCGAGCTGTCCTCCCTGGAGCCGTTCGACCTGATCCTGCTGATCGTGATCGGCGACGCGATCCAGCAGGGCCTGACGCAGGACGACTACTCGGTCACGGGGGCGCTGATCGTGATCGGCACCTTCGCGATCCTCCAGATCCTGGTTTCGTACCTCAGTTTTCGGTTCCCGCTTCTGCGGCCGGCGCTGGACGGAGAGCCGATCGTCGTCGTCCAGGACGGCAGGGCGATCGAGAAGAACATGAAGCGGGAGCGCATCACGGTCGAGGAGGTGGTGGTCGCAGCCCGGCAACAGCAGGTCGCCTCGCTCGACCGGATCGCCTGGGCCGTGCTGGAGACGAGCGGCAAGATCAGCATCATCCCGAAGCAGTAGCCCGGCTTGCCTAGACTCGGGCCTTGCCTCTCTCGCTGACAGAAGCCGACGTCGACCGGATGCTCACGCCGGCCGACGCGATCATTGCGGTCGAGGACTCCTTCCTCCGCCTGCACGCGGGCACGATCGAGAACGTCCCGCGCTACCGCGTCTCGCTCGAGGGCGGGTTTCTCGCGGTCATGTCGGCGGTGGACGACGAGCGCGGGCTCGCCTGCGTGAAGACGTACTCCGCCGGCGCCGACGGTATCCGCTTCGTGGTCGTGCTGTTCGAGCGGGGCGAGTTGCGGGCGCTGATCGAGGCAGACCGGCTCGGCCAGCTTCGCACCGGGGCGGCGAGCGCGGTGGCGGCGAAACACCTGGCGAGTCCGGGTGCGACGACGTTGGGCGTGATCGGGTGCGGCCTCCAGGCCCGGACCCAGGTCGCCTGCATCCGGGAGGCGCTGCCGGGCATCGAGGAGACGATCGTCTACTGCCGGACGCCCGAGCGGCTGGCCGCTTTCTGCGAGGAGGTCGGAGCCGAGGCGGCCGAGAGTCACCGTGACGCAGCCGCCGCCGACGTGGTCGTCACGATCACGACCTCGCGCGATCCCGTTCTGCGCGGCGAATGGCTGCAGCCGGGTGCGCTTGTATGCGCGGCCGGCGCGAACCACCCACGGGCGCGGGAGCTCGACAACGCCGTCCTCGAGCGGACGGCCTTCGTCTGCTGCGACTCGCTGGACGACGCGAAGATCGAGTCGGGCGATCTGATCGAGCCCGTGGGCCAAGGCGTGCTCGACTGGCTCGAGGTGCACGAGCTCCAGGAGGTGGTTGCCGGCGAACTGGCGGGCCGCCAGGCCGACGACGACATCGTCCTCTTCAAGTCGAATGGGCTGGCTGCGTGGGACCTCGCCGTCGCCGCTCGGGTGGTCGAGCTGGCCGGAAGCTAGCCTGCGGGGAGCTCGGCCTTGGCCCTTCTTGCCAGGTCGTCGCCGATCGCCTTCAGCACGTCCGGACGGTCGAGCACGCGCGCGACCTCGGACTGCGAGCAGCGGTTGCGGACGTACGGGTCCTCGAGGATGTCGTTGAGCGCCCGCCCGCGGTCGTGCTCGCGGATCAGGTACGCGGCCACCCGGTCCTCCTGGCTCGAGCGAGTGCCGAGGAACGAGAAGACGCTGCGGAAGAACCGGCCCATGGCGCCCACCGAGTCGATTGTATCCTTGCCTGGTTGCGCAGAAAGACGCAGGCAGGACGGTTCGCCCAGCGTGTGATCGAGGGACGTGACGACGCGGGGGTCGACGAGCGCGTCGAGATCTGGATCGAACGCAAGGAGGGCGGCGTGTGGGGAGTCGGGCGCGTCGTCAACCCGCAGCTCCGGACGAGCGACGAGCCGCGAAGCGACGACTACCTGTTCGAGGGCTACGAGCTGCAGGACGCGCTCGACGCGGCCAACGAGGCGCTCGAGGACGACGTCAGCGTCGCCGAGGAGGACGGCAGCCAGGTGAGGCAGCCGCCGTTCCGCCGCAGCGAGGTGCTCGGCCCCCTCGAGCGCTGGTTCTTCGGACGCCGGTAGGCCCCGGCCCGCTAGCCTCCTGCGGCGATGCTGATCCGGCTCGGCCACAGCCCGGACGCCGACGACGCCTTCATGTTCTGGGCGCTCGCGGTGAACCGCATCGACACCCGTGGGTTCGAGTTCGAGCACGTCCTGCGCGACATCCAGACCCTGAACGAATGGGCGCTCGAGGGCAGGCTGGAGGTGACGGCGATCTCGCTCCACGCCTATCCGTTCGTCCAGGACCGCTACGCGCTGCTCCCGCACGGGGCCAGCATGGGCTCGGGCTACGGGCCGGTCGTCGTCGTCCGTGGGGCGATGACCCGGGACGAGCTGCGTGGGGTGGAGATCGCCGTCCCCGGGACGATGACCACCGCGTTTCTCGTGCTGCGCATGTACCTGGGCGACTTCTCGTACCGGGTCGTCCCCTTTGACGAGATCCTCGACGAGGTCAAGTCCGGCGCTGCCGAGGCGGGATTGCTGATCCACGAGGGCCAGCTCACCTACCAGGCGGAGGGGCTCGAGAAGGTGGTCGACCTCGGCGAATGGTGGCTGCTCGAAACCGGGTTGCCCCTGCCGCTCGGCGCCAACGTGGCCCGGCGGGACATCGGCTCGGACCGGCTCCACGATCTCTCCGAGGTGCTCGCCGAGTCGATCTCGGCCGGTCTGGCCAACCGCCGGGAGGCGATGGAGTACGCGCTCGGGTTCGGCCGCGGGCTCGACTCGGAGCTCGGTGACCGCTTCGTGGGCATGTACGTCAACGAGCTGACGCAGGACTACGGCGAGGAAGGCCGTGAGGCGGTGCGGGAGCTGATGCGCCGCGGCGAGGCGATCGGCGCCTTCGAATCGCCGGTCAACGTGGACTTCGTCAGCTAGAGGCTTGATGTGAAATTCGGCTCGCGTCGGCGCCGTGTCTGGGGCGGCATCCGGCACCGGCTGAATTTCACATCGAGCCTCTAGTTCGCTCAATCCACGCGAAGCCGACGGTCGTACTCCTTCACGGCAGGGGTCGATCCGAAAGGAGCACCTGATGAGCACAACCATGGGGCGTGCGGCTGCGTGGACCGCGGCGCTGCTCGTGTCGCTGTCGGCGGTTCTCACAGGCGTCGCGGGAGCCGCCGCGAAGCCGATGGTCGGCACCGCGCACAACGCGCGGCTGAACGCGACCATCCTCGTCAACTCGAGCGGCCGGACGCTGTATCACCTCAGCGTCGAGCGGAAGGGGCACTTCATCTGCATCGACAAGACGTGCCTCTCCTTCTGGCATCCGCTGCTCGTCGCCAAGGGGACGAAGCCGACGGGGCGGGTCGCGCTGAGCACCGTACGGCGGCCGAACGGCACCCTCCAGGTCGCCTACCGCGGCGAGCCGCTGTACACGTTCGTCCAGGACACGAAGCGCGGCGACGTGAAGGGCGAAGGCTTCGAGGACGTCGGCGTCTGGCATGCGGCCCAGGTCGGCGCAGCCGCCGCCACGACCACCACCACGACCGCGACGACGACCACCTCAGGTGGGTACGGCTACGGCGGTTGAGCTTCCGTTCCGGACGGGGCGTGCACCCGCCCCGTTCGGGCAGGCGTCTCTCACTAGACTGGCCGCGTGCCACGGGCGGTCATCCTCTCCGCCATCCGCACCCCGGTCGGCCGTTACGGCGGCGGACTGTCGGAGGTGCGGCCCGACGACCTCGCGGCGACGGCGATCGCGGCGGCGGTCGAGCGAGCGGGCGTCGACGCGGGCGAGCTCGAGGACGTCTGGTTCGGCTGCGCCAACCAGGCTGGTGAGGACAATCGCAACGTCGCCCGGATGGCCGCGTTGCTCGCCGGGTTGCCGGAGTCGGTCGCCGGCGTGACCGTCAACCGGCTGTGCGCCTCCGGGCTCGCGGCCGTGGTCGGCGCCTGCCACGCGGTGCTCGCGGGCGACGGCGACCTGTTCGTCGCCGGCGGCGTCGAGTCGATGAGCCGTGCGCCGCTGGTGATGGGCAAGCCCGAGCAGGCGTTCCCGCGCGGAAACCGGACCGTCTGGGACACGACACTCGGCTGGCGCTTCCCGAACCCGCGGATGGAGGAGATGTTTCCGCTGGAGTCGATGGGCGAGACCGGCGAGAACGTCGCCGACCGCTGGGCGGTCTCGCGCGAGGACCAGGACGCGTTCGCGCTCGAGTCTCAGCGGCGGCATGCCGAGGCGACTGCAGCCGGCCGCTTCGCCGACGAGCTCGTCGCCGCCGGTGAGCTGGAGGCCGACGAGCACCCGCGCGCCGACACAACGGCCGAGAAGCTCGCGTCGTTGAAGCCGGCCTTCAAGCAAAACGGAAGCGTCACGGCCGGCAACTCCAGCGGCATCAACGACGGTGCAGCCGCGCTGGTGATCGCGAGCGAGGAGCGGGCGCAGGCGCTCGGCGCCGAGCCGCTGGGATCGTTCGTGGCCTCCGCGGTCTCGGGCGTCGATCCCCGCGTGATGGGAATCGGGCCGATCCCGGCTGTGCGGAAGCTGCTCGAGCGGGCGGGCGTCTCCGTCGACGACCTCGACCTGGTCGAGCTGAACGAGGCGTTCGCCTCCCAGAGCCTGGCGGTGATCCGCGAGCTCGGCCTCGACTCGGCGAAGGTGAACGTGAACGGGGGCGCGATCGCGGTGGGCCACCCGCTCGGGATGAGCGGCGCCCGCCTGGTCGTCACCCTGCTCCACGAGCTGCGACGGCGCGGAGGCCGCTACGGCGTCGCCACGATGTGCGTCGGCGTCGGCCAGGGCCAGGCCGCCCTCTTCGAGTGTGGCTAGCGCCGCCGAGGCATACATCCTGCTCGGGCTGAGGCTCGGGCGGCGCGTGGACGGGCTCGTCGACGCGTACTACGGGCCGCCGGAGCTGAAGCAGCAGGTCGACGCCGAGCCGCTGATCGAGCCGGCGGCGCTGGTCGCCGAGGCGGACGCGCTCCTCGCTGACCTCGGCGACGGCTGGCTGCGCGACCAGGCGGTCGGGCTGCGCACCTATGCCGGGACACTGGCCAGCGAGGAGATCTCGTACTCCGACGAGGTGGAGCGTTGCTACGGGGTGCGGCCGACCCGCCAGGCGTCCGATGTCTACCAGGAGGCGCACGAGCGGCTGGACGAGCTCCTGCCCGGCGACGGTGCGCTGCCCGAGCGCTACCAGGCCTGGCGACGCAGCTGCACGGTCCCGGCCGGGCTCGTCGTGCCGGCGCTACAGGACGCCGCTGCCGAGCTGCGGTCGGCGACCACGGGCATCGTCGACCTTCCCGCGGGCGAGGAGGTCCTCGTCGAGGCGGTCGAGAGCGAGCCGTGGTGGGCGTTCAACTACTACCTGGGCGGGCTTCGCAGCCGGGTGGTCGTCAACCTGGACGTGGCGACGACCTGCCACGAGGTCGTCCACCTGGCCGCGCACGAGATCTATCCCGGCCACCACACCGAGCACGCGGTCAAGGAGCAGCTGCTGATCCGCGACCGCGGGCACGTCGAGGAGTCGATCCAGATGGTCCCGACCCCGGCTGCGCTCGTCCAGGAGGGGATCGCCGAGCTCGGCCCGAGCCTGGTCCGGGACGGCGACCTCGAGGAGCGTCTCGTCGCCGCGCTCGGCAGGCGCGGTCTCGACTACGACGCCGGGCGTTCCGAGGCGATCGCCGAGGCCCGGCGCCCCCTGCGCACCGTCAGCGTCGATGCCGCGCTGATGCTCCACGAGGACGGCGCGTCGGTCGAGGAGGCGCGAGCCTACGTGCAGCGGTGGTCGCTCGGCACGGCGGAGGAGGCGGCCCACAGCGTCAGCTTCGTCGTCGACCCGACCTGGCGGGCGTACACGATCACCTACTCCGCCGGGCGTGAGCTGTGCGAGGCGTGGGTCGGCGGCGAACCTGCCCGGTTCGCGCGGCTGCTGACCGAGCAGGTCCGGGTCGCCGAGCTCCTAGAGGCCCAGCCCGACGGCCATTAGCCTCGGCGCCGCGACCGGCTCGGGCGCATCCTCCGCGTAGTCGTCGATCATCCGGACCAGCCCGGCCGCGTGGCCCTGGGCGAGCTCCTCGAAGAGGAGCCAAGCGCGCAGCACACGGATCCGTGCATCCGGGTTGCTTCCGCGGGCGCCGAGCCTCACGATCAGCGCCGCGCGGTCGGCTCCGCGGGACTCCAGTGAGAGCCGCCAGTCGAGCCGCGCATGGCCCTGGTCGCCGCCGAAGCGCCAGATCAGCGTGTAGTCGAGCTCGCTGTCGGTGCTCCAGATCGCGCGGTCGTCGAGGCCGAGCGCCGAGAGGCGGTCGGCGAGCGAGCGCATCGGGTCGATGCTCGCGAGCACCTCCCGGGCCGTACCGTCGTCGGCGTCGATCGTGTGGACGAACGTGCTGCTCACGTCGTACGTGCGGGTCATCGTCTTGCTCCTCTCGGTCCTCTCGAAGTGCATGCCAGGATGCTCGCGCGCCGCGGCAGGCGCGACCAGGGCGCTGCCCCGTGTCTCGTGGTGCGGTTCTCCGTACTCAGGGTCGGTAGCGGCCGACGGCGATAGCGTTGGGCCGTGCGCGCGCTCGAGCGGCTCGAGGAGCTGTACGCGATCGGCGGCGGTCCCGGTGCGAACCGGATCGGCTACTCGCCGGAGGAGGACGAGGCGCACGCGCTCGCGCGCGGCTGGCTCGAGGAGGCTGGTCTCGAGACGCACGTGGACGACGCCGGCAACCTCTTCGGCCACTCGGCGACGGCGCCCGGTGTGTGGACGGGGTCCCACCTCGACACCGTGCCGCAGGGCGGGAAGTTCGACGGCGCGCTCGGCGTGGTCGCCGCGACCGAGGCGGTCGAGCGGGCGGGCCGCGGCACGGTCGTGGTCTTCCGCGACGAGGAGCGCGGATGCGCCGGGTCGCAGGCACTCGTCGCCCGCGGAGGGCTCCCGGACGCGTTCCTCGAGCTGCACATCGAGCAGGGCCCACGGCTCGCCGACGCCGGAGCGCCGCTCGGGATCGTCACGGCGATCGTCGGCTACGTCCGCGGCGAGGTCGTGGTCGAGGGCCGGGCGGGGCATGCGGGGACGACCCCGATGGCCATGCGCGACGACGCGCTGGTGAAGGCGGCCGAGCTCATGCTGCGCTTCCGCGACGAGGCGGCGGCGATCGACGGCGCCGTGCTCACCGTCGGACGGATCGAGGCCGAACCGGGCGGGGTGAACGTGATCCCCGGTCGGGTCCGCTTCTCGGTGGACGTGCGCGCGCCTGGTGAGGACCGGCTTGCGGCGCTCGTCGCGCTGACGGGGATCGACGGCTCGGGCGCGGTGCCGCCCACCGCGATGAGCCCCGGGGTCCAGGAGACGCTCGCCGCCGAGGTCGCCGCGCGCGGCCTGCAGGTGGTCGAGCTGGCCTCCGGCGCCGGCCACGATGCCGGCGTCCTCGCGCGGGCCGGGGTGCCGAGCGGGATGCTGTTCGTGCGTTCGCTGAACGGCGGCGTCTCGCACTCGCCGGACGAGCTTTCCTCCGAGGAGGACGTCGCATTGGCGATCGACGTGCTGGCGGCGACGCTAGCCCGGCTCTGAGAAGACGATCTCCTGGGCGCCCTGCCAGAGCACGAGCTCGCCGATCGCCGGCAGGTGCTGCACGCCCTCGACCACGGTGGCGAAGTGGTTCCCCGCCAGCTGCCCGGCCTTGCTCGCGAAGCACGTGTCCCCGTAGGGGAAGAGGATCTCGACCTCGCTGACGCCGCCCGGGTAGAGCAGCAGCTCGCCAGGCGCCGGGTAGCTGGTCGGATCCTCGGACCCGAGGTCGCCGACGTCGTACGAGCCCATCGGGATCCACGCCGCCTGCCCCGACCAGCGCGCCTGGATCAGCTTGCTCTCGTACGGGAGCATCGTCCGGAAGAACGCGACCGTGCGCGGGGACAGCTTCTGCTCGAGGCGGGCAGACAGCTCGTAGCCGGCGACGGCGATCTTGATCACGGCCCGATCTTCGCACCTGCGTCGATCCACTGCCCCAGAGCCGCCCGCTCTGCAGCCTTCATCCGGGTCGCGTTGTTGAACGGCATGAAGGTGGAGTCGACTGCGACCGCCTTGATGTGGGACGCCTCAGCACGGATCTGCGCGGGCGTATCGAGCATGACGCCGGCGGCCGGGGAGTCGAAGCCGGGCTCGGTCGGGTGCATCGAGTGGCACGGGGCACAACGCGTGCGCACGATCTGCTGCGCCTGAGCGAACGAGACGGCCGCCGCGCCGGCCGCCGGTTTCGTCTCCTGCGGCCGGAGCCAGACCGCGATCGCGGCGATCGCGCAGGCGCAGCCGACCGGGATCCACCAGAGCGTCTCGCCGGCGTGACGGCGGTTGAAGTAGTGGCGGATCGCGGCGCCGACGGCCATCAGCGCGACGAGCACGGCCCAGGCATGGTCGTGCGTGTACGTGAACGGGAAGTGCCCGGCCAGCATCGTGAAGAGAACGGGCAGGGTCAGGTAGTTGTTGTGCACCGAGCGCTGCTTGGCCAGGATGCCCGGCCGCGGATCCGGCTCGCGGCCCGCCTCCTTTGCGCGCACCAGCTCCCGGTGGCCGGGGATGATCACGAACAGGACGTTCGCGGCCATGATCGTCCCGAGCATCGCGCCCACCTGGAGATACGCAGCGCGGGGCACGTACAGCTCGCCGACGCCGTAGGCGGTCGCGGTCACGAGCCCGACGAGCACGAGCACGAAGGGCCATGGCCGGTCGGCGAGCAGCCGGCAGACGAGCTCGTAGACGAGCCAGGCGGCGCCGAGCAGCGCGATCGAGATCAGGATCGCCTGCCACGGCTCGAGATCGGAGACCGTCGGGTCGATCAGGCGCAGGCGCGCGTCCGAGTAGTAGACGATGCAGAGGAGCGCGAACCCGGACAGCCACGTCCAGTACGCCTCCCACTTGTACCAGTGCAACGGCTTGGGTAGGCGCGGCGGCGCGACCTGGAACTTGTGGATCCGGTAGAAACCGCCGCCGTGGATCTCCCATGACTCGCCGCGGACGCCTTCGTCGCGGTCCGCCTCTCGTTCGGGCTCGCGCAGGTGGTTGTCGAGCGCGACGAAGTAGAACGAGGTGCCGATCCAGACGATCGCCGCCGTGACGTGGAACCACCGGAAGACGAGGTCGAGCCAGTCGGTGGCGTACGACGCTAGGAGCGGGCCCACCGGTCCTCCGCGATCGCGACCAGCTCCTCGACGGCCGTGTCCAGCTCGTCGGCGCGGGTGCGGTGGATCCGCACGCGCAGCACCTCGAGGATCTCCGCCTTGGGCCGCCGGTTGACGAAGACGACGAAGCGGAACCCGAACCGCTGCTCGTAGTCGGCGTTCAGGCGGGCGAGCTCGGCGAGCGTGCGGGGGTCGGAGTCTGCCCCTTGCTCGGCGGCGGAGCGGGCGGACAGGCCGCCCCGCGCGCCGATCACGGGGTGGGCGTTCAGTGCCTCGAGCTTCTCCTCCTCGGTCAGCGTGGCGATCACCGCGCGGGCGTCGCCGAGCGGGTCTTCGCGCGCCGCGAGCTTACGGACGAGCGCCGTGTCGCCCTCGAACAGCTCGGCCAGCTGGGCTCGGCTCAGCTGCCGCGGTAGATCGTGCACTGGTAGGGGGCGAGCAGCAGTGGCACGTGGTAGTGGTCGCGACCGGCCTCCAGGACGATGGTCACCTCGACCTTCTCGAAGAACTCGCTCTCGACGTAGAAGACCAGGCGATATGGGCCAGGTCCGAGGGACTGTCCCTGGGACAGGTCCGCAATGCGCCCGTCCTCGTCGGTCTCCTGGAGCGAGATCAGCTCCTGGCCGCGGAAGAATCCGATCCTGATTCCAGCCCCTGGCTCGCCCAGTTCCGTGTCGAGGACGTGGGTGGAGATCATCTGTGCATCTTCTCTGGCCGGCGCGACGTTTGCGAGGCGCGAGCGGCAGTGACAGGCTTAAGCCTGTCACTGCCGTTACGCGAGCCGTGCCGCCTGGACGCGATGCTCGCGGGCGATCTCGGTTTCGTCCGCGCGGACGAGGTGGCCGTCGCGGACGACCTCCTCGCCGGCGACGTACAGCCGGTCGACCCGGTGCGGCGCCGAGAGCACGAGGCCGGCGACGGGGTCGGCCCCGGCGCCCCCCAGTTCGAGGCCGTCCGTCCGCCAGACGGCGATGTCCGCTCGCTTGCCCGGCGCGAGCTGCCCGATGTCGTCGCGGCCGAGCACCGCCGCGCCGCCGCGCGTCCCGAGCCGTAGCGCCTGGCGTACCGTCATCGCCTGCGGGCCGCTGCGGCCCCGCGCGACCAGGAGCGCCTGCTTCACCTCGAGGAAGAGGTCGCTGCGCTCGTTCGACGCCGAGCCGTCGACGCCGAGGCCGACCGGCGCACCGGCGTCGACCAGCTCGCGCACCGGCGCCACCCCCGCCCCAAGCCGAAGGTTCGAGGTCGGGCAGTGCGCGACCCCGACCCCGGCACGGCCGAACGAGCCGACGTCGTCCGGCGACAGGTGCACGCAGTGCGCGCACCAGACGTCCCCGGCCACCCAGCCGAGCTCGGCCAGGTACTCGACCGGCCGGCAGCCGTACAGCTCCTGACAGTAAGCGTCCTCCTCGACCGTCTCGGCCAGGTGCGTGTGCAGCCGCAGCCCGAATCGGCGGGCCAGCTCAGCCGACTCGACCATCAGCTCCCTCGTCACCGAGAAGGGTGAGCAGGGCGCAACCGCCAGCTGCACAAGTCCGTCGTCGTCCTGAAGCCCGGCCAGCCGCTCGGTCTCGGCGAGCACCTCGTCGATCGGTTCCACCAACGAGTCCGGCGGAAGGCCGCCGTCGGACTCGCCGAGATCCATCGAGCCCCGCGAGGCGACGATCCGTACTCCCAGCTCGCGCGCTGCCTGCACCTCGGCCTCCCACAACCCCTCACGGCCGCGCGGAAAGACGTAGTGATGGTCGAACACCGTTGTACACCCGGACAACGCCAGCTCCGCGAGGCCCGTTCGGGCCGCCGCGTGCTCGGCCTCCGCATCGATCCGAGCCCACACCGGGTACAGCTCGCGCAGCCACTCGAACAGGGTTGCCTCCTGCGCGCGGGCTCGCGTCAGCGTCTGGTAGAGGTGGTGATGGGTGTTGACGAGGCCCGGCGTGACGACCGCGCCGGCGAGGTCGACGACAACCTCTGCAGCGGGTGCGCTGCCGCCGCCGACGGCCTCGACCAGCCCGTCACGAACGAGCAGCCAGCCGTCCGGAAACTCGGTCTCCGAATCGTCCATCGGACAGATCCAGCCGTTTTGCAGGAGCATCGACACGCGTCCGCCGACCTTACCGCGCTGCCCCCTTCACGGCTCGGCTCCGACTCCCTATAGTCGGGCATCGGGCGTTCCACGGGATCGGGGAGGAAGTTCATGAAGGAGCGGAAGTACGTGCTGGGCGCGCTGGTCGCGTGCCTGGTGATCGTGGCTTCGACGCTGGCGGGACTCGCCGCGGCGAAGCCGGGCAAGAAGGAGGCGGCGTTCAAGGTCGCCTGGATCTATCCGGGGCCGCACAACGACGGCGGGTGGTCGCAGGCGCACGACGCCGGGCGCCTGGCCGTCCAGAAGGCCCTCGGTGCGAAGGTGCAGACGACCTACAAGGAGAACGTCTTCAGCAACGCGTCGGTGCCGCAGATCGTCGCCGGGCTCGTCCGCGACGGCTACAACATGATCTTCGGCACCTCGTTCGGGATGTTCGAGCTCGGCGTCAACGGCCAGCTCGCGGACAAGTACCCGAATGTCCTGTTCGAGCAGGCGACCGGGACCCAGCTCAAGAAGAACCAGGCCGAGTACTTCGGCGCGGCCGAGGACACGATCTACCTGTCCGGCATGGCGGCCGGCGCCGCAACCAAGAAGGGCGTCATCGGCTACGTGGTGCCCTACGGCATCCCCGAGGTCGTCCGTCACCTCAACGCATTCACCCTCGGCGCCCAGGCCACGCATCCGGGCGCGAAGGTGAAGATCGTCTGGACGAACGCGTGGTTCTCGCCGCCGAAGGAGACGGCCGCCGCGAAGGCTCTCGTCGCCGCCGGCGTCGACGTGATCGGGCAGAACGTCGACAGCCCCGCGGCCGGCGTCTATGCCGAGAAGGCCGGCGTTCCCTGGGTCGGCTACGACTCGGACGCGAAGAAGTTCGCGCCGAAGCAGTGGCTGACCGCCGCGGTCTACGACTGGGGCAAGTACTACGTCCGCCGCGTCAATGCGGCGATCAACGGCACCTGGAAGCCGGGCTTCTACTACGGCTCGGTCAAGGACGGCTTCACGAGCCTGGCGGCCTACGGGCCGAAGGTCTCGGCGAAGACGAAGGCCGCGATCGCCGCGAAGAGGCAGCAGATCCTCTCCGGCAAGTGGCACGCGTTCTGCGGCCCGATCTACGATCAGAGCGGCAAGTTGAAGATCGCGAAGGGCAAGTGCCTCGACCCGAACACGAAGGCGGGGATCGACGCGCTGTACTCCATGCAGTGGCTCGTGAGAGGCGTGGTCGGCTCCGTCTCCCACGTCCAGCCCCCGGGCTAGCCACCGGCTTCCGCCGGTGGCGAGAAGCCTCGGTTGGCGATGAACAAACCTCTAGCCACGGCCGTCCCGCAAGGGGCGGCCGTGGCGATGCACGGGATCACGAAACGCTTCCCCGGGGTGCTGGCCAACGACCGGGTCGACTTCGAGGCCGCCGCCGGCGAGGTGCACGCGCTGCTTGGCGAGAACGGGGCCGGCAAGAGCACGCTCTCGAACATCCTCACCGGCCTCTACCGGCCGGACGAGGGTTCGATCAGCCTGTACGGCGAGGCGGCGCGATTCGACTCGCCGAGCGACGCGATCGATGCAGGCATCGGCATGGTGCACCAGCACTTCCGCCTCGTCCCGCCGTTCACGGTCGCCGAGAACATCATCCTCGGCGAGCACCGGCCTGAGGCGCGCAGCTTCGTCGTCCGCCCACGCCGGATCGAGCGCGACGTCGCCGGCCTAGGCGAACGGTACGGGGTCGCCGTCGATCCGCGTGCGCGCATCTGGCAGCTCTCCGTCGGCGAGCAGCAGCGCGTCGAGATCCTGAAGGCCCTCTACCGCGAGGCGCGGATCCTGATTCTCGACGAGCCGACCGCCGTGCTCACGCCGCAGGAGGCGGAGTCGCTGTTCGTTACCTTGCGGCGGATGGCCGAGGAAGGCCGGACGGTGATCTTCATCTCGCACAAGCTGCACGAGGTGAAGGCGGTCGCGGACCGTGTCACCGTCCTGCGAGGAGGACGCGCCGTCGCCACGGTCGACGCGGCCGGTGCGACGCCGCGCGAGCTGGCCGCGTTGATGGTCGGCCGGGAGGTCGAGCTCGCCAACCGGGTCGAGCGCGCCACGCCGCCGGGCGACGAAGCGGCCCTCGCCGTCGAGGGTATGAGCATCCGCGGCGACCGAGGCGAGGAGTCGGTCCGTGACGTGTCGTTCACGGTGCGCGCGGGCGAGATCCTCGGCGTGGCCGGCGTCGCCGGGAACGGCCAGCGAGAGCTCGCCGAGGCGGTCACCGGGATGCGTCCGGCCTCGAGCGGTTCAGTCCATGTCTGCGACCGCAAGCTCAGGACGGGCGATCCTCGCGCTGCGATCTCCGCCGGGATCGCGCACGTTCCCGAGGACCGGCTCGGCACCGGGGTCGCGCCGGGCCTGAGTATCGCCGAGAACTCGGTGCTCAAGTCGTATCGGCTTCGGGGGATCTCCCTCGGCCCGCTGCTGAACTGGGGCATGATCCGCGAGGTCGCGCGCGACCTGATCCGGCGCTACGGCGTCGCGACTCCCGGGACGCAGCTCCGAGCGCGCGACCTCTCCGGCGGCAACCTGCAGAAGCTCGTCCTCGGTCGCGAGTTCTCCAGCGCTCCGAAGGTGCTGATCGCCGCCTCGCCGACGCGGGGCCTGGACGTCGGCGCGATCGAGACGGTGCACGCCTACCTGCGCCAGGCCGCCGGTGAGGGAGTCGCTGTACTGCTGATCAGCGAGGACCTCGACGAGATCCTCGCATTGGCCGACCGTGTCCTGGTGATGTACGAGGGGCAGCTCACGGGTGAGTTCGATCCGGGCACGGCGTCGATCGAGGAGATCGGGCTGGCGATGGCCGGGGGAGACGTATGAGCAGGCTCATGGTTGCCCGGGATGCAGCGGGAACCGACGGAGGTGAGTGGTGATCGGAGTCGAGCGTCGGCTCAGGCAGCCGCGGTGGCTCACGTATGCCGTTCCGTTCGTCTCGGTGGCGGTGGCCTTCGTGGTCATGGCCGCCGTCCTCCTCGCCACCGGGCACGACCCGCTCCACACGTACCGGCGGCTCTTCGACGCCGCCTTCCACGGCAGCGCCGCATGGACGGACACGGTCACGCTGGCGACGCCCCTGATCTTCACCGGGCTCGCGGCCGCGGTCGCCTTCCGGATGCAGCTCTTCAACATCGGCGCCGAGGGCCAGCTCTACATCGGCGCGATCTGCGCGACGGGCGTCGCGATCTGGCTCGGTCCGCAGCACGGCCTCTGGATCACGATCCTGGCGATGTGCGTCTGCGGGGCGGCCGGCGCGGCGCTCTGGGCGCTGATCGCGGGCGTCCTGAAGGCGTTCGCGCGCACGAACGAGATCATCACCACGCTGATGCTCAACTACGTGGCGGGCCTCCTGCTCACGTACATGATCTTCGACAGCGCCTCACCGTGGCGCGACGTGTCGACCATCCAGACGCGTTCGTTCCCGCAGTCGGTCGCCCTGAAGCCGAGCCAGTTCTGGCCGACCGTGACCGTGTTCGGCGTCTCGGTCTCGTTCGGCTTCCTGCTCGCCCTCGGCGTGGCGGTGGTCCTGTGGGCGCTCTTCCGGGCGACGCGCTTCGGCTTCGAGATGAACGTGATCGGCGACTCCCAGAGGGCCGCCCGATACTCGGGGATGCGGACGCGGCGGAAGATCCTCGCGGTGATGGCGCTCTCCGGCGCGGTCGCGGGGCTCGGCGGCGCCAGTCAGATCGGGGACTTCTCGCACGTCCTCGACGCCAGTCCGCAGGGGCTCCAGGGCGCGAGCTACGGCTACACGGGCATCGTCGTCGCTGCGCTCGGCCGGTACAACCCGTTCGCCGTCTTCCTCGTCGGCGTGCTCCTCGGTGGGCTACAGAACGCCGGGCTGTTCCTCCAGGGGGCGGATTTCCCGTCGGGCCTCGTCGGCGTGATGCAGGGGATCATCCTGTTCTGCACGCTCGGCGGGGAGATCCTCGTCCGCTACCGCGTGCGCATCGGACGGCGGGCTGCCCTGCCGGTTGCGGCGGAGGCTCCCTCGCCGTGAACGACACGCTCGTCGTGCAGGTGCTGACCGAGGCGGTCGTCTACGGGACGCCGATCCTGTTCGCGGCGCTCGGGGAGCTGCTCGCCGAGCGCTCCGGCGTGCTCAACCTCGGCGTCGAGGGAATGATGCTCGTCGGAGCGGCGATGGGGTTCTGGGGCATGCAACGGGCCCCCGGGCCGATGGCCGTCGCCCTCACCCTCGCGGTGCTGACGGCCGCGTTCTCGGCGCTGGTGATGGCGCTGATCTTCGGGATGCTGGTCGTCTCGCTGCGCGCCAGCCAGATCGTCTCGGGGCTGGCGCTGACGATCTTCGCCGGGGGTCTCGGCCTGTCCTCGTACCTCGGCAACGATCTCGGGATCGCCGACGTCCCGCCGAAGTACCAGTTCGGCGACATCGACGTATTCGGCCTGAAGGACCTGCCGGTGGTCGGCCCGATCCTCTTCCACCAGTCGGCGCTCGTGTACCTGTCCTGGGGTCTGACGGTCGCAATCGCCTTCTACCTCGCCCGAACGCGGTTCGGGCTGAACGTGCGGGCGGTCGGCGAGTCGCCGGGCGCCGCCGATGCGATGGGGATCAACGTGGCCCGCTACCGGTACGCGCACGTGCTGGCCGGCGGCGCGCTCGCCGGGATCGGGGGCGCGTGCTACAGCCTCGCGATCACGCCGGGGTGGACGAGCGGCGACTCGCTCGTCGGCGGGGCCGGCTGGATCGCGATCGCGCTGGTGATCTTCTCGTTCTGGCGGCCGGAGCTGTGCCTCGTCGGCGCCTACTTCTTCGGCGGGCTGTCGGGCGGGCTGCCGTCCGCGCTCCAGGCGCGCGGGTACACGATCGCCCCCGAGTTCCTGAACGCGCTGCCGTACGTGATGACGATCGTCGTCCTCGTGGCGGTCTCCGCGGGCTTCGCGCGGCGTCGGATCGGCGCTCCCGCTGCCCTCGGCGTACCGTACGTCCGCGAGGAACGCTGATGGAGGTCGTCAGTCCCACCAGCCTCGACGAGGCGTTGCGCGTGAAGGCCGAGCACCCGGAGGCCGTGGCGATCCAGGGCGGCACCGACGTGATGGTCGAGCTGAACTTCGACCGCCGGCGCCCTGAGCTGCTCGTGAATCTGAACGAGGTGCCGGAGCTGCGCGGCTGGTCGGGGGACAACGGTGAGCTGCGGATCGGGTCCGGCCTGACCTACGCCGAGGCGATGAAGCCCCCGCTCGCCGGGCTCCTGCCTGCACTCGCCGAGGCGTCGCGCACGGTCGGCTCGACGCAGATCCGGAACCGCGGCACGCTCGGTGGCAACCTCGGCACCGCCTCGCCGGCGGGGGACGCGCTGCCGCCGCTGCTCGTCGAGCATGCGTCGGTGGAGGTGGCGTCCGTGCGTGGAGCCCGGATGCTGCCGTTGCGCGAGTTCCTGGTCGGCCCCAAGCGGAACGCCGCAGCCCCGGACGAGCTGATCACCGCGGTTCGGGTCGTGCCCTCCGGCGCCGCGCAGACGTTCATGAAGGTCGGGCCGCGGAACGCGATGGTGATCGCGGTCTGCTCGCTCGCCGTTGCGGCGGACCGCGAGCGCGGGGAGCTGCGGGCGTCGTTCGGGTCGGCTGGACCGGTGGCGGGGCTCGTGAGCTGCCCGATCGACGAGTCGCCGTCATTCGCGGAGCGCGTGGTGGAGGCGGCGAGCCCGATCGACGACGTGCGGGGAACGGCCGCCTACCGTCGGCACGCGTTGTATGTCCTGGCAACGAGGGCGCTGGAGCGCTGCCTGGGGTGAGGATCGAGCTGGCCGTCAACGGCGAGGCGCGCGAGGCCGACGTCTGGCCCGGCGAGAGCCTGCTCTACGCGCTCCGTGAGCGGCTCGGCCTGCCCGGCTCGAAGAACGCGTGCGAGCAAGGGGAGTGCGGCTCGTGCTCGGTCCTGCTCGACGGCACGCTGGTCTGCGCCTGCCTCGTGCTCGCGGCGCAGGCCGACGGCCACGCGGTCGTCACCGTCGAGGGGCTCGCCGAGGAGGACCAGCTGCATTCGGTGCAGGCGGCGTTCGTCGAGGCGGGCGCCGTGCAGTGCGGCTTCTGCACGCCCGGCCTGGTCGTCGCGACGGCCGATCTGCTCGAGCGGGTGCCGAGTCCGACCGACGACGAGATCCGCGAGGCGCTGTCCGGCAACCTCTGCCGCTGCACGGGGTACGCCAAGATCTTCGACGCCGTCAGACTGGCGGCCCGGGCATGAGCCCGAGGCGGGGGCATCGTGGCAGTGGAAGAACCGACACGGCCTCGGCGCAGGCCCGTGACGGACACGTGAGCCCGGCTGCGATATCGTCGATGCCGGGTGGCGGGGGGAACGAACCCTTCCCCACCCAAGGTGGGGTTGTGGGAAAGGATGCGCGGGCACGAGAGGCCGTGACAACGGCACCCCGCCGGCTCGAGGTCGGCCGGATCGGCGAGGTCGTCCCGCGCGCCGACGGTGTGCCCAAGACCACGGGCCGGTTCGCCTATGCCAGCGACCTGTGGGCGGCGGGGACGCTCTGGGGGCACACGGTGCGAAGCCCGCACGCCCATGCCTGCATCCGTGCGATCGACATCGCCGAGGCCCTTGCGATGCCCGGTGTGCACGCCGTGCTCACGCACGACGACGTTCCCGGTCAGAAGCTGTACGGGCTCGAGTTCCCCGACCAGCCCGTGCTGGCGATCGACCGCGTGCGCTACTTCGGGGAGCCGGTCGCGCTCGTCGCCGCGGAGCATCCCGAGCAGGCACGGCGGGCAGCCGAGAGGGTCCGGGTCGAGTACGAGCCGCTCGAGCCGGTCATCGATCCGCGCAGCGCCACCGGGCAGGAGCCGCTCCACCCGGACCGACCGACCATGGGACACGGCTACCGCGTCGATCCGCGCCCGAACGTCGTACGCCACCTCGTCATCCGGCACGGTGATCCCGACGCGACCGCGGAGGTCTCGGTCGAGGGCGAGTACGAGGTCGGGATCCAGGACCAGGCATTTCTCGGACCCGAGTCGGGCCTCGCGATCCCGGACGGCGAGGGCGGCGTCGACATCCACGTCGCCACGCAGTGGCTGCACGTCGACCGCGACCAGGTCGCTCCCTGCCTCGGCCTCCGGCCCGAGCAGGTGCGGATCCACCTCGCCGGCGTCGGCGGTGCGTTTGGAGGCCGCGAAGACCTCTCGATGCAGATCCACGGCGCCATGCTCGCGCTGCACACCGCCCGGCCCGTGAAGCTGGTCTACGGTCGCGAGGAGTCGTTTGTCGGCCACGTCCACCGCCACCCGGCCCGGATCTGGATGGAGCATCGCGCCACCCGTGCGGGCCGGCTCGTCTCGGTGCAGGCGCGCATCCTGCTCGACGGCGGCGCCTACGCCTCGTCCTCCACGGCCGTCACCTCGAACGCGGCGTCCTTCGCCTGCGGTCCCTACGACCTGCCGAACGCGCTGATCGAGTCGACCTGCGTCTACACCAACAACCCGCCGTGCGGCGCGATGCGCGGCTTCGGCGCGGTGCAGACGTGCTTCGCGGCGGAGGCGCAGATGGACAGGCTCGCCGCTGCCCTCGACATCGACCCGGTGGAGCTACGGCTCTTGAACGCACTCGCGCCCGGCGACACGCTGCCGACCGGCCAGGTCGTTCGCGGCTCTCTGCCGGTGGCGGAGGTCATTCGCCGCGCCGCTGCGCTCGAACCGCCGCCGCCCGAGGAGCTGCCGCGTGACCCGATCCGGCTCCCGGGCGGAGCAGGGAACACGACCCGAGGTGAGGGCGTGAAGCGCGGCACGGGCTTTGCGGTCGGCTTCAAGAACATCTGCTACTCCGAGGGCTTCGACGACTTCTGCGCCGCCCGCGTCGTCCTCGCCGGCGACGCGGCCGAGATCCACTGCGCCGCCGCCGAGGTCGGCCAGGGCGTCGAGGGCGTGATCCTGCAGGTCGCGCGGACCGAGCTCGCGCTGGACGACGTCACGATCGCGCCGGCCGGGACGGCGCGGGTGGACTCGGCCGGGTCGGCATCGGCCTCGCGGCTCACGTACATGGTTGCCGGTGCCGTTCAGCTCGCCTGTCGAGCGGCGCTCGAGGAGCGGAGCCGCACGGGCGCGCGGGAGGTCGACGTCGAGCGCGTCTACCACCATCCGCGCACCTGGCCGCTCGACCCGGAGACCGGCCAGACCACCGGCGAGCGGTCCCACGTCGCCCTTGCCGTCTCGGCGATGCGGGTCGTCGCCGAGGTCGACCTCGACCTCGGCCTCACGCGCGTCGTCTGGATCGGGACGGCCCAGGACGTCGGCAAGGCGATCAACCCGCAGGCGGTCGAAGGCCAGATCGAAGGTGGAACCGCGCAGGGGCTCGGGCTCGCGCTGATGGAGGAGATCCAGACCCGCGAGGGGCTGATCACGAACGCGAGCTTCACCGACTACCTGATCCCGACCGCCCTCGACATGCCGCCGGTGGTCAGCGAGCTGATCGAGGTTCCGGAGCCCGATGCGCCCTACGGCATCAAGGGGGTCGGTGAGCCCCCGACCGTGGTCTCGACCGCGGCGATCGTCTCGGCGCTGCGGGATGCGACGGGTCGCGCGCTGGCCCGTGTGCCGGTCCGTCCGGAAGACATCTGTTTCGGGTCCGACTCCGAAGGGGTCTGATCCTTCACGTCGAGCGCCGCCGCTACTTCCTCAGCACCAGCGCCGCTCCGCCGGCCAGCAGCAGGATCCCGACCACCCGCGTCCACTCGAGCGGGATCGGCGACACCCCGAACCAGCCGAAGCGGTCGATCGCGGCAGCGACGACCAGATTGCCGGTGATCACGAGCCCGATTGCGGCGGCGACTCCGATCTTCGGCGCGGCGAACGTGATCGAGAGGACGATGAATGCGCTGAGGATGCCGCCGAGCCACATCCAGAGCGGCTGGTGGACAGACGCGCCGACACCGTGCAGGCTGCGGCGGGCGACGAGCAGCACCAGGATCCCGGTCGCGCCGGCGACGAGCGTCGAGAAGCCCACCGCCTCGACCGTGCCCACTCGATCGCCGAGGCGGCCGAGGACCGCTGCCTGGATCGAGCCGGCGAAGCCGGCCGAGACCGACATCACGACGGCAAGGGCAGTTCCGCCCGACACCGGCCAACCGTACTAGGCTCCCGGCGTTCCCGAGCCGAGGAGTCCACATGGTCCGCGCGTTCGTCCTGTACGAGGGAGACGTCGATGAGGAGCGCTACCAGCAGCACATCGACGAGTTCGTGAGCAAGGTCCCGGCCACGTTCCGCCAGGGGAAGATCGTCGCCACGCCGATCGGCGAGGAGCGCTTCCACCACTACGCCGAGTTCGAGTTCCC
The DNA here is from genome assembly GCA_963775695.1 of uncultured Actinomycetes bacterium. Classification (GTDB taxonomy): domain Bacteria; phylum Actinomycetota; class Thermoleophilia; order Gaiellales; family Gaiellaceae; genus DATBLE01. The sequence continues at coordinate 189,801 of CAVZJU010000001.1, read as the reverse complement.
GGACATGGCGTCGTTCCAGGAAGTCGCGCGCTCGCCCGAGTTCGCCGCCACCGGCGAGGACGCCGCCACGATGGGGATCCCATTCTCGGCGCAGGTCGTCGTGATCGAAGAGTGAGCCAGCCCGAACGCCCCGCTCCTCAGCCGGCCGCAGAGCTCGGCTTCGAGTCGATCCTCTACGAGAAGGCGCCGCCGCGCGCCACGATCACGCTCGACCGGCCGGAGGTCCTGAACGCCTTCGACTTCCGGATGCTGCGCGAGCTCGCCCGGGCATGTGAGGACGCGTCGTGGGACGACGAGATCCGCGTCGTCGTCCTCACCGGCGCGGGGCGGGCCTTCTGCGTGGGCGCGAACCTCCGGGCCTGGGCAGACGAGGGCTACGTCGGGAACGAGCGCGAGTACTGGAAGTGGTTCGGGGCGATGGACGCCGGGGTCACCGCGCTGCGCAGGATCGGCAAGCCGACGGTGGCGCGCATCAACGGCATCTGCGTCGGGGGCGGCAACGAGCTCCAGATGGCCTGCGACCTCGCGGTGATGGTCGACGACGCGTTCATCCGCCACGTCGGTCTCCAGCACGGCTCGGTGCCGGCGGCCGGTGCGACGCAGTGGCTGCCGCTGATCGTCGGCGACCGCCGCGCCCGCGAGATCATCCTGCTCTGCGACGAGATCCCGGCCGCGCAGGCGCTCGAGTGGGGGCTGGTCAACCGGGCGGTTCCGGCCGGGGAGCTCGACGCGGCCGTCGACGAGCTGGTCGAGAAGCTGGCCGCCCGGCTCCCGCTGATCACCCGTTATGCGAAGCACCAGCTCGACTTCTTCCGCGACCTGGCCTGGCACGGAACGATCGGCCACGCGCGCGACTGGCTGGCGCTGTCGATGCTGAGTGACGAGGCGGCGGAGGGGGTACAGGGCTTCCTCCGGCGACGAAAGGAGAAGGAATGAACTCCGAAGAGCTCCTGAGCGGCGTCCGCGACTCGATCACCGTGCGACGCGTGTACGGCGACCCGATCGAGCAGGACGGCGTCGTCGTGATTCCGGCGGCGTCGGTGGGAGGCGGCGGTGGAGGAGGCGGCGACAGCGAGGACAACGGCGGCGGGGGCTTCGGGCTGCGCGCGCGGCCGGTGGGCGCCTACGTGATCAAGGACGGCGAAGTCAGCTGGAAGCCCGCGATCGACGTGGGCCGGATGCAGCTGGGCTGGCAGGTGGTGGCGGGGATCGCCGCGGTCGCGCTCTGGGCCTTCGCCCGCCGCGGTTAGGGAAGCGGCAGCCGCCCCGCTCCGTCGATGCAGTCGGCGAGATAGAGCGCGGTCCCGAGATCGCCGGTCCACAGGCTGTAGCGGCCCATCGCGTGGTCGGCGCGTGCGCGTTCGATCTGTGCCATCGAGTGGACGGCGAACCGGCGCGCCCGGTCGAGCCAGCGCTCGTCGCCCGTGCGCTCGAACAGGGTGAGGAACGCGTAGCCGTTGCCGGCGGTGCCGTGGCAGAGGCTCGCTCCCTTGGTGGGCGGACCGACAAGCCACGTCAGCTCGCCGCCGGCGAGCGCGAGGTCCTCGTCGAGAAGATCCCCGAGTGACGTGACCATCCCCGGCGCGCCGTGGCACCACTGCACGCGGATCGTGCCGTTGCGAAGGAGCACCCCGTCGTCGTGCGGCGGCCAGTTCGCCAGGCCGTCCTCCACCACCGCGTAGCGGCGGGCGGTCTCGGCCGCGCCGTCGAGCCCGCCGAGCGCCAGCACGCAGCCGGCGAAACCGTGGGCTGGGCCCAGGTGCCGGTCGACTCCGCCGTAGAGGTGCTGCTGCCACAGGCCTGTGTCCGGCTCGCGGGCCGCGAGCAGGCGGTCGGCGGAGGCCCGCCAGAGATCCTCGAAGCCGAGCTCGTTCGCGACGAGCATCGTGCCGGGGCTGCCCCAGAGCAGCTCGCGGTGGTCGTCGTCGACGTTCGCGGCGACGAGGTCGCGCAGGCGCGCGAGCGTCGAGGACGACGGCGAGAGGCGCTGCCGAACGAGCAGAACGCCCGTCTCGCCGAACATCAAGCCCGGGCCATCGGTGTCGGGCTGGAGGCGTTCCACGTACGACACGTAGTCGCGCTCGAGCTCGACGAGACCGCGCTGTGCCAGCCGGCGTAGGGCGTCGACGACGCCTGCGCCACCGAGGTAGAGCCCGGGCCACGGGCCCGGATCGTCGGCGTCGACATCGGCGGGGTGGGCGGGCCAGCCGTCGGCGAAGACGTTCTCGGCATCGGCAGCGATCTCCCGGATCGCGGCTCGGGCCCGGCCCTCGTCCCACGCCTCCTGGACGGGCGGCTCGTGCGCGTCGGCGTCCCAGAGCATGTCTGCGTGCGATCCGAGCGCGGCGCTATGCCACGAGCTCGTCGGGGACGACCTCGACCGTCAGCTCGCGACCCTGCCGGAGCAGGCGGGTGGTCACGGCCCGGCCGATCGCGTCGCCCGCCATCAACCGCTGGAGGTCGTCGACCGCGCTGACCGAGATGCCGTCGACCTCGACGATCAGGTCCTCGGGTCGCAACCCCGCGCGGTCGGCGGGGCTGGCCTCGGCCACCTGCACCACCTCGACGCCTCGCTGGCGGCCGAGGGTTGCCGCCAGTCGCGGCGGCAACGGACGCGTGTCGCCGGCGATCCCCAGATAGGCGCGGCGCACCCGACCGTCGCGCATCAGCGCGCCGACGATCGACCGTGTGGTCGCGTTGATCGGGACGGCGAGGCCGAGCCCCACACCGGCAACGGCGGTGTTGATCCCGACCACGCGTCCCTGGCCGTCGGCGAGCGCGCCGCCCGAGTTCCCCGGGTTGAGGGCGGCGTCGGTCTGGATCACGTTCTCGACGATCCGCATCGTTGATCCCGATCGAGTGGGCAACGAGCGCCCGAGCGCCGAGACGACCCCCGCCGTGACCGAGCCGGCGAAACCGTTCGGGTTGCCGATCGCGACCACCAGCTGGCCGACCAGGAGCCGCTCCGCGTCGCCGAGCTCCGCGGCGGCGAGATCGTTCGGCTCCGTGCGCAGCACCGCGAGATCCGAGAGCGGGTCGGCGCCGACCATCTCGACCGTCAGCTCGCGGCCGTCGACGAACGAGGCGACGCCGCGGTCGGTGCCAGCGACCACGTGGGCCGAGGTGAGCACGAAGCCGTCCGGCGTGATCACGACGCCGCTGCCGCCGCCGTCCATTCGCCGTCCTCGTGCCCCCGGGCGCGAAACACGGAGGTTCGCGACCGACGGCGCGAGCCGCCGCGCCACCTCCGTGACGACGCGCGAGTAGGCGTCGAGCGGCGCTTCGGCCGGCGCCTGCTCGTCCAGCGAGATCAGCCTCAACGCTCCCATGGGCCAGTGATAGCAGCCGGGCGATAGGCTGCGCTCCATGGCGGAGGTCGAGACCAGCCTGGTCGAATCGGTCCTGACGATCACGCTCAACCGGCCCGAGTCGTACAACGCGTTCACGACCTCGATGCACGCCGCGCTGCGCGCCGCGCTGGAGGAGGCGGCGGCCGAGGACGTGCGCGCAGTCGTGATCACCGGCGCGGGCAAGGGCTTCTGCGCCGGCCAGGACCTGGGCGAGTTCCGGGAGGTGGAGCACGACATCGCCGAGCACCTGGAGGCGACCTACCACCCGAACGTGCGGGCGATTCGCGGGCTCGAGAAGCCGGTGATCGCCGCGGTGAACGGTGCCGCCGCGGGCGCCGGGCTCTCGCTCGCCTGCGTCTGCGACTACCGGATCGCCGCCGACACAGCGGCCTTCGTCCCGGGGTTCATCGGCATCGGCCTGGTCCCGGACTCGGGCGGGTCGTACTTCATCGCCCGGCTGCTGGGGCCGTCACGGGCATTCGCGTGGATGAGCTCGAACCGGAAGCTGACCGCGGCCGTGGCAAACGCCTGGGGCCTGGTGGACGAGGTGGTCGAGGCCGACGCTCTGGGCGCCCGCGCCGCCGAGCTCGCGGCCGACTACGCCTCCCGGCCGACCCGCGGCATCGGGATGACGAAGCACCTGTTCGACCATGCGCAGCACGCAACGCTGGACGAGCAGCTTGCGCTGGAGGCCGAGCTCCAGACGGCTGCGACGAAGACGGCGGACTTCACCGAGGGCGTGTCGGCGTTCCTCGAGAAGCGCCCGCCGAGCTTCACCGGCCGTTGAGGCCGATCTCGACGGTCGACTACCACACCGGCGGCGAGCCGTTTCGGATCGTCACCGGCGGAGTCCCGCCGCTCGCGGGGCGAACGATCCTCGAGAAGCGGCGCTTCGCGCAGGAGCATCTCGACCGCGTCCGTCGCCTGCTCGTTTTCGAGCCGCGCGGCCACGCGGACATGTACGGCTGCTTCGTCACCGAGCCGGAGGACGCCGGCGCCGACCTCGGCGTCGTCTTCTTCCACAACGCCGGCTACTCGACTGCCTGCGGGCACGGAACGATCGCGCTCGTCACCTGGGCGATCGAGCACGGGCTCGTCGAAGGGCCCGAGGTCGTCGTCGACGTGCCCTCCGGGCGGCTGCGGACGCACGCCCGCGCCGAGGACGGCCGCGTCGCGTCGGTCTGCTTCCGCAACGTTCCGGCGTTCGTGCACGCGCGGGACCTTCCCGCAGCCGGCCGGGAGGTCGACATCTCCTACGGCGGCGCCTTCTACGCCTCGTTGGAGGAGCAGGTCGAGCCCGCCGAGCTGCCGCGGCTGATCGAGCTGAGCCGCGCGATCAAGGCCGACCTCGAGGCGACGCAGGCGATCATCCACCCGGACGAGCCGGAGCTGCGCGACGTCTACGGGGTGATCTTCTGGCAGGAGAAGAGCGTGAATCCGCTCACCCAGCGGAACGTCACCGTCTTCGCCGACGGCGAGGTCGACCGCTCACCCTGTGGCAGCGGCACGTCGGCGCGCCTCGCGCTGCTCCACGACGAGGGCCGGCTCGCAACCGGCGAGCCGCTCCGCCACCTGAGCATCGTCGGCAGCGAGTTCACCGGCCGGGTCGTCGAGTCCGGCCCGGAAGGCGTGGTCACGGAGGTCGAGGGCAGCGCCCACCTGACCGGACGGCACGAGTTCGTCCTCGACCCGGACGACGAGCTCGGCGAGGGTTTCCTCCTGCGCTAGCTAGGCAACTCCGTACGGGACGACGCGTTCCTCTTCGCCGGCGTCGTTGCGGGCGATCAGCGCCACGGCACGCTCCGTCGCGCTGAGGTTGACCGGCTGGTGCGGAACGCCGGGCGGGATGAAGAGGAAGTCGCCGGCCTCGGAGACCACCGACCGCCCGAGCCCCTCGCCGTAGTGGGTCTCGACGCGTCCCTCGAGCTGGTAGATGGCCGTCTCGTAGCCGTCGTGGTAGTGCGGCTCTGCGGCAGCACCGGGTGGGACGACCACCAGGTGCATGGCGAGCGCTGGCTTCTGAAGCTGTCCGAGCTTCCCGACCTACTCGGATCCACGCCCGTGCGCAGCCATCTCGTCCACACCCTCGTCCAGCTCGACCGCGACTACACGGCCGAGTCGCCGGAAGAGATCTGGGAGGACTGGTACGCCGGGCGGTTGGCCGATCGACTCGGCCGGCGTTAGTCCGACACCGCGACACCGGCCCGGCCCGACGTCCACGCCCACGAGCCTTCGCGGCCGCGAGGCCACGGGCAGGCCCGCTGCCGTCGTTGCGACCGCAGCGGGGGGCGGATGCTCGGTCGCAGCGTACGTCGTTATGCTCGGCGTGTGACCGCTGTGGAGTCCGAAGCGCTCGCTCCTGATGTCTTCCCGGCACGGCGCCGACCAGACCGGGTCGGCGACGACTGGCTTCCGGTACTGAAGACGCTGCCTCTGTTCGCGGGCATGTCGGCTCGCCATCTGCGCCGGATCCCGGCACGGGCGAAACGGTTCGGGCCCGCGGAGACCATCGTGCGGGCCGGTGATCCCGGCAATGCCTTCTACGTCGTCCTCCACGGCGAGGTCCGGGTCGGGCTCCCGAACGGACGCTTCGTCGCGTTGGAAGCGGGCGACTACTTCGGCGAGATGGCCCTGCTCGACGGCGCTCCGAGGTCGGCCGACATCACCGCCGCCGGCGAGGTCACGGTGATGGTGATCGGCCGCACGGCGTTCTCGAAGCTCCTGCGCACCGAGCCGCAGATGGCTGCGGTGCTGCTGCGGACGCTGGCACGACGCCTGCGCGCCGCACAAGAGCAGTACTGAGCAGTCCGACTCGCGGCATGCCGCGCCGCAGTTCACGGGGGGAAGCAGCCCACAGCCTTTCCCCGTGCGGCCGATCAGTGCTCGTGCGCCATCTCGAGGATCTTCTCTCTGGAAAACGTGCCGACGAGTTCGGGATGGTCGGCGGAGATGTGCGCCTCGACGTTCTCGACCAGCGCGTCGTCGGTTTCGCCTTCGACATCCTTGCCGCACGGACAATGGACGACTTTCACGCAAGCCTCCCTTGATCGTTTGACAGCGGGAGGCTACTCCGGTCGGCGAGCCGAGGCCACGGCGGGACTAGATCGTCTTGAACTGCTCGAACGGCTGGCGGCAGCTCGCGCAGTAGCGGATCGAGCGGCAGGGTGTCGGGCCGAAGATGTTCTCCAGCTTCGTCTCCGTCGAACCGCAGTACGGGCAGCGGAAGACGGCGCTCGTCAGCTGCACCAGCTTCGGCGTGCCGGCCTCGCGCGGGGCCGGCGGGGCGAAGCCGGCGGCGCGCAGCTTCTCTCGGCCCGCCGGTGTGATCCGGTCGGTCGACCACGAGTCGTCCGCGACCACCTCGACCTCGGCCTCCCCTCCCAGACCTTCGATCGCCTCCGCCATCCGGTCGCGCATCACCTCCAGCGCCGGGCAGCCGAGGAACGTCGGCGTGAACTCCACGTGGACGCGCTCGCCGTCGACGCGAACGTCCCTCACGACGCCGAGGTCGACCAACGACACCACCGGGATCTCCGGGTCCTCGACCTCGGCGAGGGCCGACCAGACGGCCTCCGCGGTTACCACGCCGCTCCCGGGATCGAGCGCCGCACCTCGGTCATCTCGTGCCAGAGCTCGACCCAGCCGTCTGCGTGCTCGCCCCGCTCGACTGCTTCGACTCCGGCCATGCCGAACCGCGCGGCAAGGGTTGCCCGCTGCTTGTTCTCCACGAGGCCGAGTGCGAACGGGAGCAGTTCCTCGAGAGCAGCGCGGTAGCGCTGCTCTCGACCCAGGCGGTCGTGCCAGAGCTCGGCGTGCATCCGGTGGTAGGCCTCCTCGCGGTCGATCTTCGCTGCAAGGCCGGCGACGGCAGGATCGCTCGACGCCTTCAGCGACTCGAGGCGCAGCTCGTCGGCGGCCTCGTACAGCACCCGCCGCGCGATCGTCCGCGCCCAGTCGGGGACGAAGCGCAGCTCGACCAGCTGCGACGAGCGGTACTCCTCCGGCGGGCGGTCGAACGCCAGCGCGTCCGCATCCTCGGCCAGCAGCTGGTAGATCGCCCGCGCGTGGCCGATCTCGTTCTGCGCGATCGACGAGAACGCGACATCCTCCTCCAGCACCGGCGCGATCCCCGTCCACTCGGAGTCGCGCCAGCCGAGGACGAGCTCGTCGTCAGCTACGGCCAGGAGCAGTGCCTGCTCGTTCACGCGCCTCCGCCAGCTTCGCCTTCAGGGAGTAGCCGTCGACCCGGTGGTAATTCCGGTTCAGCTCGTCGACGAAATCCTCGACCTCCATCACCGCGTCGCGCGGCACGACCCACAGCGCCGCCGACTCGCCGCGCCGGCCGTACTGCTCGTGGGCGTAGGCCCGCGCGAAGCCCTCGTCGGGCGCAGCCACCGAGCCGGCGTGCTCGAACGCCACGCCCTTCCGCTCCTGCCGGAAGACCTCGAAGATCACGCGGCCTCGGCGAGCATCACCAACCGCACCCACTCGGTCTCCTCGCGCGAGACGCGCCGGAACTCGAGGCGCTCCGCGGTCCGAGGCCCGTGGCCGGTGACGACCGTTCTGAGCTCGTCCCAGTCGGGCTCGGTGTACACCCAGACGCCGTCGTCGCCCTTCCGCAGCCTCGGGTCGGGCACCGTCAGACCGAGCTCCCAGATCTGGGGGACGTACCCGTCGAGGAACTGCTGGCGGGCCTCCTCGTTCCCCTGCGTCTTGATCCGCCACTGCACGACCGGGTCATCCGCTGCCGGGATCGGGTTCCCGTGGAACTGCATCAGCGGCGGCCACCAGCGCGTCACCGCCTCCTGGACGAGCTCCCGCTGCTCGTCGGTGCCGTTCATCATCGTCAGCACGACGTCGCGGCCGTGGAGGATGTGGAACGACTCCTCCCAGCAGATCTTCTTCATGATCCGCGCGTACGGCGCGTACGAGCACTTGAGCAGCGCCTTCTGGGAGATGATCGCCGCCGCGTCGACCAGCCACGCGATCACGCCGACGTCGCCCCACGTCTTCGTCGGGTAGTGGAAGACGTTGTGGAACTTGGATTTCCCGGAGATCAGGTCGGCGAGGCACTGCGCGCGCGGCTTGCCCAGGTCCTCGACCACCCGGTAGATCAGCTGAGAATGGCCGACCTCGTCCTGGACCTTCGCCGTGAGCGCGAGCTTCCGCTGGAGCGTCGGTGCGCGGAGTATCCACTCGCGCTCGGGCAGCACGCCCATCAGCTCCGAGTTCCCGTGCATCTCGATGAACTTGATCAGCCTTGAGCGGTATTCGTCCGGCATCCAGTCGTCCACCTCGACCTGACCGCCCGCTTGCACGTACTCGAGGAACCCCGGCTCCGTTCGCTCAAGGACTCGTGTCATCGACCCTCCTACCGAACGATCGTTAGTCTCCTGACCGTACCATGTCCGCCCGCCGCTCGGAGCTGACGCGCCAGGCCGCCCGCCTCTTCGCCGAAACGGGGTACCACGGCACGTCGGTCGGCGACATCGCCGAGGCGCTCGGCGTCCAGAAGGGCTCGCTGTACTCGCATATCGCCTCGAAGGAGGACCTGCTCTTCGACACGCTGATGGAGGGCGCGGGGGCCTTCCACGCGGCGCTGGATGCGATCCCGGACCACGCAGCGCCCGTCGAGAAGATCCGCCTCGCGCTGCGCGGCCACCTCCGTGTGGTCGCCGAGCAACTCGACGTCGCCACCGTGTTCGTCCAGGAGTGGCGCTACCTCCACGGCGACCGCCGCGACCGGTTCGTGGCCGAGCGGCACCGCTACGAGGAGCGGATCAGAGAGCTGCTGCGCGAAGGTCGCGACCTCGGCGACCTCCGCTCCGACCTCGACGAGGGCGCCTCGGTCCTGTTGCTGCTGTCGGCGGCGAACTGGGCCTACACCTGGCTCCAGCCCGGTCGGGACACCGACGAGCTCGCCGACCGGTTCCTCGCGCTCCTCGTCGACGGCATGCGCGGCTACTCGACGCCCGCGTAGTTTTCGTAGGCTCGCGCGGTGAGCCTCTCGCTCCAGATCGTCCTCTCGGGACTGGCGGCGGGAAGCGTGTACGGACTGCTGGCGGTCGGCTACGTGCTCGTCTACCGGCTCACCGGCATCGTCCACTTCGCGCTCGGCGACCTCGTCGGCCTCGGCGTGTTCGTTGCCCTCTTCGTCACTGCCGGCCAGGGGGCGGTCACGCAGGCCACGGCCTCCAGCTGGCGGTTCGTGCTCGGCCTGCTCGTGGCGCTGGCGGTGGTTCCCGCCCTGACCGCCGGGACGTGGTTCGGGATCATCCAGCCGCAAGTCGGCCGCGGGTCGACGCTCGGGTGGGTGGCGGCCACGGTGGCGATCGCCTTCGCGATCCAGAGCCTCGTCTCGGTCGTCTTCGCGCGTCCCGCGTACGTCTTCCCCGACCCGATCCCGTTCCACGATGCGGGCCGGGACGGTGTCGTCACGATCGCGGGTGCGACCTTCCAGCTGCGGTCGCTCTACGTGATCGCGCTCGGAGCCGCGCTGGCGCTCCTGGTCGACTACCTGGTCGGGCGCAGCCGATTCGGCCGGGGGCTCCAGGCGATCGCCCAGGACGCCGAGGGCGCATCCGTGGTCGGCGTTCCGTACGACCGCTTCGTCGGCCTCGCGTTTGCGCTCGTCGGCGGGGTCGCGGTGGTGATCGCGATCGCCGCCGCCCCGAGCGGCCCCTTCTCGCCGACCACGGGCATGCTGCTCGGAGTCAAGGGACTGGCCGCGGCGCTGGCGGTCGGGTTCCGCTCGCCGATGTGGGCCTTCGTCGCCGGCCTCGCGCTCGGCGTCGTCGAGGTGGCTATCGCCAGCGGCGAGATCTCCGGCCACGGCCTCGGCCCGGCCTACCGAGAGGTCCTGCCCATCCTGGTGGTGCTGCTCCTGCTGGCGCTACGGGGACGCGCGCGGGTGCTCGAGCCGGAATGACCGCTGTGGTCGGCCGGACCCGGGCCGCACTCGCGGACGCAGCCGGCGACGCCGGGGCAGGCTGGCGCGGCATCCACACCGTGCTGCTGTGCCTCTTCGCGCTTGCCTGTGCGGTTCCCTGGATCGCGCCGGGCTGGGTGCACGTCGACGAGCTGGCCGCGTGGCTGTACCTCGCCCTGTCCGCGACGGGGCTGGTCGCGGCCGTCGGGCTCGCCGGGCTGCCGTCGCTCGCCCAGGGCGCGTTCATGACGATCGGCGCGCTGACCACCGGGCTGCTGGCCGCGCGCGCCGGCTGGCCGGTCGAGGCGACGGTGCCGGTGGCGGTGCTCGCCTCGCTCACCGGCGGCCTGGTCGCCGGCCTCGCGGTCGTGCGGCTGGACTCGCTTTTCCTCGCGGTCGGCACCTGGATCCTCGCGTGGCTCGTCTTCCTCGGCGCCCTGGCGTTTCCGGGGATCTCCGGCGGATCGCAGGGTTACGTCGTCGACTCGAGCCTGAGCACCACAGGCCACTACGAGCTCGGGCTCGCGCTGACCGCGATTGCCGTCGTCGCAGTGGCCACCCTGCGGCGAAGCGCCGCCGGCATCCGGCTGCGCGCGGTCCGCGACGGGCCGGCCGCCGCCGCCAGCCTCGGCGTGCGCGCAGAGCGGCTGCTGCTCGGCGCGTTCGTCGCCGCGGCCGGTGTCGGCGGCCTCGCCGGCTCGCTCTCCGTCCAGCTCGCGGGCGTCACCGACCCCGGTGCCTTCGGTCCGGTGGTGTCCTTCAAGCTGCTGGCGGCGGTCCTCCTGGGGGGCGCGTCGTATGCCGTCTCAGGGATCGTCGGCGTCGCCGTCCTCGGCGCGATCGCGTTGCTGGCGCGTCTCTGGGCGCACCTGCAGGCGGGCTCGGCGGCCGAGGTCGAGCCGATGTTCGCGGCGATCCTCCTGCTGGTCGTGCTCGCGCTGCGGCCGGAGGGGGCGCCTCTGCTCGAGCGGCTCCGCACCCGGATCGGCCCGGCCGTCCGTCGCGAGCCGGCACGTCCCTCGCACCCCTCGCCCGTGACGGCCGCTCCGGTCGTCCTCTCCGCCCGGAGCCTGGCGAAGCACTTCGGCGGCGTTCGCGCCCTCGACGGCTTCGACCTCGAGGTCGGCAACGGCGAGACCGTCGCGCTCGTGGGCGCGAACGGGTCCGGGAAGACGACGGCCCTCCGGGCGCTTGCTGGCGCCGTGCCGCTCGACGGCGGCGAGATCGAGCTCGACGGCCGGTCGGTCGTTGGGTGCGGTCCGGTCGAGCTCGCGTCGGCCGGTGTGGTCAGGACGTTGCAGCGAACGGCGGCGTTCGGAACCCTGACCGCGCTGGAGAGCGCCGTGGTCGGCGCGTCGCTCCACGCCCGGCACGGCGGAGCGTTCCGCGCGGTCGCGTCCACGCCGAAGAGCCGGGCCGAGACGCGCGAGTTGAACGCCGCGGCGCTCGAAGCGCTTCGGACGGTGCGCCTCGAACGGTTCGCCGGCGTGGCCGCCGCGCAGCTCGACGGCTTCCAGCAGCGGCGGCTGATGCTGGCCGCGGCGCTCGCCGCGCGTCCGCGGCTCCTGCTGCTGGACGAGCCCTCCGCGGGGGCAGCGAGGACCGAGGTGGACGGCCTGCTGGAGATTCTGGCGTCGATCCGGAAGAGCGGCGTCTCGCTGGTCGTCGTCGAGCACGACCAGCGCCTCGTCCGTGCAATCGCCGACCGGGTGGTGGTGATGGCCGACGGAAAGGCCGTGCCCGGCTAGGGTGGCGGCCGTGCTGAGAGCGGCAGTCGCCTGTGCAGCACTGGTCGTGCTCCTCGCGGGTTGCGGGGGCTCGGAGAAATCGTCCCGGGGCTCGCAGGCCCGCCAGCTGGTGATCGCCGTCGACGCTCCGTTCAGCCGCGACTCCTACCTCGGGACGACGATCGCAAACGGCGTCCGCCTTGCGTCGAGCAACGCACTGCTCACGGTCGGGGGCACCGACTATCGACTGAGGATCGTCCGCTACGACAACGCCCACTCGGCGAGCCGGGCGGTCGCCGACGTACGGCGTGCGGTCGCGCAGCACGCGGCGGCGATCGTCAGCGACGGGACGGGGATCGACGCCGCCTGGAAGATCGCCGACCGCGCCCACATCCCGATCTGCATCGTGTTCGACGGCGGCACCGGGCTCGTCGACCCCGCGAAGCGGCCGAACGTGTTCCGGATCGCTCCGACCGACCACGGCATCGCGTTCCGTTTCGCCGAGTACCTGATCCCGAAGAGGCTGAAGGTCGCCTTCCTCACCGACGACACCGGCTACGGGCGCGAGGGGCTGGCTGCGCTCGACCATGCGTTCTCCCAGAACCGGGACTCGGTCGCCGCCCGGATCCAGGCGCCGTCGACCGCGACCGATCTGGCGCCGCAGATCCTGCAGGCGCGGCGCTCGGGCGCGACCGCGCTCCTCGTCTGGGGACAGCCCTCGGCGATCGCCGAGGCGGTGATCGCCGCACGCAGCTCGGGCTGGAACGTTCCGGTGTACGCGCCGCCGTCCGCCGAGGACCCGCTGCTCCGCCAGGAGCTGGCCGGTCATCTGAAGTGGCTCGACGGGCTCGTGTTCGGTTCGGGTCGGATGACGGCGGAGGAGGGGCCTGCCCCGTTCATGGCCTTCCAGTCGGCCTACGAGCAGCTGTTCGGCGCCCGGCAGGTGGGAGTCCGCAGTGCCGCGGGGCGGCCGGTGGTGCAGCCGCCCGACTACGCGATGTACCCGTACGACTTCACGCACCTGCTGATCGCGGCGGTCCAGGCGGCCAAGTCGACCGATCCGGCAAAGGTGCTCGCGGCTCTGAACGAGGTCTCGATCGACGGCGCGAACGGCGACTCCCGCGGCTTCAACCGCATCAACCACGAGGGCGTCGTCGACGACGACGTCTACTTCGCCCGCTTCGAGGGGATGACGTACGCACCGGTGAAGGACGACGCGCTCTCGGCCACGCTGCCGGTGATCCCGCAGGAGCGCTAGATGCCGCTGCGGCTGGGTCTGGTCGTCCTCGTCGCCGGCGGTCTGCTGCTCTTTCCGGCCGCGGCCGCCGCCGGCACGATCACACTCCTGTCGCCGACGGCGCGGACATCGGAGCCGCCTCCGCTCGTCGGGAAGCGAATCGCCGGCGCCACGGTTGGTGAGACCCGCTTCTCGGGCCGACTGCTGAACGTCGAGCGGATCGCAGTGGGGATCGACCGGTCGGGTGCACCCCTCGGCGTCGTCGTCACCCAGCGGCTGACGATCTCCCGCCCGGGCGACTTCACCTTTCTCGTCCCCGCGCCGGCGACCAAGGTGGTCGCGGCTCCCGGATCGCAGGCAGAGCCCGGCCTGCGCGACCTGGGGATCGTGTGGCAGGGCTTCGCCTCCGGGCGCCGCGTGCTGGCGGCAACCGTCACGCTCGCTCCGAGGGCGGCGGCGGTCCTGCCGCTGCGGGTCTCGGTCGAGCGCCGGGCCCACGCGATCGTGGTGCGGTTACAGGACGTCGCGCGCGGACGCTTCACGGTCACGACCGGGACGGTTGCCCCGGACGTCGTCTCGGCGTTCCTCGGCAGGTTGCGCCTGAAGGGGACGACGACCGTGCTGCCGTCGCAGCTCGCGTTGCCGGGCTGGGCCACGGGGCACACGGTCATCAGCGTCACGGCGCCGCTGCGCGTGCGCGGCACGATCGCGGTCCCGGGGCGGGCGCCGGTTGCCGTGTCGGCCGTGCTCGGCGCGGGCCGCCCGACCGCGCAGACGATCACCGTTCCCGGCAGGGCGTCGGCCGCGCTCGACCTTCGTGTCGAGCCGCTCGGGCCGCTCGAGATACTCCCCGGCCCGCGCGATCCGGTGCCCTCGCTGGCGGGCCTCCAGCGGGTGCTCGGCAGCGTCGCTCTCGCGCGGCAGTACCACCGTTTCCTCGACTCGCCGGACCCGTCCGGGCCGAGCACCGCCTCGTACGCATATCGGACGGTCGAGCGTCCGCCCATGCTCGCCGCCGTCCGGCCGTCGTCGGGCGGCGACCACACCCTCACGATCGTCCTGGCCGCCGTGCTCGGAGCAGTCGCGCTCGTCGGGGGCGCAATTCTCTGGGCGCACTTGTAGGCTTCCGCTCCGTGCGCAGGCGTTCGCTCGCCCTGATCGTCGCGGCCGCAGCGTTCGCCGTCGCCGGGTGCGGCGGCAAATCGGACAAGGGCGAGGAGGCGGCCTGCGGCGCTGCACCCGCGGCGATGACCGGTTCGCCACAGCTACCGGCCCAGTTCCCCACGCCGAGCGGGGTCACCTTCACGGGGCAGGAGAAGGACGGTCCGACCACCAAGGTCTCGGGCCACATGGATGGAGACCTCGACCAGGCGTATAGCTCGTGGGAACAGGCGCTCGACGGCAAGAGCGGCTACTCGGTGACGGACAAGGAGAAGGACGAGCACGACGCCGAGGTGAACTTCTCCGGCCACGGCACGACCGGCCAGGTCAAGCTCCAGGAGTGCTCCGACCGGACGAACGTCACGATCACGGTCCGCCCGGCCTGACCGGGCCCTGACCGTGTAAGGCTCCCGACGTGAGCGTCACGCTCATCGTCAATCCGTTCGCCAGCCGCGTCACGGAGGAGCGGGTGCGCGACCTCGAGCGGCGCCTGGAGGTGGTCGAGACCCTGCTCACCGAGCGCCGGGGCCACGCGACCGAGCTGGCCGCCGGGGCGACGGGCGACGCCGTGTTCGCCTACGGCGGCGACGGGCTCGTCAACGAGGTCCTGAACGGCCTGCCTGCCGACAAGCTGCTCGGGGTGGTGGCCGGAGGGCACACGAACGTGCTCGCGCGCGCGCTGGGCATCCCGGACGACCCGGCGCAGGCCGTTCGCGAGCGGAGGATCTCGGTCGGCCGCGTCAACGGCAGGCGGTTCTCCTTCGGGGCGGGAATCGGCGTCGACTCGGAAACCGTCCGCGAGCTGGAGACGAGGAAGCGGCTCGAGGACGGCCGGCGGCGCGGTGACCTCGCGTACGCGCGGGTGATCGCGCGTCGGTTGTTCCGCGGGTACGAGCCGCAGCTCGAGATCGAGGGGCTCGGGCGAGCCGGGCTGCTGTTCGTCTCGAACGACGCGGTGTTCACCTACGCGGGCCCGCGCGCGTTCCGTTTCTCGCCCGAAGCGCGCTTCGAGCTCGGGCTCGACGTGGTCGCGCCCGAGCGCCTGGGAGGCGCGAGCTCGCTGCGCCTGGCGGTGCGTGTGGTGGCCGGCCGCGGGCTCGCGGGGCAGCCGGGCGTCCTGTCCGCGCACGACGCCGACGTGATCCGCGTCCGGTGCGACGAGCCGCTGCCGCTGCAGGCGGACGGCGAGGACCTCGGCGACGTCACCGAGGCCGTCTTCGAGGCGGAGCGCGACGCCGTCTCGGTGCTGGTGGCCGCGGGCTAGCTACCATCGCCGCCGTGACCGAGGTCGTCCCCGCCGGGCGAGGTCTCCGCCGCGTGATCGGCGACGGCGCCAGCGTGCCCGACGGCGAGGTCGAGGGCCTCGACGAGAGCGACTTTCTCGAGCTCTACCGACAGCTCGTCCTCCTGCGCACCTACGACGAGCGTTCGGTCGTCTACCACCGCCAGGGCCGCATCGGCACGTACGCGATCTTCTGGGGCCACGAGGCGATCCAGGTCGGCGCCACCTACGCGCTCGACCGCGGCGACTGGATCTTCCCGAGCTACCGGGAGTCGGCGATCGGGCTGCTGCGCGGGGTGCCGCCCGCGACGATCCTCTCCTGGTGGCGGGGGCACCCGGCCGGCTGGTGGAACCCGCTCGACTACAACCTCGCCTCGATCTGCGTGCCGATTGCGACGCAGGTGCCGCACGCCGCCGGGCTTGCGTGGGGGAAGAAGCTTCGCGGCGAGCAAACGGTGGCGCTCACCTTCTTCGGCGACGGGGCGACGTCGGAGGGGGCCTTCCACGAGGGCACCAACTTCGCCGGCGTCATGCAAGCGCCGCTGGTCCTCCTCTGCAGCAACAACCAGTGGGCGATCTCGACGCCCCTGTCCGCCCAGACCGCGGCGCCGACTCTCGCCGACAAGGCGATCGGTTACGGCATGCCGGGCGTTCGCGTCGACGGCGGCGACGTGCTCGCCGTCTACGAGGCGGCGCGCGACGCGGTCGTGCGGGCTCGGGCGGGCGACGGCCCGACGTTCATCGAGGCGGTCACGTACCGGACGGCGCCGCACGCGACTGCCGACGACCCGAGCGCCTACATCGACCAGGAGCGCGTCGAGGAGGAGAAGGAGCGGGAGTGCCTGGGGCGGTACGAGAGGTACCTCCGCCGGCTCGGCCTGCTCGACGACGAGACGGTGGAGCAGGTCAAGGCTGTGGCCACCGAGGCGATGCGGGAGGGAATCGCCGCGGCCGAGGCAGAGCCGCCTGCCGATCCCGAGCTGATCTTCGAGCACGCGTACGCCGACCCGCCGCCGAACATCCGCGAGGGCTGGCTTGGCTGAGCTGACCCTGGTGGAGGCGGTGAACGACTGCCTGCACACCGAGCTGGCCCGGGACGGCTCGGTGCTGGTGATGGGCGAGGACGTCGGCCGTTCGGGCGGCGTCTTCCGGGCGACCGCGGGGCTCCACGACCGGTTCGGCCCCGACCGCTGCATCGACACGCCGCTGGCGGAGGCGGGGATCCTCGGCACGGCCGTCGGGTTGTGCATGGCCGGGTGGCGTCCCGTCTGCGAGATGCAGTACGACGCGTTCTCGTATCCCTGCCTCGACCAGCTGATCAACCACGTCGGCCGCTACCGCTGGCGCACGCGGGGTGAGATGGAGTTTCCGATCACGCTGCGGATGCCCTACGGCGGCGGCGTCCGCGCCCCCGAGCTGCACGACGATTCGCCGGAGACCTACTACGTCCACACGCCCGGCGTGAAGGTGGCGATCCCCTCGACGCCTGCCGACGCGAAGGGGTTGCTCGCGGCGGCGATCCGCGATCCCGATCCCGTGGTCGTGCTCGAGCCGAAGTTCATCTACCGCACCGCCCGCGGCGAAGTGCCGGAAGGCGAGCACGTCGTCCCGCTCGGCACGATGCGCGTCGTCCGCGAGGGCACCGACCTGACGATCGTGGCGTATGGGGCGATGGTGACCGTCGCAGAGTCGGCGGCGGACGCGCTCGGAGCTTCGGTGGAGGTGCTCGACGTGCGCTCGCTGAAGCCGCTCGACGAGGAGACCCTGCTCGCCTCGGTCGCGAAGACCGGCCGGGTCGTGATCGTGCAGGAGGCGCCGCGGGTCGCCGGCTTCGGCGCCGAGCTGGCCGCCGTGATCGCCGAGAAGGCGATCCTCGACCTGCGCGGGCCGGTCCTGCGCGTGACCGGATTCGACGTCCCTTATCCGTACTGGCAGCTCGAGGACGCCTACATGCCGTCGGTCGAGCGGGTCGTGGCCGCCGGCGGGCGCCTGCTGGACGAGTTCTAGGGCATGGCGTACGAGTTCAAGCTGCCCGACCTCGGCGAAGGCCTGACCGAGGGGGAGGTCGCCCGCTGGCTGGTCGCAGAGGGTCAGGAGGTGGCCGAGGACGACCCGCTGGTCGAGATCCAGACCGACAAGACCACGGTCGAGATCCCCTCGCCGGCTGCCGGGAAGGTGGCGCGGATCCTGGTCGCCGAGGGGCAGGTGGTTCCGGTCGGGACGGTGCTGGTGGTGATCGGTGAGGACGGGACCCCGCCGTCCCCGTCCAAACCCGGCGCCGACCGCCCGAAAGTGACGCCTCAGGGGTCAGACCCTCGCCACGTCCCCTCGGGACGCGTCCGCGCGACGCCTCTCGTGCGCCGAGTCGCGCGGGAACTGGGCGTTTCGCTCGACGAGGTCATTCCCACCGGCCCCAACGGACAGGTCGCTGAAGCCGACGTCCGCGCTGTCGCTTCTGGACATGTCAGGGGTCAGACCCCTGACATGTCCAGCGAGGGCAGGCGCGAGAAGCTTCGCGGTGTTCGGCGGCTGATTGCCGAGCACATGGCGCGCGCCCACCGGGAGATCCCGCCCGTGACGTGGGTCGAGGAGTGCGACTTCGAGGCGGTCGACCTGAAGCTCCTGCTGCCTGCGGTGCTGAAGGCCTGCGCGCTCTCGCTCCAGGAGTATCCGGAGCTGAACGCCCGGCTCGAGGGGGACGAGATCGTCTACCTCGAGCGATACGACCTGGGGGTGGCCGTCCAGACCGAGCAGGGCCTGGTCGTGCCGGTTGTGCGAAGCTGCGAGTCCCGGCCGGTCGAGGAGCTCGCCGCCGACCTCGACCGCCTCGCCGGCGCGGCTCGGGCCGGCACGCTCCAACCGAACGAGCTGCGCGGGTCGACCTTCACGGTGACCAGCGCGGGCAAGCTCGCCGGCCTCTTCCACACGCCGATCGTCAATCACCCCGAGGTGGCCATCCTCGGCATCGGTCGAATCGCTCCGCGTCCCGTCGTTCGCGACGGTGAGGTGGTCGTCCGCCGGACGGGCACGGTCGCCATCACGTTCGACCACCGCGTGGTCGACGGTGCGCGGGCGGCCGCCTTCGGGCTTGCCGTGATCGCCCGACTCGAAGATCCGACGACCGGGCAAAGGGAATCGGTGCCAGGCTGAAGCCTGGCACCGATGCCTACACTGGCTCGATGGGCTCCTGGTACTGGATCGGCGTCGCTGCCGGCCTCGGCGCCGGTGCCGGGGTCGCGATCGGCGCGCTGATCCCGGGCGGCCGGCTCGGCGTGACCGCTGCGCTCGCGGGGCTGCTGGCGGTCGTCGCCGGCATCGGCATCGGCCTCGCGGTCGGCGACTGGGCTGAAGCCGCCGCCGGCGCGATCGGCGGACTGCTCGGCGCGGTTGCCTCCGTACTGATCGTCTCCGGTGCGCTGCGCAGCGGTGGGACGCGGCTCGGGCTGGCCGTGCTCGTCGTCGTCGCCGGGCTCGGCCTCGCGGCGCTGGCGTTCGTTCCGGCGCTCGGATATCTCGAGGCGACCCTGGTTCCGCTGCTCGCCGTCCGCGCCAGCCGCCGCGGGACCGGGCGCTACGCCGGCCTGCGCATCCTCGCGAAGGACTGACGTGAACGGGAAGGGCCTCGTGCTCGTCGTCATCGACGGGCTCACGCCGTCGGTGTTCGAGCGGGCGGTGGAGACGGGCGAGGCACCGGCGCTGGCGTTCCTCGCCGCGAACGGCCGCTATGCCCGCGCGATCTCGACCTTCCCGTCCCTCACGCCGGTATGCGTGTCGTCGATCGCGACGGGCGCCCATCCCGACGTCCATCACATCCCGCACCTGGTCTGGTTCGATCGCGGCGAGCGCCGCGTGGTGGAATACGGCTCGTCGCTCGGGGCGATCGTGGCCGCCGGAACTCGCCGTTCGCTTGTCGACACGATCTTCGACCTGAGCGCGCGCCATCTCTCCGGCGATGCGACTACCGTCTTCGAGGCGCTCGACGACGCGGGTCTCGTGACGGCCGCGGTCAACTTCACCTGCTACCGCGGGCGCACCGAGCACCGCGCCACCCTGCCCGGCATCACCCGCACCGTCCACGGGCCGCAGCGCTTCTTCTTCTACAACCTGTTCGAGTCGGACGTGACCGGCGCGCCGCTGGCCGTGCGGCGTCGCGCGGCGGGAAGCGTCGACGAGTACGCGGCAGCGGTCGGGCGCTGGCTGGTCGCCCGGGACGGTTTCGACTTCTTCGTCTTCTATCTCTCGGACTACGACTACGCATCCCACGCGCTCGGGCCCGAAGGCGCCGCCGGCAAGCTCGCCGACGCCGACCAGGCGATCGCGTCCTTGATGGACGTCGCCGGTGGGCCCGATGCCTTCCTCGAGCGCTACGCGGTGGTGCTCTGCTCCGACCACGGCCAGACCCGGGTCGAGCAGGCGGCGCGGCTCGAGGACGTCTACGCCGATCTCCGCCTGTTCCGGCGGAGCGGCCTCGAGCGTCCCGACGTCGCGGTCTGCGCCTCCAACCGCGCGGGCCAGGTCTACCGGCTGCCGCTCTGCGTCGAGCCCGTGCGGCCGCTCGCCGAGCGGCTCGACGGCCGGCCCGAGGTCGACGTCGCGCTGTTCGTCGAGGACGGCCGGGCCGTGGCCAGGCGGGACGGCGAGGAGTTTCGCTTCCGTCCGCAGGAAGGCGGCTGGGAGCTGAACGGCGACCCGTCGGTGCTCGACCATCCCGACGGGCTCGCCCGGGCGTGGGCGGCACTGGGGAACCCGAACGCGGGCGACGTGCTCGTGTCGGCCGCCTCGGGATACGAGTTCGTCGACCTCGGCGGCAACAGCCACGTCGGCGGCGGCAGCCACGGCTCCCTGCTCGCGGGCGACTCCGAGGTGCCGATGCTCGTCGTCGGGCTCGACGCCGTCCCGGCGGGTATCACCGGCGTGATGCCCGCCGTGCTCGCGTACTTCGGCGTCCATCCGCCCGCTTCCGGCCGCCCGCTGACCCGTGCAGTCTGACCGCGCCGGCGACCGGCAGCGCATGGTCGAGGAGCAGCTCCGCCGGCGCGGCATCGCCGACGAGCGCGTGCTCAACGCGATGGCTCTCGTCCCGCGGGAGCTCTTCGTCTCCGAGCAGTTGCGCGACCGCGCGTACGACGACGCCGCCCTGCCGATCGGCTGCGATCAGACGATCTCGCAGCCGTACATGGTCGCCCGCATCTGCGAGGCGCTGGCCGTGCGGCCGGGCGACCGCGTGCTCGACGTCGGCACCGGCTCCGGGTATCAGGCGGCCGTACTCGCCCGGCTGGCAGAAGAGGTGCACACCATCGAGCGGCTGCGCGACCTCGCCGACAACGCCCGAGCGGCGCTCGAGCGCGCCGGGTGCTCGAACGTCCACGTCTACGTCGGCGATGGATCCCTAGGCCTTCCCGAGCAAGCGCCCTTCGGAGCGATCGCCGTCGCGGCGGCAGCGCCGGAGGTGCCGGCCTCGCTCTACGCCCAGCTCGAGCCGGGCGGCAGGCTCGTCGTCCCGGTCGGCGGGCGCGGCGCCCAGGAGCTCCGGATCGTCGTCCGCAGCCCCGAGGGACCCGCCGTGCTGCGATCGGTTCCGTGCCGGTTCGTCCCGCTCGTCGGGGCCGAAGGCTTCGACGAGGAATGACAGGATCGGTTCGGGTACGCTCGCACCGTGGCGCGCTCGACCGCAGCGGGGATCGCGGCCACGCGTGCCCGCCGCGCGCTCGGCCGCTCGGAGAACTGGATCGAGCTTCTCAAGTTCTCCGTCGTCGGCCTGAGCGGCTACGTCGTCAACCTGGCCGTCTACGTCTCGCTGCTGAAGGGCGCCGGGCTCCACTATCTCCCTGCCGCGGCCTGCTCCTTCGTGGTCGCGGTCACCAACAACTATCTCTGGAACCGGCTCTGGACCTTCCGGTCCAGCCGCGGCCACGTCTACTACCAGGGGATGCGATTCCTGGTCGTGTCGGTGGCGGCGCTGGGGCTGAACCTCGCCATCCTGCGTGTGCTGGTTGCGCTCGGGACGGACAAGATTCTCGCCCAGGCGGTGGCGATCGTCCTCGTCACCCCGTTCAGCTTCGGCGCGAACAAGCTCTGGTCCTTCAGGAACTGACATGACGCGCCTCGTCGCAGCGGGCGTGTTCGTGCTGCTGGTGTTGGTTCCCACGGCCGCGGCGGCGCCGGCCCAAACGCTCACCCGGACCGTGACGACGACTGAACGGCAGATTCCGTTCACGCAGACGCAGCAGGCACCGGCACCGGCGCCTCAGCAGAACCAGACCGAGGCGAAGGTGGTTGCCGCGTTCCTCGCCGTCCCGAAGGTCAAGGACTGGGTGGGGCGCTACCCGAAGAAGAGCCTGGTCACCCAGGGGACGTACGACGCCCAGTACGCGGACTGGGACGTGAAGGTGTGGTCGGGGCCGGCCGGCGAGATCGCGACCGGCCGGGTCGACGACACCACTGGCATCGTCACCGAGGCCTGGACGGGCCCACAGGTGGCGTGGCGCATGGCCCGCGGCGGCCCGGGTGCGTTCGGCGGCAAGAAGATCAACAGCCTCGGGGTCTGGCTCACCTTCTGCGCCGTCTTCCTGATCGGCCTTGCCGACCTCCGGCGGCCGCTCAGCCTGCGCAACCTGGACCTGCTCGCACTGCTGTCCTTCTCCGTTTCGCTCTGGTACTTCAACCACGGCCGGATCTTCACGAGCGTCCCGCTCGTCTACCCGGGTCTCGCCTACCTCCTCGGCCGCATGATCTGGATCGGCATCCGCGACCGGCCGCCTCCAGTCTCGCGCCCGTTCTGGCCGGTTTGGCTGCTCGCCGCGGCTACCGTCTTCCTGTGCGGCTTCAAGGTCGGGCTGAACGTGCGCGACTCGAACGTGATCGACGTGGGCTACGCCGGGCCGATCGGCGCCCAGCGGATCGTGCACGGGCAGTCGCCGTACGGACACTTCCCGGTCGAGGACAACCTGAAGGCGTGCGGGCCGGCCGACCGAGAGGGCGAGATCCGCGCCCGGATCCAGACGAACGGACGGTGCGAGTCGGCCAACCCGAACGGTGACACCTACGGGCCGATGTCGTACATCGCCTACATCCCGGGCTACGCGATCTTCGGCTGGAGCGGCCAATGGGACGACCTGCCCGCCTCGCACTTCACCGCGATCGCCTTCGATCTCCTCTGCGTGCTCGGGCTCGCGCTTGCGGGCCGGCGGTTCGGGGGCAACCGGCTGGGTGTGACCCTGGCCTTCGCCTGGGCTGCGTATCCATTCACGCAGTACGCCTCGATGTCGAACACGAACGACGCGATCATGCCCGCCTTCCTGATCTGGGGCTTCTGGCTGTGCACCTCCGCCTGGGCCCGGGGCGCCTTCGTCGGGCTGGCCACGTGGACGAAGTTCGGAGCCCTGCTGGTCGCGCCGCTCTGGGCGACGTACCCCGAGTTCCGGAAGAGCAGGCGGACGGCGCTGATCTTCGCCGGCGGCTTTGCGCTCGCGACGATCGCGTCCTTCTGGGTGCTCCTGCTCGAGCCGAACGTGCTGCACGCCGTCCGGGTCTTCTGGGACCGGACGATCCCGCCGCAGGTCAACCGGCAGTCACCCTTCTCGCTCTGGGACTGGCGTCAGTACCACGCCGGCCTGCCCGACCTGCACTGGCTCCAGCGCGTCCTCCAGGCGCTCTTGGTCGCGGGAGCGGCGGCGGCCGCGTTCCTGCCCCGAAGGAAGTCGCCGCTCCAGCTGGCGGCCCTGACCGGTGCGCTGCTGATCGGCTTCGAGCTCGTGCTGACGCACTGGTTCTACCTCTACCTTCCCTGGTTCTTCGCGTTCGCCGCCTACGCAGTGCTCGCGGCCGAGCCGTCACCAGCGCCGGCGAAGGCCACCGTCCGCGATGAGCACGAGCAGCGAGAGCTGGTCGCAGCAGGCTAGCGCCCTGGCCGGCAATGCATGCCGGCTTCTGGCCCGCTGTCACGCTGCGCGCTGCGGCGTCCTCAGTCGCCCGCATAGGGTCTCCTATGCGGGCTCCCTGCGTCCTTGCATCGCTTGGTGCTAACGGCCCAGAATTCCGGCGACATCACCGGCCAGGGTGCCTCCCGGCGCGCCGCGGTGGCGGTGACGGTCGCGATCGCCGTCTTCGTCGCAGCGTGGGCCGGGCTGCACGTCGGCTTCTACCGGCACAGCCACATCGTCGACACGCCCATCTACCAGCGGTACGGCGACGCGATCGCGAAGGGCCGGGTGCCGTACCGCGACTTCCAGCTCGAATACCCGCCGGCGGCGCTGCCCGTGTTCGCTCTGCCCTCACTGCTCCGCTCGGACGACGGCGACCTGAACGGCTATCGCGCCGGCTTCGAGGGGGAGATGCTGCTCTGCGGTGCGCTCACGCTCGCGTTCATGCTCTCGATCCTGCTCGGCCTCGAGGCCGGGCCGCTGCGGACCGGGGCGGCGCTCGGCTTCGCGGCGGTGGCGCCACTCGCGATCGGCTCGGTAATGCTCTCTCGATTCGACCTCTGGCCGGTGGCGCTGGTCACGGGGTCGCTGGCCGCGTTCGTCGCCGGACGGCAACGCCTCGGCGCCGGCGTGCTCGGGCTCGCGGTCTCCGCGAAGCTCTTCCCGGCGGTGCTCGTTCCGATCGCGGCGATCTGGATCTGGCGGCGCCGCGGCCGCCGCGAGGCGCTCGTGTGCCTCGGCGTGTTCGCCGCCGTGCTCGCGCTCTGTTTCCTCCCGTTCCTCGTGCTCTCGCCGCACGGCCTTTGGCACAGCATCACCACCCAGACGAGCCGTCCGCTCCAGATCGAGTCGTTCGGCGCGGCGGTGCTGCTCGTCGCGCACGTGGCCGGCGGGCTGGGGATCACGATGCAGTCGAGCCACGGCTCGCAGAACCTGGTCGGGACGGGGCCCGACACGCTGGCCGCGGTGCAGACGGTCCTCCAGGCGGCGGCGCTCGTCGCCACCTGGATCTGGTTCGCGCGCGGCCCGGCCACGCGCGAGCGGCTCGTGCGGGCATCGGCGACGGCGGTCTGCGCGTTCGTGGCCTTCGGCAAGGTGCTCTCGCCCCAGTTCCTGATCTGGCTGATCCCGCTCGTGCCGCTCGTCCGAGGCCGGCGCGGGCTGGCCGCGAGCGCGCTGCTGGGGACGGCGCTCGTGGTCACGCAGGTCTGGTTCCCGTTCCGCTACTGGGACCTCGCGCTGCGCTTCGACACGGCCGCGTCGTGGCTCGTCCTGGCCCGCGACCTCGTCCTGGTAGCGCTGTTCGCGACGCTGATCGTGCCTATGGGTGCGGGACGCGCAGCGTCTCGATCGCCGTAGCGCGGCCTTCGGCGTCGCAGTCGACGACGACGCCCTCGAGGCGGACGCCGCCCTCGGCGGGGCGGAAGCGGACGGGCATCCCGGTGCGCATGCGCCGGATCGCGAGCTCGGCCTCGACGCCGATCACCGAGTCGTGCGGCCCGGTCATGCCGGCGTCGGTGATCGCGGCCGTGCCGCCGGGCTGCACGCGCGCATCGCTGGTCTGGACGTGGGTGTGCGTCCCGATGACGGCGGTCACGCGGCCGTCGAGCCAGCGGGCGACGGCGATCTTCTCGCTGGTCGCCTCGGCGTGGAAGTCGACGACGACGACCTTCGCCGCCCGCCGCGCCTCCTCTACGAGCTCGTCGAGCACCTCGAACGGTCCGATCGGGACGTCGAGGAACAGCCAGCCCAGCACGTTGACGACCGCGACCGGCGTGCCGTCTGCGGTGGACGCGACCGCCAGCGCCCGGCCCGGCGACCCCGACGCGACGTTGACCGGACGGATGACGCGCTCCGACTGCGCGAGATAGGGGCCGATCTCGTCGCGCGCCCAGACGTGGTTGCCGAGCGTGACGACGTCGGCTCCGGCCGCGAGCAGCCGGTCGGCCAGCTTCGGGGTCAGACCCCGCCCGTCCGCGGCGTTCTCGCCGTTGACGACGCAGAAGTCGATCCCGAGTTCGTCGCGGAGCCCCGGCAGCCGCTCCTCGACTGCGCGACGACCGGCGGAGCCGAAGACGTCGGCGAGGAACAGGAGGCGCAACGAAACGGGTGCTTCTAGCGCAGCGGGACGGAACCGGCCGGATGCAGCGTCAGCTCGACGTAGTTGCCCGCGTCGCGGGTGTAGCGGGCGAGCGCGAGCCGCTCGGCGCCGGACAGGTCGACCAAACGGCCGATCCTCGAGGAGCTCGCGGTGATGGTCGACCCGACCGTCAGGGCCGGGTCGGCCTGGACGTGGGAGACCGAGAGCACGACCGAAGGCTCGCCGACCGGCTCGATGTCGATCACCGAGCCGTACTTCTGCCCGTTCAGCACGTAGTCGCGCAGACCGACGACCGTGCCGTCGGTCGGCGAGTACACGTCGGTGCCGGGAGCCGCCCCGATGTCGAGCGCCCCGGTCGCCGGCCCCTGTCCGCCGCCGAGCCGGTAGTAGACGACCCCGTCGCCGCCGTTGCCGCCGAAGATCCGGTGGAACACGCGGGTGGCGACGCCGACGTTCGCCTGGCGCCCGACCGGCTCGAACGGAAGCGTCCCTTCCCCGGCGCCGTGGTATCCGATCGCTGTGACGACGCCCTCGTTGACCGGCGAGGCCACGCGCAGCCGCCCGTAGCTCGCGATCGCCACTCCCGAGGGAGGCGGCGGGGGCAGCAGCCGCGTCGCGCTCGCCGGGCTCGCGCCGACCGTCGAGCCTCCGCCGGGACGGAAGGCGGCGACGGCGATGATCACGAAGATCCCGACGACGAGCGCGAGCAGGATGGCGCGGCGGCGTGCCTGTCGGGCCCTGGCGGCGTGGCGATCGTGCCGCCGGTAGGCGGTGGGAGCCGGCATCCGCGGCACCGTAGCCGACCCGGCGAGTCCTTTCAACGGGACCGGTCGTACGGAAACGAACCAACTCTCGGGAAAGGTGTCACGCGCCAGCGAGCCGTCCGTCTCCAGCGCCCAGTCCCAGGGGGCTGGAAGCGTCCCCGGCGAGGCCGGCGACGCCCGGCCGGAAGACCGGGTCGCCCTCGGCGACCCCAGACCCGGCTGAAGTCGTACGACCTCCGCGGTACGATGGCTGCGATGGCTCCCGGCGCGGCGCCGAAGATCCAGATTCCGCGCTGGATGCAGCTGGTCGGGCTTCCGCTCCTGCTGATCCTGGCGTGGGTTGTCGCGGGACGGGTCTTTCACGTCGTCTTCCTCTTCCTCGTCGCCTCGCTGCTCGCGCTACTGCTCGACCCGGTCGTCAGGGCGATCGGGGAGGTGAGGATCGGACGGTTCCGAATCCGGCGCGGCGTGGCCGTCGCACTGGTGTACCTGGGCTGCGCGGCGGCGTTGATCGTGAGCATCTGGGCTCTCGCCACCGTCGTCGTCGATCAGACGAAGACGGCCGCTGACAGGTTCGACACCTACTTTACGACCCCCCAAGGACGGAACGGCCAGACAGGCGCTGACCGGGACGTCGACCGGCTGCAACGGTGGCTGAACGACCACGGGCTCAGCTCGATCGACGTCCAGCAGCGGGGCCATCGGTGGGTGAAGCAGATCCGGGACAAGGACGTGGGCAAGTACACGGGCAAGGTCGTCGATTTCGTCGAGGGCGCGGCGATCTCGATCGGGAAGCTGCTCTTCGCCACGATCGTGGTGATCGTCGTGTCGATCTACATGCTGCTCGACTTCTCGAAGCTCAGCCGTGCGCTCGACCGACGCTTCCCCCCGCACCCGGGCTCGGAGCCTCTGCTCGTGCGGATGGAGCACGCGGTCGTCGGCTACGTGAAGGGCCAACTGCTCGTGTCGCTGATCATCGGCACCAGTGCCGGCGCGGGGATGTGGTTACTCGGTGTGCTCGGGCTGGTCCCGGGCGCGGACAAGTACGCGCTGCTCTTCGGGGCCTGGGTGGCCGTGATGGAGCTGATCCCGTACCTCGGTCCGTGGCTCGGCGCGATCCCCGCCGGGATCTACGCCGTCGTCGTCCACCCGATCTCGCTGCTCTGGGTGACGATCCTCTTCCTCGTCATCCACCAGATCGAGGGGCATGTCGTCGTCCCGAAGGTGATGGGCAGCGCACTGCGGTTGCACCCGCTGCTGGTCATCTTCGGCCTGCTCGCCGGCGGCGAGCTCTACGGGCTAGCCGGGATCCTGGTGGCGCTGCCGCTGCTGGCGGCCGCGCGGGCCGTGTACGAGTACTTCTCCGAGCGGGTCGAGCTCGAGCCGTGGCAGGAGGGCGGACCGGTGCCGGTCGAGGTCGAGGTCGAGCAGCCGCCGCCGGTCGTGCCCGTGCCGGATTCCGAGGCGACGCCCACACGCCGGTCGCAGCGCCACGGGTGAACGACGCGCCGCTCCTCGCCGCTCGCGGCGTCTCACGCCGGTTCGGCGACCACGTCGCACTCGAGGCGACGGACCTCGAGGTGCACCGGGGCGAGGCCCTCGCCCTCGTGGGGCCGAACGGCGCCGGCAAGTCGACGCTGCTCGCGATCCTCGCCGGCGCGGTGGAGCCGAGCGGGGGCACGGTCGAGCGCGCAGAGGGGGTGCGCGCGGGCTGGATGCCGCAGCGGCCCGCCCACTACGGGCGGCTGTCGCCCCGGCAGAACCTCGAGCTCTTCGCGCGGCTCGAACAGGCCGGTGACCCGGAGCAGATGCTCGAGCGGCTCGAGCTTCCCGGCGACGAGCGTCCCGCCGCCACCCTGTCCGTCGGTAACCGGCAGCGCCTGGACCTGGCGATCTCGCTCCTTCCCGACCCGCACGTGCTGCTCCTCGACGAGCCGACGGCCGCGCTCGACCCCCGCCAGCGCCGGCGACTGTGGGAGACCGCGCGCGGCGTCCGCGACGCCGGCGGCGCCGTGGTGCTCGTCACCCAGAACATCGAGGATCTGGAGCACGTGGCCGACCGGGTTGCCGCGTTGCTCGCCGGGCGGGTCGTCTTCGACGGGCCGGTGGCCGCCTACCTGACCTCCGAGGCGGCCGGTTCGCTGAGATGAGGTCGCTCGCCTTCGGCTCGCTCCCCGGCCCCCTCCCCGCTCATCGAGCGCGGCGCGCCCGATGAGACCGGCCTGGCTCGTCCTCCGGAAGGACCTGCTCGTCCTGCGGCGCTCCCCGGCTCTGCTCGGCGTCCTTGTCGCCTACCCGCTCGTGATCGCATTGCTGATCGGGCTGACCGCCGCCTACGCCAACGCGAAGCCGCGGGTCGCGTTCGTCGACAAGGATGGGATTCCGCACCGGGTGACGGTGGCAGGGCAGTCGTTCAGCATCGACAACCTGATCCGTGACGTCGGCAAGAACGTCGAG
Source organism: uncultured Actinomycetes bacterium (assembly GCA_963775695.1). Classification (GTDB taxonomy): domain Bacteria; phylum Actinomycetota; class Thermoleophilia; order Gaiellales; family Gaiellaceae; genus DATBLE01. The sequence goes on along the minus strand of CAVZJU010000001.1, from coordinate 160,872 downwards.
ATCGTCCGGATGTCGGAGCAGCAGGCCGCGCAGCAGCTCGCCTCCGGGCGCGTCTCGGCGGTCGTGACCGTGCCGCAGGGCTTCGTCTCCGAGCTGAAGGGACTGGTGGCGAGCCCGCATCTGACGCTTGCGACCGGCAGCGGCGGGATCACCCCGCGCGTGCGCCAGCAGATGCAGGCCCTCGTCTACAACCTCAACCTGAAGCTGCAAAAGGCGTTCATCCAGGCCGACCTCCAGTACGTCGACCTGCTCCTGCACGGCGGGACCGGCCGCGTCCTCGGCCACGACTTCTCGATCATCGGGCTCGACGGGACGAAGCGGCTGCTCTCCGGCATCCCGGACTCGCCCCAGAAGGCGAAGATCGCCGCCTTCGTCGACGACGCCCGACTCGCGCTCGCGCTCACCGGCAACGCGATCCGCGCGACGGCGAGCCCGGTCGTGCTCGACGAGGAGAAGGGGCAGGGCCGCACGTCGCTGCTCTCTGCGCAGGTTCAGGCGTACGGCCTGGCGATCACGATCAGCTTCCTCGGCCTGCTGCTCGCGGGTGGCGCGCTCGCGGCCGAGCGCGACGAGAACGCGATCGGCCGGCTCGTCCGCGGGCTCGTCGGGCTGGGCCAGCTGATCGTCGCAAAGATCGGCCTGGCGGTGACGGTCGCACTCGGGGTCGGCCTCGCGATCCTCGTCGGCTTCGGGATCGCGGTCGAGGTGGGCGGCGTCCACGGCGGCGAGCCCTGGCAGCGGCTGCCGCTCGTGCTCGTCGGCGTCCTGCTCGCCGGAGCGGCGGTCGGCGCGGTCGGGACGCTCGTCGGAGCGCTGACGCGCGAGTCGCGAGGCGCCTCCCTGGTCGGGATCCTGGTCGTCCTCCCCGTCGTCTTCCTCGGCCTCGTTCCGAAGGAGATCGTCCCGGTCGCGGCCTGGATCAGCGACGCCTTCCCCTTCGTCCACGCCGTCCGCTTCTTCGCCTCGGCGCTGTACGACGGCTCTCCCTGGGCGACGGTCGCGCGCGAGGCCGCCTGGCTGGTCGGGCTCGGAGCACTGTTCGGCGTGCTCACGCGGCTGTCGATTCGCCGCCTGACTGTGTAGCGCACTACCCTTTCGGAGTGGGCACGTTCCCCGTCACACGGCTTCGGCGCCTGCGCCGCAGCGGTGCGCTGCGCTCGCTCGTCCGCGAGACCAGGCTCGACCTCGACGACTTCGTCATGCCGCTCTTCGTTGGGCCGACGTCGGAGCCGAACGAGGCGCTGCCGGCGATGGGGCGCTGGTCGGTGGACGAGGTCGGCGAGGAGGTCGACCGGCTCGTGGCCGCCGGCGTGCGCGCGGTGATCCTGTTCGGGATCCCGGACGAGAAGGACGAGGAAGGCTCCGGCGCGTGGGAGGACGACGGCGTGATCCAGCGCGGGCTGCGCGAGCTACGGCCGCGCTTCCCCGAGCTGGCGCTGCTCACCGACGTCTGCCTCTGCGAGTACACGGACCACGGCCACTGCGGCGTCATCGCCGATGGAGAGGTCGACAACGACGCGACCCTCGACCTGCTCGCGCGGACTGCGGTGTCGCACGTCGACGCCGGCGCCGACGCGGTCTGCCCGAGCGACATGATGGACGGCCGCGTCGCGGCGATCCGCGAAGCCCTGCCGGAGACGCCGATCGTCGCCTACTCAGCCAAGTACGCCTCTGCGTTCTACGGACCGTTCCGCGAAGCGGCCGACTCGGCGCCGTCCTTCGGAGACCGGCGCGGCTACCAGATGGACCCGGCCAACGTCCGCGAGGCCCTGCGCGAGTGCGAGCTCGACGTCGCCGAGGGCGCGGACGTGATCATGGTCAAGCCGGCGCTCCCGTACCTCGACGTGATCCGCGCCGCGCGCGAGCGTTTCGGCCTGCCGCTCGCCGCCTACAACGTCTCCGGCGAGTACGCGATGGTGAAGGCGGCCGCGGCTCAGGGCTGGCTCGACGAGCAGACGGCAGCGCTGGAGTCCCTGACCGCAATCAAGCGCGCCGGCGCCGACATCGTCGTCTCGTACTGGACGAAGGACCTCGCGTCTTGGCTCTGAGCACGCGGTCGGATCTGTACCGGCGCGCGCTCGAGCTCATCCCCGGCGGCGTCAACTCGCCGGTCCGGGCGATGCGGGCGGTCGGCCTGGACGAGCCGGTGTTCATGGCCCGCGGACGGGGGGCGGAGATCGAGGACGTCGACGGCCGCGGCTACGTCGACTGGGTGATGTCGTGGGGGCCGCTGATCTTCGGCCATGCCGATCCCGAGACGCTGGCCGCGGTGGTCGAGGCGGCCGAGCGGGGAACGTCGTTCGGCGCCCCGACCGAGGCCGAGGTCGAGCTCGCCGCGGAGATCGTCGACGCCGTCCCGTCGGTCGAGATGGTGCGGCTCGTCTCCTCCGGGACGGAGGCGGCGATGAGCGCGATCCGGCTGGCCCGCGGGGCGACCAGGCGCGACCGCGTGATCAAGTTCGCCGGCTGCTACCACGGCCACGCCGACGCGCTGCTCGCGAGCGCGGGCTCCGGGGTCGCCACCCTCGGCATTCCCGGCTCACCGGGCGTGCCGTCCGGCGCCGCGGCCGACACGATCGTCTGCCCGTACAACGACGTCGACGCGGTCGCGGCGGCGGTCGCGCAGTGGGGCGAAGGCCTCGCGTGCATCGTCGTCGAGCCGGTTGCCGGGAACATGGGCGTCGTCCCGCCGGAGCCCGGCTTCCTGGACGCGCTGCGTGGGTTGTGCGACGCCTCCGGCGCGCTCCTCGTCTTCGACGAGGTGATCACGGGCTTCCGGGTGGCGCGCGGCGGCGCGCAGGATCGCTTCGGCGTCGAGCCCGACCTGACCGTTCTCGGCAAGATCGTCGGCGGAGGGCTGCCGCTGGCGGCGTTCGGCGGACGTGCCGAGGTCATGGAGCAGCTTGCGCCGGCCGGTGCCGTCTACCAGGCCGGGACGCTTTCGGGGAATCCACTGGCGACCGCGGCCGGGCTGTCGGTGCTGCGGCGCCTGCGCAAGGACGCCGTGTACGAGCGGCTGGAGGCGGCTGGAGCGCGTCTGGAGGCGGGGCTCGCTCCGTTCGGCCACGTCCAGCGCGTCGGCGCGATGCTCACCCTGTTCATGACGGACGGCCCGGTGAAGAGCTTCGAGCAGGCACAGGCCTGCGACACGGAGCGCTACGGCGTGTTGTTCCGCCACCTGCTCGCACACGGCGTGTACGTCGCGCCGTCTCAGTTCGAGGCGATGTTCGTCTCGGCTGCGCACGGCGAGGCGGAGATCGAGAGGACGATCGAGGCCGTTGCCGGCTTCTTCGCTTGACGTCTGGGAGGTGATCGCCGACGAGGCGGTGGCCGAGAGCCCGCTCTGGGCCGAGGCGCTGCTCGCCGCCGGCGACCGTGAGGCCGTTCCGGTCTTCTCGCCTCTCCTCGGCGACCCGCGCTACGCCGTCGGCCTGGAGACGATCTACGAGGGGTATCTGCTCCACTACGGGCGGCCGCGCCTCTTCGCCGCGGACGGGCACAACGCCCTGTTGCTCGGGGACTACCTCTACGCCCACGGCCTCGTCCGCGTGGCGGCGCACGGGGACGTCCAAGCGGTCGCCGACCTCGCGGCACTGATCTCGCTGTGCGCCCAGCTGCGGGCGGACGGCGGCTCGGGCGACGGCGAGGCGTGGGCCGCGACCGCGGTGCTGCTCGGCAGGGGCCCGCTGCGGGAGACCCGCGAGTCGGCCGCCCTCGCCGGGCTCGTGCGCGCAGCGGTCGGCGGCGAAGAGCTCGACCGGGCTCTCGCCCTGCATGCCGAGCGGGTGGGTTAGACTCGCGCCGTGCTCGCCCTGCTGGCCGACGCTGCTTCGGAAGGCCGTGACGTCATCACCGGGATGCTGATCGTCGGACTGATCTTCCTGGGCGTGATCGGGCTGGGCACGCTGTCACGGAAGCTCAGGAAACACTGAGGGCCTCCTTCACCGCCCGCGCCAGCGCCGGCTCGACCGGGCCCGGCTCGTAGCCGAGCTCGCGCGCCGCCTTCGCCCAGGAGAAGTAGGCGGGCGTCCGGGCGAGGATCGCCTCGTTTCGGTTGACCAGTCCGAGCGCGGCGCCGGCACGGATCGCCGCGTGGGGAACTGCGATCCGCGGTCGCGGCCGCCCCGCCAGGCGGGCGACGGCGGCGAAGACCTCGCCGACCGGCAGGTCGGCTCCGCCGAGCAGGTAGCGCTCGCCTGCCCGGCCGCGCTCGAGCGCCAGGACGTGGCCCCGCGCAACGTCCCGGACGTCGACCACGTTCAACCCGATCCGCGGGTACGCGCGGTAGCGGCCCGCGGCGACGCCGCGGATCATCGCCCCGGTCGGCGTGGGCGCACGGTCGCCGTCGCCGACCGGCGTCGTCGGGTTGACGCAGACGCCTCCGGCCGCGAGCACGAGCCGCTCCGCGTCGAGTTTCGTCCGCTTGTACGGAACGGCCAGCTCCCAGGCCGGCGGCGTGTCGGCCTCCGTCGCCTGCCGACCCGGCACCGGGCCGCAGGTCGCGCAGGAGCTGGTCGCGAGCAGACGGTTGACGCCGGCTGCCCGGCAGGCGTCGATCACGTTGCCGGTTCCGCGGACGTTGACGGCCTCGAGCTCGCGCTCGGGCGCGCGGAAGCTGTAGAGCGCGGCCACATGGACGACGGTGTCGCAACCGGTGATCGCTCGCCGGAGCCCTGCCGGGTCGAGCAGGTCGACCCACGTGTCGCGGACATCGTGTCCCTGCGCGCGCAGCTCCCGGGCGACGTGGCCGCCGATGAAGCCGCTCGCGCCCGTGACGTACACGACCATCCGGGGCACTTTCGCACCGCGCGGCGCCCGGGTATAACCGGCTGGTGGGTACGTTCCACGTCCAGCTCGAGGTCGCGGGCCCTACGCGCGAGCGATTCCTTCCGGTCGACGCCCTCGTCGACACGAGCTCGACCTACACCGTCTGCCCAGGTCGTTGCTCCGCGATCTGGGCGTGGCAGTCGACCGTCGGGCCAGCTTCGTCCTTGCTGACGGCAACGAGGTGGAGATGGACATGGGACGCGCCTGGGTTCGGTTCGAGGGCCGGGAGGAGTACACCCTGGTCGTCTTCGGCGACAACGCGCTGCTCGGCGCGGTGACCCTCGAGGAGTTCCTCCTCGCGCCCGACCTGGTCGGCGGCCGCTTGGTCCCGGTGCCGGGGCTGATGATGCACGTCGCCGCCTAGACTCATCCACGTGGCGACTCCCGGCGACCTGCGCGACTGGACCGCCCTGCTCGAGCGCGAGGGCGAGCTCGTTCGGATCTCCGCCGAGGTCGACCCGTACCTCGAGATCACCGAGATCGTCGATCGCACCGTGAAGGCGGGTGGGCCGGCGCTGCTGTTCGAGCGCCCGAAGGGCTCGGACCACCCGCTGCTGATCAACCAGTTCGGCACCGAGCGGCGCATGTGTCTCGCCTTCGGCGTCGAGCGGCTCGACGACGTCGCGCAGAAGCTCGCCGACGTGCTCGAGATGCAGCCCCCCCAGGGGCTGGTCGAGAAGGTCAAAGGCCTCCAAAAGCTGAAGTCGATCGCCGACTCGCGCCCGAAGTCGGTGCGCAGCGGCCCGTGTCAGGAGATCGTCCTCACCGGCGACGAGGTCGACCTCGACCTGCTGCCGATCCAGACCTGCTGGCCCGGCGACGCCGCCCCCTTCATCACGCTGCCCGCGGTGATCACCCACGACCCGAAGACAGGCACCCGGAACGTCGGCATGTACCGGATGCAGAAGATCGACCGGCGCTCGACCTACATGCACTGGCAGATCCACAAGGACGGACGGATGGACTACCTGGCCACCGACGGACGCCTCGAGGTCGCGGTCGCGCTCGGCCTCGACCCGATCACCGCGTACGCCGCGTCCGCGCCGCTGCCGAAGCACATCGACGAGCTGATGCTCGCCGGGTTCCTGCGCGGAGACGCGGTCGAGCTGGTCAAGGGCAAGACGGTCGACCTCGAGGTCCCGGCCTCGGCCGAGATCGTGCTCGAGGGGTACGTCGAGGCCGGCGACGAGGGGATCGAAGGGCCGTTCGGCGACCACACCGGCTACTACTCGCCGCCCGAGCCGTTCCCCGTGTTCCACCTCACCGCGATGACGATGCGCCGCGACGCGATCTATCCGTCGATCGTCGTCGGCAAGCCGCCCGCCGAGGACGCGTGGCTGGGCAAGGCCACCGAGCGGATCTTCCTGCCGGCCGTGCGCATGTCGGTGCCCGAGATCGTCGACTACGACCTGCCCGTCGGCGGGGCATTCCACAACTGCGCGATCGTCTCGATCCGCAAGACGTTTCCCGGGCAGGCGCAGAAGATCATGCACGCGGTCTGGGGCCTGGGGATGCTCAGCCTGACCAAGTGCGTCGTCGTCGTCGACGAATGGGTGGACGTCCACGACTACGGGGAGGTGTTCTTCCGCGTGACCGCCAACGTCGACCCGAAACGAGACGTCCTGCTCAGCGAGGGGCCGCTCGATCATCTCGACCACGCGCCGGGCGCGCAGTTCGTCGGCGGCAAGCTCGGGATCGACGCCACGCACAAGCTTCCCGAGGAGGGCGCACGCGAGTGGCCGCCCGAGATCGAGATGAGCGGCGAGGTGCAGGAGCTGGTCGCGCGGCGGTGGGGCGAATACGGCCTGCCCGATCTCCACGCCTGAGACCGGCGGATGAGTAATAGTGGGCCCGCGCGTTGCGTCAAGTGTTACGTCGTTGACACCGTGGCCGGACGGCGGTTTGATCCCGCTCGGTAAGAGAGGAAGGAGCGTCGAAGGTGGAGCCCGGGCAGGGCGACGACAAATCACACGTTCCAGCGCCCTCGCTGCTGCCTGTCGCGTTCGCGATCGGGCTCGTGATCGTCCTCGTCGGTCTGATCATCAGCAACTGGATCGCGGTCGGGATCGGGGCCGTGATCGCGTTTGCGTTCGGCGGCGTCTGGATCCGCGACCTGTCGACCAGCGGAGCCGAAGAGGCGGAACCGCCGCCGCCTCCGACGCGCGCCGGCGCGGCCGCGCAGCCGGTCACGCCCGAGGCGAGCGCCGGCGAGCGCTACCCTCGCGACCGCTTCCTCGAGGGGGCGACCCTCGGCCTCGGCGCCCTGATCGGCGCGGTCGTCACCATCCCGCCCCTTGCGCTCCTCACCGCGTCGGGTTTCGAGGGCCAGAGCTTCCAGAAGGTCAACCTCGGCGCGCTCGACGAGTTCCCGGTCGGCAAGTTCATCATCACGACCTTCGTCGAGAACCCCGAGGCCGGCGAGGTCTCGCGGCGCACCGCCTACATCCGGAACAACGGCTTTCTCGGCGAGCTGCCGAGCTTCACCATCCTCTCGAACCACTGTGCGCACCTCGGCTGTCCGGTACAGCCGAACGGGCCGATCGACACGAACCGGAAGAAAGAGGTCAAGGACAAGCAGGGGAACGTCGTCCTGTCCCTCACGCCGGTGCAGCCGGCCGGCTTCGGGTGCCCGTGCCACGGCGGCCAGTACGACACCGAGGGCAACCGCACCGCCGGTCCCCCGGTTCGCGCGCTCGACCGGTACACCTATTCGATCGTCGGAGGGCACCTCGTCCTCGGCAGCGCCTTCAGCGTCGCCAAGGTCGAGGGTACGGGCAAGGACGCCAAGATCAAGAAGACACGACTGCAATTCCCGGGGCAGCATGTCGACGGGCCCGAGTTCTGGCTCTGGCCCGTCCCGGAGATCCGCACGTGAAGGGCAGCGGCTAGATGTCCAAGGCCACCCGCCGGAAGCAGATGGCGGACGTCGTCCTCTATCCGCTCGACTGGCTCGAGGAGCGGTCGGGCCTCGTCGGCGCGACCAGGTACTTCCTCTTCCGCAAGGTGCCCGGCGACAGCGGCTGGGCGCACACGCTCGGCTCGGCCACCCTGACCGCCTTCCTCGTCCAGGCAATCACCGGCGTGATCCTGGCGATGTTCTACAAACCGGATCCCGAACACGCGTACTCGTCGATCCAGCACATCACCAACGACGTCACCTTCGGCTGGCTCGTGCGTGGCATGCACCGCTGGGGAGCGAGCGTCTTCATCATCCTGCTCTTCTTCCACATGGCCCGGGTCTTCCTGTACGGCGCGTACAAGTATCCGCGCGAGCTGAACTGGATCATCGGCGTACTGCTCCTGATCCTCGGCATGTTCGAGGGCTTCACCGGCTACCTCCTGCCGTTCGACCAGACCGCGTACTGGGCGACGGTCGTGGGCATGAACATCACGGCGAACGGGCCCTTCGTCGGCGGGATCATGGCCCAGATACTCCAGGGGGGCCCCGAGATCGGGGGCGACACGCTGTCCCGCTTCTACTCGCTGCACATGCTGGTCGCGCCGGGCCTGATCTTCGTCTTGATCGGCCTGCACCTGTACCTGGTCATCCGTCTCGGCGTCTCGTCGCCGCCCTGGTCGAAGGAGGCCGCGGGCGCCGACTACGTCGAGCCCGAGCCCGAGCCGCCGGCGCGCGCCGGCCTCGTCGCGCCGACCACCCGTGGGAGGCCGACACCGTGAGCATGTCGGGGCTGAAGCCCTCCGCCGCTCTGCAGGCGCGCCGCGAGGAGTTCGCACGCTACAAGCGGGACGTCCAGAAGCGGGGGAAGCCGTTCTTCCCGTACGCCATGTTCCACGACACGGTCATGAGCCTCGTGGTCGTGGTCGTGATCGTCGGGCTCGCCTGCATCTGGAAGTGGACGATTCCCGGCGACCACACGGGCACCGGGGCAGGCTGGCTCGGGTCGCTGTACTCCGACAAGGCCGACCCGGGGACCACGAGCTTCGTCCCGCGGCCCGACTGGTACTTCTACTTCCTCTTCTACCTGCTCCGGATCTTCAAGTGGCCGAACGCGGTGATCCTCGGGACGGTCGGGATCCCCACGATCATCATGGCGCTGATGTTCGCGCTGCCGTTCCTCGACCGGCGGCGGGAGCGGCGGCTGTCCCGGCGGCCGGTCGCCGTGGTGATCACGATCCTGACCGTGATCGCGATGGGAACGCTGACCTACAAGGGCGCGACTGCGAAGGAGGCGCTCGGCAGCGAGACCGTCGGGCTCGTCGGCGGCTGGGCGAAGAAGCAGGGCTTCGCGGGCAACCCACAGGCGGTCGCCGGAGCGAAGCTGTTCGCCCAGTCGGGCTGCCTCACATGCCACACGTACCTAGGCAGCGGCTCGAGCAACCTCGGCGCCCCCGACCTGAGCGATATCGGGAATAAGGGTCTCGGCGTCGAGACGCAGATCAAGCACCTGCAGAACCCGAGCTCGGTGACGCCGGGCTCGCCGATGCCGTCGTTCGCGTCGCTCGGAGACGACAATCTCCGGAAGCTCGCGATCTTCCTCGAAGCCTCGAAGGGCGGCAAGTAGCATGCCCTCGTGCGCGTCTTCCTCGGCGTAACCGGCGCTTCCGGCGCTCGCTACGCGGCCCGCCTGCTCGAAGCACTGACGGAAGCCGACTGCGAGGTCGGCGTCAGCATCTCCGGCGCCGGGCTCGAGGTGATCGCGACCGAGCTGTACGGCAACGCGCGCCTTTCCCGCGACGAGACGATCGCACGCTTCGTGGAGCACGCCCACGGCGACGTCACCGTCTTCGACCCCCAGGACTGGCGCTCGCCCTATGCGAGCGGCTCGGCGAAGGTCGACGCCTACGTGATCTGCCCCTGCTCGATGGGAACGCTCGGAACGATCGCATCCGGGGCGATGTCGAACCTGATCCACCGCGCCGCCAGCGTCGCGCTGAAGGAGGAGCGGAAGCTCGTTCTGATGCCGCGGGAGACGCCGCTCTCGGCGATCCACTTGCAGAACATGCTCACGCTGCGATCTGCGGGGGCGACGATCCTGTTCCTCGCGCCTGGCTTCTACCACGGCGCCGAGACCGTGGACGACCTCGTCGACTTCGTCGTCGGCCGCACACTCGACCAGCTCGGGCTGGAGAACGCGCTCGTGCGGCGCTGGGGACAGCCGTGACCGCTTCGGCCAGAGGGGTCAGACCCCTGCCATGTCCCGAAAGGACGGTCGATCGCGTAACCGCGGCGTTTGCGGCCCGACCGCAGGTGTTCGAAACGGACAGCTCAGGGGTCAGACCCCTGGCATGTCCGAAGAGGACAGCATGAGCTCCACGGGGACCCTGCCGGCGAACGAGGTTCAGGCGATGTTCGACCGGATCGCGCCCGTCTACGACCTGATGAACCGGGTGATGACGGTCGGGCTCGACCTGCGCTGGCGCCGGATCGCCGCCGAGGCGGTCGTGAAACCGGGCGACCGCGTGCTCGACGCGTGCTGCGGCACCGGCGACCTGGCGGTCGCGTGCGCGAAGCGCGGCGGCGTCGTCACCGGCCTGGACTTCTCGCCGGCGATGCTCGAGCGGGCGCGCCGCAAGCTTGAATCCGCGACGTGGGTGGAGGGGGACCTGCTCGCCCTGCCCTTCGAGGCCGGCTCCTTCGAGGCGGCAACGGTCGGTTTCGGCGTCCGCAACGTCGCCGACCTCGAGCAGGGGTTGGTCGAGCTCCGGCGCGTTCTCGCCCAGGGCGGGCGCGTGGCCGTACTCGAGATCACCCAGCCCCGCGGGCTCCTCGCTCCCTTCTACCGCCTCTGGTTCGACCGGATCGTGCCGTTGCTCGGCCGCGCGTTGAAGGGCGGCGCCGCCTACACCTACCTGCCGGCGAGCGTCCGCCGGTTCCCCGGCCCGGACGAGCTCGCGAACCTGATGGGCTCCGCCGGCTTCGCGGACGTTTCGTACCGCACCTTCGCCGGCGGGATCGTGGCGCTCCACGTCGGGAGGGCCGCGTGACGAGCGCGCTGGCGACGATCCGCGACGCACCTGGGCTCGACCTCTACCTCGAGGAGCTGGAGGAGCGGCTGGAGGAGACCGTCGGCTCCCACGGCGGGATCGTTGCCGCCGCCTCGCGCGATGCGCTGAACGCGGGCGGCAAGCGGCTGCGGCCGCTGCTCGTCTTCTTCTCCGCGCCGGCCGGACGAGCGCCGTCCGTGGCCGCGGGGATCGCGGTCGAGCTCGTGCACATGGCCACGCTCGTGCACGACGACCTGATCGACGGCGCCGAGTTCCGCCGCGGCCGCGCCTCGGCCTGGTCGGCCTACGGCCCCGCCGCTGCGCGGGCGACCGGCGACTACCTGTTCGCACGGGCGTTCGACGAGCTGGCGGAGGCGGGGGACGCGCGTGCGGTCGCGCTGCTCGCGGACGCAGCGCTGTGCCTCGCGCGCGGCGAGGCGATGCAGCGCCGCCAGACACACGATCCGGATACGACCGTGGAGGCATACCTGGAGCGCTGCAGCCTGAAGACCGGCAAGCTCTTCGAGGCGGCCTGCCTGCTCGGCGCAGGCGCCGGTTGGCGGCATCTCGGCACGTTCGGGCTCTCGCTCGGGATCGCCTTCCAGATCACCGACGACATCCTCGACTGCGCGGGAGAGACCGTCGAGACCGGGAAGATCGCCGGCGTCGACCTCCGCGAGGGGACGCCCACCCTGCCGCTGATCCTGGCTGCGCGCGAGGACGAGGTCGTCCGCAGGGCGCTCGCCGGCGGCCCGGTCGACGGAGCGCTGGTCCGGGTGGCCGCGACAGGCGCGCTGGACCGGGCCCGCGAGATCGCGCTCGACTATGCGCGCCGGGCCCGGGCAAGCCTGAACGGAGAGCTGCACCGCGAGGAGCTGGAGACGCTGACTCACCTGGTGGTTCATCGTGAGTCCTGAGCAGACGCCGGAGGACCGGCAGGGACACCTTCGGTTGGGGCGCATCTCCTACGTGAACATGGCGCCGGTCTTCTACCGGCTCGACCACGAGGTCGATGAGGTCGGCGGCGTTCCGACCGAGTTGAACGCACGCCTCATCGGCGGCGAGCTCGACCTGGCGCCGATCTCGTCGATCGCCTGGGCGCGCGACGCCGACCGCCTGCGGGTTCTCCCCCGGCTCTGCGTCTCGTCCGAGGGCGCCGTCGACTCGATCCAGCTCGTCTCCAAGATCCCGCTCGAGCAGGTGCGGCGGGTGGCGGTCACGCCCGAGAGCGCGACCTCGGTCGTCCTGACCAGGGTGCTGATCCCCGAAGCGGACCACGTGCCGCTCGGCGAGGAGGCCGACGCCAAGCTGCTGATCGGCGACGCCGCGCTGAAGAGCGCCTTCGAGGACCCCACGCCGCACTACGACCTCGGCCGGCTCTGGCTGGAGCGCACCGGCCTGCCGATGGTCTTCGCCGTGTTCGCGGCGCGCGAGCCGGTGGCGCCGGGAATGGCCGCGCTGGAGGATGCTCTCGTCGACTCCGTGCGGCGCGCACGTGCCGAGCCCGAGCAGCTGGCCTACGAGTCGAGCGAGCGCTACGGCTACCCCGCGGGGTTCCTCGCGCGCTACTTCGAGAAGCTGCGCTACCGCTTCGGGCCGCGCGAGCGCGCGGGGCTGTTCACGTTCCTGGAGATGGCCCGCGACGTCGGCGAGCTGGACGAGGTGCCCGAGCTGCGCTTCGTCCACGACGAGGTGCCGGCGTGAGCGACGAAGCCGCCGGCGTCGGCTCGCGCACCGCGCTGGTCGAGTCGCTGATCGAGCGCCACCCCGGCGTGCCCGCCGAGGCGGTGCTGAAGGAGGACCTGCTCAGGACCGGAATTGCCTTCGACGACTCGGCGCTGAGCGACAACCTCGACGGTGAGATCAAACCGAAGTCGTACTTCATCTTCTCGTTCGACCAGAAGCCGCTGGCCGAGCTCGGGGAGGCGGCCTCGCGCCGGCCGCCGGAGGAGATTGCGCTCTCGGGCGGCCCCTGGGGTCTCCGCCGGACGATCGTCTCGGTGCGGGTCAACCCGGCCTCGCCGTACCGCGTCGTCGGTCGGCGGCTGACGCTGGAGGCTCGGGAGGTCGCGGACGTCGAGCCGCCGCCGATGCCGCCGTACTACCGGCACATGCTGGCGAACGGCAAGACGGTGATGGAGACGGCGCCGACGATCCAGTGGGGCTACCTGATCTACCTCACGGTGCTCCGGCTCTGCCAGTACTTCGGCGCCAAGGAGGAGTGTCGCTTCTGCGACATCAACCACAACTGGCGTTCTCACAAGCGGGCCGGGCGGCCGTACACGGGGATCAAGCCGGTCGAGGACGTGCTCGAGGCGCTCACGATCGTCGACGAGCACGACGACGGGGTGTCGCACGCATACACGCTCACCGGCGGCTCGGTGACGAGCACGGTCGACGGCCTGGCCGAGGCCGACTTCTACGGCCGCTACGCGCAGGCGATCGAGGAGCGCTTCCCCGGCCGGTGGATCGGCAAGGTGGTCGCGCAGGCGCTGCCGCGCGAGGACGTCCAGCGCTACAAGGACTACGGGATCTCGATCTACCACCCGAACTACGAGGTCTGGGATGCGCGCCTCTTCTCGATCATCTGCCCGGGGAAGGAGCGCTACGTGGGGAGAAGCGAGTGGCACCGGCGGATCCTCGACGCGGCGGAGGTGTTCGGCCCGCGCCACGTGATCCCGAACTTCGTCGCCGGGATCGAGCTCGCCCGGCCGTTCGGGTTCGCCACGGTGGACGAGGCGATCGCCAGCACCGTCGAGGGCCTCGACTTCTTCATGAGCCGCGGGATCACGCCGCGCTTCACCACCTGGTGCCCCGAGCCGACGACGCCGCTCGGCCGCGACAACCCGGAGGGCGCGCCGCTCGAATACCACGTGAGGCTGCTCGAGGCGTACCGCGAGACGCTCGAGCGCCACGGCCTCCGCCCACCTCCGGGCTACGGCAAGCCCGGCGCCGGCAACGCGGTCTTCTCCGTCAGCTCCTTCATGGACGTGCTTGCCCCCGAGGCGGTGCCGGTGTGACGCGGGTCGACGTCGACGAGGCGCGGCGGCTCTGGCTGGAGGCGAGCGACGACGAGCTGATCTCGCGGGCGCAGGCGGCGCGGGCGCTATGGCATCGCCCCGATCACGCCACCTACATGGTCATGCGGATCGTCAACTACACGAACGTCTGTGTCGCGCAATGCGACTACTGCGCGTTCTACGTCCTACCCAACCAGGACGGCGGCTACGTGCTCTCGCGCGAGGACGTGTTCGCGAAGATCGACGAGCTGGTCGAGCTGGGCGGCGACCTGGTCGGGTTCAACGGCGGCTTCAACCCGCGGCTGCCGCTCGACTACTACTGCGACCTGTTCCGTGCCGTGCGCGAGCGGTACGGCGAGACGGTCGAGTTCTACGCGCTCACGGTCGCCGAGTTCGTCTTCCTTGCCGACCGGGCCGGCCTTTCGTACGCGGAGGCGGCGGCGCGCCTGCGCGACGCGGGCGTCCACTGGGTCACGGGCGGCGGCAGCGAGATCCTCACCGAGGACTTCCGGAAGCGGCACGCCAAGTGGAAGTACACGGTGGCCGACTACTTCGAGGCGCAGCGGGCGATCGTCGAGAGCGGGATGCGGACGACCGCGACGATGGTGATCGGTTTCGACGAGACCCTCGACGAGCGGCTCGAGCATCTCCAGCGGACACGCGACTTCCAGGACGCCTGCCTGCGAGACGGGTACGAGGGGCTGTTCTCCTTCCTCTGTTGGACGTACATGCCGTACGGGACGGCGCTCGGCGGCGAGGAGGTGTCGTCGCACGAGTACCGGCGCTGGATCGCCCTCAGCCGGATCTTCCTCGACAACGTCGAGCATGTCCGGACGTCGGTCCTGACGCAGAACGAGGAGGCGTTCCGCGCGCTCGACTTCGGCGCCGACGACTTCGACCTGCCGATCGAGGACGAGGTCACGCAGAAGGCCGGCGCTCGCATCGACCTCGACCTCGACCGCCTGCTGGAGATCCCCCGTCGGCTCGGCTACACGGTCGAGTACCGCCGGGCCGAGCGCCCGCCCGCACTCGTTCCGTAGGCCGGGCGCCGGCGCCGTTCTCCGTAGGGACTGACCCCGAAGGGGTCTGTCCCCGCAGGCTGGTCTACGCCGCGGATGGAATGTCAGCCCAGCTCCAGGGCCAGCGCTCGTCCCACCGACAAAGACCTGCCTGCCGGGGATTGGCGTCGATGTACGCGTACGTGTCCGCGAGCTGCTCTTCGTCCTGGATCACGCGCACGGTGTATCGCTCCCCGAAGAGATGGCCATAACGGTTGTGACGTTCGTTGAAGCGCTGGGCGTAGCGGCTGTTCAGGCGATGCATGAGCCGGGAGAGATCCCCCGCCCTTCCTTCGAGGAGGTGGCAATGCGTCCCCATCAAGCAGTAGGCCAGACGCTGGATGTCGTATTCGCCGCAGAACCGGTCGAGCAGCCAGAAGAAGCGCTTGCGGTCGTGGTCGTCCACGAACAGCGGCTCGTCGGCAACGGCTCGGGCGGTGACGTGGAAGATTCCGTCCGGCAGGAGGCTCCGCGGCTGTCTCGGCACTTCGACCGAAGCTAGCGGCTCGCGGGTGTCGCTCTTGCGATCGGCACGGAATCGTCACACGTTTTCGGTGGGGACAGACCCCTTCGGGGTCAGTCTCTCGCGGCGGCGAAGTAGACTCGCCGGCGCCCGTGCTGCTCGCCTCCGTCACGCACAGCGTCACCTCCTTCGTCGGAAACCACGGCCTCTACGCCGTCTTCGGGCTGATGGCCGTCGACGCGGTCTTTCCGGCGGCGAGCGAGCTGGTGATGGTCTACGGCGGCGCCCTGGCGGGCGGCGCCATCCCGGGCAGCCAGGTCGTCCTCTTCGGGCACACGATCGACTCGCCCTTCTGGGGCTACGTCGCCGTCTCGCTCGCCGGGACGCTCGGCTACCTGCTGGGGTCGATCGTGGGCTGGGGGATCGGCGCGTACGGCGGCAGGCCGCTGATCGAGGGCCGCGGCCGTTGGCTGCACCTCACACCCCAGAACTTCGCCCGGGCCGAGGAGTGGTTCGACCGCCGCGGCGACGCGGCCGTCTTCCTCGGGCGGGTCACGCCGCTGATCCGCTCGTTCATCTCGATCCCCGCCGGTGTCTTCCGTGCGCCCTTCGGCCGGTACACGTTGCTGACGCTCGCGGGCTCGGCGATCTGGGCGTTCGCCTTCGCGGGGATCGGCTGGGGTGTCGGAACCGGCTACCGACGGGTACACGAGGATTTCCGTTGGGTGGACTACGCTGTCGTCGTCGCGGTCTGCTTCGCCGCGGCCTGGTTCCTGTACCGCCACGTCTTCAGGAAGCGCACCCGTGCCCATGATTCCGCTCGTTGACGTCAAGGCGCAGTACGCGCCCCTGATCCCCGAGTTGAAGGAGCGCCTCGGCGAGGTGCTGGAGTCCGGGCGGTTCATCCTCGGGCCGAACGTGTCCGCGTTCGAGGAGGAGGCGGCCGCCTACCTCGGCGTGCCGACCGCGATCGGGGTAGGCAACGGCACCGACGCGATCGTGCTCGTCCTCCGTGCGATGGGGATCGAGCCCGGCGACGAGGTGATCTGCCCCTCGTTCACCTTCTACGCGACCGCGGAGGCGATCGTCCAGGCCGGCGCCACACCGGTCTTCGCCGACATCGACCCCGCCACGCTCAATCTCGACCCCGAGGACGTCGCCGCCCGGATCACCACGCACACCAGGGCGATCATGCCGGTGCACCTGTTCGGGCGGCCCGCGCCGCTGGCCGAGCTCGCCGCGCTCGGCGTCCCGATCGTCGAGGACGCGGCCCAGGCTTTCGGCGCCGCCGGCATCGCGACCACCGGCGCCGCCTCGACCTTCAGCTTCTTCCCGACGAAGAACCTGTTCGCGCTGGGCGACGGCGGCCTCGTCGCCGCCACCGATACCGAGCTGGGCGAGCGCGTGAGGCTGCTCCGCTTCCACGGCTCGCGCGACAAGAAGGACTTCCACCTGATCGGCTTCAACTCGAGGCTCGACGAGCTGCAGGCGGCCGCGCTGCGGCTCTTTTTGCCGCGGCTCGACGGGTGGAACGGCTCACGGCGTGAGGCGGCGTCCAGGTATGTGGCGCTCGGCCTCGGCGAGGTCTGCGAGCCGCCCGTGGACGACGGCAGGCACGTGTACCACATGTACGTGGTCCGCTCGCCCGACCGTGACCGCATCGCCGAGGCGCTGACCGGCGCCGGGGTCTCCTGCGCCTCCTACTACGTCACGCCGCTGCACCTCCAGCCCGCTCTGCGCTTCCTCGGCTGGGAGCCGGGATCGTTGCCGGAGACCGAGCGGGCTGCGCGCGAGAACCTCGCTCTCCCGATGTGGGCGGGGATCGACGAGGCGACCCAGGAGCGGGTGGTGAGCGTCGTCCGGGACACCATCGCCGTGGGGGCGGCCCGCTGAAGCACCTGCCGATCAACCGGCATCGCCTCTGGCAGCTCGCCGTCGACGCCTGCCTGTGCGCCGTCGCGTGGTACCTCGCCTTCCGGCTGCGCTTCGATCCGCAGGTCCCGCCCTACTACCACACGCTCTTCACCAAGACGATCTGGATCGTGATCCTGATCCAGGTCGCGGTCTTCTTCCTCTTCGGCTTCTACAACCGCTGGTGGCGGTACGTCTCGACCCGCGACATGTGGGGCGCCGCGCGGGGCGTCACCGTCGCCTGCCTCGTCTCGTCGATCGTCGTCTACTTCGCCGATCCCGTCGCGCAGGTGCGGCTGCCACGTTCGGTCGCGGTGATGGACTGGCTGCTCCTGCTCGCGTTCGTCGCCGGCGCGCGCATGCTCGCACGGACGGTGATGGAGCGGCCGACCGGCCGCGGCCTGGTCGCGCGCGGCAAGGAGGTGATCGTCGTCGGTGCCGGCGACGCGTCGCAGCTGATCGTCAAGGAGATGCTGAAGAATCCGGCGCTCGGCTATACGCCGATCGGCCTCGTCGACGACGATCCGCGCAAGAAGAACCTCCGCCTGCACAACGTGCGTGTGCTCGGAACGACGGACGAGCTGCCGCGGATCCTCGGCGAGAACCGCCCGGACGAGGTGCTGATCGCGATTCCCTCCGCGTCGGGCTCGGTGCGCCAGCGTGTGGTGGACATCACCCGCCGGGCGGCCGTTCCGGTCAAGACGCTGCCGGGGATCTACGAGCTGATCTCCGGCGATCTGAACCTCGCCGGGCAGATCAGGGCGGTGCAGGTGGAGGACGTGCTCGGCCGGGAGCCGGTCGAGGTCGACCTGCACGCTGTCGCGTCGTACATCGCCGACGCCACCGTCCTCGTCACCGGCGCCGGGGGCTCGATCGGCTCCGAGCTCTGCCGGCAGATCGCGCGCATCGGCTGCAAGCGCCTGATCCTGGTCGACCAGGGCGAGACGCCGCTGTTCGAGATCGAGCGCGAGCTGGTCTCCGAGCGCGGGTTCGCGCCGAGCGTGCCGGTGCTCGCCGACGCCGGCAACAAGGCACGGATGCGCCGCGTCTTCGAGCGCTACACGCCCGCAGTCGTCTTCCATGCCGCCGCGTACAAGCACGTGCCGCTGATGGAGGCCAACCCGCTCGAGTCGGTCCGCAACAACACGCTGGCGACGAAGGTGATGGCCGAGGTGGCAGTGGAGTTCGGCGTCGACCGCTTCGTCCTCGTGTCGACCGACAAGGCGGTGAACCCGAAGACGGTGATGGGCCAGTCGAAGGCGCTCTGCGAGTGGATCGTCGAGGGGTACGGGGCGCGGGACGACGTTCCGACGCGTTTCGTCGCCGTACGCTTCGGCAACGTGCTCGGCTCGTCGGGCAGCGTGATCCCCATCTTCCGGCGCCAGATCGAGCGCGGCGGCCCCGTCGGCGTCACCCATCCGGACATGACCCGATTCTTCATGACGATCCCGGAGGCGGTCTCGCTGATCGTCCAGGCCGGTTCCATCGGTCGCAACGGCCAGGTGTTCGTGCTCGACATGGGTGACCCCGTCTCGATCGTGGAGCTGGCGAAGAACATGATCCGGCTGTCCGGCAAGGAGCCCGAGCGCGACGTCGCGATCGAGTTCACCGGTGTCCGCCCTGGAGAGAAGCTGCACGAGGAGCTGTGGGGAGACGGCGAGACCGTCGGCCCCACGCCGCACCCCAAGATCCTCTCGGTCACGCGGCCGCCGATCGACGCCGTCTGGCTCGACGACGAGCTCGGCGAGCTGGAGCGTCTGGTCGCCGACAGCGAGACCCTGGAGCTGGTTGCCAGGCTCGCGGCGATGATGAAGGAACCGCGCCGTGCCGGCGCCGCCGTTGTCGAAGACCGCGTCGGCTGACGCCTCGGGCAACGGCCTGGCGCGGCAGCCGACGCGTCTGACGCGCAAGCGGCTGTCGATCCTGCTCGCGCTGATCTTCGTCGGCGGGATCGTCGCCGCCGCGCTCGACCTGCGGTTCGTGATCGGCGGCGCGCCTCGCAGGGTCGAGCCGAACTCGCTGCTCGTGTTGGACGCCGAGACGCTGGACACGCTGGCCAACCCGCGCGGGCCCCGCCCGCAGCCGCCGCGCGTCGTCCGTGGCGCGGGACTCGTCTGGACGGTCGACTCCCCGAACAACCGACTGATCGCGACCAACCCGGTGTCGAAGCGGGTCTTCCGCGAGGAAGTGGTCGGCACCGATCCGGTCGCCGTCGCGATCGGCTTCGGCGCGGCCTGGGTCGCGAACGCCGGTAACGGCTCGATCACGCGTGTGCCGATCGTCGGCTCGAAGATCGAGACGCTCGGGCTGAACGACCAGCCCTCCGCGATCGCCACCGGCGCCGGCTACGTGTGGGTCGTCAGCAGGCGCAGCGGCAAGGTGATCCGGATCGACCCGAAGACGAAGCAGGTCGACAAGTCGGTGCGGCTCGCGAACCCGCCGCTCGCCGTCGCGGTGTCGCCGACCGACCGGGTCCAGCTGGCGATCGGCGACTGAAACGGTTCCGGCACGAAGGTCGGCGGACCGCAGAACTAAGGTCTCGGGGGACAGGATGAATCCAGTCCCCGAGACTGCTTCCCCCGCGTGGAGCTGAACGCCGACCAACGGCGGGCGGTCGAGGCCGTCCGGGGACCGGTCTGCATCCTCGCGGGTGCGGGCTCGGGGAAGACGACCACGATCACGCATCGGATCGCGAACCAGGTCGCCTCGGGCGCGTTCCTGCCGTCGCAGATCCTCGCCGTCACGTTCACGGAGAAGGCGGCGGGCGAGATGAAGGCGCGGCTCGCGCGGCTCGGCGTGTCCGGCGTCCGCGCGTCGACGTTCCATTCCGCAGCGCTGGCGCAGCTCCGCTATTTCCGGCCCGACGGGGTCGGACGGATCCTGGCGTCGAAGGCGCTCATGGTCCGGCAGATCGCGAATTCGCTCCCGGCGCCGTACAAGTTCCGCGCCGCGGGTGACCTTGCGACCGAGATCGAGTGGGCACACAACCGCCGGATCCCGCCGGAGCGGTACCTGGCCTCGCTCGACGAGCACACGCCGCCGATCCCGCCCGACCTGATGCTCCGGGTCTACCGGCGGTACGAGGAGCGGAAGCAGGCAGAGGGGCTGATGGACTTCGAGGACCTGCTCGGGCGCGCGATCCAGACCTTCGACGACGAGCACGCCGTCGCCGAGCTCCGCGAGCGGTACGTCGCGTTCACGGTCGACGAATACCAGGACGTCAACCTGCTCCAGCAGACACTGCTCGACCGGTGGCTCGGGCCGCGGGACGACTTCTGCGTGGTCGGCGACGACTACCAGTCGATCTACGGCTTCACGGGTGCGACTCCCGAGCACCTGCTCCGTGTGTCGGAGCGCTTTCCGCACGCCGAGGTGATCCGGCTGGAGGACAACTACCGCTCGACGCCGCAGGTGCTCGGGCTGGCCAACCGGCTGGTACCGAAGCTGGGCGGGGCGGAGAAGGTGCTGCGGGCGACGCGCCCGGACGGGCCGGAGCCGGAGGTGCGGCCGTTTCCGACCGCCGAGGCCGAGGGCGCCTTCCTGGTCGAGCGGATCCGGGCCGCCGGGTGTCCGCTCGAAGAGGTCGCGATCCTGTGCCGAACGCACGCGCGCCTGGCCGAGCTCGAGCCGGTGCTGCACGAGGCGAGGATCCTGTACCAGGGCTCCGCGCTGCTCGCGCGCGAGGCTGCGCGGCGGGTCGTGCGTGCGCTCGATCCGTCCGCGCCGGCCGCGGAAAGCGTCCGGACGACCGCCCTCGAGCACGGCTGGCTGCCGAAGCCCGAGCCCGGGCTCGGCGAGCGCGAGCTCGCGCGGCAGGCCGATCTGTCCCTGCTGGTCAGGCTCGCGGAGGAGATCGGCGGGTCGGGCGCGGATTTCCGGGCAGAGCTCGAGCGCCGCTTCGGCGACGGGACGGATTCCCGCCGCGGCGTCCACCTGGTCACCTACCACGGCGCCAAGGGCCTCGAGTTCGAGGTCGTACTGCTTCCGCGACTCGAGGAGAAGGAGTTGCCACACAAGCAGGCGCGTACGCCGGCCGACGTCGCCGAGGAGCGGCGCCTCTTCTACGTCGGTCTGACGCGGGCGAAGCGCCTGCTGGCGGTCACCTGGGTGAAGAAGCCCAGCCGGTTCCTCGCCGAGCTGACGGGCGCCCCACTGCCTGCCGAGGAGCAGCCCGAGGGGTTCGAGGCGCTGAAGGCCTGGCGGCTCGCCCGTGCGCGGGCGGAGGAGGTGCCCGCGTACGTGATCTTCCACAACACGACGCTGGCGGAGATCGCCGGCCGGCGGCCGCGGAGCCTCGCGGAGCTCGCGGCGATCCCCGGTGTCGGTCCGGCGAAGCTCGGGCGCTACGGCGAGGAGGTCCTCGCCGCCCTTACGGCGGTCTAGGACCAGCCGTTGCCGCCTCCCTCGGACGGGATTCTTCAGCCGAGCATCAGGTCGAGCAGGACGTTCGGGTCTCGGCGTAGCCGCTCGCGCCGCGGCGGGAGCGTGTCCAGGTCGAGGTCGCTCGCGTGCTCGAGCCGAACGAGTCTGCCCTCGCGAATGAGCGTCTCGTCGACGGCCCCGAGCCTTCCGCCGAACGTCGTGTACACGGGTGTTCCCAGCGCGACCGCCTCGCGGTTCATCGTCCCGCCGGCGGAGACGACCACGGCGGCGGCCGAGATCAGGTTCTGCGCATCGACGGCCCGGTCGGGGACGACGAGGGAGGGGAGCCCGAGGGTGCGGATCGACTCGCGCTGCTCCGCCGTTCGCGGCAGCACGACGGCATGGAGGTGCGCGTCGCGACCGAGTTGCTCGAGCACGTCCCGAAACAGCGGATTGCCGTGCCGGTGGTAGAGCGACACCTCCGGCGGCGTGCGGACGACCACCAGCGTCTTGCCCTCGGGGACCTCGACCCGGTCGGGCTCGAAGTCGGCGAGGTAGTACTCCTCCTTCAGGCCGGGATAGCGGCGTAGCTTCGGCGGCCGCGCGCCGTACCGGGCCAGCCGCTCAGGCGGGATCGCTTCGGGGACGACCACGCGGGTCGCCGCCCGGCAGCCGAGCTGGTGCTGGAGCCAGGCGAACTCGTAGTCGAACATCGTCGCGCTGGGAATCCCGAGCGAGCGGGCGGTCAGCGTCAGGTCGTGCGAGCCGTGGGCGAGCGCCACGTCGAAGCGGCGCGGCTTCGCCCAGCGCCGAAGCGCAGGCACGCGCGAGAGCTCCGCTCTGGCCTTCCCGATCGACGAGGCGCCGCCGTGGTGCCCGACAACCGTTGCATCGATCCCGTGCAGCTCGAGCAGTTGCATGGTCTGGGCGTACTCGCGCGCGCTCACGTCGACCTCGTGCCCCCGCTCCCGCAGCAGCCGGATCAGCGGCCGGAAGACGAGCACGTGCGGCGAGTTGGTCAGGTCGACCCAGACGCGCATCGGGAAACGGTATCTCTCGCTGGATAAGGTTCGCTTATGGACACGCGCCAGTTGGCGGCATTCTGCGAGGTGGTCGAGCGCCGGAGCTTCTCGGAGGCGGCCGGGCGGCTCGGCGTCACGCAGCCCGCCGTGTCGCAGCAGGTGCGGGCGCTCGAGCAGCGGCTCGGGACGCAGCTGCTCGACCGGTCCGGACGCCGGGTCGAGCCGACCGAGGCGGGGCTGCGGCTCTACCGCGGTGCCCAGCGGATGCTGGCGCTCGAGGAGCAGTTGCTCGACGAGCTCGCCGAGCCCGACGCGCCGCTCCACGGCACGCTCGAGCTGGGCGCCTCCACCGGCCCGGCGGCGATCGTGCTGCCACTCCTGCTCTGTGAGTTTCAGCGGCAGAACACCGAGCTGCGCGTCGAGCTGTCCGTCTCCGACACGCAGTCGGTGGTCGAGCTGGTCGCCGACCGGCGGCTGGAGCTCGGGATCGTCGGTGCCGCCCGCCGCCACCGCTCCGTGGCCTTCGAGCCGTTCTTCCGCGACGAGGTGATTCTCGCCTGCCCGCCAGGGCATCCGTTCGCCGGCCGCACCGTCGGCCTCGACGAGCTCGCACAGGGCCCGCTCATCCTGATGCAGCGCGGCGCGGGCGTCCGGCAGATGGTCGAGGACGAGCTGCGGAAGAACGGGAAGCGGCTGAGGGATCTGGAGGTGCCGCTCGAGCTCGGGCTCCAGGAGTCGGTTCGGAGCGCGGTGCAGGGTGGCTTCGGCGTGGGGTTCATCTCCCGGCAGGCGGTCGCGACCGAGCTGGCGGCCGGAACGCTGGTCGAGGCCCGCGTCGGTGGGCTCGACCTGGCGCGCGACATCTACATCGCCCGCGCCTCCGGCCGCGCAGGCTCCAGCGCAGCGCAGGCGTTCGTCGCCTTCGCGCGGGAGCGGCTTCAGGCGTGATCGTCCGCTGGGGTCTCGAGGAGCTCCCCGGGGTCCTCGAGGACGCCGGCTGCGAGCGGCCGCTGCTCGTCGCCGGGCAGCGCTGGGACGCGCTGGCGATCCCGGCGGCCGCGCGCTGGAGCGAGATCCCATCCGATCGCATCTCCGTTCCGCCGGTCGTGGACGGAATCCTCGCCGTCGGAGGCGGCAGCGCGATCGACACCGCCAAGGCCGCGTCGGCCGCGTCGTCTCTCCCGCTCGTCTCCGTCCCGACCACCTACTCGGGCGCCGAGTGGACAGGGTTCTTCGGCGTGCGGACCTCCGACCGCCGTCAGGTCGGCGGCGGGGGCGGCGCGCGTCTCGCAGGGATCGTCTACGACCCGGAGCTGACGCTCGACCTGCCGCGCGCCGAGAGCGGTGGCACTGCCATGAATGCGCTTGCGCACTGCGTGGAGGCGCTGTACGCGGGCCAGCTCGAGGTGGCGCGGCGCGGTGCGGCCGGAATCGACAGCTGGCTGCCGCGCGTGCTCGAGAACGGCGGCGACCTCGAAGCCCGGACCGGTCTGCTCGAGGCGGCAAGCGACGCCGGGCAGGCGCTCGCTGCGCACGGGCTCTACCTCGCGCACGCGATGGCACAGGCGGTCGGCGGCGCCTACGGCCTGCCGCACGGCGCGATGAACGCCATCTGCCTGCCGCCGGCGATGCGTTTCAATGTGGAGGTCGTTCCCGATGCGATGACCGCCGTGCCGGTCGAACGGGTCGAAGAGCTGGCCCGGCTCGGCGGCTTCGAGCGGCTGCGCGACTTCGGCGTGCCCGAGGGGGATCTCGACGAGCTCGGCGCCCGGGCGGCGTCCCGTCCCGGCGCCCGTGCGAACCCGCGCCCGGCGAGCCCGGCCGAGGTCGCAGAGCTGCTTCGGTCGGTCTGGTAGCCGCGGACGAGGGTATCGTCCCTCCGCGGCAGGCCCAGCGAGGGAGGATTCTCGATGTCGAATAGTCGCGTTCTCACGGTGATCGCAGTCGTCCTCGGCATTGCGCTGATCGTCATTTCGATCGTGTACTGGGTCGAGCCGGCCCACTCCCTGCCCGGTTTCTTCCCCGGACATGAAGCAGGCTCGAATCACCATCACGTGAAACACGGGATCGCCGCGTTCGTCCTCGGACTCGCCTGTCTTGCGTTCGCCTGGTTCCAGTCCGGCAAGAAGTCCACGAAGTGATCTCGTACTTCCAGGCGATCGTCCTCGGGCTGCTCCAGGGTGTGTCCGAGCTGTTTCCGATCTCGAGTCTCGGGCACAGCGTCATCCTCCCGAAGCTGCTCGGCTGGGACATCCACCAGAACGACTCCTACTTCATCACCTTTCTCGTCGGTACCCACCTGGCGACCGCAATCGTGCTGCTCGGGTTCTTCTGGCAGGACTGGGTGAGGATCGTCAAGGGTTTCGGGCGCAGCCTCCGCGACCGGGAGATCGCCGCCGACGACACGGACGCCAAGCTCGCCTGGCTGCTTGTCGTCGGGACGATCCCGGCCGGGATCCTCGGCCTCCTGCTCGAGCACAAACTCCGGCACGTCTTCGCGTCCCCGAAGTCGGCCGCGCTCTTTCTGGCGCTGAACGGCGTCCTGCTCTTCGCCGCGGAGTTCCTCCGGCGCCGTGCCCCACTGGTCGAGGAGGGCGATGCCGACCAGCGGATCGCCGACCGGCTGAACTGGAAGGAGGCGGTCGGGATTGGCACGGCACAGGCGCTCGCGCTCATCCCCGGCTTCTCGCGCTCGGGTGCGACGATGGCCGGCGGCCTCTTCTCCGGGCTCACCAACGAGGATGCCGCCCGCTTCGCATTCCTGCTCGCAACGCCGATCATCGGGGCCGCCGCCATCCTGAAACTGCCGGAGCTCTTCGGCAGCACGGGCGACGGCGTTCGGGGCCAGACCCTCGTCGGCGCGCTCTGCTCCGCCGTCACCGCCTACCTGGCGGTCAAGTTCCTGATGCGCTTTCTGCACACGAACCGTCTGACACCGTTCGCCGTCTACTGCCTGATCGCCGGCATCTCGGTATCGATCTATTTCCAGTTCTAATTCGTCGCATTAGCTGTTCTGGTATCGTCCGGCGCGGTGGCCGACCGGCTTTCTTTCGACGTGCTCGTGATCGGCAGCGGCGCCTCCGGGCTCGCTGCCGCGGTGACCGCCGTGCGGGCCGGCGCCCGCGTCGCGGTCGCGACGAAGGGATCGCTCCAGTCGTGCAACTCGGCCAAGGCGCAGGGCGGGATCCAGGCATCGTTCGGCGAGGACGACTCCGCCGAGCTCCACGCCCAGGACGTCTGGAAGTCCAGCCACGAGACGGCAGACATGCGTCTGGTCGAGGTGCTGACCGGCGACGCGCAGTCGGCAATCCACTGGCTCGAAGAGCTGGGCGTCCGGTTCACCCGGGAGAACGGCGGCTACCGGATCGCCAAGTGCGGCGGGGCGTCGCGCAAGCGCCTGCTCCAGGTCGGGGACCGCACCGGGCACGCGATCACCACCGGGCTGCGCGAGGCCTGGGAGGCGGGCGACGGGGCGACGCTTGCGAAGAGCCCGCTCTCCGATCTGGAGCGGACGGAGAACGGCTGGACGGCACGCGTCGGCCGCCACGACGTGGACACGGCGGCGGTCGTGCTCGCCGCCGGCGGACGCTGTTACAAGGAGGCCGAGGAGCGCGGCGAGCTCTCCACCAACCATCCCGGCGCCACCGGCGAGGTCACGCAGATCGCGCTCGGCCTCGGCGCCGAGGCGCGGGACCTCGACGCGCTCCAGTACCACCCGAACGGCGGCGCCTGGCCCGCCAACATGCAGGGCTACTCGATCCCCGAGACCACGCGCGCGTACGGCGCTGTGCTGCTGAACGGGGAGCGCGAGGAATTCACCGACTCGCTCGGGCCTCGTGACGCGGTCTCGCAGGCGATCTTCGACGAGGTCGAGAAGGGCAACGGCGTGGAGACGCCCGACGGGCGCCCTGCGGTGCTGCTCGACACCACCCGCATTCCGGAGGCCGACGCGGAGGTGTCGCTGCCGTACATGCTGAGGCGCTACCGGGCGGCCGGAATCGACCCCTTGACGGAGCCGATCCTCACCTACCCTGTACTCCACTACCAGAACGGCGGCCTGGTGATCGACACCGAGGGCGAGACGACCATCGAGGGCCTCTTCGCCTGCGGCGAGATCGCGGGCGGGACACACGGCCGCAACCGGATGATGGGCAATTCGCTGCTGGAGTGCTGCGTCTTCGGGCGCAGGGCCGGCAAGAGGGCGGCGGAAAGGAGCAGCAGTTGACAATTGCGATCGACACCGATCTGCAGGGCGCCGTCGAGGACGCGGCCGCGCACCTCTACGTCTGGGCGCTCAAGGACATCCCCCAGGACCTGCGGGACGCACTCGCGGATGCGGCCGGAAGGGAGACCTCGGTGCCCGGTCAGCGCGTGCTCTCGACCATCCTCAAGAACGTCCAGGTCGCCGACAGCGAGAAGAATCTCGTCTGCCAGGACACCGGCATCGCCGTCTACACCTGCAGGGTCGGCGAGCACTTCCGTCTTCACCCGGCGCGGATCTACGCAGCGCTGAAGGCCGGCACCGAGCGCGCGACGGTCGAGCATCCGCTGCGCTCGAACGCGGTCCACACGATCACGCGCGAGAACACGGGGCCGAACACCGGCTACCGGCTGCCGATCGTCCACTGGGAGTTCGTCCCCGACTGGGACGGTCTCGACGTCAAGTGCGTGCCGAAGGGCTCCGGCTCCGAGAACATGAGCTTCCTGAAGATGTGCGTCCCCGCCGACGGGGTGAAGGGGATCAAGCAGTTCGTCCTGGAGTCGATCGTCGGTGCCGGCGGCAAGCCGTGTCCGCCGGGGATCGTCGGCGTCGGCATCGGCGGCTCGGCCGACTATGCGATGTATCTCGCGAAAGAGGCCATCACTCGACCCATCGGAACGCGTAACGCGGATCCTGTAGTTGCCCAGTTGGAAGAGGAACTCTTCCAACTGCTCAACGAGACGGGCATCGGGCCGATGGGCCTCGGCGGCGACGTCACCGTCCTCAACTGCCACATCGAGCACGCCGACACGCACATGACCCTCAACCCCGTCGCGGTCAACTACCAGTGCTGGGCCGCCCGCCGCGCAACCGCACATATCGCGGCCGACGGGACGACCGACTTCGACCGAGAGGCTTAGGGATGTCCGGACACCTGTGGACGAATCGTCACCCAAACGTTTCAACCCCGGTCTCAGAGACTGGGTTGGAAACGTCACGAGGAAGGATACGGCTCTGATGGCCACACACGAGGTCGCCTTCCCGATCCACGACGAGGCCGAGATCCTGAAGCTCCGAGCGGGCGACGAGGTGATCGTCCAGGGTCACATCATCGGGATCCGCGACCGGACGCAGATCCGGATCTTCGACCAGGGCGTGGAGCCGCCGATGGACCTGGCCGGCGCGTTCCTGCTCCACACGGCGCCGAACGTCCGCAAGGTCGGCACCGATTCGGAAGGCAGGGCCAAGTACGAGAAGCTCTGCATCGGGACGACGACCAGTGCACGGATGGTGCGCTTCACCGAGCCTCTGGGCGAGCAGTACGGCGTGCGGGCGATCTGCGGCAAGGGGGGCTTCCCGGACGAGGCGATCGAGCCGATGCGCAAGCACGGAATGGTGTACTTCGCCATCGTCGGCGGCGCCGCAGCGCTGGAGACGACCCAGATCGAGGAGATCGAGGAGGTGGCCTGGGAGGAGCTGATGCCCGAGTGCCTCTGGAAGTTCAGGGTGAAGGACTTCGGGCCGCTGACGGTCGGCATCGACGCGCACGGCAACTCCCTCTACCACGACGTCCAGGCCGCGGCCCAGGAGAAGCTGAAGGAGCTCTATGCCCGCCTCTGAGCGCTTCGAGCTCGGGATCACCCGCGACGGCGGCCTCACCCACGTCCTCGACAAGGGCCTCGGCCCCCGGGCCTGGGAGGACGTGCTCGAGACCGCCGGCGACTACATCGACATCGTCAAGCTCGGCTGGGGCACCGCCTGGGTGACGGGCAATCTCGAGCGGAAGCTCGAGGTGCTGAGGGAGAAGCCCATCGTGATCGGCGGGACGTTCTTCGAGGTGGTCTACGCGCGCGACAAGCTCGACGAGTACAAGCGCTGGCTGACGGGCCACGGCTTGACGCACGTCGAGATCTCCGACGGCACCGTCGAGATCCCCCGCGAGCGCAAGCTCGAGCTGATCGCCGACTTCGCGCGGGACTTCACCGTCCTTTCCGAGGTCGGCTCGAAGGACTCCGAGATCGTCTTCGCGCCGTACGAATGGGTGCGCTGGATCCAGGAGGAGCTCGCCGCCGGCTCCTGGAAGGTGATCACCGAGTCGCGCGAGGGCGGCACGGCCGGGATCTTCCGGCCGAGCGGCGAGATGCGCACCGGCCTCGTCGACGAGATCGCGCACTCGGTCGATTTCCACGACCTGGTCTGGGAAGCTCCGACCAAGTCCGCCCAGGCCTGGTTCGTGAGGCATTTCGGCCCGGCGGTGAACCTCGGCAACATCCCACCCGACGAGGTCATCCCGCTCGAGACGCTCCGCCTCGGCCTGAGAGGCGACACCCTGAAGGAGGTGCTCCTTGGCGACGCCGAGCCTGCTCCTTCCTGAGGAGACCATCTCGGCCGAGGATCTGCTCGTCTGGGGCTACGAGCAGTTCGACGAGCGCTTCTGCCTGACCTGCTCGTGGCAGAAGCAGTCGTCCGTGCTCGTGCACATGGTCGCCGAGCTCGGCCTGCCGATCGACGTCGTCGAGCTGGACACTCAGCTCTTCTTCCGCGAGAGCTACGAGACGCGCGAACGCCTCGTCGAGCGCTACGGGCTGAACCTGATCCGGCCCGAGGTGATCACCGTCGCCGAGCAGCACCGCCGCGAGGGCCCGAACCTCTGGGAGCGCGATCCCGACCGCTGCTGCGAGATCCGCAAGGTCGAGCCACTCGTCCGCGCGCTCGAGCCGTACGACGCCTGGGCGTCGGGCATCCGCCGCGACCAGTCGCCGAGCCGGGCCGGAACGCAGAAGATCGAGTGGTCGGAGCGCTATGGCGTGTGGAAGCTCCACCCCCTCGCCGACTGGGACGAGAAGCGCGTCTGGGCCTACATCCAGGTCAACGACATCCCATACAACCCGCTGCACGAGACCGGGTACCGCTCGATCGGCTGCATCCCGTGCACCCGCCCGACGAGCCCGGAGGAGGAGGAGCGCGCAGGCCGCTGGGCCGGCTCCGACAAGCTCGAGTGCGGCATTCACGCACCCACGAAAGGAAGCGAATGACCGAGAACATCCACGCCCACGAGCACCCCGAGTCCGACCGGGTGCGCGAGGGCGGCTTCACGCTCTGGTTCACCGGCCTGTCCGGGTCGGGCAAGTCGACGATCGCGCACGTGATCGGCCCCGAACTCGACCGCCGGGGCCTGATCGTGGAGTATCTCGACGGCGACTCGGTGCGCCAGCATCTCTCCAAGGGGCTCGGCTTCTCGAAGGAGGACCGGGACACCAACATCGAGCGCATCGGCTGGGTCGCCTCGCGGCTCACGCGCCAGGGCGGCGCCGTGATCGCGGCCGCGATCTCCCCGTACCGCGAGACGCGCGCCAAGGCGCGCGAGCTGGTCGAGCAGTTCGGCAGCTTCGTCGAGGTCTACGTCGCAACCTCGCTCGACGAATGCGCCCGCCGCGACGTGAACGGCCTCTACGCGAAGGCGTTCGCGGGCGAGATCAAGGGCTTCACGGGCGTCGACGACCCCTACGAGGCGCCGGAGAGCCCCGAGATCGTCGTCGAAACCGAGGGCAAGACGCCCGAGGAGTCGGCCGAGGTCGTGATCGCCAAGCTGGAGGAGCTCGGCCTGATCGCGGCGCAGGTGGCCGCCGCATGACGGCCGTTGCCGCACCGACCGAGCGCCTGATCAAGCCGCACGGCGGCATGCTCGTCGACCGGCTCGGCGAGCGGCCCGAGGACGTCGAGACGCTCGAGACGCTGACCCTCACCTCGCGTGAGGTCTCCGACCTCGACATGCTCGCCGTCGGCGCGCTCTCGCCGCTCGAGGGCTTCATGGGCAAGGACGACTACGAGAGCGTGGTCGAGGACATGCGCCTCGCCAACAGGCTGTCCTGGGCGCTGCCCGTCTGCCTCGCGGTCTCCGAAGCGCCGAAGGCCGACCGGGTCGCGCTGGCCGACGAGTCGGGCCGCCTGCTCGCGGTGCTCGAGGTCGCGGAGATCTACGAGTACGACAAGGAACGGGAGGCGGAGCGCTGCTTCCGTACGACGGACACGGATCACCCGGGCGTCGCCCGGCTCTTCGAGCAGCAGCCGCTGTACCTGTCCGGCCGCGTCACGGTCTTCGACCGCGTCCCGCCCGCGTTCCCGGAGCTGGCGCTCGACCCCGCCGACACGCGCGCGGCTTTCGCCGAGCGCGGGTGGAAGCGCGTGGTCGGGTTCCAGACCCGCAACCCCATCCACCGTGCGCACGAGTACCTGACCAAGGTCGCGCTCGAGACGGTCGACGGCCTGCTCATCCACCCGCTCGTCGGCGACACGAAGTCGGACGACGTACCGGCCGCGACCCGCGTCGAGTGCTACCGGGTGCTCGTCGACGGCTACTACCCGGCAGACCGCGTGGTCGTCTCCGCCTTCCCGGCGGCGATGCGGTATGCAGGCCCGCGCGAGGCGATCTGGCACGCGATCTGCCGCAAGAACTACGGCTGCTCGCACTTCATCGTCGGCCGCGACCATGCCGGCGTCGGCAGCTACTACGGCACCTACGACGCGCAGCTGATCTTCGACGAGTTCGAGCCGCACGAGCTCGACATCGAGCCGATGTTCTTCGAGCACTCGTTCTGGTGCAAGACGTGCGGGTCGATGGCGAGCGCGAAGACGTGCCCACATCCGTCCGACGACCACGTCTTCCTGTCGGGGACGAAGGTGCGCGAGATGCTCGGCAATGGCGAGCTGCCACCGGCCGAGTTCTCCCGCCCCGAGGTGGCCGAGGTGCTCATCGAGGCGTACCGAAGCTGAAGCCCATGACCTTCTTGGAGTCGCGCCGAGGGCGCGCGGAGGCGAGACCGCGTCTCGCCGGAGCGCAGGCAACGCCTGAGATGTCGCGCCGAGAAGGAGGGGGTCCATGGGGGAACCCTGGGTTCCCCCATGAGCGATGACCTGGCAGTTCGTCCTCACCGGCCTGCTGATCGGCACCCTGGTCGGGATGACCGGGATGGGCGGCGGCTCGCTGATGACGCCGATCCTGGTCATCCTGTTCGGCTTCCAGCCGACGCTGGCGGTTGGAACGGACATCCTTCACGGTGCGATCTTCAAGACCGTCGGGGCGATCCGGCACCGGACCCTCGGCACCGTGCACGCCCAGCTCTCGGGCTGGATGTTGATCGGGAGCGCGCCGTTCTCGCTCCTCGGCGTGGTGCTCGGGACGCGCCTCACCGACAAGTACGGCGACGGCGCGACCTCGGTGATGGGGTACGTCCTCGGCGGCGCGCTGCTCTTCGGTGCGACCGGCCTGGTGCTGAAGAGCTTCGTCAGGAAGAAGGTGGTCGGAGACGACGACCGCTTCGACATGGTGTGGCGCGACCGGCTCGCGGCGGTCACGATCGGCGTGTTCGGCGGCTTCATCGTCGGCCTCACCTCGGTCGGCAGTGGAACGTTCTTTGCGCTGACGATGCTCTTCGTGTTCCCGCTCGGCGCGCACAAGATCATCGGCACCGACATCCTCCACGCAGCCGCGCTCCTGTACGTCGCCGGCTTCGGCCACTTCATCGCCGGCAACGTCGACTTCCACGCCGTCGGCTGGCTGCTGATCGGCTCGATCCCGGGAGTTCTGATCGGCAGCCACTACTCGGTCCGGGTTCCGGAGGCCTGGCTGCGGCTGGCGCTCGCCGACGTGCTCGCGATCAGCGGGCTGAAGCTGGTGCAGGTCCCCAACGTCTACCTCGCCGTCGCGATCGGCCTGTCCGTCGCCGTCGGGCTCGTCGCCGTCGTCAACACGCGCCGCCGTCTGCGCGCGGAGGGGAAGAAGCTGCTCGTTCCGGCCGGCGAAACGTAGCCACGTAAAGTTGCGGGGCCGTGCCGCGGTTCCTCTCGACTCTGCTCGTCGTCGCGTTGCTCGGCGGGACGGCGGCCGCGTTCGCGGTCACACAGGGTCTGAAGACCCGGCCGAGCCCGATCACGGCGCCGCGGATCCAGAAGGTCTTCTCGCCCCAGTGCGACTGCGTGACGCGGGTCGCCGTGATCCGGTTCAGGCTGCGCAAGCCCGACCGCGTCCGGCTCGAGATCGTCGACGGCAGCGGGACGGTCGTGCGGACCCTCGTTCCCGGCAGGCGGCTGCGCCGCGGGACCGTCACCTATACCTGGAACGGCCGCGACGACCAGGGCCGCTTCGTCGCTGAGGGCGTCTACAAGCCGCGGGTCCATCTGGCCGACCAGCACCGGACGATCGACCTGCCGAACGAGATGCAGGTGGACACGACCGCGCCGAGGATCTCGATCGTGTCGGTGGCGCCGCGGACGATCTCGCCCAACGGCGACGGCCGGAACGACCTGGTCCGGATCGCGTACAGGATCAGCGAGCCGGCACACGCGATCCTGTTCGTGGACGGGCAACGCGTGATCTTCACGCGCGGCCAGCTCGAGCGCTCGACCCTGGACTGGAACGGAAAGATCAAGGGGAAGTCCGTGCTGCCCGGCGACTACCGCGTGTGGCTGGGGGCCGAAGACCGCGCGGGCAACGTCTCCAACGGCAAAGTCGTGCACGTCGCTGTCCGGTATGTCCAGCTCGCGCGCGACACGATCGAGGCGAAGGCCGGCACGCGTTTCGGCGTGCGGGTCTCGGCCGATCGGCGCGTTCGCTGGCGGCTCGGCTCGCGGAGGGGGACAGCTGCGCCGGGGTTGCTCGTGCTCCGCGCGCCGCAGAAGCCCGGGCGCTACCGACTGGTCGTAACCGTTCCCGGCCACGCCGACGCTGCGACGCTGATCGTGGGACGGCGGTGACGAGCCACCTGGCCCACGCCGGCGGCCCGGTCGCTGCCGCCGGGCTCGCGCTCGTGATCGTCGCTCCCCGCCGCGACCTGCGGCTCGCCGGGCTCGCGGGCTGGCTGCTCGGCTGCGCGTTCCTCGCCGCCTACCTCGCCCCGGGCGGGCACTCGAAGGTCTACGCGGCGGCTGCGGTCGTCGGGGCGATCGGCGCGGTCGCGGTCGCCGCCCTCTTCCGCCGCCGGCCGTGGCTGATCGCGGTCTCGGCCCTGGCCTGCGTCCCGGCGCGGATTCCGGTGCACGTCGGCGCGACCGATGCGAACCTGCTCGTGCCGCTCTACGCCGTGATCGCCGGTGCCGCGGTGCTGCTCGGCTGGGAGCTCATCCGCGGTGACCACCGGACGCAGGAGCTCGGCCCGCTCGCCTGGCCGCTCGCGCTGCTCGTGGCCTGGACCGGGCTCAGCCTGCTGTGGACGAAGGACCTGCACGAGGGCGCAGTCGCGCTGCTCTTCTTCTGGCTCCCGTTCGGCCTGCTCGCCGTGTCGATCGCCCGACTCGCCTGGAGCCGGCGCTGGCTGGCGTTCATCTACGTCCAACTGGTGGGGATGGCGCTCGCGTTCGCGTGGATCGGCGTCTACCAGTACGCGACGCGCGACGTGTTCTGGAACCCGAAGGTGATCGTCGCGAACGCCTACGCGCCGTTCTACCGCGTGAACTCGGTCTTCTACGACCCGTCCGTCTACGGACGCTTCCTCGTGGTCGCGATGCTCGCCGCGCTCGTGCTCGCCCTCTACGACCGCGACCGCCGCGCCGCGTACGCATCGGCCGCCGCAGTCGTCCTGATCTGGCCCGGCCTGCTCTTCTCCTTCTCGCAGTCGAGCTTCGCCGCGCTGATGGTCGGGGCGGCGGTCGTCGCCGCCTTTCGCTGGCGGTGGCGGGCGGCACTCGCTCTCGGTGTCGCCGCGGCCGTGATCGCGGCGGTTGCGCTGGGGACGCCGCACATCCGCCATTCGCTGCTCCGCGAGTCCGGCTCGGGCCTCAACCAGGCGTCGAGCGGCCGGGCGAAGCTGGTCACGCAGGGGATCAGGATCGCGTTGCACAACCCGGTCGAGGGCGTGGGCGTCGGCGGGTTCAAGCGTGCGTACGCCGATCGCGTCGGATTGAAAGGGAAGGAGCCGAAGAAGGCGGCCTCGCACAACACCGCCGTGACGGTCGCCGCCGAGACCGGCATCCCCGGCCTGCTGCTGCTCGGCTGGCTCGTCTTCGTCGCGCTCTTCGCCACCCTTCGCCGTGCCGGCGCTGCGTTCAAGGGCCGCGCGTGCCTGGCGATCGCGGCCGCGATCGCCGCGATCGGTGTCCACAGCCTCTTCTACAACGCCCTGTTCGAGGATCCGACCTTCTGGGGCCTGCTCGCTCTCACCGCCGTGTGTGCGCGGCTGCCGCTCCGCCGCCCGGAACCCGCGCCCGTGCCGGCGGAGGAGCCGTCCGAGCCGAAGGAGAAGGTGATGACGTGATCGAGTCGTGGCAGCGGGTGCTCGTCCTCGCCCCGCACACCGACGACGGCGAGTTCGGCTGCGGCGGGACGATGGCGCGGCTCGTCGAGACGGGCGCCGACGTCCGCTATGTCGCGTTCTCGATCGCGACGAAGTCGCTTCCCGAAGGCTTCCCGCCCGACACGCTCGCCCGGGAGGTGCGCGAGGCCACTGCGGAGCTCGGCATCCCCGAGGCCAACCTGACCGTCCACGACTTCGACGTTCGCACGTTCCCCGACCACCGGCAGGACATCCTCGAGCTGCTGATCGCGCTCTGGGAGGAGTGGCGGCCGGACGCCGTCTTCCAGCCGAGCCTGCACGACATCCACCAGGACCACCAGGTGGTCGCGGCCGAGGGCCTGCGCGCGTTCAAGCGGACGACGATCCTCGGCTACGAGATCCCCTGGAACAACTTCGACTTCGCCTACCAGTGGTACTCAACGCTGGATCAGTCCCACGTCGAGCGGAAGGCCGCCGCGCTGGCGAGGTACGCGTCACAGCAGCACCGGCGCTACGCCGACCCGGAGTACATCCGCAACGTCGCGCGCACGCACGGGATCAACGTGAACCGCGAGTACGCCGAGGTGTTCCAGGTCTACCGGGTCGTGGACTGACGGCTCCGGCCGCTCGCTCCGGCGATCGCGCCCGGGCGCAGGTTGTCGTCGGGCGCCCCGGGCGCCAGACTAGCGGTGTGCGAGCCCACGGCCGGAACCGCGGCGTATGAGCGCGACCGCCCCACAGGCGTCGGCCCCTCCCGAACGCGAGCGGGTCCATCACCGCTTGATGCGGGTCGCCGCCTGGGTGATCGGGGTCGTCGTCGTCCTCGCGTTCCTGCGCGTCTGCGGCGTCGACGTCTGGGGCTGGCTCCAGCAGCTCTGGGACACGGTCACCGAGATCTCGGCCGGGTACATCGTCCTCGGGTGCCTCTTCCAGTGCCTCCAGACGTTCTTCACGGCACTCGGCTGGTACGGGATCCTCAACTACGCGTACCGCGGCCAGGTCACGTTCATGCCCGTGCTCGCGTCGTACGCGACCGGCGTGGCGCTGAACAACTTCCTGCCGGCGAACATCGGCACGCTCGTCACGCTGCTGATGTACGTGGCGATCATCGAGCACGCCAACTTCCCTGGGGTGCTCGCCGGCTACGTCGTCCAGAAGATCTTCTACTTCGTGATCGGGACGCTGATCTACATCTACCTCTTCGCCGAGGTGGCCGGCTCGTTCAGCTTCCAGTTCGGCGGGATCCGCGACGCGATCTCGGGCCACTGGGTCCTGATCATCGTGATCGTCGCGGGCGGGGCGCTTCCTGATCTACATGCTCCTCCGCTCCTTCTGGGCCTGGTTCAAGAAGATGTGGGACGAAGGCGAAGGAGGGCGCGGCGATCCTCGGCGACCTCCACGCGTACCTGAAGGACGTCCTGCTCCCGCAGGTGCTCGGCTACATCTGCAAGGTGCTCGTGATCGTCGTCTTCCTGGCCGCGTACTCGATCCCGATCACGTTCGGGTCGGTGATGTCGGTGCTCGGCTCGAATCAGCTCGCCAACATCCTCTCGGTCACACCCGGCGGCGTCGGCGTCAACCAGGCGTTCAACTCGTTCGCGCTCTCGAGCTACACCGACTCGGCGACCGCGACCGCGTACTCGCTCGGCCAGCAGCTGGTCACCACCGCCTTCAACGTCGTCTTCGCCCTCGTCCTGGTCTGCTTCGTCTTCGGCTGGAGCGGCGGCTCGCAGCTCGTCCGTAAGTCGTACGACGACGCCAAGGTCCAGGCGAAGGAGCAGAAGGAGAAGCGGAAGCTGAAGCTGAAGCGCGAAGGTGCCTCGGAGGAGGCCGTGTCGTAAGGGCCGGCATTCTTGCCGCCCCTGTTCGAAGGTCGTACGATCACGCCTCCGCCAGCGATCGGAAAGGTGGCCGCCGTGGTGCTCGCCGACTTCTCGTTCTGGGATTTCTTCTGGGACGTGCTCCTGCTGATGGCATGGGTGATCTGGTTCTGGCTCCTGATCACCGTGTTCGCCGATCTCTTCCGCCGTCACGACACCTCCGGCTGGGCGAAGGTCGGCTGGGTGGTGTTCGTGATCCTCCTCCCGTACCTCGGCGTGCTCGCGTACCTACTCGTCGAGCACGGGGGAATGGCGGAGCGAAACCAGAAGGCTGCCGAGGCCTCACAGCGCCAGTTCGACGCCTACGTCCAGTCGGCCGCGAAGGGCGACCCGGCCGATCAGATCACCAAGGCGAAGGCGCTGCTCGCCGACGGGACGATCACCCAGGCGGAGTTCGACCAGCTCAAGCAGAAGGCGCTCTCCTAGCGGGCGATCCGGGCGCTCCGATCGCAGCGCGGCGAGTGACGGCGTCTGCCGCAATCGAGTACGACCTCTGGCGGCAGACGCTCGCGGACGGCGACGTCACGACCGTCTACTGCGTCCGGCATCCCCGTGCGGCGACGGCCGCCCGGATCCTGCACTTTCCCGAGCCCCGCCGCCTGGACGTCTGGTGCGTGGCGAACGGCGTCGACGAGGCGATCGTCGGCGGCTTCTTTCTCCGCGATCCCTATCGACCGCTCGGCGAGCTCTGGCTCGACGGGCGGCCTGTCGAGCACGAACCGATCGCCGGCCCGTACGGGCTGCCGCGCGGCTCGGTCGTGGTCGACGAAGGTGTCGTTCGACTGGTCGAGCGGGCGGGAGCTCCTGAGCAACCTCGTGGAGATCTCGTGCAGGCTGGGCCGTTGCTGGTCGCGGAGGGCGCGATCGTTTTCGGCGACGACGATCGCGAGGGCTTCTCGGCCGACGTCGCCCAGTTCGATTCCGACATCACCGACGGC
This sequence comes from uncultured Actinomycetes bacterium, assembly GCA_963775695.1. Taxonomy (GTDB): domain Bacteria; phylum Actinomycetota; class Thermoleophilia; order Gaiellales; family Gaiellaceae; genus DATBLE01. The sequence goes on along the minus strand of CAVZJU010000001.1, from coordinate 122,977 downwards.
CGCCACCCCCGGGCGGCGCTCGGCATCGCCGGAGACCGGCTGCTCGCACTTGCGTGCGACGGACGCCGGTCGCGCGTCGACGGCGGCCTCTCGATGCTCGAGCTCGCAGAGCTGATGGTCGAGCTCGGCGCCGAGACCGCGATCAACCTCGACGGAGGGGGCTCGACCACGCTCGTCCACCGCCGCCACCTGCTCAACCGTCCCTACTCGACGCAGGACCAGCCGGGGCCGGAGTCACGCACGATCGTCACAGCGCTCGCCTTCGAGCCTCGACGATGAGCCGGTGACGAGCATGCGAAGCGGCCTCCGGGGAGGCCGCTTCGCTGGGGGAGGGGACGGACCGAGCTAGGAGGGCCGCACGCCGAGCGTGACGCTGACGGTGTGCGTCGATCCGTTTCGGAGGTACGTGATGCCGACCTTGGTGCCCGGCCGCTTGGCGTCGATCGCCTGGCCGAGCTCGGACGCGTTCGTGACCTTGTGGCCGTCGACGCGGGTGATCACGTCGCCCGTCTGGAGGCCTGCCTTCGCAGCCGGAGTGCCGGAGCGGACCTCGGTCAGCTGGACGCCGTTCTGCGCGGTCGCGATCCCGACGCCGAGGTAGGCGTGCTTGACGTTCCCGCTGGTGAGCAGCTGCGAGACGATCGACTTGACCGTGTTGGAAGGAACCGCGAAGCCGACGCCGGTGTTCTCGCCCGAGTCGCTCTTGATCTGCGAGTTGATCCCGATCACCTGGCCGGCCAGGTTCAAGAGCGGGCCGCCCGAGTTGCCGTGGTTGATCGGCGCGTCGGTCTGGATCGAGTCGGGGATGGTGAAGTTGTTCGGCGCGGTCATCTCGCGGTGCAGGGCGCTGACGATCCCGGCCGTGACGGTGTTCTCGAGGCCGTAGGGGCTGCCGATCGCGACCACGGGCTGACCGACCTGGACGGCGCTCGAGTTGCCGAGCGCGATCGGGTGGAGGATCGATGCCGGCGCGTTCACCTTGATCACGCCGACGTCGGTCGACGGGTCGGTGCCGACGAGCGACGCCTTGTAGGTGGCGCCGTTCCAGAACCGGACGGAGATCGAGCTCTCGCCTTCGACCACGTGCTCGTTGGTGACGATGTGGCCGGCGCCGTCGTAGACGAAGCCGGAGCCCTGAGCCTGGGCCTGGCCGCCGTAGGGGGAGCTCGAGGTCGAGACGGTGATCTCGACGACGCCCTTGTTGGCGCTCTGGAACACGCTTGCCGCCGATGCCACGGCCGTCGCGGCGGTCGGCGTGCCGCCGGAGACGGTCACCTCGCGGACCACCGTCTTGGATCCGTCGTGCGTCACGGCGGCATACGAGGCGATGCCCACCGCGACGGCGGCGAGGAGGGCAGCACCGATGGCGAAGATTCGTGTCATTTCATCCTTTCGTCCACTGGATACCCAAGCAGGAAACCAGTGCCACCTGAGCAGTCTCTGAAAGCGACCTGAGAGCGGCCTAAGAACAAGTACCTAGAATCTTCGGCTTGACGGCGATCCTCGGTTTGAATGCCTACCACGGCGATGCGGCGGCCGCGCTCGTGGTCGACGGCGCGCTCGTCTGCGCAGCCGAGGAGGAGCGCTTCAACCGGGTCAAGCATTGCGCCGGGTTCCCCGCGGAGTCGGCGGCCTGGTGTCTCGCCTACGCGGGCCTCGCGGCCGCCGACCTGGACCACGTCGCGATCGGCCGCGACCCGAAGGCCAACCTCGGCGCGAAGCTCCGCCGCACGCTCACCCACGGCGCCAGTCCTCGCTTCCTCAGGGAGCGACTCGCGAACGCCGCCCGCGTGCGGGACGTGAAGGCCGAGCTCGAGGCCGCGCTCGGCGCCGACGTGGCCGCCGGGATCCACCACGTCGAGCACCACCGCGCCCACGTCGCGAGCGCGTTCTTCCCGTCGCCTTTCGACGACGCCGCGATTCTCACGGCCGACGGCTTCGGCGACTTCGCCTCGACCATGCTGGCTCAGGGGCGCGGCGACTCGATCACGGTGCTGGAGCGCGTGCTCTTCCCGCACTCACTGGGGATCTTCTACACCGCGGTCACCCAGTGGCTGGGCTTCCCCGGCTACGGCGACGAGGGCAAGGTGATGGGTCTCGCCCCCTACGGCACACCGCGCTTCCTGGCCGAGATGCGGCATGTCGTCCGGCCGAAAGGCGACGTCTTCGAGCTCGGTCTGGACTTCTTCAGGCACGACGAGGAAGGCGTGGACATGACGTGGGACGAGGGCACCCCCACGATCGGCACGCTCTTCTCCGAGCGGCTGGAGGAGGTGCTCGGCCCCGCGCGGCAGCCCGAGTCCGAGCTGACCGCGCTGCACGAGGACGTCGCCGCGTCGCTCCAGGCGATGCTGGAGGAGGCGTACCTGCACCTCGCGAACGCGCTCTGGGAACGCACCGGGATTCCGAGGATCTGCCTGGCGGGAGGCGTTGCGCTGAACGCCGTGGCCAACGGGCGCATCCGGGCGGAGACGCCGTTCGAGGACGTCTGGGTGCAGCCGGCGGCCGGCGACTCGGGAATCGCAGTCGGCGCCGCGCTCCACGTCTGGCACCAGGAGCTCGGGCACCCGCGGGGGTTTGCGATGGAGCACGCCTACTGGGGGCCGGAGTACTCGGAGGACGAGTGCTCGGCCGCGCTCGTCGCGGCCGGCCTCGAGGCGCGGAGCCTCGACGACGACGCCCTCTTCACACACGTGGCGGAGCGGATCGCCGCCGGCGACGTGGTCGGCTGGTTCCAGGGCCGGATGGAGTACGGGCCACGGGCGCTCGGCCACCGCTCGATCGTCGCCGACCCGCGCCGGCCAGACATGAAGGATGTCCTCAACGCGCGGATCAAGCACCGCGAGCCCTTCCGGCCGTTCGCGCCCTCGATCCTGTCCGAGGCGGTCGGCGAGTGGTTTGAGCAGGACTACCCCTCGCCGTACATGGTGCTCGTCTACCGGACGCGGATCGAGAAGCGCGAGCTGATCCCGGCCGTCAACCACGTCGACGACACCGGCCGCGTGCAGACGGTGACCGAGGAGGCGAGCCCTCGCTTCCACCGGCTGGTCCGCGAGTTCGAGCGGCTGACGGGCGTCCCGATCCTGCTCAACACCTCGTTCAACGAGAACGAGCCGATCGTGATGACGCCCCAGCAGGCGGTCGAGACGTTCCAGAAGACGCGGATGGACCTGCTCGTGCTGGGGAATTCGGTCGTGAGACGCTCAGGCGGAGGCGCCGACGATGCGGCGGAGCCGGCGGCGCTCGGCGGGCAGGTAGAAGCCCAGCGGCAGTAGCACGACCGGGTAGGCGAGCGCGACCAGGATCGCGACCGCGAGCGGGACGTCGGGGACGCTGCCCGCGAGGGTCAGGCCGACGGCCACTCCGGTCAGTGTGGTGACACGGCGCCACTGGTAGCCGACCGGGTACACGCGGCTCGAGTTCACCACCATGCCGGCGAACAGCGTCAGGTACGCGGCGAGGGTCGAGATCGCCGCGCCGATCATCCCGTACGGGGGAATCAGCGTGACGTTCAGGCCGATGTTCACCGCCGCGGCGATGCCGCTCACCACCCAGTTGAACTGGGTCTGCCGGGCCCGGCCGATGCCGATCGCCACCACCGTGTAGCCGGCGTAGGCGGTGGCCGCGAACGAGAGCAGCGCCACGGCGTCGGCGGCGCGGGCGAAGCCGGGGCCGCGGGCGAGCAGGTGGACGAGCCACGGCGCGAGCACGCCGAGTGCGAGGGAGATCCACGAGCAGACGAACAGCAGGTAGGTCAGGACGAACGGATACGTCCGCTTCGCCTCCCGGTCGTCCTCGATCGAGTAGGCGAACGCCGGCCAGGCGAGGCGGAACGCGATCATCAGGAAGACGACGGCCGAGGAGATCCGCACCGCCACCGAGTACACGCCGACCTCCGCCTGGCCCTTGTAGTGGGCGATGAAGATCCGGTCGATGAAGTTGATCGCCCAGAGCGCCAGGGCGGAGGGGACGAGCGGCATCCCGAAGCGGTTCATCTCCCGGAGCAGCTCGCGCGAGAACTGCAGGCCGAGCTGGTAGCGGCGGTACGCGAGCAGGACGACGTAGACGCAGAGCGTCCCGATGAAGTTCCCGACGACGGCGCCGGTCGCGCCCTTGTGCAGGCCGACGACGAGCAGCACCGTCATCCCGACCGTGATCAGGACGTTCGCGACGCTCGCCAGCACGAACTGGGTCGAGCGCTCCTCGACGCGGAACAGCGAGGTCAGCTGCTCGTAGTTCATCTGCGCCCAGAGCCCGACGAAGGCTGCACGGACGAGCCAGGGGTCGTCGCCGAGCTTCAGCGCGTGTGCGATCGGTGTGGCGAGGACGAAGCCGACGATCAACCCCGCCGTGGCCATCGTCATCGTGAACCAGAAGGAGGTGCGGACGACCAGCGTCCGGTGGGCCTCGTCCTTCGTGTCGAAGTAGAAGCGGAAGAAGGCGCTCGAGATCCCCATCCGCAGGACGATCACGAGCACCGTCGTCAGGGCGACGATCGTCTCGATCTTCCCGAAGCCCTGCGGGCCGAGGTAGTGCGTGTACAGCGGCAGCAGGAGGACGGCGAGGATCCGCGAGACGAGCCCGCCGACGCCGTAGACGGCCGTGTGCTTGCCGAGCCGCTTGACCTCTGCGCCGAGGGCCACGTCAGAACCGAGCGTAGATGTCGAGCAGGCGGTCGGCCACGGTCTCGATGTCGTGGACGCGCTCGACGTACTCGCGGCTCGCCGCGCCGACGCGGCGACGGTGCTCCGTGTCCTCGACGAGCGGGCGGAGATGCGCGGCGAGCGTCTCGGCGGTGGCGGAGACGATCGGCACCGTCGTCCCGAACGCGTCCTCCGTGCGGGCGACGGCCTCGTCGTGGAGGAAGGTGACGACGGGTTTGCCGAGCGCCATCGCCTCGATCGCGAACAGCCCGTACCAGCCGGCGTTGAGCTGGTCGACGACGATGTCGGCTTCCTCGTACCGGCGCCGCGCCTCGTCGTGGTGGAGGCCCTCGACGATCTCGAGGTCGACGGGCAGCTCGGCGCAGGCGGCGATCACGTGCTCGGTGCCCTTGCGGCGCCGGCTGGAGGGGGCGTGGACGACGACGGGCCGCTCGCGGTCGCCGGGTGGCTGTGGCTCGTACTCGCGCAGGTCGATGCCCGGCGGGACGACCTCCGCGTCCGGCACCCACCGGATCGCGTCGTAGGAGCCGACGATCCGGGCGTCGGCTTTCTGCGCCCAGGCGAGCTGGGCCGTCGTCTTGCCGCGGATGTCGGAGCCGAGGAAGTGCATCACCGAGCGCTTGCGCTTCGCCCGCAAGAGCGGGAATTGCACGGATTTGGGCACGAGCGTGAGCCCGAAGTAGAAGTGGAAGACGTCGGTGTGGCGAAGGAGCCGGGTGAAGGCGCGCCACTGGGTCAGCTGCTGCCGGGCGAGCCCCCCGTGCCGCTCGAGCGACTCGTCGGCCTCGGGATGGAGCTTGTAGCGCTCGAATACGACGAGTCGCGCGTCGACCCCCTTGCGCCGGAGCGCGAGCACGTTCTGCCAGGGCACGCCCGCGGTGTTGACGGGGCAGTGGGTTACGCGCAGCGCGCGGTGGTCGAGATCGGACGGCATCCGAGCAGGGCCAGACTTCAGTCTGGCCCGTTGCCTTTCGGCGGCACCACCCGAAGGCAGGGGACAGGCTGAAGCCTGTCCCTTCGGGCTACTCGTCCCATTCCACCTGCTCGAAGTAACGAAGCGCCCTCCGCGTCGGCCTGATCCTCGAGGCGAGCGCGCCCAGCTCCTCCTCCGAGATCTCGCCGAGCGCGTGCTTGATCCCCAGGTACGGCAGGTTCAGATCCTCCTGGTAGACGATCGTCGAGATCCGCGGGTTGATCTCGATCACGTGCTCGCCGACCAGCTGGATGTTGAAGAAGTGGTCGAGCCCGAGCTCGGCGACGATCCTGCGTGCGGTCTCCATCAGGTCCGGGTCGTCGAGCGTCTCGAAGTACATCGCCAGCCCCGCGCGCATGGCCTCGCGTGTCTTGGGATGGCCGAGAGCGATCCGCCCCTCGACCGCGATCCCGTCGATCGTTCGCTCCTTGCCGGTGGCGAGCTCCATGACCAGCAGCTCGGTCGGGTCGTCGCCGAGCAGCTCGAGCAGGTCCTCGAGCCGCAGCGCCTCGGCCACGCCCGGCCGGTTGGAGAGCAGCTGCTCGTGTCGGTCGGCCGCTGCCGACAGCACCCGGAAGCCGCGCGAGCCGGACGAGAACACCGGCTTCATGCAGACGTCGACATCGGGGTAGCCGAGCTCGCGCGCTGTCGACGCCACCGCCTCGCCGCCCGACACCCGCCGCCAGGCCGGGCCGCGGACACCGATGTGGTCGAGCAGCGCGTACGTATCGGCCTTGTCGTTCGAGCGGTGGATCGCCTCCGGAGAGGAGACGAGCACGGCGACGTCCTCGAAGCGCTCCTTGGCCTCGGCGAGACCGAGCAGGTCGAAGGACGACTGCGGCAGCACGGCGTGGACCCGTTCGGAGCGGCAGATCTCCAGCGTCGCGTCGGCGAAGGCAGGGTCGGAACCGGCCGGAACACGGTGGAACGCGTCCGCGAGGTGGCGGCCGATCGCCAGCTCGCCCATGTCGGTGCCGACGATCCGCACCTCGCGCTCGCCGTTCTCGCGCAGCGCACGCATCAACGCGGCGGTGCCGGGGGAACCGCAGGCCGAGACGAGGATCGTCAGCGCCTTCACCCCAGGTCGATCCGATCGGCGGCGAGCTGCTCGAGCCGGCGCTCGCGTTCTGCATCGAGCATGGCCAGCATTGTCTCGCCCATCGTCGAGCCCGGGTAGGCCCAGATCTCCGGGTGGGTGAGCAGCTGGAGCCGCTCGAACGACCCTGCGGCGAGCTCCTCGTGCGGGCAGCCCTGGCGCCAGTGCTGGTTCGAGTCGGAGCGGTAGACGTCGGCCCAGGGCGCCTCCATCACGTTCACGAACCCCTCGACCGGCTCCCGCATGTACTCCGGATCCGGGTTGTGCCAGGCGAGCACGGGGTCGAAGCGCTCGTCGCTGTCGACGTGTGGCCAGACGGCGTGCAGGCCGACGCGATGCCCGAGCCCACGCAGGCGCTCTACGGCAGCGTGACCCGAGGCCGAGTCCAGGTTGTAGAACTCGCTTCCGGTCATCAGGAAGTAGGTCGCCGCTGCGCCCGCCTCCGTCTCCAGCTCTGCCATCGCCAGGGCGGCGTCGAGCGACAGGTCGACGTCGTGGCGGAGCAGCACCGTCCCCGGCTCGGGCGGCCGGTCGAAGAATTCGAACCGGTAGCCGCCGGTACGGGCAGCATCAAGGATCTCGCGGTAGTGGTCGAGATCGAACGAGCAGTTCACCGAGCCTGCCTTCCCCCGCGCAAATGCGCCAGCATTTGCGCGGCCCTCATTCCGTCTCCACGTACAGCTTCAACGCCGCTTCCTCGGCCAGCTCGAGCGCCTGCACGTTCGTCTGCCCTGTGGCGATCACGTAGCCGCGGCGGTCGCCGTCGAGGCGCACCGGGCGGATCTCCTCCCCCACCTGGAGGAAGACGTCGGCCTGGACCACGCCGGGAGAGTCGAGCACACGGTCGAGGCTGCCGACCCGCCGCACCTTGCCGAGCGGCAGCGGCCCGGGGTGCGCGGTCAGGAACCGGATTGCAGTCGGTCGTGAGATGCGCGGGACGACGAGGTCGTCGGGTGCCTCCTCGCCGAGGACCTGGCGCAACGCGATCTGGACGAGGTCGACGCCGAGGGCGTGGAAGGCGAGGTCGGCCATCTGCCCGCCCGGGATCCGCGCGGCGACCTCGACGACGAGCGCCCTGCCGTCCTCGGTGACGATCAGCTGCGGGAAGGCGATCCCGTCCCGCAGGCCCAGCGTGCGCACGGCCCGCAGCGCGACGCGCTCCGCCTCCTCGAACGTGTCGCCGAAGAGCCGGGAGGGATACGAGTGGATCCAGCCCACGCCGAACCCGACACCTTCGGGGCGCAGGCGGTCGGAGAGCAGCAGCGGGTACGGCTCGCCGTCGCGGGCGACCACGAGGCCGTTGAGCTCCAGCCCGTCGGTGAACTCCTCGAGGATCGTCTCGCCCGAAGGAGACTCGGCCAGCGCCGCGTGGAAGTGACGTTCCAGGTCGTCGAAGGAGCGCAGCAGGAAGAGGCCGCGCTGGCCGCCCGAGTCGGCCGGCTTGAGCACGGCCGGAAAGCCGACCGTGTCGGCGGCTGCCGCGGCCTCGCGCCAGGCACGGATCGCCGCGAACTGCGGCTGCGGAACCCCTCCCTCGGCGAGCCGGCGGCGCATCGCCACCTTGTGGGTCATCAGGTGTGCCGTCTCGCGACCGATTCCGGGGAGGCCGAGCTCGTCCGCGACCGCGGCGACGACGGGCACGGCCCGGTCGGCCGAGACGGTCAGCGCACCGTCCACGCGGTGCCGCCGGGCGACGTCGACCACCGCGTCGACGGCGACGAAGTCGACGACCTCCGCCATGTCGGCCTCGGCCAGTCCGGCCGCCTCGGGGTTCCTGTCGACCGCGACCACCCGCAGGCCGAGCTCACGGGCGCGGAGGATCGCCCGCCGCTGGTGGCGCCCCGCGCCGACGAAGAGAACGGTCTTCATGTCGCGCGCGATGCTACAGCCGCGGCCTCACGACTAGACTCGCTCGCGATGGCGCTCACCGGCAAGCGGATCCTGATCACCGGCGGCGCGGGCTTCATCGGCACGACGCTCGCGCGGCGGCTCGTCGACGACAACGAGATCGTCGCCTTCGACAACCTGCACCGCGACGCGCTCGGCGGCACCGAGCTCGCCGACCACCCCAACTTCACCTTCGTGCAGGGCGACGTGCTCGACGCGGAGGTCGTGATGGAGGCGGCACGGGGGGCGACGCACATCGTCCACGCCGCTGCGATCGCGGGGGTCGACACCGTGCTGGAGAGCCCGGTGCGGACGATGCGCGTGAACCTGATCGGCACCTACAACGCGCTCGAGGCCGCGCTGGCGACGAAGGAGACGGTCGAGCGGCTGATCGAGTTCTCGACCAGCGAGGTCTTCGGCACGTACGCCTTCCGGGTGGACGAGACCAGCGCGACCACGCAGGGCTCCGTCGGCGAGGCGCGCTGGACGTACGCGGTCTCGAAGCTCGCCGGCGAGCACATGGCGCACGCCTACCATCAGGAGTTCGGGCTCCCGACCGTCTCGGTGCGCCCGTTCAACGTCTACGGACCGGGCCAGATCGGCGGCGGCGCGATCCGCGCGTTCATCGAGGCGGCGCTCGCAGGCCGCGACCTGGTCGTCCACGGCGACGGCTCACAGATCCGCGCGTGGTGCTACGTGGACGACATGGTCGAGGGCCTGCTGCTCGCGCTCGAGCACCCGAACGCGGTCGGCGAGAGCTTCAACATCGGCAACGCGCGCTCGGCGGTGACGATCTTCGACCTGGCGCGGCGGATCAAGTCGCTCTCCGGCTGCCCGGGCGAGCTCGTGTTCCAGCCGCTCCACTACCTCGACGTCGAGCTGCGGATCCCGAACGTGGACAAGGCCCGCGCGCTGCTCGGCTTCGAGGCGACGGTCGAGCTGGACGAAGGCCTCGCGCGGACGATCGCGTGGTACCGGGCGAAGACACCGTCGTCCGTCTAGCCCGGCCCGACACCGGCGAGGAGGAGCTCGCCGAGGTCGCGGCCGTGCTGGAGAGCGGGATGCTGACCATGGGCGCGAAGGTCGGTGAGCTCGAGGTTGAGCTCGCGCGCGCCTGCGAAGTCGAGCACGCGATCGCGGTCTCGTCGGGGACGGCGGCGATCCACGTCGCGGTGCTGGCGCTCGGCATCGGGCCCGGCGACGAGGTGATCGTCCCTGCCTACACGTTCCCCGCGACGGCGAATGTGGTCGCGCTCGCAGGGGCGACGCCGGTGCTGGTCGATGTCGACGCCGACACCTTCGACATCGATCCGGCCCAGGTTCGAGTGACGCCGAGGACGAAGGCGATCATGCCGGTGCACCTGTTCGGTCGGCCGGCCCGGCTGGAAGAGCTACCGGACGGCGTTCCGGTGATCGAGGACGCCGCCGGCGCGCTCGGGGCGCGTCGTCAGGGCAAAGCCTGCGGCGGGCTCGGCGCAGCCGGCTGCCTGTCGTTCCACCCGCGCAAGATCGTCACCACCGGTGAAGGCGGCGCGGTGACGACGAACGACCCGGAGCTGGCGGAGCGCGTGCGCTCGCTCCGCCACCACGGCTGGAGCCCCTCGAACGCCTACGACGACATGCCGAGCGGCGCGTTCAACTACCGGCTCTCCGACATCCTCTGCGCGGTCGGGATTCCGCAGGTGCGGCGGCTCGAGGAGCTCCTGGCCGCGCGCGAGCGGGTCGCGGCCGGGTACGCGGAGCGCCTGCGCGGCCTGCCGGTCACGCTGCCCTCCGCCGACGGGGGCGATCGTCACGGCTGGCAGGCGTACGTGATCCAGCTGGACAACCGCGACGAGGCGATGGCGGCCCTGCGGGGGCAGGGCATCCAGTGCCAGATCGGCACCTACGCCCTGCACCGGCTGGGTGCCTATCGCGGCCAGGGCAGCTTCCCCGGCGCCGACGCCTGCTTCGAGCGGGCGCTGGCGCTGCCGTTCCACACACGGCTGACCGAGGGTGACCTCGACCGGGTGGCGGAGAGCTTGACAGCGATTGTGAGTGAGTGATAACTTCCTCACCGTGACCCCGTCAACGAGCACCCGCAAGAGCGCAGAGGAGCGCCGCGAGGACGTCCTCGTGGCCGCCCGCGACGTCTTCGCGGAGCACGGGCTCTCGGGCGCGTCGACCGATGAGATCGCCCGGCGGGCCGGCATCTCGCAGCCGTACCTGTTCCGGCTCTTCCGCACGAAGAAGGAGCTGTTCATCGCCTCGGTCGAGCGCTGCTTCGCCGAGACGCGCGAGACGTTCGAGCAGGCGGCGGAGGGCAAGACCGGCGAGGAGGCTCTGAGGGCGATGGGACAGGCATACGGTGAGCTGATGCGCTCGAACCCGAACCGGCTGCGCACCCAGATGCAGACCTACGCGGCCTGTGAGGACCCCGACGTTCGGCGGGTGGCGCGGCGCGGCTACGGCGAGCTCGTCGACGCCGTCGGGCGGGTCTCCGGCATCGACTCCGAGACGCTCTCGCGGTTCTTCGCCAAGGGCATGCTGATCAACGTCGTCGCCTCGATGGGCCTGCTGGACGCCGACGAGGCGTGGGCGCGGAAGCTCCTGTCGTTCGTCACAGCGGACAAGGCCTGACCGTCTTTTTTTCGTCACTGAAATGAGTAAGCACTCACTACTCAGAGAAGGGGGAACACGATGAAGGAAGGCACGCCGAGGCGTCGGACGCTGTGGACGTTCGCGATCACGTCGCTGGCGCTCGTCATGGTCACGCTCGACAACCTGGTGGTCACCACCGCGTTGCCGGTGATCCGCAAGGACCTGAACGCGAGCCTCGAGGGGCTCGAGTGGACGGTCAACGCCTACACCCTCACCTTCGCCGTGCTGCTCCTCACGGGCGCAGCGCTGGGCGACCGCTTCGGGCGCCGGCGGATGTTCGCGATCGGGCTCGGCGTCTTCACGCTGGCCTCGGCGGTCGCCGCCCTCGCCCCCTCGATGGGGGTGCTCGTCGCAGCCCGGGCGGTGCAGGGCGTCGGCGGCGCGATCGTCATGCCGCTGACCCTGACGATTCTCTCCGCGGCGGTGCCGGCGGAGAAGCGCGGCGTCGCGCTCGGCGCCTGGGGCGGGATCGGCGGCCTCGCGGTCGCCCTCGGCCCGCTTGTCGGCGGCGCGGTCGTCTCCGGCCTCTCCTGGCAGTGGATCTTCTGGATCAACGTGCCGGTCGGCCTCGTGCTGATCCCGCTCGCGCTGCGTCACCTCGACGAGACGCGCGGGCCTTCCGACCGGCTCGACCTCCCCGGCGCCGGCCTCGCCAGCGCCGGCCTGCTCGGGATCGTCTGGGGCCTGGTCCGCGGAAACGGCCAGGGCTGGACGAGCCCGGAGATCGTCCTGGCGCTGGCCGGCGGCGCGATCGTCCTCGCCGGGTTCGTGCTCTGGGAGCTGCGCACGGCCTCGGCGATGCTGCCGATGCGCTTCTTCCGCAACCGGACGTTCGCCATGACGAACCTCGCGTCGCTGCTGATGTTCTTCGGGATGTTCGGCTCGATCTTCCTGCTTAGTCAGTTCTTTATTTCCATACAGGGTTACTCACCGTTCCAGAGTGGCATCCGCATCCTGCCGTGGACGGCCATGCCGATCTTCGTCGCGCCAATCGCGGGCGCTCTCTCCGATCGGATCGGCGGCACGCGGATCATGGCCGTGGGCCTGACGTTGCAGGCCGCCGGACTCGCGTGGATCGCGAGCGTGTCGAGTCCGACCGTGGCCTACGCGGAGCTTGTGACGCCCTTCATCCTCTCAGGCATCGGCATGGGCCTCTTCTTCGCGCCGGTCGCGAACGTGGTGCTCTCCTCGGTCAAGTCGGAGGAGGAGGGCAAGGCGTCGGGTGCCAACAACGCGATCCGCGAGCTGGGCGGCGTATTCGGGGTCGCGGTGCTCGCGAGCGTGTTCGCCCACTACGGCGGCTACCGAACGTCGGAGACGTTCAGCCACGGCATGAACGCCGCTGTAGCGGTCGGAGCTGTCGTCGTGGGCCTTGGCGCGCTCGTCGCCTTTCTGACGCCCTCACGTCCTCTCAGGGCACCGCAGGAGGAGGCTGCCGAGCCTCGGGCACACGAGCTTGCCCTCGACGAGGCGGCATAGCGGCAGCGGTTCTCCGTGTTCTGGAAACTCCACTCCCTAGAGGGATTGCAAGTTTCCAGTCTCGACCGATACTGAGTAGGAACGCGCCGGAGGATAGGCCTCCGACGCGCAGACGAAAGGTAGCGAGCGATGTCACCGAACGAGAAGCCGACCCTGCCGGTCTCGATCTACCTGCGCGTGAGCCGCACGGGCGGCAGGGATGTCGAGGCGGAGGGCGGCACGGCCGCCGTGCAGGAGTCCATGTGCAGGAAACAAGCCGAGCTGGACGGCCTGACCGTGGGCCAAGTGTTCACCGATCTCGACGAGAGCGGCGGCAAGACGAGCCGCCCTCAGTTCGACCGGATGCTCGCGGCGATCCGCGAGGGGAAGTCGGGCGGCGTGATCGTCCGCAACCTTCGGCGCTTCGGCCGCACGACGACGGGCGTGATCGAGGGCATCCGCGAGATCGAGGAGCACGGTGGCGCGTTCGTGTCCGTGGAGGAGAAGATCGACACGTCCTCGCCAATGGGTCGGTTCGCTCTGACGATCTTCGCGGCGCTAGGAACGATGGAGTTGGAAGAGCGGACGGAGACGTGGCGGGCAGCTCGCGAGCGGGCGATCGGGCGCGGCGTCCAGATCGGGCCAGCGCCCGCTGGCTACGACAAGATCGAGGAAGGCCCGGACAAGGGCAAGCTCGTTCCGAACGAGCACGCGCCCACGATCCGCCGCGCGTTCATGCGGCGGGCGCAGGGCGCGAGCTGGTCTGAGGTCTCGGACATCCTGACCGAGGCCGGTGTCCCGACGTGGCGCGGCGCGGAGCGCTGGTCGCTCAGCGCGGTCTCGAAGCTCATGCGGAACGAGACCTACATGGGCGTCGTCAAGTCAGGCGACGGCTACCGGAACGAGAAGGCCCACGAGGCGATCGTGACTCGGGCGGAGTGGAAAGCCGCGAACGATCGCCGGGAAGCTCGTCAGCGCGTCCATCGCGACGCGGCCGACCCGGAGGGCGCGCTCTTGACCGGCCTCATGAAATGCGCGAGCTGCGGGCACACGATGGTGCGCGACTGGACGGTGCGCGACGGCAAAAAGACGCCCTTCTATCGGTGCCGGAACGCGGGCGCGTGCACGGCTCGCGCTTCGATCACTTTCGCCAAGGTCGAGCCGTGGGCCGAGAAGCTCGTCCGCGGCCTGCTCGCCGCTGGCACGGTCGAGACGAGGACGATCACGGACGACGTCGATGTCGCGGAGCGGAAGCTCGTCAACCTACAGGCCGAGCTGACCGAGCTGATCGACTCAGAGGAGCCGATCCCTCCGGCCGTCCTCGCGAAGCGGGCCTCTGCACTCGAAGCTCGGATCGCCGAGGCGCAGGCCGCGCTCGACGCGGCGCAGGCCATGCAAGTCGGAGCGTCGCCCCTCGCAGGTCTCACCGGCCCGCAGGCGTTCGATCTGCTGACGATGCCCATGAAGCGCGAGGCGTTTCGCGGACTGGTCGGGACGCTGATCTGCCGCAAGGGATCCGGGCCGCTCCCGGAGCGGATCGCAGTCGTCCCGAGCGCGACGAGCCTCTATCCGGCGATGGCGGAGGCAGCGGGACTGGCCTAACGACGAAGCCCCGCCCGAGGGTGAGGCTTCGTCTGGCTGTTCGCGACTCAGAGGCCCAAGAGGGCGATCCGCGCGGACTACGACGAACGCGCGGTGCCCAAACTCTTCGTCGCCCGCATTCTAGCGGAAAGGGAGGCAGGCGACGGGTTCCTCGGGGCGTAAAAGCCCTGCAATAGGGCGTTTCTGCTACGCTGAGCGTGCGCAAGTTGATCCGCCCAAGGATCGCTCGCCCAAGGGACTACGACCATGAATCGCCACTCACTCAGCCGTCCTAGAACTCCCGCGTCGAGGGACGAGAGTCGTGCGCTCGTGATGCTTCTGACGTAGCCCCACGTACGGCCTCAGCCTGCGCGCGGTTCCTCGTTCAGAGCTGCGCCCCGGATTCGCGTGAGTGCTCCGCTCCGGCCCTTGTATGAACGGATCGACTACCTCGCACGGTCGCACCCGGGCCGCCGCACGCGCTCACATCGAAGCGCAGCTCGTCGACGGCCGCTGGCACGACGCATGGGACGTACTCGGTGCCGCGGACGACCTGACGCTCGACGCCATGCTCGACGCGGCGAAGTTGCTCGGCGTCGAGACCCGCATCGTCGAGGCCGAGGATCAGCGCGGCGAGGACACGGCCCTCTGGCGGCTGAGGCGGACGGCATGAAGCTGACCGACATCGTCCCCGACCTGACCCTCCACGGCGACTGCGACCTGGAGCTGGCGAGGCGGGTGTACCTCGGCGAGGGCGTCTGGGGACGGCTGCGCGAGGGTCGCAACCCCGCGGTCTGGTCGAAGGTGTCAACGCCGTGCGCGCTATGGACACACCAGCCGGACGGCAAGACGCACGGCTACGGCAAGTTCAACCACAAGCGAAGGCGCAGGCTCGCCCACAGAGAGGTCTACAAGCTCTTCGTCGGCCCGATCCCGCCGGGATGGGACGTCGATCACATGTGCGGTCAGGCGGAGTGCGTCCGTCCCGATCATCTAGAGGCGTGCTCGAAGGCCGAGCACAGACGCAGGCATACAGGGCGAAACGTGTATCTCAGGGCTACCGAGGTCGGACTCGTGCAGATCGAGGAGAACGAGGGACAACGTGACTACATCCTGCTCAAGCTGCCGCCCGGGCCGCAAGGCGTCCCGGCGGATCCGCAGTACCGGCGTATGCCGCGGTTCTCTACTGGTTGAGGCCCGCGCCCATCTCCGGCTGGTCGTGTAGCCGTGTGTTGCATTCAGGAGTATGCAACGCAGGGTGGAACACACGACCCCGCAAACAATGCTTCGCAACGTTTGCAGTGTGCTCAACCCTGCGTTGCAGGGGCCAGACGACTCCTACCTATCTATGCAACTGGCTACAAGGAGGTCTACTCGGCGGCCCGTTTCTAAATGGCGGTCGGCATCCGGCAGGTGGACTTTACTTCCTGCGTCGGAGAGCCGATGAGGTGCACTCGACACCGCGATGAAGTGAGGTAAAAGGAGGAGACGTGATGGGCAAGATCGCAGCACTGCTCGTTGGCCTCGTGCTCGGTGCGGCTGGTTCCGCCTGGGCGTCCAGTCTGGTGAACATCCGTCCAGGCCCCCAAAGCATGAACTTCGTCGGGCTTAGTTTCTCCTGCCGCTACTACCCGAACGACACCGGGTCTTTCGTCGGAATCGCGCGTGACCCCGGCCCATCTCTGTTTTGCCGAGAACCTGTCAAGGATTACCAAAAAGCGATTCAGATCACCCGTTACCACATCACGGTGGGCCACGATTTTGGCGCTGACTATCGGACGAAGAGGACGCCATGATGAAGTTTCCGTGGGCGAGATCATCGTGACCGCACCCGCCTGAGCGGCCTTCTAGCTGCGGAACGTCAATGCGGGGGCCGTGGGGCGCGTTACGCTGCGAGGCTCTCAGCGCCCGCTCTGGCGCTTGAGCGGAGGGATCACGCTGCGAGGATCCTCGGGCCGATCGCCACGCTGGACGGCCTTCGCGGCACGCTCGGCCCACACCGAATCCATCGCCGCGATCGGTACCGGCCCGCGCTCGCGCGATACGTAGGTGTCGGGCGGCTGGGCGGCGATCGCGGCCGCGGAGATCGCGGCCAGCTCGGCGCTCGCCTCGGCGATCTCCTGCTCTGAGGGACGATCAGTCATGCCCTCATGGTACCCGTGTCTCCCTTGCGCTACAGGGCTAGAACGGCCTATCTGAGCCATTCCTGACGCTGTGGAGAGGGGTAGCTCCCCCGTGGCCACTTTGTGCGCCCTGCAACACGAGCTGAGCTAGTACCGGCGCTACCGCGCGAACGTCTGTTCGAGGGGACTTCGGCCTCCCGGGTCTCGGCGAGGCTCCGTCTGGCAGCATTCCTCCGATTTGGCTTATCTGAGCCGTTTCCCGGCCTCCTGAGATCCTTCCTGGTCAGGGAGTGTCGCTGCCAGACGGTAGCGCCTGGGAGAGGCCGCGAGGATGCCGGACGCTCACGGCTCCCTCAGCTCGGGAGGGCTGCGGCTGCTCAGGGCTGCTCCGGGAGGCTCGCGACTACCGAAGAGAGCGAGAGACCAGGGAGCGGGAGGGAGGGGGTCTCCAAAGCCTCTGATCTCTTCGGCTGCCGAAGGTCTCATGGCAGGCGGCCGATTTGGTCGGGTCGGCTTACGGGATAGACAGCATGCTAGGTCAGTGGAGGGGTCGCGTTCGACGGCGGCTTCCCGTGTTCGCAATCATGTTCGGGTGTTGATCCGTAGAACGGTTCTTCTTGGCTGCGTCTTCGGAGTCGTCGTCGGATGCACTCTGGCGTCCACCGCCGCGCTCGGGCAGCCCGCCCCTCTGCGCCGGGTCGGCGGGGCCGGGGTGACGCTCGCTCTACCGCACGGGTGGCAGGCGATTCACTTGATGGTGCCGCCGCCGAGTATGGAGGTGGGCGATCCGGTGACGCGGATCGTCGCGGCGTCCGGGCCGATTCGGTTCGGCAAGGGCTGCAACGACGTGGACTACTCGTTCCCGAGCACGGCCGTCGCCCTTGTGGTCTTGGAGTGGGTGCGCCTGACTCCACACCTCCCAGCAAGACCGCAGCGGTTCACTCAGACGTCGCTGCCCGTCCGCCCAGCTCCGACTATCGAGTGTTTCAATGGCCCCGGAGGGAGTGTCCAGTTCACGGATCACGGCCGCCGCTTTGATGCCTTCCTTCTTCTAGGTCGCCGCGCGTCACCCGAGTTGGCCAATGATGCCCGAGCCGCACTGAACACCCTCCGCGTGACCCAACAAGGAGGCTGTACCGCAGACGCGACGCAGGCGCTCATCCGCAGGTTCGTCCAGGGCTACAACACGGGACAGGTAGCAGCCATCGACCGGCTGTTCGCCCCGGAGCCACGCTTCGTGTGGTTCTCGACAGTTGCTCCGGGGGCGCGGCTCGGCCCTCGCGCCCACAACCGAGCGATCCTGGCGACCTACTTCCGTTCGCGCGTGCGCGTTCACGAGAGAATCCGCCTTCTCGAGCTCCACGCTGGCTACGACCCGAAGAGGAACCTCGTCAACTTCGGCGGCAAGCTCGTGCGTACGGCAGACGACGGGCGTCCGATGCCGCCGCACGACTTCAAGGGAGCGGCGGACTGCGTCTCCGGTCACCCATCTCTCATCGTCTGGAGCATGTGACAGTCACCCGATACAAGCTGAGCGTGAGAGCGAGGCACGCGTGGTTCGTGGCTGGTGCTGGGATGCTGCTGGCTCTGATCCCAGCCGCGACGGTTGGCGTGGCACGTTCGGCTTCAGGCGGTAGCGGTCGAGCAGAGCCTGGCTTCGTGTCGATCCCCCGCTGGCACGTCCTGCCGGTGGGAAGCATGACTGGCCCGGTTGGTCGCTCGGCGAGCGCTGCCAACGTCGCGTTCTCCAAGGCCGATGTTGGCAGCAGCGCGCCTGTGAAGACCGTGGCAGCTCTGCCCAAGCGCGGGATCCTTATCTGGGCGCAGTTCCAGGCCACTGGACACCCTGGGATGGACAGAGGATTTCCGTTGAGACGCCTTCCCTTGCGGCTCAATGAAGCTGCTCCGTCCAGAGCACCCGAGGGGTTCGCGTCAGTAGGCAAGGTGTTCCACTTGGACGCCCGAGCACGGGGCTACGACATCTTCATCTACATCTTCTTCGGCTCGCGCAAACCTTCTACCGCAGCACTTGCCGCTGCCAACAGCGCCTTAGCCAACCTGTACTTGCCAACCTAAACGGGTTCGTCAGTCGTCCGACCTGCGCGAGCGCTGCACTGCAACGTGCGACCAGGACGAACCGAAAAGGGAGGCATATATTTTCCGCTCTTTTCTCGTGGATTACGGGTGCCATTAGGCTTTATGTCTTGCTACAATACGGGTCATGAATGGGTGGGGTCTATCCGAGTCGGATTTCGAGGACGTGAAGCTGCGCGCGGAGATCGTCCGCGCCCTCGGCACGCCTGCTCAGCGCAAGGCCGCCCGACGTAGCCTCGGCCTGTCCCTCCGGGACGTCGGTGAGATCACGGGACTGGCCATCGACTCCATCCGCCTGCGCGAGTCGAAGGACTGGCAGCACACGCGCGGATCGCTCGACTCGCCGAAGGGCTGGGCGTACGTTCAACTCATCGCCACGGCCCGCGGCTACAGACTGGAACGCACGAGCAGGACGGCATCGCCGTCCGGGGGATCCGCTCGTGCGCCAACTTCCGAGACAGTCGCCGCCTAGCGAGTCCGCGCCGCCGGTCGCTCCGGCGATCCTCGACGGCCCGTCGACCGACGACGAGCTGCATGCCTACATTCGCGAGCACGTCGGGATCGACGTGCCGCGGACGGCCGTCTGCGAGGGCCACGATGCCCCGTTCGACGCGTTGTCCGATTTCTACTTCGCCAAGGTAAAGGCGGCAATCTGGCTCGCGAACCGCGGCGGCTCGAAGAGTGCGAACGCGGCGATCCTCCACTGGCTCAATGCTCGGTTCAAGCCGGGACATTCAAGCGTCGTCGTCGGGGCAGTGGAGGCGCAGGCGCGCCGCGTCTACGAGCACCTTCGATCTTTCATCCGGCGGAACGACGCCGACGTGGACACGTCGCTCAAGAGCGCTACGCGCTGGGCGAACGGCTCGGAGATCGAGATCGTCGCCGGGACTGAGAACGCGGTCAGAGGTCTCCGGCGCAACGTCATGCACGTGGACGAGCGGGAAATGCTCGATGAGGCAACGTGGCGCGCGAGTCGCCTCTCGATCGGAGCCTCCGGCGGCTACCCGGCGCAGCACCTTGTCACGAGCACGAGGGCCTACGCGCAGTCGCCGATGGACAAGCTCGTGCTCGAACAGGAACACGCCGAGGCGCTCGGGCAGGAGCCTGAGTACGCCGTCAGTCGGTGGTGCATTTTCGAGACGGCCGCCAACGTTCCCGAGTGCGGCTCGACGTGCGGTTGCGAGAACGTTGTGAAGGGCCAGCACGAGGACGGCTCGCCCCGAACCTTTGCCTCCGTCTGTAAGGGCAGGCTCAAGCGCGCAGGTGGGTGGCTCCCGTTGTCCGACGTCTGGACGCTTTTCCGCTCAGTCGGCTCCGAGACCTGGGCGGCGGAAATGGAAACCACTCGACCCGCGACCAGCAACCTGATCCTCCCGTCGTTCTCGCGAGCGCGACACGGCTACCGCGGCACGATCGACCCGACGGTCGGAAACGTTTACTTTGCCTGCGACTTCGGAGGCTCCGATCTCCACGCAGGCGTCTGGATCCTCGTCCCGACGCAGGACGTAACCGTGGTCAGTCTGCTCGGCGATCCGAAGGTGCTTCGCGCCGGGACGAGGATTGTTATCGACACGATCTACCGGGCCGAGGTCGGGATCGGGAAGTTCGCCGATCTCGTGATTGAGCGGGAGACGGAGTGGCGCTCGGCATGGCCCGGATTCCGAGTCGTTGCCCGTTATGGCGACACTCAAGCGAAGAGCGCGCGACTCGATTTCATTGCGAAGGGTCTTGACGTCAAGCCTGCCTCGCGCGACGTGCTCGGGACGCTCCGTGAGATTCAGGAGCTAGTCGGCGATGGTCTCTTCGCGATCGACCTCGTGCGCGGCGATCTCGCCTGCTCGCAGCTCGAAGCGTGGCGCTTTGGGCCGGGAGGAGTGAAGCCGCTCGAAGGACACGAAAAGTTCGACGATCTCTGCGACGCGCTCCGCTACGGCCTCTTCGGGATCAAGTTCACTGAGCGGCAACAGGGCCAGCACGCGGCCAGCGTCACGGGCGCGAGCGAGACGCCGTACCGGCCTCAGACGGCCGCGGGCATGACGACTCGCAGAACGCCGCCCGGTGGCTACTTCTCGGACAGCGAGCGCCGCGGCGGGCCGCCGAACAACGACCTACTTGGGCTGAGGGGGAGGAGCGCATGACGACCTTCGACCAAGACGCCTTCGACGCTGGCGATCCCGTCGCTCGGAGAATCGCCCTTGAGGAGATCGAGGCCATGTTCGCCGAGGAGGTACGCGCAGCTCTCAAGGACGACCGAGGCGCGGACTGGCTCGACGACCCTGAGCTTCGCTTCGTCTGTCTGTCGATCTTTTACAGCCTCGCGTGGAGCGACGACCAGGAGGAGAGAGGGCGGGGCATCAGCTTTCTGATGCGCCTCGCCGAGCACGAGGAGAGGAGACGAGGACAGGAGAGAGTGCTCGTCGAGCGCGACGAGGCAGGGACGCGCGTGCGGCGAGTCGCCGTCGCGATGGCCGAGCGAGAGCAACTCGGGCGGCCCGAGATCGTCGATCTCGCCGATGAGCTTCTGACCATCGCGGGAGACATCTTGCTCCCGATGACACGGGAGGGCGAATCATGAAAACAGTCAAAACCATGCTCGACGAGTCCATGCGCCGTGCTCGCGGCGCAGAGCCGGGAGGGCCATCCGTGTGCGTGAACCTCGGCGGCTCGTGGGCCTGCTGCGAGGAGTGCGGCCACACAGAAGTTGACTTCGACGACGAGCCACGGCTCCCCCTGCACCTTGAGATCGAGCTTGTGTGCGAGGACGCAGAGGCGTTTCTCGCCGCGGCCGATCGAGACCCCGCTCAGCGGACATCGCTGAGCGCCGACACGAGGGAGGTACGAACGATGAGCAAGGAAGAGGCGTTCACGAAGAGCCTGGCGAGCAACGCGCACTATCAGGCGGCGCTCGCAGAGGCCAAGACGGACGAGGAGAAGGCGCGGGTCGAGACCTACCGCTCGAACCTCCGCGCGCGGTTCATGCAGAGCTACCGCGACGAGAGCGAGGCCAAGGCACGACAGGAGCGGAAGGCGGCACTTCGCGCCGAGGCCGAGGAGCGGATCGAGAAGGAACAGCACGAGGCGGCTGTCGCGGCAGAGATCCAGAGACTGCGGAGCGCGGCGGCATGATCGTGGAGCAGACGAAGCAGGGCCGCGCAACGGCGATGGCTCTCGCGAAGTTCGGAGAGGTCACTGTCGGCGGCCCGGAGTGGCCCGACTTCGTTCACGAGATCGGTGAGGACGATCAGACGGTGGCCGACGCGCTACACCGTCTGCGATTCCGCGGGTACTGCTCGTTCACGATCGTCGAGCATCCCGCGCCGCCGGTGCCGTACTGCCCGTGGACGAGACGCTATGAGCACACCGGCAAGGAGCTTCCGCCGGAGATCGTGCCGCGCCCGTCCCTGGGGCATCACTTACTCGGGCTTCTCACCCTCGGGCGCTGGAACGTCCGACCGGCCTCCTCACCGGGAGCGGCGAGAACGGAGTTAGGGGGCGGCTCACTGGTCCTGCGGGCCGAACGAGTCGCCCTCTCTTCCTCCCGCGAGAGGGGTCAGCGGTTTCTCTGAAGCGAACGCGAGCGCCCTCTGCGGACACTTAGGAGTGATGACTCCTCTCGACCCGGAACAGTTGTGGGAGCGAGCGCGCAAGGGCGACGATGCCGCCTTCGGGACCTTGTTCGACCTCTACGGCCCCGCGATTTACCGCTACTGCTTCCGACGGACCGCCGACCAGGCGCTTGCCGAGGACTTGATGTCGGTCGTCTTCCTAGAAGCGTGGCGACGGCACCGTGACGTGTCGCCGACGAAGGTCCTATCGTGGCTCTACGGCGTGGCGACGAATGTGCTTCGTAACCAAGGACGCGCCGCTCGCCGGTATCGAGACGCGCTGCGTCGCGTTCCGCCCGCTGACCGGGAGAACGACTTTGCCGACGATCTTGCTGCACGCCTCGATGCTGAGCTTCGGATGCGTGAAGTCCTGGCATTGGTCCGGACGCTGCCTGAGCCTGAGCACGACGTGTTGGCGCTCTGCATCTGGCAAGGGCTCACCAGCGGCGAGGCCGCTGATGCGCTCGGCGTTCCAGAAGGCACAGTGAGGAGCCGCCTCCATCGCGCCCGAGAGCATCTCGGGGAGGCCGCTAAACCGATTCCCGCTGAGGCTGGCGATTTCGCCGTCTGTGACGGAAAGGACCCAGGATGAGCTTCGACGCCTTCAATCCCCCAGCTCCGCCTGAGCTGTCGCCGTCAAGAGTCGCCGCTCGCCGCGAACACCTACTCGCAGAACTCCGCGCCGATCATGCGCACCCTAATCGCCTGCGCCTGCGGTTCGGGCCCCAATCACGACCGCGCCGGCTCGCGCTCATCGTCGCAGCCGTCTTCCTGCTCGCCGGAGTCGGGACTGCGATCGGTGTTGGCGTCGATCTTCTCGCCAGTGATGTCGCGTTCCACAAGCGGTTCGACCGGGGTGGCCCACTGTCTCCGCGCCCGACCAGCTCGTTCGTCTACATCACTCGTGGCTCAGACTGGGCGCTGATCGCCTGGAAAAGCACGCGCGGCATCTGTCTCGACTACGCCTACGAGGACCCGAACGTCCCGAGCGGCTTCACGGGCTGGGGCGGCTGCGGGATGCCCGTCGTCGGCTCCCCACCTGACCGAGCCTTCAAGCAACCGCCGAATACCGATGTAGTCGGAGTGCTGATCGGTCGTCAGGGCAAGGATGGCCCGACAGCGATCAGTGGTCCAGTCTCGTCCAAGGTCGCGAAGGTCGCGGTCGAATTCCGCGACGGGCACATCTCGACGGCCCACATCTACGACGCGCCGAAGCAGCTTGGGACAGTGCTTCGCTTCTACCTGCTTCGGGAGAAGGGCGGGACATGGCAAACGACCAAGCCGAAGCCCGGCCAGGCGCTCACGCCCATCCGAGCCGTGGTCGCATACGACAGTGCCGGGAACCTGCTCGAACGCAAGGCCGTCGGCCTGTAGCGGAAGAGTCAGACTCCCTCATCGCCGGGGCCTTGCGGGGACTGTCGTCCGAGCGCGCAGGAGGTTCGACCCCGCGCCCCGGCCCACTTTCTTGCCGCTGCCGCCACGTCGCCCGGCGGCTACTGCGCCAATCTGAATACGAGCACCTTGCTGAACGTTGTGCCGTCGATCTGATAGGCGTAGCAGGCTGCCCGGGGCCGGACGCGCGTATACGACGGAAATGCGCGCCAGGCCCGCGACGACGCCGGCGGGATCTGAAGCTCCGCGAGTGGCCGTGCGCCGCGGTCGAACCCGAGCCACTTCGTTCCGTTGAGCTGGTGGCCGCGGACGAGCAAAGGCCCGCGGTAGCTCGGTGCCAGCACCCAGAGCACCTTCACGTACACCCACCCGCCTGCGGAGCGACCGTGGTCATAGCTCAGCGTTCCGCCCGAAAACGGGACTGGATACGCAGGACCGGGACCGAGGGCGACGCCGTAGCTCGGGCTGACCCTACGTGCTGTCGCGGTAGGACAAGACGCGCCAGCCGCGAGCCGCGGCAGGTGGAGCGGGCGCCGTAGACGCGCCGGCACCGCGCCCGCCGGGCAGTTGCTCGCCGACGCTCCATCGCAGAGCCACGCATAACCGTTCGCAGGCCGTAGGCCCTGTGAACTCGGCGGTGGAAATGGCTCGGCCTCGCCGAGTTGAACGATGGCACCTTCGGAAGCAATCGCGTTGATCTCTCCCGGCAGCACGTGCCCGACCCAACCGGATCGGGGCGCGAGGCTCAGCCCATACCCGTGGACACTGCGTAGCTGCGCGCTCGCCGAGGCCGCCAGCACGAGAAGTGCCGCCGCGGTTGCAGCGGCTGCCGAGACGCGGGCCATCACCCGCTCCTAGGCTCGGTAGATCCGGACAGGTCCATCTACCCCAGCGCGAAGATGACCGGGTAACGGGTCGAGCCTATCTGGCGCACCTTCCCCAACCTCCCCTGCGTGCTCACTTGCAGTGTCGTCTTCACGGCGAACGCCACTGGCCCGAGATGCCCGAACGTCGGCGCTTTCCACTGACCGGGCGCGAGATGCAGCGTTGCCACCTTGACGATGGGACCTAGAGACGACAGTGCTCGCCCAACGATGAGCCGCACCCTGACGGTCCGCGTCGCGTCGCTCTCGTTGCGGATCGTGACCTTGAAGGCGAGCCCCGGCTTTACCACAACCGTATTCAGCGTTCCGCGCTTGAGCAGGTGATTGGTCGGCAGCACCTTGACCGAGACGACCTGCGGGAGTCCCGGACGGGCGGCGACCTTTGGCGGTCCTGGCGCCGCCGATGCCGTGGAGGCGATCAGCAAGGCAGCGGCGACCGATGCTAAGACGACTCGTCTCGTCATTATCCGTTCTCCTCTCTCGCACAACATCATCGCTTGGCTCGGCTCGGGCGTGGTGGTGGCACGAACGACGACTCGCTTCCGATTCGCTGCCCGTTCGTGTTCTGCGCGACCGCTGAGACGAGTTCGTGGCCCTTGTCTAGGTGCGAGCGTGGAACCGCGTAGAGCACGAAGATCCGCGTCGGCTTGATCGTCTCCCGCGCGCCATCGGCGTAGCGAAGCTCGACGCTCGCCACTGTCCGGTAGACGCGACCCACGACGAACTGCGCCGGGAGGCCGCTCGTCTCCAACTGGAGGGGCGAGCTGGGGCGCGTGAAGTCTGAACAGCTAACCCCAATCCCATTCGCGCGTTTGCTTTCGTACCAGCGGGTGTATATGCACAGACCACCACCCGTCGATTTACCGATGAGCAGTTGCATCGTGGCGCCCGTCGGCGACACGACACGGAGGAGGGGCTTTGCTTTCCCAGGCGCGGCGCTGCCACCGCCGCCGAAGTCGGTGATTGGCTCGCTGAGGCCGATGACGCGCCCCTGCTTGTCGTAGGCAACCAGCTTGGCCGGCAGTTCGGAGCGCGGAAGGTCGATGATGTAGGTGTTGTCGGCAAGCGGCACAGGCAGCGTTTGGCCGTTGTTCAGGTAGGCGACGATTCGCGCGACGTCGTCACTGGCGAGGCCCGAGGCCGTGGCGAACTCGTCTGACCCGTTCTCCAGGCCCGTGCTGAGGGTGATCGGGCCACGTGTGAAGAGATCCGCACGCCGGCTGCAACCGCCTCCGGCGCCGCTTCGCGTGACGAGCCATGTGCAGATACCGATTGCTCTCCCGCCGTGCCTGCTAGTCGAGAGTGTGACCGCCAAACGCAGCGGTCGGCCAGGATCAGGTGCGATGACCCGCCCGAAGACAGCGTGTCGCTTCACGAACGTCCGCGTGCGCGCCGGCAGCACATCGAGCGACTGGCCGCGCGGCTCATGCCGGACGAGCCAGGAGATGGTTCCGCCATGCACGCGGCGCTCGACACGCGTCGGCGCTTTCGCGGGCTGCTGCCTCCCCGTCGGTCCACCGAACCCGAATAGCGCCGGGGCGAAGGCGATAGGCACGAGCCGGCTCCCTTGCCGAGCCCAGATCCGCCGCACCCGCTGTCCGACATCGGGGTTGCGGGCGACGTAGAGAAAGGCGTTCGCCTTGACCGCGAGCGTGTGCCTCCCCGTGTTGTCCTGGACGATCACGGCGCGCACGCCATCGGCGACGATGCCGGCAGTTACTTGCAACGCCGACGAGTGAACGAGGTCGACCCCATACCAGACGGCCTTCGCCCCCCGCCCGAAGCCGTGATCGACCATCACGACGCGGACCGGCGGTCCAGCGCGGCGCAGCTCGGCGAGCGGCGCGCAACTCTGTGTCCCGCTACGGGTCTTCGCGCTGACGATTACACGGAGGCAGAGCGTGCTGGCTGCCCGGAAGCCGAGCAGGTCCACGCGGGCGCCCTTGCCAACGCGGCTCGTGATGAGTTGCCGCAGGTTCGTGTCAGGCGGGAAGCCGAGGAAGGAGTGCGCGTTCGCGCGGGCGAACGCCTGCTGCTCTGCCTTCGAGGCGGGCGTGCCAGGTTCGCCGCTCAGCCAACTGGAGAACCCGCCAAGCGCGGCGGCAAGCGCGACGCTCACGCCGATCACCACGGCAACTGCCGCGAACGCCAGCACGAGCGTCCGCCGCGAACGGACGAAGCGGCGCGGCCGGCGACGAGGCTCCGTCGCGGTTGCCCGCTGGCAGACATCGCTCCAATCGGAGTCGTCGAGCTGATTCTCAACCGCTGCGAACCGCGCTCTGAGCAGGCTGTCGGCGTAGCTCATGATCCCACTTCCTCTCGATTGAGCGCCGTGAGCAGATCGGCTCGCGCCTTCGCGAGCGTCGCCGCGACGGTTCCCTCGCTGATCCCACAGACGGCGGCGATCTCGTTGTAGGGCAGGTCGGCGAAGTAGTGCAAGAAGACAAGGAGGCGGCGGCGCGGCGGCAACGCCCGCAGCGCGCCGTCAAGCTCCAGGTCGCGCGACGGCTCGACTAGCTCCGGCTCCGGCACGACGGCCAGCGGCACAACATGATCCTCGCCGCGCGAAGAGGGCGCAATGCGGAAGGCGATCCGCCAGACCCACGCCTCAAGCGACCCCTCACCCCGGAACGTCTCCCGCCGCCGGAGCGCCTGCGCGAACGCATCCTGCACAACATCGCGTGCAGCGTCGTAGCTCCCGGTTGTTGTCGCGAAGACGTTCCGAAACGCGACGTACCGGCGACGGTACAGGTCTTCGATCTCCTCGGGCGTGGCGGCCACCTACACATACAGAGGGTAGACGGCGGCGAAAGCTTTATCGGGGTGGCTGCCACAACGGCGGCACGCCGGCCCGCGCGATGCATGCACGACTCACACAAGGACACCAAAAGGGCTGGAAACGGCCCTTTTCGGCGTTAGGAGCCAGAAAGACTGGTAGCTCTTTTCCCTCTGCTGGCGCAGTTCTTCCAGACCGTGCAGGGCTACTCGCCGTTCGGCTCGGGGCTGCGGATCCTGCCGTGGACGGCGATGCCGATCTTCGTCGCGCCGATCGCCGGCGCGCTGTCCGACCGGATCGGCGGCCGGAGGATCATCGCCACCGGTCTCGCGCTCCAGGCGATCGGGCTCGGGTGGATCGCCGCGGTCTCGACCCCGACGACGCCGTACGCCGAGCTCGTCGCGCCGTTCGTCGTCTCGGGCATCGGGATGGCGTTGTTCTTCGCGCCCGTCGCCAACGTCGTCCTCTCGTCGGTGCGGCCGGAAGAGGAGGGCCAGGCGTCGGGCGCCAACAACGCGATCCGCGAGCTGGGCGGCGTCTTCGGCGTCGCGGTGCTCGCTTCGGTGTTCGCCCGCTACGGCGGCTACGGCACCGGGGAGTCGTTCGTGTCCGGGCTGACGCCCGCGATCTGGGTCGGCGCGGTCGTCGTCGCCGTCGCGGCGGTTGCCGCGCTGATGATCCCGCGCCGAAGGCGGCCGGCCGAGGTCGAGGTGCTTCGCCCGGTCCTCGACGAGGCCGCCTGACCTCCAGCCGCCTCCGGGGACAGACTCCTCCGGGTCTGTCCCCGGAGGGGGTTCGACGCTAGTGTCCGCCGCATGGCCAGGCCCGTTCCGGTCGATTCGGCGTCACCGCAACCGGAGATCTCGATCGTCGTCACCGTCTTCGACGAGGTCGGCTCGCTGGAAGAGCTCCACCGCCGCACGGGTGCCGCCCTCGCGGGCCGCGACTACGAGCTGATCTTCGTCGACGACGGCTCCACCGACGGCTCCTTCGAGCTGGTCGAGCGCCTCCACGACGCCGACGACCACGTCCGCGGCGTGCGCCTCAAGCGCAACTTCGGCCAGCACCCGGCGATGCACGCCGGCCTGGTGCGCGCCCGCGGCGCGATCGTCGTGACCATGGACAGCGACCTCCAGAACCCGCCGGAGGACCTGCCGAAGCTGATCGACGCGGTCGAGTCGGGCTACGACGTGGCCAGCGGGCGCCGAGTCGCCCGGCGCGACTCGTGGGGCCGCACGCTGCCGTCGCGGCTGATCAACGGGATGCTGCGGCGCTTCACCCGTGTGGACATCTCCGACTTCGGCTGCGCGTTCAACGCCTACCGGCGGGAGGCGGTCGAGCCGGTTCTGGGCGCGATCGGCAAGCAGAAGTTCACGAAGGCCCTCGTCCTCTCGACCGGAGCGAGCGTCGTCGAGGTCGACGTTGGCCACGCCGCGCGCGCCGACTCGTCGCGGTACTCGCCGCTCAGACTGGTGCGGACCGCGCTGAGCGTCCTCGCCGGCTTCTGGCCGCAGCCGATCCAGTGGATCGGCCTCGCGCTCGGCGCCCTCTGCACGCTGGGCGCGTTCGCGCTCGGCTGCTGGGGGATCTTCTACTGGATCGACCGCTCCAACTTCCCCGGCCCGCTGTTCGGCGGAGTGGCGATCCTGTTCGTCCTGGGCGTCCAGGGCTTCATCCTCGCGCTCGTCGGCGAGTACCTCGGCCGGATCCAGCGCGACGTGTCCGGGCGCCCGCTCTACACGATCGACCGCGAGCTCTAGACGCGGTCTCGCCTCCGCGCGGATAGGGTCTCGATCTCACAATCGGAGGTCGAGACTCCGCAACCGATAACGTCCGGTCCGTGAGCGAGAAGCGCGTGCTCGTTACCGGCGGGGCGGGGTTCATCTCGTCGACCTTCGTCCGCCACCTGCTGGCGGCAACGCCGTACGAGGTCGTCTCGCTCGACGCGCTCACCTATGCCGGCAACCTGGAGAACCTCGCCGACGTGATGGCGCACGAGCGGCTTTCGTTCGTCCACGGCGACATTCGCGACGGCGAGCTCGTCCGCGACGTCGTCGCCGGCGTCGACGTGATCGTCAACGCCGCCGCCGAATCGCACGTCGAGAAGTCGATCGAGGAGGGCGCGTCCGAGTTCGTGACCACGAACGTCGAGGGGACCCAGATCCTGCTCGACGCCATCCGGGAGGCGCCGGTCGAACGCTTCATCCTGATCTCGTCCAGCGAGGTGTACGGCACGGCCGAGTACGCGCCGATGGACGAAGAGCATCCGCTGAACCCGCGCAGCCCCTACGCCGCGACGAAGGCGGGCGCCGACCGCCTCGCGTACAGCTACTACGTCACCTACGGACTGCCGATCGTGATCGTGCGCCCGTTCAACAACTACGGCCCGCGGCAGCATCCGGAGAAGGTGATCCCGCGGTTCATCACCCAGGCGCTCTCGGACGAGCCGCTGACGGTGCACGGCGACGGCCACGCGAGCCGCGACTGGCTCTACGTCGAGGACGACGCCGAGGCGATCGAGGCGATCATCGAGGCCGACGTCGACGCGGTCGCAGGCGAAGTCGTCAACGTGGCTACGGGCGTGGACATCTCCGTGTCGGAGATCGCCGATGCCGTGCTCGAGGTACTCGGGAAATCGGCCTTCCTGAAGGAGCACGTGGCCGAGCGGCCCGGGCAGGTCGACCGACACATCGGCTCGACCGGGAAGGCCGACCGGCTGGCCGGCTGGCGGGCGCGCACCTCGTTCGAGGACGGCCTCGAGCGCACCGTCGAGTGGTATCGCGAGAATGACGACTGGTGGCGGGGACTCAGGCAGCCGGATCGAAGCGTCTACTCGTCCTAGGCGCGGGCGCCGGCCAGCTCGGTCTCCTCGAGGCCGCCCGTGACCGCGGCCTGTTCGTCGTGGCCGTCGACCGCAACCCGGCCGCGCTCGGCTTCCGCTTCGCCGACCGCCGCGCGATCATCTCGGTCGAGGACGAGCCCCAGATCGACCGCCTCGTCGCCGCGGAGCGGGTCGACGGCCTGATCGCGCCGGGCATCGACTGGCCGGTCGCGGTCGCAGCGCGAATCGCCGAGCGCCAGGCGCTGCCACACCCGATCGACCCGGCCGCTGCCGTGCTGGCCACCTCGAAGCTCCGCCAGCGCGAGCGCTTTGCAGAGACGGGCGTCCCGCACCCGCAGCACGTCGTCTGCGCCTCGCTCGAGGAAGCCGCCGTCGCGGCGGCCTCGTTCGGTTACCCGTGCGTGGTCAAGGCGCCCGACCGCCAGGGCCAGAAGGGGCTCGTGCTCGTGCGCGCCGAGGAGCAGCTCGACGCGGCCTTCAGGCTCGCGCTCGTCGAATCGCGGTCGAGCGTCGTGCTGGTCGAGGAGCTCGTCCCCGGGCGCGAGGTGACCGTGAACGCGTTCTCCGTCGAGGGCCGGTTCACGCCGCTGACCGTCACCGACCGCGTCGTCGCGGAGCCGCCGGCGTTCGGCGTCGCGCTCGCCCATGTCTGGCCGAGCTCGCTCGCGCCGGAAGAGGTCGGCGCGGCGGTCGAGGCAGCGCAGGAGGCGGCCCGGGCGGTCGGCGTCGAGGAGGGGCCGACGTACACGCAGGTGGTCGTCGGCGAGCGCGGCGCGCACGTGGTCGAGCTGGCGGCACGCCTCGGCGGCGGACACGATGCCGAGCTGTGCCGGGCGGTGCTGGGCGTCGACCTGAACGCGCTGGCTCTCGCCGTCGCACTCGGCGAGGCGATCGACGAGGAGCAGCTTCGTCCCGTGCAGCAGGCAGGCGGCGGCTGCACGCGGTTCCTCGTACCCACGCCCGGCACGCTGGTCGAGGTCCAGGGTGTGGACGAGGCGGCGGCCGTCGAAGGCGTCGCCTGGGTGCGCGTCTACCCGGAGCCCGGAGCGGTGCTCGGCCCGCTGCGGCGCGGCTCCGACCGGGTGGGCGCGGTCCTCGCCGTCGGGGCGAGCCGCGAGGAGGCGGTCGCGCGCGCTGGTCGCGCAGCGGACTGCGTACGCTTCGTCGTTGCCGATGTCCCCGCAGAAGCCGTCGTTTGATGTGAGATCCCTTCAGGACGAAGCACAGGCCGTGGTCATCCCGAAGTGATCTCCAGTAGACGTCGCGAGACCTTCCTGGGCTTCCAGCCGCCCGCGGTCGGCGACGAGGAGGTCGCTGCGGTCGCGGAGGCGATCCGCTCCGGCTGGCTGACCACGGGCCCGCGCGCGGCCGAGCTCGAGGAGCGTTTCGCGGCCTACGTCGGAGCGAAGCACGCCCTCGCCGTGTCCTCCGGGACGGCGGCCATGCATCTCGCGCTGGTCGCGCTCGGGATCGGCCCCGGCGACGAGGTGATCACGACGCCGATCACGTGGCCGGCGACGGCGAACGTGATCGTCCACACGGGCGCGACGCCCGTGTTCGCGGACGTCCGCGACACCGACCTGAACGTCGATCCCGAGCGCGTCGCCGAGCTGGTCACGCCCCGGACGAAGGCGATCATGCCGGTGCATCTGTACGGGCAGCCGGCCGACCTCGACGCGATCCACGCGCTCGGCCTGCCGGTGCTCGAGGACGCCGCCCACGCGGCCGAGAGCGAATACCGCGGCCGGAAGATCGGTGGGCTCTCCGAAGCGACGTGCTTCTCCCTGTACGCGACGAAGTCGATCGCCGCCGGCGAGGGCGGGATCGTGACCACCTCGAGCGACGAGCTCGCCGAGGCGATCCGGGCGCTGACGATCATGCGCCGCGGCCACGGGTCGCTCTACGACATCGCCGTGCCCGGGTACAAGGCCAACCTCTCCGACGTGCTCGCCTCGATCGCCCTGTGCCAGCTCGACAAGGTCGAGCGGCACCGGGCGCTACGGCTGCGGCAGGTCGAGCTCTACGACGCCGCCGTCGCCGAGCTGGACGGGATCGAGCCGGTCGCGCGCGACCCCCGCGACCTGCACGCGCACCACCTGTATCCCGTGCGCGTGAGCGAGGAAGCGGGCGCGACGCGCGACGCCTACCGCGAGGCGCTGGCCGAGGAGAACATCGGTACGAGCGTGCACTTCCTCCCGGTCCACCTGCTGACCGCGTACCGCGAGCGCTTCCCGGGCCAGCCGCCGCTACCGGTCGCCGAGCGGGCCGGCGCCGAGCTCCTGTCGCTGCCGCTCTCGCCTGCGCACTCGGAAGCGGACATCGAGGACGCGATCGAGGCGCTGCGCCGGGTGCACGCCTCGTTCACGGCGGGATGAGACGCCGCTCGGTCCGGGTCGGCACGACGCTCGTCGTCACCGGACTCTGCACCGCCTACATCATCTGGAAGATCGACGTCGGCAAGACGATCGACGTCCTCCGCAACGCCCAGCTCGAGTACTTCTTCGCGGCGATCGCGATCATGATCGTCACCGTCTGGCCGATGGCCTGGCGCTGGCAGAAGCTGCTCGACGGCCGCGGCATCCACGACCGGCTGCGCTGGCTGTTGCGGGCCTACTTCACCGCCTACACCGCCGGCCAGGTCCTGCCGACCTCGGTCGGCGGCGACGCGATGCGGATCTTCGAGACGTCGCGCAGGCACCCGGGCTACGGCGGGCCGATCGCGGGGTCGGTGCTGCTCGAGCGCGCACTCGGCGGCGCGGCGACGCTCGCGCTGGCGGCGGTCGGCTTCGTGCTGGCGATCGGGCACTACGACGTCGGCGCGTACCTCTGGGTCGAGCTCGGCTTCGTCGTCGCCACGCTCGTGCTCGCGGTCGTGCTCTTCTCGCGACGCGCCCGCGGGCCGCTGCGGCTCACCGTGCCGATCCTGCGGAGGCTGCGGCTCGAGCGGCCCGTCCGGGCGGTGTACGAGGGGATCCACGGCTACCGCGACCACCCGTGGCTCCTCGCAGGCGTGACGGTGCTGACGCTCGGGATCCAGTCGGTGCGCGTGCTGGCGATCTGGCTGACGGGGAAGGCCGTCGGCGTCGACCTCTCGCCGCGGGCGTACTACGTGATGGGGCCGCTCCTCTTCCTGGTCATGCTCGTCCCGTTCACGATCAACGGTCTCGCCGTGCGCGAGGCCTTCTTCGTCAGCTTCCTCGGCCAGCTCGGCGTCGATGCCGACGCGGCGTTCGCGACCGGCTTCCTCTTCTTCGTCGTCACGATCGCGCTCGCGCTGCCCGGGGCGGTGATCCTCGGCTGGGAGGCGATCCGCGGGACGCGGACGCGCGAGCACCCGCGACTCGAACGCAGTGGGTGACATCTCGGCCGTGACGGTGACCCTGAACGGGCTGCCGTGGATCGAGCAGTGCCTCGAGAGCCTCGCCGGGGTCGAGACGATCCTCGTCGACCACGGCTCGACCGACGGCACGCTCGAGCGCGTGCGCGAGCGGTTCCCGGCGGTGCGCGTGATCGAGCAGGAGAACCGTGGCCTGGGCGCGGGGCTGAACGCCGGCATGCTCGCGGCGCCTGCCCGCTACCACCTGCTGATCAACTCCGACGCCTGGCTGGTCGAGAACGCGCTCGAGCGGCTGGTTGCCTTCGCGGACGCCCACGAGGACGCTGCGGTGGTCGCCCCGCGGCTGCGCAACCCCGACGGGACGCTCCAGCGCTCGGTGCGCGGCTTCCCCACGCTCTGGCGGCTCGCCACCGAGTACTTCTTCCTGCGCAAGCTCGCGCCCCGCTCGCACGCGCTCAACGCCTACTACGCCGGCGACTTCGACCACGGCTCGGCCCGTTCCGTCGAGTGGGTGATGGGCTCGTGCTTCCTCGTCCGCAGGACCGCGGCCGACCAGGTCGGGATGTTCGACGACGACTTCTTCCTGTTCAGCGAGGAGACCGACTGGTTCTACCGCTTCCACCAGGCGGGCTGGGCGGTCTGGTTCACTCCGGACGCCGAGGCCGTGCACGTCGGCGGCGCTTCCCACGGCGGGCGGATGTACGTCGAGAACGTCCGCGGGATCG
Organism: uncultured Actinomycetes bacterium; assembly: GCA_963775695.1. Taxonomy (GTDB): domain Bacteria; phylum Actinomycetota; class Thermoleophilia; order Gaiellales; family Gaiellaceae; genus DATBLE01. The sequence goes on along the minus strand of CAVZJU010000001.1, from coordinate 88,900 downwards.
TGCGCTGGTTCGCCAAGCACCGGAGCTCTCGTGAGGCCGCCCGCGCGCGAGGGCTGCTCGCGGTGGCGCTGCGCCTGCGCGGCCTGGTCTTCCGTGGCGAGCGCGGCCGCATGTACCGCGACGCCGCACGCGCGCTCTGATGCGGCGCATCCCGTGGGAGCTGCTCGCGCTGCCGGCGCTGGGGATCTCGCGCGGGCTGCCGGACACCGGCTGGGGTCTGTGGGTGCGACTCGCGGCGGCGACCGCGTGCCTGCTCCTGCCCGGCGCCCTGATCGCGCGGGCGCTCCGGGCGCCTGGGTTCTCGGCCGCTCTCGCGTGGAGCCTGGGAGCGCTGTTCGTCGTCATGGCGGTGGTGTTCGCCGTGCACTCGACGTTGACGCTGGCGTTGGTGCTGCTCTGCGTCATCGCCGCCGGCGCCCTCGCCTGGTTGCTCGTCGGGCCGAGTACCACAGTGGTGCGAGCACGATTTCGAGCCCAACCAGGCCGTTCAGAGCCAGGTAACACAGTGGCACTAGCTGTTCTGGTCGCGGCCGCAGGGGCCGGGCTCGGGATCGCGCTCTGGGCCATCACCACGCATCTCACGGGCGGCGACGACCTCTTCCACCTCGCCCGCGTGCGGAAGCTCGAGGACTTCGGCGGGCTGTCGCTCCGGGCCGTCGACGAGTTCCGCGACGGTGGGCTCCACCCCGGCTACGCGTTTCCGCTCTGGCACTCGTTTCTCGCGCTGGTCGCGCGGCTGGCCGGCGTCGACCCGAGCCAGGTCGTTCTCCACGAGGCCAGCCTGCTCGTTCCGGTTGCGTTCCTCGTCGCCTGGGAGGCCGGGAGGGAGGTCTTCCGTTCGGCCTGGGGAGGCTTGGCGGTGCTGCTCGCGCAGGTGGCGATGTTCGGTCTCGCCGCCGGTCACGGCGGTTCGTACACGGCGCTCGCGCTGCCCGCCACCGCGAGCCGCCAGCTGCTCGTCCCGGCCGTGATCGCCCTCTTCTTCGCCTTCGTCGCGCAGCGAGGAAGCAACGCATTGTCCAGGCTCGCGACGCTGGCGGTCGCGTCCGGCGCGCTGGCGTTCGTCCACCCGACGTACGCGCTTTTCGTGCTGATCCCACTCGTCGGCTACGTGGTCGCCCGGCTGGTCCTTGCCCGGACGGAGCTCGTGGAAGGAGCGCTGGCGGTGACGGCCGTCGTCGTCCCGGCCGGAGCGGTTGCGCTCTGGCTGCGCCCGATCGCCGACGAGACCGTGTCGGTCGGCCCGTCCGCGGACGAGCTCACCCGGGCGCTCCAGCACTACCGGAACCAGCTCGACGTCTTCTCGGACGGCAGCTACCGCCTCGCCCCGGAGGTGGTCGGGAGGGCCGGGGCGGTCGCCGTGCTCGCGCTCTTCGCGGTGCCGCTGGCCGTCCTGGCCGCGCGACGCCGCTGGGGCGCGTTCGTGATCGGCGGCTTCCTCGCCGTGCTGGTGGTCGTGCTTTGGCCGACCCTGTTCACACATTTCGCCGATGCCGTGTCGATCTCGCAGGCGCGCCGCGCCGCCGGCTTCGTCCCGTTTCCGTTCGCGGTTGCGGGCGGCGCAGCCGTGCTCGCGCGGCTGCTCTCGCTGGGAGCCCTCCCGGTGGGCCTGGGCGCGGGCATCGCGTTCCAGCTCGCCTATCCGGGGGACTTCGGCTACGCGCTTGACGACGGCGGGCCCGCGGTGGCGACGTGGGTGGCGCTGTTCGGCTCCACCGCAGCGCTGGTGCTCGGAGCCTTTCTCCCGCGCCGGCTGACCGAGCTCGACCGCATGGGGCCGATCGCGGCCGCCACCGCCGCGCTGGCGATCCTGCCGGTCGCGCTGCACGGCTTCACCCACTGGGACGAGCGCCCGACCGTCGCACGCGGCCTGACCCCCGGGCTCGTCAGGGCTCTGCGCGACCGTGTGCCCGAGAAAGCGGTCGTGTTCTCCGACGACGCGACCAGCTACGCGATCGCGGCTTTCGCGCCCGTCTACGTCGCCACTGCCCTGCCGGGCCACGTCGCCGACACGAAGGCGAACCGGCCGTACGCGCGGCGAGCCGACGCCCGGATGTTCTTCCGCACCGGGAACCTGGCGATCCCGCGCCGCTACGGGGCGACCTGGCTGGTCGTCGACCGGAACCGCTCGAAGCTCCGGCCCGACCTCCCGCAGGTCTACTCCGACGCGAGGTACGTCCTCTACCGTCTCTAGCGCGGGGGAACCCATGGTTCTGCCTACACGCTGCGCGCGTGAGGCAGGGCGCCGGCCGCGGGTGGTCCCGGCCGCAGCCGGCTTTCCCCCCGCGAGCCCCCTCCTCCTTGCTCGCTCGCTGCGCTCGCATTGCCTGCTATCGGCGGACCGTCATGGGCCGCACCCGCCATGTCGGTCGCGGCCGCGGAGGGTGTCGGACAAACTGGTGACTGCGTGAAGCTGTTGATCGTCTCGCTTTACTTCCCGCCGGCCGGCGGCGGGGGTGTCCAGCGCACCCTGAAGACGGCCACGCATCTGCCCGGGCTCGGGATCGAGACCCACGTCCTCGCGCCCGACGACCCCAAATGGGTCCACCGGGACGACGAGCTCGAGCCGCCGACCCAGGCCTGGATCCACCGCGCGCGCTACGTCGGGCCCCGCGGACGACTCCCGGCGCAGGAGCTGCACGGCAAGCAGGGCCTCGAGCGGATCGGCGTCCAGGCCAGGCTCTTCGGCCGGCGGCTGCTGGTCCCCGACGAGAACGTCACCTGGAACCTGACCGCGATCCCGGCGGCGATCCGGATCGTCAAGCGCGAGGGCATCGACGTCGTCCTCACCACCTCTCCGCCCAGCTCGGTGCACTTCGTCGGCGCGGCCGTGAAGCGTGCGACCGGCATTCCCTGGGTCGCCGACCTCCGAGACTCGCTCGTCGCCCACCCGCACCGGCGCGGCGACGAGCGGCGGCTGGCCCGGATCAAGGAGCAGGGCGAGCACGGCGTCGCGGGGCTGGTCGCGGGCTACGCCGACGCGATCGTCGCCGCCGCCGACGCGATCGCCGAGGAGGCACGCGGGTTCGAGCCGAAGGGCCGCGTGGTGACGATCGCGAACGGGGCGGACTTCGACGACTTCGACGGCTTGGAGCTCCAGCCGTCGCCGCGCTTCCGGATCACCCACACCGGCAGCTTCTTCGGGCGTCGCGACCCGAGGCCGTTCCTCACCGCGCTGGCCGAGTCCGGGCTCGACGTCGTCGCCCGCTTCGTCGGCGACTTCCGGCCGGCCGACCGCGAGTGGGCCGAAGGGCTCGACCTCGGCGACCGGCTCGAGCTCGTGCCGTACGTGACCCGGCGCCGCTCGCTCGAGCTCCAGCGCGACTCCGAGGCTCTTCTCCTGCTGATCCCGGAGGCCGGCGGCCGCGGCCGGGGCGTCCTGTCGGGGAAGGTGTTCGAGTACCTCGCCGCGGAGCGTCCGATCCTGGCCGCCGTGCCTCCCGGGGGAGCGGCCGCCGAGCTGATCCAGGACGTCGGGGCGGGGGTGGTCGCGCCGCCGGACGACGTCCCGGCGCTGCGAGAGGCGCTCGAGGACCTGCACGGCCGCTGGCAGGCGGGGAGCCTGGAGGATACGGCCCTGGACGCCGACACGCGACGGCGGCTGTCGCGCGAGAGCAGGGTCGAGGAGCTGGCGGGGCTGTTCCAGGCCCTCGACGGGAACGGGAGCTAGCGAGGTTACGGTCGCCGTCGTGTTGGCGGTCGAGGAATACGACGCCATCTGGAGCGCCATCCGCGACCGGGCGGGCGTCCTCGTCGCGGAGGGCGAGACCGATCTCTCCAGGGTCGTCCGCCGGCTCCAGCGCGAGTGGTGCGACATGAGCCTCGAGTCGAAGGGGGGAACCGCGTTCGGCAAGGTCGTCGTCCTCCCCCGGGCGGCGTTGCTCGGCGCCCGCAGGGACGTGATCGTGCACGTCCTGAAGTCCGCCTGCAACGATCGACTCGGCGATCCCCGATCTGATCGGCCACAAGAAGCGCAACGCTTCGACGCTCGTCGTCTGGCGGCGCTGAGCGCCAGGGCCTCGGCTAGATTGCGGACGCCCGTGCTCTCAGACGACAGACGCCGGACGATCGACACGTACGAGGGGAAGTGGGCCGGAGTGCGGGACTACGCCGCCGGGCTGGTCGCCGCCGGTGAGCGTGACCTCTCGCGGGCGACGCGGCTGGTGGAGGCGGAGGAGCGTGAGCTCAGCCTCGACCCGCTGGACGGCATGGCGCTCCGGACGCCGATCACGCTGCCTCGGGCGGCGATGACCGGGGCGCGCCGCGACCTGATCCAGCGCATCCTGCTCGACGGCTGCACGCCCGAGACGCGTCTCGTCGTCGAGCTGGGCAGCGGCGGCGGAATGAACCTGCTCAACCTGCACCTCTGGGGCGGGCCGAGGGTCCCGTACTGCGCCCTCGAGCCGACCGAGTCGGGGCGGGCCTGCACCGAGATCCTGGCCGCGCTCGATCCAGGGCTCGACCTGACCACCGCTTCCTTCGACTTCGAGCAGCCGGACTACGACGTGCTGCCGCGCGTCGACGCGCACGTCCTCGTCTTCACCGTGCACAGCATCGAGCAGGTGACGGAGCTGCCCCGCGAGGTGATCACGGGCCTGTTCGACCTCGGAGCGAGCGTGACCGGCGTCCACTTCGAGCCGGTCGGCTGGCAGATCCTCGACGAGCCCGACCGGTCGTCGCACGAGTACGCGCTGCGGCAGCGCTACAACCGGAACCTGTGGGCGCTCCTCCAGGAGCTGGAAGCCGGCGGCGAGGTCACGGTCGACACCGTCGTCCCCGACCTGTTCGGCGACAAGTACAAGAACCCCGGCACGCTGATCGTCTGGAACACGCCCGCGGGCTGACGGATGAGGATCACGCGCTACCTCTTCTTCGGCACGGTCTTCTGCGTCACCTTCGAGAAGGTGCACTGGAACGTCGCCGGCACGGTCAGCCTCGCGGACATCCTCGCGGTCGGCTTCCTGGTCGCCTGGACGGTGGAGCGGCTCGGCAGGCACGACTGGGGGCTGCCGCAGACCTCGGCGATCGTGGCGTGCTTCGGGCTCGCCTTCCTGCTCAGCTACCTGATCGGCTACTACTCGATCGGCACGGCCGACGCCTCCGGGCAGTTCGGGAAGGGGATGCTCAAGTGGGCTATCCACATCCTCTTCCTCGTCGCCGGCATCGCCTACCTGTCGCGGCGCTCCGAACGCTTCTACTGGAAGACGATCGGCGCCTTCACCGCCGGGATCGTCGTCAACGCCGTCTACGGCGTGCTCCAGCTCGTCGCCGCCCAGGGCGGGCGCAACCTCGACAACGCGGTGCTCTCGCCGCTGACCGGCGGCGCGAGCTCGATCAACATCTACGGCGCCGTCGCAGGGAAGAGCGTCTACCGGCCGAACGCCCTGACCGGCGACCCCAACCACCTCGGGATCATGCTGATCGTCCCGATCCTGGTGCTGCTGCCCGTCTACTTCCGGCTCGGCCGCGGCCACCGGCTGCGCACCCAGCTCGCGGTCGTGCTCGGATTCCTGTTCGTGGTGGAGCTGGCGACGCTGTCACGCAGCGGCCTGCTCGGGCTCGCCGTCGGGCTGCTCGTGCTGGCGGTCCCCTACCGGCGCTGGCTCGTCTCCCGCGATCTGCTGGTGCCGCTTGCGGCTGCGCTCGGGGTGGTGGCGATCGTCGTCCTCTCGCGGCTGAGCTTCTTCGAGACCGTGATCCGGTCACGCTTCCAGACGGGCGGCGGCTCGACGTCGGCGCACTTCGGCGTCTACGACTTCATCCCGAACGTCCTGGCCGGCCACCCGTTGTTCGGGCTCGGGTTCAACACGTTCTCGGTCTACTACGAGACGGTCACCGGCAAGACGAACTGGGGGCCGCACTCGTTCTACGTGGCGTTGCTCGTCGAGACCGGGCTGGTGGGCACGGTCGTCTTCGCCGCCTACCTCTGGTACCTCTTTCGCCGGCTGAGCGACGCCCGGGAGACGGGCAGGGCGCTGGCGGCGATCGGCGATCCGGCTTCGGCGCGGCTGCGGCCCCTCGCCTGGGGCCTCACCGCTGCGCTGGCCGGGACGCTGGTCGCGAACGCCTTCTACCTGACCATGACCTTCTACTACTTCTACGTCCTGGCGATGTTCGCGCTCGCGTGCCCGCTCGTCTTCGCGCGTCGCTTGCAGCCTGCACTAGGATCGGCCCATGGCTTCGCCCGCGTTGCGCCTGCCTGATCCGACGCCGGTCCAGGAGCGCGTCGTCGAGCAGCTCCGGCGCGACGGTGTCGCGATCGTCCCCTTCGCGGAGCTCTTCGCCGACGGCGCGCGCTGGCAGGACGCGGTCGCCGACATGGAGGATTTCGTCGCCGAGACCGAGGCGCTGCTGCCGTCGATGAGCCACGACGACCGGGTGGCGGCGTTCGGCAAGGCATTTCTCGTCCGGCGCTACCGCGTGCGCAAGGGCGAGGACAAACCGACGTTCGGTCTCGACAACCCGTGGGTGAGCATGGGCGCATCGCCCGAGCTCCTCGGCATCGTCAACGCGTACCGCGGCGAGCCGATGCGGCTCCACGACGTCGACAACTGGTACACGGTGCCCGACGCCGAGGCGGCGCGCAGCGCCTCGCAGCGCTGGCACCGGGACGGGTGGGAGAACCACATCGTCAAGGTCTTCACGTACTTCAACGAGGTCGACGAGGAGGCTGGGCCGTTCGAGTACATCCTCGGCAGCGCTGCCGGCGGACGGTACGGCTCGCTCTGGCCGTGGGAGGACAAGGAGGTCTACCCGCCGCAGGACGAGCTCGAGGCGGCGGTCGATCCGGCCGACTGCCGGTCGCTCACCGGCGGGCCCGGCGCGATCGTCTTCTGCGACACGAGCGGTTTCCACCGCGGCGGCTTCGCCCGGTCGCGGCCGCGGATCCTCTCGTACCACACCTACCTCTCCGACGCCGGCCAGGAGCGGCACCGGCGGAAGTTCGAGGTCGACCTGGGCGGCGTCGAGCTGCCCGAGGAGTCGGCCTACGCGCTCGGCTGACGCCGGGCGCGCTTCTCTTTCGCTGCCCGCTTCTTGCGGCGCTCGCCGAGCGCCTCCCACCTACCGGCCAGCGACGTCGGCGACTTCGGCGGCCTCTGCCGCGACCGCATCAGCGCCACCGCGTCCGGAACGTAGAACGCCTCGACGAACGCGTCGATGATCCGGCCGACGGTGTAACGGGTGACGTGGCGGGCACGGTCGTCATGGAAGCCGTACGCGGGCCAGCTGACGTGGGCGCCTGCCCAGCGCACGATCTCGAACGACGGCCAGTAGTAGACGTTCGCGCGGCGCTCGCCCATCGCCTGGTCGATCGCGACGCGCAGGACCGACTTCGAGACCGAGTCGGCGGTCATGCAGGAGATGTCGCGGAACGTCGCCTCCAGCGGAACCGGTGAGAGCGTGACCACGATCGGCGCGGTCGGGTTGACCTGGCGCACCAGGTCGATCATCTCGAGGATGTTGCGGGCGTTCTCCTCCACGGTCGTCAGCCGGAAGACGTGTCGGTCGGCGTCGAAGATCTCCTTCGGGACGCCGCGCCAGAACACCCCGCCCGTCTCGCGGTCCTGCCAGACCTCGGCCAGCCCGATGGTGAAGACGAACGCGCCCGCGTCCGCGAACGCCTGGACAAAGGTCTCGCGCTCGTCGTCGGCGACCCACTCCTGGATCTCGCCCGACTCCAGGCGGTCGTAGCGGAAGCCACGGCCGGTCTCGGAGCCGGTCACGCACCAGGCGACGAAGTCGAGCAGCGCGTAGGTGTTGTTCAGGCCCTCCGGGATGCGCAGCTGTGTCGCCAGCAGCCCCGCCTCGCTCAGGAACGTGCGCAGCTCGCGGGCGAAGCAGGAGCCGAGGGTGACGACGAGGTCGTCCGCCTGGAGAAGCGGCTCGGCCGGCGTGTGTCCCGGGAGGATGGAGTCGCGGATCAGCGCGTCGAAGTCGTCGAACTGACGGCGGTCGGCCGGGAAGAACCTGGCGTCGGCCTTGTGCCAGGAGTGCGACCAGAGCTTCTGCGGCCGGATCGCGCTCTCGGCGACCAGGAAGCCGACGTCCTTCGTCCCGTCCGGATTGGTGAGCTTGCTCTTCACGCGTCTGCCGGGTGCCAACTGTAGCTTGCCGCCCGTGAAGGTCGTCATCCTCACGACGTCGTATCCGCGCTCGCCGGAGGACGCCGCCGGGCGCTTCGTCGCCGACGCCGTCGAGCAGCTCCGTGCCGAGGGCATCGAGGTCGAGGTCGTCTCGCCCCTCTCGTTCCGGCACTTCGGGATCGCCTACGGCCACGGGGTGGTCGGCAACCTGCAGCGGCGGCCCTGGCTCTGGCTGTTGGTGCCCGCGCTCCTCGTCTCGTTTGCCCGGGCGGCGCGGCGGGCCGCGAGGAACGCGGACGTCGTCCACGCCCACTGGCTCCCCAGCGGTCTTGTGGCCGCGTCCACCGGCCGGCCGTTCGTCGTGCAGCTCTGGGGGACGGACGTCGCGCTGGCGCAGCGTGCACCGTGGGCCGCCCATTGGGTGCTGCGGCGGGCACGCATGGTGATCGGCGCCTCCCAGGAGCTGGTGGGCGCCGCACGCGCGCTCGGCGCGCGCGAGGCGCGGGTGATCCCGAACGGCATCGAGGTGCCGGCGGAGGTGGTCGAGCCGGACGACCCGCCGCACGTCCTCTACGCCGGACGCCTCTCGGCGGAGAAAGGCGTGCGCGAGCTGGTCGCGGCGACGCGCGGGCTGCCGCTGGTGGTGGCCGGCGACGGGCCGCTGCGGAGCGAGGTGCCCTGGGCGCTCGGAATGGTCCCGCACGACGAGCTCCTCCGGCTGTACGGACGGGCGGCCGTCGTCGCGTGCCCGTCCCGCCGCGAGGGATTCGGCGTGGCCTGCCTCGAGGCGATGGCCGCCGGGCGGCCCGTCGTCGCCTCCGCGGTCGGCGGTCTGCGCGACCTCGTCGTCGACGGCGAGACCGGCCTGCTCGTCCCCCCGGGCGACGTGTCGGCGCTGCGCGCCGCGCTCGAGCGGCTGCTCGGCGACGCCGAGCTTCGGGCGCGGCTCGGGGGGGCGGGGCGCGAGCGCGTCCTGGCCGAGTTCACCTGGAAGCGGTATGCGGAGCAAGTCCGGCGTGCCTACGATGAGGCCCGCTGATGAGCACCGCCGTCGTCACCGGAGGAGCAGGCTTCGTCGGCTCGCACGTCGCGGAGCTTCTCCGCGACCGCGGCCACGAGGTCACGGTCGTCGACGACCTCTCGTCCGGCAAACGCGAGAACGTGCCCGAGGGCTGCCGGCTCCTCGAGCTCGACATCACCGATGCGGCCGGCGTCCACCGCGCGATCGACGGGGCAAAGTTCGTCTGCCACCTGGCCGCACAGGCGAGCGTGACCGTCTCGGTGAAGGAGCCCGACCGTGACCTGGCGATCAACGTCGCCGGGACGTTGAACGTGTGCACGGCGGCGGCCGCCGCGGGCGCGCCCGTGGTGTTCGCGTCCACGGGCGGCGCACTCTACGGCGACAACGCCCCCATCCCCACGCCCGAGACGGCCGCGACCGAGCCGCTCGCGCCCTACGGGGCGTCGAAGCTGGCCGGCGAGGCGTACGTCGGCACGTGGAGCCGCCTGCACGACGTCGGCAACGTCGTCCTCCGGCTCGGCAACGTGTACGGCCCGCGCCAGAGCTTCGACGGCGAGGCGGGCGTGGTCGCGATCTTCTCGCACTGCCTGCTCCACGGGCAGCCACCGACCGTGTACGGCGACGGCACGCAGACGCGCGACTACGTCTACGTCGGCGACGTCGCGCGCGCGTTCCTCCTCGCCGGAGAGTCCGGGCAGGCCGGGACGTACAACATCGGCACCGGCACCGGAACCTCGGTGCTCGAGCTCCTCGCCTCGCTCGAGCGCTCGGCCGGCGTCTCGGCGGAGCGGAAGTCCGAGCCGTTGCGCAAGGGCGAGCTGCGCGCGAGTGCGCTCGACGCTGCGAGGATCCGGGACGAGCTCGGCTGGGAGCCGACCGTCGGCCTGGAGGATGGGCTCGCGCAGACGTTCGCCTGGTATCGCGACTTCGCTGAGAGCGCCTAACGAAATGAGTGGTTGTGTCCCCGAGCCGCGCTGGGCGGCACGCTGCGGCGTCCTCAGTCGCCCCGATAGTTAGGTCACTATCGGGGCTCCCTGCGTCCTTGCATCGCACTCGCCCATCGCACCTCGGGAACGAACACCCATTCCGTTAGGCGCTCTTTGAGGGCCGTCCTGCTCGCCGCCGGGCTCGGCACGCGGATGCGCGGCGCGTTCGGCGACGTGCCGAAGATCCTCGCTCCCTTCGGCGGGCGGACGCTGCTCGACCATCAGCTCGACTACCTCGCCGGAGAGGGCGTGGACGAGGTCGCCGTCAACCTCCACCACCACGCGGACGCCGTGGTGGAGCACCTCGGGCGCGGCGCCCCGGTGCCGGTGCGGATCTCGGTCGAGGAGGCGCTGCTCGGGACCGCGGGCGCGCTCGTCCCGCTGGCGCCCTTCCTCGACGAGCCGTTCGTGCTCCTGTACGGCGACGTGGTCACCGACCTTCGGCTCGGCGAGCTGCGCGGGCGGCATTCTGGCATTGCCACGCTCGCCTGCTACCCGAGCGCCGAGCTCGAGGGCAAGGGCGTGCTCGAGGTCGACGAGCGGCTGCAGGTCACCGGGTTCGTCGAGAAGGGTCGTGCCGGGGGCGAGGGCCTGGTCAACGCCGGCGTCCACATCCTCGACCCGGCGATCCTCGACCACATCCGCCCGCCGTTCGCCGATTTCGGCCACGACGTCTGGCCGGCTGCGCTCGCAGCCGGAGCCGCGATCACCGCGGTTCCGGTCGACGCCTACGTCAAGGACGTGGGTACGCCAGAGGCGCTCGCGGAGGCCGAGCGAGACCTCGGACTATGATCGCCTCGTGCCGGCCCACGCCAGCGTCTCGGACAGCCTCGCCGCGTACTTCGGCGAGCTGAAAGCCCTGCTCGACGCGATCCCGCTGGAGCGGATCGAGGCGATCGGAGCGTCCCTCTACTCCGCCTACCGGCACGACAAGCAGGTGTTCGTGGTCGGCAACGGCGGCAGCGCCTCGACCGCGTCGCACATGGCCTGCGACCTCTCGAAGAACACGCTGGCGGGGAACCGGCCGCGCTTCCGGGTGATGAGCCTGACCGACAATGTCGCCCTCATGTCCGCCCTCGCCAACGACGTCGGCTACGAGCACGTCTTCAAGGAGCAGCTCGTCAACCTGATCCGCACCGGCGACGTGCTGATCGTCCTCTCCGGCAGCGGCAACTCGCCCAACGTGCTCGAGGCGATGCGCTACGCGCGCAAGCGCTCCGCAACCGTGATCGCCTTCCTCGGCTTCGACGGCGGGGAGGCGGCCGAGCTCGCCGACCACGCGATCGTCGCGCCCACGGACAACTACGGGCTGATCGAGGACGTGCACATGATCCTCAACCACGCGCTGACGAGCTACTTCCGCGGTCGGCTGGATCATCAGCACAGAGAGGGACAGGTCTGAGACCTGTCCCCGGTTCCGTTGCGTGATCCGGTCGAGCAGTAGGACGAGCCGGGCTGTGTTCCTCGACCGCGACGGCGTGCTCAACGCCCGGCCTCCCGAGCACGAGTACGTGACGTCGGCCGACCAGTTCGACTGGTTGCCCGGCGCGCGCGAGGCCGTCGTCCGGCTGAAGCGCGCCGGCTGGAGGATCGCGGTCGTCTCCAACCAGCGCGGCGTCGCGCGGGGACTCGTCTCGCCGGAAACGCTGAGGGAGATCGAGGAGCGGATCCAGGCCGACCTGGGGCCGGACGCGGCGCTGGACGGCTTCTTCTACTGTCCGCACGACCTGGACGAAGGCTGCGACTGCCGAAAGCCGCGTCCGGGGCTGATCGTGCGCGCGGCCGCGGAGCTCGCGGTCGAGGCCGGGGGAAGCTGGATGATCGGAGACGACGAGTCCGACGTCGCCGCGGGCCGCACCGCCGGCTGCTCGACGATCCTGATCGCGCCGGACCTCGGCGACCCCTCCGCCGCCGACCTCGTCGAGCCGGACCTCGCGGCCGCGGCCCGCAGGCTGTGCTGATCTCGCGGACACCGCTCAGGGTCAGCTTCGTCGGCGGCGGCAGCGACGTCGTCTCGTTCGCGTCCGAGCACGGCGGCGCGGTCGTCTCCACCACGATCGACAAGTATGTCTACGTCGCCGTCAACAAGCGGTTCGAGGAGTCGACCCGGGTCAGCTACTCGCGGACGGAGATCGTCGACTCCATAGACGAGCTCGAGCACGAGCTCGCCCGCGAGGCGCTGCGCACCGCGGGCATTCCACGCGGGACGGAGATCGTGACGATCGCCGACGTCCCCTCGGAGGGCACCGGCCTTGGTTCCTCCAGCGCCGTCACCGTCGGCCTGCTGAACGCGCTCTTCGCCTACCAGGGCATCCTCAAGTCGCCGGGCGAGCTGGCGGACGAGGCGGCACGGATCGAGATCGACGTGCTCGGCAAGCCGATCGGCAAGCAGGACCAGTACGCCGCCGCCTTCGGCGGGCTGCAGCTGCTCGAGTTCGGGCCGGGCAGCGGTGTCAGGCGGACGCCGCTCGTCCTCACCGAGGGGCAGGCGCAGGCGCTGGGCCGCAACCTGCTGATGTTCCACACCGGGCGCGTCTCCAGCGGGGAGCCGCTCGAGCGGCTGAACGCCGTCGCCGGCGAGCCGGAGACGGTGGCCAGGCTGGAACGCCTGCGCGACGACGCGCTCGCGCTCTTCCGCGAGCTGTCCGGCGGGGCAGGGCCCGACGCCCTCGGCGAGGCGATGCACGAGAGCTGGCAGCGCAAGCGCGAGCTGCCCGGCGTCACCGACGCCCAGATCGACGGCTGGTACGAAGCCGCACGTGCGGCCGGCGCAATCGGCGGGAAGCTGCTCGGTTCGGGCAGCGGCGGCTTCTTGCTCGTGTATGTACCGGTCGAGCGGCAGCCCGACGTGCGGCGGGCGCTCGGCGACCTGCGCGAGTTCGCGTTCGGCCCCGAGAGCGAGGGGACGCGCATCATCTACGTGGGCCGCTGACGAGGTCGCTACCCTTCCGCGGATGAGGAACCGCGAGCTGATCGTCGACGGCACCCGGATCGCCGACGACACCGACTGCTGGGTGATCGCCGAGATCGGCCACAACCACCAGGGGTCGCTCGAGCAGTGCAAGGAGCTCTTCGCCGAGGCGGCCCGCTGTGGCGCGCATGCGGTGAAGCTCCAGAAGCGCGACAACCGCGCCCTGTACACCCGCGAGTTCTTCAACCGGCCGTACGACAACGAGAACAGCTACGGGCCGACGTACGGCCAGCACCGCGAGGCGCTCGAGTTCGGCCGCCCCGAGTACCAGGAGCTGAAGGCGTATGCAGCCCAGATCGGGGTCACGTTCTTCGCGACCGCATTCGACTTCGCCAGCGCGGAGATGCTGGCCGACCTGGACATGCCGGCGTACAAGATCGCCTCCGGTGACCTGACCAACACGCCGCTGCTCAGGTACGTCGCCGAGATCGGCAAGCCGATGATCCTCTCGACCGGAGGCGGCACGCTCGACGACGTGCGCCGGGCGCACGACTGCGTCGCAGAGGTCAACCCGCAGGTGGCGCTGCTGCAGTGCACCGCCGGCTATCCCGTCGAGAACTGGGACGAGCTCGACCTGCGCGTGATCGAGACCTACCGGCAGCTCTTCGAGGACACGGTCGTCGGCTATTCCGGTCACGACAACGGGATTGCGATGCCGGTGGCGGCGTACGTGCTGGGCGGCCGGATCGTCGAGAAGCACTTCACGCTCAACCGGGCGATGAAGGGCACCGACCATCGCTTCTCGCTCGAGCCGGTAGGCCTGCGCAAGCTCGTTCGCGACCTGAAGCGAACCCGGCTCGCGCTCGGCAAGGGCGACAAGATCCCGTATCCGAGCGAGGCCGATCCGATCACGAAGATGGGCAAGAAGATCGTCGCCGCGCGCACGCTGCCGGCCGGGCACACGCTCGCCCGCGAGGACCTCACGCTGAAGTCGCCGGCCGACGGCGGCCTGCCACCGTACGAGCTCGACGCGGTGATCGGCCGCACGCTGCGCCACCCGGTCGCCGAGGACGCGGCCTTCACGTTCGACGACCTCGAGGAGCTGATCCCGGGGACGGCGGCGGGTGCGTCCGTGCGCGCGGCCGATGAGCGCTGAAGGTCAGATGATTGATTCCCAACCCGTCGCACTCGCGGATGGGGGCCTGCACGCGGCGCATTGCGGCCGCCTCGCCCGGCGTCAAGGCTCACCGGCCTTGCCACCGGCCGAGTCGGCCACACTGCTTGGTGCATGCCCTCCCCGCAAGCACAGGGGTCAGGAATCAATCATCTAGCCGGCCGCCTCGCCGTCGTCACCGGAGCGCTCGGAAACCTGGGGCCGGTGTGGACCGCGGCGCTGGCGGGTGCAGGCGCGACGGTCGTCGGGCTGGACGTGCGTGCAGGCGACGGCACCGTGCAGGCGGACGTCACCGACCGCGCCGGCCTCGAGCGGGTGCTCGCGGACGTGGGCACGCCGTCGATCCTGGTCAACAATGCGGGCATCGACGCTCCGCCTGGCGGCGACGAGGGAGAGTTCGCGCGGACGCTGGCGGTGAACGTCACCGGCCTCTACAACGCGACCGGGGTCTTCGGCGGCGCGATGTGCGAGGCGGGGGGCGGCTCGATCGTCAACATCGGCTCGCTGTACGCCTCGATCGCGCCGATTCCGGCGCTCTACGACCACATCGAGCCGCCGTTCACGAAGCCCGCGGCGTACGGCGCCTCGAAGGCGGCGGTCGTCAACCTGACCCGCTACTTCGCGCGGCTGTGGGGTCCGCACGGAGTGCGGGTGAACGCGCTCTCGCCCGGCGGCGTCCGCGGTGGGCAGGACGCGGAGTTCGTGCGCAAGTACTCCGAGCGCGTCCCGCTCGGGCGCATGGCCGAGCCGGCCGACCTGGTCGGCGCGCTGCTCTTCCTCGCCTCGGACGCCTCTGCCTACGTGACGGGACAGGAGCTGCGCGTTGATGGAGGATTCACGGCATGACGGTGACGGCTGATGTGCGGACGGTCGAGAACATGATCGGCGGCGAGGAGCGCTCGGCCTCGGGCGGCGGGGCGTTCGAGAAGCTCGCGCCGGCAAGCGGCGAGCCGATCAGCCTGGTCGCGCGCTCGTCGGCCGAAGACGTCGCCGCCGCGGTCGCCGCCGCCGAGGCGGCGCAGCCGGGCTGGGCGGCCAGGCCGGTGGAGGAGCGCGGCCGCATTCTGCGCCGGGTCGCGCAGCTGCTCGAGCGCGACCGGGAACGGGTGGCGGCGGTCGTCTCGGCCGAGACCGGCAAGTCGCCGAAGGACGCGAAGGGCGAGACCGACGGTGCGATCGAGCTCGGCTACTTCATCGCCGGCGAAGGGCGGCGCTTCTACGGCAGGACGATGCCGAGCGCGACCCCGAACCGCTCGGCGATGACGATCCGCCAGCCGCTCGGCGTCGCGGGCCTGATCATCGCGGCGAACACGCCGATCGCGAACGTCGCCTGGAAGGTCTTTCCCGCGCTCCTCTGCGGGAACGCGGCGGTGCTGAAGGCCTCCGAGGACGCGCCGGAGACGGCCAACGTCTTCGCCCGGCTGGCGGCCGAGGCAGGCATCCCGGACGGCGCGCTGAACGTCGTGCACGGCTTCGGCGAGGAGGCCGGGCAGCCGCTGGTCGAGGATCCGCGAGTCGCCGTCGTGTCGTTCACCGGCTCGACCGCGGTCGGTCGGCTGATCGCCCGCGTCGCCGGCGAGCGCCTCGCCAAGGTCTGCCTCGAGCTCGGCGGCAAGAACCCGCTGGTCGTCTGCGACGACGCGAACCTGGAGCGCTCGGCCGAGGCCGCTGCGCTGTCCGCGTTCTCGAATGCCGGCCAGCGCTGCGCCGCCGGCTCACGGCTGATCGTGTTCGACGCCGTCTACGACCGTCTTCGGGAACTCCTGGTCGAGCGGGCTCAGGCACAGAAGGTCGGGCCGGACGACGAGCACGACTTCGGCCCGGTGATCAACGAGCGGCAGCTCGAGCACATGCTGGCGGCGGTCGAGCGCGCGAAGGCGGCAGGCGCGACGGTGGTCACGGGCGGCGAGCGGCTCGACCGGCCGGGCTTCTACCTGGCGCCGACGATCGTCGAGGGCGCGGCAGCCGACTCCGAGATCTCCTGCACCGAGCTGTTCGGCCCGATCACGACGCTCCACCGCGTCGAGGGCTTCGAGGAGGCGCTCGCGGTCGCGAACGGGAGCCCGTACGGCCTGACCGCAGCGATCTGGACGTCGAGCATCCACCGCGGCCAGGAGTTCGTCCGGCGGATCGTCGCCGGCGGCGTCCAGGTGAACGGGCCGACCTACGGCTTCGAGCCGCACGTGCCGTTCGGCGGCCAGCGCGACTCGGGCACGGGCTGGCGCGAGCCCGGGACCGAGGCGCTCGATGTCTACTCCGATTGGAAGACCGTCTATGTCACGCACGATCCCGCATCCGTCTAGGAGCTCCAATACGGTCGCCGCCGTGCCGGCGGAGGAAGTCTCGTACCCGCTCGCGAAGCGCGTCTTCGACCGGACGATCGCGGCGCTGCTGCTCGTCGTCCTCTCGCCGTTGCTTCTGCTCGCGTTCGCGATCCTGGCCGGGGACATGCTCTTCGTCCCGCGCGACCGCGGGCGCTGGCTCTACCGCGAGCGGCGCATCTCGCGCGGCCGCGAGTTCGAAGTGCTCAAGTTCCGCGTCCTGCGTGAGGACGTGCTCGCCGAGATCGGCTCGAAGGAGGATGCGTACGCGCGTCTCTACGAAGCCGACCACGCCAACCTGACCGGCGCCGGGCGGATCGTCAAGCGGATCTACGCCGACGAGCTGCCCCAGATCGTCAACGTCCTCCGCGGCGACATCAGCCTCGTCGGCCCGCGGCCGTGGCCGGTGACCATGGTCCAGACGCAGGTGGCGAAGGGCCTCGACTACCGGCTCCACGTGATGGCCGGCTGGACCGGCCCGGCTCAGGTGCGCAAGGACTCGAAGGCGAAGTCGAAGGCGACCGAGCTCGACCTCGAGTACGTCGAGCTGTGCCGGACGCTGACCGGGCCGCAGCTGGTCGGACACGACCTGAAGGTGATCCGTCAGTCGCTGCGAACGGTGCTGCGCGCCCGCGGGCTCCGCTACTGATCCGAAGAAGCGGCCCGCTCGTACAGATCGCCGGCGAGCCCTTCGACCTGTGCGACCGTCCCGGCGTCCAGTTTGTCGCGCCAGCCTTCGGTCCGCTCCGGCCGAACGCCGTAGCCTTCCACACGCTCGCTCGAGTTCGCCCTGATCGGCCGGCCGTTGAACGTCGGGACGAGCAGCTCCGGCCGCATGGCGATGCCGACGCGCCCGGCGACGAGCCGCATCGTCCCCTCGGTGTCGCGGACGAGGCTCTCGTAGGTGACGACGACGACCCGCTCCGGCCGCTCCGCCTGCGCCGTCAGGGTCGCTTCGGTCGAGTTGCGCCACTTCTTCAGTGCGCGCTCGACCGTCGAGTACTGCTGCTTCTGGTTCCGCGCCGACGCGTACCAGGCGCGCGGGTCGCGCACGATCGAAACGAGCGTCCCGTCCGGGTAGTCCTCGAAGAACCCCTCCAGGCTCCGCGGCTTCACGTGTAGGTCGGGCGCGAATGCGGTCACCACGCGCTTCGGCTCGGCGTACAGCGTCTGGTTGTCCACCCAGGCGTTGAAGTACGACGTGAAGTACGCGTCGAGCACGTCCCGGCGACCGGCCGCCGGCCGCTCGGCTGCCCGCTGCTCGAAGATCCGCCGCTGGAGCCCGGGCAGGAAGAGGAAGGGGAAGACGTCGACCTCGCGGTCGCCGTCGAGCCTGACGCCGGCGGGCTTCTTGTAGCCGCGCCGCGCGTGCTTCCAGGCGTACGGCTCGTGCAGGAGCTCGAACCACTCGTCGGGCCGGCCCAGGTCGATCGGCGGCCAGTGGCGGCTCGTGGGGCTGCCGATCCGGAGCTCGTGCGGGTGGGCGTGGCACTCCGGATGGCCGTCGAACAGCTGGCTCAACAGCGTCCCCCCCGAGCGCGGCACCTGCGAGACGAGGACGAGCGGCTGCGTGACGGGGACGAGGTGCTCGATCCGCGCCCGGCAGAGCGCGTCGTACTCCTCGGTCACGGTCGAGAGCGTCACCCGGGCCGATGCTACCCGGGGTACCATCGGCCCGTGACGAGCGCGGTTGCCCTCGTTCCCGCCCGGGCGGGCTCGCAGCGGGTGCCGGGGAAGAACGTGGCGCCGCTCGCCGGCCATCCGCTGCTCGCCTACGCGATCGCCGGTGCCCGCGAGAGCGGCGTCTTCGACGACGTCCTCGTCTCGACCGACTCGGAGGAGATCGCCGGGGCCGCCGAGCGCTACGGCGCGACCGTCCCCGGCCTCCGTCCCGCGGAGATGTCGACGGCGACCTCGCCCGACATCGACTGGGTCGTCCACGTGATGAACGGCCGCTCCGAGGAGCTATTCTCGATCCTGCGTCCGACCAGCCCCTTCCGCACCGGCGAGACGATCCGCCGAGCCTTCGACCGGCTGCTCGAGCTCACCGACCGGGCCGACTCGATCCGCGCCGTCGAGCCCGCGAAGCAGCATCCCGGGAAGATGTGGACGCTCGACAGCGACCTGCTCCAGCCGCTGCTGCCGCAGCCCGAGGGCTCCACGCCGCTGCACTCGCTCCAGTACCAGTCCCTCCCGACCGTCTATGTCCAGAACTCGAGCCTGGAGATCGCCTGGTCGCGCGTGCTCGAGGGGCCGCTGCCGACGATCTCCGGGACGCGGGTCGTCCCGTTCTTCACCGAGGGGTGGGAGGGATTCTCGGTCGACTACCCGGGCGACCTCGAGCTGGCGGAGCGCGCGATCGAGCGCGGCGAGGCCGTGCTCCCGCGCGTCGCGGTCGCCGCTCGCTAGTGCCCCTTCCAGCGATGGTCCGAGCACTCTTGGCGGCGCCCGGAACCGCCATGCGGCGTCCTCAGTCGCGCCAATATCTGATTTCGATATTGGCGCTCCCTGCGTCCTTGCCTGCCGGCCCCGGTCACTCGCCAGAAGCGGGAGACCATCACTGGAAGGGGCACTGACAGTGGCACGCGACCCGCTGCTGCTCGTCCACCTGCCGAAGACGGCCGGGACCACGCTTGCCCAACTCATGCGCTACCACTACCCGGGCGGCGCCTTCATGGGGGCGGGCAACGTGCTCAGCCGCCCCGACGAGGCCGAGTTCCGCCTGCAGGCGATCGGGCGCAAGCCGGCTGTCCGCGCGACGGCCGGCCACGTCAGCTTCGGGCTGGCCGAGCGGGTGTTGCCCGACGCCACCTTCGTCACCATCCTGCGCGAGCCGGTCGCGCGGACGCTTTCCCAGTACTACTTCCTGACCGAGTTCGGCCGAGGCGGAGGCCTGGTGCCGCCGGGCCTCGACGAGGATGCACGGGGGCTGGGCCTCGACGACGCGTTCGACCGCGGCTATCTGCTCGGCGACCTCCAGACCCGGATGCTCTGCGGCCTGCTGTCGCCGTACGGAGACCTCCCGGCGGACGCGCTCGAGCGTGCCAAGGCGAACCTGCGCGACCGGTTCGCGTACGTGGGGACGACCGAGCGGTTCGACGAGCTGCTTGCGGTCCTGAACCTTGCGCTGGGCTGGCCGACGACCGCGCACGAGCCGGCGCGGGAGAATCCGCACCGCCCCGTGGAGGTACCCGACGAGCTGCGCAGGCTCGCCGCCGACCGGAACCCGCTCGACCGCGAGCTGCACGCCTTTGCCGGCGAGCTGCTCGACGAGGCCCTCACCGCCGCAGGCCCCGCGGTCGAGGAGGAGGCGGCGGTGATCGCGCAGGCGACCGCGCGCTGGAACGAGGCCCGGGAAGCGTCGGAGCCGGTACGCTCGCTGCCGCCGGACGGGCGCGTCGATCTGGCGCTCGAGGAGGCGAAGCTCGTCCGCGCCGCCTTCGAGGAACGGAACAGGAGAGCCAAAGTGAAGCGAGTGAGGAAACGATGACCGGGTTGCGCTACGTCGAGCAGGGCGACTGCGCCCGCGTCGCCGGGCTCGATGCCGACCCCGTCGAGCGGGCCGCCGCCTTCGCCGACGTCTGCCGCCTGAACGCGCTGTACATGATCGAGCGTGCCGGCTCCGGCCACCCAGGGACGACGCTCAGCTCGATCGACGTGGTCGCCTGGCTTCACCTCGAGGTGCTCGGCGCCGGGGATCGCTACTTCTCGTCGAAGGGCCATGACGTGCCCGGCCTGTACGCGGTGCTGACCGCGCTCGGGAAGCTCGACTTCGAGCTGATCCACCAGCTGCGCCGGCTCGACGGCCTGCCGGGCCACCCGGACGTGGCGGCGACTCCCGACGTGGTGACCAGCACCGGCTCGCTCGGCATGGGCGTCTCCAAGGCGCGCGGCTTCGTCCTTGCCGACCGCACGCTCGGCCGCTCGGGGCGCGTCTATGTCCTCACCGGCGACGGCGAGCTCCAGGAAGGCCAGCTCTGGGAGTCGCTGCAGCCGACGGCGAACCGGAAGCTCGGCGAGATCACCGTGATCGTCGACCGCAACCTGGTGCAGTCGGACACGTGGGTCTCGCAGGTCAGCGACCTCGGCGACCTGGAGGCGAAGTTCCGCGCGTTCGGGTGGGCGGTCGCGAAATGCGACGGGCACGACCTGGGCGCGTTCGCGGAGACGCTGGCCGCCTTCGCGGGCGAGCAGCGGCCCCAGGCGGTGATCGCCAGCACGCGCAAGGGCGGCGGGGTCTCGTTCATGGAGCCCCGCGACCTGCCCGAGTCCGACACTGCGCTCTACGGCTACCACTCCGGCGCGCCGACCGAGGACGAGTACGAACGCGCCGTCGAGGAGGTCCTCACGCGCCTGAACGAGCGGCTCGCGCGGCTCGGCGCCGATCCCGTCGAGCTCGTCCCCGCGGAGCCGCCCGAGCACCGCTCGGCCCCGAGGGAGCGCCAGCGGCTCGTGCCCGCCTACGGCGAGGCGCTGATCGGCGTAGCAGAGCAGGAGCCCCGCCTCGTCGCGCTCGACGCCGACCTCCGGCTCGACACCGGATTGGTCGCGTTCCGCGAACGATTCCCCGACCGTTTCTTCGAGTGCGGCATCGCCGAGCAGGACATGGTCTCGCAGGCCGGCGCGATGGCGCTCGCCGGGCTGGTCCCCGTCTGCCACTCGTTCGCGTGCTTCCTCTCCACCCGGCCGAACGAGCAGATCTACAACAACGCGACCGAGCGCTCGAAGGTCATCTACGTCGGCTCGCTCGCCGGTCTCGTCCCGGGCGGGCCCGGCCACTCGCACCAGTCGGTGCGCGACATCTCCGCGCTCGGCGCGATGCCGGGGATGGCGCTGGTCGAGCCGTTCTCGGAATCGGAGGCGCACGCCGCGGTCGCCTGGGCCGTGCACCGGGCGCCCGGGTCCGTCTACCTCCGCCTGGTCAGCGTGCCCTGGGCGCTCGGCTTCGACCCGCCGGCCGTCGAGGAGCTCTCGCCGGGACGCGGAACGGTGCTTCGGCCCGCGGGCGAGCTCCTGTTCGTCGCCGCCGGGCCCGTGATGGTGGCGGCCGGCTGGCACGCCGCCGAGGCGCTCGCCGCCGACGGGGTCGAGGCCGGCCTCGTCGCGCTGCCCTGGCTGCGCGACGTGGACGGCGCCTGGCTCGCCGAGATCGCGAACGGCGCGACCGTGATCACACTGGACAACCACTACGTCACCGGCGGCCAGGGCGACGCGGTGCTAGCCGCGCTCGCGGCCGAGGAGGCGCCGAACCGCCTGCACAAGATCGGCGTCACCAGCGTCCCGAAGTCGGGTGGCAACGACGAGGTGTTGAAGGCGCACGGGCTCGACGCCGAGGGCATCGCCGCGCAGGTCCGGCGCCGCCTCGGCGCCCGCGTCCCCTAGCGGTCGTGAAGGCACGCAGCGTCCCGGAGATCGCCTCCGCCCTGCGGCGCGAGGCCGAGGTGCGGCCGGCGGCGAGGCGAACCGAGCGGGCGGTCGCAAAGGCGGGGAAGGAGGGCACCCCCGTCCTGCTCGGGCCCTTCCTGGGCGAGATCGGCTACGAGCTCGAGTACTGGATCCCCTTCCTGCGGCGGCTGCTCCGCGAGCACGGCATCGCGCCGGAGCAGGCGACGGTGATGACGCGCGGCGGCTCCGCCCTCTGGTACCGCGACTTCGCCGCGAACGAACTCGACGTGCTCCAGCTGCTCTCGCCCGAGGAGTACCTCCCGCGCCTCGAGGACCGCCGGCGCCGGGCCGGTGATCTGAAGCAGCTCCGGGTCGGCCGCTTCGACCGTGAGCTGGTCGCGCTCGCGCGCGAGCGGCTGGGCGACTTCACGCTCGTCCATCCCGGCCTGATGTTCACCCGTCTGCGGGGCCTCTGGTTCAAGGACGAGCCGCTGGACACCCTCTGGTCGCAGGTCGAGTACCGCCGGCTCGAGGTCGAGCCCGAGCCGCTCCGCGGCCTACCGGCCGACTACGTGGCCGTGAAGGCGTACTTCAACGAGGTGCTGCCGGCCACGCCGGAGACCAGGGCCTTCCTGCGCGCGGCGGTCGGGCGGCTGGCGGAGACGATGGACGTCGTGCTGCTCTCGACGGGGCTGCTCGTCGACGACCACGAGGAATGGGCGACGGAGCACGCACGCGTCCATCCGATCGAGCACCTGCTGCGCCCGCAGGACAACCTCGCCGTGCAGACCCGATTGATCGCCGGCGCACGCGGACTGGTCGCCACCTACGGCGGCTTCTCGTATCTCGGTCCGTTCCTCGGCGTGCCGACACGGACGTTCTACTCGGTCGAGCAGACCGTCCCGCTGCATCTCGAGGTGCTGAGGCGGGCGGTCCCCGACGCCGACTACGAGCGGGTGCGCACGGACGGGGACGCCGAGTCGCTCGCGCTCTTCCCGTCGCGGGCCGCGGCGTCGTAGCCGAAGGCTGCGAGGTCGAGTCCGATCAGATCGGACGTCCGGCCGTTGCTCTCCCGGTAGCGGGCTCCGACCAGCGAGGCGATCGTCCCGCGCATCCGCTGCTCGATCCGCGCGGCGACACGCTCGGGCGCGTTGCGGCCGAGCTCGCGCGCCGCTTTCGTCAGCCGGCGGCCCGCTGCGCTGCGCCCGTCGATCGGCGCCCACGGGTTCATCCGCTCGCGCACGAGCCAGTTCAGCCGGCGCTTCACGGCGATTCCGGTCGGGGGCCACGACCGGTTCACCACCTTCCCGAACTTCAGCGCCTCGACCGTCCGCGGATCGGGCGAGGCGCCGGCGAAGGCGGCGATGCGGTGGACGAAGCCCTCGGGATCAGATCGGAACAGCTCGTAGGGGAGGGTCAGCACGTCGTCGCGGCCGAACAGGCCGTGGTAGTACGCGACCAGCCGGTCGTACTCGTAGCGGCGGAGGTCGCACGGCCAGGGATGCGACTTCGACGCGCGCGTCAGGTAGTCGCCGACGTCGAGCAGCCCGCCGACCTTGACGTACTGCTGGTAGGTGGAGAAGAGCATGCTGCGCTGCTCGCGGATCACGATCAGCACCTTCGCGCCGGGAAAGGTTTCCGCCAGCCGGTCGGCCAGGCGCACGCTGTCGTAGGCGCCGTAGAGCATGTCGCCGCTCAGCCGCTCCGCCGACAGGACCGGGACGAGGCGCTCCGCGCCGACCGCCTCGATCCGCTCCATGAACGCCGATCGGCACGTGGCCGCATCGAACTCGATGTCGTCGGGCGCGATCAGCGTCCGCTTCACGACGGCCTCGCCGCCGACCGTGGCGAAGCCGATCTCAGCCGACCCGAAAACCTTGTTCTGGAGCCAGGTGGAGGCAGTCTTCTGGAGCCCGATGTGCAGGAGCAGCGCCATTACGATCGCGTGGCCGGCCGGAGCTGCTCGAGCTCGGCCTCGGCCTCCTCGGCGCGCCGCCGCCACTTCAGCGTCTCCTCCTGCGAGCGCAGCAGGCGGGCCTCCGCCTTCGTCAGCATCGCGCGCAACCCCTCCTCGTCCTTCCATGCGCGCGCCTTGTGGTGCACGGCGTAGGCGTTCTCGATCTGCGCCGGCGTCCGGGGGTAGAAGAGCTCCGGATCGATGAAGGTGACGCCGGGCCGGTCGAGGAAGACCGCGTCGATGAACTCGGGGCCGGTCGTGTCCTTGAGGTTGTCCCCCGTCGCCATCTTCTTGCCGTACATGAGCTGCGGCCTGATCTCCCGCAGCCCCTTCTCGACCAGCGGGTGGCCCGGCGCCGACCCCATCAGGGCGCCGTTCAGCTTGCCGGGCTTGCGGAAGCCGACGAAGACGTCGGCGTCCTCGATCAGCGGCTCGATCGAGCGCTTGCACTCGAAGTCGGTGTCCACGTGCACCCCGCCCTGGGTGAACAGGAGCTCCAGACGGAAGATGTCGCCGCGCTCCCACGGCGCGCGCAGCAGGTCGGCCGCCTCCGGGCGGATCAGCGTCTCGCGCGGCGGGAAGTTCTCGTCGGTCCAGAGCTTCAGCTCCCAGCCGGGATGGTGGTCGAGCCAGGTCTGTCCGTACGCTGCGAACTCGTCCGGCAGGGGATCCGGCCCCACCCAGATCTGGTGGAAGATGCGCGGGATGCGCACGGCCGGAAGCTACCAATGATCGTTCCGACCCAGGACCTGCAGGCCTACCGCGGACGGGTGACCATGGTCGACGGCGGCTTCGACCCGCTGCACCCGGGCCATGTCGCCTACTTCGAGGCGGCGGCGGCGATCGGGCGACCGGTGCTGTGCAACGTCGCCCCGGACGACTGGGTCGCGCGGAAGCACCCGCCGCTGCTGCCGCAGGCCGACCGAGCGGCGCTCGTCGACGCGATCCGCTTCGTCGACTACGTGCACCTCGCCGCCGGGACGACCGCATCGGTGCTCCGGGCCCTCGTTCCAGGCGCCTATGCGAAGGGCGCCGACTGGCGGGGCAGGCTGCCCGACGAGGAGCTCGCGATCTGCGCGGAGCTGGGGATCGAGGTGGTATACCTCGACACGGTCCGTGACTCCTCCACCGCCCTCCTCGAGCGATACGACCGCCGCCGCCACGGCGGCTGAGCGGGTTCTCGAGACCTTCCGCAGCGACGGGATCGCCGTCGCCCGGTTCGACGAGCTGTTCGGCGAGGAGCTCTGGCACGAGGCGGTCGCCGACATCACGCCGTTCGTCGCGGAGACGGACGAGCGGGCGGCCGAGCCGGGCGGCCAGGGGGACGGAGAGGCCAAGGGCAAGGAGAAGGACGAGGTGATCGTGCGGCGCTTCTACGCGAAGGGCGTCGACAGGCATCTGTACGCCCTCTCCGATCCGTGGCTCCGGATCGCCGCCTCGGACACCGTGCTCGACATCGTCAACGGCTACGCGGGGCAGCCGACCAGGCTGACCTACGTGGACAACTGGTACACGGTGCCGCGCCCGGAGGTGACCGAGCGCGTCGCGTCGCAGCGCTGGCACCGCGATCCCGAGGACGACCACATCGTGAAGATGTTCGTCTACTTCAGTGACGTCGACGAGGAGGCCGGCCCGTTCGAGTACGTCCGCGACAGTGCCGCGGGCGGCAAGTACGGCGACGTGTTCCCGTGGGGCCAGGGCCACCGCTACCCCTCCGCCGACGAGCTGGAGGCGGCGGTCGACCCCGACGACCGGCTGACGATGACGGGGCCGGCCGGGACGGTGATCTTCTGCGACACCGCCGGCTTCCACCGCGGGGGCTTCGCCCGCACGAAGCCGCGGATCCTGATGATCTCGACCTTCCTGCGCGAGAGTGCGCGCAAGGGAAAGCGTCGCTTCGCGGTCGACTTCGAGGGCCGTGAAGCGTCGCTGTCGGACGCAGCCAGGCACGCACTCTCCGGCTAGTCACGTCGCTCTGCAGGTTCGGGAGCGCCTGCGCGAAGCCGCGGATCGAGGTGGTATACCTCGGCGGTCGTGACCATTCCACCGCTCTCCGACGAGACGACGGCGGCCGCCGCGGCCGAGCGTGCCCTGGACGACTTCCGCCGTGACGGGATCGCCGTCGCCCAGTTCACCGACCTCTTCGGAGAGGAGCTCTGGCGAGACGCGATCGGCGATATCACGCCGTTCGTGGCCGCGACCGAAGGCCGAGCTGCCGAGTTGGGAAGGCAGGAGCGTGCCAAGGGCAAGGACGAAGTGATCGTTCGCCGCTTCTACAGCAGGGACGCCGGCGACGGGGCTCACCGCGGGACGGTGACTTCTACCCGTCGGGTGAGGAGCTCGAAGCCGCGGTCGACCCCGCGGACCGGATGACGATGACCGGCGGGGCCGGAACCGTGATCTTCTGCGACACCGCAGGATTCCATCGCGGCGGCTTCGCGCGAACGAAACCGCGCATCCTGATGGTCGCCACGTTCCTGCGCGAGGCCGTCTGGCAAGGAGAGCGGCGGTTCGAGGTCGACTTCGAGGGCCGCGAGGATTCCCTCTCCGATCGGGCCCTGCGGGCGCTCGGCTAGGCGGGTCATGACGCGCTCGCAAACGCGGCCCGCCAAGACCTCGATGTTCAGTGACGAGGAGTTCGTCGCTCTTGCCGCAGAGGTCAAGGCTCGTGGGCGTACGATGCTCGCCCAGAAGCGGCTCTGGACCCTGTGGCAGTGCGTCGGCAACGTGGTCGACCTCGACGGGTCCGTGGCCGAGGTCGGCACCTACCGTGGCGGCTCGGCCCACTTCATCGCCGCCGCTTTCCGGGTACGGCTGGGTCACGAGGTGCCGATGGAGGTGATCGACACCTTCGAGGGGCATCCGGAGGGCAAGCTCTCGGAGCACGACAGCTCGATCCACATGGGCGGGGACAAGTTCCTCTCGACGAGCCACGAGAGCGTTGTCGAGTACCTCCGGCCGTTCGAGCAGTTGACCGTTCGGAAGGGAGAGTTCTCTGCCGTCGCCGCTCAGCTTCCAGAGGGCACCTACCGGCTCGTCCACGTCGACGTCGACCTCTACGTTCCCGCACTGGACTGTCTCCGCTACTTCGGTCCGCGCCTTGTCCGGGGCGGGATCGTCGTTCTCGACGACTACGGTTCGGCGTCCTGTCCTGGTATCCGCCGCGCCGCCGAGGAGTACCTCGCCGACGGCGGCTTCCAGACCTGGGACACGAGGAGCCGGCAGCTCGTGCTCGTCAAGCGCTGACGGCGCGGAGTCGAGACGACGGCGGCTGCGGCGCTCAGGGCTCGAGGAAGAGGGCCTGGGCCTTGGCGTACAACTCGTCGGTCACACGGACGATGGCGGCTTCGGTCGGGGCGTCGAGCTTCGGCACTAACGCTCGATCGGACACGACGCCGTACTGGTAGACGGGCCTGCTGGAGTCGGCCCGAATCGGCTGCCCGTTGAACGTCGGCACCAGCAACTCGTCGGAAAAGGCCAGTCCGAGCCTTTGTGCGAGGAGTCGCATCAGCGGCTCGGTCTCGAGAACGAGCTGCTCGAAGGAGACGATGACGACCTGTGCTCCGTACCGTTGCCGTGCCCGGAGCGACGACCGGGTCGAACGGCTCCAAACGGCCGTGGCGCGGGCGACGTCTTCGTGGCGCTGCTGGTAGCGGCGGCTCGAATCGAACCAGCCCCGCGGTTCCCGCACGATCGTCACCAGCGTCCCGTCCGGGTAGTCGCGAAAGTACGCGGCCAGATCGTCCTTGTTCATCGCGAGTCGGGCCGAGAACGCAGTTACCACGCGCTTCTCGCCGCCGAGATTGG
The DNA here is from genome assembly GCA_963775695.1 of uncultured Actinomycetes bacterium. Taxonomy (GTDB): domain Bacteria; phylum Actinomycetota; class Thermoleophilia; order Gaiellales; family Gaiellaceae; genus DATBLE01. Next base: position 61,254 of record CAVZJU010000001.1, on the reverse strand, counting down.
CGTTGTCGAGCCAGGCGTTGAAGTAGGAGGTCATGTACGCGTCGAGGATTTCCCTGCTCGACGATCCCGGCCGTGCCCGCTCGAGGAAGATCGACCGCTGCAGCTCGGGGTCGAACCGAAAGGGGAAGACGTCGAAGGTCCCGGCCATGCGGGCTCCGGGCGTCGATTTCGAGTAGCCCTGCTCCATGAACTCGAGGGTGATCCGCTCGAAGAGGGCGTCGAACCAGGCCTCCGGGGTCGCGTCCGGGTCGAGCGAAGGCCAGTGGGCCTTCCCCGGCCCGATGTGCAGCTCGCCCGGATGCGCGTGCACCTCGGGGTGCCCGTCGAACAGCTGGCTGAGGAGGGTGCCGCCGGAGCGTTGCACCTGGGAGATCAGCACCAGCGGCTCCAGCACAGGAACGTGGGTCACGGCCGCGGAGTCTACGATCAGGCCAGTCCATGACCCCGATCCAAGCCGTCGTCACCCACCACCGCAGCGGCTTCCGCTCGGGCGTCGCGCGCTTCAACGAGCTCCTCGCCGAGCGGCTCGGGGTACCCCTCCACGGGCTCGACGACGACGGACCGGGCTGGGCGGGCTCGCTGCTCTCGTTCAAGGTCAGCGAGCTGGACCTCGCCACCCGCGCTGCCGTGGCTGCCCGCCTCGATGGCTGGGACGGCGAGCTGTTCCTGCACGAGCTCTCCGGCCTCGAGCTCGAGCGTGAGCTCGTCACGCGCGCCCGGCGCGTGCACTGCGGCAACCTGGAGATCTACCAGGGCGTTCGTGAGCTCAGCGACCGGGCGGAGGCGGTCTGGGCGCCCGGACTGATCGTCGACCGGCGTCCGTTCGAGCCGGCCCCCGTCACGGTCTTCTCGTTCGGGATGGCGCACAAGATCCGCACCGACATGTTCCGGCGGCTGCGCGACCTGCTCGACGCGCTGGGGACGCCGCACGCCGTCTACGTGTCGGCTGCGAACCACGAGACCACCACGCTCGAGGACGCGCAGGCGGTCTTCGAGGAGATGCACGAGCTGTTCCCGAGCCTGTATTTCCTCGGCAACCTCTCGGACGTGGCCGTCTACAACCGGCTGCGGGAGTCGACCTTCTTCGCGGCGTTCTTCGACCGCGGCGTGCGCGCGAACAACACGTCGGTGGCGGCGGCGATGGAGACCGGCGCTGTCGCGCTCACCAACCTCGACGAGCTCTCGCCGCCCGAGTACGTCCACCTCCAGAACGTGATCGACATCGAGCGCTGCGACCGTCTCCCGACGGAGCCGGACGTGCTCGACGGCATCCGGGCGCGCGCGGTCGAGACGGCGGCTGCCCGGGGCTGGGACGCGCTGGTGGCTCGGATGACGGCATGAACGCGCGGGTGGAGCGGATCGCCGAGGTCGGCTACGACTATGCGGCCCGCGAGACCGAGCCGGTGCAGGCGTGCAACCTCTGCGGCTCGACCGACCTCGCCGAGCTGGCGAGGCGCGACCGCTACGGCTATCCGGTCTCGCTCTGGATGTGCCGTCGCTGTGGACTCGGCTTCCTCTCGCCGCGGCTGACCGCGGCAGAGTACGGCGCGTTCTATGCAGACGTCTACAGGCCGCTGGTCAGCGCCTTCCACGGCCGCCGCATCGACGCCGAGACGGTCCAGGACGACCAGCGCGCCTACGCCGCCGGGCTGGTCGAGTTCCTGCGCGTGAACCTCCCCGCGGCGCCCGCGGCGGTCCTCGACGTCGGCGGCTCGACCGGAATCGTCGCCGGCGCGGTACGGGACGCTTTCGGCGCGGAGGCGACGGTGCTCGACCCGGCGCCGGACGAGCTGGCGGTGGCGGCCGCCGCAGGAATGGAGACGATCGCCGGTTTCGCCGAGGATTTCGACCCGGGCGGGCGGCGCTGGGACCTGGTCCTGCTCTGCCAGACGATCGACCACCTGCTCGACGTCAAGGCCACGCTCGAGTCGATGCGCCGGATGACGGCCGACGACGGCCATGCCTTCGTCGACGTCCTCGACCTGCTGATCGCCTCGCGGAAGCAGGGCACCGTCGAGGGCGCGGCCAAGATCGACCACCCGTACTACCTGACCCGCGACACCGCGATCGCCGCCTTCCGGCTGACGGGGTTCGAGCCGGTCGCCGAGCGCCTCTCGGCCGACGGCCACTGGGGGTTCGTGCTCTCGCCGAGTGAGCTGCGGGAGCCCGACTGGGACGAGCTCGGCAGCGGCGCCACGGCGGTGATCGAGGAGCTGCGGGTCGGGTGAGGACGCTCGGCCTCGTCCCGGCGCGCGGCGGCTCGACCCGCGTGCCGCGCAAGAACCTCGCGATACTGGGCGGGCGGACGCTCGTGCGCCGCGCGCTCGAGACCGCCATCGCAGCCGGCTGCTTCGAGACGGTTGCGCTCTCGAGCGACGACGACGAGATCCTGGCCGAGGCCGACGGGCTGGAGGTGGTCGCCCTCCGCCGTCCGCCGGAGCTCTCGACCGAGACCTCCCGGGCGCGCGACGTCGCGCTGCACGCGTTCCGGGAGCTCCGCGCCTTCGATGCGCTGGCGATCCTCCAGTGCACGTCGCCGTTCACCGCCCCGGAGGACGTCGCCGGCGCGGTCGCGCTGCTCGAGTCGAGCGGCGCCGAGTCGGTGGTGACCGTGTCGCCGGCCGATGCCGCCCACCATCCGCTGAAGATGAAGCGGCTCGAGGGTGACCGCCTGCTGCCGTACCTCGAGGACGACCGTCTGACGCCGTCGCACGAGCTCGAGCGGCTGTGGCTGCGGAACGGCTCGGTGTATGCCTTTCGCCGCGACGTCGTCGAGCGCGGGTTGGAGGCCGAAGACGTGCGCGGCTACGAGATGCCGCCCGAGCGGTCGTTCGACATCGATACGCCGGAGGATTTCGCCTTCGCCGAGTTCCTCGTGGCACGCGGGGACAGGTCTTGATCCCGCGCGTCTTCCACCAGATCTGGCTCGGCGAGGCCGGGTTCCCGTACGAACGTGAGCGCGAGACGTGGCGCCGCTTCCACCCGGACTGGGAGCACCGGCTCTGGACGGAGGCGGACATGCCGGACGACCTCGAGCTGAAGGAGGCCGCGAACCTGCTCCGCCAGCCGGCCGAGCGCGCGGACATCCTCCGGCTCGAGCTGCTGCACCGGCGCGGCGGCGTCTACCTGGACGCCGACCTCGAGTGTCTTCAGCCGATCGATCCGCTGCTCGACGGCGTCGACTGCTTCCTCGGCCTGCTCGACTCCGGCCGGGTCTCGAACGCGGTGATCGGCGCCGTCCCGGGCCACCCGCTGCTCGTGAAGGCGATGGCGGAGGTGCGGCCGCGCACGACGTACGGGCCGGTCGACCGCGAGGGCACCGGGCCGCTGCTGCTCGAGCGCATCCGGCACGACGTCGACGGCGTCACGCTCTTCGAGCCGAACGTCTTCTATGCGACCGAGCGCGAGCAGGCCGAGTACGCATTCCACCTGTCTGCGCGGTCGTGGAAGGACGAGGCGGGGCTGCGCGGCGACCTCGCCCGCGCGGAGCGTGACCGGGCGATCGCGCGCGAGGAGCTGCGGAAGCTCCAGAAGCGCTACGACGTCCTGGAGCGAGGCGGCCGGCTGCGGCGGATCCTGAGACGGCCGCCGCTGGATGGTTGACCATCTAGAGTGACCGCCGTGCAGATCGCCGGCAGAGAGCTCGCTGCGCGGGTCTTCGTCGTCGCCGAGATCGGCAACAACCACGACGGCTCGATTCGCCAGGCCGAGCGGCTGATCGAGGCCGCCGCCGAGGCGGGCGCGGACGCGGTCAAGTTCCAGACGCACATCGCCGAGGCGGAGATGCTCCCCTCGACGCCGACCCCGCCGCACTTCGACGAGCCCCGTTACGAGTTCACGAAGCGGATGGAGCTCTCGAAGGAGGACCACCTCCGGCTGAAGGCGTTCGCGGAGGAGCTCGGGCTCGTGTTCTTCTCGTCGCCCTTCTCCGTCGAGGCGGTCGGCCTGCTCGAGGAGGTCGGCGTCCCGGCGTACAAGATCGCCTCCGGCGAGGTCACCAACCCGCCGCTGATCGAGGCGATCGCCGCGACCGGCCGCCCGGTCCTCCTGTCCAGCGGTATGTCGGGGATGGAGGACGTCGAGCGGGCCGCCGCGCTCCTGCGCGACGCAGGCTCCGAGTTCCTGGTCATGCAGTGCACCTCGAACTACCCCTGCCCGCCCGAGCTCGTCAACCTGCGGGCGATGACCGCGATGGGCGAGCGCCTGGGCGTTCCCTACGGCCTCTCTGACCACACGCCGGACATCTACACGTCGATCGCGGCGGTAGCCCTCGGCGCGGTCGCCGTCGAGAAGCACTTCACCCTTTCCAAGCGGCTGTACGGGCCCGACCACCACGCGTCGCTCGTCCCCGAGGAGCTGGCGCGGCTGGTGGAGGGGATCCGCCAGGTGGAGGCAGCGATGGGTGATGGCCTGAAGGAGCGTGACCCTGCGCTCGACCCGGCCAGGGCGACCTTCGAGAAGAGCGTTGTCGCCAGGGTCGAGATCCCCGAGGGCGCCGTGCTCGAGCCGGAGATGCTGACCACCAAGCGGCCCGGAAACGGAATCCCGGCGCTGCGCCTGCCGGAGCTCGTCGGCCGCCGCGCGGCGCGCCGGTTGGAGCGCGACCACCAGCTGGAGGAGGCCGACGTTGTCTAGGCGGTCGTCACCGCGGGCACGGTTGTCTGCCTGGCCGGCTGCAAACGCTTCGCATTCCGGCGTCCTCAGTCGCCGCCGTACTGATCCAGTACGGCGGCTCCCTGCGTCCTTGGACTGCTCGGTTTTCACCGGCCAGACAGGAACGTGCCCGCGGTGACGACCGCACGCCGCAAGGTCTGCGTCGTCGTCGCCAGCCGCGCGAACTACGCCCGGATCAAGACCGCGCTCGAGGCGGTGCGCGACCACCCCGACCTCGAGCTCCAGCTGGTCGCCGGCGCGTCTCTCGTGCTGGAGCGCTTCGGCAACGCGCTCGAGGTCCTGACCATGGACGGCTTCGCCCCGGACGCGACGATCCGCTTCATCATCGAGGGGGAGACGCCCGCCACGATGGCGAAGTCGACCGGGCTCGGCCTGCTCGAGCTGCCGACCGTGTTCGAGCTGCTCCAGCCCGACGTCGTGGTCACGGTCGCCGACCGCTTCGAGACGATCGCGACCGCGGTCGCGGCCTCGTACATGAACATCCCGGTCGCGCATACGCAGGGCGGGGAGGTCTCGGGCTCGATCGACGAGAGCGTGCGCCATGCGGTGACGAAGCTCGCGCACGTCCACTTCCCCGCGACCGAGCTCGCCGCTCGGCGGGTGGTCGCGATGGGTGAGGACCCGGCGTGGGTGTTCAACGTCGGCTGCCCCTCGATCGACCTCGTCCACCGCACCGAGCTCGGCCTGCGGCGCGACGTGCTCGAGCAGTTCGGCGGCACGGGCGCGCCGGTCGACCCCGAGCAGCCGTTCCTGCTCGTCATGCAGCACCCGGTCACCACCGAGTACGGGCACGGCTTCGACCAGGTGGCGACGACGCTGGAGGCGGTCGCGGAGCTGGGGATGCAGGCTCTCGTCTTCTGGCCGAACGTGGATGCGGGCTCGGAGGACGTGGCCAAGGGCATCCGCACCTTCCGCGAGCTCGGCCGTGCGCACGGCTTCCACTTCTTCCGCAACCTGCCGCCGGAGGTGTTCGTGAAGCTGATGGCGCACTGCGCGTGCATGGTCGGCAACTCGTCGGCGGCGCTGCGCGAGGGCTCGTTCCTGGGCACGCCGGCGGTGACGATCGGGTCCCGCCAGCAGGGCCGTGAGCGCGGGCCGAACCTCCTCGAGGTGGAGCACGACCGCGCCGCGATCGCCGACGCGATCCGCGACCAGCTCGCCCACGGGCCGTACGAGCGGAGCAACCTGTTCGGCGACGGCACCGCGGGCGTGAAGATCGCCGACAAGCTCGCCGAGGTGCGGCCGTCGGTGCAGAAGAAGCTGCTGCTCGACGTCCGGCAGCCTGCCTAGCCCCGGGCCAGCCGCTCGATCGCGTCGGCGAGCTCCGGGCCGGCGGGACGGTCGATCCCGCGCGGCCGCAGGAAGCTCTCGACGAACCGGCTGCGCGCCTCGGCGTGCGGATCCTCCTCGAGTGCGCGCAGGAGCTGCGGCAGATGCTCGTCGAGCGAGCCGGCCGTCTCGACGAAGCCGCCGTCGCTCGCGAGCAGATACGAGAAGTGAGAGGTGCCCTGCTGGCCGGGAGCACGGTCGCCGACCGTGACGGTCAGCACCGGCCGGCCGGCGATCGCCGCCTCGAGCTCGGCGCTCGTGTTCAGCGCGACCACCGCGTCGGCGACGAAGAGCTGGTCGAACAGCTGCTGCGCCCGCGCGTGCGAGACCGGGGCGGCGACGGTGCCGTCCTCGGGCGTCCACGCCGTCCAGGCGGGCTCGTCGGAGGCGCCGGGGTGTGCCCTGACCAGCACGTTGGCCTCCCTGAGCGCCGGCTCGGCAGAGGCGCGGAGCGCGCGCACCCACTCGTCGATGAAGTCCGGCTCCGACTTCGTCACGAACCCCGACGAGCCGAGGTAGAGGATCGTCCGCCGGTCGGGGTCGAGGCCGTCCGCCGCGACGAGCTCGTCCCGGCTTGCCGACGGCCGCAGGGCGAAGAACGCGTCGAAACGCGGCGCGCCCGTCACCTCGACGATCGCCGGGTCGACACCGTGCAGCTCGACTGCCTCGCGGGCCTGCAGCTCGTTCCAGACGAAGAGGCGATCAGGCGGCTCGTGCAGCAGCCCCTTGCTCGACAGGTTGTCCCAGCTCCAGACGATCAGGCCGACCGGGATGCCCCCGGCCTGGGCGGCCCGCACCAGGCCCGCCTCGTTGTGGCCGAAGTTGACGCGGGTGACTCCGACCGCGACGTCGAGCTGTTCCGCGCGGAGGAACGCGAGCATCGGCTCGCTCGGCGGGATCAGCCGGTCGACTGCGGCGAGCACCGAGTCGAAGGCGGCGCGGTCCTGCTGGTCGAGCTCCCGCTCGGGGGCCTCGACCACGAGCGAGAAGCCCTCGCGGACGAGCGTCTCCTGGAGCTTGCGATAGGCCCGCGCACGGTTGGCGTGGGCGCCGCGCAACTCGCGCGTCTCGTACCGCGCCGCGTCGCGCAGCGCACGGATCAGCCGCTGTCCGCCCTCGAGCCCGTCGTCCCGACGGGCGGGGTAGACGGTCGTCGAGACGCGGGCATGGTCTCTGAGCGAAGGGGGGAGCCTCCTGGTGAACGCCTTGCGCTCGGACATGGCGAAGACGAGTTCGTGGTCGCGCTCGGCCAGCGCGTCGAGCGCTGAAGTGATGTTGCGGAGGTAGTACTTCCGTCCGTGGACGATCCCGATCCTCACCGTGCGGCGTGCTCCAGGATCGTGTCCGCCACCGTCGGCGAGACGGGCCGGTCGAGGCCCCGAGGGCGGACGAAGCTCTCGACGAACGTACGTTGGCGTTCGCGATCGTGCCCGTCGCGCAGGACGCGCCCGAGGTTGCGGACGTGCTCGTCGAGGTCGCGAGAGTCGACCACGAAGCCGCCGTTCTGCTCCAGCAGGTACTCGAAATGCACGGAGCCCTCCTGGCCGGGCGCTCCCGCCCCCGCGCGGAAGGTGACGACCGGCAGGCCGGCGATCGCCGCTTCGAGCTCGCCGCTCGTGTTCAGCGCGACGACCGCATCGACGGCGGCGAGCGCGCGGGCCAGTCCGACGGGCGCAAGCTTCCTGCCCCGCTCGACCGTGAAGTCGGCGGACTCGGGCCGCCAGCGGCGCCAGGCGCCGCCTCCCGGGTACGGCCGGACGACGATCTCCGCGTCCCGCACCAGCGGGTCGGGCGCGGTCCGGACGGCGGCCAGCCACTCGGCGAACACCACGTCGGGCTCCTCGCGCGAGATGTTCTTCGAGGAGCCCAGGTAGAGGATCGTCTTCCCGTCGCGGGCGGGCCGCTCGACCTCGTCGAGAGCGGCGAAGAACTCGTCGAAGCTCGGAGCCCCGATCGCGTGCACACGCTCACGCGGGAAGCTCTGGAGCCGCTCGGCCTCCTCGACCTGCAGCTCGTTCCAGACGAGCAGATGGTCGGGGTGTTCGTGCAGGACCGCCTTGCTGGAGAGGTTGTCCCAGCTCCAGACGAGCATCAGGGAGGGCAGCTCGAGTGCGCGCGCGACCTTGAGCAGGTCGCGCTCGACGCCGCCGAGGCTGCAGCGTGAGACCAGCAGCACGGCGTCCACGTCGAGCGCCTCGACCGCGGCCAGGAGCCGCGGCTCGGGCGGCACGTGCTGCTCGATCGTGCTCAGCATCTCCTCCGCTTTTGCCTGCGCGTCGGACGGCACCTGAACCGCGGCGAGCCGCACGGCGGCCTCGCGGCCGTGCGGGTGGCCGGCGAAGTCCAGCAAGCGCTGTGCCGTCCGCCGGCGCGGCCAGTGGGCCTCGGCGAGGTCGGGCCGGTAGAAGCGGACGAGGTCGGCGAGCGCCCTGAAGAGGCGCACGTCGGTCATCGGAGCCCGCGGCGGGTCGAACGGCAGCTCGACCACGGAGACGTTCGGGTGGCCGTGCGCCGTCTCGGGCAGTGGGTCGGTGCCCTCCGGGCTCGCGACGACGAGCTCGGCGCCACGGTCGAGGAGCTCACGGACGACCCCCGGGAGCCAGCGGGCGAGCGACCAGGGCGACGAGCTGACCAGCAGCCTCACGCGGCGCCGCCCAGCGGGGTCGGCTGGGCGCCGACGAGCTCGAGCGCGGCGGCCGCCACGATCGGGGCGACGGGATCTTCGATCCCCCGCGGGCGCACGAAGTGTTCGACGAAGCGCTCGAGGGGGCCGGGGTCGGAGCTCCCGGCGAGCACTCCTGCGAGCCGCGCGACGTGGTCCGTGAGCGTGTCCGCGTCGAGAACGAAGCCGCCGTTCTGCTCGAGCAGGTAGGCGAAGTGGATCGAGCCCTCCTGGCCGGGCGCGTCGTCGCCTGCGCGGAACGTCAGCACCGGCCGCCCGGCAATCGCGGCCTCGATCTCGGCACTCGTGTTCAGGGCGACGACGGCGTCGGCCCGGGCGAGCAGCTCGGCCAGCGGCTCGGTCTCGACCTTCTGCTCGGGGCGCTGCAGCGAGACGTGCGGCTCGGGCGGCGTCCAGTCCAGCCAGGCCTCTCCGGCCGGATGCGGGCGGACGACGATCTCGGCGTCGCGAAGGCTCGGCTCGGCCCGAACGGCATCGAGCCAGCGGGCGAAGATCGAGGGCTCGTCCGGGGCGACGTTGGTCGAGGAGCCGAGGTAGACGATCGTTTTCCCGTTCCGGCGATCGCCGGCGGCGTCGACCGCGGCGAAGAACCGGTCGAAGTTGGGTGCGCCGACGACCTCGACCCGCTCGGGCGGGACGCCCTGGAGCTCCTCCGCCTCGCGCGCCTGCGTCTCGTTCCAGACGAGCAGCCGGTCGGGGTGCTCGTGCAGGACGGCCTTGCTGGAGAGGTTGTCCCAGCTCCAGACCAGCATCAGCGTCGGGAGCCCGAGGGCCCGCGCTGCTTTGACGACCGTGCCCTCGTGACCCGAGAGCGTGCAGCGCGTGACGAGAAAGACGAGGTCGACGTCCATCGCCCCGAGCGCATCGCGGAGCTCGCTGCCGGCCGGGATCAGCCGCTCGAGGTCGGCGAGCGCGTCGTCGATCCGGGCGCACGTCTGGTGCGGGATCCGGAGCCGCTCGAGCTCAGGCAGATCGCTCCTCCAGTCGCGGTGGTGTGCGAGCTTGAGCAGGCGTCGTGTGGCGCGCCGGCGCGGCCAGGAGGCGACCTCCAGCCCAGGGTCGTGGAAGCGGACGGCATCGCGGAAGGCGCGCAGCAGCTCCAGCGCGGCCGGTTCGTCGACCGGCAGCTCGACGAACTCGACGTGCGGGCTCGACTTCAGCTCGGACGGGATGCGCGGACGTTTCTGCCGCCGCCCCGAAAAGAGCAGCCTCGCGTCGGCCGCGAGCAGCTCGAGGAAGACGTCCGGGATGAACCGCGTGAGGCCGGGAGGCGTGAACACGAGGATGCGCGGCTCGCCCATCGGGCGATCCGCGCTAGAAGTCGCTGCAGCGCGGATCGTCGGCGCGACTTGCATGGTCGCTGCCTGGAGGATCGACTCAGCCAGCAGCGGTGTCACGGGCCGGTCGAGGCCGTTCGGCCGCACGAAACTCTCGACGAACCGTCGGAGCGGCTCGGGGGCCATGTCGCCGCGCAGGACGGCGCCGAGCTTCTCGACGTGCTCGTCGAGCGTCGCCGCGTCGAGCACGAAGCCGCCGTTCTGCTCGAGCAGGTAGGTGAAGTGGATCGAGCCCTCCTGGCCCCTGGCCTCGGCGCCCGCCCGGAACGTCAGCACCGGCTTTCCTGCGATCGCCGCCTCGATCTCGGCGCTCGTGTTCAGCGCGACGACCGCGTCCGCCTCTGCGAGCAGCCGCGACAGCGCCTTCGGCTCGATCTTCGCCTGCGGCTCGACCATCTCGACGCCTTCGGGGGCGATCCAGCCTGCCCAGGCATCTTGCGCAGCCGGATGTGGACGGAGGACGACGCGGGCCCCCAGGAGGCGCACGGCGCCGAGCCAGCGCTCGAAGATGTCGCGCTCGACGGGCGCGACCTTCGGCGAGGAGCCGAGGTAGAGGACCGTCGGCGGATGCGCGACCGGCTCCACGGTCGCCAGCTCCTCGAAGAACGCGTCGAAGTTGGCCGCGCCGACCGCGGTCACCTGCTCCGCGCGCATCGCGTGCAACTCGACGGCCTCGCGCGCCTGGAGCTCGTTCCAGACGAACAGGCGATCCGGGTGCTCGTTCTGGACCGCCTTGCTGGAGAGGTTGTCCCAGCTCCAGACGAGCATCACCGACGGAATCCCGAGCCGTCGTGCCGCCTTGATCACCTCCGGCTCGGGGCCGCCCAGGAGGCAGCGCGAGACGATCAGCACCGCGTCGACCCCCAGCCGGTCGAGCGCGTCCACGAGCGCCTCGTCGGCGGGGATCAGCTGCTCCACCTCGCGGAAGGCGCTGCCGGCGGTCGCGTGCACCTCTGCCGGCAGCTCGAAGTCGGCCGCCTGCTCGGCGATCCGGTTGGCGTCCGGGTGGCCGACGAGCTTCAGCAGGCGTCGTGTGGCCCTCCGCCTCGGCCAGCGGGCCCCGGCCAGCTCGGGCCCGAGATAGCGGGTCAGATCGGCCGCGGCGCGGAGGATCGCCACCGAGTCGCCGCTTCGCTGCAACGGCAGCTCGACGGTCGCGACGCGCTCGCGGAGGCCATCGGGCAGACCGTCGGCCGGGGTCGAGAAGACGAGCTCCGCACCGGCGTCGAGCAGTTCGAAGAACAGCGCCGGCAGGCGCTTCACGGGAGGCGCGCTGGAGACGACCAGCAGGCGCGGCGACCGGGCTTCCATCGGCCAACAGGATAGGGCGACGGAGGCCGCGGCTAGACTTGGAGGCGTGTTCCGGCCGCCTCGGCGGCAGGTGGAGCGGATGGCAGAGACAGGAAGCGTGGACAGCACGAGCTTCTCGAAGCGGAGCGGATGAGCGCGGTCGGCGAGCAGGGACCGAGGCGGACGCCTCGGACGAAGAAACTCCCGGTCTACGCGATCGAGCCGTACAAGCACGGCGCGCTGCCGCGTATGCGCGAGGCCTGGTACCACCGCCAGCTGATGGGCCACACGGCCAACCAGTTCATCCTCAAGCGCTACCGGCAGACCTATCTCGGCTGGCTCTGGATCTTCCTGCGTCCCGGGATCCAGATCCTGACTACGACGTTCTTCTTCGGCGGCGTGCTGGCCCTCCAGTACGGCGAGCGCCCGGCGCTGATCTTCATCTCGTTCTCGCAGGCGGCCTGGACGATCTTCGACCGGAGCTTTCACTGGAGCATGCGCTCCGTGCGGATGACGCGGTCGCTCGCGAAGGGTCTCCACCTGCCGCGGTCGCTCGCGAGCGTGGCGGCCGCGGCGCCGGCGATCGTCGACTTCGTCGTCCACTCGATCCTCGCGTTCGGGACGATCGCGTACTACTCGATCAAGACCGGCCAGAACTACCTGGCACCGGTCCAGCAGTGGCCGATCGGCTTCGTCGGCCTCCTCCTCCTGCTCTGCTTCGGCCTGGCGACGGGGCTCTTCACCGGGCCGTTGATGCTCGTGACCAAGGAGGTTCGCTACCTCCAGATGTACGTGATCCAGTTCTGGATGATGGTCACGCCGATCGTTTTCGACATCGACCACATCCCGGACAAGTACAGGACGATCGTCGAGTTCAACCCGCTCACCGGACCGGTCGAGATGGTGCAGTTCGGCTTCCTGAGCACGTCGCCGCCGGCGCCGACCTCGCTGATCGTGACCCTGGTCGCGCTGTCCGTGATGGTGATCGGTGGCTTCATCTTCTCGAGCCGGTTCGAGCGCGTGGCGGTCGCGAGACTCTAGTGCACCGCACGCTCTCCGCCGCCGAGGCCGCCGCGCTGCCCGAAGACGTGATCGTCTCGGTCGAGGGCATCAGCCGGGCGCTGCCTCCTCCGTACAAGGGGGTGCCGCGCTGGCTCGCCCGCTTCCTGCCCAAGAGCGGCCTCGCGGGGCGCACGGGGCAGGAGATCGAAGACCTGCTGATGGACGACGAGGATCAGGACGAGGACGACGACGACTACCTGGCGGACGAGGGCGCCGCGCTCCACGAGCTCAGCTTCGACCTCCGCCGCGGCGAGGGGATGGGCATCGTCGGCGAGGACCGCAGCGCGATCTCGACCCTCATCCGCATCCTGATCGGCGGTGTGCCTCCCTCCTCCGGCCGGGTGCTCGTCCGGGGGCTGGTCGCGCCGCTGACGATGAGCGAGCTGAAGCGGCTGATGGGGAACGAGAGCGACCGCAAGGCCGTGAACGTGATCGCGAGGTACTTCCACTGGCCCCGTGGGCTGGTCGAATCCCGCTGGGACGAGATCGAGCAGTTCGCCGCCCTCGACGAGGTCGCGGCCAAGGCGAGGTACAGAACGCTGCGGCTGGCGATATCGGCCGCGCTGCACATGGACGCGACGCTCTACGTGATCGACCAGAGCCTCCAGGACGACGCCGAATTCGGCGTGCGCTGTCTCGACCTGGTTGCTCAGCGGAAGGCCGACGGCGCCGCCGTGATCCAGGCGGGGCGGAGGTGGGTCGAGGGCGTCGCCCGCCTTGCCGACGAGGTGATGTGGATCCGGAACGGGGAGGTGGCCTATCGCGGCCGCCCGGTCGAGGTCGCCGCCGAGCTGCACCGGACCACGGTCGAGAAGGTGGAATCGCATCACGCGCCCGTGACCGCGACGCTGGCGAACGGCGCTGAGCCGGTCCGGCTCGGCCCGGGCCGGCCACACGTCGAGTTCGAGGTGCACGTGCTGCGGAAAGAGCTCGAGCTCGGGTTCGGGCTGGAGCTGACCGACGAGCGCGGCAAGCTCGCCGAGCTGCGCAAGCCGGAGCGGATGGACGCTCCCGAGCCCGGCGTCTACCGGCTCCGCGTGTCCGTTCCCGGCGGCGTCCTCGACGAGCGGTCGTACCACGCGCGGCTGATGGTCGAGATCGCGATCGCTGGGCACGAGCCTGCTCCTCCGCGCGAGCTGGTCGCCTTCGACGCAGTCGTCGCACCGGGCAGCCGCAACGGCGACGAGGAGGACCTGCCCGCCGGCTTCGTCTTCCTCCCGGTGGCCGACGTCGAGCTGGAGGAGTCGGACGACGCGACGTGGGATGTCAGCCGCATCGGCTCCTGAGCCGGCGCCGGGGGAGGCGGGGCCGCCGCTGCGCGTGCTCTTCTTCATGGAGCACCTCGGGCGGTACCTGCGCTTCTTCGACTCGGTCATCCGTGAGCTGATCGAGCGAGGCCACACCGTCCGGCTCGTCTTCGAGCGGGAGGAGGGTGCGCCGGGGCCGCTCGAGCAGGCGTGGCTCGCGCGGATGGAGCGGCATCCGAACTTCTCTTGGAGCCACACGCTCGCCTGGCGCCGGGACCCCTGGTTCCGCGTGGCCCGGCCGGTGCGAGGCGCCCTCGACTACGTCTACTTCCTCCAGCTCGGCGAGGACCGCGTGCCGTACCTGCTCCAGCGTGCACGGCGGCGCGCACCCGGCGCGTTCCAGCAGCTGATGCGGATCCCGGGCATGTCGTCGCCGGCCGGGCTGCGCATCTGGTCTCGGGCTCTCGACCTCTGCGACCGTGCGATCCCGCTCTCCGAGCGCGTCCAGCGGTTCGTGCGCGACGAGCACCCGGATGTGGTGCTCGTCACGCCGCACCTGATGCCGGCTTCGACCGACGTGCACTACGCGCGCAGCGCGGCGGCAACGGGCGTGCCGACGGCGATCTGCGTGGCCAGCTGGGACAACCTCTCCAGCAAGCAGCTGCTCCGTGTCGTGCCCGACCTGGTCACGGTCTGGAACGACACGCAGAAGGAGGAGGCGACCGGGCTCCACGGCGTCCCCGCCGACCGGGTCGTGTCGACCGGCGCGCAGTGCTTCGACCACTGGTTCGGCTGGCAACCGCGGCCGCGGGAGCAGTTCTGCGCGCGCGTCGGGCTGGACGCGTCGAAGCCCTACCTCGTCTACCTGGGTGGTGCGCTCTTCCCGACGACGATGATCGAGGCCGACTACTGCCGCAGGTGGATCGAGGCCGTCCGTGCGAGCGACGAGCCGGCCCTGCGGACGGCCGGCATCCTCGTACGGCCTCACCCCAAGCGCGTCGAGGAGTGGCGGACGCGCGACTTCTCGGACCTCCCGGGCGTGGTCGTCTGGCCCGAGAACGTCGAGTTCCCCGCCGAGCAGGCGACCCGTGCCGACTACTTCGACTCGATCCACCACTCGGCGGTCGCGTTCGGGATCAACACCACGGCGATGATCGAGGCCGGGATCATCGGCAAGGCGGTGCACACGATCACCGTCCCCGAGTTCGCCGCCTCGCAAGGGGGCGTGCTCCACTTCCGCTACCTGCGGGAGATCGGCGGCGGGCTCGTCCAGGTTTCCGAGACGCTCGACGAGTGCGTGCGTCGGCTCGGGGACGTCGTCGCCGGCCGCGACACCGAGGGCGAGGAGGCTGCGCGCCGGTTCACCGAGCTCTTCGTCCGGCCGAACGGCGTCCAGGTGCCGGCGACTCCTGTCTTCGTCGACGCGGTCGAGCAACTCGCGGAGCGCGGGCCGCGCGAGCGGCAGCCCGATGCGCCGTGGCTCGTGCTCCTGCGCCCGCCGCTCGCCCTGATCCGCGTCCCCTTCTTCTTCCGCCAGGTGCGCCTGAAGGTGGCGCTGGAGGCGCGCAAGCTCGGCCGACGCCTCGGGCCGACCTCGTGAGGGCGCTCCTCTCCGCCGAGACCCCACTCTCGCTGACGAGTTACCAGTCCGTGATCCGCGAGCTCGGGCGGCGCGGCCACGAGGTCGCGATCGCGATCCACGAGGAGCGCGAGATCGGCTGGCGCGACCGGCTGCTCGAGGAGATCGCCGCGCCGCACGTCACGGTGGAGGCTGCGGTGTCGCCGGCTCGCGACCGTTGGCTCGAGCTGGGCGCCGACCTGCGCTCGTCGGTCGACCTCTTCGAGTTCCTCGGGCCGCAGTTCAACGAGACCTACCGCGCGCGGGCGCGGAGGCGGGCGCCGAAGCCTGCTGCCGCCCTGGCCCGCACGCCGCTCGCGAAGAGCGCGCCGGCGCGGCGGACGATCGCCGGCGCCTTTCGGCTGGCGGAGTCCGCGCTGCCGACGAACGCCGAGATCGAGCGGTATCTCCTCGACCGCCGGCCCGACGTCGTCCTCTTCACGCCGTACCTGGGCCTGCGCTCCGTGCAGCCTGCCTTCCTCCGCGCCGCCCAGGCGCTCGGGCTGCGCACCGCGGTGCTGGTCAAGAGCTGGGACAACCTGTCCAGCAAGTCGGTGATCCGTCCGATACCGGACCGCCTCTTCGTCTGGAACGAGGTCCAGCGCGACGAGGCCAGGCGGCTGCACGGGGTCGACCCCGCGCACGTCGTCGTCACCGGGGCGCAGTGCTTCGACGAGTGGTTCGAATGGCAGCCGCGCCCGCGGGCCGAGTTCGCCGCCCGCGCGGGCCTCGATCCCGACCGGCCGTTCGTGCTCTACGCGTGCTGCTCGCCCTGGACAGGCCAGTCGGAGGTCGACTTCGTCCGGCGGTGGACGGAGGCGCTGCGCGCGCGGGGCGATGCCGTCGCAGAGCTGGGCGTGCTCGTCCGCCCGCACCCGAAGCGGCCCGACGCCTGGGACGGCGTCGAGATCCCCGGCGTCGTCGTGTTTCCGCAGGCGGGCCACGCGCCGACCGACGACGAGTCGAAGGCCGACTACTTCGACTCGATCCACCATAGCCGGGCGGTGGTCGGCCTGAACACGAGCGCGATGATCGAGGCGGCGATCGTCGGCCGGCCGGTGCTGACCGTGCTCGACCCCGAGTACGAGCGCGTCCAGCAGGGCACGCTCCACTTCCGCTACCTGCTGGAGGTCGGCGGCGGGCTGCTCACCGTCGCGAGGACGCTCGACGAACACGTAGCCCAGCTCGAGCGGGCGATCGTGGACGGGGACGATGGTCGCTCGAGACGGTTCGTGGCGGAGTTCGTCCGCCCGCACGGGGTCGACGTGGTCGCGACGCCGCTGTTCGTCGACGAGGTCGAGCGCTTCGCGGCCGGCTCCGCTCCCGAGCCCCAGCGAACACCGGCGCCGCTGCGTGCGCTCCGGCCGCTGCTCGCCCCGCTGGCCTCGCGCGCCGCCCGGGTCGCGCACGCCGGCGAGGCGTGACCGCGTCACCCCATGCGCATCCTCTTCCAGCTCGCGTCGCCGGCGTACGTCCGGATCTACGGATCGACGATCCGGCTGCTCGCCGAGCGAGGCCACCACGTGGCCGTGAGCTACGACGACCCGGGCAAGCGCGGCCGCGGGGCGACCTCCTTCGACGGCTCCGGCGTGGTCGGCGTCGTGGAGCCCTTGCCGCCTGCCTCGCGGCGCTACGAGGGCGCGGTCGAGCGGCTCAGAGCGACGTCCGACTACCTGCACTACCTCGATCCCCGTTTTGCCGACGCGCCGTACCTGCGCCGCCGCCTCGAGCGGAACCTGGACGGGACGCTGCACAGGCTGACCCGGCTTCCCTACGGGTCGCGGGCCGGCCGGGCGGGGCTGGCGGTCACGCTCGGCCTCGAGCGGCTGGTCCCGTCCGACTCGGGTGTGACCGCGGCGCTAACCGAGCTCCGGCCGGACGTGGTCTTCGTCTCGCCGCTGATCGGCCGCAGCAGCCGGAACCGGCGGCAGACGGACACGGTCAAGGCGGCCGGGCGGATCGGCGTGCCCACCGTCTTCGGGGTCGGCAGCTGGGACCATCTGACGACCAAGGGCGTGGTGAAGGCGCGCCCCGACGCCACCCTCGTCTGGAACGAGCTCCAGCGCCGCGATGCCGCCGAGCTGCACTCCGTGCCGAGGGACAGCGTCGTCGTCACCGGCGCCCAGCTCTTCGACCCGTGGTTCGACCGGGAGCCGGGCACCACGGCGGAGCAGTTCGCTGCGCAGGTCGGGCTCGGCAAGACGCGGTACGTGGTGTACGTCGGCTCCTCGCCGAACATCGCTCCGCCGGAGCGGGAGATCCCGTTCGTCCGGCGCTGGCTCGAGGCTCTCCGCGCGACCGGCGACCCGCCGGGCGCCCTGATCCGCCCACACCCCTACAACGTCGAGAGCTGGGCAGACGAGGACCTCTCCGGGCTCGGGGCGGTGGTCGCTCCGCGAACCCCACCGACGATGCCGATGAGCGGGGGAGACGACGCGCTCTACTTCGACTCGATCCACCACGCCTCGGCGGTCGTCGGGATCAACACCAGCGCGCTGGTCGAGGCGTTCATCCAGCGCCGGCCGGTGCTGACGATCCGGGACGAAGCGTTCGCGGAGACCCAGGAGGGAACCCCGCACTTCCAGGAGCTGAGGATCGCCGCGGGCGCCGCGCTGGGAGTCGCCGGCTCCATCGACGAGCACCTGGGCCAGCTCCGCGCGGCGCTCGACGACCCGGGCGCCGCCGCCGCCGGCGCCGAGGCCTTCCTGCTCGCGTTCGTGCGGCCGCAGGGGCTCGACCGCCCGGCAACGCCGATCGTCGCCGACGCGATCGAGGCGGCCGCGTGAGCGCGGCCGCGTGGAGGGGGCGAGGGGGAACCGGGAGGTTCCCCCGGCGGACGGCGGCGAAGCCGCACAACGAGAAGGGGGCCCACGAGGGAAACAGGGTTTCCCCCGTGCGAGCGTGCCGGAGGCTGAGCGAGGCGGCGGCGCGTTGAGCGCCGTCTACCATTTCGTCTGCGGCGTCACGGCAGGCGTGCAGCGATGAACATCCTCCTCGTCATCAAGAACACCGCCAACCTGCGGACGCTCGCGCCCGTCGTTCGGCTGCTGGCCGAGCGCGGCCACGAGGTCCGCATCGCCTGCAGGGACGTCAAGTCGCCGGAGTCGCAGGCGCAGATGGCCGAGCTCGTCGCCGGCAGCCCGCGGGTCACCGTCGTCGAGCACCCGTTCATCCGCCAGTCCGGCTGGAGCGACCTGGCCGGGCCGCTCCGGCGGACGATCGACTATCTGCGCTACCTCGAGCCGGTGTACCGCGACTCGCCGAAGCTGCGTGCCCGGGCCGAGGCGGAGGCTCCTCCCGCCGGTCGCCGGCTGGGGAGCGTGGTGGGGCCGATTCCGGGCGCCCCGGCGGCGTTGCGGCGCGTCCTGCAGGGGCTGGAGCGGTGCATCGACCCGCCGCCGCGGGCGCTGGCGTTCCTGCGCGACGAGCGCCCCGACGTGCTGCTGATCACGCCGCTGATCGGCTTCGGCACCTACCAGGCCGACCTCGTGCGCGCCGCGAAGCGGCTCGGAATCCCCGTCTCGTTTCCGGTGCGCAGCTGGGACAATCTGACGAACAAGGGGCTGTTGCGCGACGCGCCCGATCAGGTGCTCGTGTGGAACGATCTCCAGAAGCGCGAGGCGGTCGAGCTGCACGGCGTCAAGCCGGAGAGCGTCGTCGTCACCGGCGCACCCGCCTACGACCACTGGTTCGACTGGCAGCCGAGCCGAACGCGCGACGAGCTCTGCGCCGCCGCCGGCCTCGACCCGGCCCATCCGATGGTGCTCTACGTGGGCTCGTCCGAGTTCATCGCACCCGACGAGCCCCGGTTCGTCCGCCGCTGGGTCGAGGCGGTCCGCGCCCGCGGCGGAACGCTTGCGCGTGCGGGGCTGCTCGTGCGGCCGCACCCGCTCGCCGCCTCCGGGTTCCGCGACCTGCGGATCGACGACGCGCAGGTCGCGATCTGGCCGGCGCACGGCGAGTTTCCGTTGGCGGGGGAGGCGCGGCAGAACTACTTCGACTCGATCCACCACTCGGAAGCCGTGGTCGGGATCAACACCAGCGCGCAGATCGAGGCGGCGATCGTCGGCCGGCCTGTGTACACGATCCTCGACGCCCAGTACGCCGACACCCAGGCCGGAACGCTCCACTTTCGCTACCTCGCCGACGACCGGTTCGGGCACCTGCACGCCGCCGCCACCCTCGAGGAGCACGCCGCGCAGCTGGAGCGGGCCGCCGCCGGCGAGGTACCGAGCGATCTGAACGAGCGCTTCCTGCGCAGGTTCGTCCGACCCTTCGGGCTCGACGTGGCCGCGACCGCGCTGGCCGTCGACGCGATCGAAGAGCTTGCGACGTGCGGGCCGTTGCCGCCCGAACGGGCCCCCGCTGCCGGGCCGCTCGTTCGGCTCGGGCTCCGGCCGCTGGCGGCGCGGGCGGCGGCGGAACGGCGGCGGCAGAAGCAGGCCCGGTCGGAGCTGGAGCCGGCGGCAGAGCTGAAGGCGGCCGTCCGTCGGCTGGCCGAGGCCGGCCCCGGGACAGCGATCGCCGCCGAGGGCTGGCACGGCAGCGAGACCCGCGAGCTCCTCTTCTGGATCCCGTTTCTGCGCTGGGCGCTCCTCGCGATGCCCGAGCTCCGCGGCCGGCTTGCGGTTGCCGCGCGCCCGGAGGCCGTCCACTGGTACGAGGACCTCGACGCTCGCGTCGTCGCCCTCGAGGAGGGCGAGGACGTGAAAGCGGTGCTCGGGACGCCGGAGGTCGTCTCCCTCGACCCCGAGCTGGTCGAGCGTCACGTGCGAACGCTCGTCGCCACCGACCCGTTCGCCCGCCTCCACGACCGCCGCCTCCAGTTCGCCCCCCTCCGTAGACCCGACATCGCCGAGCGGTTCGTGGCCGTCGACGGCGCGTTTCCTCCGCCCGCGGCCGAGCATCGGTCGCTCGCAGGGCTGGTCGGCGAAGCCCGGACCGAGGTGATCATCCGGTCGTCGGGCTTCGTCGGCTCGTTCGGAGCCGACGCCTGCGTCGCGGTCCTCGCCGGCCGCCCGGCCGTCGTCGCCGAGCCGGCTCCGGACGACGCAGAGGACCTCCGCCTGCTCGCGCGTCTGGCGCAGGGTCCCTACGGCGCCGTGCTGGCGGTCTCGCCCGACGAGCCCGAGCCGCTCGCGTCGCTCGCCGGAGAGCCGTTGCCCGTCGGAGCAACGTGAAGATCCTCTTCGTGCTGCACCACGCCGGCGTGACGCCGTTCGCGCGCACGCTCGGGCTGCTGGCCGAGCGCGGCCACCGGGTGCACGTCGTGTTCAAGCGCGTGAAGACCGCGGAGTCCGCCCGCGACCTGAAGCAGCTCGCCGACGAGTACCCGTCGATCACCTTCGGCCACGTCCCGGGAGGGCGCCCCTCCGAGTGGGATCCTCTGGCCAGGAAGCTGCGGGCGACGATCGACTACCTCCGCTACCTCGAGCCCCGCTACCGCGACGCGGAAAAGCTCCGTGCGCGGGCCGGGCACAACGCACCCGTGGCCGGGAAACGTGTGGCCCGGGTGGCGCGTGCCCTGGGACGGCCGGGCGTCGCCGCCGCGCTGGGGACGCTGCGCCGGGTCGAGCGCTGCCTGCCCCCGCCGCCCGCGCCGGTCCGCTACCTCGACGCGCACGACTACGACCTGGTGTTGATCACGCCGCTGATCGAGCTGGGCTCGTCGCAGAGCGACTGGCTTCGCGCGGCCAGGCGGACCGGCGTCCGCACCGGGTATCCGGTGCTGAGCTGGGACAATCTGACCAACAAGGGCCTCTTGCGCGACGTGCCCGACCGCGTGTTCGTCTGGAACGAGGTGCAGGCCGGCGAGGCCGTCGAGTTGCACGGGGTTCCCCGCGGCCGGGTCGTGGTCACCGGCGCGCAGCCGTTCGACCACTGGTTCGAGTGGGCACCGAGCCGCTCGCGCGACGACTTCTGCGCGAAGATCGGGCTGTCCGCCGACCGCCCGTTCGCCGTCTACGTCTGCTCGTCGGGCTTCGTCGCTCCGGACGAGCCCGCGTTCGTCCGCCGTTGGCTCGGCGAGCTGCGCGCCCATGGTGGGCTGCTCGCGGAGGCGGGCATCCTCGTCCGTCCACATCCGCTGTTCGCGGCCCAGTGGGAGGGTCTCGAGCTGGACGATACGCGCGCCGTCGTCTGGCCGCGGCACGACCAGGATCCGTCCGACGAGGCCGGGCGCCGGAACTACTTCGACTCGATCTACCACTCGGCGGCGATGGTCGGCATCAACACGACCGCGCAGATCGAGGGCGCGATCGTCGGCCGCCCGGTGCACACCGTGCTCGCGGACGACTTCTGCTTCACCCAGGAGGGGACGCTCCATTTCCACTACCTCGAGGACGGCACCGCGGGGGAGCTGATCGTCGGCCGGACGTTCGCCGAGCACGCCGCCCAGCTCGAGGAGTCGCTGCGTGGCCACGTCGACCGGGTCCGGAACGAGCGCTTCCTGCGCTGGTTCGTCCGGCCGCTGGGCTTGGACGTGTCGGGATCCGAGCAGCTGGCGGACGCGATCGAGGAGCTGGGCCGCCGGTCCGCGCCGCAGCCCGACCGCGGCCCCGCGTTGCGGCGGCCCGTCCGGTTCGCGCTGCGGCCGTTCGCACGCGTCGCCGCACGGCGGGCCGAGGAACGCAGGCACCGGCGCGAGGACCGCCACGGCCCCGAGCACCATCTCCGGCGGCGTGCCCGGAACGTCGCCCGCCACACTTCCGGCGCCCCTGTCGTCGCGGGCCCCTGGCTCGGCGACGAGATCGGCGAGCTCCTGTACTGGATCCCCTACCTGCGCTGGGCACAGGTCGCCTTCGCCGGCCTGCACGACCGGCTCTTCGTCCTTCGCCGCCCGGGCTCGGCCTGGTGGTACGACGGTCTCGGCGCCCACCTGGTCGACGCCGAGGAGATCGTGGACGCCGACGCCCTGCCGAGTCTGACCGGCGTGGAGGCGGAGCGGTACCTGATCCTCCACTGGGACGAGGTCGAGTCGCGGCGCGAGGCGCTGGCCGCGCACAGGCCGGACCGCCGGATCCAGCGGCGGCTGCTCGAGTTCGAGCCGCTCCTGGCGCCGGCCGACGCAGGCATCCCCACGCCGCCCGCGCCGTTCGTCGCCGTCCGCGCCGTCGAGATCGACCCGGGCGTGCCGGTCGTGCGGCTGGACGGGCTCGACCCCGTGCGGGCGGCGGCCGTGATCGCGCACGCGGACGGCTACGCCGGCACGTACGGAAGCGAGCCGTACGTCGCCGCCCTGCTGGGGCGGCCGGCGGTGGCCGTACGTCCCGCCGACGACCCCCCGGCCGACCGCGATCTCCGGCTCGCCTCGTACTTCCTCGGCCGCCCGCCGTTCGGCAGCCTCGACGCGGTCACCGACGCCGCCTCCGCGCGGGCGGCGTTGGCGCGCATGCTCGACCGGACGGCCACCGGCGCGGCGCTGACGCTGAGCTAGGAGACGACGGGCCGATGGGCGTCCTGATCCACATCGGGTACCACAAGACCGGCACGAACTGGCTCCAGCGGCGGTTCTTCTCCGACCCGTCGACCGGCTACCGCTGGCTGGGCAAGCGGCGCGGAAGCCATCCGGTGCGCCGGTTCGTGCGCGACCGCCCGCTCGAGTTCGACCCGGACGCGGTCCGCGCCGCCCTCCGGCCGCTGATCGCCGAGGCCGAGGAGGCCGGGCTGCTGCCCGTGCTCTCGCTCGAGCGGCTCTCGGGCAGCGCGCTCTCGGGTGGCTACGACAGCGTGCGCATCGCCGACCGGCTGAAACAGGTGTTCCCGGAGGGGCGGATCCTCGTCGTCGTGCGTGAGCAGCGCAGCATGGTCGTCTCGACCTACAAGGGCTACGTCCAGCAGGGCGGCGCTGCGCCGCTCGAGCACTTCCTCGAGGGTCGCCGCTCGGCCACGTTTCGCGTTCCCGGGTTCGACCCGGCCTACCTCGAGTACGACCGCCTGATCGCCTACTACCGAGGCTTGTTCGGCGCGGACAACGTTCTCGCGCTCGCCTTCGACCAGTTCGTGGAGGACGGCCGCGGGTTCGTCGAGCGCATCGCCGCGTTCGCCGGGCGTCCCGTTCCTGCCGACGTCCTCGACACGCTGCCCTACGGCCACCGCGAGAACGTCCGGACGACGTCCGCGCTGACCCTGTCGGTTGTGCGACGCCTGAACCAGCTCGCGCCGCCGACCGACGTGAACCCGGCGCCGCTGCTCGCGTCGCGCGGTGCGGCACGGATCGCCGACCGGCTCGTCAGGCGGGATCCGCTGAGGAGGAGGTCGGCCTCGGCCGACGCGCGACTTCGGCGCGCGGTCGACGAGTGGGCGGGCGACCGCTTCGCCGCGAGCAACGCGCGGCTCTCGGGCCTGCTCGGCGTCGACCTCGACCGTTACGGCTGGAGCGTCGGGCCGTCGTGAGCCCGGTGCTCGTCCACATCGGCTACCACAAGGCCGCGAGCACCTGGCTGCAGCGCGAGCTCTTCGTCGATCGCACCGGCTACCGGTGGCTGGGGAAACGGCCGCGCAGCCATCCGGTGCGCCGGCTCGTCCGCGAGCGCCCGCTGGAGTTCGACGCCGCCGACGTCCGCCGCGCATTCGACCCGCTGATCGCCGACGCCGAGCGGGCCGATCTCGCACCGGTCGTCTCCTTCGAGCGCCTGTCCGGCCACCCGTTCTCGGGCGGCTTCGACGTCGACCTGATCGGCGAGCGGCTGGCGCAGGTGTTCCCCGACGCCCGCGCGCTGATCGTGGTCAGGGAGCAGCGCGCGATGATCGTGTCGACCTACAAGCAGTACGTCCAGGTCGGCGGCGCCGCTCCGGTGCGGCAATTCCTGGAGCCCCCGGTTGGCCGCAGCCTGCGCGTCCCCCTGTTCGACTGGCGCTACTTCGAGTACGACCACCTCGTCCGCCACTACCACCGGCTCTTCGGCGAGGAGCACGTGCTCACGCTTCCGTACGAGCTGTTCGCCAGCGACGGGCGCGCGTTCGTGGAACGGATCGCCGACCTTGGCGGCCGGTCGATCCCCGACGACGTGATCGAGACGCTCCGCTACCGGCGCCGCTCCAACCGGGCGCGCTCGGCGCTGACGATCGCCGCGGTGCGGCGCCTGAACCGATTCACGGAGCACACCGAGCTGAACCCGGCGCCGGTGGCGGAGTGGCGCTCCGCAGCGCGGCTGTCGAACTGGCTCCAGCGCACGGAAGCTCTCGACACCCGGTTGACGAAGAGCCTGGAGACCCGCAGCCAGGAAGACCTTCGCCGTGCGGTCGGCGAGTGGGCGGGCGACCGCTACGCGGAGAGCAACCGGCGGCTCGCCGACCTGATCGACGTCGATCTCGCGGCGCACGGCTGGGTAGTCGCGCCCTGAGACTCAGGTCAGCTCGGGCCCGACCGCCGAGCCGCCCCGCCACCGGACCGCCGCTCCGCCGACGACGACGGCGCCGGCCGCCAGCGGCGTCAGCGCGAGCCGCAGCGCCTCAGAGCCCGCCGTCCGGCGGGCCGGGACCGGCCGGACGAGGGCCAGCCGCTCGAGCTCCTGCGCCAGGATCGGAGCCGCAGGGCGGTCGAGCCCGTGCGGCCGCAGGAACGACTCGACGAACCGCCGGGTTTGTGCGGCGTGGTCGTCGCCCTGCTCGAGCGCCCCGGCGAGCTGGTCGGCATGGTCGTCGAGCGTGGAGGCGACGTGCAGGAAGCCGCCGTTCTCGTGCAGGAGGTAACGGAAGTGCAGGGTGCCCTGCTGCGTGCCGCCGAACTGCGGGGCGAGCGGTACGAGCACGCTCTTGCCGAGGATGGCTGCCTCCAGAAGCGCGCTCGTGTTGATACCGACGACGGCGCTGCTGTGGGCGAGCGACTCGAAGAAGTCGGCTCTGGCGTCGCCCGCGTCGGGCTGGGCGCCCTCGCGCGGCCAGACCGAGACATTCCCCGGGCCGGAAAGATCCACGTCGTGCCACTGTGCAGCGTTCTGAGGATGGGGCCGGACCAGCACTCTGAGCTCCCGGAGAGCCGGCCGCGCGTCCGCACGGAGGCGGGCGATCCACTCGCGGACGAACCCGACCTCGTCCGGCGCGATGAACGACGACGAGCACACGTACAGGACGTACGGGCCCCCGGAATCGAGCCCGGCCCTCGCCGCCAGCTCCTCGCGCGTCCACTGCGGCCGGCGCTCGAACCACTCGTCGAACTTGGCTGCCCCGGTCGCGATCGTCGCGCCGGACGGGACGCCGTGCAGCTCCTCGGCCTCCTTCACCTGGATCCCGTTCCAGACGTACACGCGGTCGGGCAGCACACGAATCAGCCCCTTGCCGGTGAGGTTGTCCCAGCTGGCGACGGCGACCCCGCTCGGGATGCCGGCCGCGCGGGCGCTCTTCACGTACTCGACCTGGGTGCTGGCGAACTCGATCGCCGGGGTGACGAGCACGGCGTCGGGCCGGCGACGGCGCAGGTAGGCGTCCACCTCGGGGGACGTCGGAATCGCCCGCTCGACCGCCGCGAGTGCGCCGACGATCCGCCGGTGCGCAGGCTCGCCGGACTGGGCGTCCATGTAGCGGATCGCCCGCAGCGTCAGCCGGGCGGTGAGGGGGTCGACCGCGCGCGCGGTGCTGACGTGCTCGGTCAACTTGCGCGCCATCCGAGCCCGTAGGGCGGGGGCGTCGGCGTACCGCGGGTCGATGTAGCGGGCGAGGTCGATCAGGCCGCGGGCCAGCCCGGCCAGGGGGCGCCAGCCGTCGGTCCGCGGGCGCAGGGGCGCCTCCCCGACCGTGATGTTCGGGTGGCTCGCGGCCAGGTCGTGGGCGAGCCGCGCATCACCGCGGTCCTTCTCCACGCGCGTGAAGGCGAGGTGGACGCGGTGGCCGTCGTTCGCGAGCAGGCGGATCGTCTGCCCGAAGTAGCGGATGTAGCCGCTGTGCAGCATGAACCACTCGATCCGCAGCGGGCGGCCGGCCGTCTCCATCTCGCGGTGAGCCTAGCGTGGCCCCGATCACGTCACGTCTAGAGTGTTGCCCCGCGCGATGAAGACCATCCCGCCGCCCTGGGAAGGCCGTGACGATGCCGCCGAGCTGGCCCAGCTCCAGGCGGTCCGGCTCGCCCACCTCGTGCCGGTCCGCCAGCCGCTCGTCCTGATCTCCCAGATCCAGCGCTCCGGCGGCACCTTGCTCAGCCAGCTGCTCGACGGCCACCCCGAGGTGCACGCCCACCCCGGCGAGCTCTCGATCGGCAAGCCGAAGAAGTGGGACTGGCCCCCGCTCGACCTCGAGCGGCCCGAAACCTGGTTCGACGTGCTCTTCGAGCCACAGGTCGACCTGTACCTGCGCGAGGGGTTCCTGAAGGAGAAGCCGCTCCTCGGGCAGCTCGAGCCGGACGTCTTCCCGTTCCTGTTCTCGCCGCGCGTCCAGCGGGCCGTATTCGAGCGCTGCGTCGCCGAATGGCGGCCGGAGACGGAGCGCGGCGTGCTGGACTGCTACTTCACGTCCTACTTCAACGGCTGGCTCGACGACCAGAATCTCTACAGCGGGCCGAAGAAGGTCGTCACCGCGTTCACGCCGCGGCTCGCGATGGAGGCCGACCGCGTGGAGCGCTACCTGGCCGCCTATCCCGACGGGACGTTCGTCTCGATCGTCCGCGATCCGCGCGCGTGGTACGCCTCGGCGCGCAAGCACCGGCCGCACTACGAGGACGTCGAGGAGGCGATGGCGTTGTGGCGACAGTCGGCCGAGACGGCGCTCGACGCGCGCGGGCGCCACGGCGACCGTGTCCTGCTCCTCACCTACGAGCAGCTCGTGGAGGAGACCGAGCAGACGATGCGCCGCCTCGCGGAGCGGATCGGGATCCCGTGGTCGCCCGTTCTCTCCACGCCGACCTTCAACGGCCGCCCGACGCTGGCGAACTCGACGGAGCCGGTCGAGCGGCGCGGTGTCCTGCCGGAGCGCGCGACCGCGTACCGCTTGTCCCTCGACGACGCGACCGTGGAGGCGATCGAGCGTGCCGCCGGCGACCTCCACCACCGGGTGGCAGGCGAAGCCGCCCGCGGCTGAGCGTCAGGCGGCGCCGAGGACGAGGCGCTCGAGCGGGGTCGAGTCGGCCGTGGCCAGGTGCCGGAAGCCGGCCTGGTTCCGGTGGTCGGCGAACTTGAACGAGTAGGGCGTGAGGTACTGGAAGACCGCGATGCGGCGCGGGCGTCCCTCGGCCGAGACGCGGCTGCCGAAGTGGAAGCAGCGGCTGGTGTCGACGAAGTCGACCGTCCCGGCCGGTCCCGCGAAGGCCACGCAGCGGTCGGTGGGAACGGCGTCGTCCGCCAGCCGGTACGAGTCGCCGAAGTCGTAGTCGTTGGCGTCGGCGATCTCGCTCGAGTCGGCGGCATCCAGCACGGTCAGAGGGCCGCTGCGCCCGTCGATCTCGTCGACGTGGATCCAGACCTTGATCTGGGTCGTGTCGGCATGGTCGAGATGCCAGAGCTGGGAGCTCTTCGGCGCCTTCGGGTGGTGGGCGGAGTACCAGACGTCGACATCCGTGAGCACGGGCACGACGCCGAGGTAGGCCGCCACCGGCCCGACCACGCGATCGTCGAGCGCGAAGTCGAGGTACGGCGAGCCGAGCCGGAGCGACTCCTCCGGGAGGAAGCCGCGGGCGATGAAGCCGCCCTTCGTGCCCTGCTCGAGCAGCGCGTCGTGGCCGATCGAGTCGATCAGCTCGCCCGCGTGCTCCACGATCGCCGCGACCTCGGGGTCGAGCGTCGCCGGTGGGACGGTCAGGTAGCCGTGCTCGGGCCGGATCGTCAGCTCGGAGCGGCCGGCCAGCTCTGCGGCCAGCCGGACCCGGTCGGCGTCGCGGGCGGCGTTCGCCTCGCGGCGGCGGTCTGCGTAGGCCTTGCGCTCGGCAACGGTCCCACTGCGGACCGCCTTGCGCGCGGCGGTCTCCTCGGGGGTCTCGACAACGGTCTGCTCGACCACCACGGCAACCATACCTGGATGATCGAACGTCTTCGTTTCTAGACTGGCCCCGGTGAGGCTGCTGTTCGTTCTCCGGCACCCGACGGCGGTGCGTTCCCTGCACGGCGTCTTCCGGCTGCTCGACCGGAACGGGCACGAGGTACACCTCGGGTTCCAGAACGCGAAGTCTCCAGATGCGCACAAGGTGCTGCAGCAGCTGGCCGCGGAGTGCTCGAGCCTGACCTTCGACCGCCTGCCCCGCCGGGCACGCGAGGCGTCCGGTTGGACGCAGCTGACGAAGGAGATCCGGCTGTCGGCCGACTCGTTTCGCTATCTCGACCCGCGCTACGAGTCGGCGGACGGCCTTCGCGCCCGTGGCCTGGCGAAGGCGCCCGAGGCGGCGAACCGGGTCGGCGAGCTCGCCGCCAGAGGCGGCCGCCGCGGCGTCGCCGCGCTGGACGCGACCACGCGCTGGCTGGAGCGCTCGCTTCCGGCCCCACCGCATGCGCAGAGGTTCGTCGCCGAGCAGGCGCCGGATCTCGTCGTCGCCACCCATCTGAACGAGTGGGGCTCGCCGCAGTCGGACTACGTCCGAGCCGCGAGGGGCCTCGGCGTCCGCACCGCGTACCTCGTGTTCAGCTGGGACAACCTGACGAACAAGGGGCTCGTGCGCGACGCTCCCGACCGCATCCTCGTCTGGAACGAGCTCCAGAAGCGCGAGGCGGTCGAGCTCCAGCACCTCCCCGCGGACCGCGTCCGCCCGACGGGTGCGCCCGCCTACGACCACTGGTTCGACTGGCAACCCGGGCTGACGCGTGACGAGTTCTGCGCCCGCGTGGGCCTCGAACCGGGCCGTCCGATCGTGCTCTACGTCTGCTCCGCCCAGTTCGTCGCCTCGAACGAGGTTCCGTTCGTCCTCGACTGGATCGCGGCGCTGCGGGCCCACGGAGGGTTGCTCGCCGACGCCGGCATCCTCGTCCGTCCACACCCGCGGAACACCGCCCAGTGGCGCGGCGTCGAGCTCGGCGACCAGCGGGCCACCATCTGGCCGAAGCTGGGCGAGGAGCCCGTCGACGTGGAGTCGCGCCAGCACTACTTCGACTCGATCTTCCACTCCGCAGCCGTGGTCGGGATCAACACGAGCGCGCAGATCGAGGCGGCGATCGTCGACCGGCCCGTGCACACGGTCCTGGCGGAGGAGTTCCGGCGGACGCAGCTCGGGACGCTGCACTTCCCCTACCTGGTGGCCGAGGACTTCGGGCACCTGTACGCCGCGCGGACGCTCGCCGAGCACGGGGCGCTGCTCGAGGACTCGCTCGACGGGGACGGCCACCACGAACGGAACGAGCGCTTCCTCCTGCGCTTCGTGCGTCCGTTCGGGCTCGACGTCCCGGCCGCGCCGAAGGTGGTGGAGGAGCTCGAGGCGACGGCGGCGCTGCCGGCACCCGCCCCCGACCGCGGCCCCGCTGCCGGGCCGGTCGTCCGCCTCGCGCTGTCTCCGTTCGCCGCGCGTGCCGCCCGGCGGACCGCCCCTCCTGAGCGAGACCGCCCGCCGTCGCTGAACCGCGTGCTGCGCGGGCGGGTTCGGGCCGCTGCGGCGGCAGACACGGTCGTAGCCGGCCCGTGGCTCGACGACGATGTCGGCGAGCTCCTCTACTGGCTGCCGTTCCTCTCGTGGGCCGAGGCGACCACGTCGGGCTTACGCGAGCGGCTCGTCGTCCAGGCGCGGCCGTCGAGCCTGCCGTGGTACGCCGGAATCGGCTCGGCGCGGGTCTGCCGACGACCCCCCTCCGGGTGCGCGCCTCGAACCTGCTCTGATCGCCGGGCACCGGCTGGAGCTGGCCGACCGGCACCGCGGCTTCCTGCAGCGGCTGACGAGGTTCGCGCGGCTGACCGCTCCCGAGCCGGAGGGGCTCGGGCTCCCGGAGCGGTTCGTCGCGGTCGGCGGCGGCGCGTCGGTCGAGGGCGAGACGGTCGACCTGGACGGCTGCGAGCCGGAGGCCGCCTTCGCCGTCCTCGGCCGTTCGCGCGGCTATGTGGGCCCGTACGGCCCGGGGGCGTTCCTGGCCGTCCTGCTCGGCCTGCCTGCGGTCGCGATCGGGGACGAGCTCGACGAGGTAGCCCGCAACGACGTACGGGTCGCGACCGATTTCCTCCACCGGCCGACGTTCGGGCGGCTCCGGGTGATCGGTGTCGACGAGGCGGGCCGGGCGGGCGAGCTGCTACTCGTCCGGGCCGAGTAGCGCGGACGCGCTCTCGTTCCCGTCCAACCAGGCGCGCAGTGCTCTCCGCCGAAGAAGGTCTTCCAGCCCGTCGAGGACGAGCGCCGACCTCGCCACTATCCGATCCCCAGGAGCCGACGGAACGCGGCCGGCTCCGGGATCCGCTCGAGCACGAGCCACGGCTCGGTCGCGGTCAGCTCCCCGACCGAGTGCCAGCCCGACGCGACGGCGATGGTTCTCGCGCCGATCGCCTTGCCGCACTCGACGTCGGCGGGCGTGTCGCCGATCACGTAGGCCGCCTCTGCGTCCTCGGCGAGCGGCAGGGCCCGACGCGCGATCTCGACCCGCGAGCCGTGGTCGACGCAGAACGACCCCTCGCCCTCCGGAAAGAAGCGGTCGAGGTCGTAGTGGCGCAGCTTCGCGCGCGCACCGGCGGGCGTGTTGCCGGTGAGCAGGTACGAGCGGATGTCGTCGCGCCCCTCGAGATCCTCGAGCACCTCGCGGATGCCGTCGAGCACCCGCCCCTGCCGGCGGGGCAGACTGTCGGGCAGCCGCCGCTCGTACGAGCGAAGCACGGCCTCGACCGTGTCGGCGTCGCTGGGCTGGCCGGCATGCTCGAGCACGAGGCGGGCGACGCCGGCGTCCGTGAACCCGGGCGTGGAGATCTCGTGGAGGCTCGAGGTCGTGCCGGTCACCTCCTCGAGCGCCTCCTCGAAGGCGTACAGCCCCGCCCGGCCGGTCAGGAGCAGCGTGCCGTCGAGGTCCCAGAAGAGGACTGCGCGCAAGCTCAAGAGTTGGTCACTCCCCTAACTCCGAGGGTTCTCGCCGCCGCGCCCGACCTGTGCGGGCGCGGCCCAGTTCGGCTCCTGGTGAATGCCGTCGCTACCGCCGCCGGCAGAGCCGGCGGCGGAGCTCGGAAGGGGGTCCACGGGGGAAACCAGCCGTTTCCCCCGTGAAGCGAGCGCGGCATCAGCCGCGCTCGCGATGGAGCCGGCCAGGCGGATCGCGTTCTCCTCGGAACGGTCGACGAGCACCGGGGCGCCGGGGTAGCAGTTGCGCATCGCGGCGTGCAGGAAGCGGCGGGTCCGCTCGGGATCGGGCCGGAACCGGAGCAGCTCCGGGACGCGCTCCGTGATCTCCGCGAACGAGTGGACGTCGAGGGTGACGCCGAAGCCGGCGTAGAACGGATCTCCGAGCGTCAGCACCGGCTTGTCGTAGAGCAAGGCCTCCAAACCGACGGTCGACGAGATGACGACGACGCCGACCGAGTCGCGGATCAGGTCGTGCGTGCTCGTGTACGGCTGGACGAGGCGGACGTTGGGTCGCCGCCGCAGCCGCCGCAGCAGGCCGATGCTGTTGCGGCCGAGCGACATCGGGTGCTCCTTGAGGACGAGGTCGAAGCCGACGGGCAGCGCATCGGCGACCTGCTCGACGAGCGACACCTGGTCGCGGCAGTGCGGGATGATCCGGGTGATCTTGTAGTCGTCCGTGACGTGCAGCGGGAAGTACACGAACGGCCGTGAGGGCTCGAGCCCGTCGTAGAACGGCCGGGCTGCCCGCGCACGCACCCATTCGGAGGCGTTCGTGTGCAGCAGCCGCCAGGGGCGGAGGTAGTCGTTGTCGCGGTCGACCGTCGCCTTCCGGCGCACGTGGCCGGCGTAGACCTTGGCGCGGCGGAGCTCGACCGGCACGCGCCGGTGCTCGCGGATCGGCTTCGCCGCGGCGGTGAACGAGCGGCGAAACGTCTCCACCTCCTCCTGCTCCTCGTCGCTCAGCTCCCGCACCTCGTCCTGGCCGGCGATCGGCGCGTGGAGCGTGTCCACGTACAGGCGCAGTGGGTCGGGGAAGATCGTGTAGAGGAGGAAGAGCACCGGGATGCTGCGCTGCAGGCCGATCAGGTGCGCGGTCACGCGGACGGTCTCGTTGCCGACCTCGGGCACGAGCACGTCGGGACGCACGTCGTCGAAGACCCGTTCGAGCGCCCGGAAGGTGCGGACGGTGCGGGCCACGCACCACGCCTCGGAGCGACCGTTGCAGGCCCAGTCGGCCCGGTACACGTCGCGGATGTGCGGCAGGTCGTAGGTCTCCTCGATCCGCCGGATCTCGGCGTCGACGTCCGCCGGCTCGCCGAGCGCCGCGGCGACGTCCGCCAGGCAGCGCGCGTCGATACCGCGGGCCTGGAGCTCCTGCGCCGACGCCCGCGAGACGGTCACATGCGCGACCTCGTTGCCGTGCGCGCGCAGCTCCTCGCCGACGCGCGCGTAGAACTCGCTCTCGTAGGTCTGCAGCGTGATGAAGAGGAAACGCATCGTCAGACGTTCTCGAAAAACGGTCTCAGTGACAGGCTTGAGCCCGTCACTGAGACAGATTCCCGAGCTCACGGTACACAGCGTCGTGGCGGTGCGCGAACTCCTCCCAGGTGAACCGAGCGGCCTGCTCGGGGCCGCCCGCAACCGGCCGGTCGAGCACCTCGACGATCCCCTGCGCGATGGTCTCCGCCGACGTCGGGTCGAAGTAGACGGCGGCGTCGCCGCAGACCTCGGGGAGCGCGGCCACCCGCGAGACCGCGACCGGGCACCCGCAGGCCATCGCCTCCAGCGGCGGCAGCCCGAAGCCCTCGTAGAGGCTCGGGAAGACGAGCGCCGCGGCGCTTCGATAGAGCTCGACGAGCCGCTCGTCGGACACCCGGCCGAGCGAGATCACGCCATCGGGAAGGGCGGCCGGGTGATCCGAGCCGGTGAGCACGAGCCGAAGCTCGGGCCGCTCCCGGCGAATCGAGGCGAATGCCTCGAGCAGAAGCTCGTGGTTCTTGTGCGGCCACCAGTTGGCGGGGTAGAGCAGGAACGGCTCGCGCCCGCTTCCAGCCTCCGGCGTGAACCGCTCGTGGTCGACGCCGTGACGGATCACCCGCACCCGTTCGGCGGGGTAGCCGAGACGTTCGACGAGGTCGTCGCGAACGTGTTCGCTGACGGTGATCACGATCCGGCTCGACCTGACCGAACGGCCGTAGACGTGGCGCCGGTAGCTCAGCTGCGGCCGCGAGAAGAACTGCGGGTAGGCCTCGTGCTGGAGGTCGTGGATCGTCGTGGTTGCCGGAGCACTCACGCGAGGGAGCATCACGGTCAGCGGAAAGTGGAAGGCGGCCGCGTGGTCGCGGTCGAGGACGCGTCTCAGCCGCCCGTCCGCGATCGTGGCGAGCGTCAGGCCGGCGACCCGGCCCAGGCGGCTCCGGCCGGCGGGGAACTCCGGCACGACCACGGTCCGGAGGTCGCCGCCGGCCTCCGGGGCGATCTCCGAGACGTAGACGCGATAGTCGAGCGTCCCGTGCCGGGCGAGCGCCCGCACGAGCTCGCGGGCGTGGGTCTGCGTGCCGCCGACAGTCCACGGATCGAGAGTGAGCAGCGAGATCCCGATCATTGCGTCAGGGGCTCTCAAGCGCCTCGCCCAGCAGCGTCCGGAGCCGCTCCGGCGAATGCTCACGGGCGACGTACTCGCGCCCCTTGCGGCGCATGTACGCCAGCCGGGCCGGGTCGTCGAGCAGCGCCCGAACACGGTCGGCGAGTTCCTCCGCCGAGAACCCGGAGAGCACCGCGCCGCCCCGCGAGTCGCGGACGAGCGCCTCGGGCCCGCCGGACGGCGTGGTCACCACCGGCAGCCCGGCCGCCATCGCCTCGGCCGCGGCGATCCCGAAGCCCTCCTGGTGCGAGGGCAGGACGAGCATGGTCCCACGGCGCAGGAACGGCGCGATCGACGGGACGACTCCCGTCGCCTGCGCGCGATCGGGGAGCGGCGCGTCCGGCGGCTCGCCGACGAGGAGCGCCCGCACACCCGGGAGCAGCTCCAGCGCGTCGAGCAGCAGCCCGACGTTCTTGCGCGGGTCGTTCGCGCGCCCGACGAAGACGAGCACGGGGTCGTCGAGCGTCGCCTCCCAATCCTCGTCGGGGGCAGGCGTGAAGCGCTCCAGGTCGACCGGCAGCGGCAGGATGCCGACCTCGCCCACGTCGAGACGGCCGGCGTGGGCGACGCTGGCGCGGCTGTACGGCGACGTCGCGTACACACGCTGGGCGCCGGCCAACACCAGGCGCTCCAGCTTCCGCAGCACCGGCCCGTTGACCCTGATCGCCAGGCGGCGCGAAGTGCGAAGCCCGGGGCGCCTGCCGGCCCATTCCTCCTCCAGCCCGGTGCCGACCCAGGCGGCGTAGGGGCGGCCGCTGAGCGCCGCCGCGTACCCGTTGGACGCCGACGTCGCGACCACCCAGACGTCGTGCGCGTCGCGCAGGCGTGGCGCGACCTTCCACCCGAGCGCGATCTGGTTGGCGGCGTCCACGGGCCTGCGGCGGGACGGCATCCGCCCGTGGTGCACCTCGGTCGTCCGCCCGAGGGCGGTGGCCGCGGCCAGAAACGCGTCGAGCTGCGCGGCCCCGCCGCCTCCGAAGCCGGGATCCGGGCCGAGGACGGCGATGTCGGTCACGGCCGGGACGTTAGCGTCCTCTCTGCCGGGGGGATGCCGGGATACCTTTCTCCCGTGCGCCGTCAACGCGTCCTCGTCCTCAACCAGTACTACTGGCCGGGTGTCGAGGCCACCGCCAACCTGCTCACCGAGCTCTGCGAGGCGCTCGCCGCCGACTACGACGTGACCGTGATCGCCGGCGCGGCGGCGGAGGCTCCGGCCCAGCAGGAGCGGAACGGCGTCCAGATCGTCCGCGTCCGCTCGACGACGTACGAGCGCTCGCGGCTCTCGCGCCGGGCGCTGAACTACCTGACGTACGTGTTCGGGGTGATGTGGAAAGGCATGTTCGCGCGTCGGCCCGACCTCGTCGTCTGCATGACCGATCCGCCGTTCATCGGCGCCATGGCGCGCGTGATCGCGGCCCGCTTCCGCGCGCCGCTGCTGGTGATCGCCCAGGACGTCTTTCCGGAGATCGCCGTGAAGCTCGGGCGGCTGCGCAACCCGTTCGTCGTCCGGTCGCTGCGCCTCCTCGTCGACTCGTCGCTTCGCTCGGCCGACCGTGTGGTCGCGATCGGCGACACGATGAAGCGCCGGCTGGAGGAGAAGGGCGTGCAGGCGGAGCGGATCCGCGTGATCCCGAACTGGGTCGACGTCACCCGGGTTCGCCCCGCGCCGCGCGACAATCCATGGGCGCGCGAGCACCGGTTGACGAAGCGCTTCGTGGTCATGCACTCGGGCAACGTCGGCCACGCCCAGGACCTCGACACGCTGATCCGCGCCTGCACGTTCCTGCGCGACCTCGACAACCTGGCGGTGCGGATCATCGGCGGCGGCGCACGCCGCGAAGAGCTCGTCCAGCTGGCGCGCCGTCTGTCGGCCGAGAAGGTGCGATTCATGGCCTGGCAGCCCTACGAGCTGCGCTCGCTGTCGATCTCGACCGCCGACATCCACGTCGTCGGCCTCGCCCGCGGCCTCGCCGGCTACGTCGTCCCCAGCAGGCTCTACGGCGTGCTCGCAACCGGGCGGCCGGTGATCGCCGCCGCCGAGGCCGAGAGCGAGACCGCCCAGCTGGTGGCGAGCGTCGGCTGCGGCGTCGTCGTCCCGCCGGGCGATCCGTTCGCCCTGGCCCGCGCGATCCGCGCGGCGCACGACGGCGAGTTCGACCTCGCCGAGATGGGCAGGCGGGCCCGTGCGTACGCCGAGGAGGAAGCCGACCGGGTGATCGCCATCGGGCGGTACGAAGCCGTGCTGTCCGAGCTCCGGCAGGCGGCGTGATCGCCGTGGAGATCGTGTTCTGGGCGGCCCTGGGCGCGCTGGTGTGGACGCACGCCGGGTACCCGCTCGCCGCCGCCCTGGTCGCCCGGGTCCATCGCCGTCCGGTTCGCGGCGAGGCGGCCACGCCGAGCGTGACCGTGATCGTCGCCGCCTACAACGAGGAGACGGTGATCGAGCGGCGGCTCGAGAACCTGCTCGCCCTCGACTACCCGGCCGACCGGCTCGAGATCGTCGTCACCTCGGATGCCTCGGACGACCGCACCGACGAGCTGGTCGAGGCGGTCGCGGCCCGCGAGCCCCGTGTCCGGCTGATCCGCTGCCCGCGCGCCGGGAAGGTCGCCGCGCAGGACCGGGCGGTTCGCGAGACGGGCGGCGAGATCCTGGCCTTCTCCGACGCCAATGCGACGTGGTCGCCGGACACGCTCGCCAAGTTGGTCCGCTCGTTCGCCGATCGCGAGGTCGCGTACGTCTGCGGCCGGCTGGTGCTGACCGACGCGGCGGGCTCGAACCGCGAGGGCGTCTACTGGCGCTTCGAGACATGGCTGCGCGCGCAGGAGTCCGCGCTCGGCTCGGTCACCGGCGGCAACGGCTCCGTCTACGCCGTGCGGCGGGCCGACTACGTCGAGGTCGACCCGCGCTTCGGCCACGACCTCTCGCTGCCGTACCTGATGGTGCAGCGCGATCGTCGGGCCGTCTACGACCCGGAGGCGCTCGCCTTCGAGGCGCCGACGCCGGAGATCGAGACCGAGTACCGGCGCAAGGTGCGCATGTTCGAGCACTGCTGGCTGATCGTGCTGCGCGGGAGGATGCTCCGTCGTCTCCCGGCCGGGTACTTCGTCGAGATCGTCTCCCACCGTCATCTGCGCTACGGCAGCGGCCTGCTCCACCTGCTCGTCCTCGCCACGAACGTCGCTCTCGTCGCCATGCGGGCCGGCGTCGTCTACGACGCGCTGCTCGGGCTGCAGCTCGCGTTCCTGGTGCTGGCCACCCTCCGCCGCGGCCTGCCGCGCTACTACGCGCTCGTCACCTGGGCGACGGTCGTCTCGCTCTGGAATTACCTGCGCCGCGGGGTGCCGGCGACCTGGGACGCGGCGGAGGGGACGCGGTGACGAGCGAGGCGGTCGACGAGCACGTCCTGGCCTCGCTGATCAAAACGCACGGCAACCTCTATCGCGGTGCGCGGCTGACGCGCTACCCGATCCCGAGGTTTCCGCTCCCGGACGGCGCCGGTCGGACACTGCTGGACATCGGCTGCAACTGGGGCCGGTGGACGATCGCCGCGTCGCGGGCGGGCTGGCGGGCAACCGGCATCGACCGCGCGAAGAAGTCGGTCGGCGCCGCCTGTCGGGTCGCGGAGCAGCTCGGCGTCGACGCCGAATACGTGGTCGGAGACGCCCGCGAGCTTCCGTTCGGCGGGGGCTCCTTCGATGTGGTGTTCTCGTACAGCGTTCTCCAGCACTTGTCCAAGGGAGACGTGCCGAAGGTCGTCGAGGAGATCCGCCGGGTCCTGCGGCCGGGTGGAATCGCCTGGATCGAGATGCCCAACGCGCGCGGGCCGCTCAACCTCGTCCGGCAGGCGCGACGGGGTTTCTCGGCGGGGGCCGGCCAGGACGTGCGGTACTGGACGCTCGCCGAGCTGCGGGAGACGTTCGGCAGGATCGGCCCGGTGACGATCTCCGCGGATGGGTTCCTCACGATCAACCCGCAGCTGTCCGACCTCGATCTGCTGCCGCCGCGCTCGCGTCTGGTCGTCCGGGTCTCGGATGCGCTGAGGCGGGCGTCGGACCACGCGTCGGTTCTCGTCCACGTCGCAGACAGCGTCGTCGTGCACGTGCGGGCGTCCTCGTGAACCGCGCCGCAGATGTCGCGCTCGCCTCGTTCGGGCTCATCCTGACGAGTCCGCTGATCGGTGCCGCCGCCCTCGCGGTCAAGCTCCAGGACGGCGGACCGATCCTGTACCGGCAGCGCCGCGTGGGGAAAGACGGCGAGGAGTTCGAGCTGCTGAAGGTGCGGACGATGGTCGAGGGAGCCGAGAAGCTCGGCGCCGGCTACGCGGTCGACAGGGGCGACCCGCGCATCACGCGCACGGGCCGTATGCTCCGCCGCCTCTCGATCGACGAGCTGCCACAGCTCTGGAACGTCGTCCGGGGCGACATGAGCGTGATCGGGCCGCGCCCGACCCTTCGCTACCAGGTCGAGCGGTACGACGGGCGCCAGCGGAGGCGGCTCGAGGTCAAGCCGGGAATCACCGGCTGGGCACAGATCCACGGCCGGGCGTCTTTGCCGTGGGAGGACCGCATCGAGCTGGACGTCTGGTACGTCGAGCACCGCTCGCCGAAGGTCGACCTGAAGATCCTGGCCCGCACGCCGCTCGCCCTGTTCAGCGGGACGTACAAGGGCGAGACCGGCGGTTGGAGTCCGAGCGGCTAGACCAGGTCGCCTGCCGCGGGTCCGGCCGCACCCGACGGGCTACCCTCTGCCCTCGTGACCACCGTCCTCTTCACCTGCGCAGGCCAGCGCGTCGACATCGTCTCCGCCTTCCGGCGCGCCGACGCGCGTACGGTCGCGGTCGACGCGGATCCGCTCGCGCCGGCGCTCTACCACGCGCACGAGCATTCGATCGTGCCGCGCGTGGACGACCCCGGGTACCTGCCGGCGCTGCAGGGCCTCGTCCGCGAGCACGAGGCGCGCCTCGTGATCCCGCTGACCGACCTCGACCACCTGCTGCTGGCCGAGCGCCGCACCGAGCTGGACGGGGCGCTCGTGCTCCTGCCGGCGCCGGACGTGGTCAGCCGGACCGAGGACAAGTACGAGGCGCACCTGTTCTTCGAGGCGAACGGGATTCCCTCGCCCGCGAGCTGGCTCCCCACCGACTTGCCCGGCGACCTCGCTTATCCGGTGCTGGTCAAGCCGCGGCGCGGCTTCGGCTCGCGGCACATCTACCGCGCCGCCGACCGCGAGGAGCTCGAGTTCCACCTCGACCGCACCCCGGCGGATTCGTTCGTGCAGCGGGCTTGCCCGGGTGAGGAGTTCTCGATCGACGTCTTCTGCGACTTCGAGGGGCGCTGCCTCGGCTCGATCCCGCGGACGATGATCGAGTCGAAGGGCGGCGAGTCGATCAAGGGCATGTCGATCAAGGACGAGCAGCTGATCGAGTTCGGCCGGCTCGTCGCCGAGACGCTGCCGATCTGGGGCCCGGCCAACATCCAGTGCTTCCGCGTGTCCGAGGGCCGTCACGAGGTCACCGACGTCAACACGCGCTTCGGCGGCGGTTTTCCCCTCCCGCTCGCCGCCGGCGGGCGCTACCCAGAGCTCGCTCTGGCGCTCGCGCGGGGTGAGCGGCCCGAGCCACGGCTCGGCGACTTCCGCGAAGGTGTGACGATGACGCGGTTCTTTTCCGACCTCTGCCTGACGGCCGGGGCCGGGGGTACCCTCGAACCGTTCTCCGAGGACCTGCCAGAACCAGTCGCAAGCGAGCCGGGCGAGGTCTGATCGTACGGGTCGCGGTCGTCGCCCTCGCGGCGCTTGCCGCAGGGTGTGGCTCCCGCGCGTCCCTGCAGCAGCCGGCGGCGCCGGCCGCGCCGCCGGCCGAGGACACGCGGCCCTCGCGTTTCCATGTCGTCGTCACCGTGGTCGACGGCGACACCGGGCGGCGGGTGGACGGGGCCCACGTTCGCGTCGGGCGGCAGGCCGACCGGGCGAACCGGAAGGGAAACGCCGCTTTCCGGCTTCGCCGCCGCGCGCCGCTGGTCGTCTCGGTCGCCGCCCCCGGCTACGAGGGACGCTCGGTGCGCATGCCGTTCCAGCGTCGCCGCCGGGTGGTCGTCCGCGTCTACCAGCCCGCGCTGCAGTGGCGGATGTACGGCGCGAGCCCAGCGCGGACCCAGGCCCACCCGGCGATCGGCCTGCGGCCGCCGTTCCGCGTGGCCTGGAGCCGCGGTCTCGGCTCGCTGGTCGAGTTCCCCGCGGTCGTTTCCGACGGCGTCGCCTACATCGGCAACAATCACGGAACCGTGTTCGCGCTGTCGATGCGGAACGGTCGCGTCCTCTGGCGGTACGTCGTCTCCGGCGGGAAGATGGCTTCCTCGCCCGCGGTCGTCGGCGACGTGCTCGTCGTCCACGGCATGGACGGCGTCGTCCGCGTGCTCGACCGCCGCACCGGCGGTCTGCGCTTCGCCGTCCACGTCGGCTCGCCGATCGAGTCCTCACCGATCGTGCGCGACCGGATCGACTACTTCGGCGCTTGGAACGGGAACGTCTACGCGCTCGATCTGCGTGCGCGCCGGTTCCGCTGGGTCCACCACGGCGGCTCGAAGATCACCTCCAGCGCCGCGCTCGCGGGCCGCACGCTCTACATCGGCGACTACGGCGGCCGGCTGCTCGCGCTCGCGCCGGGCAGCGGGCGCCTGCGCTGGTCCGCCGGCGTGAACGGGCGGATCTACGGGACCCCGGCGGTGTGGGGCGGGCGTGTCTTCGTCCCCTCGTCGGACGGTGCCTCGCTGACGGCGTTCACGACCAACGGGAGCTACGTCTGGCGGGTCCACACCGGGAGCTACGTCTACTCGTCACCGGCGGTGTGGGCCGGTCGCGTCTTCTTCGGCTCCTACAACGGCCTGCTCTACTGCGTCTCCGCCTGGAGCGGCCGGGTCGGGTGGACGGTGCAGACCGGCGGCCCGGTCTCGGGCGCGCCGGCGATCGTGGACGGCGTCGTCTACGCGGGGAGCTTCGCCCACCGCATCGTCGGCGCCGACGCGCGCACCGGCCGCGTCCTGCTCCGCTTCCCGCACGGCGAGTACGTTCCGGTCTCGGGGAGCGGGGGCCGGCTGCTCCTGCACGGTTACTCGCGGGTCTACGCGGTGGAACCGGCGTAGTCCGTCCGAGTCGCGGCTACCCTGGAAACGCCTCGGTCGTCATGCGCCTCCTTCTCGTCGCAGCAGTCGTAGCCGTCGTCGCGCTCCTCGCCGTCCCCGTCGGGGGTTCGGCCGCGCGGCCGTCGGCGGCTGAACTGATCCGGAAAGGTCTGTCCGCCGCCGTCGAGCGCGGCGACCTCAGCCCGACCGAGGCGGCCGGGTACCGCGCGACGCTCGCGAACGTCCTGACCCGGTCGAAGGGCCTGCCGCCTCTCCGCACCGACCTGCTGCTCGCAGTCGTCGGCGACGTCGCCTCGCAGTGGCGCGCGTACAGCGCGCCGCGGGCGCTGACGCTCTTCTCGACCCTGACGGTGAACGCCGAGTGGCTCGCCTCGCACGCGCTCACGGGGCCGCACCCGGACATCGAAGGCGACGACGGTGCCGTCTACCGGTTCTTCTCGGGTCACGGCTACGTCTTCCACCCGCTCGCCAATTTCGCGAAGCTGAACGCGGAGGTCGCGGCGAAGGACGACGCGGCGACGGCGCATCTCGCCTCGGCACTCGTCGCCAGGGCCGTCGCGGTCGGCCGGTCGATGGTCTGGGAGTACGACTTTCCGTTTGCCACGGGCCGTGCACCGTGGACGTCGGGGATGGCCCAGGCCGTCGCAGCGCAGGCGTTCGCCCGCGCCGGCACGCTGCTGTCCGACCAGAACCTGCTCGACACGGCGGACGCCGCCTACGCCGCCGTCCCGAGGCTGCTCTCCCCATCGGCGCCTGCGAAGCCGTGGGTCGCGCTCTA
This sequence comes from uncultured Actinomycetes bacterium, assembly GCA_963775695.1. GTDB lineage: Bacteria > Actinomycetota > Thermoleophilia > Gaiellales > Gaiellaceae > DATBLE01. Next base: position 19,515 of record CAVZJU010000001.1, on the reverse strand, counting down.
CAGCTTCGACCGCGTGGCGGTGCTGAACGCGCAGCTCCAGGCGGCGCTCTCGGTCGGCGACTACGCGACGATCTCCCGGAACAGCGCAGCCGCGGCGTTGGCGACGCGCCTGACCACCGCCGCCCGCGCGCTTCTGCCGAGGTTCGACACGGGCTACTGGTCGCTCTACTCCCTGCGAGGCGATGAGTCACCGCTCGACTACCACGACTACGTCATCGGCCTCCTCCGCAAGCTCGCGACGCGCACCGGTGAGGCCGTCTGGCGAGAGGCCGCCGACCGCTTCCACGGCTACGAGTCCGAGCCGCCGGTGATGAAGCTGCGCGGGGCTCCTCCGACGGTCTACCCGCGCCCGGCCGACGGCTTCCTGGACGAGGCGCCGATCCGCTTCTGGCTGTCCAAGGCGTCGACGGTGACGCTGTTGGTCGGCGGGAAGCGCGTCACGCAGTCGTTTCCGCACGGCGAGAACACGTTCGTCTGGTCGCCGGGCTCGGCCGATCCCGGAACGTACCGTCCGTTCCTGACCGCGGTCGGGCCGGCCGGGATACGCGCCTCGCAGGCGGTGCCGGCGGTCACCGTGGCACCCGCCCCGGGCCCGCCGCCGCTGGCGGTGACCGTGACGGCGCCGGCCACCGTCTCATGGACCTCGGCCGCAGACGGGACACCGTGGCTGCACCTTCGCCTCCGCCTGAGCCAGGAGGGAGTCACGCGCGCGGTCGACCTCGGCCACCGTGGCTTCGCCGGGACCCGGCAGCTGAAGCTCCCGCCCGGCCGCTGGCACGTGACGATGCTCGCGTCGAACTCGGGCGGCCGCACCCGGGCGGTCTCGCTCGGCGTCCTGCCGCGATGAGTTCGCCCGGCAACGCCCTTCGCAGAGCAGTGACAGGCTTAAGCCTGTCACTCCGGTACGCCGGAGTCGTCGCGGCGCTCGTCTTCGTCACCGCCGCGCCCGCCCACTCGGCCGGAGCCGGAAACCGGCTCAGGCCCGTCCCGATCCTCATGTACCACGTGCTCAGCACCCCGCCCGCCAACGCCCCCTACCCGGAGCTGTACGTGACCCCGTCCGACTTCCGCGCCCAGGTTGCATGGCTGGTGGCGCACGGCTATCGCGCTGTCACGCTCCAGCGCGTCTTCGACGCCTGGCGCGGCGCGGCCACGCTCCCGGCGAAGCCGGTCGTGCTCACGTTCGACGACGGCTACCTGAGCGACGTCAGGACGGCGCTGCCCGTGCTGAGGGCGCGGCACTGGCCCGGCGTCCTCAACCTCGAGGTCGCGAACCTGAAGCCGGTCTGGGGGATCCGGCCGCCGGGAGTGCGCAGGCTGCTCGCCGCCGGCTGGGAGCTCGACGCGCACACGCTCACCCACCCCGACCTGACCACCGTCGACGCCGTCAGGCTGCGCGAAGAGGTCACCGGGTCACGCACGGCCATCCGCAAGATGTTCCACGTGCCCGTGAACTTCTTCTGCTATCCGGCGGGCAGGTACGACACAGCCGTGATCGCGGCCGTGCAGCAGGCCGGCTATCTCGGGGCGACGACGACGAACTACGGGTTGGCCCGGCCGGGCGACCTGTACACGCTCGCCCGCGTGCGAGTGAGCGGATCCGACGGGGTCAAGGGCTTCGCGGCCAAGCTGGCGGCGCCCTCCTCTTGACCCGCAGGCGGTGGATCATCGCCGGCGCAGGCGCCGCCGTGATCGTGCTCCTGCTCGTCGGTGCAGGGCTCGGCTACTACTTCTACGAGCAGCACCAGGCCCGCGACATCCGCGGCTCGTCCACGGTCGAGTTCGTCCCGACGGAGACCGCGCCGCCTCCGCCCCCCAAGCCGAAGCCACGGCCGAAGCCGGGCAGGCCGGCCGCGCTGACGCGGGTGGACTGGCCGATGTACGGCTACGACGAGCAGCGTCTGCGGTACCTGCCGAGCCGCCTGCGGCCCCCGTTCAGAGTGCAGTGGATCTTCCGCGGCCGCCACCTGCTCGAGTTCCCGCCGGCGGTCGCCTACGGCCGGGCGTACATCGCGAACAACCCGGGTGTGCTCACGGCTGTGCAGGCGGCCACCGGCCGGGCGAGCTGGCGCTACGCATCCGGTCGCTGCACGGCCGCGTCGCCTGCGGTCGCCGACGGGGTCGTCTACATGGCGTTCCTCAACCTCCGGCGTAAGGGCAAGGAGGCGTGCAACGCCTCGCCGGGAACGCCGGGCCTGAACGGCGAGATGGTCGCACTCGACGCGCGCACGGGGAAGCTGCGCTGGCGGCGCGTGATCGGGCCGAGCGAGACCTCCCCGCTCGTCGCCGGCCGGCTCGTGTACGCCGGCGACTGGACCGGCGCCGTCTATGCCTTCGACCGCAACACGGGCCGCACGGTCTGGACCTACCGCACCGGCGGCGAGGTGAAGGGCGCGTTCGCCCGCACCGGCATACGCCTGTTCGTCGGCTCCTACGACCACCACCTCTACGCGCTGAACGCACGCACGGGAGCGCTGATCTGGCGGGCTTCCGCGCAGGACCGGCTCGGCGGCCGCGGGACGTTCTACTCGACGCCGGCGGCGGCGTACGGACGCGTGTACATCGGCTCGACCGACGGGAAGGTCTACTCGTTCGGGGCGAGGAGCGGCGAGCTGCGCTGGTCGCAGTCGACCGGCGGCTACGTCTACGCCTCGCCCGCGGTCTGGAAGGAGCGCATACTCGTGGGCTCGTACAGCGGCGCTTTCTACGCGCTCGACGCGGCCACCGGAGACATCCGGTGGAGGTTCCAGGCGGATGGGCCGATCTCGGGCTCGGCCAGCGTGATCGGCGACGTCGTCTACGTCTCGACGCTGAAGGGCCGCACGTACGGCCTCGACGCGGCAACCGGTCGGCGCATCTGGAGCTTTCCGGACGGCAAGTACTCGCCGGTCGTGGTCGGGCCCGACCGGCTGTACCTGACGGGGTACACGCGGCTCTATGGGATGGTCCCGGCGTGATGTACGCGGACGATGGCAGGGATCAGCAGGAATGGCTCTCCGGTAGGGTTGCCGCGCCATGAGCTCGGACCCTCAGCGCGGGCCCGCGGCCGACCTCGACGCCGAGCAGGAGGTCGATTTCGGCCGCTACTGGCGCGCGATCGCGGCCCGCTGGTGGCTGCCGGTCGGCGGTCTCGTCGCCGGCCTCGTCATCGGCTACCTGGTCTCCCTGGGAACGCACTCGTCGACCTACAAGGCGACGGCGCAGGTCTACCTCGGCCAGCCGCTCGCGCCCGGGGGCGCAGCCCCGGTCGGCTCGGCTCCGACCTCGCTGGGCCTGGTCTCGAACTTCGTGACGGCGGAGTCGACGATCAAGAGGGTGGCCAGGCAGGTGGGGCTGAAACCGGGCCGGCTCCGCGGTCGCGTGACCACGAAGCCGATCACGGGGATCACCGGCGCCAAGGTGGGGACGCCGGCGCCGCTGCTCGCGATCACCGTGAGCGGCTCCGCGCCGGCCAAGGTGGCGGCGGCCGCGAACGCGCTCGGAGACCTCGTGATCAAGCAGGTCGCGCCGTACCAGGCGTCCAAGATCCAGTCGCTGCGTGACCAGCTCGCCTACGACGACACGCAGCTGGAGGCGATCACGAACCGCCTGCGAGCGGCGCAGGCGCTGCAGTCGCAGGTGTTGAAGGACAAGACCATCGGCGCGACCGACAAGCTCGTCGCGCTCGCGAACCAGAACTCCGTGATCACGCAGGCGCTGCAGCAACAGAACGCGATCTCCCTTGACCGCTTCACCGTCCGCCAGCAGCTCTCGCTGGCCGAGGACGTCGAGTCCGGCCGGATCGTCTCCCAGGCGTCCGCGACCAGGTCTGCCGGCGCGAACAGCCGCACCGGCGCCGCGATCGGCGGCCTGATCGGCCTGATCGTCGGGATCCTCGCGGCGCTGCTGTGGGACCCGCTCACCCGGCGCACCGAGGGGTAGTGCTCGAGGGCAAGAGCATCGCGGTCGTCGTCCCGGCCCACGACGAGGAGACGCTGCTCGAGGAGACGCTCGCCGGCATCCCCGGCTTCGTCGACCGGATCTACGTCGTCGACGACGCCTCGCGCGATGCGACCGCCGAGCGGGCCCGGGCGGCCGCGGAGCGGGACACGCGGGTCGAGCTGATCGAGCACGAGCGCAACGCCGGCGTCGGCGCCGCCATCGTCACCGGCTACAAGCGCGCGGTCGAGGACCACATGGCCGTCGCCTGCGTCATGGCCGCCGACAACCAGATGGACCCGGCCGACCTGGAGGGGATCGCGATGCCGGTCGTCCGCGGGGAGGTCGAGTACGCGAAGGCGAACCGCCTCTTCACCGGCCAGGCGTGGGAGCTGATCCCGCACCATCGCTACCTCGGGAATGCGGTGCTGTCGCTGCTGACCAAGATCGCCTCCGGCTACTGGCACGTCGCCGACTCGCAGTCGGGCTACACCGCCGTCGCGCACGACACGCTCGCGGCGCTCGATCTCGACCGGCTCTATCCGCGCTACGGCTTCCCGAACGACATGCTCGTCCACCTGAACATCGTCAACGCCCGCGTGCGCGACGTGCCCTCCCGGCCGGTGTACGGCGTCGGCGAGCGGTCGGGGATCAAGCTGCGCAACGTCGTCCCGCGCATCTCGTGGCTGCTCCTGAAGGCGTTCTTCTGGCGGATGAAGGAGAAGTACGTGATCCGCGACTTCCACCCGCTCGTCTTCTTCTACCTGGGCGGGCTGGCGATGGGGCTCGCCGGGCTCGCGCTCGGGATCGCGCTGATCGTCCTGCGCATCCTGGGCCACTCGATCACGGCCGCAACCGGCGTGCTGGTCGCGCTGCTCCTGATCTTCGGCTCGCAGTTCACGCTGTTCGCGATGTGGTTCGACATGGAGTCGAACAAGGACCTGAAGTAGGCCGGCTTCCGAGTCGGCTTCGCACTCCTGTTCGGCTCTTGCCAGTCGGCCTAGACTCGGCCGGTGGGGATCTGCTCGAGTTGCGCTAAGGAGAACCCGGAGGGGTTCGCCTTCTGCGGCTTCTGCTCGGCGCCGCTCGTCGAGCAGCCGACTGCGCCGGTTCAGGAGGAGCGGAAGGTCGTCTCGGTGTTGTTCTGCGACCTGGTCGGCTTCACCGCTGCCTCGGAACGGGCCGACCCCGAGGATGTGCGTGCGCGGATCCGTCCGTATCACGCTCGGCTGCGGGAGGAGATCGAGCGGTACGGGGGGACGGTGGAGAAGTTTGTCGGTGATGCAGTCATGGCTGCCTTCGGTGCGCCGGTGGCGCACGAGGACGACGCCGAGCGGGCGGTGCGGGCAGGACTGGCGATTCTCGATGCGATTGCTGAGCTGAACGAGGCAGAGCCGGGTCTGGAGTTGCAGGTGCGGGTCGGGATCAATACAGGTGAGGCGGTAGTGGCGCTCGGCGCCCGACCCGAGCAAGGCGAGGGGATTGTCACCGGCGATGTTGTGAACACCGCAGCGCGTACACAGTCAGCCGCGCCTGTGGGCGGGGTCGCGGTCGGAGAGCTGACCTATCGCGCGACGAGCCGGGTGTTCGAGTACGAGCCGCTTGATCCGGTGTCGGTGAAGGGGAAGTCGGAGCCGCTTTCGCTCTGGCAGGCAAAGGGGGCCCGTTCCCGTTTCGGGACCGACATCACCCGCCGGTACACGACGCCGCTGGTCGGCCGTGAGCTGGAGAAGCCGCTGCTGGTCGGGACGTTCGAGCGGGCGGCGCAGCAGGGCTCGGTGCAGCTGGTCACGGTCGTGGGTGAGCCGGGGGTGGGCAAGAGCCGGCTTGTCGCCGAGCTGTTCGCCTACTTGGGGACGAAGCCGGAGCTGACCCGCTGGCGGCAGGGGCGTTGCCTTCCGTATGGGGAGGGGATCACGTTCTGGGCGTTGGGGGAGATCGTCAAGGCGGAGGCGGGGATCCTCGAGTCGGACTCGGCGCAGGTGGCTGCGGCCAAGCTAGACGCCGCGGTCTCCCCGGAGGAGCAGGAGCGGCAGTGGTTGGTGCAGCGGCTCTCCCCGCTGGTCGGGGTGGAGGCGGCCTCGCCGGCTGAGCGACAGGAGCTGTTCACGGCCTGGCGGCGCTACCTGGAGGGGTTGGCTGCGGCCCGTCAGAGCGTGTTGGTGTTCGAGGATCTGCACTGGGCGGACGAGGCCTTGCTCGTGTTCCTCGAGCATCTGGCCGAGTGGTCGGAGGGGGTGCCACTGCTCCTCCTCTGCACGGCTCGGCCGGAGCTGTACGAACGACATCCGGGTTGGGCAGGGGGAATCCGAAACGCGACGACGATCAACCTGCCGCCGCTCTCGGATCAGGAGACCGCTGAGCTCGTTTCCCATCTGATCACCACCAGCGTTCTCAGCACGGAGCTGGAGCAGCGCGTGCTGGAGCGGGCGGGCGGCAACCCGCTCTACGCCGAGGAGTTCGTTCGGCTGCTCGCCGACCGCGACCTGGGTGCGGACGAGATGGAGTTGCCGGAGAGTTTGCAGGCGCTGATCGCCGCCCGCCTGGACACGCTTGCTCCGGAGCGGAAGAGCCTGCTTCAGGACGCGGCCGTGCTCGGGAAGGTGTTCTGGGTGGGCGCACTGGCCGAGATCGGCGACCGCGACCGGGCGGATATCGAGCTGGCTCTGCACGAGCTGGCCCGCAAGGAGCTCGTCCGCCCGGCCCGAGTGAGCTCGATGGAGGGAGAGAGCGAGTACTCCTTCTGGCACCTACTCGTTCGCGATGTCGCTTACTCCCAGATCCCCAGGGCGGAGCGGGCGCGCCGGCACCGCGCCGCGGCCGCCTGGATCGAGCGCAAGGCAGGCGAGCGGGTCGAAGACCTGGCGGAGCTTCTAGCCCACCACTACCTGCAAGCACTCGAGCTCGCCCAGGCGGCTGGCGACACGAAGCAAGCAGACGAGCTCACTCCACCTGCTCGCCGCTTCCTCGCGCTCGCCGGGGAGCGCGCGCTCGGCCTCGACACCGCCCAGGCAGAGACGCGGCTCGCCCGCGCGCTCGAGCTCTGCCCGGCCGACGATCGTCAGCGGCCGGAACTGCTGCTCCGTTGGGCAGACGCCGCCTTCCAGGCCGGCCGCCCGCGCGAGGCCGCGGACGCGCTCGACGAGGCGCTCGACCTCTTCCGCGCCAGCGAAGAGAAACAGGGCGAAGCGCGGGCGCTGATCCTGCTCGCCCGCGTCACGCACGTGCTGGGCGAGGGGCGACTGGTCGCGCTCGCCGGCGAGGCCGTCGCCCTGCTCGAACACGAGCCGCCCGGCCCGACGCTTGTCGCTGCCTACACGCAACTCGCCTCCGCGCACTTCCTCACAGGCGCATATGACGAGGCGATCGCAGCCGCAGACCGTGCTTGCGCGCTCGCCGAGACGCTCGGCCTGCCCGAGCCCGCGCGTGCGATCGCCCGCCGCGGCATCGCTCGCGCCTACCTCGGCGACCCGGACGGCCTCGCCGAGATGGAGCGAGCGCTCTCTCTGTTCATCGAGGAGGGAGATGGCAACGAAGCCGCCGCACTGCTGAACAACCTTGCCATCGCCCGCTACCCGCTCCGCGGGCCCGCCCGTTCGCTCGCCGACTTCGAGCAGGGGATCGCCTTCGCCGAACAGCGCGGCCTCGCCACGCAGGCGGAGACCATGGAGGCCGACTGCCCCGGCCTGCTCGTCGAGCTCGGCCGCCCGGAGGAGGCGCTCGAGCGAGCCGGTGCGCTCGCTGCTGCCGTCGAGGCCAGCGGCGGAACATGGATGCTTATCTGGCTGCGCGCCCTCGAGCTGGCGACCCACCTCGCTCGCGGCGAGGCGGAGGGCACGTCCGGCACCGCCGACTGGCTCGACGAGGTCGCGCACACGCAGGCGACCTCAGACCTGACCGTCGAGGCGCTCGCGGCTGTCGCAGCCGCCCGGCTCGCCGCCGCCAAACCCGAACAGGCGCGCGCGCTCCTCGCCAAGATCGAGCAGACGCCCGGTGCACGTGACGTCCCCTACTACTCCAGACAACTCGGGCCGATGCTGCGGGCCGCGCTCGCCGCCAGCGACCCCGATCTCGCCCAGCGGCTCGCCGAGGGGCTCGAACCACGCTACCCGCTTCGAGAGCACGCCCTCTGCGCCGCCCATGCCCTACTGGCCGAACACGCCGGCAGCCACGCCGAGGCGGCAACCCTCTATGCCGAGGCAGCCGCTCGCTGGCAGGAGTTCGGAAACGTCCCAGAACGCGCCCACGCTCTGCTCGGCCAGGGCCGGTGCCTGGTCACCCTCGCAGACCCCACCGGGGAACAGTCACTCCGCAAGGCGGCAGAGCTGTTCGGCTCGATGGGCTACCGCCCCGCCCTCGCCGAGACGGAAGCGCTCCTCGAGCAAACGAACGCGCCGGCCTCCTAGGCCGCGAGTCGTCACGGCCTCCACGCAACCCGCGTGCAACCGAACGAGTCGTCACGAGCCGGCACGAAACGTCACGAGAACCGAGTCAGAACGAACTCCGCACGCACCAGATGACACGCATCGACACAGAACGACACGAACCGACACGAGCGGCCGCCGCCATGGAGTCGAACAAGGACCTGAAGTAGAGCGGGTTCGAACGCCGTGTCGTAGCCAGGAGAGGTGCGATCGTGCGGATGCGCTCCCTCCTCCGCCGGCAGCGCCTGAGCCTCGGTGCCGGGGCAGGCACGTCCTCGCCCCAACTCAGCACCGTACGTAGTTTGGAGAAGTGCCGGTACGCGAGTCCCCTGAGGGACCGCGCCAGAGAATCGGCGAGTATCGGCCGTGACGGGGATTTCCCGCCATGACCACTGAACGGAGCGTGAGTCGTGGGGTGGTGGTTGCCCCGAGTGCGTCGCTTCGGAGTACCTCTGGTAGCGATGTTCGGCTGTGCGATTTCCGCCAGTCTTGCCCTCATGGTCGCGCCCGGGCCTGCACTGGGCGCAGGCACGGCGACGGCGCCGCCGGAGTTCACGCTGGCCCGCGACCATGGTCTCGTCAGCTGGTTCGGCGGCTTCGGCGTGCAGTTCAACCAGCACGTATTCGCGGACATCAGCGGGCCGCCGCCGGGTCTTCCGAATCTGGAGACCAAGGTGATGGCGCTCGGGCCGCGGTACGTCCGGGTGTTCTTCAACAACACCGAGTGGACGGTCCCCGACCGGATGGCCTCCTTCGTCCGGACGGTGCAGCTCGCGGACCGCACGGACGCGACGATCGAGGTCGCCTGGCAGGGGGGCACGTTCGCGTTCGCGATGCAGAACATGCCGCGGTTCGCCGACGTCCTCGCCGACCTGCTCGAGCACCGAGGCATCGTCGGCCCGCTCTGGGTGTCGCTGTACAACGAGCCGAACACGGGTCTGCTGACCCTCCGCCAGTACGAGCAGACCTACCGGCTGCTCGACGGGGAGCTTCGCGTCCGCGGCGTGCGCGATCGAATCCATTTCCTGGGTGGTGGCATCCTCGGCACGACGAGCCTGCTCGGGCAGTCGCAGGCCAACTGGTACTGGTACATGGCGACCTACATGGGCGACCTGCTCGACGCCTGGGCGCCGCACATCTACTGGGACTTCTGGGACACCCCGAAGATCGAGCGGCGGCTGACCGAAGTGCAGGCCATCTGGGCCTCGATCCCCGAGCAGCTGCGCCGGCCGCTCTTCGTAACGGAGTTCGGCGTTCGCGGCGTGCGGACGTTCGAGGGCGAGCTGACGTTCGAGCCCGGCTACGCACCGGACGGCAACCCGATGGCCGTGACGAACGCCGTCGCGTTCCAGGAAGCGTGGCTCATGCTCCGCGCCCTCCAGCTCGGCTACCTCACAACGGCGAAGTGGGACCTCTACGACGCCACCTACGACATCGGGACGCAGGACTACTCGGCGATCGGCCCGGGCACCGCGGGCTGGCCGCTGCGCCCCGCCTACCATCTGCTGCACCTTCTGACGGCGACGACCAGGCCGGTCGGCGGCAGCATCGTCGACGTCGTCGCGCAACCGGGCGCCGACCCCGCAAAGCTCCTTACCGCCTACATATCGCCCGGCTCGGACGTGACGATCCTCGGCCTGGACAGGAACGGCGCCGGAATCTCCGCGATTCCATACGCGCCGGTCGCCTACAGCATCGGCGGGCTGCCGCCGAACAGGCTGTTCCGGCTGATCTTCTGGAACGCCGACGGCACGGGCACCAACCGGGAGATCGGCTTCATCGCCAGCAACCCGGATGGAGTGGTCGAGTTCGCGGCCCCGCTGCAAGCAGTTTTCGCGCTGACCACGACGCCGCTTGGACAGCTTCCGTGATGAAGTCGGCGACGACCCCGCCCCTCCCGGGTGACGACGGCATGACACGTGCCGCCCTGCTGCGGAGCGGGGGCCTCGCCGCGGCCGCCCTCGCCGCCGGGGGCCGGGTGCCGTCCGCGATCGCCGGCCCGCTCCGACACCGGGGCCGTCAGCTCGCTGGCAGCCTCTCGATCGTCCAGTGGACGCACGTCATCGGCGGGTTCGACGTCTGGTTCAACGGCTGGGCGAAGGGCTGGGGCACACACAACGACGTCCAGGTGACGGTCGACCATCTCACCACCACGCGCCTACCCGCCCTCGTGGCGAGCGAGGCGTCGGCACAGAAAGGACACGACATCGTCGGCTTCCTCGCACCACCGACGGCCTACGAGGACCAGCTGATCGACCACGGGACAATCGTCCGCGCGGTCGAGCGCCAGGTCGGCCCGTACAGCGTGCTGGGCCGGCGGAGCACCTACAACCCGCGGCGGGGCACGTACTTCGGCATCTCCGACTCGTACGCCCCGGCCCCCGCGCTCTGGCGGCACGACCTCTGGAACGCGGTCGGAGAGTCGCCCGCCACGTGGGAGCACGTCCGCGCGGCGGCCCCGGCGCTGAAGGCGGCCGGCTATCCGCTCGGGATCGGCCTCTCGAACGAGGCGGACTCGAACCTCGCCCTGCTCGACCTGATGGCCGCCTTCGGCTCGTTCCTCCAGGACGAGGACAACGCCCTCGCGATCAACGGCCCGGCGACGGTCGAGGCCGTGAAGTTCATGGCCGATCTCCAAAGCCGTGGACAGACCGGCGAGGTGTTCGGCTGGAACCAGGCCTCGAACAATCAGTTCGTGTTCTCCGGCCGCGGCTCGCTGATCGTCAACGCGATCTCCGCAGTCCGGCTGGCCGAGGACCTGCAGCTGCCGGCCGCCGACAACCTCTGGATCTGGCCGCTGCCCGCCGGCCCGCACGGCAGGATCGCGCTACCGCAGGCGACGAGTGTCTACTCGATCTGGAAGTTCGCAAAGAACCGGGAGACGGCGGAGAAGTTCCTCGCCGACCTCTGCGTCGCCGCCGAGCCGGCAACGCTCGCCTCGAAGCTCTACAGCTTCCCGAGCTTTCCCGGCGCGTTCCCGCCCGAGCGACTCCGGCGCGCCGCGGCCGCCGACACCCACCGCCCGCTCGGGAAGTACTCGATTCTCGCCACCGCCGCGGCGCGGGACACGCGCAATGTCGGCTACCCGGGCACGACGAACCCGGCCGTCAACGAAACCCTGGAACGGTTCCTGATCCCGAAGATGTTCGCCCAGGTCGCGCAGGGTAAGCTGAGCGCGGCAAGCTCGGTGGGCTCGACCGCCAGCGAGATGAAGCAGATCTGGGCGAAATGGAAGACTGCCGGGAAGGTCTAGCCGGAAAGCACCTGAATTTGGGCCGCCTAGACTCTGCCGGCGACGATCTGTCCGTCTGCAGGAAGGAGAATCCGGAGGGCTCGTCGGCGATGCGGTGCTGGCGGTGTTCGGGGCGCCGGTCGCGCACGATGACGATGCTGAGCGCGCGGTCCGGCAGCCGGCAGCCACGTCGGCCTACCAGGGAGTGGAGCCGTCGAGGCGGCGCCTTCACGTCGCGCAACCCGCCTGCAACCGAAGGCAACGTCACGAGCCGGCACAGCCGTCAGGAAGCAAGTCACAACCCGGGCTCGGGTGGTCTCACAAAAGACCTCCCGAGTCACACCGACAAGGATCGACAGCATCCGACACGAACGGCCGCCGCCCTGGAGTCGAACAAAGACCCGCGCTAGGAGAAACGGCGGCGGCCGGGCGGCAACGCTGATCGCGTGTGCCGCCCCCGGCCGTACAACTACCTGCGTCCGGGCCGCCTGCGGGCGGGCGCGAGCGTCCTATCGCTGCCGCTGAACTCGCCGCGGTTCGGCCATAGCAAGAAGATCGGCCACCACGTCACGCAGTTCATGTCGGCGCCGCGACGCTCGGCGTTCTCTCACGAGCCTCGCCCGCTGACCACACCCCGAGTCACGAATACCGCCGACCTATGACGTTCGACGTTACTCGTCGACCTGATCGGCGATCGTGAACGCGATCTGGTTCTGCTCGACGCTCGCGTCGGGCACCTTGTCGTCCAAGAGCGTCGCCGCCTCCGGTTCGAAAAAGCCGCGTGCTCCTTGCTCCTCGATCACCTGGTCGTCCTCGGCGGGAAGTGGAACGACACTCAGCCGGAAGTTCGCCTGGGCATCAGCCCGCTCGGTGACCATCCGCAGACCGCTCGTATCGGAGTCGTCCTCTGACGACGAGACGATGTGGCCGTTCCGAGGTTCGTGGGGGCAAACCGGCAGCGCAACCTTCGTGCAACCGAACGGATGGTCACGAACCCGCACGGAGCGGTACGACGTTGGGCTCCGCGCGTCGTGAGTCTCTTCAGGACGGACGCGTCCACACGCATCGACACAACCGTCATGGAGGGTCGCCGACCTGGAGTCGAACAACGGGCTCAAGTAATGCGGCATCTCGAACCGCCTCACGCGGCTCGGAGGGCTGGAGCGCAACCTGCCGCACCGAAACCGCCTGGGGCTGTTGACCAAACCCTGACGCGCCTCTTAGCCCACTCTCATCTTCTGGGAAGACGATTGCCCTGCCGTGGGAGGACTCGTCATCGTCGCGGAACGGGGTACGGGAACCAATCGTCTGCTGGCCGGGGCGTTCCGCGATGCGCGCGTGCCGGTCCGGCGCATGGGCGGGGCGCAGCTTCGGGCGGCACGCCTGCTCGGAAGGCTCGACGGCGTCGTTCTGCTCGGCCGGGCCGACGTGAGCCGCCGCCTCGACGGCGTCGGCGACGCCCTTTGGGAGCTTCGCCGGCTCGAGAGCGATGGGCTGCAGGTGCTGAACGGCACCAAAACGCTGCTCCGCTGCCACGACAAGCTCCAGACTGCGCTCCAGCTGCGCCGAGCAGGGCTGCCGCATCCGCGGACGGCTCTGCTCGGCGACCCGGAAACCGCCCCCTTGTTCGGCGGCCCGTATGTCGTCAAGCCGCGGTTCGGCAGCTGGGGACGCGACGTCGAGCGCTGCCGGGATGCGGAAGAGCTGCGCACGTGCCTGCGGCAGCTCGCGCGCCGCCGTTGGTTCCGCCGTCAGGGGGTGCTCGTCCAGGAGTTCGTCCCCAACCAGGCGGTCGACCTGCGGCTGGTGGTCGCAGCCGGCCAGGTCGTCGGCGCGATCGAGCGGGTCGCAGCCGCGGGCGAATGGCGAACGAATATCGCGCTCGGCGGCACGCGCCGACCGGTCGAGCCGCCGCCGGCCGCCTGCGCGCTCGCACAGGCCGCCGCCGCCGCGGTCGAGGCCGACCTCGTCGGCGTCGATGTCCTGCCGCTCGCCGACGGTGGCTACACCGTCATCGAGCTGAACGGCGCCGTCGACTTCGACCGGAGCTACGGCGAGAACGTCTTTGCACGCGTTGCCGGCCTGCTCGTCCCGAACGCTGCGCCTGGGCTCCTGACACGACCGGAAGTCAGCCTGCCGCTCGCACGTGTGCTCGCCGAATCACGATTCGATGCGGCTGCGCGGCGATGAGTTTCCGCCGCGAGGCAGTGAAGGCTCGGCTCGTCCAGCAGCACACCGACGACCCCGGCGCCTGCACCGCCGACGAGCATGCCTTCGCGATCCGCGTGCGGGCGTACGAGGTTTCGCGCCCGGCCGCCGGTAGCCGGGCGGCTACCGTGCCACGTTGTGGGTGGGCAGCGCACACACAAGGTGATGATCATCGGGCTCGACTGCGCCGAGCCCTCGCTCCTCGACGCCTGGCGGGAAGAGCTGCCCGTGCTCTCGGAGCTGATGGCGCGCGGCGTCCACGGACGGCTGACCTCGGTGATCCCGCCGATCACGGTCCCCGCCTGGTCCTGCATGATGGCCAGCCGGACGCCGGGCGACCTCGGCGTCTACGGCTTCCGCAACCGCAGCGACCGCACGTACGAGGGCGGCTTCATCGCCGACTCGACTGCGATCCACGCACCGCGCCTCTGGGACCTCGTCGGCCGTGCGGGCGGGTCCTCGATCGTCCTCGGCGTCCCCGGCACGTACCCGCCGAAGCCTCTTCGCGGCGTGATGGTCGCCTGCTTCCTCACTCCGTCCGTGGAGAGCCGGTACACGTTCCCGCCCGGCCTTCGCGAGGAGATCGCCGAGGTCGTCGGGGAGTACATCCTCGACGCGCGCGACTTCCGCACAGAGGACAAGGACAGGCTGCTCGCCGACCTGTACGAGATGACGGACAAGCGCTTTCGCCTCGCCGACCATCTCCTGGAGACCAAGCCGTGGCAGCTGTTCGCAATGGTCGAGATGGGTCACGACCGCATCCACCACGGGCTCTGGAAGTACATGGACCCGCAGCACCGCAAGCACGAGCCGGGGAACCCGTACGAGCACTCGATCCGCGACTACTACCGCCATGTGGACGGCCTGATCGGCGGCCTGCTCGGGCACGCCGACGACGAGACGCTCGTGCTCGTCCTCTCGGACCACGGAGCGAAGCGTCTCGACGGCGGGATCCGGGTGAACGAGTGGCTCCGCCGTGAGGGGCTGCTCGCCCTCCGGAGCGAGCCGGACCGCCTCTGCCTTCCCCGGGAGGTCGGCATCGACTGGGCGAGGACGACTGCCTGGGGTGACGGCGGCTACTACGCGCGCGTGTTCCTCAACGTCCGCGGCCGCGAGCCCGACGGGACGGTCGCGCCGGAGGACTACGAGCGCGTCCGCGACGATCTCGCCGCCCGGCTGGCCGCGATCCCCGACGACGAGGGCCGGCCGATGGCGACCCGCGTGTACAAGCCCGAGGAGCTCTACGAGGAGGTGAACGGCGTCGCACCCGACCTGATCGTCGTCTTCGGCGACCTCCTGTGGCGCTCGGTCGCGACCGTCGGCGGGGAGGAGGGTGTGCACACGCTCGAGAACGACACCGGCCCGGACGACGCCAACCACGCGCAGGACGGGATCCTGATCGCCGCCGGCGCCGGCGTGACCGCGCGCGGCGAGCTGAACGCGCATCTGCTCGACATCGCCCCGACCGTGCTCGACCTGCTCGGGATCGACGCGCCCGATGGGATGCGGGGCCGGAGCCTCGCGGAGAGGCTCTCGGCGTGAACCTCGTCGTCTACGTCGCCGACGCCCTGCGCACCGACCACGTCGGCTGCTACGGCGCCCGGCGGGCGCGCACGCCGACGATCGACGCCTTCGCCGCGGGAGGCGTCCGCTACGACCAGGCGATCGCCGCCGCCCCGTGGACGGCTCCGTCCACGACGTCGATCCTCACCGGCCTCTATCCCCACCACCACGGCTACCTGCACTGGGACGCCGTCCTCGACCCGGCCCTGCCGACGCTCTTCACCGTCGCGGCCGCCTACGGCTACGAGACCGGCAGCTTCGTCTTCGACCGGGACTACCTCTTCCGCGGTTTCTCCGACGCGAACATCGCCGGGACCTCGGAGACGATGGACGGGGCCGCCGTCTGGCTGAAGGAGCGCGCGGACCGGCCCTTCTGCCTCTGGTTCCACAGCTGGGCGACGCACATGCCGTACGACGTCCTGCACGCCGAGCAGGGCGAATGGCGGGCCGCCAAGGACGAGATCCTGCGCGGGATCCAGTCGGGCGACGCCGCGGCGCTGCTCGCACTGCACGAGAGCTACCGTCGGGCGGTCGAGCGCGAGTCGGAGCAGGTCTTCGCGTCGTTCCTGCAGGCGCTCGACGACGCGGGCGTCCGCGACGGGACGGCGATCGCGTTCCTCGCCGACCACGGCGAGTCGTGGGGCGAGCGCTTCGAGGACAAGTCCGCGGTGCAGGGCACCTACCACATGCACGGGGCGACGCTGTTCGACGAGATCCTCGAGGTGCCGCTCGTCCTCTCGGCCCCCGGGGTCGAGGCCGGCGTCGTCCGTGAGCAGGTCCGGCTCGTGGATGTGATGCCGACACTGCTCGAGCTGGCCGGGGCCCCGCTCGACGGGCTCGACGGCGAGTCGCTCCTCGCCGTCGAGGGCGACCGCCCTGCCGTTGCGGTCCGCACCGACAAGGGCGCGCTCGCCGGGCTCGCCCTGCGCGTCCCGCCCTGGAAGCTGATCATCGACCTCGCGACCGGAGACGAGGATGCCTTCCGGCTCGATCTCGACCCGCGCGAGCGCCATCCCCGTCCCGACGCGCCGCAGGAACTGCGCGACCGGCTCCGCGCCGAGGTCGACGGCGTTCCGCGCGAGACGCTGTCCGCCGAGGAGGAAGCCATGGTCGAGAAGCGGCTCGGTGACCTAGGCTACCTCTGATGCTCCTGGCAGGCATCGCGACCGACGGAGTGTCGCTCCCCGAAAGCCTCGCCCTGGGCGCGGACGAGGGCCGGGTCGACGGCGCCTTCCTCGAGTCGCTGCATCGGGATCCGGACGGGTTCGGGTCGCTCCCCTCCGAGGAGCGCGTCGCCGCCCTCCGGGAGCACGGCGCCCGGATCGGCGAGGGCGTCACCCTGGGGAAGGGCACACTCGTCGCCGCCCCGCAGATCGTGATCGACGACGGGGTCTCGATCGGCGACGGCGGGAACGTCCGGTGCGACGAGATCTTCGCCGTCGGGCCGCTCACCCACTTCGGGCCCCGCCTGGAGATCCGCTGCCGCCACGCCTTCATCGGCGCGAACGGGCACATCGGCCGCGACGTGCGGATCGGCGGAGGCGGCGCCCGCGATCCCTGGGGGACGTTTGCCGCCGGCGACCTGCTGTTCCTGGGTGACGACGCCTTCGTGAACCCGTGCCGGCCGGTGCTGGTCGGGCGCGAGGTGTTCCTGACGATGCGCTCGGTGATCGTCACCCACAACATCGGGCACTCGGTGCTGGAGGGGTTCGAGAACCGCTTCGCGCCGGTGGTGATCGAGGACCGCGCCCAGGTTGGGATCGGGACGGTCGTCTACGCCGGCTGCAGGATCGGCCGCGAGGCGATCGTCGGCTCGAACTCCTACGTGGTCACGAACATCCCGGCCGGCAAGCTCGCGCTCGGCGTGCCGGCGGAGGTGGCCGTCTCGGCGTCCCGACCGCTCCCGCCCGAGCGACAGGCCGTCGTCCTGGGCCAGATGCTGGACGATCTCCGCGAGCTCCTGGAGTTGCTCGGCCACGACGTCTCACCGATCGAGAACGGGTTCGCGCTCCGGAGGGACGGCACGAGCTCGCTCGTTCTCGGCGTCGACGAGGTCGGCGACGGGTTCGAGCCGCCGGTCGCGGACGGCGAGGTCGTCGTCCTGACGCTGCGCCTGGCCGGCGACCCGCCTCCGGGCTGCGCGGTCCTCGACCTGCTCGCCCGCCGAGTCCACGGCAACGGAGGCGTCGTCCTGGATTCCGTTCGCGAGTTCAGCCGTAAGCGCGGCATCCGGCTCGAGCCCGGCCCATGGCGCTACTCGGGCGGCCTGGTCTAGGGCGAGGGCTCCTCGTCGTTCCGCTGGTGGTCGCCGCCGCGGCGACGGCCGGGTGCGGGAACAGCGAGGACACCGTCCAGCATTTCGTCTCGCGGCCCGACCTCACTCCCCCGGTGGTGAAGATCACGACGCCCGCGCGTCACACGATGCCGGGCTACGTCTTCCTCGCGCCGAAGAGCCATGCCGTCCAGCCCGGCCCGCTGATCCTCGACGACACCGGGCAGGTCGTCTGGTTCCGGCCGCTGAACACCGAGGGCGTCGCGGACTTCCGCGAGCAGGTCTACCGGGGCCGCCCCGTGCTCACCTGGTGGCGGGGTCACGCCGACCAGGGGGTCGGCAACGGCTACGACGTGATCATGGACACCTCGTACCGCGTGGTCGCGACCGTGCACGCGGGAAACGGCTACGCCGCAGACGTCCACGAGTTCCTGCTCACCCCGCGGAACACGGCGCTGATCACGGTGTACCACCGGATCCCCTACGACCTCTCCTCCGTCGGAGGCCCCAAGGACGGCAAGGTGTTCGACGGGATCGTTCAGGAGGTGGCGATCCCGAGCGGCAAGGTGCTGTTCGAGTGGCACAGCCTGCCGGAGGTCGGCGTGGCCGAGTCGTTCTCGAAGCCGCCGCCGGCGGCACAGGGTGCGAAGGCGGCGCCATACGACTACTTCCACGTCAACTCGGTCGACGAGGACGCAGACGGGAACCTCCTCGTCTCCGCCCGCAACACGCACACGATCTACGAGATCGACCGCGCGACTGGAAAGGTCGTCTGGCGCCTCGGCGGCAAGAGGAGCGACTTCAGGATGGGCACCGGCACGAGCTTCGGCTGGCAGCACGACGCGCGCTGGGGCCCGGGCGACGAGATCTCCCTGTTCGACAACGACGCCGATCCGCCGCTCGCCTCGCAGTCGCGGCCCATGGTCCTCCACGTCGACCAGCACGCGATGACCGCCACGCTCGCCCGGGCCTACCCCCACCCGGGCGGTCTCCTGTCCGGCAGCCAGGGGGATACGCAGCTGCTGCCGAACGGGAACGTCTTCGTCGGCTGGGGCGCCAATCCGAACTTCACCGAGTTCGACCACGCCGGGCGCGTGCTCTTCGACGGGCATTTCCAGTCGAGCGACGGAGCGGACTCCTACCGTGCCTACCGCCTGCCGTGGAGCGGTCGGCCCTCCACTCCGCCGACGCTCGCGCTGCGCACCGACGGCGGCGGGCGGCTGACCGCTTACGCGAGCTGGAACGGCGCCACAGGCGTCACGGGCTGGGTCGTTCTCGCCGGCCCCGACCCGGAGCACCTGCGGCCCATCGCCCACGCTGCCGAGGACGGCTTCGAGACCGCGATCGACCTCGGCTTCCTGCTCGACCGCTACGTCGCCGTCCGGGCGGTCGGAGCCCAGACGAGGACCTCTCCCGCGGAACCGCGCCCGTCAGGATGGTTCGGCAGGTTCGGCGCCGGACGGGACTGATCCGGCTCGCGCCCGGGGACGGGCGCAGCCACGCTGCCACCGAACGCGTCGTCACGAATCGACACGAGATGTCACGAGGACGCGTTCGAAATCGGCCGCCGCTCGTTCACGAGGGAGGTGCCGGCACGCATCGATACGAGTCGACACGAACGGCCGTCGACATGGAGTCGAACAAGGACCTGAAGTAGGCGGCGCCCTGGCGAGCTACGGTGATGCGCCGTCGGTCGCGAGGTGGAGCCAGAGGTTGTCGCGGAGGCGGCTGATCTGGGGGAGAGCGGTTCCTGGAGGAGCCCGTCCCTGATCCCGAAGATGTTCGCCCAGGTCGCGCAGGGAAAGCTGGGCGCCGCAAGCTCGGTGCGCTCGACCGCGAGCGAGATGAAGCAGATCTGGGGCGGAATGGAAGACTGCCGGGAAGGTCTAGCGCGCTAA